>NZ_JAPNLM010000069.1 GCF_026627255.1 Streptomyces antarcticus | reverse complement strand
CCGTGCGCGCGGCGCGCTTCCCCCGGCTCTGGGACCGCTTCAGGGGCTGATCGGCGGACGCTGATCAGGGTGGCTGGTCGGCGGGGGTGGTGGCGCGGGGGTGGTGTCCGGGGGGCCGTCGGGGGCCGCTTGATAAAATACGGACCTTCTGGTTGGTTTTAGTGAGGGTGGCCGATCCGGTATGCGGGTCGGGCGGGTACGAGCCCTCGGACAACGGAGGCACCGTGGCACGGCAGGAGCGTGCGGTACGTACGCGTCGCGCGATCTTGGAGGCGGCGGCGTCGGTCTTCGACGAGCGTGGCTATGACGCGGCCACCATCGCCGACATCCTCTCCCGGGCGGGTGTCACCAAGGGTGCCCTGTACTTCCACTTCGCCTCCAAGCAGGAGCTGGCGCAGGGTGTCCTGGACGAGCAGTTCGCCGAGGGCGGGGTGCCGCACCGGGAGAGCAAGCTGCAGGAACTCGTGGACGTGGCGATGGTGCTGGCGTACCGGATGAAGCGCGAGCCGATGCTCAGTGCCGGGGCGCGGCTCTCGCTGGGGCCGGGGATGCGGGAGATCTTCGGCGGGGGGTCGGTGCCGGGCTGGATCGAGTTCACGCGGACCCTGCTGTGCCGGGCGAAGGAGCAGGGCGAGCTGCTGCCGCACGTGGACCCGGCCGAGACGGCGTGGATCCTTTCGGCCTGCTGGACGGGCGTGCAGATCTACTCCCAGACCCTCAACGACCGTACGGACATCGAGGAGCGGGTGGCGGCCGTCTACCAGCACATCTGCCCGAGCATCGCGACGCCCGCGATGCTCGCGCGGCTCGACATCGCCCCCGACCGGGGGCAGCGGGTGACCGCGGAGATGGGACCGGGGCCGGGGCGGCCGGTGCAGGAGCACGATCCGGCGTTCTCCTGAGCCCGCTCCCGCCACCCCGCCCGGGCCGCTCCCGCCACCCCGCCCGGGCCGGTACCGCGCCGCACCGGTGGTGTCCCCGCCGCACCTCCGCTGCCGTCGTGCTCCGGGTGCGGGACGCCGGTTCGCTCCAGCGGTACGGGCCGCTCCGCCGGTACGGGAGGTGCGGGCGGTACGGGAGGCGCGGGCCGGGGTGGCCGGGCGGGGCCGGGGCGGCGGGTTCCGGCCGGGCGGGCGGCGGCTCCAGCGGGACGCGAGCCGGGCTCCGGTGCGGCCGCAGACTGTGACCGCGAAGATCTTGTACCCCCTGAGGCAAACCGCGTTGGCGGTTTGTGGAGACTCCATGGCGAAGCAGGAGCGTGCGGCCCGCACGCGGGAATCTCTGGTCCGCGCGGCCGCGGAGGTGTTCGCCGAGCAGGGGTTCGTCACCGCCTCGATCGCGGTGATCAGCCGCCGGGCCGGGGTGAGCGCCGGCGGTCTGCACTTCCATTTCGAGAGCAAGACCGCGCTCGCCCAGGCCGTCGAGGACCGGGCGGCCGAGGCCCTGCGGCAGATCACCGCAGGCCGGCAGGCCTTCACCCGCATGCCCGGCACGCCTGTTGAGCCTGGTGAGCCCAGCGCGCCCGGTACGGCGGGTGAGCCTGGTGTGCCCCGCGTGCCCGGTGTGGCTGGTCTGCCGGGGGCGGCGGCTGAGCCGGAACTGCCGGGGGCACCGGGTGCGTCCGGTGTGGCGGGTCTGCCGGGTTCCCCCGGGGTGATGGGCGGGCGGGGCGTGGAGGGTGTGTCCGGTGCGGCGGGTGTGCCGGGTGCGGCGGGTGTGGCTGGCGGAGGTGGTGCGGGGCGGTGCGGGGGGTCTGCGGGTCCGAACTCCCTTCAGGTGCTGGTGGATTCCACGCACGCGCTGATGGCGCTGCTCGCGGGGGATGTGGTGGTGCGGGCCGGGTACGGGCTGTGCGCGGATGCCTCCCGCAGGAGCGGGGTCGATCTGCGGCGGCAGTGGACGCTGTGGGTCCAGGAGGCGGTGGGGGCCGCGGCGCGGGAGGGGGCCCTGGCCGAGGGGGTCTGCGCGCGGGACGCGGCGAGTGCGGTGGTGGCCTCGACGGTGGGGCTGGAAGTCCTGGGCGCCGGCGAGCGGGACTGGGTCGCGCCCCATACCCTCACCCGGTTCTGGGCGTTGATGCTGCCGCGGCTCGCGGCGGCCGGAACCCTGGACGCGCTGCTGCCCCAGGGATCGGCGGCCGGACCCGCCGAGGGCGGCCCCCGGCCCCCGGAGCCGGTCTAGGAGCCGTCGCCGGACCCCCGTCCCTGCCGTTGCGGTGTCCCGCGCGCGCCGCGCGGGCCGCCCGAGTGCGTCCGAGTGCGTCCGGAACGGGTACCGCCCTCCGCCTTGCCGGCGCACGCACCGGACACCGCACCCCCCGGGTGGGCGGAGCGGCTTCCGCGACACCCCCACTGGAGCCCCACCGCAGCCTCTCCCCGGCCGTGCTCCGCGCCGTGCCGCGCACGGGCCTTCGCCCTGCCCCCGCCGTGTGCCGTCGGCGGGGCGTCTCGCCCCTGCTCCGCCGTGCCCGTCCGGGCGGCCGCTGCGGGAGTGCCACGACCCCAGAGAACAGACCAAGTGGTCTCTTTGCGGTGGGGGCTGAGGTGGCTCCCCGGCCCGCGTTGAGGGGCCGTCGAGGAGGTCGGGCCGCACCGCCGGCAGCCGTAAACAGGTGAACTCGCAGCTCAGGGAACATACTTGAGCGGTGGTGGCGTACCGCTGGTCTCCAAAACAGCACGACCGGTTTGATATTGACAAACCGTCGGTCCTGTTTTCTACTGGCGGTGCGACTCATCCAAGGACAGGGGAGTACGGCGTGGACATCGATGTACTCGGCGCGTTGGCTGTGCGGGAGAACGGACTCTCCATCACGCCGACCGCCCCCAAGCCCCGGCAGGTCCTGGCCCTCCTGGCCCTCCATGCCGATCAGGTGGTACCCGTGTCGGCCCTGATAGAGGAGCTGTGGGCGGGTGAACCGCCGCGCAGCGCGCGTACGACGCTCCAGACGTACGTCCTTCAGTTACGCGCCCTCATCGCGACCGCCCTGGAACACGGCCCGGCCGGCGCCGGCCCGGACGCTCCGGCGCGGACCGCGAAGGACGTCCTGGTCACCCTGCCCGGCGGCTACCTCCTCAGCAGCGGCGGCGGCACCCTGGACGTGCGGGAGTTCGACCGGCTCGCCGGTACCGGCTACCGGGCCATGGACGCCGGGGACTTCGCCGGCGCGGCCCGGCTGCTGCGCGATGCGCTGGCCCTGTGGTCCGGGCCCGCCTTCGCCGACGTGACCGGCGGGGTCCAGCTCGACATGGAGACCCGGCGGCTGGAGGAGACCCGTCTGTGCGCCCTGGACCAGCGCATCGAGGCCGACCTGCGGCTGGGCCGCCACCGCGAGCTCCTGGCCGAGCTGACGGTCCTGGCCAGCCGCTACCGCACCCACGAGAACCTGCACGGGCAGTTCATGCTCGCCCTGCACCGCTCGGGCCGCCGCGGCGAGGCACTGGACGTGTACCAGCGGCTGCGCGGCACGCTCGTGCGGGAACTGGGCCTGGAGCCGTCGGTGGCACTGCGCCGCCTGCAGCGCTCCATCCTGATGGCAGGCCCCGAAAGCCTCGCCGAGGCCGGGTCAGGGCCCGGGTCCGGGTCCGTGGCGGATTCCGGGGGCGAGCGGCTCGTACGGGTCTGAGGCCCCCCAGGGGCCCAGGGCCTTGGGCCTTGGATGCCGCGGGGCCCGCGGGGCCCGCTGTCGGTGGTGAGAGGAGACGGCTCGGTGCAGGAAAGGTCGGAGCGGACCCGTAGGCGGCTGGTCTACGCCGGGGCCGAGATGTTCCACCGCAACGGCTACGCCAACGCGACGCTGGGAGAGATCGCGAGCGCGGCCGGGGTGACGAAAGGGGCGCTGTACTTCCACTTCGCCTCCAAGGACGAACTCGCCGAAGCCGTGCAACAGCGCGGGTGCGCGCTGCTGCACGACTCCGTACGGGCCCTGCGCGAGGCCGGGACCCCGCCCCTGCAGGCACTGATCGACACCACGCACTGGCTGGCGTGGACGCTCCACGCGGACCCGGCCGTCGCGGCGAGCTTCCGGATCACCAAGGAATGCGGCCCGCCGCCCCGGGGACCGGCCGGCACCCGGCCCGCCGTGGTCGACTTCCACGCCGCCTGGATCTCCGCCGTCTCCACCCTGCTGCGCCTGGCACGCGACGCGGGCGAACTCCGCGCCCAGGGCCGCGCATGGGACAGCGCGCAGGCACTGGTGGTCGCCGCCGCGTGCGGGATCGAGGTCATGTCCGGCACCGGAATGCCCTACGGGGAACTCCAGCGGAAGGTGACGGCACTGTGGGCCCTGCTGCTGCCCGCCCTCGTGGCCGAGGGCAGGGCACGGGAGTACCGGACACAGGCCGCGGCCGCCATGGACGCCGAACACACCGCGGGCACAGGGCACACCGCGGGCACCGGACCCGCCGCGGGCACCGGACCCGCCGACCGGACCGCCCCGCCCCGGTGCCCTGAACCCGCCCCGCTCCCCGGCGACGGCGACGGTGGCGGCAACGGAAGCGGCGACGGTGAGGGTGCCGGTGACGGTGACGACAGCGCCGCCCGGGACGCCGTTCGGGACGGTGCCGGGGAGGGTGCTCGGGACACGGAGACCGTGCGGAGCAGCCGGTGACCGGTGACCGTGAGCGGTAAGGCCGTGGTGCCGCTGTGGGCGGCACCACTGGGCAGCGCCGCGCCGGGCGCCGGCCCGCGCGGTGTCACGGGCAACCCGGCGGCCGGCGCGGACGCCGCGGGCCCGGCCGGCGCCGGCGCCCCGGCCCACGGGGACGTACTGCCCGAGGGCACCGCGACGCCCGCGCCCGCCGCCGCCCCGGCCGCACCCCGGTAGCCTCCCGGCCGTCCTCCCCCCGGCCCGGGCGCCGGCACGGCCCCCGCGCACCCGCCCGCCACCCCGCACCCCGCCCGCCACCCCGCCTGCGCGCCTGCCGTGCCCGCCCGGCCTGCCGTGCCGTCGTGGTCCCGTACCGCCGCACTCTCCCCCTGTCGCTTGCCCGTTCGTGCCGGTGCGTGCCCGGGGGCCGGGTTTCGCGGGGCGGTGAGGGGGTCTGGGTACGGCGGCCGGCGTGACCGTACCCGGGGCCGTGTCGTGGAGGCGGGCTCGAAGGGGGCTCGAGGATCCGGTGACACCGGCCGGGGCTCGCTACCGTGCCCGGACCGAACGCACACACCGAACGCACACACCGAACGCACACAGCGGGCGCGGACACCGGGTGCCGGGTGTCGGGTGCCGGGCGCGGACACCGGACACCGGGCGCCCGGCGACGAGGGGAACGCGACGACTTGCGGAGGAGACCGTGAAGATACAGGTGCTGGGTCCGTTGAGTGCCGAGGTCAACGGGGGTTCGATCGTTCCGAGTGCCCGCAAGCCGCGGCAGATCCTCACCCTCCTCGCGCTGTACCCGGGGCGGATGGTGCCGGTGCCCACCCTCATGGAGGAGATCTGGGGCACCGGACTGCCGCAGAGCGCGCTGACGACCCTGCAGACGTACATCCTCCAGCTCCGCCGCCGGCTGGGCACCGCGATGGGCCCGGGCGGGCCCGGCGGCGCGAAGGAGGTCCTGGCCACCCGGCACGGCGGCTATCTGCTGCAGATCCCGCCGGAGTCGGTGGACGTGTACGAGTACGAGCGTCTCGTCGTGCGGGGCCACGACCTGGTGGAGCGGGGCGACGACGAGGGCGCGGCGGCGGCGCTGCGCGCGGCGCTCGCGCTGTGGCAGGGGCCGGCACTGGTCGACGTGCGCCTGGGCCCGGTCCTGGAGATCGAGGTGATGCGGCTGCGGGAAAGCCGCCTGGTGACGGTCGAGCGGCGCATCGACGCCGATCTGCGGCTGGGCCGGCACAGCGAACTCCTGGCCGAACTCGCCGACCTGACGGCCCGCCACCCCCAGCACGAGGGCCTCCACTCA
>NZ_JAPNLM010000068.1 GCF_026627255.1 Streptomyces antarcticus | reverse complement strand
GCACCCCCACCGGCACCGCCACCCCACCCCCCGGCCGAACGCGCCCGACCCGCGCCCCGAGCCACACCAGGAACCCCGTCGGCAGGAACACCGCGTCAGCGGTGATCATCGCCAGCGAGAAGAACGGCAGACCCAGCAGCACCGCGATCCCGGCGTGCTCCAGCATCATCACCGCCAGCAGCACGTTCTTGATCCGCCGGTTGAACAGCGTGAACGGGAACGCCACCTGCACCGCCACCGTCCCGTACGACAGCAGCATCACCAGCGTCCCACTGCCCGCCACCAGCGCCGACAGCCCCGGCCACGGCGCGAAGTAGTCCAGCCCCAGCGGGTAGTACAGCGCGGTCCCGTCCTGCCACCGCGAGCCCTGGATCTTGTACCACCCGGCCGTCGCGTAGATCAGGCAGACCTCCGCCATGATCACCAGCATCCCCGCGTTGTGCAGCAGGTTCGCCAGCACGTCCAGCGTCGCCCGGCCCTCGCCCTCCGCCTCGTACCGGTCGACCATCCACCACAGCGCGGTGGCGACCCACAGCGTCGCGAAGGCCGCCAGCCAGCCGTAGCCGAACCGCCCGGTCGCCGCGCCGTAGGCGAGCGCCGCGCCCAGGACGCCCCACAGCACCGGCCCCGCGGCGCCGGCCGACGCCGAGCCGCGCGTACGGGCCCTGCGCGCGTCCAGCGACCACACCTGGGCGCACCGCGTGAGCACCAGGTAGATCGCCATCAGGTGGATGACGTTGTCCCCGCCGTCCCCCATGAAGACGCTGCGGTTCTGCAGCGACAGCACCCCGATCATGAACACCACGGAGGTGCCCCTGGTCCGCCACCCCAGCATCAGCGCGACGCTCGCCAGCGCGGACACCGCGTAGACGATCTCGAACCAGAGGGTGGAGTCGGACCACATCAGCACCGTGAAGGCCCGGTTCGAGGCGATCAGCCGCTCCGCCAGCCCGAAGCTCCACGGCCCGTCCGGCCCGTACAGCTCGGCCCGGTTCGGAAACTCCCGGAGCAGGAAGAAGAGCCACGTCCCGGCGAAGCCGATCCGGATGACGGCGCTCTGGTACGGGCCCAGGGCCTGCCCGGACACCTTCGCCAGCGCCCGCCCCGCCGAGGCCCCAAACCGCCCCGCCGAGGCCCTGAACCGCCCCGCCGAGGCCCTGAACCGCCCGCCCGAGCCCCTGAGCCGCCCGGCCGGGACCTGCGGCCTCACACCGTCCACCACGGCAGCTCCCGGTGGTACGTCTGGGTGTCGGTCGTCTCGGTGCTCCACTCGGGCGCGGGCACCGCCCGCGTCGCCGAGCGCAGCTGGATCCGCAGGACGTACCCGTCCCGGTGGTCCGGCCCGATCCGGGCCATCGCGATCCGCCGCAGGTACTCCTCCGACAGTTCGCCGCGCTCGCCGCTCGGCTCGTTGTCCGCATCGTGGGAGCCCGTGAAGAAGTCCCACGCCCGCCGCAACTCGTTCTGCTCCGTGTGGCTCGGGAGCAGGCTGTGGCGGATCTCCGCTCCGTCCTCGGCGGACAGGTCGCGCCAGCCGGTGGTGATCAGGTCGCCGCCGCCGGTCCGTACCTGCGCCCGTACCTCGACCGCGATGTTCTGCTGGAGCGGGTTGGGCGCGAAGAGCTTCCAGTTCTGTTCGAACTCGGGGTAGATCCAGCCGTCGACTGTGCGCGCGTGCTGCCGGCTGACCGTGTTGGCGGGGGCCACGTGCAGGAAGACGAGTGCCAGGTGGGAGCAGGCGGCCACCGCGACCGCCCCGAGGGCGAGGGCCGCGACGACCCGGTACGGGGTGCTCAGACCGGCGATTCCGGGGGCTCTCGGTGGTGGCGGATCAGCGCCCTCGGCGGGCTTTCCCTCGTTCGAATCCATCCCGCCCCGATCATCGGCCGTCCACAGGGTTCACCACAGAGGTTGACACCCTACGGCCCGCCGTCTCACCATTGAAGAGGATGAACCGAACGATCGGTCGGTCGGGCGGACGACAGACTCAGACAGGGAGCCGGGATGACGGCAGTGACCCCGGACACGGGCCACGGCACGGGACACGACACGGACCTCGGGCAGCTCGCCGCCGCCTTCGACGCCGCCGTGGCGGCGGACGAGCGCGTCGAGCCGCGCGACTGGATGCCCGAGGAGTACCGCGCGACCCTGGTCCGCCAGATGGCCCAGCACGCCCACTCCGAGATCATCGGCATGCAGCCCGAGGCGAACTGGATCACCCGCGCGCCCTCGCTGCGCCGCAAGGCGATCCTGATGGCCAAGGTCCAGGACGAGGCGGGCCACGGTCTGTACCTGTACAGCGCCGCCGAAACGCTGGGCACCAGCCGTGACGAGCTGCTCGACAAGCTCCACGCGGGCAAGCAAAAGTACTCCTCGATCTTCAACTACCCCACCCTGACCTGGGCGGACGTCGGCGCGATCGGCTGGCTCGTCGATGGCGCGGCGATCACCAACCAGGTGCCGATCTGCCGCTGCTCGTACGGGCCCTACGCCCGCGCCATGGTCCGGATCTGCAAGGAGGAGTCCTTCCACCAGCGCCAGGGCTTCGAGCTGCTCATGGCCCTCTCGCAGGGCACCGAGGCGCAGCACGCGATGGCGCAGGACGCGGTCGACCGGTGGTGGTGGCCGTCCCTGATGATGTTCGGTCCGCCGGACGACGCCTCATCGCACTCGGCGCAGTCGATGGCCTGGCGCATCAAGCGCCACTCCAACGACGAGCTGCGCCAGCGCTTCGTGGACATCGCCGTCCCGCAGGCCGAGTCGCTGGGCCTGACCCTGCCCGACCCGGACCTCAAGTGGAACGAGGAGCGCGGGCACCACGACTTCGGCGCGATCGACTGGGCGGAGTTCTGGGACGTACTGAAGGGCAACGGCCCCTGCAACGCGGAGCGGATCGGCCGGCGGCGCGCGGCGCACGAGGAAGGCGCCTGGGTGCGCGAGGCGGCAGCGGCCTATGCGGACAAGCAGGCCGCTAAGGACAACGGACAGACCGAGGAGGCACGGGTATGACGCAGAACTGGCCCTTGTGGGAGGTGTTCGTGCGCTCGCGGCGCGGCCTGTCGCACACGCACGCGGGAAGCCTGCACGCCCCCGACGCGGAGATGGCCCTGCGCAACGCCCGCGACCTCTACACCCGGCGCGGCGAGGGCATCTCGATCTGGGTGGTGCCCTCCACCGAGATCACCGCCTCCTCGCCGGACGAGCGGGACCCGTTCTTCGCGCCGTCCGCCGACAAGCCCTACCGGCACCCCACCTTCTACGACATCCCGGAGGGGGTGAGCCACCTGTGACCGGCACCGACACCACCCGCGACACCACCCGCGACATCCCCGCGGCGGCGGCCCTGGCCCTCGGGGACGACGCGCTGATCCTCTCCCACCGCCTCGGCGAGTGGGCGGGCCACGCCCCCGTCCTGGAGGAGGAGGTCGCGCTCGCCAACATCGCCCTCGACCTGCTCGGCCAGGCCCGCGTCCTGCTGTCCCTGACCGGCGACGAGGACGAGCTCGCGTTCCTGCGCGAGGAGCGCTCCTTCCGCAACCTCCAGCTGGTCGAGCAGCCGAACGGCGACTTCGCCCACACCATCGCCCGCCAGCTCTTCTTCTCCCTCTACCAGCACGAGCTGTACGGGGAACTGGCCCTGGGCGACGGCCCGTTCGCCCCCCTCGCGGCCAAGGCCGTCAAGGAGACCGCCTACCACCGCGACCACGCCGAGCAGTGGACCCTGCGGCTCGGCGACGGCACCCCGGAGAGCCGCGCCCGGATGCGGGCCGCCCTCGACGCGCTGTGGAGGTACACCGGCGAGATGTTCCAGCCCGTGGAGGGCCTCGGCGACCTGGACTGGGCCGCCCTGGAGGCCCGCTGGCTGGCCGCGGTGACCGCCCTGCTGGAGCGGGCCGGGCTCGCGCTGCCCGAGGGCCCGCGCACCGGGGCCTGGGCGGCCGGAGCCGGCCGGCAGGGCCTGCACACCGAACCGTTCGGGCGGCTCCTCGCGGAGATGCAGCACCTGCACCGCAGCCACCCGGGAGCGTCGTGGTGACCGGCGCCGGGACGGCCGCGACGACCCGCCTCGAAGCCGAACTGGCCGAGCTGGCGGGCTCCGTACCCGACCCCGAGCTGCCCGTGCTCACGCTCACCGAACTCGGCGTCATGCGCGGGGTGCGGATGTGCGAGGACGGCCACGTCGAGGTCACCCTGACCCCCACCTACACCGGCTGCCCGGCCATCGAGGCCATGTCCGCCGACATCGAGCGGGTCCTGAACGACCACGGCATCCCCGAGGTGCGCGTCATCACCGTCTTGGCACCCGCCTGGTCCACCGACGACATCAGCGCCGAAGGACGCCGCAAGCTGGCCGAGTTCGGCATCGCCCCGCCCCGGCCGCACGCGGCCGGCGGAGCCGTCCCGCTCACCCTCTCGGTGCGCTGCCCGAACTGCGGCTCCACCGACACCGAGCTGCTCAGCCGCTTCTCCTCCACCGCGTGCAAGGCCCTGCGCCGCTGCGTCACCTGCCGCGAACCGTTCGACCACTTCAAGGAGCTGTAGATGGCCGAGGCACCCCGGCCGGCCGCCCGGCACGGCGCGTTCCACCCGCTCACGGTGGCCTCGGTCGAGCGCCTCACCGAGGACGCGGTGGCCCTGGTCCTCCAGGTGCCGGGCGGGTTGCGCGCCGAGTACCGGCATGCACCCGGCCAGCACCTGACCCTGCGCCGGACCACCCCCGAGGGCGTGCAGATCCGGCGCACGTACTCGATCTGCTCCGCCGCCCCGGCGCCGGACGGCCCGGGCCCCGAGCTGCTGCGGGTCGGGGTGCGGCTGGTGGACGGCGGCGCGTTCTCCACGTTCGCCCACAAGGAGATCGCCGTCGGCGACGTGCTCGACGTGATGGTCCCGGCCGGCCGGTTCATCCTGGACCCGGCCGCCGCCCCGGCCGGCGGGCACTACGCCGCGATCGTCGGCGGCAGCGGGATCACCCCCGTGCTGTCGATCGCCGCCAGTCTGCTGGCCGCCCGGCCCGACGCCCGCTTCTGCCTCGTGCGCGGCGACCGCAGCGCCGCGTCGACGATGTTCCTGGAGGAGGTCGCCGACCTCAAGGACCGCTACCCCGCACGCTTCCAGCTGGTGACGGTCCTCTCCCGCGAGGAGCAGGAGGCCGGGCTGCCCTCCGGACGCCTCGACGAGGAGCGGCTGGCGACGCTGCTGCCCGCCCTGCTGCCGGTCACCGAGGTGACGGGCTGGTTCCTGTGCGGGCCCTACGGCCTGGTTCAGGGCGCGGAACGGGCGCTCGGCGCACTCGGCGTCGCCCGGAACCGGGTCCACGAGGAGATCTTCCACGTCGAGGACACGGTGGCACCCGCCGCCCGTCCGTCCGCAACGGACGCGCCGGCCCACGGACGGGTCACCGCCCGGCTCGACGGCCGCTCCGGCACCTGGCCGGTCCGCGACGGCGAGTCCCTGCTGGACGCGGTGCTGCGCAACCGCGCCGACGCCCCGTACGCCTGCAAGGGCGGCGTGTGCGGCACCTGCCGGGCCTTCCTCGTGACGGGCGAGGTACGGATGGAGCGGAACTTCGCGCTCGAGGCGGAGGAGACGGAGGCCGGCTTCGTCCTGGCCTGCCAGTCGCACGCCGTGACGGAGGAAGTGGAGATCGACTTCGACCGCTGACCCGCGCCCCTCCCCGCCCCCGGCCCCCCTGTCCGGCACCAGGCTGTGCATTTTCAAGAACTTGTTCTATCTTGACGCACCGTCAGGACAGGATGGACCGGGTGCGCGCGGGAGGACAGGCAGTGGACTTCACCTTCACCGAGGAACAACAGGCCGCCGTCGAGGCGGCGAAGGCCGTGTTCGCGGATGTCGCGCCCGACAGCGTGCCGAGCCCCGCGCTCACCCCCGGGGCCGTCGCCCAGGACTTCGACCGCCCGCTGTGGGCCAGGCTCGCCTCGTCCGACCTGCTGAGCCTGGTCCTCGCCGAGGAACACGGCGGCGCCGGCCTGGACGCCATCGTCCTGTGCCTGGTGCTGCGCGAGGCCGCCGGGGTGCTGGCCCGCGTACCGCTGCTGGAACACTGCGCCACCGCCATGGCCGTCCAGGCCCACGGCAGCCCCGAACTGGCCGCCGCCCTGCTGCCCGGCGCCGGGAACGGGACGCTCGTCCTCACCGCCGCCGCGCACGGCCGCACCGGCCACGACCCGGCCGAACTGGCCGTCACCGCCCGCCGGGAAGGCGCCGACTGGACCCTGGAGGGCAGCCAGACGGCCGTCCCCTGGGCGCAGAACGCCGACTGGATCGCCGTACCCGCCCACACCGGCGAGGGGGAGGCCGTCCTCGCGCTCGTCCCGCGCACCGCCGGGGGCCTGGACCTCGCCGAGCAGTGCTCCACCAGCGGGGAGCGCCTCGCCGAACTGGCCCTGGACGGCGTACGGGTGCCCGCCACGCACCTCATCGGGACCCCCGGCGCCTGGGAGCGGCTCCGCCAGCTCCTCGCCACCGGGACCTGCGCGCTCGCGCTCGGCCTCGGCGAGCGGGTGCTCACCATGACCAGCCATTACACCGCCAAGCGCGAGCAGTTCGGCTTCCCGGTCGCGACCTTCCAGGCCGTCGCCGTCCAGGCCGCCGACCGCTACATCGACCTGCGGGCCATGGAGGTCACGCTCTGGCAGGCCGCCTGGCGCCTCGACGCCGCGACCGGCGCGGCCGGCGGGCCGCTGCCGATCGCCGGTGACGTGGCGGTCGCCAAGATCTGGGCTTCGGAGGGGGTGCGGCGGGTCGTGCAGACCGCGCAGCACCTGCACGGCGGATTCGGCGCCGACACCGACTACCCGCTCCACCGCTACCACGCGTGGGCCAAGCAGCTGGAGCTCCAGCTCGGCCCGGCCGCCGCGCACGAGGAGGCCCTGGGCGACCTGCTGGCCGCCCACCCCCTCGCCTGACACCGGGCCGGCCGAGGCGGGTCCGGCCGACGCGGCCCGGCCGCAAGCCGTCAACAGCAGGCCGTCAGCCAACGGCCGCCCGATGTCGGCTAGTGCGTTGTCCACGAACGTTGGCCGGGTCGGTCAGGCGGCTTGGGGCCGTGGTCGGCCCCAGCGCTGTTGGCGCTCGCTGCGGACCTTGGCGCGTTCGCGACGTTGGGCGGCCAGGACGTCG
>NZ_JAPNLM010000067.1 GCF_026627255.1 Streptomyces antarcticus | reverse complement strand
GGGTGGGGGGGGGGGGGGGGGGGGGGGGGGGGGGGGGGGGGGGGGGGGGGGGGGGTGGCGGTGCGGTGCCGCGGTGCCGCGCACGCCGTGCGGGGGTGGTGTTGTGGTGGGGTTGTCGTGGTGTCGGGGGGCCGGTGTTGGGGGCGGGTGCGGGGGCCGTGGGTGGGCGGTGTTGTCGGGTGTCGGCGGGCCTGGTTTCCCGGCTCGCTGTCCGGTGCATTTATTAGTTGCATCGTGACCGGGCGCTGAGCAGCGAGGCGAAGGGTGTTGATGCCCTGCGCGGTCCGATTCTGTGCAGAATGACTCTGCGATTTCGGAGGGCGGGTGCCGGGCTTTTCGGGGGCCGGGACTACTGAGTGCTCGCCTAGCTGTGATGTCTCACGAGGTTGGTGCCTGAGGCGACCGCGGAGGACTTGGAGGACTGGGAAGAGTGGCGGCTTTGCGGGGTGGGCCGCCGGTCTGCCTATGCTCAGGCCCATGGCACTGGAATGGGAACAGATCATGGTCGACTCCGCCGACCCCGTCGCTCTCGGGCGCTGGTGGGCCGAGGCTCTCGGCTGGGTTGTGGTCGACGAATCCGACGAGATCATCGAGATCCGGCCTGAGCCGGACCGGATGCCGGGCCTGCTCTTCGTGCCTGTCCCCGAGGGCAAGACGTCGAAGAACCGGCTCCACCCCGACTTCCGCCCCGACGACCAGGAGGCCGAGATTGCCCGGCTGCTCTCCCTCGGTGCCCGGCGCGTCGACACCGTGCAGGACGGGCAGCACTGGGTGACCCTCCTCGACCCGGAGGGCAACGAGTTCTGCGTCCTGAGTGAGCGGAAGAGCTGAGCGGGGACCGCCGGGCAGTTATCCGGGGCCCCGAGCCGGGGCCCCGGCTCTCTGGCTGGTCCGTGCTCCATACGGAGCTGTGCGGGGGCGCCCGGAGAGGCGCGATTCCAAGCTGAGGGCATGGAGTTCCCCGTAGATGTGGCGCAGCGCCACCCTCCCGAACACCGTCCGTCGGCGGGCTGCCGCCCGCCACTGAGGCGGTACCAACCTCATGCGACAGCACACCTAGCCGGCGCTGACTCGGTCGGCGACTGAGAAGTCGGTTTCGCAGTCCGGGCAGGTCGCGTTCCCGAAGACGTAGGTCAGCAGGTGGGCGACTTCGTGTTGGTCGTCGGTGAGTGCGATGTCGTGGAGACGCGAGCCGATGCCTTCGAGGTTTGCGGGGCTCGTCGCGCGGAGCGGGCGGGTTTCGATGGTGTCGTAAGACAAGGCGTAGTCCTCGCTGGTGGAGAAGAACCCGCGTTCGCCAATGACGATGAACAGGTTGGTTTCGCATCCGGGGCAGGAGACTTCGTATTCCTCGTTCCCGAGTCCCCAAGCCAGGTCCTCGCTCCATCCCGCGACGCCCTCGAAGCCGAGCATGGATTCCAGGAGGTCGATGTACTCGGTGCGGTCGGTTGCGGTCCGGAGATGACGGTTCACCGATGCCAGCAGGGTTGCGATTTCCGCCGAGTGCTGTGTGCGAACATCGCCCGCTCCATGCGGCTGGTCGGCGCCCGCCAGGATGGCACCCGCCAGGCCCAGAGCGTTCACGGCTTGTCCCCGGTCTTCGTTCTCGGCCATGTCGGCCAGCCAGGGCAGTGCTGCGAAGCTGGCTGAGAAGACGCTGCCTTGATGGCAGAGCGCGGACCACAGGTCGTTCCAGAGCCCTGACTCGGGCTCGGACGCGATGCGCGCCAGCAGGGCGGGTATGTCTTCGGCGGAGCCGTAGGCGTGGCTGAGTTGTGGCCAATCTGTCATGCCGGGGATCCAATCATGCCCGTGGCTGCCAGAAACGATCAGATGGCCGCTCGTCGGCCCTTGCCCCCGATCGTCACCGACCAACTTGGTAATGGCTATCTCCGTTTGGAGAGAGTACGTGTCTCCGCATTGGGTCCCAGGCTCGCCGGAACACCGTGGCGAGGTAGCGGTGTGCGACGAGCGCTTCACCAGCGCGGTGGGATGGGTCGAAGGTGTGGGCGCGCCGTTGCTGCGCGAGTCGGATGGCGGGGCTCAGGGCTGGTTTCCGGAGATGAAGTTTGGCGTCGTTGACGTAGATGGGAGCAAGCGGCGAGCGCTTGGCGTTCATGTTGGCCCAGTGTCTGATGGGATCATTTTCTTGCTCTTTGTAATGGCGCCGGGCTGGTCGGCCGGCCAGCTGCGCGGCGTCCTGGGCGACGACGTCCTGGCCGAGCTGATGGCGGGGGCGGACTGGCCGGTGATGGCCCGTCAGCTCGTCGGTCTCCAGCAGGCCGGTGTCGACCTCGGCACGTTTCTGCCGCAGCTGGGCCGCATGACCGCCGGAGTCCACCAGGCCGTGGTGGCGAACGAGGCCCTGACGAAGGCGGAGGGCACCGACCGGTGGGCGGACCTCCTTCGTACGACGATGCCCGCAGGTCTGGTGCGCGACGCGATCCTGGCCTCCCCGGCCTGGCCGGACATCGCGGCCGCCATGGGCCGGTTCGACGCCCGCGGCGTCGACGTCGCCCGGATCCTCCTCGACGCGCACGCCGCCGGAGCCGGCGTCGACCAGGCCGTCGCCGCCGTCACCACCGCGGCCGCCGCCAAAGCACCCGCACCCGCTCCGGGCCGCCCCGGCGGCGACCACCGCCCCCGCCTCCGCGCCCGCTCCGGCTCCGGCTGACGCCCGTGTGCCCGCACCCGCCGCTGCGCCGGGCACCGCGCCGACTGCCGCCCCCGCTCCTGCTGCTGTGCCGGTGCGGGAGGCCGTCGATCCGTGGGCGCCGCCCGCAAGCCGGGACGCGAAGCGTTCCTGGGGCCCGCTGACCGAGGGCCTGAACGTGCCCCGGGACCTGGACCTCGGCGACCGCGCGAAGGCCTTGGAGCAGCTCGGCGTGAACCGGCTCGCGCACGCCACGATCGTCGGCCTCGTCAAGGACGTCCTGCCCGAGACACAGGTCGGTCTCCTGGTCGCCTCCCGCCCCTGGCCCCTGCTCGCGGCCCGCATGAACCAGATCCGCGACCAGGGCGGCCCCGCACACCTCGCCGCACACCTGGCCCGCCTCCAGGCCGACACCTCCTTCAAGGACGGCCCCACCTCCACCACGGCCGGCCGTCTCGTGGACGCGACCCTGCACTCCCTGACGACACCGCCCTCCGCCCCGGCCGCGCCCGCGTCCCGCGTGAGGGTTTCCCCGGCGGCGGCCCGCTCCCGCTCCACCACCACAACCGCCGCCGCGGCCCCCGGACAGCCGGCCCCGGCCGAGCCGGCGTCCCCGCCCGCCAGCGAGCCGCCGCGCCCGCCAGGGCGGCGGGACACCGGCGGTGACGCCGCATCCGGCCCCGGGGAGAGCCACCGAGCCGACCCGGGGCACGCCCGCCCTGCTCCCGTCCGCCGCATCGAGCGGCCGCGCTTCTCCCCGCTCGATTACCTGTTCACTGCCCGCACGAAAACCTGTGTCGGCCGGAGTAGACATTGGTCGGTGGTGTGGTTATGGTTTCTCTCGTAGCCCAGAGAGACCGCAGGGCCTGGCAGAGACGAACTGCCGGGCAGCAGTATCCGCAGTACAGGTAGTACCCGTATGACGGTGCGGTGGTGGAGTGTCGAAGCCAGGGTTTGTGCAGGTCGGCGACGGGACTGGTCACCGGACTGGGTGGCCCGCAGTCATCAGGGGCCACCACACGCAGTATCAGCAGTTCGCAGTACTCGGCAGTGCCTCGGTAAGGGTGTCGATGGTGGGCATCCGCTCCGGGAGGTTCGGCAGTGGGGTTCCAAGCCAGAGCAGATGCAGGACGGGCGACGGGGCTGGCTGCCGGAGTGGCGCTGGTTTGAGGCCACCAGCAGTGCGCAGTGCAGTAGTAGGAGCAGTACCCGCGTTGCAGCAGTTCGCAGTATCAGCAGTTCCCAGTTGGTATGCAGTTGATCATCCGAGGGATGAACGGAGGGATTGGGCGCCATCAGGATCGCCCGGACGGATTGTTGGGTCCGGGTACCGCAGGACATCGTTTGTGAGGTGGTCTCCGGTCGAGCAACCGCGATCCCCGCACCCCCGACGGTTCTCAGGTCGGGTAGGCGGAAACAGTAGGCCGGCGCAGCATCAGGGCCGGCAGATGGTGTAGCAGTTCCTTCGGGGCCCTGGTGCCATAGGCACCAGGGCCCCTCCGCATGGTTCACAGAGAGGTGAAATGACCGCAGACGACTCCTACGGCCGTCTCGATGACGATGACTACCCCGCCTACACGATGGGCCGGGCCGCCGACATGCTCGGCACCACCCAGAGCTTCCTCCGCGCGATCGGCGAGCACCGTCTCATCACCCCGCTGCGCTCCACGGGCGGGCACCGCCGCTACTCCCGCTACCAGCTCCGCATCGCCGCCCGCGCCCGCGAGCTCGTCGACCAGGGCACCCCCGTCGAGGCCGCGTGCCGGATCGTCATCCTCGAAGACCAGCTGCAGGAAGCCCAGCGCATCAACGCCGAACACCGCCGCGCCTCCGGATCGGCGAACCCGCCGGCCGCGGCCTGAGCGGACTGAGGTTCCCCCGAGATGCGAGAAGAGGTGACAGGGGGTCAGATGGGGCTCGTGAGAGGAGCCCAGACGATGCCTGCCCCGAGGAAGTACCCGCTGGAGTTGCGTGAGCGTGCGGTGCGGATGTACCGGACCGCTGAGCCGAAGCCGGTGATCCGCCGTATGGCCGAGGATCTCGGCGTGCACCACGAGGCCCTGCGGAACTGGATCCGCCAGGCCGAGGCCGACGCCGGCGAACGCGGTGATGTGCTCACCACGGCGGAGCGCGAGGAACTGGCGGCCCTGCGCAAGGAAAACGTGCAGCTCAAGCGGGCGAACGAGGTCCTGCGGACGGCCTCGGCTTTTTTCGCGGCACAGCTCGACCCGACCCGGCCCAGGTGACAGGCCTCCTGGCTCTCCCTACGTCTGTCAGGCAGCACCAAGAGGGAGGTCGAGCACCCGCGCGAGTGCTACCTCGGGGAAGCCTCGGGGGCGAGCAAGTCGCGAGGCGGGCCCGCCGAGCCGCCGCCGACGCCTGCATTGCCGTATGGGCAACCATCGCTGCGAGCCCGCACGCCCCAGGGCTCGGCATCACGGTCGCCCCCTGCCCCTCGACCACCTGGCCCAGGAGCTCGCCGACATGCGGCAGCCGCTGTTCGAGCGGGCCCAGGCCAAGGACGCCTGAGACGAACGCGATCTCGGCCGACTCCACGGCGTCATCCAGGCCGCCGGATAAAGCAGGGGCTGCACCCGGCGAGCCGGCGGGTGAGCACGACGGATCCGGGCGGAGGAGGGCGTAGCCCCCCTCGGGGTCAGGTGGCTGTTCGGAAGAGGGTGCGTGCCATCTCCAGGACATCGGGTTCGGTGAGGCCTGCTTGTCTCGCGAGGTGCGCGAAGTGTCGGCATGCGTCCACCACGAGTGCCTGTGTGGGGGAGGACGTCGACATGACGACGGCGCCTCGTCCTGGTCTGAGGTCGATGAGGTGTTCTTCTTTGAGGATCTGGTATCCGCGCAGCACGGTGTGGACGTTGATGTTGAGGGTTCGTGCGAGAGAGCGGGCTGATGGGAGGCGTTCCCCCCGGTGCAGTGTGCCCTCGGCTAGAGCTCTGCGTACCGCGGCGGCGATCTGTTCCGCGAGGCTGACGGGCGACGAGTGATCGATTTCGACCAGCATGTCAGCGGTCCTCGGGGCTCTGTTCGCGAAGCCGGTTGACGAGCTTCGCGGCTGTCTCGGCGTCGTCGATGGTGATGACGAACGTGGTCTGGTTGCTCAGGCCGAGCCACAGGGCGTCGCCTTCGCGGAGCGAGATCGCGCTGAGGCCGGGGTTCCAGCGGTAGCCCCAGCCTCCGATTTCGAGGGGGCATGTCCAGCGGGACGAAGCTTTCGTGATGCGGGGGAGAGGGAAGTGCCGTCGGAGAAGCGGGAGGCAGACTGATGCTGCCGTGACTCCGCGCTCGGAAACAGTGACCCTGACCGCCGCGGTGATCAGGAAGGCTGCGGAGAACAGCAAAAGCGACAGCGCCCAGAGCCGGTGTGAGGGATCCACCGCTGCGGCGACCAGGAGGGCGGCGGCCGAGACCAGCCCGGTGGCGAGCATCCACCCGCTGACGAGGGAACGCTGCCACACCAGGACCGGGCCCGTTTCCCCTTGCCGGCTCATGCCCGCTTCCGTGACACGAGCCATCCGCCCACGGCCACAGCGAGTCCCACCGCGACGGCTGTGACGACCTGTTGGCTGGACAGCCGTACCTCCTGGCCTTCAGAGCCGGTGCTGACCCACATGGCCAGCACGAACAGGCACGCGGTTGCGCATGCCAGGCCCCAGGCGAAGACGCCCAGCGCCCGCACGGTGGTGATGGCGGCCTTGGCGGATATGAGGGCGGCACCGATGCCAATGGCCTCGATCAGGAAGACCACCATGTACTGGCCAAGTGCGGCGCTGGGGGAGCTGAATCCATTGGCATCGCCGTCAAGAGTGAAGTGGGTGGCAACCCTTCCCGTGAAGGAGCTCCTGAACAGGAGAAACGCCACTGCTGTAGCCACAGCTCCCACGATGAAGGGTGCCGCCAGCGTGAGGGCGCGCTGGGTCGGGGCTAAGGACGTCTTGTTATCGGCTGTCATCTGAGGTCTGTCCCTTTCATGTCGGGCACGCCCGAAACTTGCATGGGTCGTAATAGAACAAGCTCAACGCTTGCAACGGCCACCTACCCGAGGTGACGCACTGCCATGCGGGCCTCCCCGAGGAAGGCCGGATCTGTTCGATCAAGTCGGAATTCGATACAGCTTTCGAATTTACGACTGTCTGTCCACTCATCCCACCTCATTTATTGTATACCGCCACAAGTGGGGTCTAACGAGGGGAAGTTACCCATGCAACGACGCGCAAGCGTCGCCATCGCCGTGGCATCCGTACTGGGCTTAAGCGGCGTCGCCGCACAGGGTGCGATGGCCACGACCAAGACCCCCGCCCCCCGCGCGGCCGTAGCGGCAACCCCGCAGGCCGCGCAGGACGGACGGGCGCTCTTCGAAGGGCTCGCCTTCGCGCAGGGCCCGGTGGCCGAGGATCTCGGTGAGTCCGGCAAGTTCGCAGACCTGGCCGCCCTGCGCCAGAACAACAGCACCCCGGAGCAGAGGCAAGCGGCCTCAGCTCTTCTGGACAAGGTGCAGGCCAACCAGCCGCAGTTCTTCGGAACCTTCGCTGGCAAGCTCCGCTCCGGAGACCCGCGCAAGGTCCAGGACGGCATCAAGGAAGCGGCCGGCGTCCTCACGTCGCTGGCCGATCAGGCACCGCCCGTCAAGCCTGGTGACACCGGCACGGGCACCGGACAGTGCGCCACCATCGTCCTCGCCGTGAACGTACTGGTCGCCGTCAATCTCGGCGGCGCCGTCAACGTGTCGGTCGCCGTCAACATCCAGGCCGCTGCCAATGTGGCGAACGCAGTCAACTTCTGGTGGTCGCCGCCCAGCGGTTCGAGGAAGGCCGGATCTGTTCGATCAAGTCGGAATTCGATACAGCTTTCGAATTTACGACTGTCTGTCCACTCATCCCACCTCATTTATTGTATACCGCCACAAGTGGGGTCTAACGAGGGGAAGTT
>NZ_JAPNLM010000066.1 GCF_026627255.1 Streptomyces antarcticus | reverse complement strand
GGGTACGGCTTGCGTTCACTCACCCCGCCACCCCAACAGACCACCAGCTGCGGACCAGCGGATTCCGCCCGCACCCCACACCATCAGGCGACGACACAACCACTCAAAGAGTCACGAACCGCCCTCTCAGACGATTCCTGTTGCGAGCGGGGGCGAGTCGGAGGTCATGATGCAAAGCATGACACCGGAACAGTTCACTGCCATCGTGGGCTTGGGTGGCGTTGCCCTTGGTATCGGCGGAACCCTCATAGCCGCACGTGTGCAGCTCAAGGGCAGTCACGCTCAGGCGGAAGCCACCCGGCGGGCAGCTGAGACCACTGCGGTTACCCAGTACGCTGCCACGTTGATCCAGCAGAACCGAGCGGCTCAGCGGGCTGCCTATGTCGGATTGATCGATGCCGCGGATAGCTTCATGCGCGAGGCTGACCGGGCCATCGAGGGGCGCAGGTGGGGCGCTGCTGACACCTTGCAGGAGCCGTTGGACCGGCTCCATCGGGCGGAAAGTGCCGTCAAGCTGGAGGGGCCGATCGCGGTCATTCAAGCAGCAAGCCCGATCATTGAGCATGCGGAGATGGTCGCGATGTATTTCGATGGCTCGACGAGGCGGTACGCGGCCTGGCGCAGTCTCCGGGCGACGAGTAGATCTGGTGCGGAATCAGTGGCTGCTCAACGTGCTTTGGACGCGCTCCAAGCCCTCCACTCGGCAACCCGGTCTCTGCCCGCAGGTCCGCACCTGCCGCGGAGCTTGACGAGTGAGGCCGAGTCCTTTGGGCAGTCGCTGGGCGAGCGTGGCACGGCCTGGCGCCGGTGCTATGAGAGTGCCCGCGAACAGCTTGCGGGACTCTGCCGGGCGGGGGCCATGGAGTCGTGGGAGATGGGTGAACTCCTGCGGGAGCCGTGGATTGAAGCGGCCGATGTGACGGTTGAACATTTCGATGACGAGATGCATACCGATGTGTACGACTTCGTCGACTGTGCACGCACGCTGCTCAACGACACGCGGCCGGAGCGGGTGGTCACAGCCCGCAGGGCTTGAAAGTCGTGCCCGGTCGGCGAGATCAGGGCGGCACCGGCCCCCTCGCCGCGCACCTGGCTCGCCTCGGCGACAACACCGCTTGGAAGGACGGCCTGTCCTCCACCGCGGTGGGGTGGCTCGTGGATGCGACGCTGCACTCCCTGACGACGCCGCCCTCCGCCCCGGCCGCGCCCGCGGCCCTCTCTGCCCTGTGGTGGGCTCGAGGCCTGCGGGTTGGCGGTCCGGGGGTTCACGGCTGGTGGTCTGGCTGTGGGCTGCTGGGGTTGATGAGGCTGGTGAGGTGGTGGTGGGTTTCGGGGTCGGTGGCGTGTATGCGGGTGGTGTGGGTGCCGCGGGTGAGGAGGACGCGGTAGATGTTGAGGGCGAGGGGGAGGTATTCGTCGGGGGCGAGGTCGCGGAGGCGGGCGTCGTGGCTTTCGGCGGGGTGGGCGGTCCAGCGGTTGTCGCGCCAGGTGAGGTCGGGGCCGATGATGACGGCGGAGTGGTGGTATTCGAGGCCTTGGGCGGTGTAGACGCAGCCGACTTGCTGGTGGCCGCCGGTGTGGCTGGCCCAGAGCTGGCTGGCCGGTGCCAGCGGTTCGCCGTCGGCGGTGGTGAGGGCTACGGAGGCGTTCCACGCGGCCTGCCAGACGCGAGGTTCGCCGGTGGGTGGGGTGCTGGTGATGCGGATGTCCAGGGGCAGGGTCCGGGCGGACTGGCGGGTGGGGGTCCACTTCCAGCAGAACCCGGCGGTGATCCGTGCGGTGTCGCCGGCGGCGGTGGCCCGTTCGACGCCCTCCTGGAGTCCGAAGGGGTCCGTACACAGGCCGAGGTCGTAGCCGGCCTGTCCCGTCCATGGGGCGGGACGCCCGTACAGGAGGTCCTCGACCCAGTCGGTGTACGCCTTCGAACCCCGGCAGCGGAACGACCCGGTGAGGGCCAGGCTGTGGTGGCGGCGTCCCGTCGCGCGCGCGTAGGCGTCGATCTCGGCGACGGAGACCCCCTCGTTCGGCCGGATGACCTGGCGCTCGTCAAGGAACACCACCACCAGCGGGACCCGGTCGAGGACCGCGGCGAGTTCGGGCGCCATTCGCCCCCCGGACCTCGCCATGCGCTGCGCCTCGTCGATGACGATGGCCCGTGCCCGGCTGGCGGTGCTGCGCAGGCTGGAGGCGGAGGGGAACAGCTCGCGGGCTCCGGGGTGGTCGGCGGTGGCGTCCAGGAGATGGGAGCGCAGTGTGCCGGAGGGGGTGACGAAGCGGGGGGATGCGTCGGGGTGCTCGCGCATGAAGTGGCTGAGCAGCCGTACGGCCAGCGCTGATTTGCCGCTGCCGGGTCCCCCCTGGACGGTGATGATCGCCCCGTGCTCGGGCGGCCCTGCGCCGGATCCGGGTTCGGCCGCGGGCGGGGTGGCCGCGTGTCTCAGGCTCTGCGCGGCCTTGTCACGGATCCGGTTGAAGGCGTCCTGCTGGTCGCCGACCAGGGCGAAGGCGGGCTTGCCCGCCAGAACGTCCCCGACGTGGTCGAGGAGCCCGGCCGACGGAGCCCACCGGATGCCCTCGAAGGCGGCGACCTGATCGGGAGTGACCGCGCCCACGTCGTCGCAGCGCAGCAGGCCGGCCAGCGCGGCGGGCGGCGCGGTCAGATCGCCGGCGGTCAGGACGGGAATGTCGTCGAACGCCGGTGCGGCCGAGCCGAGCGCCGCCCCCTGCTCGGCGGAGGCGTCGTGCAGCACCACAACGGCACGCAACTCCAGGCGGGGCGCCCCTTCGGGCCGCCAGTAGCGGAAGAAGCTCCGGTAGGCGGCGACCTGGTAGACGGGATGCGTGGTCACCACCCCGTCGCTGCGCATGACCCGGCCGCCGTCCAGGATCCGGCAGGTCTGCCACTGCTTCAGCTCGACCACCACCAGGGTGAGCCCGCCGCCTGGTGCGCTGCCGACCAGCAGCGCGTCCAGGCGCCGCCCTCCGCCCGGCGTCCCGTACTCCAGGTACACCCGCAGATCCGACAGCCCGGCCCGCACCAGGGCCTCGAAGAGGGGTGGCCAGCTCGCACGCCAGCTCCGCACCTCGCCTTCGTCCGGGGCCCCGAACCCGGATGCGCGGTACCGCTCGACGCACCGCGCGATGAACGCGGGGCTGCCCACCAGCGCGCCGCCGCGGCGCCGGCTACATCTCGGACCCCAAGAAGCGCAAGACCATCGAGGAGCACGCCGAGCAACGGGCCATCACCCACTACGAGAACGACGGCTGGACCATTGAAAGACTCGGCAAGCCCTACGACCTGCGCTGCACCCGCGGCACGGAGGAACGCCACGTCGAGGTCAAGGGCACCACGGGCGCCGCGACGAGCGTGGAGCTGACCATCAACGAAGTCCTCCACGCGCGGGACAAGGGCAACACCGTCGACCTCTACGTCGTGAGCGACATCAGGGTCGACACCCACACCGCCCCCTACACGGCCAGCGGAGGAACCGTCTCCCACTACACCGACTGGGAACCCGCCGACGAAGACCTCCGGCCCCGCAAGTACGAATACCGGCTCCCGGAAACCACCGCGTGAGACGCACGCCAGCCACAGGAAGCGAGTCGGTGGGCTCAACGCCCGGCCGCCTATCCTGCGACCGGCACCACCACCCTATGCAGGGCCGGGCGGCGATCACAGAGACGGACTCCTTCAAGCAGTTGTCCTGCAGGGCCTGCTCGCAGTTCTCGACCTCCCGCCGCCCGCGCCTTCGAGGCCCGCTGGGGCCTCACCGAGATGTCGCCGCTGGATCGGACCGCGCGCCGGCGGCCGGTCACCGGCGGAGAAGGCCGCCCGCCGCGGCCTCGCCGAGAGTGCGCGGGAGGCCCTGCAGCACACCGTCCGTACCGCGGCCGCGCTCGCCCACGGCGACGCCGACTTCCTCGACCGGCTTCGCGACGCTGAGCTGCGCGTGCGTGAACGCCGAGACGATGACGGCGCGCTGCTCGGGTACGCGGTCGCGCTGGCGGGGGACCGCGCGGACGGCGGCACCCGGCCCGTCTGGTTCGCCGGATCGACGCTCGCCTACGACCTGTCCCTGCCCCGCGTCCGCGAACGCTACGAGCCCGTCGTCGCCCCGGCGGACTGGGCGCTGGCCGAACACCGGATCCGCGAAGCGTCCGTGCTCTTGGGCCGCGCGGGCCAGGACGAAGGCGCGGGCGACGTCGCAACATTCGGTGATCTCTTGGCGGTGGCCGCCGCGCACGCCGCGGCCTTGATCCGCGACCGCGTCCAGGCCGCGGCCGACGCTTTCGAGCAGGCCGCCTGCGCCCATGGCGGCCCCTCACTGGAAGGCCGGGTCCGTGCCGGATGGCGAGCTTCGACGCGGTCGTTGGAGCGGGCCCCGCGCGCCGCACGCGGGGGTGGCGCCGCGGTCATCTTCACCCTGCTGATCAGGCCCGTGGAGGTGGTGGAGGCCGCCGCCTCCTGGCACCGCGCGCAGGGGTACGTGGGGACTGGATCAGGAGGTGGTGCTGCGGCGGGCGCGGAGGCGGCGGACGCCCCTCGCGGCGTACCCGGCGGTCAGGAGCGCGAAGCCGGTGGCAGCGAGCCAGAACCAGGCTGCCGCGTGGGTGAGGCTCAGGAACAGGCCGCTCATGAGGAGCAGCGTGGCGGCAGTCTCGAGCAGTTCGAGACGCGCCTGGGAGCGCAGCGCCGGGTCGGGTCCGCGGAGTCGGCGGACGATGGGGACGAGGCCAAGAGCTTGTAGAACGGCTAGACCGAGAGCGATCCAGACGTACCAGTCGGGTATGTCCACGGCGCGCACTGTACTGCCCGGCCACCTCAACGTCATGCGCCGGGCTGCTGCCGTCGAATCCGTGGCCCGGCGGCGGCGGTCTGAGCGCCGGCGCCGGGGGTTCGCCACACGGTCCTGCCCCGGCCGGGGAGGAGCCGGGGCGTCGGGTGTCCGGGTGCCGTACGGACCCGGGCGGTAGCCCGTCGTGCGGGCGGGCCTGCCCCATGACGCCAGGGGGAAGGGGCGCCACGGGGGCGGGGCTCGCTCCGGAAGCCCCCCACGGCGAAGCCTCCGGACGCGTGGAGGGTTCACAAGGGCAGTGTCCTGCGCAGGACACAGAAGCAGTTGGTGGGGGCCCGCCTCGCGCGCGGCCGCGCGCGAGGACGTAGGGGCTGCCGGTCGGGCCGGCCCGCCGACCACCGAACGAACTACTCGACCGCGCACAGGTGGGGTTGCGCGGCTAACCCCCGCGTTCCGCACTGTGCTGTCTGCCCCTCACCGGAGTGCGCAGACTGCAACCCCCGGAGAGGTGAGTAGCGCCATGTCCGCGGATCGTCCGCGGCCGCTCTTCCGGGAGGGAACCTCATGTCCACCGCTACCGACCCGCAGCCCCAGACCCCGCAGCAGCCCCTGCGGCCGCCCCAGCAGCCGTCCACGGACCTGCTCCTGACGCTCTGCCTGCTCACCGTCGGCGCCCTGGTCCTCGTGATGGCCGGCTACCTGTGCATCGCCGCGGTCCATTCCCCGAGCGTAGACGCCGCTACTCCCCACCTGGGCTGCTCGTTGTTCCGGGCATGGGGCGGGGTGATCTGAGTGATGCCGAGTGGGAACGTCTGCGTCCGTTCCTGCCGGTCAGCAACAGGCGTTGTGGCCGGTGGCGGGATCACCGACAGGTGATCGACGGGATCCTGCACCGGGTGCGGACCGGTGTTCAATGGCGTGATCTGCCGGAACGGTTCGGGCCCTGGAAGACGGTCTACGAACGGCACCGGCTGTGGTCGGCCGACGGGACGTGGGAGCGTCTGCTCCAGCAGGTTCAGGCCGCGGCCGACGCCGCAGGCGAGATCGACTGGGACGTCTCGGTCGACTCAACCATCGTTCGTGCGCATCAGCATGCGGCGGGTGCCCGCACCGACCCGCCGCCGGCACCCGGCTCAAAGGGGGCCGAAGGGCCAGAACACCAGGACGAAACGCCGTGGCAGAGCCTGCACGCCCGCCTGGTGGAGGTGGTGCGGGAAGTGAGGGCCTGGGCCGCTCGCGGGGCGGGTTCACCACCAAGCTACACCTGAGCGCGGATGGCCGCTGCCGTCCGCTGTCTCTGACCGTCACACCAGGTCAGCGTGCTGACTGCACCCAGTTCGAGCCGGTCCTGGAGAAGATCCGCATCCCGAAACCGGGGCAGGGCAGGCCCCGTAAGAAGCCCGACAGCGTCGCCGCCGATAAGGCATACAGCAACGGGCCCGTCCGGAACTACCTACGGCGCCGAGGCATCCGGCACACGATCCCGGAGAAGCTCGATAGCCAGGCCGCCCGCCTGCGCAAGGGTTCACGCGGCGGGCGGCCGCCCGGTTTTGACGAAGAGCGGTACAAGAAGCGCAACACCGTCGAGCGCGCCATCAACAGGCTCAAGCAGCACCGGGCGGTGGCTACCCGCTACGACAAGCGCGGCTATGTCTACCTGGGCACCGCCACCGCCACCGCCGCAGCCCTCAGCATCTGGCTCCGCACATGATCGGCCGGACAAGTCCTAGAAGGGGAGACCGACCAGGCCCCATCGCCGGGCGCCGGCCTCCGTGGCCACGTCGCCCCATTCACGCAACAGCGCCGCGGCGGCGTCGAAGCCGGCGGGCCGGCCCGCCCAGCCGGCGGCCTCGGCTTCGAAGGGCCCGCGCAGTTCCTCCAGCCGGGGCGCGGCCATCTGCCAGGAGCGGACCAGCTCCGACACCTCGTCGGGGGCGCTGAGCAGGAGCACCTGGGGGCGCCACGGAGCGGGGTCGTCGGGGAAACCGAGCGCGGCGGGCCGTTCCTCCTCCGCGGCGGCCGTGGGGTCCGTCCTCGTGAGGTCGTCCGGGTCGTCCCAGAACAGGCCGCGCAGGAAGTGGTCCAGGGCGTCTCGTAGTTCGGGTGCCACCGAGGTCCGGACGTCCTCCCAGGCATTGCCCAATCGGGGGTGCCAGCCGTAGGAACCGGTGGTTCCGTGGAACCGGTACTCGGCGCACCAGGACACCTGCCGCTGCCACACCCAGCCGCCCGTCACGGCGTAGTCGGCGTCCTCGCACGCTTCGCAGCAGAAGTCGGGGCAGGCGGCATCGCCCAGTACGTTCACCCTGTCGTCCGCCGGTATCCGCGCCAGGTGCTCCCAGTCGACCATGAGCACGGTGATGTCGAGTCCCATCGGGACAGGCTACGTCCGGATACGGGTGAACCCGAGCCGCGAGGCGGACCACCCCGCCCCGCCGAAGCACCCACCGGCCCCGCTCCAAGCGGGGCCGTTCTCGGGCGGCTGGACTACGCGTCGCGCCATGCATCGGTGACACATCCAACTTCGAAGTGCCACCAACCATCCTCCTGGCCGCGGACGAGCAGCGCCTCGACCTCACCGAGGGACAGAAGGGCCCGCAGGCCGAGAACGTGATGCGCACCGGCTGAACCCGGGACGGCCGTCTGCCCCTCCCGGCACCCTGGGCCGTCCGGCTCGCCGGGATGCCCAGGGGCGGGTGGGGCGGCTACACGCCTCCCGCACGCCATTCGTACGCGACATGTACGCTTCACGGAGTGGGGCGCGCCGCACGGTGCCTCGCCCGGGTCTAGCGGGCTGCCCCCGCTACCGCGCCCACTTGATCCCGAGCTCCAGCAGCGCCTTTCGCTGTCCGGCATCGAGTTTGTCGCGGCGGGCCTTGGTGTTGGAGATCCACACCCCCAGCTTCACCGTCACGGTCACCGGCTCGGTCTCGCCGTCGATGGTGATCGGCTCGGCGTGGCCGCGGGGGACGGGCCGGTCGGTGCCTTCCCGTTCGATCCACTGCGTGAGGGCTGTCAGGCCCCGTTGGAACGCCTGCT
>NZ_JAPNLM010000065.1 GCF_026627255.1 Streptomyces antarcticus | reverse complement strand
CGGCGCCAACGACTGACGCGAAGGAGAGGGCGGGTGGCAGCAACGCTCCTGGGGTTGGCGATCGTCGTCGCAGTCCTCGTGATCAGGACAGCGGTCACCGAGCTGCGAGAACCCGGGGCCGGGCGTCGGCAGTGGCGATTTCTACGGGAACCGCGTGCCTTGGCGGCGGGGGCGCTGGTGGCGATTGTCCTCGCCCTGGCCGGCGGGCGGTCGGCGGCCGGGGCGTCGGCCCTGCCCTGGGCGTTGATGGCAGGTGCCTTGGTCGCCTTCACCATCGGCGGACGCCCACCCCCGGACTGAACCTCGCACGGCCGTCGTCGTCAGACGCTTTCGGCTGCCGCCCGACCTTGAATGCAGGCATACGGAGCGCGGGCGGGGTGCCGAACGGCCCCAGGGGACTTACGGGAGCACACCGAGGGCCTCGCCCTATCTACTCAGCCGGAGCTGGCCCATGAGCCAAGCATGACCAGGCCCGTGATGAGCGAGGCAAGGCCGATGACCAGCACCGGAAATCCGGGGCCCGGCAGGACGTACAGCAAGGCGCCGGCCAGCGTTACAGGGGCACCGGCGACCACGAGGGCGACCGCGATACGGGGTTCCGTGAGGTTGCGCCGCGCCCATTCACGGAGTCTGCCTCCAGGCATCGCGGTCACCTCTTCGCGCGCGTGTTCACGCGGTGGGAGGTCAGTTCGGCGCGCAGGAAGCACACTACGGCCGCCAGCACGAAGCCGAAGCCCAAACCCGTGCAGGCCATGACGACGCCCGAGGGTGCGTCGATCATGCGGGGGACGGCGTTCAGCGGCATGACGGCATAGAGGCAGAGGAGCGCCCATGCGTAGGGGCGGACGGCCAGCCGCCGCCCCCGAAGCCCGCGCGGCGTCCAGCCGTTGAGCACCGCCAACGCCAGGGGGAGCACGAGCAGTGTGCCTACTGCCAGCGCGATGCCGTGGTACAGCGGATTTCCGTTCATGGACACCTCTCTGATGCGTACGCCCACGATAGACGCCCGCTAAGTGACACGTTCATGCCGGAGTCCGGCAATGTACGAGCGTCCGGACTGCCGTCAGAGGCCCGTCAAGACGGCGTAAGGGATACGTAAAGTAGCCGCTGGAGTGCCGGGAAGCCTGGTCGGCGAATACGGAACCCATCTCTTCTCGAATCGGGGGCTTCTGCCATGGTGCTCGTCGCTGTCTTCGGTGTGGCGCTGTTGATCGCCGTACTGTTCTCCGGGCTCGCCGCCCGAACCGTGCTCTCGACCGCGCTGCTGTTCCTCGTGGGCGGGGCGCTGGTCAGCGACGGGTTCCTCGGGTTGATCCACATCACCGCCGACAGCCCGATCGTGGCGGTCACCGCCGATCTGGCCCTGTTCGCGGTGCTGTTCACCGACGGCATGCACGTCTCCTTCCCGAAGCTGCGGGAGAACTGGAAGAACCCCGCCCGCGCGCTGGGGCTCGGCATGCCGCTGGCCATGGCCGGCATGGCACTGATCACCCACTACCTCGTCGGGCTGGACTGGACCACGTCCTTCCTGGTCGGCGCCGTGCTGGCGCCGACGGACCCGGTGTTCGCCTCGGCCATCGTGGGGCGCAAGGAAGTGCCGGCGAAGCTGCGCCAGCTGCTGAACGTGGAGAGCGGCATCAACGACGGTCTGGCCCTTCCGGTGGTCCTGATCCTCATCGCCGTCGCCGGACCGACCTCCGGCCAGATACAGGCGTCCATTCCCATGATCGGGATGGAGCTCGGCCTCGGCCTCGTCTTCGGAATCGTGCTTCCCCTGGTCGTCGCCGGTCTGGTGCGGCTGCGGCTGCTGGGGGCGGAGCCCAAGCTCCAGCCGCTGTTGCCGCTGGCAACGGGGATCATCCTGTACGGGCTGTGCCACCTGACGCACGCCAACCCGTACCTGGCCGCGTTCTCCGCCGGCGCCGTGCTGGCCGCCGTATCCCCGGAGGCCAAGACGGTCTTCGAGCCGCTCGGCGAGGCGCTGGCGGAACTGGCGAAGTTCGCCGCTCTGCTCGTCTTCGGTGCCCTGCTCACACCGCAGTTGTTCGGCGACCTGTCGTGGGGCGGCTACGCGGCCGTGGTTCTGGCGATCGTGCTGATCCGCCCGGTCTCGTTGCTGCTGTCGCTGCTGGGGACCCGGCTGGACCGGCGAGAGAAGCTGGTCGCTGCCTGGTTCGGACCGAAGGGCTTCGCGTCCGTCGTCTACGGCCTGCTGGTCCTCCAGGCCGGCATCCCGCAAGGCCAGGAGGCGTACACCCTCATCGCGATCTGCATCGCCTTCTCGATCATCGCCCACAGCAGCACCGACGTCCCCATCGCCCGCCTCTTCCACGTCGACGACCTCGCCGGAATTCCGGCCGCAGGGTCGCCCAAGCCGGTCACCACGGCCCGAGAGACGAGCAGTGTCCAGTCGTGAGACGAGTCGCCGTGAGCGGACACGCGCCCGACGCGGGCGGCGCCTACGCGTCCAGGGCGTGCTGGCACTCCTCGGCGGCCTGGGCAGCGTCGCGGAGCCTGCCGTCCTGTTCGCCCTGCTGCCCGGAAACCGTCGAGGACGAGCGCGCCTACGCAGCGGCCCGCCCCTGCACCACGCCCCGGGCGCTCCCTGAAGAGGAATGCGTACGCTCGACGGGCCCTACTGGCTGCACCCGATCGTCTGAGCCACAGCTGCCCTGACCGTGCTCGCTGTTGCCCTTGTCATCCAGCGTCTCGGTAGGAAGGAAGGAGAGCGGTGAACTGGCCTGACATGCGCATCCAAGTCATCTCGCTGACGGCTTGGTGGGCCGTGGTCACAGTGCTCATCTGGGCTGTCAGCTTAATAGCGGACCAACCCGCTTCCCCTGGGGCATGCGCGGGCAGCGCCGCTCTGCTGACCGCTCTCGGTGAGATCGGCGACTGGCTGCGAAGGCGCTGGTCCGCAGCCAGGTCGGCAAGTAGACGCCGCGAACCATGACGGTCGGGCCGAGGCACGGGGCCAGGGGCGTCGTGGTTACTTGCCGACGTGGGTGGGAGAGGTCGGTCGGCGGTGCTGCCTCGTCACCGCGTCACCGCGTCATCCGGCCTCGCGCCGTGGTGCGAGCGCGCTGGCGGCCGCGTTGTCGGCTTCCGCCGCGTCGGCGAGGGCCTCGGCCGCGGCCTCCGCCGCTTTCGCCGCGTCGTTCGCGGCCTGGACGGCCAGGTCGTCGGAGGACGCCTCGCGGGTGGCGGCGGACTGGGGGAGGGCTTCGGTGAATGCGCGGGTGACGTTCTGTAGGGCGGAGGTGACCTCTCCGGGTATCACCCAGAAAGTGTTGCCCGGGCCTTGCGCGAGCTGGGGGAGCACCTGGAGGTACTGGTAGGCGAGCAGTTTGGGGTCGGGGTCGTTGCGGTGGACGGCCTGGAACACCTCGTCGATGGCCCGGGACTGGCCCTCGGCTTTGAGGATCTCGGCGGTCCGGTTGCCCTCGGCGCGCAGGACCGCGGACTGCTTGTCGCCTTCCGCGGTGAGGATCTGCGACTGGCGCTGCCCCTCGGCTCCGAGGATGGCGGCGCGCTTGTCGCGCTCGGCCCGCATCTGCTTCTCCATCGCGTCCTTGATGGACTGCGGCGGGTCGATGGCCTTGATCTCCACGCGGTTGACCCGGAGCCCCCACTTGCCGGTGGCCTCGTCGAGGACCCCGCGGAGCTGGTTGTTGATGGTGTCCCGTGAGGTCAGGGTCTTCTCCAGGTCCATGGACCCGACGACGTTGCGCAGCGTGGTGACGGTCAGCTGTTCCACCGCCTGCAGGAAGTTCGCGATCTCGTAGGCGGCCGCGCGCGGGTCAGTGACCTGGAAGTAGAGGACGGTGTCGATCTCGACGACCAGGTTGTCCTCCGTGATGACCGGCTGAGGTTTGAAGGAGACGACCTGCTCGCGCAGGTCGATCACGGGATAGACGCGGTCGATGTAGGGGATGACGACGTTGAGCCCGGGCTTCAGGGTGCGGTGATAGCGGCCCAGCCGTTCGACGTTGCGTGCCCGGGCCTGCGGGACAATCCGTACCGCCCGCACCACGGTGAACACCGCCAGCACCGCGACGAGCAGGCCGACTAGGAGAAACGCGGAAACTTCCATGGTTCACTCCCGGGGGTAGACGAGCGCGGTGGTGCCTTTGATCTCGATGACGTCGACGGTCGTGCCGGGAGGGATCACCAGCGTCTCGTCGTAGGCGCGCGCCGTCCATTCCTCACCGCCGATTCGGACCCTGCCGGCCAGCTTCGACACCTCCGCGGTGACGTAGGCGGCTCCGCCGACGAGGGCGTCCACGCCGAAGCGCTCTTCCGTCCGCGGGGACAGGCGACGGAGGGCGACAGGGCGGACGAACACCAGACCGATCGTCGCCACGACCGCGAACACCAGGAACTGCCACGCGAGGGGAAGCCCCAACGCCGCGAATGCGGCGGTGACCAGTGCTGCGCCGCCGAGCAACCCGAGTGCGGCGGTGAGAGTGACGATCTCCGCCGCGCCCAAGATCACCGCGGTGATCAACCAGATCAGCCAAGGATCCATCGCTTACGCCTCCTGATGAGCGACGAGCGAATATATTTGGCCTTTTGTTACTTTTACCCCATTATGCGGTGTCGTTCCCCGCATGCCGATGTCCACGCTGATCCGCTGCTCGAGGCCGCGCCGCTGTTCGGCAGCGTGGAGAGGGCGTAGAGGCGAGGTCCACAACCGGCATGCGGTCAGATGCGAAGGTCCCGCCGCCGGTAGCGGACGACGCCGGCGGCTGCGGCGAGCGCGGCGACTGCCGTCATCACGATGGCCGCGGGCCAGTTGACGGGGACGCCGGGTACGGCGGCCAGATGCGCGAACGGGGACAGTTGGCCGACCCATACCGGCCAACCGGATGTGTCGGCGATGACCTTCAGCAGGAATCCACCAGCTGCTGGGATCGATCCGAGGGCGGTGACCGCGCGCGGGGCCCAGCCCAGCGCGAGTACACCGGCGCCGAGGCAAAGGAGCGCGATCGGTAGCACATTCCACGCCCCGGACAGCGCGTCGGCAAGATCGAGGTCGGCACCGACGGCCTTGGTTCCGGCCCATGTGGCGAGGCCGGCGACGGTGGTGATGACGATGACGCCGCCGAGTGCGGCGGCGATCTCGCCGATGAGCAGCCTCGCCCGGGTGAGGGGCTGGGCGAACAGAAGGGTCAGCCGCCCGCCGGATTCGTCGTCGGCGAGCGTGGCCAGGCGGACCGCGACGAAAGCTCCTGCCGGGACGGCCAGCAGTGCGAACAGTGTGGCGGCGTATCCCTGAACGGTGCCGAGCCCGGCGAAGCCGGCCTGTGCGGCGAGATCAGCGAAGCGCGGATTGTCGGCGAGGAAGGCCGTCATGGACACGGCCAACACCCCGATGAGCAGGTAATAGGCACCTACGCCAGCCGACCAGGCGGCCAGTGGCCGCACCAGCCGGCGCACCGCGAACGCCTCGACGGAGCCGAGCATTCTCATCCGCGGTCCCCGGCCGGAGGGAGAGCGCAGGTGACCACCACGGATGTCGCGCCGCCCCGCCGCGGCCGCGGCGCCGGCGGCAAGAACCAGGCAGACGACCACCAGGATCACCAGTGGCCACAGCCGGTTCCCGTCGTACGGGCGTACCAGCGCCATCAGGCCGAACGGCGACAGCCAGCGCAGCCACCCCAAAGCGGCGACACCGTCCCCGACCATTTTCAGCAGCATGCTGACGCCGAGGACCGCCACCGCTGCGCCGCTGGCCGAGGATCGCGTCGCGAACACCTGGGCGGTCATCGCGCCCGCCGCGACGAAAAACACGCCGCACAAGGCCAGGCCGGCACTATGCACCGCGGCGCCGCCCGCAGCTGCACCCGTCGCGATCAGGCCGGCGAACGCGCCTGCACCCGCAAGGAGTGACACCGTGACCAGGACGGCGATGTGGCGTGCCACCACGGTCGTGACCGGAACCCGCCCCGCGAGCAGGACATCCCACCGCCCGGCATCTTCCTCACCCCGGGTGATCCGCGTTGCGGCGAGCAGCGCCCACACCCCTAGCACGACCGCCAACGCCGTCCCTGTACGCCACACGGCGAACCCGCCGGCGTCATCCAGCGCCACCGGTTCGCCGAACAGCGTACGGATCGCCGGGTTCCCCGCTAGTGCCTCCAGTGCTGCGGCATCCGCCGGATCCTTGACGGTGCTTCGGTGGGCGGCCACCGCCACCGCCGACATCCCAGCCGCAACAGCGGTCACGATGAGCGCTCCGCGCCTGATCTGACGCAGAGCCAGAGCCGTCACCGCCAAGCGCGCCCCGCGACCGAAGTCGGTGCGCTCGGCCGCCGGCTTGGGGGCCCTCACCGCTGCGTCCCGCCGTAGTAGCCGAGGAAGATTTCCTCCAGCGAGGGTTCCCGCACCGCGAGGCTGACCACGTCCGCAGCCGCCAGTTCCTGGAGCGCAGGCCCTGGGGGGCCTGTAAGGGTGAATCGTAGGGAGGCCGCGCCGGTCATCTCGACTGCCTGCACGCCGGGCACGTGGGCCAGGTCCGGTGGCGTGCCGGTGAAACACACCGTCACCTCGGTGCGGTGCAGCCGTCGCAGGTCCGTCACGGCGGCCACGTCGACGAGCCGCCCGGCACGCAGAATCGCCACCTTGTCGCAGACGGCCTCGACCTCGGCGAGCTGGTGGGAGCTGAGGAAGACGCTCTGGCCGTTGTCCCGGGCCTCGCGGACCGCACGACGGAACTCGAGTTCCATCAGCGGATCGAGGCCGCTGGTCGGCTCGTCCAGCACGAGCAGAGGCGCCCGGGTGGCGAACGCGGCAACCAGCGCCACCTTCTGCCGGTTCCCCGTCGAGTATGTCCGGCCCGGCTTGGACAGGTCGAGGTCGAACCGCTCGACCAGGTCGTTCCGGTAGGACCGGTCGGTGCCGGGGCCCGTGCGCGCCAGCAACTCAAGGATCTCGGCGCCGGTCAGCTGGGGCCACAACGCCACATCGGCCGGCACGTACGCCAGGCGCCGGTGCGTCACAGCGACGTCAGCCGCGTCGGTGCCGAAGATCGAGGCCCGGCCGGCGGTGGGGCGGGCCAGTCCCAGCAACAGCCGGATGGTGGTGGACTTGCCGGCACCGTTGGGGCCGAGGAAGCCGAACACCTCCCCGGCCGGAACGCTCAGATCCAGGCCGTCCAGAGCAAGGACTCGGCCATAGCGTTTGGTCAGGGATTCCGTACGGAAAGCGGGCGAGACCATGCGGGCCTCCAGAGTCGGCACGACGGGCACACAGCCCCTAACCGCCGACCAGGCTTCCCGGCACACCGCTGGTCAACATACTCGCGGCGCATCACGCTGGACAAGCAGCAGGCACAAAAATGGTTCGTGCTCTCGCCTTGCGGGCGGAGATGTCCGGCGACCCGTAGCCTGGCGGGCGGCTATGTCTCTACTCGGCTGGCCCCCGTGGCCGACACCGACCTTGTGCGTTCCGCGCGGACTCGTCGTGATGCGGGATCGCGGGCGTCAGTTCGGTGATCGGGTGCCGCTCCTGCCCCACAGGCCGATCCTGCGGCCTGGGAATGTGTTGCGAGCGCGCTGTGCGCCTCGGTGGCATCGGCGAGGGCTCCGGCGTCGGCTTCTTCGGATTTCACCGCGTCCTTCGCGGCTTGACGGCCAAGTCGTCAGAGGAGGCCTCGCAGGCGGCGGACCGGTGATGGACTTCGCTGCAGGCGCGCGTGACGTTCTGGAGGTCGGAGGTGACCTTGCCAGGTATCACCCAGAACGTGCTGCTCGGGCCCTGCGTGAGCCGGGGAAGCATCTGGAGGTGCTGGCAGGCGAGCAGCGGTATGCACCGGAGGCCGGGTCGTCTGCCCGCACCCGGTCTGTGATCCCTTCCGTGTCACCTTGTGATCAACCTTGGCGGGAGGCACACCACCAGGCGGCGATGGCCGCCAGGATGAGGGCACCGGCGGCGACGAGTTCCGGCCGCTCACCAGGCATCGTGTAGAGGGCGGCACCGGTGATCGTCAGGATCACTCCCACAGCGACAAGCGGTGAGACAGGACAGCGCATGGGCCCGCGGGTGCCCGCTGGGCGTCGCCCGGTACGGGGGAAGTGGCTCATGAAGGGCACTCCTGGCAGGAGGGTTCTCGACGGGCCAAGCTTCCCACGGGCTGTCCGCCGCGTCCGCTGGTTGTGTCCGGTCTCTCGCCAGCCGGGGGTGGGAAAGCTTTGCCTGTACTCCCGTCCGCTGCGCGCGGCCAAGGGGCGGACCGGCCGAGCTGTGGCGGTCACACGGAAGTGTCGTTGCAGGCCACGCAGCGGTCCAGGCCGAACTTCGCGGAGCTTGGCGCGGGTGCGGGGCGAGGAGTTGTGGACGGTGATGGCCGTGCTGTGCAGGCGGGCTGGGGCCAGCCTGCTCCGGACGGTTGTGCCCCGTTCGGGATGTGTGGCCGCCGGGGTAGGGTAACGGCGCTGGTCCTTGACCCACGTCCGATGCTCGGGCCTGACGGTGGCGCCGAGTCGGAGGGAAGTCGGTCGAGTGGCCGGACGTGTGGCTCTCGCCGCCCCATTCGGCGGCTAACCCCACCTCTTCGCAGCCCCCGCCACACTCTCTGTCGTGGCCGCATTTGTCTCGCCTTGATGGCGTCAGGAGGAGTCCGCATCCGGCCGTTGTCCAGGTCGGTTCCGAGCAGCAAACCAGCGTCACGTTCGCGCACACGGTGCCCATACTGACTTCGGCTCTTCAAGGTGACGTTGGTTCGTCGAGGGTGAGGCCGGTGCCGGCTATGAAGCCGTCGAGGGTGTGTGGCCGGTATTGCAGGCGCTTGAGGCGGTTGCGGACGAGTGCTTCGAG
>NZ_JAPNLM010000064.1 GCF_026627255.1 Streptomyces antarcticus | reverse complement strand
GTACGGCTTGCGTTCACTCACCCCGCCACCCCAACAGACCACCAGCTGCGGACCAGCGGATTCCGCCCGCACCCCACACCATCAGGCGACGACACAACCACTCAAAGAGTCACGAACCGCCCTCTCATACGTGGTGCTCCTTGGCCTGTGGCCTTAGGGATGGCGGAATAGCTGGGTAGGGAGTGGAAGAAGTCCCGGGGGCGCACGCACGTTGCCGTACGGCTCTCCGCCACGGGGCGCGAGCAGTCAGGCCATGTCGTTGACAGGCGTATGGGTGCGCGAGCGTTCCTGGGCGGAAGCGTCAGGGCACGGCTCGATACCCACGCTCATGCAGGCGTTGCGCCAGGAAGCGAGTAGGCGCGGAAGCATGGCCGACTGTACGAACCATGGCTGGATCGGCATCGGCGTGCGATCCCGGGGAGGTTCCGGTCGGGCAGGAGCCGCCGGAAGACTCTCAGCCGGCGGATCCTAGACCCGCACGACAATCGCCCTGGTGGATGTGTGGGGCGATGAAGCGGGCGCCGTCGTTGGGCGGGTCCCGGAGAAGGCGAACGGCGCGGCCGGTGACAGTCGCTCCATCGGGAGGGCCCACAGGTGAGGGTCCTCCAGCGTGGGCGATTGCTGCGGGCACCCGGCCGTGCACTCCTCGGCGGGGTGCGAGGCGCCGTGACCGCCTTGGTGGTCGACCGGCGCCGCCTCGACGACCTCGTGGCCGTCCGGGACGGTCATGACCGCGGACGCGGTCTGCTGGAGATGCCCTCGTACGCCCTCGGTGCTCACGCCATGGGAGTACAGGAAGCTGAACACCAACAGGGCCACCCACAGCGCGCGCAGCGGACCCGCCGAGGGGCGGACCCGCAGGTGGTGAGTGGATGACCAGGGCGTGAGCACGCCGTGATCTTAACGGCTCCCCTTTCACGCCCTGCATCCCCCCAGGCATAACCGCCACCCTGATAGGTGGTGTAAGCCGCACGCGTGGGATCACAGTCCTGGTGGATCGCTCCGAGGGGCGGGGGTCTCTCGGGACGCGGCGTACGGCGGGGCTGCCGGTGGCCGGTCCCCCGCCAGAGTTTGCTCATCCAGGTGGCTCGGCGCTATGCGAGGTGCTGATGACGTTGGCCATGCCCTTGTCGGCCCCATGGGCGCCGTCGGACTGGCCGACCGTCCGGCACACCTCACGACTGACTTAACGCGTTGCCCACCGGCGCAACTTCGCCGTGTTGTTGTTCTTGCTGAGCCGCGGCCCCGCCGTCTCGCTCGAGCTGGTCATGAACGCCGTGACCGGTGTCCACCGGCTACGCCCCGTGCGAGCAGTCCATCTGATCGCTGGGAAGTCTGTGACCTCCGTAATGCGCTCTCGCATGATCACCCGCGTGTGCACATAGCCACGGACGGTCACCCGAGTGCTGTCGCATGTGACACCGAGCCGATACCCACGGACGCTGAGGACGGCGCACACGGCCACCACGAAGCATGCGGCGAGCCGCGGGAACACTTCAGTGGCTTGGGCTCCGTAGGCAACGCTCGCACATGCCGGGACGGCTCCGAGGGAGCTGTTCGCGGCGCGATTAAGCGCTGTTGGCGACAGCTGCATAAGGCTCCTCGTCTGAAACCGGACTGTGGCCGGTGAGCCTACAGAGCGTCGGGCTGACCGAGGGCAAGCGCACGGTCCGGTTTACCTTGACCGGCCTCCGCCCAAGGTGGTGCGCGAAAGGAAGGCGAGTACTGCCGTGATGGTTTCGGTCGGGCTGGTGAGCAACCCGCCGTGCGCGGCGCCGGAGATCAGGGCGAACTCGCCCAGAGGCAGTGCGTCGGCAGCTGTCCGACCGGAGGAAGGAGGGAACAGCATGTCGTGTTCGAAGGCGACCACGAGCGCGGGCACTCGGATCCGGGTGAGGGCCGCCATCCGGCCGGGGTCGCGGGCCCAGCCGTCCGAGGCAGCGGACTGCCCGACCTCTCCCTCGGTCGAGGCCCATACGTCCTCCTGCGCGCCGAGGAGTTCGATCCAGGCCCGTACCTGGGCCTCGTCCGTGGTCAGCACATGCGGCGGCAATGTGCTCAGCAGTGTCTGCGCGGCGGCGTAGGCGGGCGGGATGCGTCCAGTGAGCGCGATCAGTTCCGCTTCGGTCCGCAGGACGGCGTCCAGCACACCGTTCAGCGGCCCGGCGCCGGCCATCAGTACCACCGATCGCACCAGATCTGGGCGGTTGCGGGCCAGCAGCTCGGCGGTGAAGCTCCCCAGCGAATAGCCGACCACCGCCGCCTGCGCGATGCCGAGCGCGTCGAGCAATCCGGCGAGGTCATCGGTAAGGTCCGCCATCGTGTACGGGGCCGGCGGTGCGTCCGAGGGCGCCACCCCGCGTGCCGCATACGTCACCACCTCGAACCCGGCAGCCACCAGGGCGTCTCGCAGCCCACACAACTCCCATGCCACCGGGGGCATTCCTGTCCCGCCCACCAACACGACCGGATCACCGGTCCCCAGCCGCTCGAAGGCGATTCGCACGCCACCGACTTCTACCGACTCCACCGCGCCCCCAGTGTCCCGATCCGTCCCCGGCTCGCGGGGCCAGCTCCCACCCTGCACGCGCCGCCTTGAGATGGGAACCCGGAGCCCGAGAACTACGAGCACGAGGGGGTACCCGCCCCACCGGAGCGTCGACGACCAGGTCGCAGTCCGCATGCACGCCGCATGGTTCGACAGGTTGGCCACATCGTGAACATCACCTATCAGATCGTTTCCGCCGTGGGGCGACGTCATATCTGCCTGCCGCTCGTTGCCACTGAGCCACTAAACTGATTAGTATCCGGCCGAACCCTTCGCACGGTCGATCACCCGCCCCGGGTGGCAGCGGAGGTGCCGCTGAATCCCCTGTCTCCTCGAAGCGGGGGATTGGACTTGTTTCCCTGTCAGGCGGCTGAGGAAGAAGGAGCTTGCCTCAGTGGCATCCCACCGTCGTCCCAAACAGACGAACCCGGCATACGCGACCGTGCTGACCGCGACTGCGGCAGCGGCAGTTGCCCTGTCGACGCAGTCGGCTTCGGCTGACCCTCTGCCCGACCCGGGCAAGAAGGGCGTCCAAGCCCAAGTCGACCGTTTGTATGAGGAAGCGACGCAGGCCACTGAGAAGTACAACGGGGCGGAAGAAAAATCCGAGGGGCTGCAGAAGGACGTGGCCAGCCTCCAGGAGGCGGCCGCCCGCAAGCAGGGCGAACTCAATGACCTGCGGAACACCCTGGGCTCACTAGCCGCGTCACAGTACCGAGGCGGGGGCATGGACCCGTCGGTCCAGCTGCTGCTCTCGAACGATCCAGACGCCTACCTCGACCAGGCCTCGCGGCTTGGGAGGGTGAGCGACAGGCAGGCAGGTCTGCTGCGACAATTCCTGTCGCAGCAGCGGTCGCTGGACCAGCAGCGCAGCGAGGCCGCTGGAAAGCTCAAGGACCTTGAGGCAACGCGCAAGGAACTGGGAAGCCGAAAGGCCGAGATCCAGGGCAAGTTGGCAGAGGCGCGAAGGCTGCTGAGCACGCTTACGGCCGAAGAGCGAGCGAAGATCGACGCTGAGGAGGCACGGGCGAACCGCGCCAGTGAGCGGGTCGACCTCGGCAACGAGGCCAGTGGTTCCCAGCGGGCCGCTTCAGCGTTCAGTGCGGCCAAGAGCAGAGTCGGTATGCCCTACGTGTGGGGAGCCAGCGGGCCGAACTCCTTCGACTGCTCCGGGTTGACCTCCTGGGCTTTCCGCCAAGCGGGTGTGTCCATACCGCGCACGTCCCAGTCGCAGGCGAACGCCGGCACGCGGATCAACTCCCTGAGCGCGCTCAAGCCTGGTGACCTCATCATCATGCGTACTGACCTGAGCCATGTGGGCTTCTATGCCGGCAACGGACAGATCCTTCACTCGCCCAAGCCCGGCGCCCAGGTGCGGTACGAATCCATCGCCCGCAGCGGAATGCCGTTCATGTGGGGCGTACGCATCAGCTGATGCGTCGCGGGGCTCCACCCAGATCTGGGACCGGCCCAGCGTCACACCGAGACGCCCTGCTCTCGCAGGAATTTCAGCGGCTCGATCGCGTAGCCGTAGACGGGAGACGTGCGCGCCTCGAAATGCAGGTGAGGGCCCGTCGAGTTGCCGGTGCTGCCGACCTTGCCTATCTCCTGGCCCGTCGTCACGCTCTGCCCGACTCGCACACCGATCTTCGACAAGTGCCCGTACTGGGTGTACGTACGGTTTCCATGCTTGATCACGATGTTGTTCCCGTATGACCCACCCCATCCGGCCTCGACCACGGTCCCGCGGTTCGCGGCCTTCACGGAGGTGCCGGTGGGGGCCACAAAGTCCTGGCCGGAGTGCTTGTTGGACCACATGGTGCCGCCGAGGCCGAAGGTCGAGCCGATGGTGTACTTGTTCAGCGGCTTCACCCAAGCGGCCGGGCTCTTCTTGATTGCGGCCCCCTTCTTGAGGTCCACGGCGGCCTTGGCGTCCGCCGCTTGCTTCTGCCCCTCAACCTGGGCCGTCACGGTCGCCGCGAGACGTTCGCCCGCCACGTACGTGAAGGCGTCCGCCTGAGGCTCCGCAGCGAGCGCCACGCCGGCGCCGAGTACGACCGACACCCCCATGCCGACAGCCATCACGGCGGCGCGGCGGCGCAGGATTGCCTTGCTCGAGGCACTGGAATTGGCGTGCTGCGTCATACGCGTTTTCTCCAAGGAACGAATGAATCCCCGGCGGTATCCGAGGAGGTCCGTACCTTGATATCCCGCCCTTCGGAGAGCAACAAGGGGTCCGTCTACGCCCGCCTGTAGTAGCAGCGGTGACGGGGCTGGCGGCTCTTCCGCGGCGGCCAAGTGAGCGCTGTCCAGTGCCTGGGCCCAGCCCTCACTGGAGAGTCCTGCCCCAGGTTCGAAGAGTGGGAGTACGTCTCAAGGTATCCTAAGTAGCTTAGTATGTGATGCGGGTCATGTGCGAGACATCACCGATTACTCGGGTGGGTTTAAGTCTTGTAGGAGTCGGCAGGGCATTCGGTGTTGCCAGCAATCGACTGCCGTAGACTCGGCGAGTGCACATACCGCCGCCTGCTCGGCTCGCTCTCCTCGTTGCCCTACTGGCGGCCGCGGCGGGTTCCCTGCTGTTGTGGAGTCCGCAACGGCTCCTCTCGCAGGGCTTCACCTCTGCGGCCCCGGGGATCTGGGCGGCGCCCGCTTTCGTCGTTGTTTTCGCGCTCGCCACCCTCGCCTTCTTCCCGAAGCCGGTGCTCAACGCCGCCGCAGGGGTCCTGTTCGGGATCCCCGAAGGCCTGGTGCTGGCGGTCGCTGGGACCACTCTCGGCGCGGTGCTGGCCTTCGGTCTTGGACGAAGCCTGGGCCGGGACGCGCTTAGGCCGATGTTGAAGAGGAAGGCCCTCGCTGCCCTCGACCGGCGGCTTACCGATCAAGGCTTTCGCAGCGTGCTGCTCCTCCGCATCGTGCCCGGCGTTCCTTTCCAGGCGATCAACCTGGCTGCGGCCTTTTCGGGAGTCCGCCTCTGGCCCTTCGTCGCCGCGACGGCACTCGGTGTGCTGCCCGGGACGACCGCATACGTGATCGCCGGAGCGTCCGCCTCCTCGCCGACCTCTCCTGCCTTCCTTCTCTCGACGGCAGCGATGATCGCCATGACGTTGCTCACGCTCGTGTCGATGAGGCGAGCCCGGCGCACGATGGTCCCGTCGGGCGCCGGCGAGCCTGTTTGACCTCCCCCGAGCAGGTCCACGTCCGTGAGGGCACTCATTGAGTCCATACCCCCGCCCGGTATCATCAGTACCTCAGCCGAGACGGTCGACGGAGTAGGCGATGGAGCGACAGCGGAGGACCGCCGCCTGGTGCGGTCGACTTCTGCTGTCCGCTGCGCTGCTCGTCGGCCTGGTCACGATGCACGTGCTCGGTCATCCCGCCGAGCACGCTTCGTCCCGCACACCTGACCGGCTCGCTACGGTCGCCTTCACCGTGGTCACCGTCGATGGCGAGCATCGGACGACTGCCGACGCGGCTCCCGCCAAGGGCGGCCACACGCCCCTGCCGGGGCTGGACACCGCCCTCGTCTGCCTGGCCCTGCTCACCGCGTGCACGGTGGTCTTCCGTGTCTCCCCCTCCAGCAGATATCGGCTCTCGGGACTCCTGCTCGCCGGGCTCGCGCGGCTCCTGCGCGCACTTTGGTCGATGCCGCCGCCAGTCAGCCGTAGTACTTTCCTCGCCCGATTGTCGTTGTTGCGTATATAGGCCCGCAGACCGCTCCGCTAGGAGCGGCATCGCGCTCCTCTTTCCCGCATCGACATCGTTACGAGGTTCCTCAGTCATGACCCAACCCACCCGTCGCACTGTCTTGGGCGCCGGACTCGCCGTTGCCGGCACCGGCCTGCTGACCGCTTGTTCCGGCTCCATGGGCGGTATGAACCACTCCTCGGCCGGCGACGCCGTGTCGTCCGCCGAAAACTACGTAACCCCGGACGGCAAGGAGGTCACCGCCACCGAAGCGCTTCGCAAGCCCGGCCCGGAACGGAAAGTGAAGCTCACCGCCGTGGAGACTCCACTCGACCTGGGTGGCCGTACGGTCAAGTCCTGGGCGTTCGGCGACCGGCTGCCGGGCCAGGAGGTCCGTATCACGGCTGGCGACACCCTCGCCCTCACCCTTGCCAACAACCTGCCTGAGGCCACCTCCATCCACTGGCACGGTCTGGCGATGCGCAACGACATGGACGGCGTGCCCGGCCTGACCCAGCGCCCGATCAAGGCAGGGGCCTCCTTCGACTACCGGTTCGCGGTCCCGCACCCGGGCACGTACTGGTTCCACCCGCACTCCGGTGTCCAGCAGGACCGTGGCCTGTACGCCCCCCTGATCGTCGAGGACCCGAAGGAGCCGCTGAAGTACGACAAGGAATGGGTCATCGTCCTCGACGACTGGGTCGACGGGGTCGACGGCAGTACCCCGGACGCCGTCCTCGCCGAACTCAGCAACGGCATGGGCGGGATGGACATGGGTGACTCCGGCGGCATGGGGGGACACGACATGTCGAACATGTCGATGAGCACCACGGCAACCCCCGCCCCGAAGCCGTCCAGCCCCTCGCGCATGATGATGGGAGCGGCGAGCGACCTTCTCGGCGGCGACGCGGGCGACATCGCCTATCCGCACTACCTGATCAACGGGCGCACCCCGGAGGCTCCCCAGACCTTCCAGGCCAAGCCGGGTGACCGCCTCAGGCTGCGCATCATCAACGCCGGCGGTGACACGGCGTTCCGGATCGCCCTGGGCGGTCACAAGCTGACGGTCACCCACACCGACGGTTTCCCCGTCGAGCAGACGGAAGCGGACGCCGTGCTGGTGGGTATGGGCGAACGCTACGACGTCCTCGTCACCGCCGGGGACGGCGTCTTCCCTCTCACCGCGCTGGCCGAGGGCAAGAACCGCACGGCGCTCGCCCTCCTTCGCACCGGTGGCGGAGCAGCGCCGCAGGCGTCCGTACGCCCGAAGGAACTGGACGCCAAGGTGCTCCAGGCCAGTCAGCTTCGGGCCGCAGAGTCAGTCCGACTGGACTCCCGCAGGCCGGACCGCACGATCGAGCTCAAGCTCACGGGGACGATGGAGAAGTACGACTGGGCCATCAACGGCAAGAAGTACGACCCGGCGCAGCGATATCCGGTCCGCTCGCGCGAGCGCGTGCGGCTGTCGTTCGTCAACGGCACCAAGATGTGGCACCCCATGCATCTGCACGGCCACACCTTTGCGCTGGGCAACGGCGGCGCACGCAAGGACACCGCCATCGTCCTGCCCGGCAAGACCCTCGACGTCGACTTCGACGCCGACAACCCGGGTTTGTGGATGATCCACTGCCACAACGTCTACCACGCGGAATCCGGGATGATGACGGCTCTCGGATACCTGAGGTAGGCGCACGAGCCTGTGCGGTCGCCCGGCGCTGTTCAGTCGCTACCGCATGAGGTGGGCGAGTGAGAGGTGGGGTTGCCGCGTTCTACGTGGCAACCCCAACTTGGCCTCATCGGCAGCTGCAACTCTCGTCGCTGGAGGTCTGCGGCGTCTGCCGGCCACTCGTGGCGACGTCCGCTCTGTCAGCCGGGTCAGCCGACTGTGAGCGTCGCCGTCATGCGGGGGTGGAGCGAGCAGAAGAAGGGATAGCTGCCGGGCTTGGACGGGGCCGTGAAGGTGGCTGACTGGCCGCCTTCGATGTTGCCGGTGTCGAAGGCGTTGCCTTCCTTGGAGGTCACCGTGTGCGGGGCAGAGTCGAAGTTCGACACGGTGATCTTTTCACCGGGGCGCACCTTCAGGTCCGCCGGCATGAAGTTGAAGCCCTTGATGGTGATCCGTGCTTCCGTGCCTTGGGGCGTCGTGGACGGCGTGCTGGTTGGACCCGGTGTTGTGGCGACGCCGTTGCCGTTGCCTGTGCAGCCGGCCAGCGCGAGCAACGCGCACATGGAGATGAGTGCTGCTCCTCGGGCACGGCCCATGCTTCGGCGGGACGTGGCAGTCGACATGGGGCCTACCCTTCGGAGAAGCCTGGTGATGGCGCTCAGCGGCCGGGGTCACGTGTCGGTACAGAGTCCGACCCAGGAGGGCCCCGGTATCCGCTATAGCCAGACTTGCCTGCCCCGAGGGCGCCCGCTTCGTCCGGTACCGCCAATTGCCTCGTCAGCTCACCTGAAGGCGTGGCGCCGCCTCGGCGGCCGGCAGATGTCCGCCCTGAGACTCTCCAGGTTCCGATGCTGGGACGGCGCAGGCAGCCCGCACCGCAGTTACCACCAGCGCGCTGGCCGACTGGAGAATGGGGGCGTGCCCAGACGTGAGCTGCCCGAGCCGCAAACCGACACCCGACTTGATCCCTACCGCCGCGCTGCGGCTCACGTGCTGGACGGTGACGAGCTGGTCGGCCTTCTGGTGATCCGCGTGACCACGTGGTGGTGGCAGGCGGGGCCGTTCTGGCGCAGGCGCTGGGTGGATGCGAGGGAGCTTCCCGAGTGGGCTCTGATGCGTGTCGGCCCGACGGAGGCAGTTCCCGATTTCGACGACGGCATCATTCCTGCTGAAGCTCTGGACCAGGAACTCCGGGACTGGTCCGTAGGCGTCTTCGAGCTACGGGGCCGGTATTTCAAGCTGGATTGGCTCGACGAGGCCGAGGCCGATGCACTACATGGCAAGCATGGCTGGACCGACCTCTGACTGCCGGTGAGCCGTATAACGTCCTGTGACCGTGGGCGAGGCCGCTCATACGCCGCTGATAGTCGACCGTACCGATCTGGCCGTGCAACAGCAGGCCGACGCACCATCGCTCGGCGTTCGCCAGGGCTGCGCGCCGTCCCCGCAACCGAGCCAGAGGAGGGAGACGGCTCTCGTTCGGCGTGATCAGCCGAGATATCTCGTACATCAATGCCAGGAAGATCAGCGCGCCGATCAACGCTGCTACCAGGGCCGCCATGATCATCACCCCAGTCGGCGTCCAGCGAGGGTGGGGGCCGCCGGGCGAATACCGGAGCCTCACTGTTCATTGTTCCAGGTGATCAGGGCGCGGGCACGTCCCTGGCTAGTGCGTTGTCCACGAACGTTGGCCGGGTCGGTCAGGCGGCTTGGGGCCGTGGTCGGCCCCAGCGCTGTTGGCGCTCGCTGCGGACCTTGGCGCGTTCGCGACGTTGGGCGGCCAGGACGTCGG
>NZ_JAPNLM010000063.1 GCF_026627255.1 Streptomyces antarcticus | reverse complement strand
GGCTGGTGGTTCGGGGGATGCGGGTGGGGTCCCCGGGGGGCGGGGGTCGGAGCGCCCCCTGGAGTATCCCCTCCCTGGTCACGCCCCTCCTGTGGCAATCCCCCACCTGGTCGCGTCCCTCTTCTGAGGATCCCCTCCCTGGTCGCGCCCCCTGTGGCAATCCCCCACCTGGTCGCGCCCGCCGGTGGGGATGCCCTCCCTGGTCGCCCCCCTGTGGGGATCCCCTCGCGCGTCGCGCCCCCCTGTGGGGATTCCCTTATGGGTCGCCCCCCTGTGCGGGGATCACCTTGGGGGGCGCGGCCCCGTGGGGGATGCGCTCGCGGGCGGGAGCCCCGGCGGGACTTACCTCGCGGGTCGTCGTCCCGTGTGGGGGGGGGCTCGTGGGTCGGGGCAGGGGGCGGGCGTGGCCTCTCGGTTGGGGTCCCGGGCGGGGGTCCGCGGCTACTTTTCTGTTACGCCTGCCGAGTCGAACGTGGCGACCTCGTGCATCGCGCGGGCCGCGCTCTGGACCAGCGGGAGGGACAGCAGGGCGCCGGTGCCCTCGCCGAGGCGGAGGTCCAGGTCGATCAGGGGGCGCAGGCCGAGCGTGTTCAGGGCCGCCATGTGGCCCGGTTCCGCGCTGCGGTGGCCGGCGATGCAGGCCGACAGGGACTCGGGGGCGATGGCGCGGGCGACCAGGGCGGCCGCTCCGGCGCTGACGCCGTCCAGGATGACCGGCGTACGGAGCGCGGCGCCGCCGAGGAGGAGTCCGACGATCGCCGCGTGCTCCAGGCCGCCGATGGCCGCCAGGACGCCGATGGGGTCCGCCGGGTCGGGCTGGTGGAGCTCCAGGGCACGGCGTACGACCTCGACCTTGCGGGCGTGGGTCTCGTCGTTGATTCCCGTGCCGCGGCCGGTGACCTCCAGCGGGTCGACCCCGGTGAAGACCGAGATCAGGGCCGCGGACACGGTGGTGTTCGCGATGCCCATCTCACCGGTGAGCAGGGCCTTGTTGCCCGCCGCGACCAGGTCGCGGGCCGTCTCGATGCCGACCTCGATGGCGGCGACCGCCTCCTCGCGGGTCATCGCGGGGCCGACGGAGAGGTCGGCCGTACCCGGGCGGACCTTGCGCGGCAGGAGGCCGGGGGTCGCGGGCAGGTCTCCCGCGACGCCGACGTCGATGACGCAGACCTCGGCGCCGACCTGGTTGGCGAAGGCGTTGCAGACCGCGCCGCCGCCGAGGAAGTTGGCCACCATCTGGGTGGTGACCTCCTGCGGCCAGGGGGTGACGCCCTGGGCGTGGACGCCGTGGTCGCCTGCGAAGATCGCGACGGCCGCGGGCTCCGGGATCGGCGGCGGGCAGACCCGGGAGAGGCCGGACAGCTGGGCGGAGATGATTTCGAGCATCCCCAGGGCCCCGGCGGGCTTGGTCATGCGCTTCTGCCGCTCCCAGGCCTCGCCGAGCGCCTTGGCGTCGAGGGGGCGGATGCTGGCGACCGTCTCGGAGAGCAGGTCGTGCGGCTCCTCGCCGGGCAGGGCGCGGCGGCCGTACGTCTCCTCGTGGACGACCCAGGAGAGCGGGCGGCGCTGGGACCAGCCGGCCTGCGCCAGCTCGGGCTCCTCCGGGAACTCGTCGACGTAGCCGACGCACAGGTACGCGACGACCTCCAGGTGGTCCGGGAGGCCGAGTTCGCGGACCATCTCGCGCTCGTCGAAGAAGCTGACCCAGCCGACGCCGAGGCCCTCGGCGCGGGCGGCGAGCCAGAGGTTCTCGACGGCGAGGGCCGAGGAGTACGGGGCCATCTGCGGCTGGGTGTGCCGGCCGAGGGTGTGGCGGCCGCCGCGGGTCGGGTCGGCGGTGACCACGATGTTCACGGGGGTGTCGAGGATGGCCTCGATCTTCAGTTCCTTGAACTGCTTGGCCCGGCCCTTGGGCAGCGACTTCGCGTAGGCCTCGCGCTGGCGCTCGGCGAGTTCGTGCATCGTCCGGCGGGTCTCGGCGGAGCGGATGACGACGAAGTCCCAGGGCTGGGAGTGGCCCACGCTGGGCGCGGTGTGGGCCGCCTCCAGGACGCGGAGCAGCACTTCGTGCGGGATGGGGTCGGTGCGGAAGCCCTTGCGGATGTCGCGGCGCTCGCGCATCACGCGCAGGACGGCCTCGCGCTCGGCGTCGGCGTAGCCGGGCGCGGCTTCGCCGGTCTGCTCGCGTACGGGGTGGACGGGGTGGGCGTCGGCGGCCGCGGCGGGGAGGGGCTCGGGGCGGGCCACCGGCTCGGGCAGCGGGGCGGCGACGGGCTGGGGGGCGGAGTCCGCCTGGGGCGCGGTCTCGTCGGCGGGCGCCGGCTCGGGGAGGGCGAGGGGCTCGGGGACGGCGACCGTCTCGGGGACGGCCTCGGGTTCGGCTGCCGGATACGGCGCGGCGGCCGCGGCGTGCTCGGTGACTGGGGCCTGCGGCTCGGTCACGGCCGGGGGCTCCGGCGCGAAGACGGGCTCGGGCTCCGCAGCGGGCTCGGGTACGGCGATGAGCTCGGGTACGGCGATGAGCTCGGGTACGGGCTCGGCGGCCGCCGGGGCGGCTTCCGGGGTCTCGGCGGGCTCCGCCGGGGGCTCCGCGGCCGCGACCGGCTCCGCGGGGGCGACCGGCTCCGCGGGGGCGGCCTCGGCGGTCGGCTCGGGCTCCGGGTCGGCCATCGCGGGGGCCGGGTCCGCGGGGGCCGGGTCCGCGGGGGCCGGGTCCGCGGGAGCGGGCTCGGCGGCGGGCTCTACGGCCTCCGGGGGCTCGACGGCCTCGGGGGGCTCCGTGGTCTCGGGGGCCTGAACCACCGTTTCTGCGGGTGCGGCCACCGGCTCGGCCGCGGGGGCCTCGGCCGGGTGCGGCTGCTCCGGGGCGGCCGCCGCGAGCGGCTCCGCGTCCGGTACGGCGACGGGCTCGGGCTGCGGCTCCGCCGCCGCGGCGGCCTCGGCGGCCGACGCGGTGTCCTCGGGGTCCGCCGCCACCACCGGCGGCTCGGCCGCGAGGGCGGGTTCCGGCGCGGGTACGGGCTCCGGCGCCCACGCGGCACCGGTCTGCGGCGGGATCCCGCCCGGCTGCGGTGCGGGGGGCGCGACGGTCTCCGCGCGCGGGATGTCCAGGTACTCGGGACCCGTGGCCGGCGGTCCCGGCCGACGGAAGGGGGTCGGCGCGGCCGGGGTTCCCAGTACGGAGACGGCGGGGGCGACGGGCGCCGGGGCGGCGGCCGGGCCCCGGTCCGCGAGGGACCGTACGACGCCGCCCGTGGCCTCGGGCACGGGCGGGCCCATGTGCAGCGGTCGCCGGAGCGGGGCCGAGGGGGCCGCCTGCGCGGCGGGTTCCGCCGGGGGCGGGCCGACGAGCCCGCCGAGGTCGAGCGCGCCGGAGTCGCGGCCGCCGGCCTCGTGGGCGTCGGCACGGTACGAGGTGTCCGGGAACCCGGAGCCCTCGGGGAACCCGGGCTGGTCCGGGAATCCGGTCGGCTCGGGGAACACGGGCCGGTCGGGGAAGGCCGGCTGGTCGGGGAAGGCCGGCTGGTCGGGGAAGGCCGGCTGGGGGTAGCCGGAGTACGCGGCGGGCTCCGTGTAGGCCGCCGGGGCCCCCGGGTAGGCGGGCTCGGTGCCGTAGGGCGCGTCCGCGTACGGCTGCGTCGGGGCGGGGAAGACGGGGGCGGGCGGGACGACCTGCGGGTCGCTCCAGGCGCCCTGGCCGCTCGGCATCAGCAGCAGTTCCTCGTCGTCCGGCTCGGCCGGGTCGTCCACGAGGTCCTGGAAGGCGTAGCCGGGGGGAAGCGGCGCCGGGATCCGGACCGGAGCGGGGATGCCCTGCTGATCCACCATGCCCGCGTTGTCCGGGAGACCCTCGCCCGGGACCTGGCCGGTGTCAGTCATGCGTACCCCTCGCCCATCGGTGTTGCCTCTTCGATCGCCCGGTCGCCCACGAGGCCGACGGGCGGAGTTGCCGTGCGGGTCGCCGTCCGGCGCTCCCGCCTCGGCACGCCCCGGCGACGACCACTAAGCATTGTCGCGCCCCGTTCGCCCGCGTGGCGGCCATAACCGCCGCGGTCCGTTGTGGACTGCGCCACGTCGCGCGTTCCGGCGGTGTCGCGGTGCCCGAATCGTCCTGGGCGGTACGACGATCGGCCAGCCTACCCCGGCCCCCGTCTCAGCGGGTCACAGGGCGTTGTGCCGACAGCAGGAAGACCACGGAACGGTCCTGTTCGGCCCAGGTGCGGGGGTCCAGGCCCACCGACTGGAGCAGGGCGCACTCGACGGCGTACCCGTGTTCGGTGAGCGCCCGGGTGATGGCCTCCGCCTCGTCGCGGGTGGAGGCGTGGCTGACGATGCGTTCGGGGCGGCGGTCGGCGACCGCGCGGACGACCTCGGCCCCGCCGCCGCCGACGCGGACGACGTCGGGCTCGGGCAGGTCCTCCAGTACGTACGGCGCCCGCCCGGTCACGACCTGGAGCTGTACGCCCCGCTCGCGCGCGGCGGCGGCCACCTGTGCGCAGGCGTCGGGGTCTGCGTCCACCGCGATGACGGCGGCGCCGAGGGCGGCGGCGTCCACGGCGACCTCGCCGGTTCCCGTGCCGATGTCCCAGACGAGGTCGCCGGCGCGGGGGCCGAGCCGGGCGAGCTGGGCCGCGCGCAGCTGCGCGGTCTCGCCCTCCCGGGTGTCGGCGCGGGGGCGGGCCCAGCCCCGGTCGGCGCTCTGCGCGGCGGACTGGGCGGCGCTCTGGCCGAACAGCCAGCCGGACTCGCCTGCCGCGGCTTGTCCGGCGCCGCCGATGACGATGACGACGTTCGGGTCGCGCCAGGTGTGGTCCGCGGCCTTGTCGGAGGTGAGGACGCTGACCTGCTCCCGGTCGGTGCCCAGTTCCTCGCAGACGACGAAGGTGCGGTGGATCCCGCCGAGGAGCAGGGCGAGTTCGGCGGGTCCGGCGCCGGGCGAGGTCAGGACGGCGACCTTGCCGTGGGCGCGGCAGACGTTGACGGCGCGGCGCAGGGTGCGGGGGTGGGCGACGACGACCTGGGCGTCGTCCCAGGGCATGCCCGCGCGGGCGAAGGCGGCGGCGACGGCGGAGACCGCGGGGACGACCTCCACCTCGAGGCCGTGCTCGGGGGCGCGCAGGGTGCGTACGACGCCGAAGAAGCCGGGGTCCCCGTCGGCGAACACGACGGCGGTGCCGCGGTGGCCGGCGATGCGGCGGGCGGCGAGCTCGAGGCTGCCGAGGCGGACGCGCTCGGCGGTGTGCGGGACTTCGGGGAGCGTGAGGTGGTGTGCGGCGCCTGCCACGAGGGTGGCGGCGGAGAGCGCGGACCGGGCGGCCGCGGTCAGGGGCGAGCCGTCCCAGCCGATCACCGTGACCCGGTCGGCCATCGTCGTCAGTCTCCTGGTGTGGGTGCAGGGGAAGCTTCGTCAAGGGGGGCGGGCACGGTGAGACTACCTGGTCATCGGGTCAGTGCCAGTCGGCGCCGACGGCGTAGCCGTTCACCTCGGCGCGCGGTGCGAAGGAGGTGCCGCCGGCGTAGGCGCCGTATCCGTCGTAGTCCTCGTACCCGTCCGTGTCGTCGAGGTCCTCGGGGACGAGGCTCCAGACGATGAGGTCGGTGCGGGTGTCGGTCCAGGTTCCCTCGGCGGTCTGGGTGCGCACTATCCAGGCGTTGCGCAGGACGCCCTCGCTGATGCAGCCGATCTTCTGGGCGACCTGCTGGGAGGCGGTGTTGTCGGCGGCGGTGCGCAGTTCGAGGCGTTCGAAGCCCTGGTCGCGGAAGAGCCACTGGGCGACGGCGAGCACGGACTCGCTGGCGTAGCCCTCGCCGCGGGCCCAGGGGGCGGTGAGGTAGCCGACCTCGGTGGCGCGGGTGCGCCAGTTGGTGTTCTGGAGGTGGACGATGCCGACGAGGCGGTGGGTGAGGAACTCGGTGACGGCGAGGACGATGCCGCGGCCCTCGGTGCGTTCGGCGTGGGACCGCGCGGTGGCCCAGGCGTGTGCGTCGGCGAGGGTGTAGGGGTGGGGCGCGGAGGTCCAGGCGGTGATCTGCTCGTCGTTCATCATCTCGGCGAGCGCGGTGACGTCCTCTTCCTCGAAGGAGCGCAGCACCAGCCGGTCCGTGCTGATGGTGACGTCCGGGAAGGTGGTAGTCATGCGCAGCTCCAAGCCTGGGACCGTGGTGCGACCGTGGTGCGGTACGACCCCGTGCGGGCCCGTTGGTGACGGACCGTCGTACGGGTCGTAGGCCCACAGCATGCAGCATCGCCCGGGGGAAGTGCAGGGCCGGGTTGCCCGGAAGCGGGCACGGCTCGGCCCCGCGCGCCGCCGGGCGCGCGGGGCCGGGCGCGCGGGGCCGGAAGGGGGTCAGGCCTGCGGGGTGCCGAAGGCCGGGGTGACCGAGCCCTGGTACTTCTCCTCGATGAACTTCTTGACCTCGTCGGAGTTCAGGAGCTTGGCGAGCTTCTGGATCCGGGGGTCGTCCTGGTTGCCCTTCTTGACCGCGAGGAAGTTGGCGTAGGGGTTGCCTTCGGCCTTCTCCAGGATCAGCGCGTCCTTGGCGGGGGCCAGGTTCGCCTCGAGGGCGTAGTTGCCGTTGATGACGGCGGCGTCCACGTCGTTCAGGGCGCGCGGGACCGTGGCGGCCTCCAGCTCCTTGAACTCCAGGCCCTTCTTGTCGGTGATGTCGGACAGCTTGGCGCTGGTGCCGACGCCCTCCTTGAGGGTGATCAGGTTGTTCGCCGCGAGGAGCTGGAGCGCGCGGCCCTCGTTGGTGGTGTCGTTGGGGACGGCGATGGTCTGGCCGGGCTTGATGTCCGTGAGGGCCTTGGCCTTCTTGGAGTAGAGGCCGAGGGGCTCCAGGTGCACGTTCACGACGGGCACGATGTTCGTGCCGTTCTTCTTGTTGAAGTCGTCGAGGTACGGCTTGTGCTGGAAGTAGTTGCCGTCGACCTGGCCCTGCTCGGTGGCGGTGTTCGGCAGGACGTAGTCCGTGAACTCCTTGACCTCGAGCTTCAGGCCTTCCTTCGCCGCGAGCTTGTCCTTCACGAAGTTCAGGATGTCGGCGTGCGGGCTCGGGGAGGCCGCGATGACGAGCGGCTTGCTCTCGTCGGTCTTGCCGCCGTCGGCCTTGGTGGAGGACGGGTCCGAGGAGCTGCCGCAGGCGGTGAGGCCGAGGGCGAGCGCGGAGGTGGCGGCGGCGAGGGCGGTGAGCTTGACGTTCTTACGCACGAAGAGTGCCTTTCTTGCTGAACAAGTTCCGAAGACTTGCTGGTGGTGGCCCTGGCACGACAAGTGCGGGCTCGATGAGGGGAGGGGAAGTCCGTGGTGCCCGCGGTCTCAGGCTGTCCGGCCGCGGCGGGCCAGGAGGCGGACCGCGCCGTCGCCGATCAGCTGGATCACGGTGACGAGGGCGATCAGGACGACGACGGTGGCGACCATGAAGCCGGTCTCGAAGCGCTGGAAGCCGTACGTGATGGCCTTGGAGCCCAGTCCTTCGCCGCCGACGGCGCCCGCCATGGCGGAGTAGCCGACCAGTGTGATGACGGTGGTGGTGACGCCGGCGACCAGGGAGGGCAGGGCCTGCGGGAGCAGGACCTTGCCGACCAGGGTGGGGACGGAGCCGCCCATGGACTCGACGGCCTCGATCAGGCCGTGGTCCACCTCGCGGACGGACGTCTCGACCAGCCGGGCGAAGAAGGGGATGGCGCCGATGGCGAGCGGGACGATCATGGCGGTGGGGCCGATGAAGGTGCCGACGACGGCCGTGGTGAAGGGGATGAGGAAGATCAGCAGGATGATGAACGGCAGCGAGCGGCCGATGTTCACTATCACGCCGAGGACCTTGTTGAGCGGCTGGTTCTGCAGCAGTCCGCCCTTGTCGGTGAGGACGAGCAGGATGCCGATGGGCAGTCCGCCGAGGACGGTCACCAGGGTGGACCACAGGACCATGTAGAGGGTGTCGTACGTGCCCTGGGTGAGCAGGGGCTGCATCTCGGACCAGGTCACTTGGCACCATCCTTGACCAGTGCGGCGATCTCGGAGTCGAGCTCCGCGTCGATGCCGGCGTCTTCTTCGGCGTCGACGATGTCGACCTGGAGGCCCTGCTCGCGCAGGAAGCCCACCGGCACCACGTTGTCCTCGTAGCGGCCGGGCAGCTCGATGCGCATGCGGCCGATCTGCCGGCCGGCGACGGTGTCCATCGCGGCGCCGAGGATCGAGATGTCGATGTTGTACGTCCGCGACAGCTGGGAGATGACCGGCTGCGCGGCGGCCTCGCCGTGGAAGGTGACGTCGACGACCGTGCGGTCGGGGCCGGTCGCGGCGCCGGTGACCGGGAAGAGCTCGCCCGCCAGCTCGGAGCCGGGGGTGGCGAGCAGTTCGGAGACGGTGCCGGACTCGATGACGCGGCCGTTCTTCATGAGGGCGGCCGAGTCGCAGACGGACTTGACCACGTCCATCTCGTGCGTGATGAGCAGGACGGTCAGGCCGAGTTGCCGGTTGAGGTCGCGCAGCAGCTGGAGGATCGAGCGGGTGGTCTCGGGGTCCAGGGCGCTGGTGGCCTCGTCCGACAGCAGCACCTTGGGGTCGCCGGCCAGGGCGCGGGCGATGCCGACGCGCTGCTTCTGGCCGCCGGAGAGCTGGCCGGGGTAGGCCTTGGCCTTGTCGGCGAGGCCGACCAGGTCGAGGAGTTCGAGGGCCTTGCGGGAGCGTTCGCGGCCGGAGACGCCGAGGATCTCCAGGGGCAGCTCGATGTTGCCCTGGACGGTGCGCGCGGACAGCAGGTTGAAGTGCTGGAAGACCATGCCGATCCGGCTGCGGGCCTCGCGGAGCTCCTTGGAGGCGCGGCGGCCGCGCCCGGCGAGGGCGGTCAGGTCCGTCCCGTCGACGCTGACGGTGCCGGTGGTGGGGCGCTCCAGCAGGTTCACGCATCGGATGAGGGAGGACTTGCCGGCGCCGCTCTGGCCGATGACTCCGTAGACCTCGCCCTCGCGGACGTGGAGGTCGACGCCGTCCAGGGCGGTGACCTCGCGGCCACGGGACTGGTAGACCTTCGTGAGGCCCGATGTGGTGATCACAGGATTTCCGTCGCTGTCGAGTGCGCGGCGCAGCGGTGCCGGGCACGGGGCATACATCTGGGGACGCGATACGGGTCGAACCGTCAGAAAATGATCATGTCGACGCGTGCATGGGGCAGGAACGATCCGCGCTGCGGGAAGCGGTGGCGGAGCGGCTCCGCCGTCTCGCTTCGGGGCGCGAGGATGCGGGAAGGGGCCCTCAGAAGGCGCGCATTCGACACATACAACGAGCACCGGGCGTCATCGTCGCCTCGGTCGCAAGGGTGCGGCTGCTCGTCGTGGTCATGGGCCCAAGTAAAGCAGACCTCTCCCCTGACCGATCAATGTCGTCCGGTATGCGGACGATTTTCGACCACATACCGGACAACAGCGGTCAGTTGCTGCCGTCCGTCCCGATCATCAGACCGGCGGCGCTGACCTGCGCGGACACGGCCGACAGGTCCCGCACGACCACGTCCGCGTGAAGCTCCCCGGCGGGGTGGGTTGTGGTCAAGGCCACGGTCCGCATGCCGGCCGCCCACCCGGCCGCGAGGCCCGCCGGGGCGTCCTCGAAGACCACGCACCGGGCCGGGTCCACGCCCAGGCGCCGGGCCGCCAGTAGGAAGGGCTCGGGGTCGGGCTGGCCCCGGGTGACGTCGTCGGCGGACACGATCACCGGGCAGTCGATGCCCGCCTCGCGCAGCCGCGCCTGGGCG
>NZ_JAPNLM010000062.1 GCF_026627255.1 Streptomyces antarcticus | reverse complement strand
GGACTGGCAACGCCACCACCGGATCCTCGCCCAGCTCGCCGCCGACGAACCCGGCGGCCTGCTCCCCGCCATCGAACCCGGCGTCACCTTCGACGGCGACGACCTCGGCAGGTGGCTCACACGACAGCGGCTCCCCCACATCTGGGCACGGCTGACGAGCGAGCAGCAGGAGCGGCTGACCAAGCTGGGTATCAAGGCCGCTGAAGCCCCCTCTCCCGCACCGGCAGTGGTCGGCGCGAAGGGGGGTTCGGGCAAGGCGCAGCAGGCCTTCCAGCGGGGTGTGGAAGCCCTCGCGCAGTACGTCGCGCGGGAAGGCGGCCTGCCCGCGCGCTCTGCGGTCGAGGTCCTGCCCGACGGCACCGAGCACCGGACGGGGATCTGGTACGGGAACCTGAGAGCCCGCCGCGACAAACTCGACCAGGCCCAACTGGCCGCACTCGCCGAACTCGGGGCGGAGTGGGCGCGGTAACGGGGCAGCCCGCCGGGGCGCCGGACGGGCCGCCCGATTCCGCGGAGCGTACATAGGTGCGTGCCCTGCGCGGCGCGGCGGCGAGCTGGCCGTCGCCTTCGGGTACGTGCACTCGGTGGGCGTAGGACGGGAGCACCTGCGGAGTTGTTCCCCGACCCCGAATCGCTCGGCAACCTCGGTGGTGGTCAGCTCTCTTTGGCCGAGCCAAGTGGTGATCTCCTCGACGCGCGGGTCGGGATGCGCTCGTCGGGGCTGGGTGCGGGCCCCGACCGGTCGGCCCGGCCGTCAACCCCCTATCTGACCCCTACTTGGGAGTCCCCTCAGCCGAAAGCAGGGGTGCCTGAAGCGCGTTGCTGCCCACCACATCAGCGGGAACGGCCGGCGCTACCTCGAACGTCACCGTCGCGCTCCGCCGCGCCGTGGTGTCCCGCCACCATCCGTATTCGCCTCCGAGCAGCGCGTCGACGCCCCCAAGCTCACCGTTGCCGTACCGGAAGGTCGCGTTCTTACCCGTCCAATAGTCGGTGCGCAGGAACGTGCAGGTGACGAGGGACTTTCCGTCTGCGAGCCGCACCACCGGCAACTCCGGGCCCGCCTTCTCGAACGCGTACCGCTTCCGGACGAGGGCCAGATCCTCTTTCAGAACGTTGAAGGCTTTGACGACATCTCCCGTCAGCTCGCCCGGCAGGAAGTGCTGACTCTCCGGCTCACCATCCGGCGCGGTGAAGCTCATGTACTCCGCGTATCGTCCGCACACTTCCCGGTCTGCCGCGGCGGCCGGAGACAGCACCACGGCACCGGACGCATCCCGGCCGACAGCGGCGATTTCCTTGGACCGTGCGGTAAAGCCGAAGATTTTGTACATCCTGGCGTCGTTCTTGCCGGGTGTGACCGGCTTGTCGTTCACCCAGGACCTCGCGGCGGCCTTCCATTCGCCACCCGCGGCCTCCTGAACGAAGTAGTGCACGGCGGCGTCCCTCGTTGCGTTGACGTGGTCGGAAGGCTCCCTGGTGAGCACCACGAACGAGCGCGGATACCCTTGCTGATCCCGCTCGGCGGGCACAAAGAACTCCGGCCGCCCGAAGGAAAACTCGGGCACGTCGACGCCCCGCAACTTCGCCACTTGGATGAGTGCCAGGCTCTCCTTCAGGAGTTCTCCCGTCTCCAACACGGCGAGCCCGGCGACGTCGCGCCTGTCGAGCGAGGCCGTGCGCTCGGACAGGTACCGGTTGAACACCGCCTCGGCCTGCTCGTGGCCAATCACCATCGGCACCGGCGCAGCCGACGAACCGGCAGGAGCCGCCTTCGCATCTGTCTTCGCCGACGTACACCCACTCAGCCCGACGGCGAACCCCACCGCCACGGCGGCAAACCCCACCCGCAGCCGCCGCCGACCAGCCGAAAACCCCATCACGGACCATTCCCCCCACGGGACTCACCCATCAGGACCGCACCTCTGCGGCCACGACTGCGAATACCATACGAGCGGCATTACCGCAGGGTCAGCGGGGGTCTCCGACTCGACGCCAGACAGCTTCTCCGGGTTGCGCACGGAGTACAGGCCCACGATCCGGACGTCCGCGGCTTCGCGTGGTCGCGGTCGGCGATGGAGGCGATGGACGCGGCCGCCGTGCGGGCTGCGATGCCGCGCGAGGCGACCTCGCCGTACGAGGCGGCGAACCGGATCACGGCAGCGCTGGGCACGCCGAACGAGCCCGGCGAGCCTCCGACGGTGTCCTCCTACGGGGTGGAGCGGCTGATCGCGCTCGGCCTTCTGTCCGACTCCTCATCGTCGCCAAAGCGCGCGAAGCGCTCGCCGCGTCCAGACGGATCCCGAAGGAGCTTCCTGCGATCTCTCGCCTTCGTGTCAGTGCGCGCCCCGGACACATCCCGCCGACCGACGACGCCCCCCGAGGCGCCAGTACCGGCGGAGAAGGCTGACGCCGGAGCCGAAGGCCGTCCCGCGCCGGGTGCGGCCTTCGGCACGCTCCGAGCAGCGTTCGGTTCACGCTCGCGGGTAGCCGTGGCGCGGCGGCGGGTAGTCCTGGCTGGGGAGTTCGGCGACCCCGTAGAGGACGATCCGCTCGAACTCCGACAGCTCCCCCGGCTGCCCGTCGTCGGCGGCTTCGTCGATCGCCTTCAGCAGCCGCATCGACCGCTCCTGATCCGCCTTGGCCCGCGCCGAGGACGGCGGCCCCGGCACAGGGACGTCCGGCGCGGGTTCGGCGGCCTGCGGGCGGTGCAGGGCTCCCGAGCGCCACGCACCGCCCAGCACCACCATCCCCGCCAGCAGGGTCAGGGCCGTGCCCGCGACCTCGTACCCGGACCACTGCGCCCACCAGCCGCCCGCGGCCAGTCCGGTCCCCGCCAGCACGCTCGCGCCGGTCCGGCGCTGCCTGCCCGTCATCACCATCCGCCTTCCCCTGTCCGTGCAGTTCTCCCCCCGGTCAGGCGCCGGGCGCGGTGCCCGCCTCACGGGCGGCGTGCCGCTGCACTTCCTCCGAGGGCCGCAACCTGCGGCCGGCCGCAGGCGCGGCGGGCCGCGGCCGGTACACGGCGCCCCGGCACAAGGTGGCCACGCCTGCCGTGCCGGCCATGACCGACAGGACGAAGTCCGCCTGCACCAGACCGAGGTGGCCCGCCCGCCAGGCGGCCGCGAACAGGACGCCGGTCAGCAGCAGACCGTCGACAGCAATCCGGTCCCGGTCCGCCAACGCCCGCAAGCCCCGCCGTCCGGGTACGGGAGCCGCCCCCGTCACCGCGTACGCCCCGCGCCCTTGCCCGGTGCGGCCTGCTGCCGGTGAGCGGGGACCGCGGCTTCCGCCGGGGCCGGCTGGCCCGGGGCCCGGCGGGTGGGGGTGGTGGTGGAGCGGGAGCGGGCCGCCGCCGCGGACACTCCCCCCGCCACGGCCGCGCGCTCCGCGTTCTGCACCGTCTCGCCCGGATCGAAGCGTCGCATTCCACGGTCACGGCCGAGGTCAGGCAGCTGCTGGCGTTATGGGGCGGCAACGCCTCGCGGGTCCACGCCGAGCTGCTGGAGCGGGCGGCCAAGGATCCGGACGGGGCGGTAGCGACAGTGCCCTGTTCCCCCTCATCACCGCACGTGGCAGTGAGCAGCTGACCCGGCACGCCGAAGCAATCCACTACACCTGGAACCAGACACGACACGAGGCGACACCACCCACAACGACGGGGAGCAGCCCACCCCGCACACCCGCCTCAGCCGGTCGAACACGCCCCTGACCAGCGACAACACCACACCCGTCATACCAACCTGCAACCAACTGACCAGCCAGCCCGCTAAAAACGTCAGCGCCAGATCGGCATTCATGACACCGCTCACACCGTCAGCGCGTAACCGCTGAACAGCGACAACCTCTGTATCACCGGACTGACATCACGATGCCGAATCACCACTGACAAAAACCCGCAGATCATCACGCGAGCACCGCCGGACGGCCAGCCGCCCGGCGATCACCCTGCTGCTGGTCGGCGTCCCGGCGGGCTTTCTGTTGATCTCCGCCGAGCACTGAGGTGAGACGCCCGCGACGGCACGCGCGATGTGGTTCCCTGGACGCGGTCGGACAACAAGGGGGCATCATATGGACGCTCAGCTGGTGGCGCTCGCGGCGGGCGGTGCGAGCGCGCTCGTCGGCGCGATGGTGACGGACGCCTGGGGGCAAGCAAGGGACCAGGCCGTCGGCCTGTGGCGCCGGCACCGTCCGGCGCAGGCGGACGCGGTGGACGCCGAACTGGTCTCCTCGCAGGAGGAGCTGGTTGCGGGTACGGAGTCCGAGGAGCTACTACGGGCGCGGATGGAGGGCCGGTGGCAGGGGCGACTGGAGCGGTTGCTGGAGGAGGCCGCGGAAGACTCGGAGACGGCGGCGGATCTCCGGACGACGGCCGACGTCATCGCCGGGCTGGCAGCCGCCTCCGGTACGGGGTCGGTGGTGCAGAACGTCCGGGCGGGCAGGGATTCGTACACCGCCGCCCGGGATCTCACCATCGGTGTCAGGGAGCGTGACGCGAGCCCGGACGGGTGAGCTCGCGGCGTGTCGACCTGGCCACTTGGGCCTCGGCGAGACCGGCGTCCATGATCTCGTCGAGCAGGGCGCGCAGAGTCGATGCGTAGGCGGGTGGGTCGAGCTCTCCGGTCGTGTGCTCCAAGACGGTCATCTGGAAGCGGAGCTCGAAGGCGGTGAAGTGCTGCGTCCGCTCGCTGAGGCTCCAGATCTCGCTCGCGGGGCGTGCGAGGGCGAGGGCTTCCGCGTAGCGGCCCTGCGCTTCGCGCAGTCGGGACAGGTTCAGAGTGCTCGTGAGCGTCAGTTCATGCTCGGCGCCGAGTTTGGCCAGCCGACGTGAGTGAAGGTCCGTGAAGAGCGCCTCCGCTTCGCGCAGTTGGCCGAGCGCCAGCAGGGCAGAGCCGAGAGTCCCGACGGACAACAGCGTGGACGGGTGCGCGGGGCCGAGTTTGCGGTGTCGGACGTCGAGTACCTCCCGTGCCTCCCCGAGGACCTCGGCGGCGCGGCCTTGCTGCAGCCGCAGGCGGAGCATACTGCTGCGGGCGATGAGCGTTGCCGTGTGGTCCAGGCCACGCGTCTCGATCCGGGCGTCGAGCACCTGCTGGCAGAGCGCTTCCGCCTCCTCCAAGCGGCCCACGTCACGCAGGAGAAGCGCGAGGTTGGACTTGGTGACCAAGGTCAGAGGATGGTCCGGTCCCAGCAACCGGTGCCGGGCTTCGAGATTGATCCGGTGCTCGGCCTCCCCCTCGCGGTAGCGGCCCATGTAGGCCAGCGTGAAGGCGAGATTGTTCCGGCTTCGGGTCACCTCCCTGTGGTCGCCGCCCAGCGTCCGCTCGCGCCCCGCCAGCACCTGCCGGTGGAGGGCGATCGACTCCCGGCAGCGACCAAGGGCGCGCAGCGTGATGGCGTATCGATTCTGGGTCTGGAGTGTGGTCGCGTGATCGGGGCCGAGAGCGCGTGCGCAGACTTCCGCAGTGTCCGAGAGGTGCCGCTCCGACTCGGTGTAGTGGCCCTCCATGCATAGGCGGTCGCCGAAGTAGGACCGGCTGTCGAGCGTCTCTAGGTGTTCAGGGCCGAGTAGGGCCACCTGCGCCTGCCAGGTGGCCCGGATCTCGATGGTGGCCTGCGGCCCCTGGCTGTCGTAGCCCAGTGTCCTCGCGTATGCGAATCGGCAAAGCAGGCTCTCCCGGTCCTCCGGCCCCTCGGTGCAGACGGCGAGCTCGTAAGCGGCGGTGGCAAGGGCCGCCGAGCTGACGAACGCGCCGGCCTCCTGGAGGATGCCGGTCGCCGTCCGGGCGATGGCAAGCAGACCGTGAACAGACGGTGCTCGTTCCGGGCGCCTCGCCAGCAGACGCAGACAATGGGGTGCGGCCAGCGTCCACCACCCGGTTTCTCCCTCGTGGGCCGACGCGCTCAACGCCGCCTCCGTCAGCAGCAGGGCCGCCAGCGACCACACCTCCCTGCAGCTCTCACCTGCCGCCGTCTGCGCCGCCACGGTCTCCGCGACGAGCCGGTGCAACTTCACGCACACGATGTCGCCCTCGCCGGACGGCACCAGGCGTTCCTCCACCAGGGCGAGGTCAACCAGTGCCTCCAGCGCGTCGTCCCTGCGCAGCGGATCCATGCCCGTCGGGAACAGCGGCGACCGCGCCAGGATCGCCGGGTCGAGGGTCCGTAACGGCACTGGGGTCGACTCGTAACTGGCGAGGATCTGCAGCAGGCTCCGGGCCTCCGGAAGGCCGCGATCCTCCAGCAGCCGCAGCGAACGCTCCCAGGTGGCCGTCACCCGGACCTCCCCCGCACTCTCCGCGTCCCGTGGGCCGCCGCCCGAGCGGCGGCCAACTGCCTTGTCCAGCAGGGCCACGTCGGCCCGCACCTGCACGTCGTACTCCTGCACGGCCGAGGCCGCGAAGCTAACGGAGTCCGCGTGGCCGGCCCGGCGGAAGTGCCGGCGGCACTGGGCCCCGAGGTACGAACCGGCCATGTGGAGCGCCAGCGGCAGCCCGCCCAAGGTGCCGGCCAGCCGGAGCGCGGTGTCCGTCAGATCGTCTTTCATGACAGCGACCAGCTCATGTGTGCCGTGCGCATGGTCCACGCCCGCCGTGCGCAGCTGGTCGAGCAGGATGTGCGCAGCATGTGACACGGGAAGTTCCCGCAGCGGGTGGAGGTTGGCGTGCCGCCAAACGTCCGGGTTCCCGTCGCGCGTGGTGACCAGGACGGCACCGGTGGCGCTCTCCCTGAGCCAGCCGTTGCCGTCCGTGGGCAGCCCGCCGGGCGCGGCGAGCGGGGCAGGGTCGTCGGCCTCGTCGACGACCAGCAGCCACGGCTGGTCCTGTGCGTCCAGACTCCGCCAGAGCAGGTCCGGCGCGCTGAGCTCGCCCTCCCAGGCCGCCTGGACCAGCGCGGGCTCCACTCCGAGTTCAATCGCCAGCTGGCGCAGGCCGCTGTGGAGCGTGGTGGGATCGGCGGCCGACACCCACCACACCTGCCGCCCTTCCCCGCCCGCTCGTCTCCCGACGCTGAGCGCCACGGTGGACTTGCCGCAGCCGCCGAGGCCGTGCAGCACGGACAACCGGGATTGCGGCGCGAACAGCTCCGCGCAAAGCAGATCCATCATCTCGTCCCGGCCACGCACTTCGACCGGCAGCCGGCCGAACGGCGGTCGCACCGAGAAGAGCCCCGGACCGTCCGGCTTCCGGGAAGAGTCGGCTGGGCCATGGTAGATGTTCACGTCCCGTGCGGCGGCGTATGCGTCCCGAGCCGACCGGATGCTCTGGCCAGACCACCGCTCGTCGTCGAACTCCCGCTCGGTGGCCTCCGGCATATGACGCTCCGTCAGTTCAATCCACGAAAGCTGGCATTGGATCGTTCGGCGCCGACCGGGACAACTATGCGCACCCCTCACACGACCCTGTGAGAACTATGACCGATGCGGGTCCGCCCTCGCAGCCGAAGGGCCATCGCGGGTAGGCGATGACACCGGACGGGCGCCCGCTGTGGTCGCCCTGGCCGTTGCTGTCCTCCATCCGGGACTCGATCCCGGGATAGTCCTGCGTGGCGACGAGGGCGCCGTCCTGCCGCCGGATCTGCACGCGGAGTTTGGCCCCGTCGAGGATCGTCGGGTCATCGAGCGCCTGATAGGCGGGCCCGTCCCACCAGGCCTCGGCGTAGGTGTGGACGGTCGGTCCGGAGCGCGCCGCGCACACCCGCACCGTCATCTCCCAGTTGTCCGGCCAGGGCCCGGAGTAGCCCGCGTCATCGATCGTCTGCACGCTGCTGGAGCACCGGTAGGCCGGGGCGGCCGGGGCTGGCGCGGCCGTCCCGGCCACCACCGCCAGCGCGAGCAGCACCGCGCCGCCGAACGCGGGACGGACCCGGTTGAACGGCCTGACGTCGAGGGCGGGCATACCCGGAACGGACGTGATCGGCTCCACGGTCAGGGCCGTGTCCGGGCAGGCTCCCGGGTGCTCTTCACGGACGTGGTCGGCCCCCGCCTCCAGGAGCGGGAGCAGCGCTGCGTCCTCGGCACCCACGGCGGGCGGTGACGCCGTTCCCCGACGCATTGAGGAGGCGCGCCAGGTGTCAGGACCGCGGGGGGCCGTCCCGGGGCTCAAAGGGGGGAACCGTGGAGAGCCTCCGGGGCGGTGTGCGTCCCGGAGGCTCTCCAACGACCAGCCCAGGCCCCGGACACGCGTCCGGCCGCCTGTGCGAACCCGGCCGCCCAAGCCCCGAGGTCGCGGGAGCGGCGCCCGCCGACTGTGTCCTCAGTGCCCCTCACCCGCCGCGAGGACGGCCGCCAGGCCCGGCCGGACCTTCACATTCGGCATCGGTGAGCGGCTGGCGGATCAACGCCGCTTCGTACATCGCGAACCGGCCCCGGCGCGGAGTCGCCAGAGACGGGCGGTTGGTCAGTGTCGCGCTGGAAGCCATGACCGGTACGAGGCCCGGAGACGAACCAGGTGTCCGTGAGCTCGGCGCGAGCCGAACCGTACGTTTCGCGTACACCGTTCTCACGGACGGTCCTGCAAATCCGGGCCCAGGGCGCCCGCGTGCCCGCGTGCCCGCGTGCCCGCGTGCCCGCGCGAGAGGCCTACCGGCGCAGGCGACGACCGGGGGCTCTGCCGCCGGCTTCCCGTCCGAGGAGCCCCACAAGAGTCGGCTGCCGGGGGCGAAGAGCCGCAGTTGCTCGTTCGCCGCCTCCCCGTGTGGTTCACCGGATCGCCGGGCCACCGCAGCTTCGGGTGCCCGGCCCTCGGCGGCGCGGAAGGAGATCACCTGCTGCCGGAGGCTGATGGGGGGCACGTCGTGGCGGATCAGTGCTGGGGAACCGGTGGTGCAAGTGGCTCGGGTTCGGGAATCCGTTTCGGGGGAGAGGCGTCTTTGCTGATGGTCCGCGCATGGATGGCAGACCCTAGAGGCAGGCAGAGGATGAGAATGCCCGCTGTCATGGCCAGGGCGAAGCTCCACAGTCCCATCATCAGGGCGATGCAGAGGTGGAAGGTGATGCCTGCGTACATGGCCCATCGGCGTATCTTCCACGGAAGAAGTGCGGCGACGACCAGCGAGCCTTCGATCGCCACTGGAATCCAGGTCATGAGGGCAACGCCCAGCGGGCTGGCGAGGATGAGTGCGGTGAAGGTGTCCAGCCACGGGGCGGGGCCGAAGTCGAGGTGGCTTCCCCAGTACCACATCGCTGTACCGTCCTGCCATTCCGCGTGGGGGAGCTTGGCGACAGCTGCCTGCAGGTAGACGACAACCATCTGCAGACGCACCATCACCAGTCCGCTGATCCCTATAAGGGCGAGGGCGCGGGTGGTGCGTGTGTCGGCTTCCGGGGAGCGTGGAGCCTGCCAGTGCCATCGGCGTGTGTCTCCGAGCGCCGGCAGAAGCAGAAGGACGGACAGGATCAGGGCGATCTGGTCGCCGCCGTCGGCGATGGAGATTCCGGAGAAGACGCTGTAGTTGATGTAGGCGTGCGGGAGGGCGGTGAACCGCGGCCGCCATCCGGAGGCGATGACGGCGAGCGCAGCTACGCAGATCCACTTCAGCCAGGTCAGGTGCGTGTAGCTGTCAGGTGACAGGCAGAAGAGGCTGGCCGCGGTGGTGGAGCGGCAGAGGGGATAGTCGCCGATGGTGGCTACCGGCCTGAAGAGGGTCTCTACGCTTGACGTGGCTAAGGTCGCTGCGGTGCCCAGGGCGACGAGGGTGCGGGCGAGTCCGTACAGATTGGTCCACGGCCGCGGGATGTACTGGTTCACGGGCAGCGCACCTCCCATACCGCGACTCGTTGTGGTGTGTGGCGTTCGGGTGACAGATGGCGCCAGGCCCAGGGGACGGGCCGCATCTCAGCGACTGCGGCACGGCCGCAGAGGCTGGGAGACGGGGACGGGTTGGTCACCGTGTTAACCGCCTCAGCAGTACTTCGCGCCAGGCAGTCGGCCACAGGGGCGGAACTCTCGCAAGCGCTCCACTTGATGTCTTCCTGGTGCAGCAACAGTGCTATCTCGATGCCTTGGGAGCGGGGAGCGCGGTCGAAGCCGAAGAAGTTCGACGGTCTGGAATGCGGAGTCAGTGCGACGCTTTTCCAGCCACCGTCTATCAATCGGTACGGGGCGTACTGGGGATCTTTGGCCGACTTGGTGAAGAAGGCCCATCCTTGTGGTGCTACGACCGCTGCCGCTTTGCGTGCGTCGGCCTGTGCGGGAAGGGGCAGCACGTTGTGGGGCAGGAAGCTCTGAGCGATGTAGAGGCTCACCAGCGTCCAGAGCACGGCGATCGCCGCGATCCAGGGACGGGGCACCGCGATTAAGTGTTCCGGCCTCGCGGAGCCGACCTGGATCCTGTTGTTGATACGCATGGGTGGATGTGGTCCCCGAGTCGGTAGGCGGTCGGCGCGTGCTGGCGAGAGGAAGAGTCGTGAGGACGGGGGGTGGGGGTGCCGCCCGGGCCCAGGCGGCCGCCCCCCCCGGGGGGC
>NZ_JAPNLM010000061.1 GCF_026627255.1 Streptomyces antarcticus | reverse complement strand
TCATGGACATCTCGGTGAAGACCATCGAGATCTCCCGGACCGGCCGCGACGGTCTGATCTGCAAGGACAACATCCGCGCCGACATCCGCATCTCGTTCTTCGTACGCGTCAACAAGACCGTCGAGGACGTCATCAAGGTCGCCCAGGCCATCGGTACGCAGCGGGCCTCGGACAAGGAGACGCTGCAGGAACTGTTCAACGCCAAGTTCTCCGAGGCGCTCAAGACGGTCGGCAAGCAGCTCGACTTCACCGACCTCTACACGATGCGCAACGAGCTGCGGGACCGGATCATCCACGTCATCGGCACCGATCTGAACGGCTACAGCCTGGAGGACGCGGCGATCGACTACCTGGAGCAGACGCCGCTCTCCCAGCTGGACGCCGGCAACATCCTGGACGCCCAGGGCATCCGGAAGATCACCGAGCTGACGGCGATCGAGAGCGTACGCACCAACGAGTTCCGCCAGCACGAGCAGAAGGAGCTCACCCGGCAGAACGTCGACGCCCGCGAGGCCATCCTGGAGCTGGAGCGCCGTCAGGCCGACGCCGAGAGCAAGCAGCACCGCGAGATCGAGACGGTACGGGCGCGAGAGGAAGCGGAAACCGCGCGGGTTGTGGAGGAGGAGCGGCTGCGGGCGCAGAGCGCCTTCCTGAAGACGGAGGAGCAGCTCGGTATCCAGCGGGAGAACCAGGCGCGTGAGGTGGCCGTCGCGCAGAAGAACCGCGAGCGGGTCATCGCCGTCGAGAACGAGCGGATCGAGAAGGACCGCCTGCTGGAGGTCATCGCGCGGGAGCGGGAGACCGCGCTGTCCCGGATCGCCGCCGACAAGGAGGTCGAGACCGAGAAGCGGGATATCGCCGAGGTCGTGCGGGAGCGGATCGCGGTGGACCGTACGGTCGCCGAGCAGGAGGAGTCCATCAAGCGGCTGCGGACCGTGGAGGAGGCCGAGCGGACCCGCCAGGCGATCGTCATCGGCGCGGAGGCCGAGGCGCAGGAGAAGCTGGTCAAGGACATCAAGGCCGCTGAGGCCGCCGAGCAGGCGGCCGTGCACCGGGCGGCGGAGGAGCTCACCCTCGCCGAGGCCCGCAGCAAGACGGCGGACCTGGACGCCCGTGCCAAGATCCGCCTTGCCGAAGGCATCCAGGCGGAAGCCGCCGCCCAGGGGCTGGCCGCCGTCGCCGTGCGGGAGAAGGAGGCGGACGCGATCGAGAAGACGGGCCGGGCCGAGGCCGGGGCCACGACTGCGCGGCTCAAGGCGGAGGCGGACGGCGCCCGTGAGATGGCGCTGGCCGAGGCGGTGGCCATCGGCGAGAAGCTGAAGGCGGAGGCCGAGGGCCTGACCGAGAAAGCGGCGGCGATGGCCGCCCTCGACGAGGCCTCGCGCGGGCACGAGGAGTACCGGCTGCGGCTGGAGGCCGAGAAGGAGATTCGGCTCGCCGGCCTCGACATGCAGCGCCAGGTCGCGGAAGCCCAGGCCACCGTCCTGGCGACGGGACTGGAGAGCGCCGACATCAGCATCATCGGCGGCGAGACCGCGTTCTTCGACCGGATCGTCGGGGCGATGTCGATGGGCCGCGCGGTGGACGGGTTCATGGACAACTCGCAGACCGCCCAAGTCCTTGCCGGCCCGTGGCTGGACGGCTCCGGCTCCTTCACCGAGGACCTGACGAAGGTGCTGGGCTCGGTGTCGAGTTCCGACGTGCAGAACCTGACCGTCTCGGCCCTGCTGATGAAGCTCATGCCGGCCGGATCGGGACAGCTGAACGAGCTGATGGCCAAGGCCCGACAGCTCGGCCTGGCCGACCTGCCGGTGAGTGGACTCGCGGGGCAGAACGGCGCCGCCCGGGGCGGCACCGCCAAGAGCTGACCGCCACGGGGGTGCGGTCAAACAGGGTGTGGAGCCGCCGCGGAGGGGGCGGCGGCTCCGCACCCGCACCACCATCCGTACACGAGGGAGCTGGAGCACATGGCCACGGCCACGACGATGGACGCGGGGACGTACGAGGTTCTGCGAGACCGGCTCGCGACACAGGCCGGTGAGTTGGCCCGGCGCACGGAAGCCCTCAACACCGCCCGGATCGCCGAGTTCGGCGGGACCGGCCTCACGCTCTCGGGGTCCGAGCGCCTGCGCACCGAGCACAGCCGCGTGCCCCGCGACATCGTCGCCGTCGCAGACCTACTGCTCTTCGGCTACAACGGCTCCACCGGCCAGGGGCCGGAGAAGTCCGTCGGGGACGTGCTCGCCCTGTACGACCGCGACTTGAACCCGCTCCCCGACAGCGCGGCGCCCGGCCTACTCGACGACCCCGGCTTCATCCGGGAGTTCGGCGCGCTGCACCGCTACTACCAGGGCGCGCGGCTGCTCCAGCTACGCCGCGTCGACGGCAAGCTGCTGGCCGTTTTCCAGACCGGCGAGCAGACGGAGGACATCCGCGTCCTGCGCTGGTCCCTCACCTCGGCTGGCGAGGCACGGTTCCTGGACGCGCAGGGCGAGCGCGACCATGTGTTCCCGCCCGCGCACGACGTCGAGTGGCGGGAGACCACCCGGGACGACCACATCCTCGGCCGCCACCCGCACACCTCCATCGACGGACGGCTCTTCGTCTCGACGCTCGGCGGCGCGCTCACCGTGAAGACCGAGGACGACACAGAGACCGGCGAGTGCATCTACCGTGAGCCGGTCGACGAGCCGCTCCAGTCCCTGGCGGACGCAGAGGTCGCGTACGCCACCGTGGGCACGCTGATCCTGCTCCGGATCCGCCCCTACAAGGAGGAGACCAGGCGCCACCTGGTCTTCAACACCGTCACGAACATAGTGGTCCGCCTCGACGGCATCGGCCAGTCCTGCCATCGGCTGCACGACGACGAGGGCATCGTCTTTCCCGGCGGCTACTGCCTGGCCTCCGGCACTGTGAAGACTTTCGACACGGACACGACGGACCTGGAATTCGAGAAGGGCGTCCGCTCACCCAACGGCGAGGACGTGCTGTTCACCTTCCACGCCCGCGCCGAGGGACGCGGCCTGTTGCTCTCCTACAACCTGATCCGCAAGGAGGTCGCCGCCCCCATCTCCTGCCAAGGCCATGCCCTGTTCGACGATGGCACCCTCGTCGTCCTGCGCGCCGAGGCCGCGGAGCCCGCACGCATGCACCCCGTGCAGATCTGGCAGACCCCCTACACCTCCGATACCTTCGCCTCCTCCGCGGGCAACGGCCCGCTCGCCCGCATCGGCAACGCCGACCTGGTCCGGGGCATCGCCGACTGCCTGTCCATCGCCCGGCACGCCACCGAGACCGAAGCCGGACCCTCCGGGGCGGTGTACGAGACGCTGCTCGCCGCCTGCGTCCGGGCCGCCGACCGGTACTCCTGGCTGGGTGACGCGGAGACCGGGGACCTGAGCGGCCCGCTGGCAGCCGTCAGGACGACAGCCGAGCAGGTCCTGGAGGAGGTCGAGAGTGTCCAGGTCCTCACCCGGCATGCTGCCGATGCCCTCGCCGAAGCCGCTCAGCCGATCGCCCGGTTGGTCCGCCGGATCCGCGGCGAGGCCCCGGCCACCGCCGAGGGGTGGATCGACCGCATCACCGAACTGCGCCGCTCGCAAGGCCGTTTGGTCACCCTGAAGGAGATGCGGTACGCGGATTCGGAAGCCATCGAAACCCTGGCCGGGAACGTGGAGGGCGACATCGCCTCCGCGGCCCAGCGTGCCGTGGCCTTCCTGCAGCGCGAGGATGCCTTCACCGCCTATCGCGCCGAGGCCGAGCAGCTCACCGCCGACGCCGAGGCCATCACCACAGTCGCCGAGGCCGCCCCTGTGGAGGAGCTGCTGGAGGAGCGGACCTTCGGCCTGCAGAGTCTGGTCGAGGTCGTCTCGGGCCTGGACGTCGGCGACGCGACCGTACGCACCGCCATTCTGGAGCGGATCGCCGAGGTCCTTGGGTCCGTGAACCGGGCCCGCGCCACGCTCGCCGTCCGCCGTCGAGAACTCCTCGACCGGGAAGGGCGGGCCGAGTTCGCGGCCGAGTTCGCGCTCCTGGGCCAGGCCGTCACCGGCGCCCTGGCCGTGGCCGCCACGCCCGAGGACTGCGAAACACAGCTCGCCCGCCTGTTGCTCCAGCTGGAGAACCTCGAATCGCGCTTCGCCGAGCACGGCGGCTTCCTCGGCCAGATCGCCGAGAAGCGGACCGAGGTCCACGATGCCTTCTCGGCACGCCGCCAGACCCTCCAGGACGCCCGTGCCCGGCGAGCCGAGGCCCTCGCCGACTCCGCGAGCCGAGTGCTGGAGGCCATCACCCGCAGGGCGTCGGCTCTGAACAACCCCGACGACGTCAACACGTACTTCTCCTCCGACCCGATGACCGCCAAGGTCCGCCGGACAGCGAAACAGCTGCGCCAACTCGGCGACTCCGTAAGGGCGGAGGCACTGGAGGGTCGGCTGGCCTCAGCCCGCCAGGAAGCCGGGCGCGCGCTGCGCGACCGTACGGATCTCTTCGCGGACGGCGGAGAGACCATCCGCCTGGGCCGGCACCGGTTCGCCGTCACGCGGCAGCAGGCCGAGCTGACGCTCGTACCGCACCAGGACGGCCTGGCCTTCGCCCTGACCGGCACCGACTACCGCCGCCCGGTCATCGACCCGGAGTTCGCGGCCACCCGGGCCTACTGGGCCCGGACACTGGCCTCCGAGTCGCCCGACGTGTACCGGGCCGAGTACCTGGCCGCAAGCCTGCTGGCCGAGCACGGCGCCGACACGCTCGCCGACGCCGACCTGGACACGCTCGTACGGCGGGCCGCCGAAGCCGCGTACGACGAGGGCTACGAGCGCGGAGTCCACGACCACGACGCGACCGCGATCCTGCGGGTGCTGCTGCGGCTGCGCGAGAGTGCCGGTCTGCTGCGCTACCCACCGCGCGAAAGGGCCACGGCCGCGCTGTACTGGGCCCACGGCACGACGGAGCAGGAGCGTGACTCCTTCACCCGCCGCGCGGTATCCCTGGCCCGGGCCCGCGACACTTTCGGGCTCGCGCCCGCCATCAGTGGTCTCCAGGACGAACTGGCCGAAGCCATCAACGTGTTCACGCCGCCCGGCGCTGCCGACCCGGCGCGCGCCGCCGAGTACCTCTTCGAAGAGCTGACGTCGACACCGATCGGATTCGCGGTATCGACCGCTGCCCGCACCCTCCTGGACAAGTTCCGCCGCAGCGTGGGCACGTCACCGTACGACGAGGATCTCGCGGCGCTTCCGAACCTGGCAGCACGGCGGCAGCTCGTCGAAGGCTGGCTCACCTCCTACGCGGCCGCTTCCGGCGAGGACATCGGCGAAGACGACGTCGCCGAGGCCACCGCCGTCGAACTGTGCCCCGCACTGGACCGATACGAGGCCGGCGGCACCACCACGGCCGCCGTCTCCGGTCTGCTCGGCGCCCACCCGCGGATCAGGGAACGCGCCCTCGTCCTGCGCCTGGACGACTTCCTCGCCCGCACCGCGGAGTTCGCCGAACGTGATGTCCCGGGCTTCCGCGTCTATCAGCGGCAGCGCAGCGCCCTCGGCACGGCCGAGCGTGAGCGGCTGCGGATCGACGCCTACCGGCCCCGGGTCATGTCCTCGTTCGTCCGCAACCGTCTGGTCGACGAGGTCTACCTCCCTCTCATCGGCGACAACCTCGCCAAACAGCTGGGGGCGGCCGGAGACGCCAAGCGCACCGACAGCAGCGGTCTGCTGCTGCTCCTCTCGCCTCCCGGCTACGGCAAGACGACCCTCGTGGAATACGTCGCCGAGCGACTCGGTCTGCTCTTCGTCAAGATCGACGGCCCCTCCCTCGGGCACGACACCACCTCGCTCGACCCGGAAGCTGCCCCGAACACCACCGCGCGCCGCGAGCTGGAGAAGATCGCCTTCGCCTTGGAGGCGGGCAACAACGTCCTGCTCCACCTGGACGACATCCAGCACACCTCACCGGAACTGCTCCAGAAGTTCATCCCGCTGTGCGACACGACCCGCACGCTGAACGGCCACGACCTGCGCGGCAAACGTTTCGCCGTCTGCATGGCCGGCAACCCGTACACCGAATCCGGGCAGCGCTTCCGTGTCCCCGACATGCTCGCCAACCGCGCCGACGTGTGGAACCTCGGCGACGTTCTCACCGGCAAGGAGGACGCCTTCGCCCTGAGCTTCGTCGAGAACGCCCTCACCTCGAACCCGGTCCTTGCCCCGCTGGCCGGACGCGACCGCGCCGACCTCGAACTCCTCGCACAGCTCGCCGCCGACGACCCCACCGCCCGCCGTGACCGCCTCACCCACCCGTATCCGCCTGCCGCACTGGACAGGATCCTTGCCGTACTGCGCCATCTCTTCACCGCCCGGTCAACGGTCCTCGCCGTCAACAGCGCCTACATCGCCTCTGCAGCCCAGAGCGACGCGAGCCGCACCGAGCCGCCCTTCCAGCTCCAGGGCTCCTACCGAAACATGAACAAGATTGCCGCCCGGATCTCCCCGGTCATGAACGACGCCGAGCTGGACGCCGTGATCGACGACCACTACACGGCAGAGGCCCAGACCCTCACCACCGGAGCCGAAGCCAACCTCCTCAAACTCGGCGCCCTCCGCGGCACCCTGACCCCACAACAGGCAGCCCGCTGGACCGAGGTCACCATCTCCCACGTCCGCACCCAGGCGCTCGGCAGCACCGACGACGACCCGCTCACCCCGGCGGTCGCCGCCCTCGGCCTGCTCGCCGACCGGATCACCGCCGTGGAGAGCGCCATCACCCGCGCGACGATCCCCCCACGCGGAACCGCCCTCCCGGGCGGGCGGCACGCGTCCCGGGAGGAGCACGGTCCACGACCGTGAACACGGCTCCCTGAGGCAACAGGAGGAACGGGCATGGCAAAGCGAGTGCGTGCGGCGATCGAGGACACCTGGATCCGCTGCCTGATCTGCCAGAGCGACGAGTTCCGCAGGCGGGAGGTCAAACTCAACAGCTTCGGCTTGGAGTTCCTGAAGCTCGCCTGGGCCGACGAATCTGCCACCGGACTCATCTGCCTGGAGTGCGGCTACGTACACCTCTTCGTGAACCGGAAGATCCGGCTGTACCGGGTCAGGCAGTGATGCGAAGCCTCACCGAGAAGGTGGCGCACCAGTTGCCTTCTCGCACCGTGTCGGAAGCGACGTCCGGAGGGTGACCGTCCGTGCCTCGGGCGCCAGCCGGTCCTGCGGACAGCCACCACCGGGGTGAGGCGGGGCGGCGGGGCAGGTGATCGCAGGCGCGGAGGACCTGACGACCGTCAGCCGACGCCACCGAAGCGCTATTGAACGCCGGAGTGACGCCCGTGGTCCCGCGCGAAGGCCTCGCATACCTGGCGCGCAGTGCCCCCGGTGCGCAGGAAGCGCTCGTCAAGAGTGACGGCCAGGTCGTCCAGCGCGGCCCGGAGCACGGCCGCGGACAGCCGGACATCGGGGTGGCGGGCGCCGGCGGCCTGGTCCGCCAGATTCGCCGCTCCGGTGATCTGGCAGGCGAGGGAGGTGCGGTCGTCGCCGTCGTAGAAGTAGAAGTAGGAGGACTCGGCGTACTGCTGGAAGTCGACGGAGATCACGGCCCCTGCGGCCGCGAGGCTGTCGATGATCGCGGCGCCCGGCGTCCGCGTCGATCTGCTCGGTGGTGGGGTGGGTGCAGGCGAGGTGCGAGAGCCGCAGGGCGAGGGCGCGGCGGCGGCCAGGGCCGGGTAGATGCCGAGGGTCCAGGCGACCGTCCCGCTCAGGAGGGCGAAGCCCACGAGGGCCTCCATGGGGGCGAGGAGGCGCAGCCATCCCGCGGTGGGCGCGATGCCGCCGAGGCCCAAGGCGGAGACGTGGACCAGGCGGAGCGGCGGCGCGGGGTCAGGGGCGAGGACACCCGCCACAGGGCCGTCATCACCAGACGGCTGAGACCCACACCTTGGTGGCACCCCACCCGCCATGGGGGAACACATCGCGCAGCACGATCAGCACCAGGACGGCGCCCGCAGCGGTGATCAACCAGATCATCCGGCTTCCTTTCCCGCTCTTGTCCGCCCCGGCTTCCCGGTTCCGGAGATCGCGCCGACCGGTGTCCACACCCCGACCTGTTCGCTCAGGGGAACCTCAGATCCGGATAACGATCGCATTACCGACCCTTGGGGCAGAGGCCCGGTACCCGCGGCAGTGACGTGCGTCACTAAAGACGTCATAAAGACCGTGCTATGAATGCGCAACTCCGTTTCGGCACCGCCCCTCGCCGAACCACGGAGTGCCGGCTCGCACCGGCTCTGCACGGCCAGGGAAGACACGGTCCGAGTCCGCGGACCGAGACGCCAGGGTCGCTGATCGGACAGCAGCGTTCGCTCCACGCCCGCCCGCACTCACACCGCCGCACCGCACTGCGCCGGTTCTGCGCCATCGAGGTAAAGCCTGATGTCACTCGACACCATCACCAACTCCGTGGACGAAGCCGTCAGCGGATTCTTCGAGCCCATCGCCAAGTGGCTCGGGGAAATCGTCTTCTACTCCGTCCCGGTGGGCGGCACCCAGATCCCCCTGATCGTCGCCTGGCTCGTGGTCGCCGGCCTGGTCTTCTCCAGTTGGTTCGGCCTCGTCCAGATACGCAAATTCCGCCTCGCTGTGGACGTCGTGCGCGGCAAGTACGACGAGAAGGGGTCGGCTGGCGAGGTCAACCACTTCCAGGCGCTGACCGCGGCCGTCTCCGGCACGGTGGGCCTGGGCAACATCGCCGGTGTCGCCGTCGCCGTATCCATCGGCGGTCCGGGCGCGACGTTCTGGATGATCCTCTGCGGTCTCCTGGGCATGGCGACGAAGTTCGTCGAGGTCACGCTCGGTGTGAAGTACCGCGAGGTGCACGCCGACGGCACGGTCTCCGGCGGCCCGATGCACTACCTGCCCAAGGGCCTGGGTGACCGGTTCGGCGCCAAGGGCCTGAAGCTGGGCAAGGTGCTGGGTGTCCTCGCCTCCGCGATGATCCTGTTCTTCGGTCTCTTCGGCGGCAACCTCTTCCAGGTCAACCAGTCCTACGCCCAGCTCGTCTCCGTCACCGGCGGCGAGAGCGGCATGATGGGCTCCTCGGCCGGCGCGCTGTTCTTCGGCATCCTGATCGCCGCGATCGTCGGCATCGTGCTCCTCGGCGGCATCCGCTCGATCGCCTCGGTGACCAGCAAGCTGGTCCCGGCGATGGCCGGCATCTACATCGCCGCCTGCCTGGTCGTCATCCTGGTCAACGTCTCCGCGGTGCCGTCCGCGATCTCCTCGATCATCGAGGGCGCCTTCAACCCGCAGGGTGTCGCCGGTGGTGTCCTCGGCGCGCTGATCGTCGGCTTCAAGCGGGCCGCGTTCTCCAACGAGGCCGGTCTCGGCTCCGCGCCGATCGCGCACTCCGCGGTCAAGACCAAGCACCCCGCGAGCGAGGGCCTGGTCGCGCTGCTGGAGCCGTTCATCGACACCGTGGTCATCTGCACCATGACCGCCCTGACGATCGTCATTGCCAACCCGGCCAGCTGGGCCGAGGCCCGCAAGGACGGCGGCGTCGGCGGCGTGACCATCACCTCCGACGCCTTCGGAACGGTCCTGCCCTGGTTCCCGTACATCCTCACCATCGCGGTGATGCTGTTCGCCATCTCCACCGTGCTGACCTGGGGCTACTACTGCATGAAGGCCTGGACGCACCTCTTCGGCCGCAGCAAGGCCAGCGAGCTGACCTTCAAGGTCTTCTACACCCTGTTCGCCGTCGCCGGCTCGCTCCTCACCCTGCAGACCCTGATCGACATGGCCGACGCGGTTCTCTTCATGCTCGCCGTCATCAACATCATCGGCCTGTACCTGCTCGCCCCCGTGGTCAAGCGGGAGCTGGACAAGTTCCTCGAGTTCGTCCGCCGGCGCGACGCCGGCCTCGAGACGGACGCCGACGCGGAGGCAGATCAGGAGCCGGTGAAGACCACCGTCTGACCGCCCCCGCGGCCCGGCTCCTGAGCGGGCTCGTCCACACCTCGCGCCTTGGTGTGTACGAGCCCGTTTGCTTGCGTTTCAGCAGGTGGGAACCCCTCTGGCGGTATCCGGACATCTCCCATAAGGTGTAAAGAACGCGTCAAGGGGGCAGCCGAGCTGCCGATGACGCGCGGTGTGCCGGGAAGTCTGGTCGGCGTCCTAGGGGCCGTGTGCCCATTTTCAGCCGACGCCCCGGAAGGCCATCCCCGTGAGTGACCCGCGCCCTCGCATCGTGTTCGGGCTCATGCCCTGGCCCGAACGCCAGGCCATCGCCTCCGCCCTGCGCACCGAAACCGTCGGCGGACTCGTGCTCCTCGCCGCCGCCGTCATCGCGCTGATCTGGGCCAACACCCCCTTCAGTCACGTGTACGAAGCGATACGCGACTTCCACTTCGGCATACCAGCACTCGGCCTGGACCTGTCCGTCGGGCATTGGACCGCCGACGGACTCCTCGCCGTCTTCTTCCTCGTCGCCGGCATCGAACTCAAACGAGAACTCGTCGTCGGCGAGCTGCGCACCCCCGCCACGGCTGCCCTGCCCGTCATCGCCGCGGTATGCGGCATGGCCGTGCCGGCTGCCCTGTACGCACTGACCGCGGGCCTCGGTGGCGGCAGCCTGGATGGCTGGGCCGTGCCCATGGCCACCGACATCGCCTTCGCGCTCGCCGTCCTCGCCGTCATCTCTACCCACCTGCCCTCCGCCCTGCGCGCCTTCCTCCTCACCCTCGCCGTCGTCGACGACCTCGGCGCCATCCTGATCATCGCCGTCTTCTTCACCAGCGACCTGAACCTCTGGGCGCTCGGCGGAGCCTTCGCCGGCCTCGCCGTCTTCTACCTCCTCCAGCGCTACCGGGTCCGCGGCTGGTGGTGGTACGTACCGCTCGGCATCGCCATCTGGGCGCTGATGTACAACGGCGGCGTCCACGCCACCGTCGCCGGCGTCGCCATGGGCCTCATCCTGCGCACCACCCGCGACAAGGGCGAGAACGCGTCCCCCGCCGCCCGCGTCTCCCACCTGGTACACCCGATCTCCGCGGGTGTCGCCGTCCCCCTCTTCGCCCTCTTCGCGGCGGGAGTCAGCATCTCCGGCCCCGCACTGGCCGCGGTGTTCACCAGCCCCGAACCACTCGGCGTCGTCATCGGACTCGTCGTCGGCAAGATCCTGGGCATCTTCCTCGGCACCTACCTCGCCGCCCGCTTCACCAAAGCCGAACTCAACCCCGACCTCGCATGGGCCGATGTCCTCGGCCTCTCGGTCCTCGCCGGGATCGGTTTTACCGTCGCCCTCCTGATCGGGGAACTGGCCTTCCCTGGCGCGGTGGTCGGTGAGCACGTCAAGGCCGCCGTATTGGTCGCCTCCCTCACCGCGGCCGTGCTGGCCGCCGTCCTGCTCCGGCGCCGGAACAAGGTCTACCGGCGCCTGTACGACGAGGAGACCCTCGACGCCGACGCGGACGGCATCCCCGACATCTACCAGCGCACCCTTGCGACCGGCGCCAACGACTGACGCGAAGGAGAGGGCGGGTGGCAGCAACGCTCCTGGGGTTGGCGATCGTCGTCGCAGTCCTCGTGATCAGGACAGCGGTCACCGAGCTGCGAGAACCCGGGGCCGGGCGTC
>NZ_JAPNLM010000060.1 GCF_026627255.1 Streptomyces antarcticus | reverse complement strand
CCCTCGCAGTTCCCCCGGTCCCGCCCGGGCCCTCGGCCGCCGCCCGTCCCGCCCGGCACCTCGCGGGACGACCGCCCGCCGCCGCCCGCAGCCCGCCGCCCCGTGCGCGCCGGTGAGTCGAACGACTGCTCCGGATAGGCTCCCCAGGGACAACAGGGACAACAGGTACGCCAGGCACGCCAGGGCAGTGGCGGCGACGACCGCGGGAGGCCACGGGATGACAGTCCCGGGACGCAGGAGCAGCACCTTCATCAGGCTGCTGCGCAGCGGTTTCACCGACCCCTCCACCGCGGCCCGGCTCCTCGACGCCGACGCGCTGGCCTCCGTACGGACCGATCCGGTCCTCCTCGACGCCCTCGGCGCGACCGCCGACCCCGACCTCGCCCTCCTCGGGCTCGTCCGGCTCGCGGAGGCGCAGACGGAGGAGGACCGGCCCGTCCTCCTCGACACCCTCGTCAGCGCCAAGCCGCTCCGCGACCGCCTCCTCGGCGTGCTCGGCGCTTCCGAGGCGCTCGGCGACCACCTCGCCCGCCACCCCCGCGACTGGCGGTCGCTCGTCACGTACGAGGCGGCCGACCTGCACCCCGGGCTCCCCGAGTTCGAGCAGGGGCTGGCCGACGCCCACGACCCCGTCCAGCTGCGCGTCTCCTACCGCCGCTGCCTGCTGTCGATCGCCGCCCGCGACGTGTGCGGCACCACCGACGTCGCCCAGACCGCCGCCGAGCTCGCCGACCTCGCCACCGCCACCCTCCGCGCGGCCCTGCGCATCGCCTCGGCGGCCGCCCCCGAGGACGCGGCCCGGTGCCGGCTCTCCGTCATCGCGATGGGCAAGTGCGGCGGCAACGAGCTGAACTACGTCTCCGACGTCGACGTCATCTTCGTCGGGGACAGCGCCAACGGCGACGACGAGGGCAAGGCCGTCCAGGCCGCCACCCGCCTCGCCTCCCACCTCATGCGGATCTGCTCCGAGACCACCGTCGAGGGCACCATCTGGCCCGTCGACGCCAACCTCCGCCCCGAGGGCAGGAACGGTCCGCTCGTCCGCACGCTCGCCTCCCACCTCGCCTACTACCAGCGCTGGGCCAAGACCTGGGAGTTCCAGGCCCTCCTGAAGGCCCGCGCCGTCGCCGGCGACGAGGCGCTCGGCGCCGAGTACATCGAGGCCATAAGTCCCCTCGTCTGGCAGGCCGCCGAACGCGAGAACTTCGTCGCCGACGTCCAGAAGATGCGCCGCCGCGTCGTCGACAACATCCCCGCCGCCCAGGTCGACCGCGAGCTCAAGCTCGGCCCCGGCGGCCTGCGCGACGTCGAGTTCGCCGTCCAGCTGCTCCAGCTCGTGCACGGCCGCAGTGACGCCACCCTGCACTCCGGCTCCACCCTCGACGCCCTGCACGCCCTCGCCGCCGGCGGGTACGTCGGCCGCACCGACGCCGCCCAGCTGAACGACGCGTACCGCTTCCTGCGCGCCATGGAGCACCGCATCCAGCTGTACCGGCTGCGCCGCACCCACCTCGTCCCCGAGGACGAGGCCGACCTGCGGCGCCTGGGCCGGTCCATGGGCCTGCGCACCGAACCCGTCGCCGAGCTCAACAAGGCCTGGCGCCGGCACGCCTCCGTGGTCCGCCGCCTGCACGAGAAGCTGTTCTACCGGCCGCTCCTCGACGCCGTCGCCCAGCTCACCCCCGGCGAGACCCGGCTCTCCCCGCGCGCCGCCGGCCAGCGGCTCGAAGCCCTCGGGTACGCCGACCCGGTCGCGGCCCTGCGCCACCTGGAGGCCCTCGCCTCCGGCGTCACCCGCAAGGCCGCCATCCAGCGCACCCTGCTGCCCGTGATGCTCGGCTGGTTCGCCGAGTCCGCCGACCCGGACGCGGGCCTGCTCAACTTCCGCAAGGTCTCCGACGCCCTCGGCAAGACCCCCTGGTACCTGCGGCTGCTGCGCGACGAGGGCGCCGCCGCCGAGAACCTCGCCCGCGTCCTGTCCGCCGGCCGGCTCGCCCCCGACCTGCTGCTGCGCGCGCCCGAGGCCGTCGCCCTGCTCGGCGACCCCGAGGGCCTCCAGCCCCGTACGCACGAGGCCCTGGAGCAGGAGGTGCTCGCCGCCGTCGGCCGGGCCGCGACCCCCGAGGCCGGGGTCGCCGCCGCCCGCGGGGTCCGGCGCCGCGAGCTGTTCCGCACCACGGCCGCCGACATCATCGGCTCGTACGGTACGGAGGACAAACCGGCCGAAGAGGACCACGGAGCCCTCGTCGACCGGGTCGGCGGCGCCGTCTCCGACCTGACGGCCGCGACCATCGCCGGCGCCCTGCGCGCCGCCGTCCAGGACCACTGGGGCGACACCCTCCCCACCCGCTTCGCCGTCATCGGCGTCGGCCGCTTCGGCGGCCACGAGCTCGGCTACGGCTCCGACGCCGACGTCCTGTTCGTGCACGAGCCCCGCGCGGGCGTCGACGAGCAGGAAGCCGCGAAGGCCGCCCAGACCGTCATCTCCGAGATGCGCAGACTGCTCCAGCTGCCCACCGCCGACCCGCCGCTGCTCATCGACGCCGACCTGCGCCCCGAGGGCCGCTCCGGGCCGCTGGTCCGCACGATCGCCTCGTACGCCGCCTACTACCGCCGCTGGTCCCTGACCTGGGAGAGCCAGGCCCTGCTGCGCGCCCAGCCCGTCGCGGGCGACGAGGAGCTGGGCCGCCGCTTCATCGAGCTGATCGACCCGCTGCGCTACCCGGTGGAGGGCCTCGGGGAGGACGCCGTACGGGAGATCCGCCGGCTCAAGGCCCGCATGGAGTCGGAGCGGATGCCGCGCGGCGCCGATTCGACCCTGCACACCAAGCTCGGCCGCGGCGGACTCAGCGACGTCGAGTGGACCGTCCAGCTGATCCAGATGCGGCACGCCTGGGCCGAACCGGGCCTGCGCACCACCCGCACCCGCGACGCGCTGGCCGCCGCCCACGCGGCCGGGCTGATCCCCACCGAGGAGGCGCAGATCCTCGACGAGGCGTGGGTGCTGGCCACCCGCGTCCGCAACGCCGTGATGCTGGTGCGCGGCCGCGCGGGGGACACGTTCCCCACCGAGGCCCGCGAACTGGGGGCGGTGGGCCGCTATCTGGGCTACGCCGAGGGCACGGCCGGCGAGATGCTGGACGACTACCGGCGCATCACCCGCCGCGCGCGGGCGGTCGTGGACGAGCTGTTCTACAGCGGCTGACGGGCGCCGCCGCACGCCCGCGGGGGGTCAGGCCGCCGCCGTCGGTGTCGGGGAGACCGCGGCGGACTGGGCGGCTCCGGCGGACTCGGCGCCTTGAGCGGCTTCGGCGGTGCAGCCCGGGCAGTGGCCCGGGGACGCGCCGCGGAACGCGCGGTCGCAGCCGTCGCAGGTCTGGAACGGCTGGACCTCCCGGTCCGGGTGCCGGGGGCCGGGCGCGTGCCGCGGCAGGTGGGGCGGCCGCAGCTCCGCGAGCCGGTGCGCGAGCAGGGCGGCGGGCGAACGGATCGGCTCCGCCGGGAGGCAGCCCGCCAGGGTGCCGCTGACGGCGGCCGGGGTCACGCCGCGCTCCAGCCAGACGGTCACGGCGGGCGCGAGCCGCGCCACGTCGCGCTCCGAGAGCAGCAGCCGGGGGTCCCGCAGCCGCAACCGGGCGAGCAGCTCGGCCCCCTCCCGGTGCTCGGCGGGGACCGGCCCGAAGGCCGGGCGGGGCCCGCTCCGGGCCCGGGGGTGCGCTGCCGGGGGCGCTGGTTCGGGCTCCGCTTCGGGTTCCGCTTCGGGTTCCGGGGCCGGGCCCGCGGCGGGCGGAGCCGCGGCTACGGGCCCCGGAACGGGAACCAGGGCCGGTGGCGGTGGCGGTGTGGACGGGGGCGTGCTCGGCACCGACTCCCGGCCGGGGCCCCGGCCGAGGGCGGCCTCCGCCTTCCTCAGCCGCGTGGCGGGCGGGTTGTTGTACGACACCGTACGAGTGACGACCTGCCCGGACGGCAGTCGCTCCCGGGTGCGGGACAGGTAGCCGTGCGCCTCCAGCTCGCGCAGGGCGGCGGCGATGCGGGTCTCGCCCTCCGAGAAGCGCTGCGCCAGGGCCTTGATGGAGACGTTGGCACCGGTGGGCAGGGACTGGATGTGCGCGGACAGGCCGATCGCCGTCAGGCTCAACTCGCGGTGCTGGGCGAGATGGTTGCCGATCGTGACGTAACGCTCGGGATGACGCTCGTTCTCGTGCATGACACCGGGCCTCGGAATGCCGTACGGAGCGCGCGGGGGCGCGCTAAGCTGCTGTTCAGCCACGGGAAGCTTCTCTCTTCCTGAGCGGTGAGGCCCTCGGCGGGATTGCAGTCCCGTTCGGGGGCCGTTCGCATGTCTGGGGTTGTCGAGGCTGAGCCTGCACCCCGAACTGGCATATGCGCCAGCCAGGTTGGCTTCGTTCACTCGACCGAGTGAGTGAAGCGGGGTTTGGTTGGGAGAGGTCATTTCCCGAGGTTGTTGAAAGGGTTTGACGTCGTGCCCGACCGCCTCTCAGTCCACCGGAACGCGGAAAGCCAGACCCGGTGAACAGGAGCCCGGGAAACGGGATTTCGGCCCGGCCCGAGTTTCCGATGCGCCTGCCCCGGCGGCTTTGCGCATGCGTAATCTGAACGGGACCGAGGCCGTCCCCGGAGGCCTGATCTACAAGATCGAACACGGAGCCCGTCCTTCGTGAGCCACAGCCGGTCTTCGGCGTCCCGGGTCAGCCACCCGCGCTCCACGAGCCCCCCGGACTCCGCCGCAAGGTCGTCCTCGGGCCGGATGTAGGAGGACATGGCCTCCTGGAGCTCGGGAAGGGTCATCCCCGAGCCGTCGGGCGAGAGGTCGTTCTCCGACAGGTTGCGCAGCAGCCAGAACTGGGGCTGGGTGTGGCCCCTTTCGGCTTGTCAGGCCCGGGTGAACGCGATGAGCGCCTCGTAGGCGACGCCGGTCAAGTAGGCGGCGGGCTGTCCGGCGAGTTCGGCGTCGGCAGCCTGTCGGGTCGTCATGGAAGATCCCCTCTCGGTACTTCGGAGCTTCGGTACTTCGGAGCTTCGGCACTTCGGTGTGGGGCCTGCACGTCGTGGAGGGCATGGGGAAACCGTAGGACCTCACGCATGGTTGAGGTCAAGCGGTCGATCCTGACGGCCGTTTCGGTGCGGAAGGCGTCCACGGTGCCGGTGGTCCTTCGCTCAGCCCTGGCTCGTCCAGCGTTGTGAGGCCTGGCCGCCGCAGCTCGCCGTGACCAGGCCGCTGCTCATGCCCAGGTCGAGGCAGCCGCCGCCGAGGCCGCTCACCAGGGTGCCGCCCGCGCCCGAGCGCCACAGCCGGCCGATGTCCTGGGCGCAGTCGCCGACGAAGACAGCCTGGTTGAGCCCGTTGGAGTACAGGCACTGGCCGGTCTGCGCGTTGACCAGCTTGAAGTTGCCGCCCGAGGCGCTCCGCACGGTCCAGCGGGCGGTCGAGTCCGAGCAACTGCCGTGGTCCGAGGCGCCGAAGACCTGGGTGATGCACCGGCCGTTGTTGCCGTTGCGGTAGCTGTGGGTGCCGGACGCGGGGGGCGGGGCGGTCGTCGGCTTCGTGCCGCCGCCGGTGGGCTTGGGCGCCGGGGCGCTGGCGGGCGGGGGATTGCCGCCGCCCGGCGGGGTGCCGGGGGTGCCGGGGTTGCCGGAGTTCCCCCCGCCGTTGCCCGCGCCGGCATTCGTACCCGCGCCCCCCTGCCCGCCGTCCGGTACGGGTTCCCCCGGCAGGGCCCCCGCCGGGGACTGGCCCGGGGGCACCGCCCCCGACGGGCTGCCGGCGGCCGTCGCCGCCGCCGGGTCGGCGGGTGCCGACGCCGAGGCGGGCGGGGTGCCCTGCGGCCCGGACCGCAGCTCGGTCGTGTGCGGTAGGAGCTGGAGGGCGAGCGTCGTACCACCGGCGACCACGACGACCGGTACGACGGCGAGGAACACGCGGGTACGGCGGCTGCGCCCCGGCCGCTGCGCACGCGCCCCGGCAGCGGGATCGGCCGCGGTGCCGGGCGCGCTGCCCGCATCCGGCGCGGTCCCGGGCTTCCCGCCCGCCAGCGGGAGCGTCGGCACGTCGACCTCCCGCACGTCCGCGGCGAACGCGGCCCGCTCGGACAGCCGCTCGGTGATGGCCGCCGGCCACAACGGGGTGGCGAACGGGCCCAGCCGCGAGGCCCGCTCCAGCAGCCCGGCGGCGCTGGGACGGTTCCCGGGATCCTTGTCGAGGCAGGTCGCCACGAGGTCGGCGAGTTCCGGCTCCAGCTCCCGCAGCGGCTCCAGGTCGGGCTGCTCGTGGACGATCCGGTACAGCACGCCGTGCCCCGACTCGTCGCCGAACGGGGGCTGCCCGCACGCCGCGTACGCGAGGACCGACCCCAGCGCGAACACGTCGGTGGCGCCGCTGAGCCGCCGCTTGCCCGAGGCCTGCTCCGGCGCCATGTAGGCGGGCGTCCCCACGACCATGCCGGTCCTGGTCAGCTGGCTCTGCTCGGCGACCCGGGCGACGCCGAAGTCGATCAGGGTGAGACCGTCGAGGGTCAGCATGACGTTGGACGGCTTCAGGTCCCGGTGCACCATGTCCAGCGCGTGCACCGCGGCGAGGCTCGACGCCGCCTCCCGCAGGAGCAGCCACAGGGCGTGGGCGGGCAGCGGGCCGCGGTGCAGGTCGACGGCCTCCTTCAGAGTGATCCCGGGGACGTACGCGGTCGCGAACCACGGCGGCCGGGCCGTGCGGTCGCTGTCGAGCAGCGGCGCCGTCGCCCCCTCGGGCAGGCGGGCCAGGTTGTCCAGCTCGTGGCCGAAACGGCGTACGAAGTCCTCGTCCTCGCCGACGACCGAGGCCAGCAGCTGCTTGACGGCGACGTACCTGCCCTCGCGCACACCGAGGTACACCCGCCCCATTCCGCCGGCCCCGAGCCGGCCCGCCAGCGGGATCGACCCGATCCGGCGGGGATCCCCCGCCTCCAGCGGCCCGGCCCCGCTCCCCGTCAGCTCTAACACGTCAGCCCCGTCAGAATTGGAAACAGTTTTTAGAAATCTACCCGATGAGCCCTGCGGCAACGAGGCCTGGCCACCCCTTACTTGACGGATCGGGACCGCTGGGCGGCCGGGTTTCCCTGTCACTGTTCCACGGGGCCGACGCACCGCCCGGCCGGGGGTGGTTAGTACTGCAACCGCATGTGGGGGTTGTGACCTCGACGTTGGCAGTGACGGCGGGCTCGGGATCTCGCAGAGGGCGGAGGCTATGGGATTTGCACCCTCGGTGGCATCGCACGGGCACGTCGTCGTGGCCGCTGAACCGCGCGTCCGAGTCACCAAACTGTCGCCGCAACGGCCACCACGACCCCTTTCCACATATACCGATTAACTACGCCGATTGGATGAGCACTGGAGTTTAATGGCGAGGACTATTCCGATTGCGACTTACCTTGGCCTCGAACCGACTTCGAGGAGGCCACCGGTGCGACTGCCGCTAATGCGCAGACTGTGCACTGTACTTTTCGCCGCCGCCGTCTTCGGGGCAGCGGGTAATCCACTTGCCCATGCCGATGGCGGCGGCGAAGAAAAGCACCACAAAAACCACAAGATCGTAAACATCAACAACGGGAACTCCTACAGGTTTCAGGGTGTCGGCTCCCTCACCGGCAACGGACCTACTCCTCCTCCCCCTCCTCCGACGGAGCCGTGCACAACTGGGTCGCAGGATTCCAGCATTGTGTACACCGCAATGCCGGTGGACATCCTGAAGTGCTCCCAGGTTCCCAGCCTCGGGTACGAGGCGACGGGCACGGCCGAGTTCGGGGACGAGGTGGGGCCCGTTCCCGTCGGCCGCTCCCTTACACAGCTGCGGGTGCTGTTCCAGAGTTTCGGCTGCGGCGTCAGCGGAACGTGGAACGCAGGCAACTGCGTGACCACGCCCGGTTCCACGTTCACGCACCCGATCACGGCGAACATCTACGCGGTGGACAACTCCTCAGGCACTCCCGCACCCGGCGCCCGCCTCGCGACGGTCACCCAGTCGCAGAACATCGCCTACCGGCCTTCCGCGGACCCGACCAACTGCACGGGCAGCGACGCGGGCAAGTTCCTGAACACGAACACGGGGCTGTGTGCCAACGCCATCGGGCAACTACTGACGTTCAACTTCCCGGCTGGCACCACTCTTCCATCCCAGGTCATCTGGACGGTGGCGTTCAACACCACCCACTACGGCGACAACCCGATCGGTGAGGGAGCGGCCTGCTACTCCACGAGCCCAGGGTGCGGGTACGACTCGCTCAACGTCGGCGTCTACAGCTTCCCCGGGGCACCGTACCGAGGCACGGACATCGACCCCGACGGAGCCTTCCTCAACTCCGTCATTCCGTCCACTTACTGCGATGGGGGCGCCGGCGGTACCGGCACCCTCCGCCTGGACACACCGTGCTGGACGGGGTACCGACCCCTCGGCGAGATCAGAGCCGTTTGATCGCCCCCGCCTCGTGTGGCGCTCCGCGATCACGCCGGAGCGCCAGGATTCCCACGATCGGCTAATGCGGACACACCACCGATCATTTCAATCATCAACGGATATGCAAGTGGACCCTCGGGTCCTGCACGTCAGCTATCCCAGTCTCGACACATTCGATGCCAGGAGGCAGGGCAGTGAGAAATTCAGCGATGCGGCTCGTTCGCGCGGTGATCGTCAGTGGAGCAATCGTAGCTGCGACCAGTTCCCCGTTGGCCTATGCCGGCGACTGGGGCGAAGGCGGAGGTTCCACTGAAATCACCAACATCAACAACGGCAACACCTACAGCTATCAGGGTCTCGGCACCATCACGCTGGATAACCTGCTGGGCACAAGCACGCAGTCTTCGCTCCTCACGCCACTTCGCCCGGCGATCGGCCTCCTCACCTCCTAATGCAACCGCATGTGGCGTGACAGGTCGTCGGATTGGTCGTTGGCCTGACTGTGTGATGAATCGCTGACGGTTGCGCAGATCGAGGACTGGTCCAATGGGATAGCCGGGTTTCATGCCCGGTCCGCTGGGCGTTTTGGCAGGTCGGAGCCACGTGGACGGGCTCTGGACTACCTGAACACGTTGCTGGCGCCGCTGGAGAGGAAGAACGGGTGGACGCTGGCTGAGCAGGCCGGCCAGCGCCGCCCGGACGGTTTCCAGCGGCTGCTGAACTTCGCCGACTGGGACGAGCACGCGGTCCGCGACGACGTCCGTGACTTCGTCGTCGAGGCGATCGGGAGCAAGGGCGCCGTCTTGACCGGGGGCGACACCGGCTTCCTCAAGAAGGGCGTCAAGTCGGCCGGGGTCCAGCGGCAGTACTCCGGTACGGCCGGGGGCCCGTATGGGGTGGCAGGTGGAGGAACGCTTCCAGATCGCCAAGGGCGAATGCGGCCTGGACCACTACCAGGTCCGTCTCTACCGGGCCTGGTACCGGCACATCACCCTCGCGATGGCCGCCCTCGCCTACCTGACTGCCATCCGTGCCACAGAAGCCACAAAAGGGGCATTGGTGACGCCGAGCAAGACCTCATACCCCTCAGCGTCCCGGAGATCCGCCGGATGATCGGGCACGTCGTCATCACGCCCCGCTGCCACCCCAACGAGCATCGTCTGCGCTGGTCACACTTCCGACGCCGCAGCCAAGCCCGAGCCCGCCGCTGCCACTGCCACTGCCAACGCCGAGGTCACGACCCACACATGCGGTTGCAGTATTAGGCTCCGGGTCATGACTGCTCAGTGGTACGTCCTCATCGAGGAGGACACCCGTGTGACGCGAGCCGCCGACGGCGTCAAGCTGCAACTGCACCGCTGGGCACTGGTGGCCAGGCACCACGTCAGTGGCACGGAGGCGCAGGCGCTCGCCGTGGCCGAGGACGCCGCCCTGCACTACATGCCGGATCTCCTGGCCCGCCATGCCCGGCCGGGTGACACTCCGGCCCGCAGTGCGTTCCTCACCTCCGACGGTGCCTGGCTGGTCTGGCTCAGGCAGCACCACCGCGAGTGCCACATACGAGTGACCGCCGCCCGCCTCGTGCACACGCAGGAGGAGACGCAGGCCCCGCCGAAGACCCTCAAGGAAAAGGTCCGGCACGCCCTGGAGGGCCCCGAGCCTTCAGGGGCCGCATGGGCGCCCAGGAGCTAGACGGCCCAGGCCGCTGCGTCCGGTTCGAGGCGCGGACGCGGCCCGCCCGGTCGAGCGGTGCGTCAGCCGCTTGAGGCGCCGGCCCGGTCCGGCCTCGCCTCCGTCCCGGCCAGGAGCGTACGCGCGTACGCGAGGAAGCCCGCCAGGGCCAGGTCGAAGGCGGCGTCCGCGCGCCCGGGGCCGCCCGCGGCCAGGGCCCCCGCCAGCAGCGGGGTCTGGGGCGTCGGCTCCCACATGGCCTCCGGGGCGGCCAGGTCGAGCGCCGAGCCCAGGACCAGGTTCTCCAGGCCGGTGAGCAGCGGCATGACCCGCTCCACGGGGAATCCGGCCGCCAGCAGCAGCCCCACCGCGCGCTCGTAGTGCGCGAGCACCCGGGGGGCCCGTACGGGCGTGGTCATCAGCAGCGGGATCGCCCGGGGGTAGGCGGCGAAGGCGGCCCGGTAGGAGCGCGCCCACTCCTCCAGGGCCCGGTCCCAGGGGGCCAGGGCGAGGGCCTCGCCGGCGATCCCCTCGCTGACCAGCTCGCGCACCAGCTCCACGACGCCCGCCCGGCCGTCCACGTGGTGATACAGCGAGGCGGTCTGCACGCCGAGCGCGCGGGCGACCTGCGGAACGCTGAATTCCCCGTGCTCCGCGACCAGTTGCAGGGCGGTCGCGGCGATCCGCTCCCGGTCGAGGAGGGGGGTGCGCGGCCGTGCCATCGGTTTCTCCCACCGTCAGGTCTTCCCGTACGCCGAAACCGGAGGCTACATTGCCGCAAACCGAAAGCCTTTAGGTTTTCGCCCCCTGTCGCCTGCCGTTCGCAGAAGGGTGCATTCCGCATGCCTGAAACGCCAGAGCCACCAGCATCAAGAACCGCCGGACCCGGACCCGGACCCGGAGCCGGACCCGCCCCCGGGGCCCCCGCCCCCGGAGCCCTCCGCACGGGCGCCCTCGGGACCGCCGACATCTCCTTCTTCGTCGTCTCCGCCGCCGCCCCGCTCACCGTCATGGCCGGGGTCGCCCCCGTCGCGATCCTCCTCGGCGGCGTCGGCGCCCCCGCCGGGTACCTCCTCGCCGGCCTCACCCTCGCCGTCTTCGCCGTCGGCTTCACCACCATGAGCCGCCACGTCCGCAGCGGCGGCGCCTTCTACGCCTTCATCACCCGCGGCCTCGGCAGGCGCGTCGGCATCGGCGCCGCCCTGCTCGCCCTCATCGGCTACAACGGCATGGAGATCGGCGTCTACGGCCTCCTCGGCACCACCACCGCCGACACCGCCCACGCCCTCGGGGGCCTCGACGTCCCCTGGCTGCCCGTCTCCCTCGCCGGCCTCCTGCTCGTCTGGTACGGCGGCTTCCGCTCCATCGACTTCGGCGCCAGGCTCCTCGGCGTCCTGCTCGTCGCCGAGACCGGGATACTCGTCCTGCTCGCCGCCGGAGTCCTCCTCAAGGGCGGCGCTCACGGCCTCTCCGCCGGCTCCTTCGCCCCCGGCGCGGTCCTCGTGCCCGGCACCGCCGCCGTCCTGGCCTTCGCGTTCGCCGCCTTCACCGGCTTCGAGTCGACCGTCATCTACCGCCGCGAGGCCCGCGACCCCGACCGCACCGTCCCGCGCGCCACCTACATCGCCGTCGCCTTCCTCGGCCTCTTCTACGCCTTCGTCGTCTGGACCGTCATCCAGGCCTTCGGCGCCGAAGAAGTGGTCGCCGCCGCGGCCGAGGACCCCGGCGGCCTCTTCTTCGCCGCGATCACCACCTATGTCGGCCCCTGGGCGGCGGACCTGATGCACGTCTTCATCGTCACCAGCGTCATCGCCTCCCTCCTCGCCTTCCACAACGCCATCAACCGCTACGTGCTCGCCCTCTCCGAGGAGGGCGTCCTGCCCGCCGCCCTCGGCCGCGTCCACCCCCGCCACGGCTCCCCGTACCTCGCCGGCCTCGTCCAGACCGTCCTCGGCGCGGCCGTCGTCCTCGCCTTCGCCCTCGCCGGAGCCGACCCGTACCAGCAACTGCTGCTCTGGGTGAACACCCCGGGCATGATCGCCCTCATGGCCCTGATGCTGCTCGCCGCCATCGCCGTACCCGTCTACTTCCGGCGGGTCCCCCACGACGAGGGGCCCTGGCGGACGGTCGTCGCCCCCGTCACGGCCGCCGTCCTGCTCGCCGTGGCGATCTTCCTGGTCGTCTCCAAGGTCGGCCTCTTCACCGCGGCCTCCGCCACCGTCAACACCGTCCTCGTCACCCTGGTCCCCGCCGTCTTCCTCGCCGGCCTCGCCCTCGCCCAGCGGCTCAAGACCCGCCGCCCCGAGGTGTACGCCCGCTTCGCCGCGGAACCCGCCGCCCCCGACGCC
>NZ_JAPNLM010000005.1 GCF_026627255.1 Streptomyces antarcticus | reverse complement strand
CGCGAACGCGACGCCCTGGTCGAACTCGGCAAGCACAACGGCAAGCGGATCCGGGAAGACTCCATCCAGCGCTTCAAGGGTCTGGGCGAGATGAACGCCGAGGAACTGCGCATCACCACCATGGACGCCGACCACCGCGTACTGGGCCAGGTCACCCTGGACGACGCCGCACAGGCCGACGACCTGTTCTCGGTGCTGATGGGTGAGGACGTCGAAGCCCGGCGCTCCTTCATCCAGCGCAACGCCAAGGACGTCCGCTTCCTCGACATCTGAACGCGGCCGCATCCGGCCCCCCACCCCGGTCGGCCCCCTCGGCTGACGCGCTCGCCAACGGCGTGACAGAGCCCGGCCGGGGGGCTACGTTCCCGGCCGGGCTCTGCGTATGGGGGGCGGGTGGAGCTCCGGTCAGAGCTCCTCGTCGCGGTGGTCCTCCTCGCGCGGCGGGTCGTCCGCACGGCGGCGCGAGGGATCGTCCCGGGCCGGGTCGCGGGACGGCCGGCCGAACTCGGGGTGGACCGGGTCCGGGCCGGAGTCCTGGCGGCGTGCCGGCTCCTCGCGGCGCTTCCCGGGCTCTCGGCGATCGTCCTGCGCATCGCCCATGACGGCGACTCCTTCGCTTCCTTCGGCGTACTGGTGACGCCTGCCCCTCCCACGCTGCCACGGTTCGTCACGTTCCGCACCACGAGAGCCACCCACGGTGAGGTGCGGGTCGGGCGGCGGGGCCGCCCCCGGAATGCGGACCGCGCCCAGGGATCCGAAGATGGACGCCACCACACCACCCATGTCGTCAGGAGCTTCCCCATGCTGGAGCGCACCCCGCGCACGGACCGCACCGAGATCACCTTCGTCCTTCCGGCGGACGCTCCGCCGGGACCGGTGAGCGTGGTCGGCGACTTCAACGACTGGCGGCCCGGCGCCCACACCCTGCGGACGCGCGAAGACGGGACGCGGGCCGTCACCGTCGAGCTGCCGAAGGAGAGCACGCACTCGTTCCGGTATCTGGCAGCCGGTGACTACTGGTTCAACGACGGGAGCGTCGGCGACCAGGACGGCCCGAACAGCCGCCTGCACACCTGATCCGTCCGCCCCGTGCCCCGGCGGGCCCGCCACCGCGTCCGCACGGACCGGTTCACATGAACAGCGCGCCGACGAGGACGAAGTACGTCGCGGCCAGAGCGGTCAGCGCCAGTAGGGTCCCCCACGGGTGGGCGTGCCACCAGGACAGCCGTACGCGGGGAAACCGCCTCCTCAGCTCCTTGGGAGTCGAGGCCGGCGCGTCCTCCACCGGTACGTCCCGCAGCCGGCGCGTCAGCCGCTCGACGTCGGCGGCGCGCCACAGCCGCAGGTCGAGCACGTAAGGGCGGGTGCTCTCCGAGGTGATGACCACGCGTCCCGGCGTCGGGTTGAAGGGTCCGGCGCCGAACGTGATCGGGCGCAGCGCGGTCACGAACTCCAGCGGCGCGCTGTAGGTGTTCACGCCGAAGGCGTTGTCGATCCGGAGCTCGTCGCCGACGACCGCGATCTCGGCCATGGACGTGCGCAGGGCCATCATCACGAGGGTCGCCGCGACGGGCAGGACGATCAGCACCACGAAGGGGACGAGCCAGCCGACGCCGAACTCCCCCACCGTCAGCGCCGCGAGGGAACAGCCCGCGGGAACGCCGATCATCCCGTACAGCGCCAGCCGTCTCCGGTAGACCGAGTTGTCCGGCTTCACCACCACGCGCGCACCCACCGCACTCACGGCAACCCCCTGATTCCCCGCGACCGTTCGCACCATCATGGGGCCCTCGCGCACGCCGCGACAGGGAGCGGTCCGGACAACCGGCGGCTTGCGGCCGGCGGCTACGGCTGGCGGCCGACCACGAACTGCGTGCAGGCGGCCACCGTACTGATCACCGCGCCGGACAGCGCCGAGGGGCGGTCCCCCGCCACGACCGCGGTGAGGTCGACCGTGAGGTAGCCGGGCGGGCGGTTGATCCACCGGTCCGCCCGCAGGGTCATCCGGCCGTCCTCGAACGAACCGACCATGGTGAACGACCCGTTCGGCACCGTCGGGTTGTCGGAGTGCGCGGAGAAGGCGAAGACCGCCTCCAGCACCTTCCCGCCCGGCGAGGTGATCCTCAGGTCGAGCCGGGTCAGGCCCTGGCCGCACAGGTACGTACCCTGCCACGAGCCGACGACCGGGACGGCCCGTGCCGAGGAGGTGCGCGGCCCCGAACTCCCCGGCGCCGAACTCCCCGGCGTCGCGGTCCGGGGCGTCGCGGTCCGCGAGGCCGAGGGGCGCGCCGGGCCGGTCCGCACGCCGGGGGTGGGGGTGCCGCTGTCGGCCGTGCTCCCCGCGGCGCCTTGGCCGGCGGCCGGCGTCGAGTACGCGGGCGAGGGGGTCGGGGGCGAGGCGCTGGTCCCGGTGCCGCCGGTCATCCGGGGCACCAGCCAGACCAGCAGGCCGATCGCGGCCACCGCCGCCGCGGCGGCCGTCAGGGTGCGCCGGGGGGAGGACCCTCCTGCCGTGACCACGGGACCGTACGCCCGCGGCGGGTCCGTGACGACCGGCGGGTGCGGCGGTACGGGTGGGGGCGCGCCGACGGTGCCGCGGCCGGGCGGGGGCGCCGTCCAGGTCGGCCCTTCGGGATCGACGGCGGTCGGGGACACGGGCGGAACGGGCGCCCCGGGCGGGGCGGAGTCCGACCGCGCCACCGGCGTACGCGGATCGGCCGGGACACGGGGACCGGCCGGGGTACGCGGATCGGCCGAGGCACCGGGCCCTGCCGGGGTGCGGGGATCCGGCGGGGCGGGGGGATCGGCCGGAGTCGCGGGCTCCGCCGACGGTCCGGGGCCCGCCGGCGCGAACAGCAGGCCGGCCAGGCCCGGGGGCAGCCACTGGGAGCCGGCGGCGGTGTCCGGCCCGTCGGCGAGCTGGTCGAGCAGCGCCGAGACGGTGGGCCTGCGAGCGGGGTCCTTCGCCAGGCAGCGGGCCACCAGGTCGCGCAACCCGGCGGGGAGCGCGCCGAGGTCCGGTGCGTCGTGCACGACCCGGTACATCAGCTCGGAAGTGGTTCCGGCGCCGAAGGGTCCGGTGCCTGAGGCGGTGAAGGCCAGCACCGCGCCGAGCGAGAACACGTCGGTGGCCGCGGTGACGCCGGCGCCGGTGAGCTGCTCGGGTGCCATGAATCCGGGGGTGCCGATCACCGTGCCGACACGGGTGAGTTCCGTGGCGGCGTCGGCGACGGCGGAGATGCCGAAGTCGATGACGCGCGGGCCGTCGGACGCCAGCAGCACGTTGGACGGCTTCAGGTCCCGGTGGACCACGCCGTGGACGTGGATGGCCTCCAGTGCCTCGGCGACCCCTGCCGCCAGCGCCAGGACGGATTCCCCGGGCCAGGGGCCGTGGTTCCGGACCGCCTCGCTCAAGGAGGGCCCGGCGACGTAGGCGGTGGCCAGCCACGGCGGGCTGCCGGTCGGGTCGGCGTCGATGACCCCGGCCGTGTACACGCCGTTCACCAACCGCGCGGCCCGTACCTCGCGGGCGAACCGCCGCCGGAACTCAGGGTCCTCGGCCAGTTCCGGGCGGATGACCTTGACCGCGACCGACCGGCCGCCCCGCGAGCGCCCGAGGTAGACGGAACCCATCCCGCCGCTGCCCAGCCGGGCCGCGATCCGGTACGGGCCCACCAGGGTGGGATCCCCCGCGCGCAACGACTCCATCTCCCGTTCCTCCCCCACGCCTTTCCGGCCGGCGCGGCGACCACGCCCTCCGCTGACGCGCCATGATGTCAGCGTTGCACCCGGCACAACAGCTTTTCCGGACAAGCCGCCGCATAGGGCCCGGCCTGAAATCCGGTCAGTCCCGCCGGGCCGTCGAATCGCCGAGTCGCCGCGCCCTACAGGACGACGGGCAGGGCCTGGAGACCGCGCATCAGGCGGGTCTGCCGCCATTCGAGGTCCTCGCCCGGGACGGCCGGCCGCATCCCCGGGAAGCGGGTGACGATCGCCCGGAGCGCGATCTCCGCCTCGGCCAGCGCGAGCGGCGCACCCAGGCAGCGGTGGATTCCGTGCCCGAACGCGAGGTGGCCGGCGGCTCCGCTCCGGTCCAGGTCGAGCCGGTGCGGCTCCGCGAAGCGGGCCGGATCGCGGTTGGCGGCTCCGGGGGCGATGAGGACCGCAGCGCCCTCGGGGATGTCGGTACCGCCGAGCCGGAGCGCTTCGGTGCTGTAGCGGAAGGTCGCGATCCCGACCGGGGAGTCGAAGCGCAGCAGTTCGTCGAGGGAGCCGGCGATCAGGTCGGGGTCCCGGCTCAGCCGGGCGAGGGACTCGGGGTGCTGGATGAGGGCCAGGACGGCGTTGGCGATGAAGTTGGTCGTCGTCTCGTGGCCGGCCACGAGCAGGAGCACGGCCAGGGAGACGACCTCGTCCGGGTCCAGCGGTCCTTCGTCGCCCTGTTGGATCAGCAGGTGCAGAAGGCTTTCGCCTGGTGCGCGGCGCGCGGACGCGACGAGGCCGGTCATGTAGTCGCCGATGGCGTGCGAGGCGGCGTCGATGCGGTCCGGCCGGCCTGCGGCGAACAGTTCGTTCGACCATCGGGAGACCATGGCGCGGTCGTCCCGGGGCACACCGAGCAGTTGGCAGATGACGGTGACGGGAAGGGGTGCGGCCAGGCCTTCCACGAGGTCGACGCGGGTGCCCGGCTCCCAGCCGTCGAGCAGGCCGTCGACGACCTGCTCGATGTACGGGCGCAGCCGCGCGACGGGGCCCGCGGTGAAGAGCCCGGCCGCCACCCCGCGCTGCCGGGTGTGTTGGGGCGGGTCGCTCGCGAGCATGTTCCGGGACACGGCCGGGTGCAGGTTCCGGCGGGAGGCCTGGCCGGCGAAGAAGCGTGCCGTGTCCTTGGACAGACGGGGGTCGGCGAAGGCCTGCCGGGCCTCGGCGTGGCCGGTGACGAGGTACGAGTAGTGCCCCTCGGACCCGGTGGGGACCTTCTGGACCGGCGCCGCTCCGCGCAGGCGGTCGTAGGTCGCGTACGGGTCGCGGAAGAAGCCGGGATCGTGCAGGGGGTCGGTCATGATACCGATCCGGCGGCCGTGGCGGACGGCTCGGCCGCGGCGGTGTCCCGGGGCCGGCGGCGGAGGTAGGCGCGCGTCACGAGCAGGAGCCACGCGGTCTCCGCCTGGAGGTCCCCCCTGCGGGAGTGCGTACCGGCGGCGGGAGGCGCCTCCGCTCCGCCGGGCGCGTCGCCCGCTCGCTTCGCGGCGACGGCCGCGACAAGAACCGCTGCTTCCACTTCCGCGTTCCCTTCCGGGGTGCCGGCTTCACCGCGGTCCGCGACCGCACCGGCCTCCGCCGCCTGTACCTGCGGGGAACGGTACCCGCGCAGGGCCGGCACTCCGTCGTTGATCTCGATCACGCGGCGGTGGAGGTGGAAGTCGAAGTCCTGCCCCCGGGTGCCGGACGCGTCGTCGCCGTGGTCGAGGCGTGACCCCGCCCCGCCCGTACGCCGCCGGGCGCGGCAGAGGGCGCGGAGGGTCCGGAGCGGACCCGACCCACCGCTGCCGACACGGCCGGGCACTACCCCTAGGGTGACCCCATGCCTGCCACATTGAGTTCCACCAAGGCCGCCGCCGCGCTCAGAACATCGGCGCGCGTCTCCGTCGAGTTGCTGCTGGTCCTCGCCATGGCCGCCGTGGCCCTGTGGGTGCTGGGCAGGATGTGGTCGGTCGTCTGGCCGCTCATAGTCGCCCTGTTCCTCACGACCCTGACCTGGCCCGTGGCCAACTTCCTGCGCCGGCGCGGCTGGCCGCCCGCGATGGCGTCGGCGGTGGTGACCGTACTGTTCCTGCTCGTCGCCGCGGGCATCGTGGCGCTGATCGCGGTGCCGGTGGCCTCCCAGTCCGGCGAACTGGCCGACGGCGTGGTCGAGGGCATCCAGCGGCTGCGCGAGTGGGCCGCCGGGCCGCCGCTGAACATCGGCGACGACCAGATCACCAGTGCCATCGACACCGCGGTCGCCCGCATCCAGGACAGCGTCGGCAGCATGCTCACCACGGTCGTCACGGGGGTGGGCACCGTGGTCAACGGCGTGGTCACCGCGGTCCTGTCCGTCTTCCTGATGTTCTTCTTCCTCAAGGACGGGCCGCGGTTCCTGCCGTGGCTCACCCGCCAGCTCCCCGGCCGGCTCGCCACCGACGTCCCCGTCGTGGCCTCGCGCGCGTGGGACACCCTGGGCGCGTTCGTGCGCTCCCAGGCCTTCGTCGGTCTGCTCGACGCCGTGTTCATCGGCCTCGGCCTGTGGATCGTGGGAGTGCCGCTGGTGCTTCCGCTGGCGGTGCTGACCTTCGTGTCGGCGTTCGTGCCGATCGTGGGTGCCCTGTTCGCCGGTTTCGTGGCGGTGCTCATCGCCTTGGTGTCGAACGGCCCGACGGACGCGCTGATCGTGCTGGCGATCATCGTCGTGGTGCAGCAGCTCGAGGGCAACGTCTTCCAGCCCATGATCCAGAGCCGCGGGCTCGGCCTGCACGCGGCGATGGTCCTGCTGGCCGTAACCCTGGGCGGCAGCCTGGCGGGCGTGGTGGGCGCCCTGCTCGCGGTACCGGTGGCGGCCCTGATCGCGGTGGTCTGGAACTACCTCCGCGAGCAGCTCGGCGACGCGCCGGAAGAACCGGAACAGGAGGCGGGCGCCACCGTCCGCTCTTAGCACGCCGCTGCGGCGGGTTGAGCGGGGCCGGCCGGCCCGGAGCCGCTGACGAGGCGCCCCGGGTCCTGGAGGACGCGGGCGCCCGCGGCGCCGGCCGGACCGGGCTTTGACGGCACCCCCTAGGTTCCGGTGTACGTCAGGTGGGTGGGGGCGAGTGCCCGCAGGAAGTCCGGGGCGTCGAAGAGTTCGCCCGCCGCGGCCACGCCGGTCCGGGCGCTGCGGCCGTCCAGGATCCGTACGGCGGCCTCCACGACGAGGGGCGCGGTGACCGCGTAGATGTCTCGGCCGGACGCCGTCGCCCGGCGGTGGGCGCCGGCCCGGGTCGCGACCACGTCGACGACGAACGTCTGCGCCGAGCGCCCGTCGGCGTCCACGGCCGTGGGCGGGGGCGTCGCGGGGTCGCCCAGGTCGAGCAGGGGCTCCTCGTTGATGCGGACGTGGATCTCCGGGACCCGCAGGTGGCGGGAGATGGTGACCTGGTCGGCCGTGGAGAGCGCGGTGACCTTCCGGGTGCCCAGCGGGGGCGGGAAGTCCCAGGTGGAGGTCTGTGGGGGGCCTTCGGGCCGAACCAGGCGGTTGCCGGTGAAGACGAGGTGCCGGCCGGCGTTGCGGCGGACCGTCTTGCGGGTTCCGTCGGTCGGGTGCCAGCTGTCGAGGGCGATCGCGACCGTGATGCTGTTCGAGGCCGCCGCGGCCTGCGAGGTGTTCGGCGTGGACCGCGGGCTGACCGACGCCTGGTACGACTTCCGGGTGTGCGGGCCGCGCGGGGCCCGGCTCGGCGGCTGGCTGCGCGTCGACACCCCTCACGGCTTCGACGCCCTCGCGGAGGCGGACACCGTCGTCGTCCCGGCCTGCGCCGATGTCGACGCAGGCCTGCCGGGCGACCTGGTGGAGGCCGTACGGGCGGCCCATGACCGGGGGGCCCGGGTCGTCTCGCTGTGCACGGGGGCGTTCGTGCTGGCCGCCGCGGGCGTGCTGGACGGCCGCCGGGCCACCACCCACTGGGAGCACACCGCCGCGCTCGCGGCCCGCTACCCCCGGGTCGAGGTCGATCCGGACGTCCTCTACATCGACGACCGGGGCGTGCTGACCTCCGCGGGCAAGGCCGCCGGGATGGACCTGTGCCTGCACCTCGTCACCGCCGACCACGGCGCTGCCGTCGCCAACGCGCTGGCCCGCCGGCTGGTGGTTCCGGCCCGCCGCGCGGGCGGGCAGGCCCAGTTCATCGCCGCCCCGCCGGCCGCCGACACCGGCCACGCGCTCTCGGAGCTGCTGCACTGGATGGGCGGGCGGCTGGACGAGCCGCTGACCGTGCCCGACCTGGCCCGCCGGATGAACATGAGCACCCGGAACCTGACCCGCCGCTTCACCGCCGCGACCGGCACCACCCCGCTGCGCTGGCTGCACACCCAGCGCGTCCACCGGGCCCAGGAGCTCCTGGAAACCACCGACGACAGCATCGAACTCATCGCCTCCCGCACCGGCATGGGCACCGCCACCACCCTGCGCCGCCACTTCCACCGCGCGCTCGGCGTGCCCCCGGACGTGTACCGGCGTACGTTCCGCACCCACCGCCCGCCCGCCGCCGCTGACTGACGGGCCCCGTCGAGGGCCCCCGGCGGTGTCCGTCGGGGGCCCCGGCACCGGCTACGGCGCGGGGAGTTCCGCGAAGTCGGCGACCAGCCCCCGATGGTGGCCGGCCGTGCCGAGGGCCAGGGAGTCGGCCTTGGCGCGCTTGAGGTAGAGGTGGGCCGGGTGTTCCCAGGTCATGCCGATGCCGCCGTGCAGCTGGACGCACTCCTCCGCGGCCCGGACGGCGACGCCCGAGCAGTAGGCCTGGGCGACGGCCACCGTCAGGGGCGCGTCGGGCGACCCGGTGGCCAGCGCGTCGGCCGCGGCCCGGGCGGCGGCGCGGGCGGACGCCACGTCGAGCCAGAGCCGGGCGAGGCGGTGCTTGAGGGCCTGGAAGGAGCCGACGGGCCGGTTGAACTGGTGGCGGCCCCGTACGTACCCCACGGTCTGCGTCAGGCACCATTCGGCGATCCCGAGCTGTTCGGAGGCCAGCAGCCCGGCCCCGGAGAGCAGCGCGCCGGCCACCGCGGCCCGGGCCGTTACCGGGTCCGCGAGCCGGGTTCCGGCGGCGGCGTCGAGGGTGACCCGGGCGAGCGGGCGGGTCAGGTCCAGCGGTACGAGGGGCGTCAGTTCGGCGGAGGCCGCCGGTACGGCGTACAGCCCGGTGTCGGCGAGCACCAGCAGGACGTCGGCGGCGGCCGCGTCCGCCACGGAGGTGGCGGTGCCGGTCAGCACTCCCCCGCCGCCGTCGCGGATCAGGGCCGGCAGGGGCGCGCCCGGGGCGAGAGTAAGCGGTACGGCCGGCGCGCACACCTGCCGGCCGGAGGCCAGCTCCCGCAGCAGCGGCGCGACGTCCGCCGTGTCGCAGGCGAGCAGGATCTCCGTCGCGAGTACGGAGCTGGTGAGGTAGGGCAGGGGCGCGACCGCCCGGCCCAGTTCCTCCAGGACGACGGCGGCCTCGCGGTGGCTCGCGCCCTGGCCGCCGAGCTTCTCGGGGACCAGGAGCCCGGCGGCGCCGATCCCCGTGGCGAGGGTGTCCCACAGGGCCGGGTCGTGCGGGCGGCCGCTCTCGGCCCGGGCGAGGACGGTCGCGGCGTCGCAGCGGTCGGCGAGCAACGACCGTACGGCTGCGCGGAGTTCCTCTTCGGTCTCGGAGTAGAGCAGGTCGAGGGGGGCGCTCGGGAGGGGCGAGTCGGTCATCGGGCCAGGTCCTTCCAGGCGAGGTCCTTGTCGTCGCGCGGTTCGGCGGGCAGGCCGAGGACGCGTTCGGCGACGATGTTGAGGAGGATTTCGCTGGTGCCGCCCTCGATGCTGTTGCCCTTGGCGCGCAGGTAGCGGTATCCGGCGTCGCGGCCGGTGAAGTCGACGTGTTCGGGCCGGCTCATGGTCCAGTCCTCGTACAGGAGGCCCTCCTCGCCGAGGAGTTCGACTTCCAGGCCGCTGATCTCCTGGTTGAGCCGGGCGAAGGTGAGCTTCATGCCCGACCCCTCGGGGCCGGGCTGTCCGGCGACGAGCTGCTGGCGCAGCCGCTCGCCGGTGAGCCGGGCCACCTCCGCTTCGACCCACAGCTCCAGCAGGCGCTGGTGGAGCGCGTGGGTGCGCAGGGCGGGGCGCTCGCGCCAGGCGGAGGCGACCGGGGCGATCATGCCGCCCTCGCGCGGGATGCGCATGCCGCCGATGGAGACGCGTTCGTTCATCAGGGTGGTGCGGGCGACCGCCCAGCCCTCGCCGACGGGTCCGAGGCGGTGGGCGTCGGGGATGCGGACGCCGGTGAGGAACACCTCGTTGAACTCGGCCTCGCCGGTGATCTGGCGCAGCGGCCGGACCTCGACGCCGGGGGCGTGCATGTCGCAGAGGAAGTAGGTGATGCCCCGGTGCTTGGGGAGCGCCGGGTCGGTGCGGGCGATCAGGATGGCCCAGCGGGCCGTGTGGGCACTGGACGTCCACACCTTCTGGCCGTCCACCACCCATTCCCCGGCGGCCTCGTCAAGGACGGCGCGGGTGCCGAGCGCGGCGAGGTCGGAGCCGGCGCCGGGCTCGCTGAAGAGCTGGCACCAGACTTCTTCCCCCATCCACAGCGGGCGCAGAAAGCGGCGCTTCTGCTCCTCGGTGCCGTACGCGAGGAGGGTGGGGGCGGCCATGCCGAGGCCGATGCCGATGCGGCGCGGGTCGTTGTCGGGGGCGCCCGCGGCCTCCAGTTCGGCGTCGACGACAACCTGGAGGGAGCGGGGGGCGCCGAGTCCGCCGAGGCCCTCGGGGTAGTGGACCCAGGCGAGCCCGGCGTCGAACCGGGCGCGCAGGAAGTCCGTACGGGGCGTGCCTGCGGGCGGGTGCGCGGCGAGCAGGTCCGCGACCCGGGTGCGCAGTTCCCCGGCGGTGGCGGTCATCGTGCTCCTCCGTCCAGGGCCGGTACGACGACCAGCCGGCCGGTGGTGGTGCCGTCGGCGACGCGTTGCACGGCGTCGGCGGCCCCGGCGAACGGGACCCGCTCGCTGACCAGCGGTTTGATGGCGCCTTCGGCGGCGAGGCGGGTCAGCTCGGCGTGGCAGGCTCCGATCGCGGCGGGCTCCTTGATCGCGTACAGCCCCCAGTGGAGGCCGAGGACGGCGTAGTTCTTCACGAGCGCGTGGTTGAGCGCGGGGGTGGGGACGGTGCCGCCGGCGAAGCCGACGACGACGATCCGGCCTTCAAAGGCAACGCACTTGGCGGAGGCCGTGTAGGCGTCGCCGCCGACCGGGTCGTAGACCACGTCGGCGCCGTGGCCGCCGGTGAACTCCTTGACGCGGGCGGCGATCCCGGCGGGGTCCTCCGTCTCGCGGTCGATCACCAGGTCGCAGCCGAGTTCCTCGGCGGTGCGCACCTTGGCCTTGCCGCCGACGACGCCGATGACGGTGGCCCCGGCGGCCTTGCCGAGCTGGACGGCGGCGCTGCCGACCCCGCCCGCGGCGGCGTGCACGAGGAGGGTCTCGCCGCGCTGGAGGCGGGCCCGGCGGTGCAGGCCGAACCAGCCGGTCTGGTAGCCGATGTGCAGGGCGGCGGCCTCGGCGTCGTCGAGGGAGTCGGGGGCGGGGAGCAGGGCGCGGGCGGGCGCGGTGACGTACTCGGCGAAACCGCCGTGCGGGAGGCTGGGGTTGGCGATGACGCGGCGGCCGTCCTCGGTCTCGGCGCAGACCTCGACCCCGGGGGTGAAGGGCAGCGGGGGCTTGATCTGGTACTGGCCGCGGGCCAGCAGGGCGTCGGGGAAGTTGACGTTGGCCGCGAGCACCCGCAGCTTCACCTCGCCCTCGCCGGGCACCGGTTCCGGAACCTCTTCGAGGCGCATGGCCTCACGGGGCTCTCCGGGGGTATGTACTCGCCATGCCTTCATCCGGGGCCTCCAGCCGCCGTCGGTGAACCACGCTCCGGGCGCATACTAAGCGGTCGCTTGCCCTCCTGGGAACCCATGCGGGAAGGGATCGGGTCCGGATGAGCGCCCGCGGTGCGGCCCTCGCGGTCCCCGACGACGACCGGGTCGGCGGCTCCTGCCGGAACCGGTCCGGTGGCGGGTCCGGCGCGGTGATCCGGACCCGCGCGAGCGGGCCGGCGTACCTCCCGCGGGGCCGATGCCGTCACGGGCATGGCGATCTGCGCGTCCGCACGCTATCGATGCCCCCATGACGGACGACGCCACGAGCCACCACGCCCCCACGGACGGCACCGCGCGCGGGCTGCCCGCGCCGCCGCCGCTCGGTGCGGCCGCCCTGCCCCCCGGGACGTACGCGGGGCAGGTGGTCCTGGTCACCGGCGGCGGTACCGGGCTGGGCAAGGCCATCGCCGCCGAGTTCGCCCGGCTCGGCGCCGACCTGGTGATCGCCGGCCGGCGGCCCGCGCGGCTGGAGGCGGCGCGCGCGGAACTGGCGGCCGTCCCCGGCGCGGGCCGGGTGACGGCCGCCGTCTGCGACATCCGGGACCCCGAGCGGATCGAGGAGGTCTTCGACGCGGCGCAGGCGGCGCACGGCCTGCCGGACGTACTGGTCAACAACGCGGCCGCCAACTTCCCCTCCCCCGCGGAGGACCTGTCCCCGAACGCCTGGCGGGCGGTGGTGGACATCACCCTGACCGGCACCTGGTTCATGACCCGCGCGTTCGGCCGCCGCCACCTCGCCGCGGGAACGCCGGGGTCCATCGTGAACATCGGCGCGTCGTACGCCTGGACGGGCGGCCCGGGCTTCGCGCACAGCGCGGCCGCCAAGGCCGGGGTGAAGAACCTGGTGGAGACCCTGGCCGTCGAGTGGGGCCCGTACGGCATCCAGGTCAACGGGCTCGTCCCCGGCCTGTTCCCGCACGCCGACATGACCGCGGACGTACGGGACGGGCTGGAGCGGGCGGCGCCCCACGCGAAGGACGCCCGGCAGCCGGCGCTGCGGGTGGGCGTCCCGCGCGAACTGGGCTGGGCCGCCACCTTCCTGGCCTCGCCGTACGCCCGTTTCGTCACCGGCCACACCCTGGTGGTCGACGGCGCGAACTGGCAGCGGCGGTCCCTGGTCCGGCCCGAGGTCGTCCCCGTACGGGAGCAGCTGGGGCGCGGGCCGTTCAGCCCGTGAACCGGCGCGGTGCGCCGCTCCGCGGCTCCGCCGCGGCCTGCCCCGCCGTGCGGGTGTGGCAGATTGCCTCCCGGAGGTGGCGCGGTGACGACGGTGCGGGCGACCAAGAGCGGTACGGGCGACGCGGGCACGGGCGGGTCCGCGGCGAGGGGGCGGCCGTCCCTGACGGAGCGGCGCCGGGAGGCCACGCGGTACGAGATCGCGGAGGCCGCGGCGGCCCTCTTCGCCGAGCGGGGGTACGAGGCGACGACCGTCGACGACGTCGCGCGCGCGGCGGGGATCTCCCTGCGGACCTTCTACCGGTACTGCCCCACCAAGGAGGACGCCCTGACCCCCGTGCTGACGGCCGGGGTCGCGGAGCTGGTGGAGCAGCTGGCCCTGCGCCCGGCGGCGGAGCCGGTGACGCGGGCCGTGCAGGCGGCCTTCGCCGCCTCGACGGCCGGCGCGCGGTACGCGGAACCGGGCCGGACGGTCCGGCTGATCCAGGTGATGAGCGGGGTTCCGGCGATCCGGATGCGCTGGCTCGCCGCCGCCCGCGCGATGCAGGACCGACTTGCCCCGGTCCTCGCGGCGCGCACCGGCCGCCCGGAGTCCGACCTGGAAACCCGGCTGCTCGCGGCGGTCCTGATCGACGCGGTGACGGTCGCGCTGGAGCACTGGGCCGCCGGGGACGGCCGCGAACCGCTGACGGACGTGTCCGCGCGCGCCCTGGCCCTGCTCCGGCTGGAGACCTGAGGCCGCACCCGGCGCGGCCCCGTCAGCCTCCTGTGAAGTGCGGGGGACGGCGCTGCGCCTTCGCCCCGTAGCCCTCGCGGCAGTCGTCGGAGGTGAGGGTGAGGGCAGCGGTCATGGCGACGCGGTCGAGGGCCGCCGGGAGGGCGGCGTCGGCGTAGGCGTCGACCGCGCGCTTGATGCCCTGGACGGCGAGCGGGGCGTTCGCGGCGATCTCGGCCGCCAGCGCGCGGGCGGTGGATTCCAGTTCCGTTACGGGGACGACCAGTTGGACCAGGTTGAGGCTCTGCGCGGTCGCGGCGTCGACGCGACGACCGGTCAGGGCGAGGTACTTGGCCCAGCCGGCGCCCGCCTCGCGGGCGATGCGCAGGTCGCCGCCCGCGTCGACCGCCACCCCCAACTGCGCCTCGGGCAGGGCGAACACGGCGTCCTCGGCTGCCACCCGGATGTCGGCCATCAGCGCCAGCTCGAATCCGAAGCCGAGGCAGTACCCCTGGACGGCCGCCACCACCGGTTGCGGGAGGCGGGCGAGGACCGCGAAGCGTTCGTGGACCCAGCGGATGCCCTCGTAGTAGTTGCGGGTCCGCTCGGCGGCCGTCGCGCCGGAGACGGCGCCGCCGGGGGCGGTCACGTCGATGCCCGCGCAGAAGGCACGGCCTTCGGCACGGAGCAGGACCGCCCTGACCTCCGGGTCGAAGCGGATGCGGTCCGCCAGCAGCCCCAGCTGCCGGGTGGAATCCCAGCTCCATCCGTTGAGCCGGTCGGGTCGGCACAGGGTGAGGACGGCGAGGCCGTCGGCCACCTCCAGCCGGATCCGCTCCTCGCCCTCCGCGATCTGCGTGCTGACGGTGTCGATCACCCTTGCCTGCACCCCCCTGGGAAACTGACGGACCGTCAGCCTAGGGGTGGCGGGTCAGCGGGGGAAGACCTCGAACAGCACCGCCGGGCGGCCGCCGAAGCGGGCTGCGGCCTGCTCGGCGTATCCGGTGAGGAACCCGCGTACGTACTCCTCGGGGTCCTGGTCGGTCAGCACCTCGATGTACGCCTTGTGCTCCATGAGGGACTTCACCGCCCGCTCCATGCCCGGACCCGCGTCGGCGGCGTGCGTCGGGGTACTCGTGCCGGTCACGGCCACCCAGCGCACCCCGTTCCAGGGCTCCAGGCCCTGTTCGGAGAGCAGCTCGGGAAAGATCCACCGGTTGCCCGCGTCGGAGGCCGCGTCCAGGGTGGCGCGGCCGACGGCCTTGTGGTCGGGGGTGTTCCAGGCACCGCCGCCGCCCTCGCCGCCCCACGTGTCGCGGTGGTTCATGGTGATGACCAGTTCGGGGCGGTGCCTGCGGATGGCCGCGGCGATGTCCCGGCGCAGGTCGAGACCGTACTCGACGACACCGTCCCGGTGGTCGAGGAACTCGACCCGTGACACCCCGACGACCGCCGCGCTCGCGCGCTGCTCCGCCTCGCGGAGCGGGGCGCAGATGGCGGGGTCGATGGTGTCGATGCCCGCCTCGCCGCGCGTGGCGAGGAGGTAGCCGACCTCGCGGCCGCCGTCCGTCCAGTCCGCGATGGCCGCGGCGCCCCCGTACTCCAGGTCGTCGGGGTGGGCCACCACCGCGAGGGCGCGCCGCCAGTCGGTGGGCAGGGGCGGCAAGGGGGCCCGCCGGTCAGGTGCTTCGCTCATGCCCCGCACCTTAGGGGGTGTCGTCAGAGTCGCTCCGTACGCCCGCGGGGCGGGCCGCGCGTGTCTGATGCGTGCGCTCGCAGGAGCGTCGACCTTCCCGCCGGCGTCCCCGACCGGGCACGCGACAACCTCGACGCCGGGCCCCGGTCCAGGGGGTACGGGCCGTCCGGCACGGAGGCCGGATCCGCCGCCCGGTAACCGGTGGCGGCGACCGCGCCGGCCACGTCCGCCGGCGCCCGCCCGGGATTCAGTGCGCGTACGACGTCCTCGGTCAGCGGCCGGAGCGCCAGGACGTGCCGGACGGCCCCGGCCAGGCGGGATGACGCCCGCTCGACGCCCAGCGCACCACCCCGCCGTCGGCCGGGGGGACGAAGGCGTACCGGTGGAAGTCGGGGCCGGCGATCGCGTCGACGGCCGCGAGCGCCCGGCACCGGTCGAGCAGGGCGGGCACGTCCGGCATCAGGCGCGCTGTGTGGTGAGCGTTCATTGCCCGTGATGAGTGCACGCCGGTACGACAGCGCCCGCGGCGGCCGCCCCCGCGCGGCCGGTTCCGGCGCGCTCACACGCCGGGTCGCGGAGCGCGTCCCGGCGTGTGAGCCTTTTGTGCATGGACTGGGCGTCGTGGACCACGGTCAATGTCTTCGCAGGCCGAGGCGGTGTGCGCACCGAGGAAGCCGGTTCGATCACGGGTGACCTCACCGTGCACACCACCTGGACGGGCGCCGAAGCGCGCGTGTCCGTGCAGTACAGCGGCTCGTCCGACTGGTTCACGCTCACCGGCAGCCCCCTGTCCTGCACCTCGGAGCGGGACAGCCGCGACCTCCACGACGTGGTGGTCGAGCTGGTGCGCGCGGGGAAGGCCGCCGAAGGCCTGCCCCCGATCCTCGCGGCGTAGGCCGGGGGTACTCCCGGCCCGGCGGCCGGCCGCGTACGCAAAAGACGCCCGGCGGGGAGTCCCCGGCCGAGCGTTCAGGTGCGTCTACTGCCCGCTGGTACTGCCCACTGGCGGCTTAGTACCAGTGGTGGGACTGCCAGAAGTTCCAGGCGCCGACGGGGCTGCCGTAGCGGGAGTTCATGTAGTCCAGGCCCCACTTGATCTGGGTGGCCGGGTTGGTCTTCCAGTCGGAGCCCGCGGAGGACATCTTCGAGGCCGGCAGGGCCTGGACCAGGCCGTAGGCGCCCGAGGAGGAGTTCGTGGCGGTGTGGTTCCAGCCGCTCTCGCGGGACACGATGTTGTTGAACGCCGCGAACTGGGCCGGGTCCTTGATCATCTGCTGCGCGATCGCCTTGGCGTTCATCGGGGCGGCCTGCGCGGGGACGGCGGCGAGCATGGAGCCGGCGACGCCCAGGGCGAGGACGGAGCCCGCGATGGTCTTCTTGGAAGCGGCGATGCGGCGGATGACGGTGTTGGACACGGACTGACCTTCCGACGGGGACAAGGACGGTCGCTGCATGCCGGAGACATGCGTGAGCCACTCACGCGGTGGAGAGGGGTTCGTCTGCGGCGGGTGAAGTACCCCTGCCGGCTGGCGACTCATCCAGTTCTACAGACGCCCCGACCCCTTGGCAACGCCGTCACCTACTAGGCGCCCTCGCAGCCCGGGACGTCGGCCCCGCCCCTGCCCGCACCGGTATCCGCGCAGGTGGGCGCGGATGCGGGCAGGACCGACGGCCCCCCTCGGGGCTACTATTCCGGCTCGTAAGTGACGTGGGTCCTATGGGGCGGGTCACCTCCCGGACCCCCGGATCTCACCGAACGTGACGGCACGAACCCCTCCGAGTGGCCGCTCCGGACGCCGGGACGACGGGCATCCGGCGGCCCGCCCACGCGTACAGGGCGGCGGCCCCCACCAGTGCTCGGCCCCGACGGCGGTCACCATCGCCCCGAACAGCGCGCTGCCGCGCAGCACGGCGGGTCCCCGGGCGGCGCCGACGGGGAAGACCCGCAGGAACCGGCACACGTCCCCGGCCCCCAGGTCCGTCGGCCGGGCGAGCTCGGCGCGCATCAGCCGCTCGGACTCGGCGTCCGGATCGGCGCAGCCGGTGACGTCGGCCGTCTCCATCCGCAGCGGCGGCGGCCCGGCGGGTATCTGCCGCACCGTGCCGTCCTCCTCGGCGAAGCGGACGCGGAGCGCGTCGGTCCCGGCCACCGTCAGGCGCACTGCCTCCGCGAGGAGCACCGGGTCCACCGCCCCGCGGATCTCCAGGTACGCGCCGATGGTGTGGTCGAGGCGCGAGGGGTCGAGCTGCTGCGCGCACAAGACGCCGTTCTGTGGGCGGGGTCAGGGGCAGCGGCCCGCGGTCGTGAGTGGCCATGCGATGGTCAGTCTCCTCAGTCGGATCGGTCGACCAACGACGACGTGACGTCACTCTCCGTGACGGGGAACCGCCCTGAAAGTTCCACCAATACACCTCTTGACGGCCATCGCACCCGGGCTTCGAAACCCGGTACCGCGAATCCGTGACAGCCGGTGCGGCCCGCCCGATCGGCCCGGCCCGCGCCGGGCCGCCCGCTCCGGCCGCGCCGCACTGCTCATCGGACAACTCACTCGTCGGGAGTATTCGTATCCCTCTGACGTGGTACGGACGGGAATCCCGGGCCGCGACCAGTGTCACAGCCGATTGACTGGTGCTCCTTGATGATCTGCCGGCAGAGGAGCACGGGGCATGACCGGAGAATCGTGGGACCAGGCACAGCAGGCACAGCGGGCACAGCAGGCACGGCAGGCACGGCAGACGACCTGGAGTCCCTTCGCCGCCCTGGAAGAGGTCGCTCTGCTCGCTCTGGGCGCCGTCGATCTCGCGCTGGACCAGGTGCGGCAGGCCACCGGCCGGGGCGAGGACGTGGTGCGGCGCTCGGATCTGCGCGAGCTCGTCGCCGACGGGGTGAAGGAGCTGAGGGCGCGCGGGGAACTCGCCTCCAAGCGCGTCGTCGCGGCGGACGACGACAACTACCTGGAGCTGATGGCCCGTCGGGCCGCCGGGCGGCGCGAACGGGCCGACGGCGCCCGGACCCCGGCGGGGGCCGGGCCGACGGCGGGGGCCGGGCCGGCGCATGCATGACGACCTGGCGTTCCGGCGGCGCATCGACGACCACCTGCATCGGCTGGTCGACGAGGAGGAAGCCGAGCTGTTACGCCTCTCCAGTGAACTCCGCCCGCTCTGCGACCAGTTGCGCAGCTCGCTGACGCGGGGCAAGCGGATGCGGGCCGCCTTCCTGTACTGGGGCTGGCGGGCCGCCGGCCAGCCGGACTGCGACGGGGTGATCAGGGCGGCCGCGGCCATGGAACTGGTGCACGCGGCGGCCTGCACCCACGACGACATCATCGACGACAGCCTCATGCGGCACGGCGTCCCCACCGCCCACGCGGCCTTCTCCGAGACCGGAGCGGCCCGGTGGGGCGGTAGCGGTGGCAGCAGCGGCAGCGGTGACGGCAGCGGTGCCGTCGCACGGACCCTGGTCGTACGGCAGCATCGGTCCGCCGCGCTGGCGATGATGCTGGGCGACCTGCTCATGGGGTACGCGGCCCAGGTCTTCGCCACCTGCGGGCTGCCCGGCGCGTACGTGGCGCGGACGGTGCCCCTGTGGTCGACGCTGCTGCGCGAGACCGTCGCGGGCGAGTTCCTGGAAGTGCTGCGGACGGGTACCGACGTGCCCGAGGTCGCCGAGTCGCTGGAAGTGGCCCGGTACAAGACGGCCAAGTACACGGTGGAGCGGCCGCTGCACATGGGTGCCACCCTCGGCGGCGCCCCCCGGCAGGTCATGACCGCCTTCACCGCGTACGGACTGCCCCTGGGCGAGGCGTTCCAGCTGCGCGACGACCTGATCGGAACGTTCGGCGACCCCGCCGAGACCGGCAAGTCGAACCTGGACGACCTCCGGGACCGCAAGCCCACCGCGCTGCTCGCCACGACGCTCGCCCTGCTGGAGCCGCACGACCGGGCGCTGCTGGACAAGACCCTCGACAGCCCGGCCCTGGACGAGTCCGGCGCAGCGCTGGTGCGGAGGCTGATGGACGGGTGCGGGGCCCGCCGGCGCGTCGAGGACATGATCTCGGACCGGGTCGCGACGGCCCGCGGCGCGCTGGACTCCGTGGCGCTGCCGATGGACGTACGGACGGCGCTCGCCGCGCTGGCCACCTCGGCGACCGCACGAACCCTCTGAACGGCCCCGCGGACCACCTGCCGGGCGGGACCGTACCGGCACGAGCACTACGAGGAGCACGACGTGACAACCGAGACCCGGTCGCGCTACACCGACGCGAAGCTCGACGAACTGAGCGGGCAGGGCGACCCCTTCGCCGACGAGACCGTGGCCGCCATGTTCGAACGCGGTGAGGTGGGGGACTTCAACACCCTCATGCGCTTCTTCAGCACCGCCGGCCACAAACTGCCCGAGGGGCTCCCGCCGTCCGCGGTGGCGTTCCTGGAGGCCACCGCCATGCCGCCGAAGTGGGTGGACTGGGACGTCATGGAGCGCGCCCGCCTGTTCTTCATGGACAACGCCGCGCACATCAACACGGGCCTGTCCTTCGCGGCGATGCCCGCGACGTACGCCGTACCGCGCGTCGCCCGGCTGCTGGCCTCGACGCACTCGATGGACTACCCGTCGCGCCGGATGGCGAACACCGGCCAGTTCGTCACGTACCTGATGCGGACCAACGCCTTCGAGGAGGGCAGCAAGTTCATCCCGGCCGCCCAGAAGGTCCGGCTGCTGCACGCGGCGGTACGCCACCACCTCACCGGGTCGGGGCGCTGGGACGTCGCGCGGGACGGTGTGCCGATCAACCAGGAGGACATGATCGGCGGGCAGATCTGCTTCTCGATCCTCGTCCTGGACGCCATGCACCGCCTCGGCATCCACATGAGCGAGGAGGGGGCGGAGGCCTATTACTACGCCTGGCGGGTCGTGGGCTCCATCCTCGGCTGCGACATGACGGCCGTCCCGGACAACCTCACGGAGGCCCGCGCGTTCGCCGACCTCTATCTCAGCCGCAACCTCGGCCCCTCCGAGGACGGCGTCCGGCTCAACAACCAGCTGATGCGGATGTACGAGGACGTGGTCCCCGGCACGCTCTTCGACCCGATCGTCCCCGCCACCATGCGCTACCTGATCGGCCCCACGATCGCGGACTGGCTCGAGATCCCCCGCGGCCCCTGGGACACCGCGGCGAAGGCCGTGCCCCTCGTCCTCGGCCTGCTGGAGACCGTGGAGGACAGCAGCCCGCTCGGCGAATGGGCGCTGGACAAGGCGGGCAGCCTGCTGACGGCCTTCGAACTGGCCTCGCTCACCCGCGGCCGGGTCATGCAGTACGCCATCCCGGAGGAGCTCAAGGGCGAGTACGGCGTACGGTCGCAGGCCCCGCGCACGAACCGGTGGGTGCCGCCGGTGCCGAGCCCCGCGTAACGGCGGGACCCGGACGCGCCGGCCGGGCGGCGCTCAGGGGCGCTGGGCGTCGACGGCGTCTTCGACGGTGGGCTGGAAGGTGAAGAGCTGGTCCAGGCCCACGATGCGGAAGACGTGCATCAGATCGGCGCTCAGCCCGACGAGGGACAGGGGGGCGTCGGCCTCGCGCGCGCGGTGGTAGGCGCTGAAGAGCACGGTGATGCCGGTGGAGTCGCAGTAGGTCAGCTCGGAGAGTTCGATCAGTACGGGGACGTCGGGGCTGAAGGGCGTTTCCTGGATGACCCGGGTGAGCTCCGGTGCGGTGTGGTGGTCGAGTTCACCGGCTACGGACAGCACGGTCGCACCGCGTGCGTGCGTGCGTCGGGTGGCGGTCAGATTGCGGTCGGTCACCTGTTCTCCTGGGCGGGTGGGAGTGTGCGGCGGGACGGGGCGGACTGGGCGAGCAACGCGCTGTCGCCGCTCACTCCGGCTCCCGGATCGGTGAAGAGCTGGTGCACCGTGGCCGGCGGGTCGGCGGGTCGGCGGCTCCTCGGCGGCGGGAGCGGGTTTCGAGGACGTTGACGGTACCCAGGCAGCACCCGTCGGCCGTGGTGATCGCCGCGACGGCCCCCGCGTGCCGGCGGACGGCGTGCCCGGCCCCCGTCATGTCGCCTCCCACCCCGCCTCGTCAGCCGTGCCTGTCCGTCCGAGGCGCAGCTGTCCTATCCTACGGATCACGTCGGCAAACGCCTCCTCGGGGACCGCGGAACGCGGATGGGCCAGCACGAGGAACACCGGCGGGCCGCGCTCGGACACCGGCCGCCGCGAACGAAGGGGTGGGCAGTGACGCGTTCGGGGGATGCCGGGCCGGAAGCGGCGGTCGGGGCCGGCGTGTTCGCCGCCGACGAGGCGGTCGGCCGGGACCTGGCCCTGGTGGACTGGGCGGCCACTCCGCTCGGGGTCCCGGAGGGCTGGCCGCAGAGCCTCAGGACGACCGTGAGCATCCTGCTGTCGTCGAAGTTCTCGATGTGGATGGCCTGGGGACCGGAACTCACGTTCTTCTGCAATTCCGCCTACCGGCGCGACACCCTGGCCCGGAAGTACCCGTGGGCCCTGGGCCGGCCGGCGAGCGAGGTCTGGGCGGAGATCTGGGGCGACATCGGCCCCCGCATCGACACCGTGCTCACCACCGGCGAAGCGACCTGGGACCAGGCGCTGCTGCTGTTCGTGGAGCGCTCCGGGTACCTGGAGGAGAGCTACCACACCTTCTCCTACAGCCCGCTGCGCGACGACGACGGCGACGTGGTCGGCATGCTGTGCGTGGTCAGCGAGGAAACCGAACGCGTCATCGGCGAACGGCGGATGGCCACGCTGCGCGACCTCGGCTCCGATCCGAGCGTGGTGCGCACCGAGCGGGAAATGCTCGACTTCGCCCGCCTGCAGCTGAGCCGCAACCCCCACGACCTTCCGTTCACGCTGACGTACCTCCTCCAGGACGACGGCAGCTCCGGACTGGCCGCGGCGACCGGGATCCGGAAGGACCACCCGGCCGCCGTGGAGCTGCTCCCGCCGGACTCGGAGTCGGTGTGGCCGACGGCCGCTCCGGCCCGGGGCGAGACCGCGCTGGTGTCGCTGGACGGCGACGGCGACGGCGCCGTGTTCGCGGATCTGCCGACGGGAGAGCGGGCCGAAGCGCCGCTCCAGGCCCTGGTGGTGCCGCTGCGGCGGCAGGGCGGCGCCCCGTACGGATTCATGGTGGTCGGCCTGAACCGGTACCGGGACCTGGACGAGGGATACCGCGGCTTCGTGGAACTGGTCGCCGGGCACGTCGCCACCGGACTGGCCAGCGCCCGCAGCTACCAGGCGCAGCAGCGGCGCGCGGAGGAGCTCGCGGAGCTGGACCGGGCGAAGACGGCGTTCTTCTCCAACATCAGCCACGAGTTCCGTACCCCCCTGACGCTGATCATGGGGCCGGTGGAGGAGCTGCGGGACCGGCTCGCGGACGCGGACGCGGGCGTGCGCGAGGAGCTGGAGGTCATCCGCCGCAACGGGTTGCGATTGGGCAAGCTGGTCAACACGCTGCTCGACTTCTCCCGCATCGAGGCCGGCCGGATGCAGGCGAGCTACGAGCCGGTCGACCTGGCCGCGGTCACCGGTGAACTCGCCAGCGTGTTCCGCTCCGCCGTCGAGAAGGCCGGGCTCGACTTCCGGGTCGACTGCTCCCCGCTGCCCGAGCCGGTCTTCATCGACCGGGGCATGTGGGAGAAGGTCGTCCTCAATCTCCTCAGCAACGCGCTGAAGTTCACCTTCGACGGCTCGATCCGCGTCGCCGTGGGTGCCGAGGACGGTGCGGCCGTGGTGAGCGTCGCCGACACCGGGATAGGTGTCGCGGCCGGGGAGATGCCACGGCTGTTCGAACGGTTCCACCGCATCGAGAACGTGCGTTCCCGCTCCAACGAGGGCAGCGGCATCGGCCTGGCCCTGGTGAGGGAGCTGGTCGGGTTGCACGGCGGCGAGATCAGCGCCTCGTCCACGCAGGGCCTGGGCACCCGGTTCACCATCCGGCTGCCCTTCGGCTCCGCCCACCTGCCAGCCGACACCGTCCTCCCGGGTACGGGTGCGGACCCCGGTGCAGGTGCAGGTGCGGGCGCAGGCGCAGGCGCGGGCGCGGCTCACACCTCGACCGAGCCCTTCGTGCAGGAGGCCCTCCGGTGGCTGCCCGGCGAGCGCACCGCGGCGGTGCCCGCCACGGTCGGGCGCATGCCGGTCGGGAGCGTCCCGGACGGGAGCGCCGACGGATCCGCCGCCGGCTCGGAGCTCCCGGCGCACGTACTGGTCGCCGACGACAACGCCGACATGCGCGAGTACCTCAGCCGTCTGCTGCGCGGCGCCGGTTACCAGGTCGGCACGGTCGACGACGGCCGGCAGGCCATGGCCGCCATCCGCGCGCAGGCCTTCGACCTGGTGGTCACCGATGTGATGATGCCCCACCTCGACGGGCTCGCCCTGGTCGCCGCGCTGCGGGCCGACCAGCGCACCGCCTCGCTCCCCGTACTGCTGCTGTCCGCCCGGGCCGGGCAGGAGGCGTCCATCGAGGGCCTGCAGGCCGGTGCGGACGACTACCTCGTCAAACCGTTCGCGGCCGCCGAACTCCTCGCGCGGGTGCGGGCGAACATCCAGTTGGCGCGGCTGCGCGGCCACCACGCCCGCTGGCGCACCGCACTGGTGGACTCCCTGCAGGAGGCCTTCTTCGTCTGCGACGAGGACGGCGCCGTCATCGAGATCAACACGGCGTTCACCGACATCCTCGGCTACGGCACCGAGGGCCTGCCCTACCGGCCGGTCCACCCCTGGTGGCCCGACGCCGCCACGGACTCCGAGGCGCACCGGCAGGTCGGCGACGCCTTCGCCACGCTGCTCGGCAGCACCAAGGGCTCGTACACCATTCCGGTCACCCACCGCGACGGTCACCGGCTGTGGGCGACGGCCACCTTCAACCAGGTCGACGATCCCGACACCGGGCGCCGCGTGACGGTCGGCACCTTCCGCGACGTCACCGCCGAGCACTACGCCATCCAGCGCGAGAGCGCCCTCGCGGCCCTGGGCACCGGCCTGTCCCGGGCCGCCAGCCTGCCCGAGGCGCTGGCCGGCGCCCTGGGCGAGCTGAAGAAGCTGTGGCGCGCCCGGCGGGTCCTGGCCGCGGTCTTCGACTACGGCGACGAACCCAAGCTGACCTCCACCGACGCGTCGTCCGCCTGGTCGGAGCTGTCCGCCGAACGGCGCGGGGCGCTCGACGACCTGCGGCGGGGGCCGATCCTGACCCCGGTCGCCGGCCAGGGCGGGGCGGGCATCCTGCTGGAGTTCCCCGACGGCCCGCTCGCCCTGTGGATAGACCTGGGCGAGAACCGTCCCTTCACCGGCGAGGACCAGCTGCTGCTGTCCCTCCTGGCCGGTCACCTCGCCCAGGGGCTGAACCGCGCGCACCAGACCGACCAGCAGCGCGAGACCGCGATTGCCTTGCAGCGCGCCATCCTCGGCCCCTCCCGGCTGCCCGACGGGTTCGCCGTCCGCTACGAACCCGCGACGCAGCCCCTGGAGGTCGGCGGCGACTGGTACGACACCGTCACCCTGCCGGACGGCCGGATCGGAATCGTCGTCGGCGACTGTGTCGGCCGGGGCCTCGAAGCCGCCAGCGTCATGGGCCAGCTGCGCAGCGCCTGCCGCGCCCTGATGCTCCAGGACGCGACTCCCGCCCGGACGCTGATGGCCTTGGACCAGTTCGCCGCCGGCGTTCCGGGCGCGGCCTGCACCACCGTCTTCTGCGGCGTCCTCGATGCCGGCACCGGGCAGCTGACGTACTCCAGCGCCGGCCATCCGCCCGGCATCCTCGCCCATCCCGACGGCACCACCCGGCTCCTCGAGGAGGGCCGCTCCCTGCCGCTGGCCGTCCGGCCCGGCAACCAGCGCCCCGAGGGCACCTGCGCCATCCCGGCGCGGTCGACGCTGCTGCTGTACACCGACGGGCTCGTCGAACGCCGCCGCCGCCCGCTCAGCGCGGGCATCGACCAGGCCGGCGAAGCCCTCCAGGACGGCCGGAACACCGCGCTCGACGACCTCGCCACCGACGTCATGTCCCGGCTGGCCCCCGCGGACGGCTACGACGACGACGTCGCCCTGCTGCTCTACCGCCACCCGGCCCCGCTGGAGCTGTCCTTCTCCGCCGAATCCTCGCAGCTCGCCCCCGTCCGCAAGACGCTGCGCGGCTGGCTCGACCAGTGCGACCTGCCTCCCACCACCGTGCAAAACGTCTTGGTCGCCGCCGGCGAGGCGTGTGCCAACGCCGTCGAACACGGCCACCGGGACGCCCCCGGCGGCACCATCCGCTTCCGGGCCGAGGCCGGCGTCGACCATCTCCACCTGACCATCGTCGACAGCGGCTGCTGGAAAGCCCCGCAGCCGGAGCTCAACACCCACCGCGGTCGCGGGATGGGCCTGATGCGCGCACTGATGCAGCAGGTCACCGTCACCCCCGGCCCGTCCGGCACCACCGTCGACATGCACACGAGGATCGCCTGATGACCACTCCCCTGACCCTCACCCCGGGGCGGCGGCCCGACGGCACCGCGCTGCTGGCCGCTGTCGGCGAGATCGACATGAGCAACAGCAGGGAGCTGGCCGCCGCCCTCGCGGGCACGGACGGCCCGCTGGTCCTCGACCTCACCGGGGTCGAGTACCTCGACAGCGCCGGCCTCAGCGTGCTCTTCCCGCACGCCGAACGCATCGAGCTCGTCGCCAACCCCCTCCTGGAACCCGTGCTGACGATCTCCGGCCTCTCCGGCCTCTCCGGCCTCACGACCGTCCACGGCGGGTAGGCCGTCCGGCCGCCGCCTCCGGGCCGGTCAGGAGGGGGACCAGCCCGGGTCACGACCGCTGAGCCCGACGGCGCGGTCCAGCAGCGGGGCGTCGTCCGGTACGGGCACGACGGGTCCGAAGATGTCCCCGCCGCCGTTCCCCTCCTCGGCGGAGGCCAGCAGCAACGCGTACGAGGCGCTCAGCGCGGCCTGATCGGGTGCGTACGGCTGGCCGGTGGCCCTGGCCAGGTCCCAGCCGTGCACCAGCAGTTCGTCGGTGGCCACCGCTGCCGCGACGTCGCCGGGCAGGTCCACGCCGCCCGCGCGGGTCATGCCGGTCCAGGCGGCCGGGTCCTTCCAGGCCTCGGCCAGTTCTCCGAGGACCCGGGGAAGGTCCTCGCGCCAGTCGGCGGGCAAGGTGGGCGCGGTCGAGTCGGGGGACGTGTCCGTGGTGGGGCCCAGGTCCTTGCGGGCGGCGTCGCGGAAGGCGACGGCGAGGCCCGCGAGGTGACCCAGCAGGTCGCCGACCGTGTACGCGGGGCAGGGCGTCCGGTCGGCGAGCCGCGCGTCCGGGACGGCCGCCGCGAGGCGGGCCACGATCAGGGCCTGCGGTCCGAGGTCGAAAGTGGTCGTATCGGTCATCTGCCGCACCTTTCGCAACGAGGGGTGTGAAGGGTAGACCGGCGACGGCCCCCGAACTCATCGCGACGCGGGCGGGGACGAGGGCCCCGGGGGGATGAAAGAGCAGGGCCCACGGGCGCCCGGCAGTACCGGCGGGGCCGGAGGGCTTCTTCGTGCTGGTGGGTCGTGACGTTGTCGTCATGCCGATGACCATGACGCCGGGGCGCCCGCCCGGTCACCGCGGTGGGCCGCCCACCCGGGGTGTGGCCTGCCACACCCCGGCGGTGATGCGCGTCAGTTGTTGACGTCCTCGTTGAAGCGGTTGGAGCAGTCCTGCTGTTCCTGCTGCGTCTGGGCGTTGTTCATGCAGGACCGCAGGTCCTTGCCCTCGTCGGAGTTGAGGATGGACACCCCTACGGCGACCAGGATCCCCGCGATGACCACGGTCACGGCGCCCAGGACCAGGCCGGCGATGGCCATGCCGCGGCCACCGGCACCGGCGCGGGCTCTGCGGAGGGCGGCTATGCCCAGGCCGATGGCCACCAGCGCCAGCGGGATGCCCACGAACCAGATCCACAGGAGCAGCAGGGACGCGATGCCGGTGATCAGTGCGGCCACGGCCAGGCCGCTGCGCCCCGTGGCGGGCTCGGGGTGGGCACTGGTGGCGTCGGGAGAGCGGTACGCGTCGGACATGAGTGGGTCCCTCCAGGAGCCGGTCGGTGAACAACTTCACTGCGGAGCAGTGGTGTTCAGCCCGTGTGCCACGGCCGGCCCGCCGCAAACCCACCCCGCCCGTTCGGCGTGGGGAACGGGGCCGGCGGACGGGCACGGCGGACAGGGACGGCCGACAGGGACGGCCGACAGGGCGCGCCCGGCGCGCCCGGGCGACCCCGCCGGGCGGCGCTCAGGACGGGGCGTTCCAGGCGGTCGTCAGTCCGTCCAGCCAGGCGGGCGGCAGCTCCGCGGCGTCCCACTCCTCCCGCAGCCCCTGCGGGGCGGCGACGAGCCGCTCCAGCACGGCGATGCTCGTGACCGAGTGGACGAGCGAGTACCGGCCGTGGACCGTGATGGCGCTGCCCGGCCCGTACGCCGCGAACAGCCGCTCCAGCCGGGTCCGGTGGGCCGCGGCGAACCGCGTCAGCCGCCCGGGGTACCCGGCCCGCTGCCGGGGGCTCATCGTGGCGAGGACGGCGGTGAGGACCTCGCCGGTCACCTCCGGGTCCAGCTCCGAGGCCGCGGTGAACGACAGGTACAGGGGGGTGACCGCCACCTGCGCCCGCTCCACCTCCATGCGCCGCGGCCGCGGCCGCTCCCCGGCCGGGTCCGGCGGCCCGTCCTCCCCCACCACCCGGGCCAGGGTCCGTTCGGCGACGGCGCCCAGCTCTTCCAGGAGGCCGGCGGCGCCGTCGAGCCAGCCCGACTCGTACGCCTCGCCCTTGTCGCCCGGCGCGCTGCGGCCGTCGGCGCCCAGCTCCTCGTACGCGAGAGCCAGGGTGCCGGCCTCGACGAGCCCGATCAGCGCCCGCGCGTCGTCGGCGGGCACGCCGGCCCGCGCGAGGAGCTGCAGCAGCGTCGTCCTCGCGTTGTCGACACTGGCCTCGTCCGGCCACTGCCGTCCCTGGTCGGCCGCGCCCATCGGCCCCTTCTCATCGCTCGGGTTGTGCGGTGTGTGCAACGTGATCGCTCCCTTCGACGGTCCAACGCCCGACGGCCCGGCTGTGATCCCGTCGGCAGGGTACTGCCGGGGGCACTCCCACAGGACCGACCGGACCGTCAGCGCAGCCGCCGCCTTCGCCGGGCGGGCCACCAAGCGCGCCGTGCGTCACGCCGTGTTCCGGTCGACGAGGAGCAGCACCAGCGTGAGGGCGCACACGAGAAGGAGACCGCCCGACGCGAGGAGACAGCCGGAGCGGGATTCCTTCGGCCTGAAGTGCGCGATGGCGACGCACACCGCGAGGACCATGAGGACGGGAACCATCAAGAGGACGACGATGCCGAGTGCCATGTACCTCTCCGAGAACCGCTGCGAGGGGTGGGCCGGCAGGCGCACCCCTCACCCATGACACCCGAGCGGGACGGACGGTCCTTCGGCGGGTTCGAGTCGCTGGCGCCGCCGGCCGGAGCGTACAACCCTGGGGGGAGGCGGAAATCAACTCCGGTGGGCCGGCACGGGCGGCGGCCGAGGGCTACGTTGACGCCCGTCCCGCACCCCTTCCGCGTGCGCTGGTCGGCGCCCGGGCCGCCGCGTCTGCGCTGCTGGGACCGCCGATCGGCCTCGGGCCGCCCACGTACGACCACAACCACGCGCCCACCTGCTCCCAGTGGCCCGCGGAGCGCCCGAGCCGCTTCGAGGGTTCCTACGGGCGGCCGGTTCCGCCCCGATCCTCGTCCTCGGCACGACCGGAGACCCGGACACCCCGTACCAGGACGCCGTGGCGCCGGCCGGGACGCTGGACAACGGGCGGCTGCTGTCCTTCGCCGGCGAAGGACACACGGCCTACAACCGGAGCGCGTGCGTCAGCGCCCTGGCCACGGCCTACCTCGCCACCCTGGCGCTGCCCGCGCGGGCACCGTCTGCGCGGACGAGGCCCCCCGGGCGCGCTCGGCCGCAGCACCACCGCGGCCCTCGGGGTCGACGAGACGCGCGATGTGATCCCCGCCCCGCACTGAGCCCCCGGAACCGGCCGCGGGCGCGGCCCTGGACACCGGCCACGGGGTCGGGGCGGCAGCCGGCAGCCGGCCGCCGGCCGCGGCCCCGCGCCTCCCGGGCAAAAAAGTTCCGGCGCGGATGTCGAGAACCCGTGGCCGGCTCCGTCCCCGCTGCGAACGCGGCCACAATGGGTCGCACCAGCACCGAGGAGATGCACCATGGCCAAGTACCTGCTGCTCAAGCACTACCGCGGCGCCCCGGCTCCGGTCAACGACGTGCCCATGGATCAGTGGACGCCGCAGGAGATCTCGGACCACATCCAGTACATGAACGACTTCGCGGCCCGGCTCGAGGGGACCGGCGAGTTCGTCGGTGCCTCCGCGCTCGCCCCCGAGGGGTCGTTCGTCCGGTACGACGGCGAGGGTCGCCCGCCGGTGACCGACGGCCCGTTCGCCGAGACCAAGGACCTCATCGCCGGCTGGATGGTGATCGACGTAGACAGCCACGAGCGCGCCGTCGAGCTGGCCGGGGAACTGTCGGCCGCTCCCGGGGCGGGCGGGAAGCCGATCCACGAGTGGCTCGAGCTGCGCCCGTTCCTCACCGCGCCGCCCACGGTCACCGAGTGAGCTCCGAGGTGGACGAGGTCCTGCTCCGGAGCCTCACCCCGAGCGTGATCGGGATCCTCGTCCGCCGCGGAGCCGACTTCGCGGCGGCCGAGGACGCCGTGCAGGACGCGCTGGTCGCGGCGGTCCGCGCCTGGCCGGCCGGCGCCCCCCGGGACCCGAAGGGCTGGCTGGTCACCGCGGCCTGGAGACGGTTCCTCGACGCGACCCGGGCGGACGCCGCCCGCCGCCGGCGTGAGGGAGTCGCCGAGGAGGAGCCGCCGCCCGAGCCCGGGCCCGCGGTCGACGACACGCTCCTGCTCTACTTCCTGTGTGCCCACCCGTCGCTGACCCCGTCGTCCGCGGTCGCGCTCACGCTGCGCGCCGTCGGCGGGCTCACCACCCGCCAGATCGCCCGGGCCTACCTGGTGCCCGAGGCAACCATGGCGCAGCGCATCAGCCGGGCCAAGCGCACCGTCTCCGGCGTGCGCTTCGACCGGCCCGGCGACGTCGCCACCGTATTGCGCGTCCTCTACCTGGTCTTCAACGAGGGCTATTCCGGCGACGTCGACCTCGCGGCCGAGGCCATCCGGCTCGCCCGGCAGCTCGCGGCCGCGGTCGACCACCCCGAGGCGGCGGGACTGCTCGCCCTCATGCTGCTCCACCACGCCCGGCGCGCCGCCCGGACGGCGTCCGACGGCAGCCTGGTGCCGCTCGCCGAGCAGGACCGGGGCCGGTGGGACACCGGGGCGATCACCGAGGGCGTCGCCGTTCTCCAGGCGGCCCTCGCCCGCGACCGGCTGGGCGAGTTCCAGGCGCAGGCCGCCATCGCGGCGCTCCACGCCGACGCGCGGAGCGCCGACGAGACCGACTGGGTGCAGATCGTCGGGTGGTACGACGAGCTCGTACGCCTGACCGACAACCCGGTCGTCCGGCTCAACCGCGCGGTGGCCGTCGGCGAGGCCGACGGACCGCGCGCAGGCCTGGCGGCGCTCGCGGCGCTGGAGGAGTCCTTCCCGGGCTCCGCGGGCACGGAGCACCCCGTGCCCCGTCACGCGGCGGTGGCGGCGTACCTCCACGAGCGTGACGGCGACCTGGCGGCCGCGGCCCGGCTGTACACCGAGGCGGCCCGGAAGGCGACCAACCTCGCCGAGCGCGACCACCTGACGCGGCAGGCCGCCCGGCTCAACGCCCGCCGGATGCTCTGACGGGTCACGCCGTCCGCCCGGCCCCGACCCTGCGGTGCCGTCCTCGGGGAGGGGGGGCGGGGCCGGGGATACGCAAGGGCCCCGACCGGCCGGGGGGGGAGGGCCGGCCGGGGCGGCCCCGGCCGGCAGGGGGGACAGCCGGCCGGGGCGTTCGAAGGCGGGAGCGGGAAGGGCGGTCGCCTCGCGGCGAAAGGCTCTGCGGGGCTTCAGCCGGACGATCTTCCCCACAGGCGATGGTCAGGCCCGGGGACATCATCCCTTCCCGCACCCACATGTAGATGAACGGTCAACGAAACCTGTTTGTTCCCCGCTCCCGAAACCGAACGGCAAACACCGGGGGTGTGCGGTCCGCGCACCCCGGGGAGGGTAACGGTGGCCCCGGCGGGGCCGACCGATCGTGATCCGTCCTCCCTGGAGCAGCCCATGGCAGTGAAGATCCTCATCGTGACCGGTGACGCGGCCGAGTCGCTGGAAGTCCTCTATCCGTACCAACGCCTGCGCGAGGAGGGCTACGAGGTCCACATCGCGGCGCCGTCCGTCAAGAAGCTGCGGTTCGTGGTCCACGACTTCGAGGACGGCTTCGACACGTACACCGAGAAGCCGGGCTACACCTGGCCGGCCGACCTGGCCTTCGCCGACGTGGTCACCGAGGACTACGAGGCCGTGGTCGTCCCGGGCGGGAGGGCTCCGGAGTACCTGCGCAACGACCCGGAGGTACGGCGGATCCTGGCCGCCTTCGCCGGGGCGGACAAGCCGATCGCCCAGATCTGCCACGGCCCGCTGATCACGGCCGCGGCGGGCGGCCTGGCCGGCCGCCGGGTGACGGCCTACCCGGCGCTGGAGCCGGACATGAAGGCGGCCGGAGCGGCGTTCGAGGACTCCGAGACCGTGGTCGACGGCACGCTGGTCTCGGCCAGGGCCTGGCCGGACCACTCGAGCTGGATGCGGGAGTTCCTGACCGTCCTGCGGGCCAAGGCCCCCGTGACCTGACCGGCCCGCTCGGAGCGGGCGCGAACGTCACGGCGGGCTCAGGGCCGGGCTCGTCAACGTCACGCGTCCTCCTTCCGGGCAGCGCGGGCGGCCCACCCGTCCTTCTCCGGGCAGCGCGGGCGGCCACCCGTGCTGCCCGGACCGGCGGGCGGCGGCGGGGCGCAGCTCAGTAGGCGTGTCCCGCGTAGGCGAGTGCCTGCTTCAGCAACACCCCGTGCCCGCCCGGCATCTCGTTCTGAACGGAGATCGAGGCCGCCTCCTGCGGACTCAGCCAGACCAGGTCAAGCGCGTCCTGACGGGGCCGGCAGTCGCCGGTCACCGGCACGATGTAGGCGAGGGACACCGCGTGTTGGCGGGGGTCGTGGTACGAGGTGACCCCCACCGTGGGGAAGTACTCGGCGACCGTGAAGGGCTGGAGGGAGGCGGGGACGTGGGGCAGGGCCATCGGGCCGAGGTCCTTCTCCAGGTGGCGCAGCAGCGCGTCCCGGACCCGCTCGTGGTGCAGGACGCGGCCGGACACCAGGTTCCGGCTGACCGTCCCGTCCGGGCCGATGCGCAACAGCAGCCCGATGCTGGTGACTTCGCCGCTGGTGTCCACACGTACGGGCACGGCCTCCACGTACAGGATCGGCATCCGGGCCCTGGCCAGTTCCAGCTCGTCGCTGGTCAGCCAACCGGGCGTGGTTTCGGTCATGTCAGACATTGCTTGATCATACTTTCCGGGTGCGGCGGCCGCAGGATCCCGGGAAGAGTTCGAATACGCCAAGCGGGCGCGCGGACCCCGCCCTTCACCGCGGTTCCCGGTCAAGGCCTGATCGGGGAGGGCTGGGCGTCGGCCCCGGGCCATCTTGAACGAGCGGACCGGGGGGATGGTCACGACCGTCCCGGCGGGGAGCGCCGCCGGGTCCCCCGGCGCTCCCGGGTACGCCCCGTCCCCGTGTCCCCCTGGGCACAGAGCGTCGCACCGCGTCGCACCGGCCCTCTCGGGCGGCCGCGGGGGTTCGGGCCGCCCGGTGGGCGTACCGGCCGATATCCTGGGTGTTGCCTCGGGGCTCTCCTCACGAAGGACAGCACGATGATCCGGCAGACGAACCGGCGTCGGTGCCTCTCGCTTCTCGCGGCCCCGCTCCTCGCCTCCTCGGTAGCCCTCACCCCCGCCTTCGCGGCCCAGGGCCGCGCGGCGGGCCCGGGCGCCGCACCCTCGGCACCCTCCTGCGAGCTGGTGCCGGGCGGCGGCGGCAAGCCGGGCGTCACGTGCGCCAAGCCTCTCCCGCAGAAGCCGGGAGGCGGCAAGGGGAGCGTGAAGGTCACCAAGGCCGAGGTGGTCGTCCTGACTCCGCCCGGGTCCGTCATCGACTGCTCCAAGGGGACCACGGCCGAGTTCGACGGCAAGATCACGGCCACCGGGCCGGGGAAGGTCCGCTACTACTGGACGTTCGCCTCCAGCTCCGACCCGGTCTCCCCGGGCTCGGCCGACTTCGCCGCCGGGACCGGCAGCCGAGCCGTGCTGCACGTGGTGAAGGTGCCGGGCCAGGCGAACGCCTCGACGGTGAGCACCTTCGTCACCCTGCACCTGCCGGACCAGAAGATGAGCGCGCGGAGCGCTCAGGTGACCTTCACCTGCGAGAAGAAGTAGCGCCGCGCCCCCGCGACGGCGGGCCGCCCCCTGAGCCGTGCGCGGTGCCGGCCTGGAAGGGCCGCGAGCAGGACGGCCGCCCGGCGTAAGGGGTGTACGCGCGTCCCGACCCGGACTCCGAGCCCGGCCCACGGTTGTACGGGCCGGGCCCTTCGGCGTGAACGGAAAGTGGCGGAAACCAGATGGGGTTCCGGTCCGACTACATGGCGGAGGTGATCAGGAGCCGGCAGGCGGTCCCTCACCCGTGCGTGCCAGGAGGAGGAGCCGTGTCGGAGCGGAAGTACCGGGTGACCCGCACGTTCTCCGGCCGGTGTACCGGGCGCGGCCGCGGTTACCGCGCCCGCGCGCCCGGCACACACCACCTACCGGCTTCGCCGTACGCGCACGCACTGAGCGCGCGTACTGATGGGGGAACACACATGTCTTCGGCCATCGGTCACGACACGCGGGGGCAGGACCGGACGACACGGGAGGAGCCCCCCGGCCGCTCGTGGCGGGGTGCGCGCGCCCTGGTGCTCCGACTGCACTTCTACGCCGGGGTGTTCGTCGCCCCGTTCCTGCTCGTCGCGGCCCTCACCGGGCTGATCTACACCTTCACCCCTCAGCTCGACCAGCTCGTGTACGGCGAACAGCTGCGCGTCGAGCAGAGCGGCGGGCAGGCCCGTCCGCTGGCGGAGCAGATCACCGCGGCACGGTCGGCGCACCCGGAGGGCACCCTCGCCTCCGTCACGACACCCGCAGGGCCGCGGCACACCACCCGAGTGGTGCTGTCCGTGCCCGAGTTGGGCGAGAGGCAGCGCACGGTCTTCGTCGACCCGTACACCGCGCGGGTGCGGGGCGAGCTCACCACCTGGTACGGATCGACTCCGCTGACCACCTGGCTGGACGACCTGCACCGGAACCTGCACCTGGGCGAGACCGGCCGCCTCTACTCCGAGGTCGCCGCGAGCTGGCTCGGGGTGGTCGTCGCGGGCGGCCTCGTGCTCTGGCTCGGCCGCTGTCGCGGGCAGCGCGCCGGCTCGGCCCGCGGCGTGCTGCTGCCCGACCGGGGTGCCAAGGGCGTGCGCCGTACCCGCAGCTTCCACGCGGCGACGGGCGTGTGGCTCGCGCTCGGCCTGTTCTTCCTCAGCGCCACCGGGCTGACCTGGTCCCACTACGCCGGCGAGCGCTTCGGGCAGCTGCTGGACGCGGTCAAGGGGCGCGCGCCGGAACTCGACACCCTGCTGCCCGGAGCCGAGCCGCCGGATGGGGCGGAGGGCGGGGAGCACGCGGGCCACGGCGGTACCCCGAAGGCCGCCGACGCCGATCCGGCCGCCTTCGACTCGGCACTGGCCGCCGCCCGGGCGGCGGGTCTGGGCGGCACCGTCGAGGTGACGCCCCCTGCCGACGCGTCCAGCGCGTGGGTCGTGGCGCAGAACGACAACGCGCAGGGCCTCGATGGGCAAGGCCCCGGCCCGCGGCGCCTGGCGCACCCTGCCCCTGCCGGCTCTCGTGGCCGGTCTGCCGGCCGTGGCGGCGCCTGGGCTGGGCGCTGCCGGTACTCGGGGTGACGCTCCTCGCCTTCCTGCTGTTCGACGGGGCCGTCGGGCTCGTACGCGGGGTTCGGGCGCGGCGCACCTCGACTTGATAGGCAAGTGTGTGGTTGCCTATCGTGTGGACGTGGCCGGTGACCTCTTCAAAGCCCTGGCCGACCCCACCCGCCGCACCATCCTCGACGAGCTCACGGAAAGGTCCGGACAGACACTGTTCGAGATCTGCGCGCGCCTGAGCATGAAGCACCGGCTCGGCATCTCACGCCAGGCGGTTTCCCAGCACCTCGCCGTGCTGGAGGCCGCCGGGCTGGTCGAGAGCAGGCGGGAGGGCCGCTACAAGTTCCACGACCTGAACACGGCCCCGCTGCGGCGGATCGCCGAGCGATGGCTCGCGCCCGACCCATCCGGACCGGAGGAAAGCACCCCGTGAAGATCCATCTGACCAGCGTCTTCGTAGACGACCAGGCCGAGGCCCTGCGCTTCTACACCGAGATCCTCGGCTTCGTGAAGAAGTACGACGTCCCCGTGGGCGAGAAGGACCGGTGGCTGACCGTCGTCTCGCCGGACGAGCCCGGCGGCACCCAGCTCCTCCTGGAGCCCGCCGGCCACCCGGCCGTCAGGCCCTACCGCGACACGCTCGCCAAGGACGGCATCCCGCTCGCCCAGTTCGCCGTCGACGACGTGCACGCGGAGTACGCGCGCCTGCGCGCCCTCGGGGTCCGCTTCACCCAGGAACCCCTGGACATGGGCGTCGTCACCACCGCCGTCTTCGACGACACCTGCGGCAACCTGATCCAGATCGCCACTCAGCCGCAGTAGGCGGCCGCCGGGGCGCGGGATTGGGACGGCGGCCCGGGGGCACGCGGGCCTCATGACCAGTCACGACATGTGGAACCACCGACAGGCCCCGGAGTTCGTCGAGGGCGTGGACCTGGCCGGCTGGCCGGTCGAGGCGACCGACGGCACCGTGGGCAAGGTCGACAAGCACTCGGCCGAACTCGACTCCTCCTACCTGGTGGTCGACACCGGAGTCTGGGTCTTCGGCAAGGAGGTACTGATCCCGGCCGGGACCATCACCCGCATCGAGCTGGACGAGCAGCGGATCTACGTGGGCCTGACGCGGGTGCAGATCGAGAACGCCCCCGAGTTCGACCGGCAGCTACACCTCGGCGATCCTGCCTACCACCACGGCCTCAGCACCCACTACGGCCCCGGCGGCACGACCGCCTGAGCGGCACCCACCCCCGCCCCCGCGCCACGAGGGGCGGGATGTGTACCGGGCGCGCATCGGGGAGCGCGTGGTTGTCCCTGGGCTTGAGCGGCGGGCGGCGGCGGGCGGCCGCTGCCCGCCGCCGTCCGTGTCACTGCTGTTCGGGGGGCTTGCCCTGCGCCGCCGACACCTCGACGAACTCGGCCTGGCCCGCCGCGTTGAGCCGCAGGACCGGTACCGCCTTGTTGCGGGGGTTGCCGTTGTTCTGGAAGGAGATGAAGCCGCTGGCTCCCGCCACCTGCTGACTTCCGTCCATCTGGTGGAACATCCGGGCCACGGCGTCGCCGGCGACCTTGCCCTGCCAGCGTGCGGCCATCTGGATGCCGTGGGCGGCGGCGAGGACGGCGTCGTGGCCCATCAGCGCGCCGCCGTCGTGGCGCGCGTCGTGCGGGAACCACTGGTCGAGCAGGCCACCCTGCTGGAAGTTCTTCGCCGAGGGGGCGGACACCGACTGCGGGGACGCCCGGTACATGTCGGGGTGGGAGAGGCCGGTGTAGAGGACCTCGACCCCGGTGTCGGCGGCGTGGGCGAGCTGTTCGGCGGTCAGGTTCGTGGTGTCGTCCCCGGCGAAGACGGTGAACTTCTGCTCGGTGCAGCTTCGGTTGGCCAGCGAGTCCAGGAAATGGGTGAGGTGCCGGCCGCGGCCCGCGAAGTAGACGACCTGCGGGCGTTGCAGGCACAACTGGCCCGACATGTAGCGGAGTTCGTTCTGCCAGGCGCTGCCGACGGAGGAGTCGTAGGTCATCCGCTCGGCCACCAGTTTGTGAGCGCCGCCGTCGTGGAAGGCCTCGGTGAAGGCCGTGCCGAGCGTGGAGGCGTACAGATTGCCCTTGGCCACGTCCTGGATGACGACGGCGCTGGCGACGCCGCGCCTCTTCAGGTAGCCGGCGGCGGCGTACGCCTCGTCGACGTTGGTGGGGGCGACCCGGACGAAGCCGTTGATGTTCTGGATGTCGGTGGCCGTCATGGTGGCTCCGACCATGGCGATGCCGTGTTCGGAGAGCCGTCGTATGGCCGCGAGGTTCTCGTCCGTGCTGGGGCCGAGGCCGGCCACCGCGACCAGCCGGTCCGGGGAGTCCTTGCGGGCGATCAGCTCGTCGACGGTGTGCCGCCAGTGGGCCGACCGGCTGCCCGGGTTGGCGATCAGCAGGCGGATCTTCGGCGTGGCCGACAGGTCGCCGCGGTTGTGGCGGTACTGGGCGAGGTAGGCGCCCTGGAGTTCGTGCCGGACGCCTTCCGCGGAGTTGCTGTCCTCGGCGGTGGTGGTGAAGGAGGTGAGGTAGGCGACGCTGACGTAGGGCTCCTCGCCGGCGTCGGCCAGGACGCGGGCGTTCTCCTCCTGGATCTTCTTCCCGACCTCTTCGAGGTGCGGGGCGAACGTGTAGGAGCCGTCGGTCACCCCGACGCATTCGTCCCGTTCGCCCCGTTCTACGACTCCCTCGGCGCAGGTGGAGCGCCATTCCTGGATCCAGCCGGCGCCCAGCCAGAGCGCCGTGGCGAGCACGGCGGCGCCCGCGAGGGCGAGGGCGACGCGGCGTACCACGTGCAGCGGCCATTCGAGTCTGACCACGGGCTCAGCCCTCCCCGCCGGCGGTCTGGGGATCGCGCCAGTGCCGGTGTCGCTCCGCCTCGTTGAAGAGGGCCACGATGTCGTTCCTCCGCAGTTGGGACAGCTGGGTGAAGCCGTCGGCGATCATGTCGTTGAGTCGCATGGCGGGGTCGGCGAGCGGATCGCTCCACACCCATCGGGTCGTCACCAGCGTGTGGATGACGGCTTCCACGTCCATGACGCGCCCACCGGCGCGCCCGGTGGTGCGCGGGCCCAGCCCGGCGAGGAGTTCCAGCGGGCCGCCGTCGGCGGGGAGGCGATTGGGTGCGGCGGTGACCGCGTGGAACTCCGCGATCCACTGCAGGGCCGGCACCGTGGTGAAGCGCCGGGTCAGGTGGGCGGTGACCGCGTCGGTACGCCCGAGAGCGAGCTCGTGGTACATCTCCTGGACGGGGCGTCCCTCGTCCCGGTAGTGCTCGGCGAGGAGTTCGTGCGCGGTGTCCCACGCGTCGGGACGCCGGGCGAGCCGCCACAGCAGCAGCCGGCGCAGCCAGGGGTGGAGTACGGGGACGACGGCGGCCGGTCCTGACAGCAGCCAGCGGGACCGGACTTCGCCGAACAGGGCGTCGCCGGGGCTGAGGAGGCGCGTGCCGACGGAGAAGTCCCGGGCGGCGGCGCATTCGGCGAGGGCGGCGCGCCCGGTCTCGTCGAAGTCGCGCAGGAGGTGGCCGAGGGCGGTGTCGGCGAGGGTGGCGGTGTGCTCGCCGATGCTCAGCGGCCGGTCGGGAAGGGCGCGCAGCCAGCGGTCCTGCCGGGGCCCCGAGTCCGGGGGCGGCCCGGACTGGCGCAGCGTCTCCAGGACCTGGTGGACGGCGCGCGGCAGTCCGCCGGTGAGGCGGTGCACGAAGGGGGTGAGGCGGGTCAGCGGGGCGAGGTCGCCGTGTCCGCCGAGCTGGAGCTCGATGCGGATGCGGACCTCGTCGAGGTTGAGGTCGCGCAGGCGTAAGGGGTACCACCAGGTGTCCTCGCTGTCCCGGGTGGGCCGGTGGGTGTTCCAGTCGGTCAGGGAGGCCCGGTCGGGGCCGCGGAGCTGCCAGGGCCAGGAGTCCCCGGTGGCGGGACCCCAGCGGGGCAGCCAGCGGTTGGAGCTGGCGACGACGGTCAGCGGGTCGCTCGCGTGGCCCGCGACGACCGTCTCGTCGTGCCGGGCGCGCACGAGCAGGTCCAGGAAGCGGCGGCCGTACTCGGTGTGGGAGTTGTCGAGGAGGAGCAGGTAGGAGCGGGGCATGAAGTTGCGGGCGGTGTTGCGTCTGAGGTCTTCCAGGAACGCCGAGAACAGCACGAGGTCGAGGCGCTCCTGTGCGTTCTCGTCTCCCTCGTGGCGCCACAGGTTGAGTTCGACGAGGGCTTCCATGGGGTCCCCGCTGCGGGTCATGGGGTGAGCGCCGTACCAGTGGGCGCCGGTGGTGAGCCTGCTGCCGGTTCGTCCGCGGAACAGGCCCGGCATGCTGCGGCGGCCCCGGCGCAGGGCGTCCTGGAACAGGGCGAGGGCGGCGGTGGAGGCGCCTTCGGGCATGCCGACCGCGCCCATGCCGACTTCGAAGAAGGCGGCGAGGTAGTCGCCGTGGCGGGCCTCGTTGTCCTGCTGGAACTCGTCGAGCTGCCGCTGGACGGCGCGCCGGCCCTCGGTGAGGCTGCGCATCCGCAGCTCCTGGTCGGAGGCGAGCAGGCCGAGGCTGAGCAGCGGGAAGCGGGAGCGTCCGTAGCGGGGGAGTTTGCGTTCGAGCTGGCGGGCGAGGAGGCCCAGGGCGTAGCGGGGCAGGAGTGACTGGGAGCCGCCGAAGTTGACGAAGGCGAAGGGGTACTCGGGTCCGAAGTGCTCCATGAGGGCGCTGTGCGCCTCGCTGGCGCCGCTGCCGGGTGGTCCGAGCAGCATCGTGAGGGGCCGTTCGGCCGCCGGGGTCTCCTTGAGGCACGCGTCGACAAGGGTGAGGATGCCGCTGCGGCCCCGCAGGCCCATGCCGATACCCGGCTCCGTCACGTGTCCGCCCCCCAGGCTCGCGCATTCGAGGACACGAGCGTGTCATCTGTCGCCGATCTCTGCCATAGGCCGGGTCTCCCGGATTCGGGGCGGCGCGCGGGACGCCCCTCCCCCGGGCGGCGGGGGCCGCCGCCGGTCTCCGCGAGTCCGGCGGGGCGGGCGGCGGGCTGGGAGAATGGCGGGGTGCCGCATCCACAGCCGACGGAACCCGTGAGCGCGGAGCCGCCCTTCTCCCTGGCGCGCCCCCTGCTGACGCAGTCCTGGCTCGACCTGGCGTTCCTGCACTGGGCGGTCGACCCGGCCGAGGTGGCTCCCCTGCTGCCCGCGGGGACCGTCCCCGACACCCTCGACGGATTCTCCTACGTCGGCCTCATCGCCTTCCGGATGCACCGCGTGGGCTGGCTGGGGCTGCCCGGCGTCCCGTACTTCGGCTCCTTCCCGGAGACGAACGTACGGCTGTACTCGGTGGACGCCCGGGGGCGGCGGGGCGTCGTGTTCCGGTCCCTGGACGCCTCGCGGCTCGTACCGGTGGTCATCGCCCGTGCGGGCTTCCGGCTTCCCTACCGGTGGGCGCGGATGTCCGTCGTGCGCGACGGTGACGTCCTCACGTACACGGGCCGGCGCAGGTGGCCGGGCCCGCGGGGCGCGGGCTCGCGCATCGCCGTCCGCGTGGGCCCGCCGGTCGACGAGCCGACCGCGCTGGAGCACTTCGTCACGGCCCGGTGGGCCCTGCACAACGACTTCCACACCGGCCCGCTGTACCTGCCCAACACCCATCCGCGCTGGCCGCTGCGGCGCGCGGAGCTGCTGGAGTGCACGGAGGACCTGGTCGCCGCGGCCGGACTCTCCGCCCCGGCCGGCGCCCCGGCCAGCGTCCTGTACTCCGCGGGGGTCCCGGTCCGCTTCGGGCGCCCCCGCCGGCTGACCCCGCGCTGACGGGACCGCGCGGGACGGGACCCCCGTGGGGCGGGGCCGCTCAGGCCTCGTCGCGTACGAGGGCCAGCAGCCGGTCCAGGACGCGGGAGCCGCCCGCGCGGACGCCGTCGTGCTCGAACTCGTCCGTCACCCACGTCCGCAGCCCCCGGATCGCGCGGGCCGTCTCCAGCGAGTGCGCGGTGTCGACGTACAGGTCGTCGTGGTAGACGGCGGCGGCCACGGGTACCTCGTTGGCGGCGAGCCGCGCGGGGTCGTACAGGGGCGTCCAGCCCGTACGGGCGGCCAGCAGCTCGGCGGTCTCGCGCAGCGGGGCCAGGGCCGGGTCGGTGGTGAAGTGCCAGGGGTGGACGTTCTCCGCGGTGAACAGCAGGGGTTCCGTGCCCGCGAGGGTCGTGCCGGCGTCGAAGCGCGGGTGGCGCGCGCGGACCCGGTCGGCCGCCCAGCCGGTGGGGACGGCCGGGTCCTGGGCGTAGATCGACTCGTGGATCAGCGCGTACAGGGGGTGTCCGGCGTAGGAGAGGAGGGCGTGGACGCCCTCCAGGAAGGCGTCGGAGAGCTCCGGTCCGCCGGGGGCGGGGACGAAGGCGTCCTCGAGGAGGTAGTGCAGCTGGTGGCTGCCGTCGCCGGAGCCGAGGAGGATGCCGAGGGACTGGAAGGCCTCGGGCGTCAGCCGGTGGCCGCCCGGGAGTCCGGCCGGGCGGACGGCGAGGTGGGCGGCGATCCGGCGGGCGCGCTCCACGTCCATGGGGTAACGGGCGTAGTGCGCGGCGGTCTTGCGTTCCATCCGGGGGTACGCGGCCTCGTACACCTCTTCGGCGGTGGCGGTCAGCGACGGCAGCCCGCCGGTGATCAGGACCGCGGCCAGTCCCTCGGGCGCGTGGCCGAGGTAGTGGGTGGCGCAGAAGCCGCCGAAGCTCTGCCCCAGGACGGTCCAGGGCGCACCGCCGGTCAGGCCGGGCCGGATGGCCTCGGCGTCGCGCACGATGGAGTCGGACCGGAAGTGGGCCAGGTAGTCGGCCTGTTGGGCCGTTCCGCCGCGCAGCGGCAGGGTCTGCCGGTTGACCGGGGTGGAACGGCCGGTCCCGCGCTGGTCGAGGAGCAGGACGCGGAACTCGGTCAGGGCCCGGTCCAGCCAGGCCTGACGGCCGATGAACCGCCGCGCGCCGAACCCGGGGCCGCCCTCCAGGTACAGCAGCCACGGCAGGCTCTCCGGGTCCTTGCCCGCGGCGACGACCTCGCGGGCGTAGAGCTGGATGCGCTCGCCGTCCGGGTGCGCGTGGTCCAGGGGGACGGTGAACCGGTGGTCGGTGAGGACCGTTCCGGGCTGGCGGTAGGTGTGCTCTGCGGTCACGGACGGCCCCTGGGGTACGAGGTGCGAAGCCCCGCGGCCCGGCCGGATCGCGGCGGGGGCACGGGGGTGGCGGTCCGGCGGACCTGCGGACCGCCGGACCCCCGGTCCGGCCGAGTTTAGTACCGGGTCCGATTCCCGGTACGGGGTCCGGCGGGCGGCCGGGTCTTACGGGAACTCGACCACCGAGCGGAGCACCTCGCCGCGCTCCATCCGGGCGAAGGCGGCCTCGACCCCGTCGAGCGGGATCGTCTCGGACACGAAGGCGTCCAGGTCCAGCCGGCCCTGGAGGTAGAGGTCGACGAGCACCGGGAAGTCGCGCTCGGGCAGGCAGTCCCCGTACCAGGAGGACTTCAGCGCGCCGCCGCGGCCGAAGACGTCCAGGAGCGGCAGTTCGAGCTTCATCTCCGGGGTCGGGACTCCGACCAGGACCACGGTCCCGGCCAGGTCGCGGGCGTAGAACGCCTGCCGGTAGGTCTCGGGCCGGCCCACGGCGTCGATGACGACGTCGGCGCCGTTCCCGTCGGTCAGCGCCTGGATGGCCTTGACCACGTCCTCGGTGCCGCCGTTGACGGTGTGCGTGGCGCCCAGGCCGCGGGCCCACTCCAGCTTCCGGTCGTCCAGGTCCACCGCGATGATCTTGGAGGCGCCCGCGAGGCGGGCCCCGGCCACGGCTGCGTTGCCCACTCCCCCGCAGCCAATGACGGCGACGGAGTCGCCCCGCCCGACGCCTCCGGTGTTCAGGGCGGCGCCGAGGCCGGCCATCACGCCGCAGCCCAGGAGTCCGGCGGCCGCGGGCGAGGCGGCCGGGTCCACCTTGGTGCACTGGCCGGCCGCGACCAGGGTCTTCTCGGCAAAGGAGCCGATGCCGAGCGCCGGGGACAGGGGGGTGCCGTCCTCCAGGGTCATCGGCTGGGTCGCGTTGTGCGTGGCGAAGCAGTACCAGGGGCGTCCGCGCCGGCACGCACGGCAGGTCCCGCACACCGCCCGCCAGTTGAGGACGACGAAGTCGCCGGGCGCCACGGAGGTGACGTCCGGGCCGACCGACTCGACCACGCCCGCGGCCTCGTGGCCGAGGAGGAAGGGGAACTCGTCGTTGATTCCGCCCTCCCGGTAGTGCAGGTCGGTGTGGCAGACCCCGCAGGCCTGGACCTTGACCAGCGCCTCGCCGGGTCCCGGGTCGGGGACGAGGATCGTCGTCGTCTCCACCGGTGCGCCCTTGCTCCGGGCGATGACCCCTCGTACGCGGTGCGTCACGTGCTACCCCACTCTCATTCGGCTGCCGTCCGAACGTACACGGGCGCCCCACCAGGCGGGAGCCGTCTCACCGCGCGGCGCGCGAACCGGCCAGTTCCGGTGGTACGGACTCCCGCAGCGCGGCGGCGAACGCGGCCACCGCCGGGTGGGCGGCGGATCCGCTGCGGAAGGCGACCTCGGTGCGGCGCTCCATGGGCAGCCGGGTGAGGCGGACGGCGGGGTCGGGGGGTGCGGTGACTCCGAGTTGCGGTACGACGGCCACGCCCTGGCCGGCCGCGACCAGGGCGAGCACGGTGGCGAACTCGTCGACCCGGTGGCGGACGCGCGGGGTGAATCCGGCCGCCTGGCAGGCCCGTACGGTCATCGCGTGGCAGAGGGTCCCGGGGGTGGCCGTGATCCAGGGGTCCTCCGCGTGCGCGAGCAGGACGGCGGCCTGGTCCGTGGTGCGGCCCGGGCTCCCCTCCGTGGTGCGGCCCCGGCTCCCCTCCGGGCCGCGGCCCGGGCCGCCGGGCGGCGGCGGGCCCGGGGCCCGGCCCGCGGGCGCCGCCAAGTACATCGCCTCCCGGTACAGCGGCTCGGTGTCGAGCCCGGGCTCCCGCGGAGCCGGCACCAGGTCGTACGCGTGGATCAGCGCCACGTCCAGGTCCCCGGCCCGCAGGGCGTGCGCGACGGCCGCCGGGTCGGTCTCCGACACCATCGGCTCCAGCCCCGGGTGGCGCCGCGCGAGGGCGGTCAGGGCAGCCGGGACGATGGCCCGCGCGGCCGTGGGGAAGGCACCGACGCGCAGCGCCCCGGCGAGGCCGCCACGGGCTTCGGCGAGGTCGGCACCGGCCCGTTCCAGCCGTTCGAGGACGGCGTCGGCATGGCGGACCAGGGTCTCGCCGGCGGGGGTGAGGCGGACCCGGCGGCCGGTGCGCTCCAGCAGGGGCAGGCCGGCTTCGCGTTCCAGGACGGTCAGTTGCTGGGAGACCGCCGAAGGGCTGAAGGCGAGGGCCTCCGCCACGGCGGCGATGGTCCCGCGGCGGGCGAGTTCGCGCAGCAGGCGCAGGCGTCGTACATCGAGCATCGGCTCAGCTTACGGTTCTGGTGAGAAACGCGAACTGGATTCGGCGCTCCCCGGGCGCCAGGCTCGGAGCATGAACCAGGACACCGATCGACGTTCCGCCGGGGGCCTCTCCCTGCACGGGATCCACGTACCCCTCGTCACGCCCTTCGACCGTTCCGGGGAGGTCGCCGCCGAGGCCCTGGAGGCCCTCGCCCACGACATGCTCGACGGGGGCGCCGCCGGTCTGGTGGCCCTCGGGACGACCGCGGAGGCGGCCCTGCTCGACGCGGCGGAGCGCGACCTCGTCACCGACGTGTGCGCCCGGGTCTGCGGGGAGCGGGGCGCGCTGCTGACCGTGGGCGCGGGGGCGAGCGGGACCCGTGCGGCCGAGGAGTCGCTGGCCCGGCTGGCGCGCCGGCCGGGGGCCGGGGCGGCGCTGGTGACCGTGCCTGCGTTCGTACGGCCTTCGGCGGCGGGGGTGTTGGCGCACTTCGCGCGGCTGGCCGAGGTGAGCCCCGTACCGCTGATCGTCTATCACGTCCCGTACCGCACGGGGCAGCCGCTGGACGCCGCCGCGCTGCGGGCCGTCGGCTCGCTGCCGGGGGTGGCCGGGGTGAAGTACGCGGGCGGCGGCATCGACCAGGAGGCGGTGGCGCTGCTCGGGGACCTGCCGGACGGGTTCGAGGTGCTGGCGGGCGACGACGCGTACCTCTCGCCGCTGCTGGCCATGGGCGCGGTGGGCGGCGTACTGGCTTCGGCGCACCTGGCGACGGCCCGGTTCGCGGAGCTGGCCGAGGCCTGGCGGGCGGGCGACGTGGAGCGGGCTCGGCCGCTGGGGCACGCGCTGGCCCGGATGTCGGCGGCGGCGTTCGCCGAGCCGAATCCCGCGGTGGTCAAGGGGGTGCTGCACGCGCAGGGCCGCATCCCGACCGCCGGTGTACGGCTCCCCCTGCTGCCGGCCTCGGCGGGGGCGGTGGCCGCGGTCGCGGAGCGTCTGGCGGAGCTGTGAACGGCCGCGGCGCGGTCGAAGCGCGGTGGCCCCGCGGCCGGCACGACGTCGACGGCCTCCGACTGACCGCGAAAAGCCGGAAAGAGTCCTGAATGGGCGATTCGCAACCAACGCGCGAGTCGCCCGAATGAAGCACGTGGAGCGCCGACTTGCCCGTATTGAGATTCCGGCCGCCAAACCGTGACGTCAGTCACTCGAAAACATTCAACATCATTTCCGTGCGACCGGCCGATTCCCTTTCCCCGGAAAGGGAATCGGCAATTGCACGAAGACCCTTCCATGGTCATTTTGCGGGCGGAATGCGGGAAGTCGATCTCCGGGCGGAATTCATGTCTTGTTCCGGCCCGGCGAACTCGCCTACGGTCACCTCGTTCCCAGCGGCCGACAGCCGAATCAGGCCACCGCCGGGGATCTCCCGTCCCCCCACGTGAGGAATTCCGCCATGCCCGCACAGGGTAAGCACCGCCGGCCGAAGCAGAACCCGATCACCCGCAAGCTGGCCCTCGCCGGCATCGGCGGGCTGGCCTTGGCCCTCCCCCTGGTCGGCGCGACCACCGCCGGAGCGGCCGAGTCTGCCGCCGCGCGCACCACGTACGCGGTGGTCGCCGGCGACACCCTGTCGCAGATCGCGGCGAAGCACTCCCTCACCGGCGGCTGGGAACAGCTCTACGCCGCCAACCGGAGCACCATCGGCGACAACCCGTCGACCATCCGCCCCGGCCTGAAACTGACCCTCGGCACGGCCGCGAAGAAGGCCGCGGCCACCACCGCGGCCAAGGCCTACCCGAACAACCTGGACGGCTGGATCCGCGAGTCGCTCGACGTCATGGCGAAGCACGGAATTCCCGGCACCTACAACGGAATTCACCGCAACATCATGCGGGAATCCTCCGGCAATCCGCTGGCGATCAACAACTGGGACTCGAACGCCGCGGCCGGCATCCCCTCCAAGGGCCTGCTCCAGGTCATCGACCCGACCTTCCGGGAGCACCACGTGCCGGGCACCTCCCTGGACTCGTACGACCCGGTCGCCAACATCACCGCCGCCTGCAACTACGCGGCCAAGCGCTACGGCTCCATCGACAACGTGAACGGCCCCTACTAGAACCCGCCCGGCTCCGGTTCGCCGCCGGTCAGGAGCGCTGGACCTTGCGCACCTTGCCGTCGATTCCGGCGAGGACGTAGCCGCCCTGGCCGTACTCGTCGCTCAGGTACGGCCTCATGCACGGGAGGCCGTCCATCATCCAGGCGTCGACGATGACGTAGCGCGATGTCGGAGCGGACACCCCCAGCTCCTTCCGGGACTGCTCCAGCAGGCCCGGAAGGGCGTCCCAGGAGACCGTGGACATGTCGATCAGGGGCTTGTCGGCAGCGACGGTCCCCTTCGGGCCGGTGCGCTTGGCGGCCCCATCGCGGTACTGCCAGGCGTCGACCGTCCTGGCGCCCGGGGCGGTGGGGATCGAGGCGAGGACGTACCCGTCGTAGACCAACAGGTCCACGAACACCGTGGTGCCGGTCTGCTGTTTGAGCGCCTCCAGGGCCGTCCGGATGCCCGCCGGGGTCAGCAGCCCGCCCTTGGCCGGGACGGCGGAACCGTCCTGCCGGCCGCCGCCGGTGGCCGCCTGCGGGGTGCTCGCCTGCGGGACGGGCGTCTTCGCGGCCGGGGTGCCGGGGCCGCTGGTGGCGGTGGTGGCGGTGGCGCCCTTCGCGTCGCCGCCGGACCGCTCGCCCCCGAAGGGCAGCCACTGGACGAGGCCGATGGCCCCGCCCGTCAGGGCCACGGTCAGGACCGCCGCGATCAGGGCCGTCCTGCGGCGCGGGCCGCGGGTGGCCGGGAGCGGCGCGGTGGCGTCGTACGGGGAGCCGCCGCCGGGACGGAACGCCGGCGGCGTGTGGGCCAGGGGCGCCGACGGCCGGTACGGACCGTACGGCGCCGGGGGCCCGGTGTGCGCCTGCGACGCGGCGGCCGGGGCGGCGGGCCGTACGGGCGGCGGGGGCGGACCGTACCCGGCCGCCGGGCCCGCGAGAGCGGTGCTCGCACCGCGGAGCAGCTGTTCCAGGAGCGCCGCGTCGGGGCGCGCGGCCGGGTCCCGTACAAGCAGCCGCTCCAGTACGGGCCCCAGCGGGCCGGACCGTACGGGCGCGGGCAGCGGCTCGTCGAGCACGGCGACCACGGTGGCCAGGCTGGAGGCCCGGCGCAGCGGGTGGACACCCTCCGCGGCCACGTACAGCATCATGCCGAGCGACCACAGGTCGGAGGCGGCCAGCCCCTCGGCGCCGCGCACCCGCTCGGGCGCGATGTACTCGGGCGAGCCGATCAGCACCCCGGTCGAGGTGAGGCCCGCCGAGTCGTGCAGGGCGGCGATGCCGAAGTCGGTGAGCACCGCGGAGCCGTCGGGGCGCAGCAGCACATTGGCCGGTTTCACATCACGGTGGAGGACGCCCTCGGCGTGCGCGGCGCGCAGTGCGGACAGCACGTCGAGGCCGAGCCGGACCACCTCCGGGACCGGCATGGGGCCGGACTCCAGCCGGTCGTACAGCGAGCCGCCCCGGACCATTTCCATGACGATCCACGGGTGGCCGTCGGCGCCCGGCGCGGGCTCCACGATGTGGTGGATCGTGACCACGTTCGGGTGGGCGAGGCGGGCGAGGGCGCGGGCCTCGCGGACGGCCCGTTCGCGCAGCTGGCCGGCGAGACCGGGCTGGGCGGCGGCGGTGGCCGGGTCCGGCGGGCGCACCTCCTTCAACGCGACGTCGCGGTGCAGGGCGATGTCACGGGCGCGCCACACCGTGCCCATGCCGCCGGCGCCCAAAGGTTTGATCAGTTCGAACCGGCCGTCGATCAGCTGTCTGCCGGCCTCACTCGTCTCCATGGCCGGTCATCGTAGGGCCCCGCTCCGTCAGCAGCGGAGGCGGTCCACCGTGAGGGTGCCCTGCACCGCGGTCAGCGTGCGGTCGTGACATCCTCCGGGCGTCTGAGCCCCGTACGCCCGGGTGTGGGCGGTGGTGGTGGCGACGGCGTGCCGCTGATCGCGCGGGACGCCGGTCGTGTACGTGGCGTCGCCGGTGTAGCGGTCGTCGAGCCGGGAGGCCTCGACGGTCCGGCCGCCGCGCCGGGTCGTGGTGTCCGCCCGGTCGCCGAGGGACAGGACGGTGCGCAGCCGGTCGCCGGCGCCGAGGGTGGTCTCGCCCTCCATCGTGTAGGTGCGCACGGTGCGGGTGGTGGTGGCGCCGCGGGTCACGTTCTCCTCGTCGGTCCACCCGGCGGTCAGGGCGTCCAGGTTCTCGCCGTCGGTCCAGCGGTGTACGGAGGTGTTGCGGACCGCGCGGGTGACCGTGGTGGTGACCCGGCCGTGCGAGGTGTCGAGGTATCCCGCGACGGTGAGCCGGTGGCCGCCCTCGGTGTCGAGGCGGTGCGCCGCGCCGGGTGCGGCGGGCGTCCAGCGGGAGTGGCCGGTCGGCTCGCCCTCCTCGTGCCGGGTCAGGGCGCCGGTGACGACCGCCCGTGCCTCGTCCTGCCACAGCAGCAGGTTGGCCGGGGTGCTCCAGCCGCTCTGGCCGGCCGGCACACCGGCGACGGTCACCTCGATCCGGTGCGGGCGGCCGTCGTTGAGGAGGGCGGCGAAGGGGGTGAGGTCGTAGAGAACGGGCTGGACCTCGAAGGCGCGGGGGCCGGGGGTGACGTACCAGAGGAAGGGGTTGGACCAGCCGCCGGTCCAGACGGTGGGGAAGGGCGCGGCGAGGCCGGCGAGCCGGCCGTCGACGTGGACGCGGACCTCGCGGTACGGGCCGTCGGCCGCCTTACAGGAGTACGGGGCCGGATCCGGGGCGGTCATGTACCAGTACTCCTCGCAGCCGCCGCCGGAGCCGGTGGCGTACACCTCGGCGAGCAGCCGCTCGGTGTTGCGCGGGGTGGTGACGGCCGGGGAGGTGAGCGGCAGGACGCGGTCCGGGGTAGCGGCCGGGCCGGTGCGGCCTTCGGCGGCGTAGAAGGTGAGGGTGACCGTGGCGTCGATGACTCCGGTGTAGGTGTCGTCGACGACGTTCCCGATGAGCATCTCGACGGGCTGCGGCCGGGCGAGGGTGTCGCGGTAGCGGGTGACGTCCTTCTCCACGGACCAGGTGATGCCGTCGGGCGAGGGCTGGGGCGTGGAGGTGCGCAGGATCTCCACGCCGCCGACGGAGAGGTGGCCGAGGCGGTCGTACTGGCGGCCCTTGACCTTCCCGTCGAGGCGGAGCACCACCGCGGCCCAGTGGTCGGCGCCGCAGCCGGCGGGGGGTGCGTAGGTACCGCGGTACGGGGTGAAGTCGCGGAACCGCGCCTCGGCGAGGGTGACCCGGCAGGACCGTGTCGCGGGGCGGGCGGCGGGCGGGGCGGGCGTGAGGGGGTCGTGCCAGTCGGTTCCGAACTCGGCGGGCGGGGTCGGCCAGCCGGGAGCGGGGGCCGGCCCGCGGGGAGCCGGGGCCTTGCCCGGGGCGGGGGCCGGGGCCGGGGCCGGGCGGACGCCGGCGGCTGCGCCCGGGGCAGGGCGGAGGTCGGCTGCTACGCCCGAGGCAGGGGCAGGGAGGACATCTGCGACGGCGGGGCCCGGGAACTGGCGCGCGGCGGGGCCCGGGACGGGCGCCGGGGAGGCCGCCGCCGTCGCGGGTCCCGAGGCGCCGGCCAGGCCGGCCGCGGCGAGGGTGAGCGCGCCGAGCAGGCGCATGATCCGGTGTCGTGTCATGGCCCCGGAGTGAAGCCCGGCGTCCGGTGGCACACCAGGGCGGGCCGCCCCGCCCTGGCGCGATCCGGCCCCCGCGACGGGGACTCCGGCTCAGCCCGCGGAACGGCGCCACGGCCGCTCGTCGGCAAAAGCGCCGCCTGGGGCTCTGGTTGGCCCACTGGAGGGGGCTGTTGCCCCGCGGCCGGCCGACCGCGTGCCACCGGGGGCTCCGCCTGCGAGCCGGGGCCGGCGCCCCGACCGGTGCCACCGCGAGTGACGGCGGGGGTGACCGCCCCCCAGCGGGAGTCCGGCGGCCGTGTCCCGCCGCCCGCCGGGGCTCCGGCCGCCTCCGGCCGGGCGGCGGAACAGGACCCGCCGGGGGCCGGACAGGACCCGCCGGGGCCGGTCAGCTCCCGGCGGGCAGGACGGCGACGGCGTCCGCGTACACCGTGTCCCCGGGGCGGAAGGTGACGTCGCCGATGGCGACGGGCCCGTCCGCGGCGCCCGCGCCGGTGTTGCCGCTCGTGCACGGGATCGTACCCAGGGCCTTGATGCCGAGGTCGGGTACGCCGAGGGCCACGCTGTCGCGGACGGCGCCGTGCAGGATCGGCCCGGCCCAGCCGTTGCGCTGCGCGGCGCCCGCGATCAGGTCGCCGACGAGGGCGGTGCTCAGCGAGCCGCCGCCGTCCACGACGAGGACGGCTCCGCCTCCGGGCTGTGGACGAGCTCGCGCAGCAGCGCGTCGTCCGCCTCGCCCGCTCTTCGTCTCGTCTCTACGCGTCTACGTCGCGCCGTGCGGCCGGGGTAGGCGGGACGGCGGCCGTTCAGTCGCGGGAGTTGCCGAACAGGATGCGGTAGCCGATCAGCAGGACCAACGAGCCCGCGATGGCGGAGCCCCAGGTGGCGAGGTCGAAGAACTGCGTCTGGATCGGGCGGTCGAGGAACTTGGCCGAGAGCCAGCCGCCGAGGAAAGCCCCGGCGACGCCTATGAGGACGGTACCGATCAGGCCGCCCGGATCCCGGCCCGGCAGCAGGATCTTGGCTGTGCCTCCGGCCAGCAGTCCCAGGATGATCCAGCTCACGAACCCCATGACCAGTCACTCCGTTTCGGTGGTGCGTCGCGTTCACCGGGGAGGACGCGAGCGGGGCCGAAACGGTTCTCCGGCCGTGGTCAGCGGTGCGCGGCCGACCTGGTGAGCGCGAGCACGGTGAGGGCCGCGACACCGGCCGCTCCGACCGCGCCCGCCGCCAGGAAGCCGCCGCGCGAGCGCCAGGAGAGTACGGAGAAGGAGGACTGCGCGGAGAGGACCGAGCCCACGCTGAGCCAGGAGCCGGCGGAAATGAGCGAGAGGCTCGAGCCGAGGGAGGCGGCGGACAGCGTGGAGCCGACCGAGCCGATCGAGAGCACGCTGCCGACCGAACCGACGGAGAGCACCGAGCCCACCGAGCCGATCGACAGCACCGAGTCCTTGGACCACAGGGAAAGGGACGATCCTTCGCGCATGCGCGTCATGCTGCCACACGGGCGGGCGGTACGGCGGGAACGACGGGGAGGGTGGGCGCGGTGGGGCTGGTGGGGCCTGAGGGACTGGTGGGGCCTGAGGGGTCGACGGAGACAGTCGGCCCCACGGGCACGGCAGGCCCCACGGGCACGACGGGCACGACGGGCCCCACGGGCACGGCAGGCGCGACGGGCGCGGCGTCCCGGGGTGCCTGTGCGCCGCCCGCCGGAGCCGGGGTCGTCCGGGTGAGCAGGAGCACCCCGCGCGCCGCCGCGAGGGCACCCGCCGCCGCCAGCAGTACTCCCGCCGCTCCGCCCTGGAGGCGTTCGCCGAGCAGCACCATGCCGATGGCGGCGGCCGCGAGGGGGTTGGCCAGGTTCACGACGGCGAGCGGCGCACCGAGCCCGCCGCGGTAGGCGCGCTGGGACAGCAGCATCCCACCGACGGCGAACACCACGACGAGCAGGGCCACCGAGACGACCCGGACGCTGAGCAGGGCTCCCCCGCGGCCGCCCGCCACGGCCACGGTCTGGGTCAGTGCGGAGGCCGCCGCGGAGGCGAGTCCGGAAGCCGTCGCGTGCCGCAGTCCCGAGCGCGGGTCCCGGGCCGCGGTCAGCAGCAGGATCACGGCGGCCGTGGCGCCGGAGACGGCGAACGCCTCGGCCAGGCTGAGGGTGTCGTCGGGGGCCGGACCGGAGGCGGGGAGCAGCAGCAGGCCGAGCCCGGCGACGGTGGCCAGGGTGCCCCGCCATTCGGTGGCCGCGACCCGGCGCCCGGCTCCGCGCGCCCCGAGCGGAACGGCCGCCACGAGGGTGAGTGCGCCGAGCGGCTGGACCAGGGTGAGTGGGCCGTACCGCAGGGCCGCCGCGTGCAGCAGCGCCGCGGCGGCGTTCAGCCCGGCCGACCACCACCAGGCGGCGTTGCCGAACAGCGCCCTGGCGGTACGGGCCTCGGCGGCCCGGGCGAGCCGCTCCTGGGCGACGGCGGCGGCCGCGTACGTCACGGCGGAAGCGAGGCAGAGCCCGACGGCGAGGGCGGTGGCGTTCACCGCCCGGCTCCCACGGCGGCACGCCTGCCGCGCGGTCGCGGCGGGCGGAGTACGGGGACGGCTCCTGCGGCGGCGGGGGGCACGCCCGGGCCGGCACCGGACACGCCGACTCCGGCACCTTCCGTAACGGAGCTTTCGGATGCCTCGCAGGCTTCGGCTTCGAGGGCATGGGAGGCTCCGGCGCTGCCGGTGTCCGCGCCCGGTGTCGGACCCGGCGTGCCCGGTCGGGGGATCAGCAGCAGCGCCGCCCCCAGCAGTACGGTCGCCACGATCGCGTCGAGCCAGTAGTGGTTGGCGGTGCCGACGACCACCAGCAGGGTCACCAGCGGGTGGAGCAGCCACAGCACGCGCAGCCGGGAGCGGGTGGCGGCCATCATGCCGAGCGCGAGCATCAGGGCCCAGCCGAAGTGCAGCGAGGGCATCGCCGCGAACTGGTTGGCCATCGTGTCGGTGGCGGGCGCGGCCCGGTAGACGGTGGGGCCGTAGACCTGCCCGGTGTCGACGAGGTGCGCCGCGGCGAGCATCCGCGGGGGCGCCAGCGGGAAGGCGAGGTGGAGGGCGAGGGCGGCTCCGGTGAGGACGACGAGGACCCGGCGCGCCCACAGGTAGTGGGCGGGGCGGCGCGCGTAGAGCCAGACCAGGAACAGCACCGTCGCGGGGAAGTGGACGCCCGCGTAGTAGGTGTTGGCGGTGCGCACGAGGATCTCCCCGTGCAGCAGCAGCCCCTGCACCGCCCCCTCGCCCGGGAGGCGCAGGACGCGCTCGGCGTCCCAGATCCACCCGGCGTTGCGGAAGGCCTCGTCGGTGCGGCCGGTCGAGAGCGTCCGGCCCGCCTTGTAGACGGCGAACAGTCCGGCGACGAGCAGCAGCTCGCGTACGAGGCGGCGGCGCGCGGCTCTCGGTCCGGCTGCCGGCCCGGCAGGTGTGGTGTGGGAGGTCATCCCCCGTCTCGCTTCCTGTTTGCGCGCACATCGACCATCGACACGCCAGTGTATCGATACATTCGCGTATCGATACGCGGGTGTACCGATACGCTCGCGTTCCCGTACACTCCGAACTGGAACGTGCCACCGAAGCGCCCCCGAGGAGAGCCGCACCCCATGACGTCGACGCCGGTCACCGCGCGCCGCTCCAAGATCAGCCCGGAGCGGGAGCAGGAGTTCTACGACGCCGTCCTGGACCAGCTGCGCGAGGACGGCTACGAGGCCCTCACCATGGAGGGCATCGCCGCCCGGGCCAGCTGCGGCAAGTCCACGCTGTACCGGCAGTGGAAGACGAAGCCCCAGCTCGTCGCCGCCGCCCTGCGGGCCGGCCGGCAGGGGACCCTGGTGGCCGTGGACACCGGATCGCTGGCGGGCGACCTGCGCGAGGCGGCCCGGATCGCGGGCTGCACCTCGGGGCGGGACACCCGGCTGATGCAGGCCCTGGGGCACGCCGTACTGAGCGACGAGGAACTCCAGGCCGCCCTGCGCGAGGCGCTGGTCGGGCCGGAGCTGGCCGCCTTCGACGTGATGGTGGCGCGGGGCGTGGCGCGGGGCGAGATCACCGCGGACCACCCGGCCGTGGAGTTCCTGCCGGCGCAGCTGATGGGCGTGCTCCGCATCCGGCCGGTCCTCGAGGGCCGGTACGCCGACGCCGAGTACCTCGTCCGCTTCGTCGACGCGGTCCTGCTGCCCGCCCTGGGCCTGACCCCGCCCGGCGCCCCGGACGGCCCGACCCCCTGATACCGGTGGCCCGCCGGCTCGATGACCGGACGGCGGACCGCCCGCGCTGCCTCGTGGGGACGGCGGCAGCGCGCCACCCGGACCGGGCGGCGGCCACTCCCGAGCGGAGTGACCGCCGCCCGATCTGCGCGGACGCCACCCCCGGCCCGTGGCGGCACGCCTTCCCCCCTCCGGAACCCGCGCGACGGCCCGCCCGGGGCCGCCCCAGGCCCGCGCTCCTCATGCACGCACTCCTCGGGCACGCACTCCTCAGGCCCGTACTCCTCAGGCGCGGCCGGTGATCGCGCGCCGGGCCCAGCGGGCCGCGGCGAGGAGGCACTCGTCGAGGTACATCTCGCCGTCGCGCGTGGAGTCGTTCGCCGGTATGCGGCGGCGGCCGATCACCGACTCCACGGCGGGCAGCGCCGGCCGTGCGGCCGGGCCGATCCGGCCGAGCCCGGCCGGGTACCACTCCCCGAAGCCGTACGCGCGCACGTGCGGGGTCATCAGGGCGAGCACCCGGGGCAGTTCGGCGGGCCCCGCGTGCCGGAGCCACACGGGGGCGGCCGCCGCCTGGCCGCGCGAGAGCCACCGGAAGGCCGGCCCAGCCGCCCGCGGGCCGCCCCCTACTCCTCCGCCGAACCGTCGGCCGGAGCGGCGTCGAACCAGTCGGCCGGCGCCGTCAGTGGACGGCGCCCATGATGCGGGTGAACTCCTCCGGATCGGTGTCGAAGCCGTGCAGCCGCGCGGCCAGCGACCACCCGCCCGAGCCGTCCCGGGTGAACTCGGCCACGGTGGCCGCGGTGGCCGTCGCGATGGAGTCGAAGCCGGTCGCCGCCAGGTCGGTGTGGCCTTCGCGTATGCGGACTCCCGCGCCCTCTATGTCGGCGAAGGTCTTCCGGGTGCCGCCTTCGCCTGCCCGCTGGATGACCACGCCCACCACGACCCGGCGCAACTCCGCCGCCATCCGGTCCAGTTCGAGGGTCATGACCTCGTCGAACCCGAAGCCCTGGCCGGTGTGGCTGTCCCGGTTCAGGGTGATGGTGCCGTCGGGGGACCTGCTGCCGAAGTGGACCAGATGGACGGGGGTGCCGTGCGGGTCCGCCGCGCCGTAGACCGCGATGACTATGTCCAGGTCGTTCGCCGGTGTGCCGGCCCGACTCGGGTCCCACCGCAGTGCGACCTCTATTTTGGCCAGGCCCTTGCGTACACCGGTCACCGAACTCCCCCTCCGTTTGCCGGGATCTGCCCGGCCATGGTCCCACGGGCTCCGGGCGGCGGGCCGGGCGAACGTACGATCCCGGCCGCCGGTCCGCCGCCCGGCGGCGTCACCAGTCGCCGTCCTGCACGGGTTTGCCCGGCCGCGGGGCGTTTCCGAGCGGCTTGATCTGGCCGGGAACCGGCTCGGACCACGGGGTGTGGTCGTCTCCCAGCCACTCCCCCACCGGCTTGACCTGCCCCAGGGGTCCGGCCGGCGCGAGGTCGGTCCCGGACTCGTCGTAGTAGTCGAACCAGGGCAGGCCGGCCCGCGTGTAGGCGGCCCGGTCGACGGGTGAGGGCGGCGCCTCCTCCCCGGTGATGCGGCGCCACGCGGGCGGGGTCACCAGGTGGACGAAGACCCGGGCCGCCGGCTCCTCGTCCCAGTCGGACAGCGGCCGGTCGTCCCGGTAGACCTCCTGGCGCATGGAGCCGCCGGCCCCGAGCCCCATCGCGGGGGCGGGGACCGCCGCGGCACGCGCGGGCGCCGATCCGGGCTGGGGGAAGCCGCCCGGGGCCGCCGCCATCGGCATGGGCACCGCGCCCCCGTACCCGCCGGGCGCTCCCGGGCCCGTGCCGTACCGCGGGAGGGGCGCCCGGAGTCGTTCCCGCTCCGCCCGGAGCCGCTCCTCCTCCGCCCGGCGCCATGCGGCGAGCGGCGCCGTACGCAGCGGGAACGCCTGGAGCTGCACTCCGCCGGTCGTCTCCTCGCCGGTGACCTGCCCCTCGACGGTGGCGCCGAGCCCCAGCGGTACGGCGACGAACTGGCGCACGGTGCCCTCGCCCGAGTTGATCCCGTCCAGCCACGGCTGGCGCGGCAGCACCACGTAGTTCTGCGGGGTACGGGCGGGCCGCCCCGTCCAGCGCTCGCCGGAGACGGCGCACACCTTGCCGACGCCGACCTGGAGGGCGGCGGGCTCCAGGGTCCCCCCGAAGCTGAGCCACATCGCCTCGCGCAGGTAGACGGGCAGCATCACGCCGCCCTTCGCCAGCCACTCCGGCGGCACCGTGCCGGGATAGTCCTCGACCCTGCGCAGCGGGAAGTCACCGAGGCCCGGGGGCAGCGCGTGCGTACCCGTCTCGGGCAGCCGCAGGGTCCGGACGAACCGGATCCGCACCCCCTCGCCCAGCAGCAGCGTGCTTCCGTCGATGCGTACCGAACGTGCTCCCATGCCCACCCCTTTATCCCGCTCCGGACCGTTTCGGCCGGAGATTCGGCGGCCGATCCGGATCGTTATCCTCAAGTTTTACTCAGATCTAGTGACGCTGCGGCCGTCGCCTTCCTAGCTTCCTCGTACACGTGTCACGACGTCCCCCCACGTCCCCGCGGTTCCACGTGCGCAGGCGATCCCCGCGCACGTCCCGCGTTCCGAGGAAAGAGTGCAGCATGAAGGTTCCCCAGGTCGGCGCGGTCTCCGCAGTGATCGCCCTCGTCCTGACCACCTCCGGATGCGGTGGCGACGAAGAGACCAAGGGGATCTCCATCGGCATCAAGTTCGACCAGCCGGGCATCGGGTTCCGCGAGGCCGACGGATCGTTCACCGGCTTCGACGTGGACGTCGCCACCTACGTGGCGAAGCGGCTCGGCTACAGCGCGGACCGGGTCGAGTTCAAGCAGGTCTACAGCAACGACCGCGAGCTGCTGCTCCAGTACAACGAGGTCGACTTCGTCGCCGCCAGCTACTCGATCAACAACAAGCGCAAGGAGAAGGTCGACTTCGCCGGCCCGTACTTCGTCGCGCACCAGGACCTGCTCGTACGCGCCACCGACACCAGCATCACGAAGGCGGAGGACCTCAACAGCAAGAGGCTCTGCTCCGTGACGGGATCCACCTCGGCGGAGAACATCAGGACCAACCTGGCGCCGAAGGCGAGCATCCTGGAGCTCCCCGGATACTCCGAGTGTCTCGTCGCCCTCCAGGAGAACCAGGCCGACGCCATGACCACGGACAACGCCATCCTGGCCGGGTACGTGGCGCGCAAGGGCAACGAGGGCAAGTTCAAGCTGGCGGGCCAGAGCCTGAGCAACGAGAACTACGGCATCGGCGTCAAGAAGGGCGACAAGGAACTCCAGGGCAAGATCAACGACGCGCTGCGGAAGATGGTCGAGGACGGCTCCTGGGACCGCGCCGTGAAGAAGAACTTCGGGCCGGCGAACTTCAAGTACGACCCGGCCCCGCAGGTCACGGCGGGCAGCTGACGCGCGCCGGAGGCGTGAACCGCCGCGCGGCGGTTCACGCCTCCGGCGCGGGCGGCGCGTAGTGCTCCGGGTAGTCGCGCAGCAGCGGATCGAGCCCGGACGGGTCGCCGACGGTGACCGCGCTCCACAGCCTGATCCCGATCCCGGAAGCGGTGGGCGAGCTCCTCGAGCGAGGGCGCGCAGCAGAGCATCGCGGTTCGCCGCTCCTCGGTGCCGCCGAGGCGGTCCCCCTCGTACGCGTGGTCGAGGTGGGAGTGCACGACGAACGCCTCTTCCGACGGTCGCGGGCAGAGGTACCAGAGGACGCGGCCCTGCCGGTCCCGCGGAAACCGGACGAGGAAGGCCCCCGCTCGACCGGACTCGGCAGGGGGTCCGGGATGTCGCCCCGGCACCCGTCACGGATACCTCGTCCAGCAGCCGGTAGAGCCGTGCGGTGGTCTGGAAGACGGTGAAGTCCCGTGGCACCGCCAGGCCGTGGGCGGCCAGGTCGCGCGCCAGGCGGGGGGCGGGCGGCCACCCCGGCGGGAGCACTGATTTCCGCGTGCCGGACACATGGTTTTCACCTGATCAGCACATGACAATGCGAGCCTCGCTCTGCCACCTGACACCCCGCCAACCGCAAGGGCGGGGACGGTGCGTGGAGAGGAACCCCCACGTCATGAGATTCTCCCGCCTGACTCCCGCGGCCGCCGGCCTCGCGGCGGTCGCCCTGCTGGCCGTACCGGCCACCGCCACGGCCGGACAGGAGCGGACGGCGGCTCCCCACGCCGCCGCGACCGGTTCCGCCGCCGTCGAGCCGTACTACGCGGCCGCGGAGGGCAAGACCGGAGCCGCGCTGAAGGCCGCCCTGCACACCATCATCAAGTCCCAGTCGAAGGTGAACTACGACGGCGTGTGGAACGCCCTGAAGGTGACCGACCAAGACCCCGCGAACCCGAACAACGTCATCCTGCTCTACTCCGGCCGCTCCCAGTCCAAGTCCACCAACGGCGGCGGGGCCAACGACTGGAACCGCGAGCACGTCTGGGCCAAGAGCCACGGCGACTTCGGCACCGCCACCGGCCCGGGCACCGACCTGCACCACCTGCGCCCCGAGGACGTCACCGTCAACAGCACCCGCGGGAACAAGGACTTCGACATGGGCGGCAGCCCCGTCGGCGAAGCTCCCGGCAGCCTCACCGACTCCGACTCCTTCGAGCCGCGCAACGCCGTCAAGGGCGACGTGGCGCGGATGCTGCTCTACATGGCGGTCCGCTACGAAGGCGGCGACGGCTTCGCGAACCTCGAAATGAACGACAAGGTCAACAACGGCTCCGCCCCGGCCATGGGCCGGATCAGCGTCCTGAAGCAGTGGAGCCAGCAGGACCCGCCGGACGCCTTCGAGAAGCGCCGCAACCAGGTCATATTCGACAGCTACCAGCACAACCGGAACCCGTTCATCGACCACCCGGAGTGGGTCGCCGCCATCTGGTGACGCCACGGCGCGGGGTTGGACCGCGCCAGGACGGGTATTCGCCGGTCAGAGGCCGCCGACCGCGCCCCGCGGCCGGTGGCCGAGCCGACGGAGGTACGTCGCCATGGACGGAGCCGGACTCTCGGATCGCGAGCAGCGCGCCCTCTCCGCGATCGAGGCCGAACTCAGGGGAGACCGCTCCCTCGACCGGATGCTGCGCTCAGGTCCCCGGCGGCACCGGATCGTGGCGGCCTGCCTGCTCGGCGCGGTGACGGTGGCGCTGCTCGTCGCGGCCTCGGTCACCGTGTCGCAGCCCCTGATCTGGGCGTTCGCGGCCACGTGGACGCTGACCGTGGTGACGGCCCTGCCGCTGCTCGGCCGATGGGTCCTCCGGCGCTGGCAGGGCCGGGACCGCACGGCCCGCCGGAGCCTCGACGACCACGTGTAGGGGACGACCGCGCGGAAGGTACGACCGCACAGCGGGGACGACCGCGTGGAGGGGACGACCGTACGTCCGCCGTCACCGGATCCGGTCGGTCAGGGCCTTGAACTCGGCCCAGGACTGCCGGGGTTGACGCTCGTCCCACACCTTCTGGGAGAGCGCGGCCAGCGGCGTCCGGATGCCCTCCGCCACCTGCGCCTGGGTCTGGGCGTTCGCCAGGTCGCTCCAGACGGCGAGCCGGGCTCCGAGTATCTGTGCCCCGTACCGGGCGGGCACCGCGGTGGTGCCGCGGAGCACCAGCGGGGTCCACTCCTCGTAGATGCGCCGGCCGGTGGGGTAGGTGAACTGGTTGGGCTGGCCGAGGACGTAGTACAGGTACTCGTCGTTCAGGTTGACCACCTTGCGGCCCTCGCGCAGGTACTCCAGCGGCGGGCGGGCGCCGAGTTCCTTGCCGGTCCAGTATTCGACCTGGATGTCCTCGGCGGCCTTGGCCACGCCGCCGGAGAAGAAGCCGTCGTTCCAGGCCTTGAGCGCCTTGCCGGACGGGCGGACCACGTCCGCGCGGTCGTTGAGCCAGCCCGTCGCGAGGTCCTGGACGCGCGCCGTGGGGCCGTACCGCTCCCGGGCGGCGGCGGCGAGCCGCGGGAAGGAGGCCTGCGGGTCACGGACGACGAGGGCCTGGTACTCGTCGGCACCCAGGTGCCAGGCCCCGCCGGGGAACAGCGGCAGGTACTCGCGGAGCAGTTCGTCGATGAGCTTGGCCGCGGCCGGGTTGGATATGTCCACCGCGCCCTTGACCGCCTTGCCCTGTACGTCGCGCAGTTGCAGGTCGGGGTGGGCGCGCAGCACCGCGCCGAGGTGTCCGGGAGAGTCGATCTCCGGGACGACGGTGATGTGCCGGCTCGCGGCGAGGGCCGTGATCCGGCGCACGTCCGCCTTGGTCAGGTGCGGCGTGGAGACGATCTCGGGGTGGCTCTCGGACTCGATGCGGAAGGCCTGGTCGTCGGAGAAGTGCAGGCCGAGCTGGTTGAGTTTGAGGTCGCCCATCTCGCGGATCCGGTCCTCGATCCAGGCCGGGGTGAAGTTCTTGCGCGCGATGTCGAGGTTGAGGCCGCGCTGCGGGCGGGCCGGGGCGTCGCGCACCGTGCCCTCCGGCGCGGAGCCGGCCGTCTTCACGGCCTGCTTGAGGGTGCGGGTGCCGTAGAAGACGCCGGCCTCGTCGCGGGCGGTGACCCTGGCCCGGCCGTCCTTGACGGTGAGGGTGTACGACTCGGGCATCTCGGAGGCCCCGGCGTCCAGGGACAGCTCTACGTCGCCGGGGCCGGGGTCCTGTGCCTCGGCGAAGCCCATGCCCAGTTCGCCCGCGAGCAGCTTGCCCTCGTCGGTGAGTGCCGAGGCGTCGTCCGCGCGGACGATCACGCGGCCGCTGGTGGCGGGCTTCCAGCCGGGGCCCCGGGCCGGAACGTGCTCGCGTACGGCGGGGACGGTGCTCGGGGCCGTCGACAGCGGGAGGGCCGGCGACGGGGTGGGGACCGGGGTCGGGTCGGCCGCACCGGGGGTCGCGGCCCGGGCCGACGCCGCGGCGCGGGTTCCGGGGGTGGGGGCTGCCGCGGGGGCCTCGTCGGAGGCCGCGGTGCAGCTCGGGACGGCGAGGGTGACCAGCGCGGCGACCGTTGCCGTCGCGATGACGTGGACCCTCATGTGCCGCCTCGGATTTCGCATCGTGCGCCCGTGTCCCCCGTACCAACGTGGCACGGGGGACACGGGCGCGCGACCCGGCGTGCTCAGACCAGGGCGTCGAGCGCCGCGGCGGCGAAGCCGTGGTCCTGGTCGGGAGCCCCGCCGCCGACGCCGATGGCGCCGATCAGGCGGCCGTCGCGGTGGCCGGGCAGCCCGCCGGCGATGAAGAGGAGCGGCCGGTCGAGGGCGGTCGGCAGGGTGTGGAAGAGGCCGTCGGGCCGGACGGCGTCGACCAGGTCGGCGGCCGGTGCGTCGAGCTGGAGCGCCGTGAAGGCCTTGGTCAGCGGGGCGACGGCGGTGCGGGCGGTGGTGGTGGTGAGGGACATGGTGCGTGCTCCTTGAGCGGTGCGGGGCCTGGGTACGGGGCTTCGGTACGGCCCGGTACGCCCCGGTACGGGGCTTCGGTGCGGGGTGGGTTCCGGGGGGTGTCAGTGGTGGGCGGATACGGGCGCGGCGGCCCCGGGGACCTCGGCCCCGTCCGCACCGGCCGGGGCGCCGCCGAGCGGGCGGGCGGCCGTACGGCGCTCCAGTGCGCCCGAGACGAGGGCGAGTACGAGGGCAGAGGCGGCCAGGGCCGCGCCGACCCAGTTCGGAGCGGTCCAGCCGAGGCCGGCGGCGATCACGAGCCCGCCGAGCCAGGCGGCGAGGGCGTTGCCGAGGTTGAAGGCGCCTATGTTCACGGCGGAGGCGAGGGTGGGTGCGCCGGCGGCCTGGTCGAGGACCCGCTTCTGCAGCGGCGGCACGGTGGCGAAGCCGAGGGCGCCGATGAGCACGATGGTGACGGCCGCTCCGGCCTTCGTGTGGGCGGTCAGGGTGAACACCGCCAGCGTGACGGCGAGGGCGCCGAGGGACACGTACAGCAGGGGCATCAGGGCGCGGTCGGCGAACCGGCCGCCGATGAGGTTGCCGGCGACCATGCCGAGGCCGAAGAGGACGAGCAGCCAGGTGACGGACGTGTCGGCGAAACCGGCGACGTTGGTCATCATCGGGGTGATGTAGGTGATCGCGGCGAAGACGCCGCCGAAGCCGAGGACGGTCATCGCCATCGCGAGCAGCACCTGTACGTTGCGGAAGGCGGCCAGCTCGCTGCGGATGCGGACGCCGCCGGCGGGCCGGGGCAGCTCGGGCACCAGCTTGGCGATGCCGAGCAGGCCGAGGACGCCGAGTCCGGCGACGATCAGGAAGGTGACGCGCCAGCCGAGGGTCTGCCCGACGAGGGTGCCGAGGGGCACGCCGACCACGTTGGCGACGGTGAGGCCGGTGAACATCATCGCTATCGCGCCGGCCTTCTTCTCGGGGGCGACGAGCTCGGCGGCGACGACCGCGCCGATGCCGAAGAAGGCGCCGTGGGCGAGGGAGGCGACGACGCGGCCGGCCAGCATGACGCCGAAGGCGGGGGCGAGCGCGGAGAGCACGTTGCCCGCGATGAACAGGCCCATGAGCAGCATCAGCATCCGTTTGCGGGGGATGCGGGTGCCGAGGGTGGTCATCAGTGGCGCGCCGAGGACCACGCCGAGGGCGTAGCCGGTGACCAGGAAGCCCGCCGTGGGGATCGAGACGCCGTAGTCGCCGGCGACCTCGGGGAGCAGGCCCATGATCACGAATTCGGTGGTGCCGATCCCGAAGGCCCCGATGGCGAGGGCGAGGAGTGCGAGAGGCATGAGGGGAGGTGCCCTTCAGGGAGGTGGTGGTGCGGGGTGCGGCGCGCGGCCGCCGAGGGCGACATATGTGTGCTGTCGCTGCTTACGTGCGTCCACATTAATTGCAGACGCGGGATATTTGCAAGCGCGGGATATTGCGGGAGTGGCCTATCCTGGTGGCACAGGTACGGCTGCGGCTGCGGCTGCGGCTACGGCTGCGGCTGCGGCTACGGCCGATGTGGCTGTGGCCGCGCGGCCCGCGCGAACGTTCCGCACCGAAGCACCGAAGCACCGCAGCACCGGATCTCCAGTTGGAGGAGCCCATGACGGCCACGGACAGCGCACTCACCGCCCTTTCCCAGGGCTGGTGCGCCCTCTCCCTCCTCCACGGGCGGATCGAGGCGCACATCGAGCGGGCGCTACAGACGGGGCACGGGCTCAGCGTGCGCGAGTACTCGCTGCTGGACGTCCTCAGCCGCCAGCACAGCGGACCGGGCGGGCACCTGCGGATGCACCAGGTCGCGGACTCGGTGGTCCTCAGCCAGAGCGCGACGACGCGCCTGGTCAGCAGGTTGGAGGACCGCGGCCTGCTGAACCGCTACATCTGCGACACGGACCGCCGCGGGATCTACACGGACGTGAGCGAGGCGGGCCTGACCCTCCTCGCCGCGGCCCGGCCCACGAACGACGCCGCCCTGCGCGTCGCCCTGGACGAGGCCGCGCGCGACCCGCAGCTGGCCCCCTTGGTCACGGCGGTGGAGAACACCGTCCCCGCCGGGCTCCAAGGGCACTGAACACGGGCTGGCCTCGCGGCCCGGTCAGCGCTGTCCCGGTGACGACGGCGTGGCCCCCGGGCCGGCCGAGTGGGCCGGCGAGGACGGCTGCCGGGACGGGCTCGGCCCGCCCGGCGGCTGCGGTGACGAGGCCGAGGGGGCTGCCGACGGGGTCCCCGCCCGGGGCGTCGGGGTCACGGACGGGGTCGCCCGCGGGTGCGGGTACGACGGTGTCGCGTCCGGCCCGGGGGCCGCGGTGGGCTCCGCCGGCTCCGCGGTCCCGGGTGGCGGGGACGGGGTCACGTACGGCGACCGTTCCGGCGCCGGGGTGGACGGGGTGAGCTCCCGGGGCGCGGCCGGCGGGGTCGGCCGCGGCGGGGCGGGGTCCGGGGTGAGCACCAGGTAGCCCACCAGGGCCGCCGCCGCGGCGAGACCGCTCAGGGGCAGCGTGAACCCGCGCAGCCGGGCCACCGGGGACCGCCACAGGCCCGGCCCCGGCGGGTCGGCCGGGCGGAGCTCGCGCATGGTGATCCCGGCGGCGCGCGCCTCGAGGGCCTGCCGGAGCCGCCGCTCGGCGGGGCGCTCGCCGTCGTGCGTCGTACGCGTCATACCCGACCCTCCAGGATCCGTTCCAGCGCGTCCAGGCCGCGGCTCGCGTTCGACTTGACTGCCCCCCGGCTGATGCCGAGGGTGGCCGCGATCTCCGCCTCGCTGAGGTCCGCCCAGTACCGCAGCACCAGCACCTGTCGGCGGCGCGGGGTCAGCCTGCCGAGCGCGGCGAGCACTTCGCGGTGTGCCTCGCCGAGCACGACGTGCGCCTCCGCCGACGGTACGTCGGCCGCGGCCGGCGGGGTCCACGCCCGTACGGTCCGCCTGCGGCGCAGCACCGAGCGGGAGGTGTTGACCACGGCGGTGCGCAGGTAGCCGAGGGCGTTGTCCACTTCGGTGATGTGTTCCCCGTGGCGGCGGTACAGGGCCGTGAAGGCGTCCTGGACCACGTCCTCGGCGGTGGAGAGGTCGTCGACGAGCAGCACCGCCAGCCGCACCATGCCCAGCCGGTGGGCGTGGTAGAGCGCGCTGACGGTGGGCGGGGCGCCGTCCCCGTGGGCGGGGTGGTGGGCGTCCGGCCGCGCGTACGGGTAAGCGTGCGCGGGCCCGGCGGGAGGGGAGGAGCGGTCGCGGCGCAGGAACGACCACAGGCCCCGCCGCGCCCGGTCGATGACGGGAGCGGCCGGGCCGGCGGTCGGTGCGAGGTGGAGCACGTGGTTCCTAGACGTTGGCGCGGCGCCGTACGACGTACAGGGCTCCGGCGCCGACGACGATCAGGCCGGCCGCCCCGGCGCCCAGGGCGGCGGTGGTGGCGGAGGAGCCGGTCTCGGCGAGCTCGGGCGTACCGGACGGGGCGCCGGGGGCCGCGCTGGGAACGGCGGCGGGGGCGCCGGTCGGCCGGACGCTCGGGGCGGCGCTCGGGGTACTGCCCGCCGGGGCGCTGACCGACGGAGCCGGGGCGGCGCTGGGCTTGGCGCTCGTCGCCGGAGTCGGGGCGGCGCTCGGCGTGGCGCTCGCCGGCGCACCGGCGACGGCCGGAATCGGGGCGGGGGCGGCCGGGGCGGGGGCGACCGGGGCGGGGGCGGCCGAGGCGGGGGTCGCGGCGGAGGCCGGCCCGACGAGAGCGACGGCCACACCGGCGGCGGCAGCGGTGACGGCCACCGCTCGGCGGACGGACAGGGGGACGCGCTTCAGGTTCTTCACTGTGGTTCTCCACGGTCGGTCGAGGACGCCGGATCACGCCCTTCAATCCCGCACGACGCGCGACCCGCCGTTCGGTTGCCGCCGTCGGCGAAGTTTTTTTCCGGCGGTCGGAAACCACCCCGCTGCCGGACCGGTCGGCGGACGTCGCGCGCCAGCGGGGGTCAGCGCGCCGGAAGGGGACCGGCTGCGGCCGGGCGGGGCCCGCAGGACTCGTCGCCCGAGCTCGGGGGTGTCGTCAAAGTCGTTCCGTACGCCCGCACGGCAGAAACGAGTTTGACGACACCCCCGGGGGCCCGTCGGCATGACGAACAGCCAGACCCAGCCGATCAGCGGGACGACGACCTCCGGGGTCCACCAGCCCGAGCGGCCGATGCCGTGCAGTCTGCGTACGGTCGCGCCGAGGGTCGCCAGCAGGACGGCGAGACCGCAGAGGGACGCGGGGCGGTCGTCGCCGAGGAGGTCGCCCAGGCGGACGCACCCCGCGATGATCAGGGCGTTGAACAGCCAAGGTCCAGAACGTCCAGAACTCGCGGCGCGGGGCCCGGCCGCCGAGGACGAGGCACTTGCCGAGGACGTCGGTGGAGTGGCGCATGACTTCCCGGAGAGAGGAGGAACGGGCCCCGGACCGGAACGGAACCGGCCGGACTCGGACCGTAGAGCGGACGCACCCTCCCGTCAAGGGGAATCGGCCCAGGTCAGAGGGTCGGTCGGGCTTCCCCGGCCAACCCGCGTCCCCACGCCCGTCCCCTCAGCCCGCTCAGCCTGCTCCGCCCGCTCATCCCGGTCCGCCCAGCCCGTCCAGGGCCGCCGCCAGGGTGGCGATGCCCTCCTCGATCTCGCCGGCCGGGCCCGCCGCGTAGCCGAGGATCAGGCCCGGCGGCCCCGGGCGCATCCGGTGCCAGGACAGCGGGTGGGTCTTGACGCCGAGCGCGAGGGCGGCCGAAGCGAGGTCGGCGTCCTCGAAGCGGGCCCCGTCGAACGTGACCATCAGGTGCAGGCCGGCCGCCGCGCCGTGCACGCGGGCTCCGGGCAGCCGCTCGGCGAGCGCCCGGAGCATCGCGTCCCGGCGGCGCCGGTGACGGCGCCGGACGAACCGGAGGTGGCGTTCCAGCTCGCCCGACTCCATCAGCCGGGCCAGCACCAGCTGGGCGAGGACCGGATTGCCGAGGTCCTCGTAGCGCTTGGCCTCCGTGACCGCGTCCCGCAGCCGAGGCGGCACCAGCAGCCAGCCGAGGCGCAGCGCCGGGGCGAGCAGCTTGGACACGCTCCCGGCGTAGCAGACGCCCTCGGGCATGAGGGCGCGCAGGGCGGGCACGGGGGCCCGGTCGTAGCGGTGCTCGGCGTCGTAGTCGTCCTCGATGACCAGTCCCCCGGCGGCGGCCCAGCCGAGCAGGTCCCGGCGCCGCTCGCCGTCGAGGACGACCCCGGTCGGGAACTGGTGCGCCGGGGTCAGCAGGACGGCGGCGGCCCCGCAGGCGCGCAGCTCGGACACGTCCAGCCCGGCGGCGTCCACCGGCACGGGGACCGGCTCCAGCCCCCAGTGCGCCAGCTGCCGGCGGGCCCCCAGCGAGCCGGGGTCCTCCACCGCGACGCGTCGTACGCCGTCGTCCCGCAGGACCCGCGCCAGCAGCGCCAGCGCCTGGGCGACTCCGGCGACGATCACCACCTCGTCGGGGGCGGCGCGGATGCCCCGGTTGCGGGCCAGCCAGCCCGCCACGGCCGCCCGGAGTGCGGGCGCGCCCCGGGGGTCGCCGTAGCCGAAGTCGGCCGGGGTGAGTCCGGCGAGCACCCGTCGCTCCGCCTGGAGCCAGGCGGTACGGGGGAAGGCCGCCAGGTCGGGCACGCCGGGCGAAAGGTCGATCCGGCAGGGCACCGCGCGGAGCGCTTCGACGAGCCCGCCGCGGGCGGGTCCGGCCGGCCCGCCGGGGGCCGGGACGGCGGACGGGCCGGCCGCCGCGGGCGGGGCGGCAACGAGCGGGGCGGCGACGGGCGGGGCGGCGACGACGACCGTGCCGCCGCGGCCTCGGCCGGAAACCTGGCCGGTCTCCGCCAGCCGCTGGTACGCCTCGGTGACGAGACCCCGGGAGACGTGCAGTTCGGCGGCGAGGACGCGGCTGGCCGGGAGGCGGGAGCCGACGGGCAGCGTGCCGTCGGCGATGGCGGCGCGGAGCCGGGCGGCCAGCCACTCGGTCCGGCCCCCGGCCGGTGCGCCGGTCAGGTCGAGCTGGAGGAAGTCGGAGCCCCCGGCGGCCGCGCGCCCACCGGGCACCGTCGTTGTGGACCCCTGTGTCGCGTGTTCTTTGGACCTGCTCACCGGTCCATTATGGGACCAGGCTGGACCGCATGAGGACATCCAGCGCGCCATCCACCGCACCTTCCACCACGCCATCCGGCGCACCTTCCGCCACACCACCCGCCACTACCGCCGCATCCACCTCCCTTCGGGATCTGGCACCCGGTATCGCCGGCATGGCGCTGGTCGGCAGCAGCGTCACCGTCTCCCGAGCCCTCGTCGACGCTCCGCTCTTCGCCGTGCAGGCCGTCCGGTACACGGCGGCCGCGCTGCTGCTGCTCGCCCTGGCCCGGGCCGCCCGGGTGCCGGTCCTGCGCCCGCGCGGCCGCGAGTGGCTGTGGCTGGCGGGGATCGCGGCGACCGGCCTGGTGCTGTTCAACGTGGCCGTCGTCCGCGGGGTCGCGCACGCCGAACCGGCCGTCATAGCGGTCGCGGTGGCCTCCGTACCGGTGCTGCTCGGGGTGATCGGTCCGTTCCTGGAGGGACGGCGGCCCAGCCGCCGGGTGCTGCTGGCCGCCCCCGTCGTGGTCGCCGGGGCCGTGATGGTCGAGGGGACGGGCCGGACCGACGCCGTCGGGGTGGCCTGGGCGGCGCTCGCGCTGGGCTGTGAGGCCGGCTTCACCCTGCTCGCCGTACCGGTGCTGCGGCGGCACGGTGCGTGGGGAGTCTCGGTGCACGCGGTGTGGATGGGGGCGGCGATGCTGGCGGGGCTCACGCTGCTCTTCGAGCGGCCGGCCGACCTGGCCTCGCTCGGCGCGGGCCAGTGGGCGGCCGCGGGGTACCTGGCCGTCATGGTGACGGCGGTGGCGTTCCTGCTCTGGTACCGCACGGTGGCCGCCGTGGGCTCCGGCCGGGCGGGGCTGCTGTCCGGGGTCGCACCGCTCGCCGCGGCCGGTGCGGGAGCCCTCACGGGCAGCGGGGTCCCCGGCCCGGCGGTCTGGCTGGGGCTGGCCGTCGTAGTCGCCGGACTCGCGGCGGGGCTCCGGCCCGAACGCGGCGGTCCGGTGCCCGCCGCCCCCCGTGCGGCAGCGGACCGCCCGGCCTGCTCCAGCCGCCCGCTCAGCCGCCTGTTCGTCCGCCCGTTCAGCCGCCGGGCGGGCACGGCTTCCGTCAGGTTCCGGGCCCGCCGGCCGGAACGGGGGCCGGGCCCGGTCCGCTGACGTTCACGGCGGGGCGCCGCGCGTAGCAGAACAGGTGTTCCTCCGGGTCGGCCAGGCCGCCGGCGGGGTGGAACAGGACCGTGCGGTGGTGCAGCACCTCCAGCCCCTGGGCGGTGAGCCGGGTCAGGTGGTCCTCGGCGGACAGGCTGCTGACGGTGACCCGGTGGCCCATGAACTCGATGCCGAGGCCGCGGATGTCACCGGGCACGGTCGCCAGGACGAGGTATCCGCCGGGCCGGACCCACGACGCCATCCGCTCCAGGGAGGCCGCCACCTCCGGCTGATCCATCATCAGCAGCGGGAAGAAGGAGCACACGGCGTCGAAGCCAACCTCGCCGGGCGCGTACGTGCGTACGTCGGCCTGCTCGAACCGGGCCCGCGGCACCCGGCCCCGGGCCAGGGCGACCATCGCCGCCGAGACGTCGATGCCCGTCACCGCGCAGCCCGCCGCGGCGAGCACCTCGGCGGTGGGCCTGCCGGTGCCGCTGCCCACGTCCAGCACCCGGGCGCCGCTCGGCAGCCGGGCGGCGAGCCAGTCGAGGGCCTCCAGCTGCGCGGGGTCCTGTCCGAAAGCCTCCTCGTAGCGGATGGCCAGGGCGTCGAACACCTGGGCCGCGGACGCTTGTTCCGGCTCGTTCATCGGCACGTTCGTTCCTCCATCGGCACGTTCGTTCCTCCCGGTCGGTCGTCGTCGGTGCGGGGTACGGGCGGCGTCAGCGCAGGATGCCGGCCCGGCGGGCGTCCTGGATCCAGGACGGGAACTCCGACAGGAGCCGGTCGTACAGCTCGGGGTCGGAGACGGTGTCGATGTCGTCGACGGCGAAGAAGCCGACGTTGTCGACGCGGCGGCCGGGCAGGGTGTCGAAGCGTTCCAGTACCCCGTAGTCGGCCCGGCCGAGGCCGATGAACTGCCAGAAGACCGGCTCCTCGACGGCCCCGCGCAGTTCCCGTTCGATCGCGTCGTTGCGGTAGACCCCGCCGTCGGAGAAGAAGAGGACCAGCGTCGGTTCGGGCGCGGGGTGGTCGCGGACGAAGGCGCGGACCTCCGCGATGACCTTCTGCTCCTCGTTTCCGATGCCGACGGCGCGCATGTCGATCTGGCCGGGGACCAGGCCTTTGGGCGGCTTCCGGCGGCCGAACAGGCTGAACTCGCCGCCGCGCACGTGCAGGCGCAGCCATTCGGGCAGCGCGCCGATCGTCAGGTCGGGCAGCCGTGCCGGGTGGGAGGCGAACGTCCAGGCCTGCATCTCGCCGTCCTCGTCGAGCTGGGCGGCGACGGCGGCCATCCGTTCGGCGACGCCCGCGACGGTGCCGCGGTGGTAGAGGCCGGCCATGGAGCCGGACGCGTCGAGGACGAGCACGACCCGGGCGGACAGGCCGGTGACCCCCCGCTTGCTCAGGCTGACCGCGACCTGCCGCTTGCGCAGCGACAGGCGCTCGCGCACCTCGGCGGGCAGCCGCTCCTCCCCCTTGGTGAACCGTACGGCCGGCTCGGCGGGCGCGGCCCGAGGAGCGGAGGCGGGAGCGGGCGCGGCCGGAGGAGACGCGGACGGAGAAGGGGCGGCCGGAGAAGGGGCGGCCGGAGAAGGGGCGGCCGGAGGAGACGCCGCCGGAGAAGGGCCGGCGCTCCGAGGGGCCGCCTGCGGAGCGGCCGCCCGCTGCGGCTCGTCCACGGTGATGCCGAAGTCCGTCGCCAGGCCGGCCAGCCCGCTCGCGTACCCCTGGCCGACCGCCCGGAACCGCCAGGCCCCGGACCGCCGGTAGAGCTCGCCGCTGACGAACGCGGTCTCCGGGCCCGCCCGCATGTCGAAGCGGGCGAGTTCCACCCCGGAGGCCGCATCGAGGAGGACCAGGTGGAGCCCAGGCACCTGCCCGAAGCTGCCGCCGTCCGCCGACGCGCAGAGCAGGACCCGCTCGACCCCCGGCTCCACCGCGGCCAGGTCGACGGCGACGGTGTCGGCGCAGGGCCGCTTGCCGAGGTGGCGTACCGCCCCGGAGGCGTGCCGGGGCTGGTTGTAGAAGACGAAGTCGGCGTCGGAGCGGACGCGTCCGGCCCCGGTCAGCAGCAGCGCGGACGCGTCCACGTCCGGAACCCCGGGCCCGGCCGTCCAGGCGAGCACGGCCCGGACCCCGGTCGACGCGATCGGCAGGTGGGAGCCTTTGTCCATGAGGGTCACGGCGACCAGTCTGCCGCTCCACCCCCTACGGGCGGTAGGAGACGGCCGGTTCCACGACGGAGGGCCGGATGAGGGAGGACGCTCACGCGGAGGCGGGGACGAGGACCACGGCCGTACCGTAGGCGCACACCTCGGTCCCGACATCGGCCGCGTCGGTGACGTCGAAGCGCATCATCAGCACCGCGTTCGCGCCGCGCGCCTTGGCCTGCTCGATGAGGCGGTCCATGGCCTGGTTGCGGGTCTCCACCAGGGTCTTGGTGAGACCCTTGAGTTCGCCGCCGATCATGGACTTCAGCCCCGCGCCGATCTGGCTGCCCAGGTGGCGGGAGCGGACGGTGAGGCCGAAGACCTCTCCGATGACCTGCTCGACCCGGTAGCCGGGGACGTCGTTCGTCGTCACGACGAGGACACCGGTCTGCTGGGCCCCGGGGCCGCCGCCGTAGTCATCGATTCCCATGGCACCCACTGTGGCGCGGGCGGGCACCGGCCGCATCCGGAGGGGCCGGTGCCCGCCCGGTCAGGGCCTGCGGGCGGCGAGGCCGAACTCGTACGCCATGACCACGGCCTGGGCGCGGCTGGACAGCTCCAGTTTGCTCATGCAGCGGTGCACGTGCGTTTTGACGGTGGCGGCGCTGAGGGCGAGCCGGCCGGCGATGTCGGCGTTGGACAGCCCGGCGCCGACGAGGCCGAGCACCTCGCGCTCGCGCGGGGTCAGCGTGTCCAGACCGGCGTGCGGGGCGCGGGTGACCGGGGCGGCGTACGTGTCGATCAGCCCGCGCAGCGCCCGGGGGCTGAACAGCATGTCGCCGGCGTGCACGGTGGAGATCGCGGCGAGCAGCCGCTCGGGCGGGGTGTCCTTGAGGAGGAAGCCGCTGGCGCCGGCGCGCAGCGAGCGGAAGACGTACTCGTCGGAGTCGAAGGTGGTGAGGATCAGCACCTTCGGCCGTCCGGGCTCCGGTCCGGCCAGGATCCGTTCGGTGGCGGCGATGCCGTCGGTGCCGGGCATCCGGACGTCCATGAGGACGACGTCAGGGCGGGTCCGCTCCGCGAGGCGGACGGCCTCCTCGCCGTCCGCGGCCTGGCCGGCGACCTCGTAGCCGACGGCGGCGGTCAGCAGCGCGGCGAGTCCGGACCGGATCAGGAACTGGTCATCGACGACGAGTACGGACGGCATCCGCTCCACTCCTTTCCGGTCGGGGTACGGGGATCCTCAGCCTGACGTCGAATCCCCCCTCGGGGGCGGGCCCGGTGATCACCGTACCGTGGTGATCGTCGCCCTTTCGTGGACGCGGGCGGTGGTGCGCGCCTGCGGGGCGTGCGGGCGGAAGGGCGTACGCCGTGCCCGTGATCCGCACCTCCACGGGCACACCGGCCTCCCCGATCCGCCTGACCGGCTCGGCCGTTCCCTGTTGCTTCAGGCGGAGTTGGCGGGTGAGCCGGCGCAACCTGCGGGAGCCGTAGGCAGTGACCGGGCACACGACGGTGGCGGCGGTCACGGATCCCCCGCTGAGGGCTTTGGCCGTTCGGGTCGGGCCAGTTGCGGAGCACGGTGGAGGAGATCCACAGCGAGCCGACGGCGTACACGGCCTCGCCGGCGACCGGTAGCGCGGCACGGCGCGGCGCCGGACCGTCGCCGGATGTGTGGACAGCTGCACGTCAACCCCCTCGTGTACACCCCTGGTTGTACAGGGTCGCTCCCCGAGGGGGTAGCCGGGTTTCAACCCGTGGATGGGCGCGGGCGGATGCCGCGCGCCCGTAGATTCGCCAGCGCCGGTTCACCGGCCGGCATCGGCCCTGCCCCCCGGGGCCCGCCGCGCGGCCGTGCCCGTTCGGGGGAGGGCACGGCCGCGCCTCCCCGCTGTCCCGGGACGGACGGGACGGAGGGGACCGATGGGACCGATGGGACCGACACGACGGCCCGGACGGACGGGGAGCGGAGCCGGGTCCGACGGCCACGGCCACGGCGTCCCCCCACAGTGACGGGCACCCCCGGCGGCACGCCCGGCCGGCGCTCCCACGGGGACACCCGGCGGCGGGACCCCGGCGCCCTCCGGGTCGACACTCCCGGCACCCTGCCACGGCGCACACTGTCACGGCCGACCCGGCCCGCGCCCCGACGACCGGCCCGTGCCGCTCCACGCGGCCGAGCCCACGACGCCGTCCACCTGCCGGCGCGCTGCGCACACAACCTGGGCCGCGCCCAGGTGGGCCGCGGCGACCTGGTGCCCACCCCGCTCGGGACGACATACGGGGGCGTTCCGCCTCCTCGGCACCCGCTCCACGGCTTGGCCCGGCTGACTCCGGCTGACCCGTCGACAGCCCGCCCCGTGCGATGCGGCGGGAGCCCGGCCCGCTCGGTTTCGCGGCGGTGTCCCCGCCCGCCCCGCATCCCGCCCCTCCCGAGTACGTGGACCCAGCCGTCGGAAGTACGTGCGCGCCCGCTGTCCGGGGGTGATGGTCCGCCGGATCCGCCTCCGGGGTGCAGATTGGGCATTTCGGGCTAAACGGCGGTGAGTCAGCGGGGCTGTCGGCTCCCGCGTCGTCATAGTCGACCCTGGCAGCCGCCTGGTTGCCGTCCCGCGCCGCGCGTCGCGGCCGGGTGGATGTCTTCGTAGAGGAGCCGGCTCATGCTGAAGCCCACCAGGACCATCCTCGCTCTCGCCGCCGGAAGCCTGGTTCTCGGCCTGGTCGGGACGGGCGCCGCCATCGCGGACGAGAACCCGATGGCCGGGGCCCCGTCGCAGGCCGCGGCGGTCCGCGACGGCCACGCCGTCGGCCGGGTCGTCTCGAAGGGCCCGCTGAAGGTCCGCAGCAAGCCGTCCACCCGCTCGCGGATCGTCGGCCAGGTGTACCCGAACCGCAAGGTCGAGATCGAGTGCAAGAAGTACGGCGAGTCGGTCGACGGCAACCGCCTGTGGTACCGCCTGGACGGCCGCAACGGTGAAATGGAGAACGGCAACGGCGGCATGGACGGACGCGAGGACGAGCGCGAAGATGAGCGCGAAGATGAGCGCGAGGACGGCCGCGAGGACGAGCGCGAGGACGAGGACGGCCGCGAGGACAGCCGCGACGACGAGCGCGAGGACGAGGACGGCCGCGAGGACAGCCGCGACGACGTCAGGGCCGGCCACAACGACCGCTGGGTCGCCGCCCGCTGGGTCAAGAACCTCTCCCCGGTGAAGTACTGCCGCTGATCCGGCACCCCGGCTCGGCTCCCGTGCGCCCGGTACCGCTCAGGGTGCCGGGCCCACGGCGCGCGGGCCCACGCACTCGGCCCCGTACGCCCGGACCCGCTCGCGCAGTTCCCGGTCGGCGGTGACCACGGTGCAGCCGCGCTCCGCGTAGGCCGCGGCCAGCTCCACGATCCGGTCGTCGCCGCTGCCGGGCGCCGAGTCCACCCGCACCCCGGGTACCGACGCGACACCCCGGGCCGCTCCTTCGACGACGAGGACGACCTCCTCCCCGCCCTCCCACCCGGCCAGCCGGTCACGCAGGCGCTCCGCCGCGCCCCGGCGGTCGCGCCACCAGCCGTCCGGTACCGAGCCGACCACGTTCGCGCCGTCCACGACGAGCACGCGGGCCACGGCTAGAAGTCCCCGTAGTTGACCTGCCAGGTGGGCAGGCCCATCCGGCGCCACACCGCGACCACCCGGTCCCGGTCGTCGAGCGACACCCGCACCGCGTACCGGTGGCGCACGTGCGCGTCGAACAGCTCCGCCTTCACCACGTCGTCGCGGCGCCCGTCACCGGCCGCGCGCATCCACAGCTCGTCGTACGGCACCTCGTGCCGGCGCAGCCACGACTCGGTCCGCGTCCGGTGCTCCTCGCCGCGCCCCGACAGCAGCACGATCGTGTCGCCGTCGGCACGCCGGAAGGCGTCCAGGGCGTGCTTGACCGACTCGTTGAGCAGGTCGAGCTCGCAGCGCGAGAAGTCGTACGGGCCGCGGTCGCCGGTCAGCGCGAGCGTCCCGTCGATGTCGCACATCACCGCGGACGGCAGCGCCGGATCGGGGACGTACTCCGTCACGGGCGGCCCGGACGCGCCGGAGCCGCCGTTCATCCACTCCGCCGTCAGCCGCCAGCCGCCCTTGCGGGCCTTCTGGTGCTTCTCGGCCAGGATCCGGATGATCTCCTCGCCGACCGGGCGTTCCCGGGCGGCGTCGCGGCGCAGGCACTCCTCCAGGGGAACGTCGGTGAAGTCGTGCACGACGAAGGTCGCCAGGCCGCCGACCGCCGCCTTGAGCCGCTTGGGGATGTGCTTGGTCAGGTGGGTGTTGTCGACGACCACGTCGAACCCGCCGTCGACGGCCGCGCGGAGCGCCGCGTCCTGGACGGCCAGCACGGTCTGTTCGTGGGCGAAGCCGCGGCTCCGCCCGGGGTCGGGCAGGTCGAGCATGCTCCGCAGGTCGTCGAGGTTGACGCGGCGCATGCGCCCGCCCGCCTCGGCTTGCAGGGCGCGCGCGGCGGTCGTCTTGCCGGAGGCGGGCAGGCCCGTCATGACGTGCACGACGGGCAGCGGGGCCTCCTCGGCCGCGGCGAGCGCCTCGGCCGCGACCACCGTCGCGGCTTCGGGCCCGGCCACGGGCTCGGGTGTCTGGGACACGGTTCAGTTCTCCTCGTCGTTCGTGAAGGGGTCGGCGGCCTCGGGCCGGACGAAGCGCCAGACGACGAGGCCGGTGGACTTGCCGTCGAGGCGCAGGAACATCGCCGCGCGGATCCCGCCGTCGGGCAGTGCCTTCGCGGCGCGGGCGAAGGCGCCCCGGTCGGCGGCGAGGTGCGCGAGCCCCGCGTACGCCTCCTCGACCGCGCGCTCGCGGAGCGCGGCCTCGTCCTCGAGGCGGGCGACGACCTCGCGGACCCAGGTGTCGAACTCGTCGGGCACCTGCTCCAGGAGCGCGTCGAGCGGCTTCCCGCCGGCCGTCTCGATGTCCTCGACCCGGCAGTTCAGGCCCTGGGCGAGCTGCCTGGCGGGCAGTCCGGCGAACCGCTGGACGCCGTGGGACCGCCAGATGTCCCGCTCGGTGACGCCGGTGAGCACCTTGTGCAGGCGTACGTACTCCGAGAGCTTGGCCTTGGCGCGCACGCCGGAGGCGAAGCGCAGCACGAAGCCCTCGGCCTGGGTGCCGGTCGCGGCGGTGCCCCCGGGCAGGGTGTTGGAGTCGGCGTGCGCGATCAGCTCGGCGAGGGGCATCGCGGGCCACACCGTGACGACGGAGCCGATCCCCGCCCAGCGGGGCGCGGCCTCGGCGAGCGGGACCTCGGCGCCGTCCGTGGTGAAGGCGGCGAGGAGGACGAGGTCGCGGCGGTCGCCGTAGTCGACGACGATGCGGTTCTGCGGGTAGAGGACCTCCGCGAGGTAGGTCGTGCCCGGCACGAGGGCCGTGGTGTCCCTGGCGTCGAGGTGGCGCTGCGCCCAGGTGGCCTGGGTGCTGGTGAAGGAACCCTTGGAGGCGGCCCGCCAGCGGTCCGCGTAGTGGAAGACCACCGCGAGGCTGCCGTCGACCTTGTCGTAGACCTCGAACGGCTCGTCGGGCAGGGCGGGCGCGTACGGCTGGCCCGACTCGTGCTCGCCGACGTTGAAGAACTTCGGCAGCGGCAGCGCGACGACCGCACCGGTGGTGTCGTCGGCGACGAGTCCCCGGCAGCGGGTGGTGACCTGGTTCCAGACGCGCTCGTACTGGGCCGTCCGCGTGTACGTGTAGAGGGACAGCGGCAGTTCGGGGTGCGCCTTGCGGGTCACGTACCCGGCGTCGATCGAGGCGGCGAGCTCCTGCGCGGGCATCAGGTCGTGCAGAGTCAGGCGGTCCTGGCTCATGGGGTCCCTCCCGGATTGAGATGGTCCATTCTCACGTGCGGGAGGGTCTGCCCGGTACTCGATTATGACTGGTCGGAGCCCGTTGCCAGCCGGTTGATGTCCCGGGGGCGCAGGATGCGCCCGGGCACACCGGCGCCGGGCGGGGCGGCCGCGACGGCGATCATGGCACGGCCGAGGGCCTCGGTGGTGGTGACGAGGTTGGGCGCGATCCGGCGCAGCAGGGGGAAGAGCGGCGCGGCCACGGCGTAGAGGGTGCGGTAGAGGCGGGTCTTGGAGGGCACGCCGCACACGGGCTGCACGATTCCGGGCCGGAACATGTAGGCACGGAAGGGCAGTTGGAGCAGGTCGTTCTCGGTGCGCCCCTTGACGCGGGCCCACATGGAGCGGCCGCGCTCGGTGCTGTCCGTGCCCTCGCCTGAGACGTAGACGAAGGTCAGGGCGGGGTTGGCCGCGGCCAGGGGCCGGGCCACCGCGAGCGTCAGGTCGTACGTCACGCGCCGGTACGCCTCCTCCTTCATACCGACGGAGGAAACGCCGAGGCAGAAGAAGCAGGCGTCGTACGCGGTCGGGTCCAGGTCCGGCGCGGAGAGGTCGGACGGGTCGTCCTGGACGCGCTCGCGGAGCTTGGGGTGGGTCACGCCGAGCGGGGTGCGGCCGATCGCGAGGACGCTCTCGACGGAGTCGTCGCGGAGGCATTCACGCAGGACGCCCCGGCCGATCATGCCGGTCGCGCCGAAGAGGATGACGTTCACGGCAGCAGCTTAGGCCTGGTCCGTCATGCCTGCTCCGGCGGCGGGTTCAGCGGGGCAGCCGGGTGCCGCACCGGGTGCGGGGGCGGGCGCCGCGCTCACCGGAGAGGCGTCCGCGGGCGGCGCAGACCCGGTCCGGGAGGCACGCCGGTTCCCCGGTCGGCTCCTCGTCAGTGGTCGCGTGCGGCGGGGCGAGTCGGGTCAGTTAGAGATGCAGATCTCGTTGCCCTGCGGGTCGGCGATCGTCGTCCAGACGCTGGGACCCTGGTGCCCGTCGTGGAGGAAGGTGGCGCCCTTGGCGAGGAGCCGCTCGACGACGCTCTTGTGGTCCTCGTCCGGCCCGGTGCGGACGTCCAGGTGGACGCGGTTCTTGACCGTCTTCGGCTCGGGGACCGACTGGAACAGGACGCGGGGCGCGCGCTCCAGGCCCTCCGGGTGACGGATGGCGGCGCCCGCCTTCCAGACGAGCACGCCGTTGTGGGTCGTCGTGTCCTCGTCGGTCGCGTGGCCCGCGGCGATCAGCCCCCGGATGAACGCCTCGTCACTCGGCTCGACTTCCCATCCGAGCGCGTCCGCCCACCAGTCGGCGAGGGCGTGCGGGGCAGCGGAGTCGATGGTCACCTGGAACGTGTATGCCATGCCGGGACCCTACTGAGCGGGAGCCGTGGCCGCCACAGGAGGCGGCGTGCGGGGCGGGTCTGGCGCACGGGGCGGGTGGGCCGCGTGGGCGGAGGCGGCGGCGGGTCGCGCGGGACGCGCCTGCCGGGGCCAGCACCATGCAGCGAGGCAGGACAGTCCACGGCACGGCACGGCAGGCAGGGTACGGGAGGACTTCATGACGTCAGGCACCCGTCGCGGCATCCTGCGGCCGCTGGCCGCACTGCTCTTCCCGCCCGGTCCGCAGGGCCCCGGCGGCCCGCACGGGGTGCTGCCGCCGCTGCTCGTCGTGCTCACCTTCGTGAGCGGGGTGGTGGACGCGGTGAGCTACCTCGGGCTCGACCATGCCTTCGTCGCCAACATGACCGGGAACGTGGTCTTCCTCGGCCTCGCGCTCGCCGGGGACCGCACGCTCTCGGCCCCGGCCACCCTCCTGGCCCTCGGCGCCTTCGTCGTCGGCGCGGGGGCGGCCGGCCGGCTGCTCCCCGGCGGGACGGCGGAGCGGGCGTTCGGGCCGCTGGTGGCGGTGCAGGCCCTGCTGGTGTCCGCCGCCCTCGCGATGACGGCGGGCGGCACCGGGCAGCTGGCGGTCGTCGCGCTGCTGGCCCTCGGCATGGGGCTGCAGAACGCGGTCGTGCACCGGCTCGGCGTCCCCGATCTGACCACCACCGTCGTCACCCGCACCCTGACCGGCCTCGCCGCCGATCCGTGGGGCGCGGCCTCCGTACGCCGCCTGGTGTCGGTCGGGGCACTCGTCTGCGGGGCGCTGTCCGGGGGCCTGCTGATGCTGCGGCACGGGTCGCGGTGGGCGCTGCTGGCGGCGGTCGCCCTGCTGGTCTGGGTGGCGGTCCTGGGGTGGTGGAGGCGTACGGAACTCAGCCCGGCCGCCCCGCCCGGCGGGAGGTGACCATGGCGGCGAGGGTCAGCAGCCAGGCGCCCACGGCGATCCAGAGCAGCACCTCGCCCAGCGGGCGCAGCCAGCCGATCCCCACCGGGCCGGCGGCTGAGAGGCAGGCGGTGGCGGTCATCCCGAGCGGGAAGACGGTCGACCAGCGGCGGATGTCGTACCGCGTCCGGGGGTGGCGCAGCTCCGCGGCGAGGAGGACGGCGTACCAGGCGAGGGACACGGCGAGGGTCACGAGCGTGACGGCACGCAGGGCCTCGTGCGCGGGACCGGTCCACACGGGTGACGCCGTGAGCTTGGAGCCGGCCAGGGCGGAGATGGACAGCGCGCCGCCCGCTACCCAGTGGTCGCCGGCGCCGCCGGCCACCTCGCGCAGGTCGAAGTGGCCGAGGGCCCGGGCGTAGAGCAGCAGTCCGAGGCAGAAGGCGGCGAGCGCCGCCCAGGCCGGCCAGGTAAGCGACAGGGCGACGGCGAGGACCGCCGCCAGGACGGCGAGCCCCTGGGTGGCCACGCAGACGAGGAAGGCTACGCCGGGCATCCGCCGCCGCCAGTGGCGTACGACGTGGAGCATCAGCCAGGGCCACAGGGCGGCTGCGACCGCGAGCAGTACGACCGCGGCGCCCTGCCAACCGAGTCCGGAGATCCGGGTGCCGATCACGGTGGTGGCGGCGACGGCGGTGAGGCCCGCCGGGGTGTCCGCCTCGGCCCGGAACCGGCCGCGGTCGCCGATCAGCCGGGTCGTGAAGTCGATGCCGAGTACCAGCCACAGCACCACGGCGACGGCCAGCGCGGCCAGGGACAGCGCATCGCGCCCGACCAGCTCCAAGCCGACGGAGAGGATGCCGGTCGCCATCACGGCGGCCCCCGCCGCGGGCGGGAGCCCGGCCCACCAGCCGCGCTCGGGGAGAGGGCTCACCCCTCCAGCGGACACCACGGGCCGGCGCCCCGCCAGCGGGGACACGGAGCCGGGCGGGGCCCCCGGGCACCTGACCGGCAGCGGCCGGGCGGGTGGGGCCGCTGAGTAGGGTGGGGCGCATGGAGTCCTACACGATCGGCCAGGCGGCGCGGCTGCTGGGCGTCAGCGTCGACACCGCCAGGCGGTGGGCGGACGCCGGGCGCTTCCCCACCCGGCGCGAGGCCAACCGCCGCATCGTCGACGGCCCGGACCTGGCGGCGTTCTGCGTGGAGGCGGGCCGGGAGGGCGCCGAGGACGAGGACCCGTCCCACACCTCCGCCCGCAACGCCTTCCCCGGCATCGTGACCGGGATCCGGCTCGGTGACGTGTCGGCCCAGGTCGAGGTGCAGGCAGGCCCGCACCGGGTGGTGTCGCTGCTGACCAGGGAGGCGGTCGAGGAGCTGGGGCTCGAGGTCGGCATGCGGGCCACGGCGCGTGTGAAGTCCACCAGCGTGCACGTCGACCGCGGCTGAGCCGACCGGGGTGGACTGGGGGACGATCCTCGGCGGCCTGGCCGCCGGGCTGCTGATCGCCGTCGTGACGGCGCCGGTCGGGGTGTCAGGGGCGGTATTCCTGCTGCCCGTACAGCTGAGCGTGTTCGCCGTGCCCAGCCCGGCCGTGACCCCGACGAACCTGCTGTACAACGTCGTCGCCGGGCCGGGGGCGCTCCTGCGGTACCGGCGCACCGGTGCGCTGCGGGGGCCCCTGGTACGGCAGTTGGTGCTGGGCACACTGCCGGGTGTCGTACTCGGCGCGGTCGTCCGGGTGTTCGCCGTGCCCGGGCCGGGCGTGTTCCGCGTACTGGTGGCCGTACTCCTGTTGCCGCTGGGGGTATGGCTCGTCGTACGGACCCTCCGGCCGGCCCGGCGGCCGGCCGGTTCCGGTTCCGTGCTGCGCCCGCGGACGGTCACCGGGCTGGCCCTGGCCGTGGGGGTGGTCGGCGGGATCTACGGCATCGGCGGCGGCTCGCTGCTCGGTCCGGTCCTCGTGGGGCGCGGCATGCCGGTCGCGCGGGTCGCCCCGGCGGCGCTGGCCGCCACCTTCGCCACGTCCGTCGTGGGAGCGGCGGCGTACGCGCTGCTGTCGCTCTCCGGCTCGGACGACATCGCGCCGCACTGGCTGCTCGGCCTGTCCTGCGGCGCGGGCGGGCTCGTCGGCGGCTATCTCGGCGCGCGGCTGGCGCCGCGCCTCCCCGACCGGGCGCTCCGGCTCCTGCTCGGCACGCTGGCGGCCTCGGTCGGCGCCCTGTACGCGACGGGGACGCTGGGCTGAGGGGCCGGTCGGCGCGAGCGCGCGACGCTTGCACATCGTGGTGCGATTCGCCCGTTGTTCCGCCGAATTGCACCGACGTCGATCCGGACGCATGGTGAGCTTGCGTGACCAATCTCCCCAGGAAGGAACGACCTCATCATGAGCAAGGCGAAGGCGAAGGCCAAGCAGGTCAAGGGCAAGCTCAAGGAGACCGCGGGCAGCGCCATGGACGACAAGAAGATGCAGACGGAAGGCAGCACCGAGCAGATGAGCGGCAAGGCCGAGGGGATGGCCACGAAGGCCGGCGACAAGATGAAGAAGGCCAGGGGCACCCACTGACGCTCCGGCCCACGCAGTGAAGCGGCGCCCGTCACCCGTACGGGCGCCGCACCCGACTCTCCACCCGTGCTGACACGTACGCCCCCTCGGCGCGTCCCGGTCGACCCACCGGGCACGCGCGAGGGGCCACCCCTGCCGAAGGGACCGTCGTGATCTTCACCGTGCTCCTCGTGCCGCCCCTCCTCCTCTGCGTCATGCTCGCTCTCGGCCGCTACGAGGAGCACATGTTCGATCCCGACCGGCTGCGGCCGGCGACGCCGCGACGCCATCTGACCCCCGTGCCCGAGGCGGAGGCGGAGGCAACTCCCGCGCCGCCCGCGGCCCCGGTCATCCCACCGGTGATCCCCGGCAGCCAGGCCGCCTGAGCCGCGCCCCGGACGGGCGCGGAGCCCCTTCAGGCGGGCGTGAGCGCCAGGCGCCGGATCGGGCGTACGGCCAGGAGAGCGAGGGCGCAGCCGAGTCCGATCGCGGCCCCGGCCGCCAGGAGCCGGTGGACGCCGAAGACGGCGCTGGCGGGACCCGCCAGCACCTGCCCGAAGGGAACGGCCAGGATCGATCCGGCGACCTCGTAGGCGGCCACCCGGTTGAGCCGGTCGGCGGGGATCCGGGTCTGTACGGCCACTGCCCACTGGACGCCCCAGAAGGCCCAGCCGAGCCCGCTCAGCCCGTACCCGAGCATCAGCAGCGGCAGCTCGGGAACCAGCGCGGCCGCGAGCGGCATCAGCGGGAACATGGTGTGGCTCCCGCAGCTGGTTCGCCCCCGTCAGCCGGACGGGACGCGCCGTAAGAGGGAACCCGGTGGGAATCCGGGACTGCCCCGCAGCGGTGAGCGGGAACGACCGCCGTCATACGCACTGGACCCGGGACGGGTCTGGGAAGCGACGGCCAGTAGGTGCCCGCCGGGAGACCGGCAGGCGTGCCCGCGAGTCCGAAGACCTGCCCGTTGCCCGTGCGCGATCGACCGCGCGCGGTTTCCCGGTGACCTCGTGGGCGGGTCGGCGTGCTTCAGGCGGATCCTCCCGTCGCGTACCAGCCGTACGCGACCCCGGCGGCCCGCCCGTTCCGGCACCCTTCGCGCCCTCGGCCCTCACCGGGCTTGGAGGCCATCCCCGTCGAACGGCTCTGTGTCAACCTCGACTGCGGCCTGAAGACCCGTGGCTGGGCGGAGACCCGGGCCTCGCTGGAGCACCTCGTGGCGGCCGCCCGCGAGATCCGGGCGGAACTGCCCTCCTCCTGAATGCGGTTGGGCCGGGCCAGGCGGGGGTTACCCGGCCGGCCCGGCCCGGCCTTTTTCCCGGGGCATATTCGACGGCCTGATCCCCCCTTTCTCCCCCGCGCTCACACTCTTAGGTTAGGCTTACCTAAACATAGGGGTGTGGGGATGCACGAGAAGGCGCGACGCCAGTCACAGCAGGACGAGTGGGCCGACGAGGTGGTGGCCCGGCTGGGTTCGCAGGAGGACATGGACCGGGCACTGCGCGACGCGCTGCGGCGCACGCCCAGCCAGCGTGAGGAAACGATTGCTCGCATGGCGGACGCCCTGCGCGGAGCCGCCCAGGGACTGACCATCCCCGGGTGCGCGGCCGCCGCGGGCGTACCCGAGCGCACCCTGCGCGAGTGGCTGGACCTCGATGCCAGCTTCGCCGCGGCGCTCGGCGCCGCGCATGCGCTGGCCGAGGCCCACGGACTCAGACCGGGAACGACCCCCACGCCCGCCGCACTCCAGCTGATGCTGAACGCGATCCGCATGGGCGCCGCGTGGCCGGCGGCGGCAACCCTCGTCGGGATCTCCATCCGCGGGTTCAACCGACTGCGCGCCGAGGCGCCCCCGGTGGCGGCCCTGATCGCGGCGGCCCAGCGGGCACGGTCGGCGAAGGCGGCCGCCGGCCAGCGGCGCCGGCCGGCCAAGGCCGCGAGCAGCCGGGCGGGGTACCGGATCGTCCGGCTCGACGATCCGCTCCTGTCGCCGGGCGGTCAACCCGGCCTCCGGACCGACGGGTTGAACGCGTTGGACGGGTTGGACGGAGACACCGGGCAACGGGACTGAGCGCCGGAGCGGCGGGACGGAACACGCGTACCGGCCACCTCACCGGACACAGGAACGGACGCCGCGGCGAACACCGGAACGGACACCGCGCCGAGCGCCGGAACGAACGGCCGGGAGAGCCGGCCGTACCCCCGCCCACCATCCGAGCGGCACTTGGGTTGGCCAAGCCAAGCAGGCGATGAGGGGGCGGGTTCTCCGCCGGTTCTCGTCCCGCTCGCGCGCCACCGGCCCGGCCCGGCGCGGCGGTCCGCGGAGCACCGGTACCGAGGAGATCCAGCCGTGGGCCTTGCCGCCATCGACCCCTGTCCCATGCCCGCCCAGGGCACCCTGCCGCATTACGTGGCCCCTTGGGTGACCGACGCCGACCGGGCCGCCCTCCTGATCCACACCATGCAGAACCACAAGCTGCACGCCTTCCCCCGGGGATGCTCCCCCCTCGTGGACCTGGTCGGCAACATCGCCGCGCTGCGGAGCACCGCCCGGCACCTCGGCATGCCGGTCGTCTTCGGCGCCGAGCCGCCGGCCGAACGGCCCGAACCGCGAGCGTCCCGTCCTTCGGTGAGGGGGCGAGGACCCCCTGCGAGGGGCCTACAGGGCGGAACCGATCCCGTCGACGGCCCTGCGGGAGCCCGGCACCGGGGCGCGGCCCCGGCCGACGATCGACTCGAGGATCTCGCCGACCCTGACAGCGGTGTTCGACAGCAGGGAGGACGTGATGCCGTGCGTGTGCTCGGTGCCGCCCTGGAGGTAGACGCCGCAGCGCAGTTCGGGATCGCTCTCGACGCGGTAGTCCCGCTCGACGCGGACGCGCCCCTGGTCGTCGCGGTGGCAGAGCCCCTCGACCTCGCCGAGGAGGCCGAGGGAGTCGGCGGAGCGGTATCCGGTCGCGTAGACCAGCGCGTCCGCTTCCAGCGGCTCCTTGTCCCCCGTGACGAGCGACTCGACCGTGGCGAGCACCTTGGAGGGGGTCTCCAGCACCTCCGTGAGCCGGGACACCCGGAGGAAGCGCAGCCGCCCGGTGCCGAGCACCTTCTCCCGGTACTCCTGGCGGTAGAGCTCGTCGATCAGGTCGATGTCGACCACGGAGTAGTTGGTATTGGCGTGGTATTCGATCAGCTTGCGCTTGATGCCCTCCGGGGCCGCGAAGTAGGCGTCGACGGCGGAGGGGTCGAAGATCCGGTTGGCGAACCCGCTGTCGTCGGCGGGGCTGTAGCCGTAGCGGGAGAAGACGGCGCAGACCTCGGCCTCGGGGAAGCGGCGGTGCAGGAAGGCCACGTTCTCCGCGGCGCTCTGGCCCGCGCCGACCACGACGAACCGGGACGGGTCGGTGCCCTTGAGCGCCTCCACCCGCGTCAGCAGCTCCGACGTGTGCCAGATCCGCTCGGTACGGTCGACCCCCTCCGGCATCCGCGGCCGCAGGCCGGTGCCGATGACCAGGTTGCGGGCCCGGTGGGTGACGAGCTCCGGGCCGGAACGGGCGGTCACGTCCACGTACTCGATGACGCCCTCGCGCACGACGGGCCGCACGGCGACCACTTCGTGACCGTAGGACACCATGTCGTCGACCTTGGCCGCGGCCCACTCGAAGTAGTCGTGGAACTCCACCCGCAGCGGGAACAGGTTCTTGTGGTTGACGAAGTCGATCAGCCGGCCCTTGCTCTGCAGGTAGCAGAGGAAGCTGTACTCGCTCGACGGATTCCGCAGCGTCACCAGGTCCTTGAGGAACGAGACCTGCATCGTGGCGTCGTCGATCAGCATGCCCCGGTGCCAGCCGAACCGCGGCTGCTGCTCGAAGAAGTGGGCGGTGATCGCCTCCTGTCGTCCGACGCCTGCGTTGTGCTCGCCGAGTGCGATCGCCAACGCCACGTTCGAGGGCCCGAAGCCGATGCCGATGAGGTCGTGGATCACTGGCGCGTCGTCAGGAAGATCCTGTGACATGTCACTCCCAATCGTGCGGGGGCAGCCGATTGCCGTGCGTGGGGGAGCCGAGAGCAGGGCACGCCGAAGGAACGACGCCCGAGCGAACTTAGGGCAGGCTAACCTGATCCCCCATACCTGTCGATGGGCACATCAGATCCATTGCTCTCGAACCGCTGCCGGCAGGTCAAGGCTCTCCTCGACGCGCAGGACGGGGGCGGCCGCGTCATCATACAGGACGCTGACCGGCCCGGCAACCGGGCGGTGTGGTCCCGCAGACCCCCACCGACCTGCCCGCCACGCGCCACCGCCGCCATCAGGATCCGCGGTGCTGACGACCTTCCGCCGGGCGGCCCGCAACGCCCGCTTCCAGACCCCGGTCCGCTTCCGCGCCGCTTCCGCGCCCGGCCCCCCGCCCGGTTTCCCGGTGGACCGGGCCGCCTCCTGACGGAGCCCGCCGCCGGTCTACCGGGTGCGGGCACCGGCCGGATGGGGGAAGCTGGCAGGGTTCCCGTGCCGACTGCGGGACGACGGCGAGGAGGGTCTCGTGGACGCTTCAGAAGACGGCCGGCGCGCAGCCCGGTCCGGGTTGCGGACGGCCACGCTGTTGTGTGCGGCCGCGGCGCTCGTGGCGGCGGCCGTCCCGGCCTCCGCACAGACCCGGGCGGCCGCCCGGGCGCCGGTGCCGGATCCGGTCGTGGTCGTGGACTGCTTCTCCGAGGACCAGGTGCGTCCCGATGAGTTCCTGCTGGCCTGCGGCGACGGCAACAACCGCCTCGTGGGGCTCCACTGGGACTGGTGGGGTCCGCGTACCGCGACGGCCACCGGCACCGACATGGCGAACGACTGCCGCCCGAACTGCGCGGCGGGCCTCTTCCTTTCCTATCCCGTGTCCGTGACCCTGGCCAACCCGGAGCCCTGGCCCGACCGTCCCGGCGTGGAGCGCTTCACCACGATCAGGCTCCTGTTCACCGACACCGTGCCGTCGCCGATCCCGAAGGACGTGACGTACAAGCTGGTGTACTGACCCGCGCGAGCAGCCGCCCCGCACCCCCTGGGAGGGGCGAGGGGCGGCTGTTCGCATGGACGGCTCGGCGTACGGACGCCTGGGCGCACGGACGCCTGCCTCCCTGGCCTCCCTGGCCGCCCTGCCTCCTTGGCCGCCCTAGCTGCCCTGCCCGCCCTGCCCGCCTACAGGGCGAGTTCGAGGTAGGCGGCCCGCTTCTCCTCCCGCGCCGCGAGCGCCCGGTTCCAGATGGCGAGGGCGAACGGCGGGATCATGCTCGGAGCGATGTCCTCGGGCCGGCAGAACCGGATCTCGCCGATCTCCGACTCCTGTGGGCGGATGGCCCGTTGCCACTCCGCGTCGAGCACGGGGCCGTCGAAGACGTAGAACACGTGGGAGCCCTCGGGCCTGGTGACCCACGCGGTGACCAGCAGATCGCCGACCTCGAGGTCCAGACCGAGCTCCTCGCGGAGCTCGCGGCGCAGGGCGGCGCTGGGCAGCTCGCCCTCCTCGACGTGACCGCCCGGCAGGTTCCAGCGCTCCTTGCGGACGGGATCGACGATGAGTACGCGGCCCTGCTCGTCCCGGATGGCGGCCGCGGCGGAGGCCGTGGCCGCCACGTGGCCGGCGGATGTGGTCATGAACTGCTCCTGTGATCAATGGCGACGTCGTTCACATTGTCGGCTTCCCGGTGCGGAGCGGGTTTCGTGACCGCCGGCCGAGGGGCGGATCCGGGCGTCGCCGGCCCGCCGGCCCGCCGCCCTCCGCGGGAGCGGCACGGCGCAGCGTACGGATCGCCGGGGTCGCGAGCAGTGCCACGCAGCCCGCCAGCCCCGCGGCCGCCGACACCATGAGCAGCCGCTCCGGGGAGGCCAGCGCGGTGGCCGGCCCCGCCAGCATCTGGCCGAGCGCGATCCCGGACACGGAGCCGGCCTGCTCGTAGGCGGTGACCCGGTTGATCACCGCGGGCGGGGTGTGGGTCTGCACGCTCGTCGCCCACATCACCGACCAGAACGCCAGGGCGCCGCCGCCGAGGGCATGGCACGCCAGCAGCAGCGGCAGACCGGCGCCCAGCGCCACGCAGAGCGGCAGCACGGTGCACAGCACCATCGCCACCGCGCCGGCGGCCAGCGGCCGGGCCGGGCGCAGCCGCAGCGCCAGCAGGCCGCCGAGCACCGTTCCGACGCCGAGGAAGGAGACCGCCAGGCCGTAGGCGTCCGGTCCGAGCCGGGCGCTGCCGAAGCCGCGAGAACTGCCGGAGCTGCCGGAGCTGCCGGAACTACCGAGGCCGCCGGAGCTGCCGAAGACGCCAAAGCCGCCGGAGCCGCACCGGGTCGTCGCCCTGGTGCAGCCCCCGCAGCCGGCCTTCCCGCCGGCCTGCGCGACCGAGGTGTTCGGCGACCACGGCCCGGCGGTACCCGCCCGCTACGCGTTCGAGGTCTGCACCGAGCAGCCCGGCCCGGTGCGCGGACAGGCGGGCTACGACCTGCTGGTCACGACGGTCCTGGACGCCCTGGAGCGCGCGGACACCGTGCTGGTCCCCGGCTGGCAGCAGCCGGCCGGCACCGAGGTGCCGGCGGCGGTGGTCGCGGCGGTCCGCCGCGCACACGGGCGCGGCGCGCGGATCGTCGGCATCTGCTCGGGCGCGTTCGTGCTCGCCGCCGCCGGAGTGCTGGACGGCCGGCGGGCCGCCACCCACTGGGCCCGGGCCGCGGAGCTGGCCGCCCGGTTCCCACGGGTCCGGGTCGACCCCGCGGTGCTCTACGTGGACCACGGCGACGTCGCCACCAGCGCCGGATCGGCGGCCGGCGTGGACCTCTGCCTGCACCTGGTGAGCGCCGACCAGGGCGCCGCCTACGCGATGCGGATCGCCCGGCAGCTGGTGATGCCGCCGCACCGGGAGGGCTGCCAGCTGCAGTACGCCGAACTGCCCACCTCCGGACCGGTCCACGACTCGCTGGCCCCGCTGCTGGAATGGCTGTCCGGACGGCTGGACCGGCCGGTCAGCGTCGCCGAGATGGCCGTACGCTCACAGGTCTCGGCCCGCACCCTGAACCGGCGCTTCTCCGAGCAGCTGGGCGTCAGTCCCGGGCGGTGGCTGCTGGACCGGCGGATCACCGCCACCCGGGCGCTGCTGGAGGAGACCGACCTGCCGGTGGAAACCATCGCGCACCGGTCGGCCTCTCCTCGGCCGCGAATCTCCGCCGGCGCTTCCACGAGGCCCTGCGCACCACGCCCGCCGCCTACCGGCGTGCCTTCCGCGCGGAGGGTCCCGGCTCCGGAGCTGAACGGCGGCCCACCGGCGGGCAGCACCGGCCGGCGGCCCGGGCGCGGACCCGTTTCGGCGCGGTCGCCGAGAACGGCCTGAAATCGTCGGCGCGCCGGCCCCGGCGCCGCGTCCTCCCGACCGGGTGCGGCGTCCTCCCACCCCGGCGCCGCGTCCCCCCGCCCAGGTGCGCCGGACCGGGCCGGGGGCGGTCCCGTCCGGCGCCGGACGTCAGCGATGCGTATGGACCCGGCCACCCGCCGTCAAGGTCCCGTTACCGAGTGGTCGGGGACGGCCCGGATCGGGGATAGCTTCGGGTGTCACGCCCCGGGCCGCCTCACCGCACCCGGGGCGGCAGCCGCCGCTCGTGGTTCCCCTGGGAGGGCCCATGTGTTTGTTCCTGTACGACGACGACCCCGAGCCTGAAGAACGGGTCCCGGCCAGGCCCCTTTACGTGCCGGCCCGGCCGGGTGCAACGGGGGTGGTGGTCCGGCTGTTCCGCACCCCGCTGGGTGCCCGTACCGCTGTCGGCTTCACCGGTCCGGACCGGCTGGCCGGCACGCTCGGTGCGGATCAGGCCTGGATCCGGCTCTCCGGGTCCGCGCTCCGCGCGCTGGCCGAGCCGCTCGGAGCGTCGCTGCTGACCGTCGATCCGACGTTCACCGCTCCCGCCGCCGCCCCGGTCCCTACCGCGGAACCCGCCGCCGTCCCGGTCCCGGCCCCGGTCCCGGAACCCGCCGGGGAACCGGCCCCGAGCACGGCCGAGCCCGTCACCGGGAGCGTGGCCGCGCCCTTGGCCGGGACCCTCTGATGGAGGATCACGTGGTGACGGCCGCCGTTCCCGCCGGGCTGCCGGCCGGCGCCGACGACCTGTCCGTCTGGCCCGCGTCCACGACCCGGCTCCCCGACGGCGACCTGGCGGTCGGCGGGGTCTCCCTGTCCGAGCTGGCCGACCGCTTCGACACCCCGGCCTACGTGCTGGACGAGGCCGAGGTGCGCGGGCGCTGCCGCACCTACCGGGACGCCTTCCCCGACACGGACGTGCTGTACGCCGCCAAGGCGTTCCTCTCCCGTGCGATGGTGCGCTGGGTGCGGGAGGAGGGGCTCGGCCTCGACGTCTGCTCGGCGGGAGAGCTGGAACTCGCCGTCACCTCCGGGTTCCCGGCCGAACGCGTCGTACTGCACGGGAACGCCAAGTCCCCGCGCGACCTGGAGGCGGCGCTGCGGCTCGGCGTGGGACGGATCGTCATCGACGGTCCGTCCGAGATCGCCCGCATAGCGGCCGCCGTCGGCCCGGGGGGCCGGCAGAAGGTGATGGTGCGGGTGGTGCCGGGGATCTCGGCCGGCGGCCACGACAAGATCCGTACCGGGACGGACGACCAGAAGTTCGGGCTGTCCCTCGCGGACGGCTCCGCGCAGCACGCGATAGCCCGGATCCTCGGTCAGCCCCGGCTCGAACTGACCGGTCTGCACTGCCACATAGGCTCGCAGATCACCGAGGTGAAGCCCTACCTGGTGGCCCTGCGCCGCATGGTGGGGCTGATGGCCCGCGTCCACGACGCGCACGGCGTCGCGCTGCCCGAACTCGACCTGGGCGGCGGGCACGGCATCGCCTACCGGCCGGGCGAGCCCGTCCTCGACCTCACCGCCCTCGCCCGCCGGCTGCGCGCCGGACTCATCGAGAGCTGCGCCGCCGCGGGGCTGCCCGTACCCCGGCTCGCCGTCGAGCCGGGGCGGGCCGTCGCCGGTCCCGCGGGGGTCGCGTTGTACCGGGTGCTCGCCGTCAAGCGCACGGGCGAGAAAGTCTTCGTCGCCGTGGACGGCGGGATGAGCGACAACCCCCGGCCCGCGCTGTACGGGGTGCGGTACGCGCCCCGGCTGATCGGCCGCCGCTCGACGGCGGAGCCCCGCACGGCCACGGTCGTCGGCCGGCACTGCGAGGCGGGCGACATCCTCGCGGCCGACGCGGAGCTGCCCGGAGACATCCGCCCGGGCGACCTGCTCGCCGTACCGGTGGCGGGCGCGTACCAGCTGTCGATGGCCTCCGGCTACAACCTGGTGGGGCGCCCACCCGTCATCGCGGTCCACGAGGGCACGGCCACGACGCTGATGCGGCGCGAGACCCTGGACGACTTCCGCAGCCGCGACATCGGCGGCTAGTGCTGTGGCGGTGGTCCAAACGGTTTGCCGCCACCGAGTCCGGTCGGATAGGAAGCTTGCATGCTAAAGGGCGGCAAGGTCGGGCTCAGGGCCCGGCACGACGAAGACATCCCGATCCTGCGGGCCGAGCTCTACGACGACGTGGTCAACACCTCCCGGGCCGAAGGCCGGCCGTGGCGGCCGATCACGCCCGGCTCGCAGGACGCGCGGCTGGTGGTGGACGACAAGGAGCAGGGGCACGTCCCGTTCTCCGTGGTGGAGTTGGACGGCGGCACGCTGGTCGGCACCGCGGTGCTGTGGGGCATCGACAACCACAACCGGTCCGCGCACATCGGGCTGGGAATGCGGCCGTCCTCGCGCGGCAAGGGTTACGGCACCGACGTGGTCGCGGCGCTGTGTCACTACGGTTTCGTCGTGCGCGGCCTGCGGCGGCTGCAGATCGAGACGCTGTCGGACAACGCCGCGATGCTGCGCTCCGCCGAGCGCAACGGCTTCGTGCGCGAGGGCGTCCTGCGCTCGTCGGCCTGGGTGATGGGCGAGTTCCTGGACGAAGTGCTGCTCGGCCTCCTCGTCGAGGACTGGAAGCCGGACCCGCAGGGCTGGGTGCGCTGATCACGGGCGTGACCCACGACCTGGTCGGTGGCGTGGCCCGAACCGCCGAACCGGACCGGACCGCGGGCTCGCCGGGCGGGGGCGGCGAGCCGGTCGGCCGACTGCCCGGGGCACCTGGGGCGCTCGGGCCCGGCGCCGCGTCGGACGGGCAAGGCGGACCAGACGGACCGGACGGACCGGACGGATCTGCCGCCTACTCCTCCGGCTCCCACGCGCGGAGCAGGTCGATCAGCCCTGCGTCTCCGTCGATGTGCACGGAGCCGGCCGGGATGCGTTCGTAGCAGAAGAGGACCAACTCACCGGCCGTGCCGTGGAGGGAGGCGCCGGCCGCGTCCGATTCCCCGCCGGTCGTGGCACCGGGCTCGGGGATGCGGGTGGAGCGTGCTCCGTCGCCGTCGACCGCGAGGCGCCAGGAACGTCCCTCGGCGGCGTGGAAGTCGAAGGTCGTGGGCTTGTGCGGCCAGGCGCTGGGCGTCGCGACGCAGGTGAACAGGAACTCCTCGACACCGTCGAGGGCCACCTCGGCCGGCAGCGGCTCCGGGGCGCCCACCGCGAGTTGGGCGTCGTAGGTGTGCACCGCGGTCTCCTGGACCCGGTGCCGGGCGACCCCACCGGAGTTCCGCGGTGACTGCGACGCGGGCCACCACGTCCAGCAGTCGCTCCTCTTGTGCACGACGGATGTCTATCACCGTGCTCCGGTCACCGGACAGCGATTTGCGCGGTCGCCGCGTCCGGCCGTCCGATCGGGACTCCGGACGGACTCCGGACGGACTTCGGAGGGATTCAGGACGGATTCAGGACGGATCGTGGATCTGCGGGAACCCGGCGGGTCCGCCGCCCGACTACTGCGACGTGGGAGGGCGGGCATCCGCCCGGCCCGCTGACAACCCGGCGGAACGAGGGGCGTGTGATGGGCGGGCTGGATGTGCGCATGCGGGAGGTGGCCTGCCGGCACGGCCGGGTGGAGGCCGTCGGGGACGTGGACCTGGAGATTGCCGCCGGGGAGCGGGTGGCGCTGACCGGGACCAACGGCTCGGGCAAGACCACCCTGCTCCGGGCGGTCCTCGGGCTGCACCGGCAGGTCACGGGCTCGATCCTGGTCGGCGGCCGGAGCACCCGCACCCCCGCGGAGTGGGCCTGGCGGCGCCGGGCCTGCGCCTGGATCCCGCAGAAGCCGGCCGCCGGCCGGTTCCCCCTGCTCGGCGCCGAGCTGCTGGCCAGCAGCGGCGCCGCGGCGGACGCGGCCGAGGCCGCGGACCGGCTCGGGGTGGGGTCGCTGATCGGGCGGCCCCTGCACACGCTGTCCGGCGGCCAGTTGCAGCGCATGTACCTGGCCCGGGCGATCGGGTGCGTGGCCGCCGGGGCCGAGGTGCTGCTGGCGGACGAGCCGACCGCCGCCCTCGACTTCGACGGGCAGTCGGAGGCCGCGGACGTCCTCACCGCCCTGCCGGTGACGCTGGTCGTGGTGACGCACGACCGTGCAATGGCCGCCCGCTGCGACCGGGTCCTGGAGATGGCCGCGGGCCGGCTGCGGGAGGTCCGGTGACGCTCGCCGGCGCCGACCTCGGCGAACTGCTGCGGCTGCTTCCCGTACAGCGGGCCGGGATCGCCCTGCTGCTGGCCGCGATCGGACTGCCCGTCATCGGCGTGGTCATCGTCGGGCTCGACATCATGCCGGTCCGGTTCGCGATGATGCACGTCGCGCTGCTCGGCATCGCCGTGGGCCTGTTGACCGGGCTCGATCCGATGCTGTGCGCGCTGGTGGCGTGCGCCCTCGCGGGCGCCGGGGTCGCGCCGCTCGCCCGCAGCCCCGACGGGCTGTCGGGCGCGATGGGTCTGCTGATGAGCCTGGCGATCGCCGCGGCCCTCCTCCTGCTGGCCGTGTCGGGCGTCAACGCCTCCGGCGCGTTCGCGCTGCTCTGGGGGTCGATCCTGTCCGTGGGCACCCCCGACCTCGTGGTCCTGGGTCTGCTGGCCGTCCTCGTACCGGGCCTGTTCTGGTGGCGGCGGCGCGAGATCGGCCTGCTCCTGTACGACCGCGAGCTCGCCCAGTGCTCCGGCGTCCCGGTCCGGGCGCTGACCGCGGCGCTCCTGGTCCTGGTGGCCGTCGCGGTCGCCGGGGCGATCAAACTCACCGGGGCGCTGCTCGTCGACGCCCTGACCCTGCTTCCCGCACTCGCCGCGCGCCGCCTCGGCAGCTCGCTCAAGTCGATCACCCTCTGGGCCGTCGGCATCGGTGTGGCGGTCAATCTGACCGGCTTCCTGCTGGCCCTGTGGCTGGACTGGCCGCCCGGGCCGGTCCTCGTCCTGACGGCGGGGGCCGTGGTCCTCGCCGTCCATCTCGTCCCCGAACGGAGAATCAGCTCATGGCGCGCACCAGCGTCCGCATCTCTTCCCTCCTCGCACTGAGTGCGGCCCTCTTCCTGACCGCCGGCTGCGGTGGCGACACCGCTTCCGACGCTGCTTCCGACGCCGCTTCCGGTACGGCTTCCGACACCCCCGCCGCGGGCGGCGGCGCGCCGAAGAAGGACAAGCCCGTGGTGGTCGTCACGACCACCTGGGAGGGCGCCTTCGCCAAGGCCGCGGGCGCCGAGGACGTCAAGGTGATCGTGCCGCAGTCCGTGCAGCACGCCCCCGACTACGATCCGAAGCCCTCGGACCTCGCCGCCGTCGCCAAGGCCGACTTCGTGCTGTACGCGCCCTTCGAGCCGTACGCCGCGAAGATCAAGGAGGCGGCGGGCTCCAAGGCGAAGCTGGTCGAGGTGAACCTCGACAACGATCCCGACAAGGTGAACGCCGAAGTCGCCAAGCTGGGTGCGCTCTTCGGCACCGAGGAGGCCGCCGCCCGGTGGAAGACCGGCTTCGACACCGAGTACGCGAAGCTGAACACGGAGCTCCGGGCCGCCTGGCCCGGCGGGAAGGCCCCGTCCGTCGTGACGCAGGTCTTCACGGCGTGGGCGGCGAAACTCGCGGGGGCCACCACGGTGGGCACGTTCGGGCCCGAGGCCGTGACCCCGGCGCGGCTGGCCGAGCTCTCGGCGAAGAAGCCGGCGCTCGTCCTGGACAACGCGCACATGTCGACGGGGACGGTCCTGCCCGACTCGGGCGCCCGGCAGCTGAAGATCGTCAACTATCCGGGGGACGACCTCGACCTGCTGCCCGTCTACCGCAACGCGGCGGCGGAGCTGAAGAAGGGCGCGGGCGCTCCCTGAGCGTTCCGCGCCCGGCGTGAGGCGCCCGGCGTGAGGCGCCCGGCGTGAGGCGCCCGGCGTGAGGCGGTGTGGGGCCCGGCGACATCGTGCCGCCGGGCCCCCGCGTCATCCGGCCTGGGCGAGCGGGGCGATGGCCGCCGCGCCGGTCTCCGGCCGTCCGGCGGCGGCGGCGAGGCGTTCGCGCAGGGCCGCCCGGTCCGGCTTGCCCGCCGCCGTCAGCGGCAGTTCGCCGAGTACGAGGAGCCGCTCGGGGTGCTTGCGCCGTTCCAGGCCGCGCCCGTCCAGGTGGGCGCCGAGGGAGGCGAGGGTCGGGGGCCGGGGGCCCCGGGCCACGACGCAGGCCGCCAGCCGCTCCCCCATCAGCGCGTCGGGGACGCCGACGCAGACCACGTCGCGGACCTGGGGGTGCGCGGTGAGTTCGCGTTCCACCTCGGCGGGGCTGATGTTGGCGCCACCGCGGATGACGATGTCCTTGAGGCGGCCCACGACGTGCAGGACGCTGCCGGCGTCGAGGTAGCCGAGGTCTCCGGTGCGGACCCAGCCGTCGGGCGTGCGGTAGCGGGCGTCCAGGTCGGGGGCGCCGACGTAGCACAGCGGGGTCATGGGGCCGCGCGAGATGATCTCGCCGATGTCGCCGTCGGGCAGCGGTTCGTGGGTGTCGGGGTCGGCGATGCGGATCTCCGCGACCCGGGGGTCGGGGTGGCCGGCGACGACGCCGGTGCCGTCGGTGGGCGGGACGGTGGTGCCGAGGCCGGTGTGGCAGTTGACGCCGTCGGCGGATCCGTAGAGGTTCACCACCGGGCATCCGAAGGCTTTGGCGGCGGCGGCGGCCGTGGTCACGTCGAGCGGCGCCCCGCCGAGGACCAGGGCGGTGGGCGCGGGCAGTTCCTCGCGGGTCTCCTCCAGGCGTTCGAGGATCATGCGGACCATGGTGGGCACGCCGAGGACGTGCGTCGGCTCGTGCGCGCGCACCGCCGCGACCGCCGCCTCGGGCGTGAAGTGGTCGAGCAGGACGAGGGTGCCGCCGTGCCGGGCGAGGGTGACGGCGGTTCCGTTGGAGCCGAAGGCCGAGGCCAGCGGTACGAGGAACAGGCAGCGCGGCGGGGTCCGGTCGGGCATGAGGGAGGCCAGGAAGTTGCCGCGTCCCCCGGCCAGCGCGTTGTGCGAGTACGCGATCATCTTCGGCTCGGCCTCGGAGCCGGACGAGACGAGGATGCGGGCCGCGGTGTCGGGGTCGGGCCGGGCGGGGACGAACCCGCTGGGGTCGCGGCGCATGAGCTCCGCCATCGGGACCGCTCCCCCGGGGGCGGCGCCGGGACCGGCGGCGATGACGTGGCGCAGGACCGGGAGGGCCGGCGCGAGGGTCACCAGGTCGGCGGCGTGCCGGAAGCCGCGGTGCTCGGTCGCGGCGATGACGGCGACGGCCTCGGCCCGGCGCAGCAGGCACTCGGCCTCCAGCGTGCCCCGGCCGACGGGGAAGGGGAGGGCTACGGCGCCGAGGGCGGCGAGCGCGAGGTCGGCGATGACGGCGCCGCGGTGGTTGGGGAGTTGTACGCCGACCACGTCGCCCGGGCCTATCCCGAGGTCTCTGAGACCCGCGGCCAGACATCGCACCTTGCGGTCCAGCGCGGTGTAGCAGAGGGCGCCCTTGGCGTCGATGACGGCGGTGCGGTGCAGGTCGGCGATCTGGCGGGCCCGGAACAGGCTGTAGAGGTCGAGGTCGGGGCAGGTGCCGTCGACGACCCAGGACCGGCGGAGTTCGGCGGGCAGCAGGTCGTGCAGTTCGAGCCGGTCGGCGGTCATGCGAAGCTCCAGGGGTCGGGGACTGCGGGGGCGCCGTGCGCGTCGCGGCTGATCGAGCCGGTGAACCGGGGATCGTGGTGCAGGGCGGCGAGGTCGGTGGTGACGGCGGTGGCCGTCAGACCGTGGTCGCGCAGTTGGGTGAGGGCGTCGGCGGTGGTCAGTTCGCGCAGGTCGTAGGCGGCCGCGGCGGCGGCGCTCGTGTCGGCGGGGGCGATCCAGCCGTCGGCCGTCCTGAGCGGGTGCCGGAACCCGGCCGGCCGCCGGGGGTTCTCGCCGAGGGAGGCCCGGCGCAGGGCGGGCGCGGTCAGCGTGTCGGCGGCCCCGAGCAGGGAGGAGTCCACCCGTACGCCGCGGCCGGTGCGTTCGCGCAGCAGGAGCCCGGCGAGGACGGCCTCGGCGCCGTGCAGGCCGCCGAGCACGTCGAGGAGGGTCATCAGCGAGGGGGCCGGGGGCTCGCCCTCGGGGCGGACGGCCTCGCCGACACCGGTGCGGGCCTGGACCATGAAGTCGGTGCCCATGGGGGCACCGGGGAGGCGGCCGGCCCAGCCGCTGGTGTACGCGTAGACCAACGCGGGGTTGACCCGGGCGAGGTCGTCGGCGTCGAGCCCGAGTTCGGCGGCCTTGCCCGGCGCCCAGTTGTGCAGGAAGACGTCGGCCCGCGCGGCCATCTCCCGCAGCCGGTTGCGGTCGCGCCCGGACTTGATGTCGATCTCCACGGCCCGCTTGCCCCGGTTGAGGGCGAGCCAGCGCGCGGAGGTTCCGGAACAGGCGGGCGGCATGCCCCGGAGCGGGTCGCCACCCGGCGGTTCGACGCGGATGACGTCGGCCCCGAGGAGTCCCAGGAGGTGGGCCGCGAGCGGGGCCTGGATGCGCCGGCCGGCCTCCAGCACGGTCAGGCCGGCCAGCGGCCGGTCGGGGCCGGTCGGGGCTCCCGTACCCGTCGCGCGAGGAGAGCCGGCGCCGGGACCGAGGGGCTCCAGCGACCACGGGGCGAGGCCGTCGTCCTCCCCGGCCCGCTCCGCGAGGGTGCGCAGCGGGCACACCTGGGCTCCGGCGAGGGCCGCGGCGCTGCTGATCCGCGCCATCGGGTGGGACCGCGTCACCGTGTGGAGGGCTGCCGGGAAGGGGGCGCAGGCGGTTGCGTACCGGAACTGGAACGGGCGCCAGCCGGCGCGCAGCGCCCCCGGAGGTGCCTCCAGCGCGCGCCAGAAGGCGGCCCAGGCGGCCGGGTCGAGGGTTTCCAGCTCGAAGAGGACGCCCTCGGCGGAGGTGAAGGGCGGTCCCCCTGGCGCGAGTTCGGCGGCCTCCCCCTCGTCGGCTCCGGTGGCGGCGAGGTACTGGGACACGGCGAGCAGTCCGGCCCGGTCCGCGCCGGTGGCCACGCGGGAGGCGGCGCCGCCCCGGGCCTGGCCCACCAGACCCGCGAGCAGTCCCTGCACGGTCAGGACGGCGGTGGCCGTCGCCGCGTAGTCGGCGGCCAGGCCGCGCGGGCCGCCGTCCCGGCGGCCGTGCACGGCCATGACGCCGGTGGCGGCCTGCACGGTGGCCTCGTCAACGAGGCCGCTCCCGGGGCGTCCCCAGGCAGTGGTCGCGTGGGCCGGTGCGAAGTCACCGCCGGTGAGCGTGGTGCCGCCCGCGGGCCCGTCCCCCGGGTCGGGGTGGCCCGTTCGGGCGCCGAGCATGCGCAGGTGGCTGGCGACGACGCCCGCGATCTGCGGTGGTCCCGAGGTGTCGAAGCGCAGTGTGTCGAGCGGCCGGACCGTCTGCGTGGTGGCTGGTGACGCCATGCCTCTCCTCTCCTGGCGCGGCGGTGGCCGTCGCCCGGGTCTCGCGGAACTCGGGAACCCGGGCGCGTCCGCGCCCGACCAGTTCCACGGACAGACAGTCGGGCAGCCGTTCGCACGGGTTCCCGGGAACGAGGAGAAAAACAGTGACGGACGCAAGCGCACTCCGCACGACGGGCCCGGATCGAACCGGGGTTCCGCTGCCGGAGTTGAGGAAGCGGATCACCCGCTTCGTCGCGGGCCGGGTGGTCCCGCGCGAGGAGGTGCTGGACGCCGGCGGGCCCGCGGCCGCCGCCGTACGGACCGCCCTGCGCGACGAGGCCCGGGAGGAGGGGCTGTGGGCACTGCCGCTCCCCGCCGGACTGGGCGGTGGCGGGCTGGACTTCCGGGCGTACGCGCAACTGGCCGAGGCGGAGGGTGCCAGCGACCACGGCCCGGCGGCGCTGGGCTCCGCCCCGCTGCTCGACGTCACGATGCTGGCCCGCCACGGGAGTCCGGGGGTCCGCGCGTACCTGGAGCCGCTGGTCTCGGGAGAGCTGCGGACCTGTTTCGCCATGACCGAGCCGGACGTCCCCGGCACCGACCCGTTCCTGACCGCCACCCGGGCCGAGTCGCGGCCGGACGGCGGTTGGCTCGTCACCGGCCGCAAGTGGTTCACCTCCGGCGCCGCCGACGCCGGCCTGGTGACGGTCATGGCCCGCACGGGCGGGGCCCCCGGCGACCGCCACGGGCTCTCCCTGCTGGCCGTGCCCACCCGCTCCCCCGGTTTCCGCGTGGTCCGGGAACTCCCCGTGTTCGGAGCCGCGGGCCAGTACGAGATCGAGTTCGACCGGGTCCGCGTGCCCGCCGACCACCTCCTCGGCGCGCCCGGCGGCGCCCTGGACATCGCGGGCGAACGGCTGCAGCTCGGCCGCACCCTGCGCTGCCTGCGCTGGCTCGGCCAGGCCCAGCGCGCCTTCGACCTCCTGTGCGAGCGCGCCGCCACCCGCCGCGGCTCCCGGGGGCCGCTCGCCGACCACCAGCTGGTCCAGCAGCACGTATTCGACGCCCTGCTCGCGCTGCGCACCACCCGCCCCCTCGTCCACGAGGCGGTCGCCCTGATCGCGTCCGGGCAGGACGCCCGTACCGAGGTGGGGCTCGCGAAGGTCGCGGCGGCGCGCATGCTCCAGCGGGTCACCGACTCCGCGATCCAGGTGCACGGCGCCGCCGGGCTCGGCCCGGACACCCCGCTGCCCGCGCTCTTCCGAGGCGGACGGGCGGCCCGTGTCCTCGACGGCCCCGACGAGCTCCACGTCACCTCGGTGGCCCGCCGCGTCCTGCGCGGCTACGGCGACGGGTCCGCTCCGCGGGCGTGAGCGGGGCCCGCGGCCGTGAGCGGGTCCGCCCCGCGAGCGTGAGCAGGTCCGCCCCGCGAGCGTGAGCAGGCCCCGTCCGGCGGGCCCCGCTACACCGGCGTGAGGTCGACGGTGCCCGCTACACGAGGGTGAGGTCGACGGCGCCGACGAGTGCGGCCAGCCCCAGCGCCAGGAAGAAGTCTCCCCAGATCAGCTCGTGTTGGACCGCCAGGCCCTTCCCCGCGTCGTAACAGCCGTCCAGCAGCATCCCGGCCGGGCGGCCCGGCCCCCGGCCGGTGAGGTGGGCCTCCGTGAGGTGGCGCAGGACCGCCTCCCCCCGCTCCGCGCACGCCGCGGCCCGGGGGCCGGGCACCCGCGCCAGTTTCAGCAGGGCGACCGCGGTGATCGCGGCGGCCGAGGTGTCGGACGGCCCGTCCGGCCGGGAGGAGTCCGCCGGCTGGACGGGCCGCCCGGCCAGGACCCCCGCCTCCGCGAGCAACTGCCCGGCGGCCGCGTCGAGCCGCGCGGCCGCGCCGCCGGTGGGACCGGGGCGGAGCCGGACGTCGGCGACACCGGGGCGGAGCAGGGCGTCGGCGACCGCCAGGAGCAGCCAGGCCCGTCCCCGGCTCCAGCCCGGCGCCGGGTCCTCGCAGGGCCGCCAGCCCGCGGTGGCATCGAAGCTCCAGGCGGGGTGCGGGCGCGCGGGCGGGACGCCGCCGGGGACGCCGGTCCCGGAGCCGGCCGCGCCGCCGGCCCCGGTCGCACCGCCGGCCGACCCGCCGGTCCCGACCGACCCGCCGGTCCCCGCCGCGCCTCCGATCCCCCTCGCGCCGACCTCACCCTCGTCCTCGCCCAGGCAGAGGTCGAGGTGCCGGTGCAGGTGTGCGGCGGCGGCCGCCGCCCCCCGCGGTCCGGCTCCGGCCAGGAGCGGCACCGTACCGGGTACGCCGTCCGCCCGGGCCAGCAGGCGCGGTCCGCCGAGCGCGCCGCCCCAGGGCAGCAGGCCGAGTTCGGGGTCGTAGGCCGCCAGGCAGGCGCGGGCGGCCCGCTCCCGGAGCGCGGCGGCCCGCCCGTCGGGACCGGCGGGCGCGGTTCCGTACCAGAAGATCAGCCCGCGGGTGGCGGTGTCGGCCTCCGCCCACGGTACGAGCCGGGCCGTCCACGCGGCCGCGGTCCGCCGGTCGGCCCAGTCCTCGGTGTACCGCGCCCGCAGCCACAGCAGCCCGGTCCAGAAGCCGCCGGTCCACGAGCCGCGGCCGGTCGTCGTCCACCGCCCGTCCTCGGGGTCCGCGTACAGGGGGAAGCGGGTGCCGACGGCCGCCTCGGTGGCCGCCACGCGCTCCATGACGGCCGCGAGCGCGCCGTCGGCCCAGTGCGCGGCGGGCGCCGGCGCCGCGCTCACGCCGGTACCTTGCGGTGGTCCCGTACGGCCCAGAGGAACGCGACGACGCCCGCCGCCGCGAACTCGGCGGCCACCAGGATCCAGCCGGGCCCGTACCTCCCGCTCTGCGCGAGCAGGCCGAACAGCGGTGGTCCCAGGGCGAATCCGGCGAAGAACCCGGCCGCGACGAGCGCCGAGTCCTGTCCGGCCCGGCCGGCCGCCGCCCGCTGCACGACCAGCACCATGGAGACGGCGTTCCCGGACACGGCGAACACCCCGACGGCGACCGCTCCCACCCACACCAGCCGGCTCGTGGACACGGCGGCGGCCAGCAGCAGCGCCGCCCCGATCGCGCCGCACGCCAGCGCGCCCGGCAGCCATTCGGCCCGTCCGGGCCGGGCCGCCCTTGACCAGGCCACCCGGCCGACGATCCCCGCCACGCCCAGGACCGCCACCAGTACCCCGGCCGTCGTCGGCCCCATCCCCAGCCGGCGGACGCCGAAGAGGGCCAGATACGTGTTCACCGAGGCGATCCCGGCGCCCAGGAACAGCGAGAAGACGGCCAGCCAGGCCACCATCCCCCTCGGTACGAGCGACGCGGGCGGCCCGGCCGCGGGCGGCGGCGGGTCCGCCGGCAGCGTACGCAGCGCCCACAGCCCGGCCAGGAGCGCCGCACCGGACGCCGTCCACACGGCGCCGCGCCAGCCGATACCGCCCGCGAGCAGCACGAGCGGCAGCCCGGCCACGAACGCGCCCAGTTGCACCCCGGACTGCTTCAGGCCCGTCACGGCACCCCGCCGGGCGGGCGGGACTCCGGCCAGGACCGCCTTGTTGGTGGCCGGGTTGGCCAGTGCCTGCGGTACGCCGCCCAGCGCGACCGCGGCGAGCAGCAGACCGGTTCCGGGGGCGGCCCCGATCAGGGCGAGCGCCACGGCGGACACCAGCAGCAGGACCACCAGCGAGCGGCGCGGACCGATCCGGTCCACGATGCGGCCGCCGGCCGGGGACAGCACGGCGGCCGTCCCGAAGCCGAGGGTGGTCGTCAGCCCGAGCAGGGCGGGCGTCATGCCCAACGCGTCCACGACGCGCGGTCCCAGCGCCCCGAGGACGAACAGCTGCAGCATCGAGAACGCCATGGCGCAGGTGAGCAGCGCGGTCAGCTGCCGGGTGGGCCGGTCGTCGCCCTTCGGCGGCGCGGCCGTCGCCGCCTCCCCTTCTGTCGCCACAGATCTCTCCCGTCACCAGATGTCGAACACGGCCGGGAAGGCAGTCGGTTGCGGGCCCGGACGAGTTCCCTCCGCGTGTTGTGCCCTGCGCCACACCACACGGGGACGGGCCGCCACATCGCGGGAACCGGCCGTGACCTCGCGGGAATCGGCCGCGACCTCGCGGGAACCGGCTGTGACCAGCGCGAACGGGCCGTCCCATCGGGTGAACGGGCCGTCCCGTCAACGGCGTACGGGAGAACTTGTCGGGAAGTGCGCACCCCGTCGCTCCGCCCGGAACACCGGTGCGAGGATGGACCGCCATGACGCCAGGCCACTGTTCCCGAGCCGTACGGGCTGCGATGTTCGCAGCCCTCTGCGTGCTGCTCGCGGCCACCGGCCACCTCCTCATGTCGGGGGCGGCCGTGCCCTGGTGGGCGGTGTCCGCCGCGTTCGCGGGCACGGTGGCGACGGCCTGGGCGCTCGCCGGACGGGAACGCGGTCCCGCGGCCGTGACCGCCGCGGCGGTGGCCGTGCAGGCTCTGCTGCACGCGCTGTTCTCGCTGGCGCAGTCGGTGGTCCACCCCTCCCTGTCCTCCGGGACCTCGTTCGCCCGGCAGTGGGCGGAGTACCTCACCTGCGGCGGGGGCGCCGCGGTCGACCTGACCCCCGACGAGGCCCTGAGGGTCGTCACCGAGGCCGGGCTCGGCCGGCACGTGTCCCTGCCGCCGCCGGGGACCGTACTCACCGCCGTACCGGAGTCCGGCACCCCGGTGGGGCACGCGCTGCACGAGGCGGCGGGCCACGCGTCCACGGCGGCGGCCGACGCGCTGCCGGCCGGCGCTCACGCCATGGGCGGCATGTCGCCGGCCGGCATGCTGGCCGCGCACCTGCTGGCCGCGGTGCTGTGCGGCCTGTGGCTGGCGTACGGGGAGCAGGCCGCGTTCCGCGTGCTGCGCGCGCTCGCGGGCTGGCTCCGGGCCCCGCTGCTCCTGCTGTTCGGCCGGGCCGCCACACCGCACCGGCCCCGCGTCCTCGTCCGGCGGCCGCGCCAAGGCCGCGCGCCGCGGCGGCTGTTCCTCGTCCACGCCATCACCTCACGGGGTCCCCCGACGGGAACCGCTGTCACCTGACAGCCGGCTCCCCGAGCGCACACCGACGGCTCCCGTCCACCGCGCCTCGGGCATCGGCCCCGCCCCACGGCGGGCCGTACCCCCTTCACCGGCCCCGCACCCCGCGCGCGACGCCGGACACCCCCCTTGCACCAAAGGACCTGTGGCGATGACCCCTGCCCTGACGACGGCCCCGCACCACCCCACCGGCGACAAACCGCTCCGGCACACCCCCGACTCCGACGCGGAAACCACCCGCCTCGCCCTCGACGCCCGCGACGGCGACCCCGAAAAAGCCGACCGCTTCGCCCGCGCCCTCCACCGCGACGTCTGGCGCTACGTCGCCTACCTCAGCGCCGACACCCAAGCCGCCGACGACCTCACCCAAGACGTCTTCCTCCGCGCACTCGGCAGCCTCCACCGCTTCGAAGGCCGCTCCTCCGCCCGCACCTGGATCCTCTCCATCGCCCGCCGCACCGTCATCGACAGCCTCCGCCACGCAGCCGCCCGCCCCAGACTCTCCCACCACCACGACTGGCAGACCGCCGCCGAACAAACCCAGCACCGCGACATCCCCGGCTTCGAAGACGGCATCGCCCTCGCCGAACTCCTCACCACCATCACCCCCGAACGCCGCGAAGCCTTCATCCTCACCCAACTCCTCGGCCTCCCCTACGCCGAAGCCGCCACCACCATCAACTGCCCCATCGGCACCGTCCGCTCCCGCGTAGCCCGCGCCCGCACCACCCTCATCACCCTCCTCACCGACACCACACCCCCCGCAACCACCACAACCGCGCCTCCCACTCCCCCCACCGCCCCGCACCACAACCGCCGCGGCCGGACAGCACCGGACACGGAGCTGGTGACCGCACTCACCTGATCACCGGGACGTGACGCGGGAGCAACGGCGGCCGCTCGGGCCCCCTTTCCTCCCGCCCCCTGACGGAACACCCGCGTCCGCGGAGGTGCGCCGGACATACTTCAGGGCCGTCCGGCCGGGTTCGTCCTGTTCTGTTCCGGCGACGACACCCCGAAGACGCAGTACGCGTTCTCCTACCGCCACACCTTCAACGGATCCGTCATCAACCAGTACGTGTTCTGCCCGATCGGCCCGGGCTCGTACGCCCGCTGACCACCACCCCCGCGGCCCGGGGCGGAGCCGCCCGTCACACCCGGCCCAGCCCCGCCGGGCCGCCCGGGGTCGGCGGGTAGCCGGGCCTCGCCGGTATCCGGGGCGGTACGGGAGCCGCCGAGGGCGGCGGCGGGAGCGGTGGCAGGGACGGCTCGTACAGCCAGGCGGCGAACAGGTCGTCCAGCGGCTCGGCCGCGTAGCGGGACACGTGGGCGGTGAAGCCGGCGGTGGTCACCACGCCGTGGCGGTGCACGGAGGCCCACTCGCGCAGCATGCGGAAGAACGCCTCGTCGCCGAGGGCGCAGCGGACCGCGTGCACCGTGAGGCCGCCGCGCTGGTAGAGCCGGTCGTCGAACATCAGCTTGCGGCCCGGGTCGGCCAGCCGCAGATCCTGCGGCTGGAGGGACAGCAGCCGGTGGGCGGTGGCCGCCAGCTCGTGGGCCGTGCGGCTGCCCGAGCGCTCCGACCAGAGCCATTCGGCGTACTTCGCGAACCCCTCGTTCAGCCAGATGTGGCGCCAGTCGGCGATGGTCACGCTGTTGCCGAACCACTGGTGCGCGAGTTCGTGGGCGATCAGCCGCTCCGAGCCGCGGACGCCGTCCACGTGGTTGGCGCCGAACAGGGAGAGCCCCTGGGCCTCGACCGGGACGTCGAGCTCCTCGTCGGCGACGACGACGGCGTACTCCCCGAAGGGGTAGGGGCCGAAGATCTCCTCGAACAGCCGCATCATGGCGGGCTGGCGGGCGAAGTCGCGCGAGAAGCGGGGCAGCAGGTGCGCCGGGACGTGGCCGCTCTGTGGCACCCCGCCGAGCCCGGGCTCGCCGAGCAGCACCGTCTGGTACATGCCGATGGACAGGCCGACCAGGTAGCTGGAGGTCGGCGCGGACTGCTCGTACACCCAGGTGGTCGTGCTGGCCCGCGTCGTGCGGGTGAGCAGCCGGCCGCCCGCCACCACGGTGTAGGGGGACGGCGTGTTGACCGAGATGTGGTACGAGGCCTTGTCCGCGGGCCGGTCGTTGCACGGGTACCAGGAGGGCGCGCCGACCGGCTGGCTGGCCACCAGCGCGCCGTCGGTGAGTTCCTCCCAGCCGATGCCGCCCCACGGGCTGCGCACGGGTTTGGGGTTGCCCGCCCACTGCACCTCGACGGTGAAGGCGGCGCCGGCGGGCAGCGGCTTGGTCGGCCGGACGCGGAGCTTGCCGCCCCGGTGGGCGTAGTGCGGGGCCCGGCCGTTCACCAGGACCCGGCCGACCCTGAACTCGGCCAGGTTCAGGTGGAACTCGATGAGCGGCGCCCGGCCGGCGATGGCACTGAGCCGGGCCGTGCCGGCCAGCCGGTTGGGGCCGGGGCGGTACTCCAGAGCGAGTTCGTACCGGTGCACGCGGTAACGGGGGTCGCCGTTGGCCGGAAAGTACGGGTCCGATACCGCTGTCTTCTGGCCGCTCACTGCCGCTTCCGCTCCCTGCGCTGTGCTCGTACGACGTGCCGGTGTGCCGGTGTGCCGGTGTTTCCTGGTCGCCGCTGCCGTACCCGGACTCCGCGGACCGCCCGGGAGCGGGGCCCGGGCCGTACCGGACCGGGTCCGGGACCGCCCCGGGGCCGCCGCTCAGGACCGCCACGCCTCGATCGGATTGCCCAGCCAGCGGGTGTCGGCGGGGACGGATTCCCCGGCCATCACGAGAGAGGCGGGACCCAGGGTGCTGCGGGCCCCGATGGTACTCCCGGGCAGGACGATTCCGCCCGGGCCCAGGGTGGCGCCCTCGCGGAGGACCACAGTATCCGTCCTCAAGATCCGGTCGTGGAAGAGGTGCGTCTGGAGCACGCAGCCCCGGTTCACGCTGACCGCGTCACCCAGCACCACCAGGTCCGTTTCGGGCAGCCAGTAGCTCTCGCACCAGACGCCCCGGCCGATCCGCGCCCCGAGACCGCGCAGCCACAGCGACAGCAGGGGCGTGCCGGGCACCGCTCCGACCAGCCAGGGCACGGCCAGTACCTCGACGAAGGTGTCGGCCAGTTCGTTGCGCCAGACGAAGCCGCTCCACAGCGGGTGCTCCCCGGCCCGGTGCCGTCCCACCAGCAGCCACTTCGCGGCCACCGAGACCCCGCACGCGGCGAAGCCAGCGGCCAGCAGGACCGCCCCGGACAGCAGCGCGGTCGCCCAGATGCCCGGGCCCGCCGTGATGAGCGCGCAGAGCGCCGCCGCCGTCAGGACGGCCAGCGCGGCCGAGCAGAACACCGGGACGAGCCGGCACAGCTCCACCAGGCCGCGCGCCCACAGCAGCCGCGCGGGCGGGTCGTAGGTACGGCTCTGGTCGGAGTCCGCGGCGGAGCGCGGCAGCCGGACCGGCGGGAGGCCCAGGTACGAGCTGCCCTTCTTGGCCTTCTTCGGGGTCGCGGACAGGACGCCGACCAGCCCGCCGTCGGGCACGCTGCGGCCCGGCGCGGTCATCCCGGAGTTGCCGAGGAAGGCGCGGCGGCCGATCTCGGAGTGTCCGATCCGCATCCAGCCGCCGCCCAGTTCGTAGGGGGCGGTCAGGGTGTCGTCGGCGAGGAACGCCCCCTCGCCGACGGTGGTCAGGCTCGGCAGGGCGAGCACGGTGGACACCTCGGCGCCCCGGCCGATCTTCATGCCGAGCAGGCGGAGCCACACCGGGGTGATCAGGCCGGCGTACAGCGGGAAGAGCGTCTCCCGGGACAGGTCCATCAGCTGGGTGACCGTCCAGGCCTGCCAGCCGATCCGGCTGTGCGTGGGGTGGCTCCCCGTCCGCAGCCCGAGGCTGAGCAGCCGTACGGAGACCAGCAGCAGCAGCGCGTACGCGAGCCCGAAGGCGAGCGCCCCGGGCACCACGGCGAGCAGCGCTCCCCGCAGCGCCGCGCCGAGCCCGGCGCCGGCGGGCACGAACCGGCTCACCACGAGCAGGGCGGGCAGGGCGGCGAGCACGGGCAGGGAGGTGAGGCAGAAGCCGGTCGCCCCGTACACGGCGCGCCAGTGGAGCGGACGCGGCGGCCGCCGGTCGGGCCAGTTGTGCTTGGCCTTGCCGAGCTTGCCGGCGGGCGCGCCCGCCCAGCGCTGGCCGGTCGGTACCTGTCCGACGACGGCGGAGCCGGGGGCCACCTCGGCCCGCTTGCCGACGCGCGCGCCGGGGAAGAGGATGCCGCGGGTGCCGACGACCGCGCCGGCGCCGACCCTGACCGGGCCGATCACGAGCCGGTCCCCGTCGAGCCAGTGCCCGGAGAGGTCCACCTCGGACTCGACCGCGCAGCCTCGGCCGAGCTTGAGCATGCCCGTGACCGGCGGCAGCGAGTGCAGGTCCACCTCGGGGCCGACCTTGGCGCCCAGCGCGCGGGCGTAGCGCTCCAGCCAGGAGCCGGTGAGGGAGGTCGCGCGGACGCACTCGGCCAGCCGCTCGGCCGTCCACAGCCTCAGGTGCACGCTCCCGCCGCGCGGGTGGCGGCCCGCCTTCACCCCGCGCAGCAGCAGGCGGGCGCCGCCGGCCGCGATGGCGAGGCGGCCGGGAGGGCTGTACAGCAGCGCCGCGCCGGCGGCGACCAGCCACCAGGAGGCGGTCGGCGCCCAGGAGTAGGCCCCGAACGTGTGCAGGACGTTGCCGAGGGCCAGCAGCGCCACGGTCCAGCGCAGGCCGACCAGGGTGTACAGCGGGAGCAGCAGGAGCGACTGCACCACCTGGGACCGCAGCGGTACGGGCGCCACGGTCCGGGCGGCGCCGTCGTCCTGTACGGACTTCTCCAGCCGCCGGGCCAGCTTGCGCAGGGTGGGCTGCTGGTAGACGTCGACGACGGCCGCGCTCGGATAGCGGGTGCGCAGCCGGGTGGTGAGCTGGGCGGCGGCGAGGCTGCTGCCGCCGATGGCGAAGAAGTCGTCGGCGGGGCCGGAGACGGCCACGCCGAGGGTCTCGCTCCACTGCTCGGCGAGCCAGGCCTCGGTGCCGTACAGCTGCTCGGTGGGGCCGGTGGTCTCCAGGTGGGGCAGCGGCCAGGGCAGCGCGTCCCGGTCCACCTTGCCGGACGTACGGGTCGGCAGCTCGTCGACGGGGGCGAGCAGCGGTACGAGGGCCGCGGGCAGCTCGGCGCGCAGCCGCGTCACGGCAGCCGCGTGGTCCCAGCCCTCCTGGGTGACGAGGTAGCCCACGAGCAGCTGGTTGCCGCCGCGCGCCGTACGGACGGCGGCCGCCGCGCCGGCGACGCCGGGCAGGGACTGCAGGGCGGCGTCCACCTCGCCCAGCTCGATCCGGCGGCCGCCGAGCTTGATCTGCTCGTCGCCGCGGCCGAGGAAGACCAGCCCCTCCGGTTCCGCGCGGACCAGGTCGCCGCTGCGGTAGGCGCGCTCCCAGCCGAGGGATTCCAGCGGGGCGTACTTCTCGGCGTCCTTGGCCGGATCGAGGTAGCGGGCGAGGCCGACGCCGCCGATCACGAGCTGGCCGCTGCCGCCCATCGGCACCGGCTCCCCGGACTCGTCGACCACGGCGAGCTCCCAGCCGTTCAGCGGGAGGCCGATCCGGATCGGCTCCTCGCCGGTCAGCAGCGAGGCGCAGGCGACGACGGTGGCCTCGGTGGGGCCGTACGTGTTCCAGACCTCGCGGCCCTCGGTGACCAGGCGCTGGGTCAGCTCGGGCGGGCAGGCCTCGCCGCCGAAGATCAGCAGCCGGACCTCGCCCAGGTCCTCCGGCTCCCACAGGGCGGCCAGGGTCGGCACGGTGGAGACCACGGTGATCTCCTGGTCCACGAGCCAGGGGCCGAGGTCGGCGCCGCTGCGCACCTGCGAGCGGGGTACGGGCACCAGGCAGGCGCCGTGGCGCCAGGCCAGCCACATCTCCTCGCAGGAGGCGTCGAAGGCGACGGAGAGGCCCGCCATGACCCGGTCGCCGGGGCCGATCGGCTCCTCGGCGAGGAACAGGGCGGCCTCGGCGTCCACGAAGGCCGCGGCGCTGCGGTGGCTGACGGCGACGCCCTTGGGCTTGCCCGTGGAGCCGGAGGTGAAGATGATCCAGGCGTCGTGGCCGGGCCCGGGCCGCGCGTCCACCGCGGGCGCGGCGGCCGGGGCGGGGGCGTCCGCGGGGGCGGTGACGTCGATGCGGCCTCCGGCGCCCAGTACCGCCCGTACCCCGGCCTCACCGAAGACCAGGTCGGCCCGCTCGTCCGGGTCCTCGGCGTCGACGGGCACGTAGGCGGCGCCCGCGGCGAGGACGGCGAGGACGGCCGCGTACAGCTCGTTCGTCCCGGACGGCACGCGGACGCCGACCCGGTCGCCGAGCCCGACCCCGGCGGCCACCAGGGCGCGCCGGCGGCGGTCGACCTCGACGGCGAGCGCCCGGTAGGTCAGCAGTTCGGTGCCGTCGTCCAGGGCCGGCTCGTCGGGGTGGGCCCGAACGGAGTCCTCGAAGACGTCGACGAGGGTGCGCGGCGGGGCCGCGGGCCCGGCGGAGAAGCGGGCGGACTTGCCGGACTCCTCGTGCGGCTCCGCCGCCTCCGCCCGCGCACGGCGGGCGTCGGGTGCCTGCGTACGGCCGGCGTCGGGTGCTTGCGTACGGCCGGCGGCAGGTGCCTGCGTACGGCGTGCGTCGGGTGCCTGCGTACGGTGTGCGTCGGGCGCCTCTCCGCGGTCGGGTCCGGGCGTCTCGGCGCCGTCGGCCCCGGGGGCTTCCGTACGGTCGACCCCGTGCGTTTCCACGCTGTCGAGCAGGGCGGGTTCACCGCGCTCTGGTGTGGCTGCCATCGGCCCTCGCGTCTCGTTCCCGGAGTCGGTCCGGGTCACCGTCGGAGCCCGGGTCTGCCCAGGTTGTTCCGGTTCACGCGCCAAACAACCTGTCAGTCTAGTGCGCCATCAGGAATCTTCCGGCTGAGGTCTTGCCGGTGGCCGGGAGGGAACGGTATGCCGTCCCCTGCGGTCCGACGGTGTACGCGGGCGGGGACACGCGGCGCATCGCTCCGCGAAACGGGCGGCGGCTGGTGGAATGCCTTCCTCAGCGGGCCGGGCGGAGGGACGGGGTGACGAGGGCGTCGTGTCGGAGCCGAACGGGCTGGAGGGGCGCCTGCGCGCCGCGGAAGAGGCACTCGAGCGGATCGGCACGTCCGGCGACGAACGGGAGACCTGCCGGGAGCTGGCCGGTTTCCTGCTCCGCACGCTGTGCGACGCTGCCGCCGTGGACCTGGTCGTCCGCGGCTCGGGCGTCAGCCGCGTGGCCGAGGCCGGCGCGACCGGCCTGCTGCCGGGGGGCCCGCCGCCCGGGGTGCCGGCCGGGGACCCGGACCGTTCCGTGCGGGCGTGGACCGGGCGCACCGCCGGCGGCGGGAGCACGTACGTCCTCGCGGTGCCCCTGACCGGCCGGGGTGAGGTCTACGGAACGGTCCTCGCCGTACGGGCCCTCGAGGGGTTCGGCCGCCACGAGACGGCCGCGCTGCTCTTCGCGGCGCGGATCGCGGGCCTCCACGTCGGGCTCGCGAGGCGGCTGGCGGCGACCGAGCGGACCGCCCTCGAACTCCAGCGGGCCCTGGTCGCCGAACCGGGGCGTCCGCACCCGAACGTGGAGATCGCCAGCCGGTACCTGCCCGCCGGCGCGCGGGCCCTCGTCGGCGGGGACTGGTTCGAGACCGTGCGCCTGCACTTCGGCCGCACCCTGCTCGTGATCGGCGACGTCATGGGACACGGCCTGGACGCCGCCGTGGACATGAACGCCTACCGGTCCACCCTGCGCGAGGTCGCCGCCACCGATCTCGCCCCGCACCGGGTGCTGGGCCGGCTGGACGCCCTGGCCGCGGCCGACGGGACCCGGCGCCCGGCCACCTGCCTCCTCGTACGGATCGACCCGGCCCGGGGCAAGGCCGATTTCGCCAACGCGGGCCATCTGCCGCCCGCCGTGTTCACCGGCGACGGCCGGGGCGAACTGCTGGACGTGCCGGTGGGCCCGCCCCTGGGCACGGGGTTCGGCGGGTACGAGGCGTACACCCGGCCGATCGCGGCCGATCACACGCTGGTGCTGTACACGGACGGCCTGGTCGAACGCCGGGGCGAGGACATCGACGTCTCGCTCGCCAGGCTCGCGGCGCTGCGCATGCCCGCGGGAGCGGAGCCGGCCGGGGTGGTGGACGCCGTGTGCCGGGACCTCGACGCGCCGCACGCCGAGGACGACGTCGCGGTACTCGCCGCCCGGCTCCGTCCCCGGCCGGCCCCCGCCGCGCCCGCCGCGCCCGACGTGCCGCCCGCGCCGCCCGCGCCGTCCGCCGGGGAGTGAGGCGGGGCGTTCAGTGCGGCGGAGCCGGGACGTGCAGGACCCGGGCGGTGAACGCCGCCAGGCTCGCCCGGATCTCCTCGCGCGTCCTCCCCTCGTGCCCGACGAGGTGTTCGACCAGGTCGGCGCGGGTGGCGGCGAGCAGGGCGTGCGCCGTGAAGTCGCTGTCGGCGAGGCCCGGTACGCGGTCGAGCGCGTCCCGGAGGGTGCCGTGCCAGAGCGTGTAGTGCCCTGCGGCGTAGGGGCTGTCGCCGCCGGTGCCCTCCAGAGCCAGCGCCAGGTGGCGGTGGTCGAGCTTGAAGCACAGGACCGCGTCGAGGAGGGCCGGTACCCGTTCGGACGGCGGGGTGGAGGGCCCCAGGGGCGGCGGTCCCTCCTCGGCCGCGCGCCTGACGGGGGCGAGCCGCGCCTCGTACAGGGCGTGGATCAGGCCCGTACGGTCGCCGAAGCCGCGGAAGAGCGTCGCCTTGCCGACGCCCGCGGCGGCGGCGATGTCGGCCATGGTGACGGCCGCGGGGCTCTCGCACCGGGCGAAGAGCGCGTCGGCGGCCGCGAGGACGGCCTCCCGGTTGCGGGCGGCGTCCGCACGCGGCTTGCGTTCGGTCATGCGGTACCTCCGATTGCGAAACGGACCACGGGTCCGTATGGTCGGTCACATGAAACGGACCGGCGGTCCGCATCGTACGGGACGGAGCATTCCATGACCACGAACACCGCACCGGCGGCCGTGTACCGCCGCGGCCTGCGGCTCCTGCTGGACAAGAACGTCCCCGGCTGGATCGACCTGTGGGACGAGAACGGGATCCTCGAGTTCCCCTTCGCTCCGGACGGCTGGCCGCAGCGGCTGGAGGGCCGAGCGGCCGTCGCCGCGTACATGCGCGGTTACCCCGAGCACATAGACCTCCACGACTTCCCGCACGTCGAGATCCACCAGACCCTCGCCCCGCAGACCATCGTGGTCGAGATGCGCGGCGTGGGCCGCCTGGTGGAAACCGGCGGCCCCTTCGACGTGTCCTACATCGCCGTCGTCACCGTCAAGGACGGCCTCATCACCCACTACCGCGACTACTGGGACCCGCTCGCCCTCCAGGACCCCGCCACCCACTTCGCCGGGAGCCCCCGATGACCGCCTCCACCTCGGGGCCCGCGCCTTCGCCCTCGTCCTCGTCCTCCGCCTCCGCCTCTGCCTCGCCCGAGGAGTTCACCCTGGTCATCGGGGCCACCGGCACCACCGGGAGCCGGGTCGCCGCCCGGCTGGCCGCCGCGGGCCGGCGCGTCAGGGCCGCCGGCCGGCGCGCCACCCCCGTGGCCGGCGCCCTGCCCGTGCGGTTCGACTGGGACGATCCCGCGTCCTTCGGGGCCGCCCTCGACGCGGTGGACCGCGTCTACCTCGTCCCGCCGATCGGCTCCCCGGACCCGGCGGCCGTCATGCTGCCGTTCCTCGAGCGGGCCCGTGCCGCGGGAGTCACCCGCGCGGTGCTGCTCAGCTCGTCGGCGATCCCCTCCGGCGGGCCCGCCGTGGGGCAGGTGCACCAGGCCCTGCCCGGCCTGTTCCCCCACTGGGCGGTCCTGCGCCCCTCGTGGTTCATGCAGAACTTCACCGGCGGCCACGCCCACGCCCGGACCGTCCGTGCGGACGGCACCATCCGCACGGCGGCCGGCTCGGGCCGCGTCGGCTTCGTCGACGCCGACGACATCGCCGCCGTCGCCGTACACGCGCTGACCGCGGCGCAGGCCCCGAACACCGACCTGGTCGTCACCGGGCCGCAAGCGCTGAGTTACGACGAGGTCGCCGCCGTCCTCTCCCAGGTCACCGGCCGGACCGTCACCCACCAGCGGCTCTCGTACGAGCAGATGCGCCGGCGCCTGGCGGCCGAGATGCCCGACGGGTTCGCCGCGATGCTCGCCGGCATGGACCGGTCGATCGCCGAGGGCGCCGAGGACCGCACCACCGACACCGTCCAGCGCCTCACGGGACGCCCGCCGGGGAGCTTCCGCGCCTTCGCTGAAAGGGAGTTGGCGGCCAGTCAGATGTTGTGACGGCCGGCCCCGGACGCGAGGCCCGGGGACTGCGGGTCCCAAGGTGCCGAGTCCCGTGGGCGCGACTAGCCTTTGTGAGTGAGAGCCGCGATTGCGGAGCACGCCCGCGGTTGCCGAGGTTCCCGCAATCCGGGAACCGAGGTTCCGCGACCCGCCTCCGAACGCGCGTGGCCTACGGCCGCGCCGTCGGCGGAGACGTGCCCACTCGCACGCAACGCGGCACCGTCAACGACCCGCGCCGCACATTCCGTCTGCGGCCGCGGCCGCCCCCTCATGCCCCGGAGAGGTGCTCGGGAGGGTGGAAGGAAGGGCTATTCCATGCATGCACAGAGAGCGAAGCGTCTTTTCGTGGTCTCCGCCGCCGGTCTCCTCATGGCTGGTGGCGTGGCGCTCGGCACGGCAGGCACGGCCTCGGCGGCAGCTCCCACCGCTGCCGTCAGCTACCTCAACGGCGGCGGCTGCGACGACGATGACGACTACGGCGGCCACGGCGGCTGGTATGACAACAGCGGCTGGGACGACGACGATGACTACGGACACGGAGGAGGCCACGGCTGGGGTGGCCACTGACCCGGCCCTCTGAAGGCGTGGTGCGCGGACCCTCCGGGGCCCGCGCACCGCGGCGTCCGCCCCGGATCCGCCCGGTTCCGGAAGGCGGACCGCTCAAATGGGGCGGATGCCCGGCGGGTTGTTTCACCCGGTGGCGTCGGGGCACACGTCGTGCACCAGGAGTGACACGCGCCAGGAGGGCCTCATGTCCGGACTACTCGCACGGATCAAGCAGTTCAGCCGCACCCCGCAGGGACGGCAGACCATCGACTCGGTACGCCGGGCCGCCGCCGATCCCCGCAAGCGGACACAGGCCCGCGGGCTGCTCGGGCGGCTCCGCGGCAAGCGCTGAGCGAGCGACAGGAACTGAGCGGCGGGCGGCGGCCACTGGGCGGCCCGCCGGGAAGCGGGGGATGCCCACAGGGCATCCCCCTCCTACTTCTGGAGCGCCCGGACCGCCTGCCCCTCCAGGTCGACACAGCGGTCCACCCGCTCCGCACACGCCTCGAAGAGCTCCCGGCGCCCCCCGGCATCGGCGTCCGCGTCGGCGTCCCGGGCGAGCGCGGCCAGCTCCGACCAGGACCGGGCGGACTCCCTGAAGAGGCCGGCCGCCTCGGGGCGCCCGACGAGGTCCAGGAAGTCCGCGTACAGCGGCCGGGTCGCGCCCGGGGCCGTCCACTCCTCCTCCAGGCACGCGTACAGCCGCCCGGTGCCCGCGCGGAAGGCCGCGGGCGAGCCGCCGAACCGGCGCTCCCAGCCGGCCTTCGTCGTCCGGTCGCGCAGCTGCGCGGCGAGCTTCTCCATGCCGGTGAAGCCGAAGTTCACGTCGAACTGGTTCCCCAGGACCGGTCCGGTGAGGTGGGTGATGGTGGAGGCGATGGCCCCGTCCACGTCCGGCTCTCCCTCGGGCGGTCCGGTGGGCACGATCAGCTGGTGTCGGCCCTTGCGGTGCGCGGTCCACGCGACCCCGAACTCCTCGCGGTCGATCCGGTGCGGGGTCCCGGCACCGTCTTCGATCAGGAGGTCGTCCCCGTCGTAGCCGGCGATGACGACGGTGTGGGGATCGGCGCCGGTCATCTCGGCTGCCGGGTCCGGCTCGTGCCAGGGCAGGGAGGACCGGTCGACGACGCAGAATGCGGGCTGCCCCTCGTCGAGCGCCGCCCGGACGCGGCCCCAGCGGGGCTTCATCGCCCGCGTGGCGTCGTACGGGACGCCCAGGCGGCCGAGCGCGACCTGTACCCAGGGCTCGGGGTGGGACTGGGCCACGATCGTGGCGATGGGGGTGAGGCCCTCGTACTCGAAGACGAAGTACATGAAGCCGATGCCCCCGGCGAGGCCGGCGACGAGCTCCTCGTCGTGGGCACTGCCCAGGGCGTGCCGGATGAGGGAGGCCTCCCGGTGGCGTCCGGTACCGAAGTCTTCGTACACGAGCACAGTCATGCGGCCAGCCTAGCCGCGCTGCAGGTGTGGCCCTGACGCGCCTGCGGCAGGCGGGGCTCCGGTGGGAGCGCCGCCTGCCGCCGGGGCCGGGGTCCGCCATCGGGTGCGTGCGGACCCCGGCGTGTCGGGCGCCGCCGGGTGAGCGGGGCGGGCGGCCGCTTCCGTCTCTAGAAGTAGACGTTCCAGGTGAAGCTGACCGAGGCCGTCCGGCCCGCGCTGTCGGTGACCGTGAGGGTGCTGGTGCGGAAGCCCCACGTGGTCGGGGTCCCGGTGACGGTGCCGGTGGCCGCGTTCACGGTCAGGCCCGCCGGGAGGTCCGACGCCTTGAAGGAGTACGGGGCGCTGCCGCCTGCGGCCCTGAGCGGCAGCGTGACGGGCCGGCCGATGGAGGAGGTCTGGTTGCCGGGGTTGGCCAGGGTCGGGCTTCCCCCCTGGCCGGTGGTGACGGTCCAGGTGAAGGTGGCGCTCGCGGTCCGGCCGGCCTTGTCGGTGGCGGTGACGCTCACGTTGGAGGTCCCGGCGGTGGTCGTGCCGTGTTGTGACGGACGTCGAAGAGGCAGCGGGCCCGGGTGCGGGGTTCTCCTCGTGGCGGGGCGCGGTCCACGAGGTGGTACGCGCCCTGCGCGGCGGGGGCCGGGTCGCGGTCACCGGCGCCTGGGGGGCGGGGAAGACCACGCTGCTGGGCGAGGCTCTGGACGAACTCCGCTGCGGGGAAAGGACCGTGCTGCGGGTCACGTGCGCCGACGCCGACCGGGCCCACGCCTTCAGCGCGGTGGCACAGCTGTTGTCGGCCGTTCCTCCCGAGGTCCTCACCGCGCTGCCGGCCGGCTGGCGGACGGTGGCGGACCGGCTGCTGCGGCGCTGCGCCGACGGCCCGGCGGGACGGGACGGGACCGCTGCGGTCCGGCTCGCGGTGGCGGGTCTGCTCGGGTCCGCGCCCGGCTTCCTCCTCGCCGTCGACGGGGTGCAGTGGCTGGACGAGGCCAGTGCGGACGTCCTGGGCTACGCGGTGCGCACGGTCGCGGCGCCCCGGTTGGCCGTCGTGGTGTGCGAACGGGCGCGGGACGGGCGCGGAGCGGCGGCGCGCCTCCTGGGCGGCCATCCCGTGCACGTCCCGGTGCCCGCGCTGGACGTGGCGCTCACGTCGGCGGCCGTGGTCCGCCACGGGCTGCCCCACCGGTGGGCGACCCCGGTGCACCAGAGCTGCGGGGGCCATCGGCTGCTCACCGAGACCGCGTGCGCCACGCTGGCCCGGCAGGCTCCGGACGGCCGGCACGCACTCGTCGTACCGCCCGCGGCGGTTCGGGCCGCCGAGGCGTGGCTGGCGGAGCTTCCCGCGCCGGTCCGGGCGACGCTGCTGGTCGCGGCGCTGGCCCGGCAGCCCACGGTGGCGCTGCTGGAGCGCGCCGGGCGCGACGATGCCGAGGACCAGCTGCGGCGGGCACGGGCGGCGGGGGTCCTCCACGAGGATCCGCCGGGGTCGGTCCGCTTCACCGCGCGGGTCCTGGCCGATGCGGCGGTGAGCCTGGCCGGGAAGGCGGAGCGGATCGCCGCGCACGGCGCGCTGGCCGGGGCGGTGGCGGATCCGGTGCAGGTGGTCCGGCACCGGGCGCTGGGCCGGCGGGACGCCGTCGACCAGTGTCTCGCCGAGGACACCGCGGTGGCCGCCGGGCAGGCCCGGGAGGGCGGTGAGCGGAAGCTGTCGGCCGAACTCTTCCTGCTGGCTGCCGAGTTGACTCCGTTGTCCCGGGCCCGGCTGCGACTGGAGCGCTACCTCGCCGCGGCCGGGGAGGCCGCGGCGGCCGGGGACAGCGACCTGGCCCGGCAGGCGGCGGACGCCGTCGCCGCGTCCCGGCCCGCACCGGCGGAGCACGTCGCGGTGCTCCTGGCGGTCGTCGACTCCCACAGCCAGGCCCTGGCCGGGGTCGAGGGAACGCTCGAACTGTGCCGGCAGATCGCGTCCGGCGACCCGTGCCTGCTGGCCGCCGTGGAGCTGCGCGCCGCCATCGCCGCCAACGTCTCGCGCAGCGACCCCGACGCGGCCCTGCGCGCCGCCACGGCGGCGGCGGGGCTGGCCCGGGCCGCCGGGCAGCCCCGTCTGGAGGCGGCGGCCCTGACCATGCGGGCCCGGATGGAACGGGTCCTGCGCAGCGAGGACTGCGCCCGTACCCTCGGCCGCGCGCTGGCCCTGAACGTGCCCGCCCACGCGGACGGGATCGGCAACAGCCCCCAGTACCTCGCGGCCCGGCACGCCGTCTTCGACGACCGCCTGGCGGAGGCCAGGACCCGCCTGACCGCCCTCCTGTCGCTCGCGGAACTGCGCGGACAGAGCGAGGACCTCGTCGACATCTGGCGCAGTCTGGCCGAGGTGGAGGCCCGCAGCGGCGCGTGTGCCCGCGCCCTCGCCTGGGCGGACAAGGCCCTCGATGCGTCGCTCGGCGCCGGTCTGTCCCTCGGCCCGGCCTGTTACACCGCCGCCCTCGCGCAGAGCGCGGGCGGTTCGTTCGCCGCCGCGTTGCGGTACGCGGGCTGCGGGGAACGCGCCGCGCGGGAGGAGGGCGACGTACTGCACCTGGAACGCAACCTGTGGGTCGCGGGCGCGGTCCGGCTCCACACCGGGGACGTGGACGGGGCCGTCTCCGCCTTCACCCAGCTCGCCCGGGCCGAGGACGGCCGCCGGCCCGCCGATCCCTCGATGTTCCGCTGGCAGCCCGACGCCGTCGAGGCGTTCGTCGCGGCGGGCGACCTCGGCCCGGCCCACGCCCTGCTCCAGAGGCACGAGGGCGCGGTACGGGAGGACACCGCCACCGGGGCGGCGTGGACGCGCGCCCGGGCGTTCCTGCTGGTGCGCGCCGGGGACACCGACCGGGCCGTCGGGCTGCTGCGGCAGGCCGACGGGGTGTTCCGGCGCGGCGGGCTGCCCGTCGAGGAGGCACGTACGCATCTGGCACGGGGGCGGGCCGAGCGCGCGCGGCGGCGCCAGGCCGCCGCCCGCGGCGCGTTCCAGGAGGCGGCCGATCTCCTGGCCGAGGCCGGGGCGGTGCCGCTGCTCGCCACCGCGCGGGAGCACCTGGACCGTCTGGGCGGGAACGGCCGGCCGGGGTCCCGCCCGCCCGGGCGGGCGGAGCTGACGGAATCCGAGCTGCGGCTGGCGGACCTCGTCCGCGGGGGAGCCAGCAACCAGCACGCGGCGCAGCAGATGTACCTCTCCGTCAAGACGGTCGAGGGGATGCTCAGCCGGATCTACCGCAAGCTCCGGATCCGCTCCCGGACCCAGCTCGCCGGCGTCCTGGCCGACCTTCCCGGATGAGCCGCGGGCCTGCGGTTCAGGCCTGCGCTCCAGGCCCGCGCTCCAGGCCTGCGCTTCAGGCCTGTGGTGCGGCCGCCTCCAGGTCGTCGACGGTGCCGGACATGACGGCCCGCACGTGTGCGGTGAGGTGCTCCGGGGGCCAGTCCCACCAGGCGAGGGACAGCAGGCGCGCGATGTCCGCGTCGCTGTGGCGGCTGCGGATGAGCCGGGCCGGGTTGCCGCCGACGACGCCGTAGTCGGGGACGTCGTCGACCACCACGGAACCGGAGGCGACGACCGCGCCGTGCCCGATGCGCACGCCGGGCATGACCGTGACTCCGTGGCCGCACCAGACGTCGTTGCCGACCACGGTGTCCCCCCGCCCCGGCAGTCCGGTGATCAGGTCGATGTGCTCGGCCCAGGAGCCGCCCATGATCGGGAACGGGAAGGTGGAGGGTCCGTCCATGCGGTGGTTGGCGCCGTTCATGAGGAACCGCACTCCGGTGCCCAGGGCACAGAACTTCCCGATGATGAGCCGCTCCGGTCCGTAGTGGTAGAGCACGTTACGGGTCTCGAACGCGGTCGCGTCGTCCGGGTCGTCGTAGTAGGAGTAGTCCCCGACCTCGATCAGCGGCGAGGTCACCAGCGGCTTCAGGAGCACCACGCGCGGCTGGCCGGGGATCGGGTGCAGCACGGTCGGGTCCGCGGGCAGAGGGTTCACGGCGGTCGCTTTCGACGTCGGGCGGGACCCGACGACCGTACCCGTGCGGCCGCCGGCCAGGGCGCGGTACGCGGGCGCGGGCCGGTCCGGGTGCTGTCGCACCGGGGCCGGCCCTCACGTCGGGGGTGTGCGTCAGGAGGTGAAGCAGAGGGACTGGCCGGCGCCGAAGCCGTGGCAGTCGGTCCGGCGCGTGGCGGTGGAGGCGTCCCGGGGTTCCACCCCGCGCAAGAAGGGCTCCGCGTAGGGCCGTTGTCGTCGCCGGGTACGGTTCCGGTATGGACGTTCCCGCAACGAGTTCGACCGCCGGCAGCGTGACGCTCGCGGCAGTGATCAAGGACGCCGCGCGTCAACAGCTGGTGAAGGTGGGGGCCGGAGGCCTGTCGCCGGAGGTTGTGACGCGCGAGAGCGGACTTGCCACTTCCGACGTCGCGGCCCTCTTCCCGCACCGGGACGACCTGTTGACGGCATTGGTCATCGACGCCTACAACGGGTCCGGCGCCGCCATGGAGCGGACCGACGCGGCCGCCGCGAACGCCCGGGCATCGGCGGGCGCGCGCCTCCTCGCGGTCACCCGCGCGCTCCGCGAGTGGTCCTTCGACCACCCCGCCGAGTTCACACTGATCTACGGCTCGCCCGTCCCGGGCTACCACGCCCCGCACGACACCATCGCGCCCGCCTCGCGCACGCCCGCGGTCCTCGGGGGGATCGTGCGCGCGGCTCTGGAGGGCGGCGAGCTCACCCCGCCACGCCGGGCCGTGCCCGGTCCGCCACTGCTCCTGCCGGCGGCCGTGGAACTCTTCGGGGGCACGCCTGGGGCGCCGTTCTCGGACATCATCGAGCGCGGCATCGTCCTGTGGAGCAACCTGATCGGTCTGCTGGTGTTCCAGGTCTTCAGCCGTACCCACGACAGCGTCAGGGACGAGGCCGCGTTCTTCGACTACGCCATCGCGGTGGCCGCGGAGAGCATCGGGCTCGAGGTACCCCTGGGCGAAAGCGCCGGCTGACCCCGGCTGACCCGGACGGCCCGCCGCATCGCGGCCCGTGCGGGGCGCGGGCATCGACGCCGGCGGGTTCAACGACCGCGATACGGACAATCTCACCGCGGAACTCGTCGGGCCCACCAAAGTAGCGGCCGCCTACAGTAGGCTTCACAGCGCGAGTTGAGAGCTCCCGCCCGGTTTGCATCCCCCGTCAAACCGGGCGGGTTCCCCCGTTCCGCCCGCTTTCGCCGGGCCGGACGAGGGCTCCCGCCCGGACTGGTCCGGCCCATCCCCCGAGGGCCGGACCAGTCCGTTTCGCCACCCGCCACTTCGGCGAACCCCCCGCACGTCGAGTTAGCTGGCAGCTATCGGCGAGACCCCACGTTGGCGGAGTTCCGGCCAATTGTCAACCAACCGCTAATCTGTGAAACTGGCGCATAGCCAAGGGCTATGCGCCAGGGGGCGACGGAGGATGATTCACCATGACCGATGCCGAGAGTGGAGACCGGCCCCTGCTCGCAGTGCGCCTCGACGACCTGTTCAAAACGGTTCGTCCCAAGGGCAAGCACTGGACCAATGCCGAGGTGGCGGAGGAACTGAAGCGGGCCAACCCCGAACTCAAGGTCGGGGGCGTGTATCTGTCGCAGCTGCGGACGGGCAAGCGGGCCAACCCCTCACCCGACCTCCTGGCCGCCCTGGCGCGCTTCTTCGGCGTTTCGGTCGCGTACTTCTTCGACGAGAAGGTCGCCGAGTCGGTGCTCGGCGAGCTCGCCGCCGTCGAGGCGCTGCGACAGTCGGGGGTCCGCGCCGTGGCGATGCGGGCCGCCGGGATGAAGAAGGAGAACCTCCAGGCCATCACGGCCATCATGGACCAGTACCGGCAGATGCAGGGCCTCCCCCCCGTCACCGACTCCCCGTCCCCGTCCCCGTCATGAGGGGCATCTGGAAGGGGCGGTCGGCCGGCCAGGACCGCCGCAGCCAGCTCAAGAAGCTCCGGAAGGCCGGCGCCCGGCGGCTCGCCGGCCTCGGCCTCCCCGAGGTGGCCGACCTGGCCGAACTGTGCCGCCACCTCGGTGAGGTGCGCCAGCGTCCGATCACGCTGGTCCCGATGCGGATGCCCTCGTCGCATCCGTGCGGCATGTGGGTCGCCGCACGCGACGAGGACCTCATCTTCCACGACGCCAACACGACCGGCGCACATCAGGAGCACATCGTCCTGCACGAGCTCGGCCACATCATCTGCTGCCATCGGGGGGCGGGCGGTCTGGACGAGACCGCCTCCCGGCTCCTCTTCCCGAACCTCGACCCCGCGCTCGTACGCGACATGCTCCTGCGCGCGGCCTACGACGACGTCCAGGAGCAGGAGGCGGAGATCATCGCCTACCTCCTCGCCCAGCGGATGGGCAACGCCGAGCAGCGGCAGCACGCCGCACCCCCGGCCTCGGAGGCGGACGAGGACGGCGATCTCGGCAGGACGGCGATGCTCAGCCGGATCGAACGCACCCTCATCTGAGGCGAGTCGGCCCTGACGCGGCGGACGCCACCCCGTCGGCCGGAACCGGCACGGCCCGAGGACGACGGCGCCCCGGCGCACCTCCTTCAGTCCGCCGCGGGGCCGCCGCGGGGCCGCTCCCGGCGGCGGACGGGAGCCCGCGCCCGGCGACCGTCCCCGTCCCCGCCCGGGCGGGCGGGCGCCCGGGCGGCAGGACGGTCGGCCATTCAGCAGGACCGGTAGCGGTATCCGCCCGAGCCCGCGGCGGAGACGTCCAGGTCGCGCTGGACGATGGCGAGCTTCGCGCCCCAGGCGGAGCAGGCGCGGCTGTAGCCCGAGGCCTCGTACTCGATGACGAACACGCGGTTCGCGTAGGCCTTGGCGAAGTCCCCGCACTCCTCGTACTGGCCGCACTCCTCGGCCACCGCGAAGTCGAAGCCGGCCTTCGCGAGGCGGGAGCGCTTGTCGGCGGTGGACGTGTCGAGGAGCGCCTCGCCCCAGTCCTCGTCGATGACGGGCTTCTTGGCGCCGTCGCGCAGTACCAGGTCGGGGTGGTTCTTCTGCCACCAGCCGAGGGAGTCGGGCTGGGCCTGTCGGCGGGACGGGGAGGCCGGCGGGGCGGGGAGCGGCCGATCGCCGCCCGGCTACGCGTACGGGTCGAAGGGAATGCCCGCCGGCTTGGCCTTGGCCAGGTGGGAGGCGAAGGAGCCGTCCTTCAGACCGAAGTGCGCACTGCCGAAATCGGCCTGGGTGAGCTTGTCCCGCAGGTTCGCGGGGTAGCCGGCCCAGCCGACGAGCGCAGGGAACTGCCAGGCGCGGCGGTGGTTCTCGGGCGGTTCGTCGTTGGTGTTCGCCGCACGGAAGCAGTGCGTGCCGGCGCCGTCCTTGTGGTAGACGATCTTGGGGTGGGTTCCGTCCCAGCGGATCTGGTCGCGCGCGTGGAGGTCGAAGTCGCCGTGGGCGGAGGTCGCCACGTACTTGGCCTCGTTTCCCTGGATCCACACCACGACGTGTTCCCAGTCGTGGCGGTGGCCGCCGAGGCTGATCCCGGGGATCGCCTGGTCCTTCTCGAAGTACAGCCCGTAGATCACGGCGCACCAGCCGTTGTTGCAGGTCCAGCGGGAGTATCCGTTGGTGTTCTCGAGGTCCGAGGCGTCCCTGCAATTCCCGTTGAGGGCGCCGGTGGGTTTGAGCCCGGGGTTCAGAACTCCGCCGGGGCCTATGGCGGGTGTCGGGTAGCACCCGTCCGTGTCGTAGTCGTAGGCCGGCTGGAAGGTCAGCTCGATCGCTTCGGCCTGGGAGGGAAGCGCCGGGGGCGGGGCCGCGAAGGCTACCTGCGGAACAGCGACGACCAGCGCGAGGGCGGCGCCGACGACCACCAACGATCTCTGGATGGGGCGGTTCGTCCACACAACAGGCCTCCTGAGCGGTCCAGTTCGAACGTGGCGGGCGAGCGCGTCGCGGCCACCGGCGACCGACGCGCCCGGAGCATCATTCGCGAACCGGAGCGACACGGCAAGGGCCCGAGCAGCCTTTCCTGCCGAGGTGATGGACCACTGAACAGCCTTATGTGCAACGTGACTTGATTGAGCGTCAACCATGACGGGAGACAGGATGGAAATCCGGGCACGGACGCGAGCCGCCGCGGCGGCTCCGGCTCCGGTCCTGCGGGCTTTCGCGCTGCCGCCGCAGGGTGCCCCCACGCGGCTCGTGGACCGCTCGGGCGGCGCGTCGGAACTCGTCGGCCCGGCCCTCACTCTCGGCACGGGGACGGGCAGCACGGAAACTTCGGTCTCGGCTGAACCGAGCTTCGGTGGCACCGAACTGCGTGGGCATCGAACTGCGGTGGCACCGAACTGCGGTCGGTCGAGGTGACGGTCCGCAGTGGCACGGGTGTCCGTATCGGAGTTGGCCCGCGCACGCACCCCCCGGGCCCCCCAGGCAGGGAACGGTGCCGGCCGCGTTGGAGCCGGGCCCGCCCCCGCGACCCGTGGTCCAGGGCCCTCGATCGGCCGTTACGCGGCCGGCGTCAGACCGTGTTCATCAGAACGATGGCGAGGAGGTTCAGGAGGATGACGGCGACGACGACGCCGATCGTCATCCAGGCCTTGCGTGATTCGTCCATGCGTACGAGCCACCTCCACTCGGCCGTGCCGCCAGGCAGGCCCGGCGACCGCCCGCAGGGCCCGCCGGTCTCCTGGCCATGATGACCCGGTTCCGCGCGGAGCACAGATCGGGCGGAGGGGCCCCCGGCCCCGCCCCCGCCGGCACCCCGCACCCCACACCCGGCACCCCACACCCCGCCCGCGCGGAGCCCGGGATGCTGCCCGAGCCCCGGATTCAGCCGGAGCGGCCGTCGGAAGTGAGGCCCGCGGCAGCCGCGAACAGGCGCGCGCAGCGCTGCGTCATGGCCTCCGGGGTCTGCTCCGGGTGCTTGACCCACCAGCGGACGAGGGTGGCGACCAGGTCCCGCCAGACGTACTTGAGCGCGTCGGCGTCCAGCGGGTCGGTGGATCCGGTCGCGCGCAGCAGTTCGGCGGTGCCGCCGGCGGCGAGCCGGTCGATGGCCGCCCAGTACCCTGCCGCCCGGCGTGCGGCCTCGCCGCCGGGCGGCAGGGTGGTGTCGTACAGGACGAACCACGCCTCCCGGCGCCCCTCCAGGGCGGTGAAGATGCTGTGGAGCACGCGCAGCGGCGTGTGCGGCGCGGTCCCGTCCGGCCCCATCGCGGCCCGGATCGTGTCCAGGAGCCGGTCGCCGACGGGGACCAGGCAGGCGAGGTACAAGTCTTCCTTGGTGCCGACGTACTGGTGCAGCAACGTCTTGGTGACACCGACGCGCGCGGCGATGGAGGGGAGCGACGCGGCCGCGTAGCCGCGGGTGCCGAACTCCTCCGTGGCGGCGTCCAGCATCTGCAGCCGCCGGTGCTCCCGCGGGACGCCCTTGGTGCCGGCTTTTGAAGGAGGGGTTGCCATGAGCGGATATTATCAGTAGGTAATTTACCGCTAGGTAAATTCACGCGACCCCTGGAGCGCACCCATGGCCGGCAACCCGACGCAGCCGACGTCCCGCACCCGCTCGTGGTGGGGCTGGGGCTGGGCGGACGCGCATCCCGGCGACGCCGAGTGCGCCGCGCTGGGCGCGCTGCTCCCCGGCACCCTGGCCCGCCCGCTCCCCGTGCCCCGCGTCGGCGACCTGGGCATCGGTGACCCCTCCGTCGAACCCCCGCGGAGCCTCGCCCACCTGGTCACGGCCGACCCCGGCGACCGGGCCGCCCACGCCATGGGGAAGGCGTACCGCGACGTGCAGAGCGCCCCGGCCGGCATCCGTGGCCCTCGAATCGCGTCCGCCGGACCCGGACCACGTTTCGAACACGTCTTTGGGGCCAGACGTCCCCCTGAAGCATGCGTTCGATGACCTGGCTGTAGGAGAGCAATGGGGATGGCGAGGGTGTCGCACCTGCCCGGGCGGGCGGAGCACCACTGGATCTGGCAGGCGGAGGCCGCGTGCCGCGGCGTGGGTGCCGACGCGTTCTTCCACACGGAGGGCGAGCCGCGGCCCGACCGGGCGGCGCGCGAGGAGGCGGCCAAGGCCGTGTGCTCCGCGTGTCCCGTGCGGGCCCGGTGCCTGGAGCACGCGTTGCGCGTGGTGGAACCGTACGGCGTATGGGGCGGGCTGACGGAGCGGGAACGTCAACTGGCCGCCCGCCCCGATGCCGCCGCGGCGTAGCCGCGGGGCGCCCTGTGCGGGCGGCGGACACGGATCCGCCCGCCCCCCGGCCACCCCCCGCCCCTGCCCGCCACCGGAGGCCACCAGCCCCGCCCGGGACGGTAAGGACCTCCGGGGTCTGGCCCCGCCCATGGCCATCGGGCATGCTCGGCGGCATGGGAGATGACATGAAAAACACGACGGGAGTCGGTATCGGAGCCGGCGCCGAGGCCGGCCCGCTGGGCTACCAGCACGCGTCGGGAGCGGCCTGGGTGGTCGAGGCGCGCGGTGAGCTGGACCTCGATACGCTCCCGCCCCTGGAAGCGGCTCTCAGCCAGGCGGCGGCGTCCCACCACATCGTGATCCTGGACGCGGCCGGCGTGACCTTCGCGGACTCCACCTGTCTGAGTGTGCTGCTGCGGGTGCGTCAACTCGCGGACCTCCGGGTGGCCCGGCCCTCGCCCCAGCTCGCCCGCCTGCTGGCACTCACCGGCGCGGACCGGGTCGTCACCGTCCACCCCGACCTCGCCACCGCGACGTCCCAGACCTGACCCGGCCCGACCTGCCCCGACCCGGCCCGGCCCGGCCCGGCCCGGCCCGGCCCGAAGGCACGTCATGCGACCGGTGGGCGCGGGCACGCCCGGCGCACCGCCGCGACCACGGCTGCCCGCCGGGAATACCCACGCCCCATTAAGTGCTACATACATTAATTGCCATACACATCGATCGGCGCGGACGTATCTTCCGCTCCGCAGAACGAGCGCCGGCACCCCTCCCGGCGCTGCGTGACCCTCCTGGAGACACACATGTCGGACCACCCGTCGGAGAAGCCCGCAGATGTCGTCGCACGACTGCGCGCCACTTTCACCACCGACCGTACGAAGCCCCTGACCTGGCGTACGACACAGCTCGAGGCCCTGCGGACGCTGCTGACCGAACGGGGCGACGAGCTGGCCGCCGCCCTCCGCGCCGACCTCGGGAAGAGCCGCGAGGAGGCGTACCGCACCGAGATCGACTTCACCGTGCGGGAGATCGACCACACCCTGCAGCACCTGGCCGAGTGGCTTCGCCCGCAGCCGGCCCCCGTACCGGATCGGCTGAGCCCCGCGGTCGCCCACACCGTGCTGGACCCGCTCGGCGTGGTCCTCGTCATCGCCCCCTGGAACTACCCCGTCCAGCTGCTGCTCGCCCCGGTCGTCGGGGCGCTCGCCGCCGGCAACTGCGTCGTGGCCAAGCCGAGCGAGCTGGCACCCGCCACCTCGCGGACCGTCGCCGACCTCCTGCCGCGCTACCTGGACCGCGACGCGGTGGCGGTGGTGGAGGGCGCCGTGGCGGAGACCACCGACCTGCTCGCGCAGCGGTTCGACCACATCTTCTACACGGGCAACGGCCAGGTCGGCCGGATCGTCATGCGGGCCGCCGCCGAGAACCTCACGCCGGTCACGCTCGAACTCGGTGGAAAGTCGCCCGCGTTCGTCGACCGGGGCACCGACCTGGGCGTCGTGGCCGCCCGGTTGGCGTCCACCAAGTTCATGAACGCCGGCCAGACCTGCGTCGCCCCCGACTACGTGCTGACCGACCCCGAGACCGCCCGGGAACTGGAGAAGGAGCTCACCGGCGTCCTGCACGGGCTGTACGGTGACGACCCCTCGACCTCCCCGGCCTACGGCCGGATCGTCAACGAGCGGCACTTCGACCGGCTGACGGGCCTGCTCGGCTCCGGCCGCACCGTCACCGGCGGCGCCCACGACCGGAGCGAGCGCTACATCGCCCCGACCGTCCTGGCCGGGGTGGCACCCGACTCCCCCGTCATGCGCGAGGAGATCTTCGGCCCCATCCTGCCCGTGGTCGAGGTCGCCGGACTCGACGAGGCCATCGCCTTCATCCGCGACCGCGACAAGCCCCTGGCCCTCTACGCCTTCACCGAATCCGCCACCACGCGCGACCGCCTGACCCGGGAGACCTCCTCGGGCGGTCTGGCCTTCGGCCTGCCCGTGGCGCACCTCACCGTCTCCGACCTCCCCTTCGGCGGGGTGGGCGAGAGCGGCATGGGCAGCTACCACGGCCGCTACTCGCTCGACGCCTTCAGCCACCGCAAGGCCGTACTGGACAAGCCCCTGCGCTGATGCCGGGCGGCCCGGGCCCGGACCGACAAGGGCGGACGGACAAAGGCCGCCGGACCGCCGGGCCGACGGACGGACCGATCGACGGATGGACGGATGCACGGATGGACGGACCGCAGCCGGGCAACAGCGGGACATGGCTGTCCTTCGAATGCTCGCCCGCCCTCTGCTGGCCGCCCCCTTCGTCACCGGCGGACTGCGCACCCTGCGCCGCCCCGAAGCGGTGGCGGAGCTCGCGCAACCCGTCGTCCGGGCGGTCGGTGACCGCATCCCCGCACTGGCCGGGGACCCGCTGAAGCTGGCGCGCCTGAGCGGCGCCGTCCAGGTCGGTGCGGGCCTGCTGCTCGCGACGGGGCGCGCCCCGCGCCTCGCCTCGCTCGCGCTGGCCGCCACCCTGGTGCCCACCTCCCTCTCCAGCCACGCCTTCTGGGAGGCGGAGGACCGGGAGGAGCGCGCCCGCCTGCGCGTCCACTTCCTGGCGGACCTCTCCGTGCTGGGGGGACTGCTCATCGCCGCCGCGGACACCCACGGAAAGCCCTCGCTCGCCTACCGCTCCCGCCACGCCCTCGACCACAGGCATCCGGTGCGCGCCGTCCGCCGCCCCGTGGAAGCGGCCGCCGCGGGTACGGTCGCCCGTGCCAGGGCCGTGGCGCGCCCTCTCACCGGCGCCCACTGAGAGCGCCCGCCGAGAGCGCCGACCGACAGCGCCCGCCACGGCGGCCCTCGATCCCGGCGGCGCCTCCCCCGCGAGCCGACCGCCGTACGCCGCAAGGCCCCGGCTCCCGTACCTCGTACGGGAGCCGGGGCCTTCTCGCGCGGAGGTCAGCCCTGGTCGCGGCCGTAGTAGTCGCCGACCCGGTCCCGGTAGTCGGCGTCGCCGCGGTGCTTGTCCTTGTCGTACTCGGGGGCGTTCTTGATCTGCTCCTTGGTACGGCTCACGTGGACGGTCCGTTCCTCCATGTCCACGCGGCCGACCGTGCCCGCGGGCAGCAGGACCTCCTTGCCGAAGATCCACGGACCCGTGTCGACGACGATGTACGAGGAACCGACGTCCTGGGTGTGCTCGCCGACCCTGCCGATGTGCCCGTCGGCCGCCTCGACCTTGAATCCGATCAGGCTGGCTCCGGCCGTGTAGCGGGAGTCGGGGCCGTAGCTCCAGAGTTCAGACATGGATCCTCGTTTCAGGAATGTCCCCCACACCGGGGGACGGACACGGTGTTTCCTTCCCGCCCCGCGCGCGGCCGCGGCCTGCGGTACGGCACCTGCGGGCACTGCCACCCGGACGGCCCCGTGCCGCCGGCGGCCGCGGGACGGGTCAGCCTTCGCGGGCCGGGTCAGCCTTCGCGGCCCGGGAGGACCTCCTTCACCTTGGCGATGGCGTAGCCCCACCCCTGTGCCACCGTCGGCTTGCCCGGTACGGCCACTTCCTCGGGGTTGGTCAGGACGTCCAGCAGGACCGGTCCCGGGGTCTGGAACGCCCGGCGGACGCTGTCGTGCAGTTCGGCCGGATCGGTGACGCGGATCCCGGTGATCCCGAGCGCGGTGGCCACCGCGGCGAAGTCGGGGTTGTCGAGTTCCGTACCGAACTCGGGCAGACCGGCCTGCTCCTGTTCGAGCTTGACCATGCCGAGCCGGCGGTTGTCGAAGACGACGAGCTTGACCGGCAGCCGGTACGTCTTGATCGTCATGAGGTCGCCGAGCAGCATGCTGAGCCCGCCGTCGCCGCAGAAGGCGACGACCTGCCGACCGGGCGCCCAGAGCTGGGCGCCGAGGGCCTGCGGCATGGCGTTGGCCATCGAGCCGAGGTTGTACGAGCCGATCAGGCGCCGGGTGCCGCGCATGGTGACGAAACGGGAGAGCCACACGGTGGCCATGCCGGTGTCGGAGGTGAAGACGGCGTCGTCGTCCGCGTACGCGTCGACGGCCGAGGCGAGCGCCTCGGGGCGGATGTCGTGGTCGCGGTTGTCCAGCGCGGCCCGCAGCCTTCCGGTCCAGCGGTGGTCGTGACCGGTGTCGGCCAGGCGGCTCTGGCCTTCCTGCCAGTGCGCGAACCGCTCCCGGGCGTCGTCCAGGTGCGCGCGGTCCGGGACCGTCTTGAGCAGCGGGAGCAGCGCCCTCAGCGTGGCACCGACGTCACCGGCCAGGCCCACGTCCACGGGGACCCGGCGCCCCAGGTGCTCCTCGCGGGTGTCGATCTGGACCACCTTGCAGTCCTTCGGGTACCAGTCCCGGTAGGGGAAGTCGGTGCCCAGCATGAGGAGGGCGTCGCCGTGGTCGAGGGCGTGGCCTGCGGCGGGGTTGCCGATCAGGCCGGTCTGACCGACCTGGAAGGCGTTGTCGTCCTCGAAGCCCTCCTTCGCCTTCAGCGTGAGCACCATGGGGGCGGAGAGGAGTTCCGCGGCCCGCAGGACCTCGGTCCGGGCGTCGCGTGCTCCGCGGCCGACGAGCAGGGTGACGCGGGAGGCGGCGTTGAGGAGTTCGGCGGCCTCCGCGAGGGCGGGGTCGTCGGGGCGGGTGACGGCGCGGTCGAGGGCGAAGCGCGCGGGGCGGTCCTCGCCCGGTTCCAGGTCGCCGAGGTCGCCGGGGACCGTCAGGACGGCCACTCCGCCCTGGCTGACGGCGGCGCGTACGGCGGACTCCAGCATCCGCGGCATCTGGTCCGGGGAGGTGACGGTGGCACGGTAGACGGCGACGTCGCGGAAGAGCAGGTCGTTGTCGACTTCCTGGAAGTAGTCGCTGCCGATCTCGGACAGGGGCACCTGGCCGCAGATCGCCAGCACCGGGGTGCGGCTCTTGGCCGCGTCGTACAGCCCGTTCAGGAGGTGCACGGAGCCCGGCCCCACCGTTCCCATGCACACCCCGAGTGTTCCGGAGAGCTGCGACTGCGCCCCGGCCGCGAACGCCGCGGCCTCTTCGTGGCGGCAGCCGATCCAGCTCAGGCCCTCCGTGGTGCGGATCGCGTCGGTGAGGGGGTTCAAGGCGTCTCCGACGACTCCGAAGACGTGCTGGACGCCCAGGTCCTTCAGTGCGTCGACGATCACATGAGCGACGGTGCGTGCCACGGAGTGCCCTTTCGGTGTGGTGCGGCCCCTCGGTGCGGTGCCGGACGCGGCGGGTGCGCGGGGGGCCGGATCGGCCGCCCGGCAGTCGGATGCCCCGTCGGCGCGCGGTGATGCGGGCAGCGGTCGAGGCGGTGGGCCCGGGAGGCGGAGCGCGGACCCGGCCCGCGCGGGTCACCCGTTCGGCGCACTCGGTCGCTTTGTGTCATCCCTCCGATACGCGGTGGTACCACGGTCCCGGCGGCCGTCCGGCGTCGTCCCGGCCGCTGCGGCCGGTTGCGGCGGCCGGGCGCCGGGTGCGGGCTAGAGAGGGGCACGGGGTGAGCGCGGGACACCGAAGTCGCCGCGGATCGCGTGCCGTACGCACTGGAGGATTGACCGATGAGCGCTGGAAACGGGTTCCTGAGCACGGAGCAGCTGATCAACCTGACGGCCTACGACACGGACGGGGAGAAGATCGGGAGCGTCGGTCAGGTCTACCGCGACGACGCGACCGGCCGGCCGGAGTGGGTCACCGTCAAGACCGGCTGGTTCGGCGTGAAGGAGTCGTTCGTCCCCCTCGCGGGTGCCCGCAGCGACGGCGAGGCCCTGCACGTCCCGCATGCCAAGGACGTCGTCAAGGACGCCCCGCGCGTCGACGCCGACCAGCACCTGGACGCGGACGAGGAGCACCGGCTCTACCAGCACTACGGCCTGGCCGGCTCGAACGGCAAGGGCAAGGCCAAGGGCAAGAGCGGAGGCAGCGGGCACCGCACGGCCGTCGACGCCCCCGGCATCGCCACAGGGACGTACGTGGACGACCGCGGAGGCGACCGCGGCGAGGGCCGTGGCCGGGACGAGCTGATCCGCTCCGAGGAGCGGCTGCGCGTGGGAACGTCGAACGAGGAGGTCGGCCGCGCCCGCCTCAAGAAGGTCGTCGTCACCGAGAACGTGACCACCACCGTCCCCGTCAGCCACGAGGAGGTCCGCGTCGTACGCGAACGCGTCCGCGCGGGCGGGCGCGTACGGGGTGACATCGGCGAAGCCGAGCAGGAGGTCACCCTGCACGCCGAGCGTGCCGTGACCCGCAAGGAGACCGTGCCCGTCGAGCGCGTGCGCCTGGAGACGGAGAGGGTCACGGAGCAGCAGGAGGTCTCGGGCACCGTCCGCAAGGAGAAGATCCGCTTCGAGGACGACCAGAACTCCCGCAAGGGCGAGGGCCGCAACGGCCCCCGCCGCTGACCCGGCGCGGTCGCCGCGGATGCGGAGCGGGCCCGGACTCGTGGAGTTCGGGCCCGCTCCGCATGCTCACGTGCGGGGATGCGGGGATCGGCGTGCGGGGCGTCCGCCGGAGGGGACGTCCGGGCCGTGGCAGGTACCCGGCTCACCGCGGTGGTGGGGGTCCGCGGGGTGCTTGTCGCGGTGGACTCGGGAGCGGTCATTCGCCACCGGTCAATCGGTCGCGGTCGCACCCGTGATCAGGCCGACCAGCCCGGCCAGTCCCCCCTCGGTCAGGGCACGGCGCTGGCGGTCGGCGGGCGTGCCCTCCCGCAGGAGCCGGTGGACGAGGGCGCTCACCTGCCGGAGGTCGCCGGCGTCCTCCAGGGCCGGAGTGATGTGGCGCAGGAGCGTACACAGCACGTCGCCGCTGCTGTGCGGGCGGCCCTGCGGATCGAGCAGGGTGCCGTTCAGTCCGTGCCGGGCCGCGTGCCAGTTCCCGGCCTGCAACAGCTCCGGCGGGCAGGTGGCCGGCGCGGTGCCCGCCTTCTCCTCCGTGATCGCCGTGGCGACCAGCGCGCGGACGATGCCCGCGAGCATGACCGCGTCGTCGGCCCGGAGCTGGACGTCCGGACACCGCACCTCGACGGTGGGGTAGCGGTCGGACAGCCGGGCCTGCCAGTACACCTGTCCCCTGTCGGCGATCACACCGGATGCCACCAGGGCCTCCAGCCGCCGCTCGTAGTCGGCGTGTCCGTCGAAGCACGGCGGCGGACCGCTGACGGGCCAGCGGCCGAACACGATGGTCCGCCAGCTCGCGAAGCCGGTGTCGCGCCCCTCCCACACCGGCGAGTTCGCGGACATGGCCAGCAGGGTCGGGAGCCACCCCCGGATCCGGTTCAGGACCGCCACGCCCGTCTCCGGGTCGGGGATCGCCACGTGGACGTGCATGCCGCTGATCAGGTGCTCGTCGACGAGCTGCCGGGCCTCCCCCTCCATGCGCAGGTAGCGCGGCGTCGGCGTCACGGGTACGGCGTCGGTCCCCCTCAGCGGCGCGGCGCCCGTGGCCGCGATCCGGCACCCGTTCTCTTCGGCGGCCGAGGCCACGGCGTGGCGCAGGCGCAGCAGGTGGCCCCCCACCTCCTCCAGGCTCGAGCAGACGGGAGTGGCCACCTCCACCTGCGCCTGGAGCAGCTCGTCCTGCACCTCGGCGCGGTCCGCGAGGGGGCCGAGGCCGGCCGTGCGGCGCACGCCCTCCACAAGGGGCGCGGGCAGCCCGGTACCCGGTTCCACCAGCACGTACTCTTCTTCGACGCCAACCGTGATCACGTTCTGCGGCTACCCGGATGCGTCATGATCACCCCCGGCCGGACGGCCTGCCCGCCCCGGGCCGGTTCCGGTGGCCGGCACCCGGGAGAAGGGGCTGTCGCCGAGGCGGGCCAGGAGGTCGGCCGGGTCGCGGTAGACGGCGGCCGCCCCCGCCCGTGTCAGGTCGTCCCGGGGGATGCCGCCGCACAGCAGGCCGACGCCGGTCACTCCGGCCCGGGTGGCCGCCTCCATGTCCCAGACGGAGTCCCCGACGAAGACCGCGCGCCCGGTCGGCACCCCCGCCAGTTCGAGGGCGTGCAGGACCGGGTCGGGTGCGGGCTTGCCCCGCTCGACGTCGTCGGAGGTCGCGGTGTCGGTGATGGCGTCGTCCGCGCCGAGGGCCTTGCGCAGGGCCTCGAGTTCCCGGTCCTTGGCCGAGGTGACGAGCAGGACCTTCCATCCGGTCTCGGCCAGTTCGCGCAGGACGTCGGCGGCAGAGCCGAAGGCGGTGAGCCGGTCGAAGTACGTGGCGTACAGGGTGTCGTGGGCGGCGCTGACGCGGTCGTCGCCGGAGTGGTCGCGGTCCTCGCCCAGGAGGTGGTCGAGGAGGTCCGCGCCGGGCAGGCCGATGGCCCGGTGGACGGCGTGCATGGGCACCCGGTGTCCCGCCTGGCGCAGGGCTTCCCACCAGGAGGTGACGTGGAGGTGGTTGGTGTCCGTGAGGGTTCCGTCGACGTCGAAGAGCGCGGCGCGGTTCATGGCGGCGGCCACCTCACAGGTTCCGCAGGGCGGGCAGCAGCTTGGCCTCGGCCCATTCCAGGAAGGGCTCCTGGTGGTCGCCGCCGATCTGGACGAGCGCGACCTCGGTGAAACCCGCCTGCGCGTAGGGGCGTACGGCGTCGACGAAGGTGTCCACGTCGTCGCCGCACGGGATGGCCTCGGCGACGTCCTGCGGCCGGGTGTACCGCGCGGCCTGGTCGAAGGACGCCGGGCCGGGGAGTTCGGCGTTGACCTTCCAGCCGCCGAGCGACCAGCGGAACTGGTCGTGGGCGCGGGCCACCGCGGCATCGCGGTCGGTGTCGTAGCAGACGGGGAGCTGGCCGACGCGCGGTTTGCCCGCGCCGCCGTGCGCGTCGAACCGCTCCAGCAGCTCCGGCTTCGGCTCGGTGGCGATCACGAGGTCGCCGTACCGGCCCGCGATCTCGCAGGAGCGGGGACCGGACACCGCGATCCCGATCGGGGGCAGCTCGTCGGGGAGGTCCCACAGTCTGGCGTTCTCGACGTCGAAGTGCGCTCCGTGATGGCTCACGTACTCACCGGTGAACATCCGCCGGATGATGCCGGCGGCTTCCTTCAGCATGTCCAGGCGCACGTGGGCGGCGGGCCATCCGGCGCCGGTGACGTGCTCGTTCAGCCGCTCCCCCGAGCCGAGACCCAGCCGGAACCGGCCCTCGGACAGGATCTGCACCGTGGCCGCCTTCTGCGCGACGACCGCCGGGTGGTAGCGGAAGGTCGGGCAGGTCACGTACGTCATGAGGGGGATCCGTGAGGTCGCCTGCGCGGCCGCGCCGAGAACGCTCCACGCGTACGGCGCGTGTCCCTGCGACTCCAGCCAGGGGAAGGAGTGGTCGGAGATCACGGAGAAGTCGAACCCCGCCCGCTCCGCCCCCACCACGTGGGAGACCAGCTCGCGCGGGCCGGCCTGCTCGGTCATCATCGTGTACCCGATTCTCACCATGTGCAGCGCCTAGCCGCCATCGGACCGGGTGAAACCTTCCCGGGGCAGGAGAGCCCCCGTACGGCGCAGCGCCGGCGCGGCGGGCCCGCGGGCGCCGCGGACCGCGGGTAGCCCAGGACCGCGGGTAGCCCAGGACCGCGGGTATCCGTCCCGATAATCGAGAGCAATTCCAAGCCATCCGATGAATGCCGGGGAACCCATTGCGCCGGGCCGCCCGCCCGGAGCTTCCGCGGCCCGGTGCCCCGGTCGTCCCACGGGCCGGACAAGGGCGCCCGAATGGGAAGCGGCGCGGAGGCGTCCGGCCCGTGGCGAACGCCCCGCGAAAGCCGCGGACCGGCATTTACGGACACGTCGGCGGCGGGCGGACCCACCGGGTCGCGCGGGGCTCCCCGTACGTCACCGCATACCGGCGAAGCCGCCGGGATCGGGCCAATACCCACCGCGGAGGCCCTCATTGACGGTCGGTCACCTCCGCAGGCCCGATGATACGATCATCGCACTTGCGGAGCGGCGGATGGACTTACGACGACATCTCCGACCACGGCGACCATCCGGGCGGTGCCCCCGGTACGGATGGTCCGCCGGTCCACCCGCATTGACGGAATGCAGCAACTGGCCGTCAGTCGCCTGAAGAGAGTCTTATGACGTCTTACATACAGAACCCAGTAATCTGGGCCCTTCTCGTCGCCGTCCTCGGAGCGGTCTCCGTCATTGTTCGCCAGCGCAGGGCAGCGCGGGCCTTTCGGCGTGAGATCGAAGAGATAAAAGCCCACTACACCCAGCTGGAGAACAGTTTCTCGAAATCCGTCGAGTCCGAGAAGGAGCAGGCGCAGGACGCGACGAAATCGGTCCTCAAGTCCGCGATGCGGACGCTCCAGGGTCTTGCCGCGGAGCAGCAGTCGGTCATCTCCGGCCTGCAGACCAAATACGGCGAGTCGGTCATCCTCCAGGACCTCCTGGAGATCGACCACACGAACTCGCAGTTCGGGCGGCGCGCCCAGTCGATCGCCGTCCTGTGTGACGGCTGGCTGGGGCGACAACGCGAGGTCGCGTCGGTCTATGACGTCGTCCGCAGCGCGCAGGGCCGGATCCGCCACTTCCGGCGCGTGGAGATCCTGTCGCAGGTCGACTTCGGCATCACCAATCGGGCCGTCGAACCCGTGGCGCTGGCTCTCGCCGAGCTGCTCGACAACGCCACCAGCTATTCCAGCCCGGACACCGTGGTCGAGATCAACATCCGTACCGTGCCCAAGGGCATCTGCATCGTCGTCGACGACGCCGGTGTCAGCATGAACGACGAGGAGCGGGCCAAGGCCGAAAAGCTCCTGTCGAGTGAACGGGTGTCCGGCGTTTCAGGCCTGGGCAGCCCCCCGCAGTTCGGCTTCGCGGTGATCGGCGTGCTCTGCGAGCGCTTCGGCTTCGAGGTGTCCGTGGACTCCAATTCACCCTACGGAGGGGTCCGTGCCGTCCTCCTGCTGCCGCACGAACTGCTCACCGCCATGCCGGTGAAGAAGGCCCCCGCGCCGGCGGTCCCCGCCTCGGCGGGGGACCAGGGCGGCCCCCAGTCCGCGATGACGGCGTCCTCGACCGTCGACGGCCTGCCCCGGCGCAGCCGCAAGCGGCCGATGGCGATCGTGCCCGGCAGCGCGTCGGCCACACCCGCGGCGACCCGCTCGGACGCGGAAGCCGCAGCGATCATGGGCGCCTTCCAACGGGGTACGGAGATCGGACGGGCCACCCGCCCGGACTCGGCGAACCCGTCGAGCAGCACACGTGATGCGAGCAGCGAAGGACATGAGGTCTCGTGAACAACGATCTGTCATGGATGCTGGACAGCGCCCTGGAGATACCCGGGGCGCTGCACGCGGTCCTGGTCTCCGCCGACGGTCTGCTGATGGCCCGGACCAAGGACTTCGACAAGGACGGTGCGGACACGGTCGCCGCCGCGATGAGCGGTGTGCAGTCGCTCAGCCGCTCGCTCGGATTCTTCATCGAGAGCGGCCACTTGCAGTGGCGCCAGACGCTCGTCGAGTTCGACGGCGGCTGGGTCTTCCTGATATCCGCCGGGGAGGGCGCGTATCTCGGAGTCTCGGCCTCACCTGACGTCGACATGCAGGACATCACCTTCCGCATGCAGCAGCTCGTCGGCCAGCTGGGCAAGGCCCTGACGACACCGCCGCGCGAGAACCTCGGCGTCCGCTCATGAACGGCTTCGACGAGCTGGAGCCCGAGACCGCGGAATTAGTGCGTCCGTACGTCATCACCAAGGGCCGCGGCCTGCCCAACGAGGAACAGCTGTCCCTGATCACCCTGGTCACCGCGGCCGGCGACCAGTTGCAGCGTCCGACCCAGCTGTCCCCGGAGGAGCAGGGCCTGCTGGACCTGTGCACCGCCGGTTTCCTCTCGGTCGCCGAGATCGCGGGGCACACCCGGCTGCCCATGGGCGTGGTGAAGATCCTGCTGTCCGCTCTCACGGAGGGCGGCTACCTCATCACCCGTCCTCCCGTGCAGCGGGCCCCGCTCACGGACCGGCACATTCTCGAGGAGGTACTGAATGGGCTCCGCACCAAGTTTGGCTGAGCAGGCGTACGTTCGCGGCGGAGCGACGCAGACCGCCGTGAAGATCCTCGTCGTCGGTCACTTCGCCGTCGGCAAGACCACCCTCATCGGGGCGATATCGGAGATCCCTCCGCTGTCCACCGAGGAGACGATGACGCGCGCCGGCGAGTCGTTCGACGACCTCAAGGGCGTCCGGAGCAAGACCACCACCACGGTGGCCATGGACTTCGGCCGGCTGACCATCAGCGACCGCGTGGTCCTCTACCTGTTCGGAACGCCCGGCCAGCTGCGTTTCGTCCAGATGTGGGAGGACATGGCGCGCGGCGCGCTCGGCGCGCTGGTGCTGGTGGATCCGGAGCGGCTGGCGGACTCGTTCGCCGTGATCGACCTGATCGAGCAGTACGGCCTGGACTACGCGATCGCCGTCAACCGCTTCGACGGCACGCCGATCCGGGAGGAAGGGGCGCTGCGCGAGGCCCTGGACCTGCTCGACGACACCCCGGTCGTCACCTGCGACGCGCGCGACCCCAAGTCGTCCGCGGACGCGCTGATCACCCTTGTCCGCTATTTGCTGGACCGCTCTCGCTAGGAACAGACATGGACGCTCAACACACCGCCCCCGTGCCCCCGCCCGGGTGCCCGGCCCACAACAGCGGCGGACGGGTGCCGTTGCACGGACCGGGGTTCGCGGCCGATCCGCAGGCGTACTACGCCTACATGCGTCACTACGGCCCCACCGCGCCCGTGGAGCTCGCCCCGGGGGTGGAGGCCACGCTCGTCACCGACTACTCGACGGCGCTGCAACTCCTCCAGGACTCGGGGTCGTTCCGCAAGGACGCGCGCCGCTGGCGGGACCTCGACGAGGGCCGGATCAGCCCGGACAATCCGGCCGTGCCCGTGCTGGCGTACCGGCCCAACTGCATGTTCAGCGACGGCCCCGAGCACCTGAGGCTGCGGCAGGCGGTCACGGACAGCATGGCCCGCGTCGACACGCGCAGGCTGAGCCACAGCACGGCGCAGGTCTCCAACTACCTCATCTCGCAGTTCGGTTCGCGCGGCTCGGCCGACCTCCTCGCCGACTACGCCAAGCAGCTGCCGCTGTTCGTGTTCAACGAACTGTTCGGCTGCCCCGCCGACATCGGCGACCGCGTGCTGTTCGGGGCCACCGGCATGTTCGACGGCGTCAACGCGGAGCGGGCGATCGAGGTGCTGTTCGGGGCCGTGGGCGAGCTGGTCGCCCTCAAGCGTGCGAGGCCGGGCGACGACGTCACCTCGTGGCTGATGCAGCACCAGGCGAAGTTGACCGACGAGGAGATGGTCCATCAGCTCGCTCTGCTCCTGGTGGCGGGCAACGAACCACTGCGCAACCTCATCGGCAACACCCTGCACCGGCTGCTCACGCACGACGCCTACGCCCACAAAGGCGGTCTGATCGACGAGGCGATCGACGACACACTGTGGGAGAACCCGCCGATGCAGAACCTCGCGGCGCACTACCCGGCGGCCGACATGGAGTTCGCGGGGCAGAAGCTGCGGGCGGGCGACCTCGTCCTGGTCAGTTTCGCGGCGGCCAACACTGGGCCGGCGCTGACGGCCGCACGTCAGGCCGGCAGCAACCGCGCCCACCTGGCGTGGAGCGCGGGCCCGCACGCCTGCCCGTCGAAGGAGCCCGCCCGGCAGATCACGGTGACCGCCATCGAGAACCTGCTCAATCGGCTCCCCGACGTCGAACTCGCCGTACCGGAGGACAGTCTCGTCTGGCGCCCGGGCCCCTTCAACCGGGGACTCGCCACGCTGCCCGTACGGTTCACCGCGGTCGGTCCGCGGCCCGGGACCTCCGCGGCCCCGCACACGGAGGCTCCGGGACCTTCCGAGACGGGCGGCCGGCGCGAACGGTCGGGGATGTGGAGCCAGTTCCTCACCTGGCTCACAAAGTGATCTACGCAACTCCCGTCAACTCCCCCACCACAGCATGAACGTTTCGCCTCGAGGGTAGTGAGCACCGCGTTGTTCCATCCTGCTCACGAGGCGAAAGGAGGTGTCGTGGACCACATGTCCGACGACGCCACTGTCATGCAACACCCCGCCGACCTCGGCCCCTTCGATACCCGCCCCTCCAGGCGGGTATCTTCTTGGGCGCTCCGGACCGCGGCGGGAGCCCCGGCTCCGGCGACGGGGTCCCGGCAGAACGGCCCGAAACCGCCCGACGTGGAGACACTGGGCGGACATGCGGCGAGACAGATGCTGCGGCTGTGCGAGGCCGCGGGGTTGAGCGGCGCCGACTGCGCGGACTACGCACGGACGCTTCTCGCGGTGCTCGGCCCCGCCGGTGAACGGCCGCTGGACCTGCCGCCCCCCGAGCGCTCCTTCCTCTCCGACGACCACACGCCGGTGGAGTTCTCGCTCTCCTTCGTGGCGAACGCGGCTCCGACCCTGCGGGTGTTGCTGGAGCCGGGGTTCGGCGCCGGCAGCCTGGAGCAGAACGGCCGCACCGGCCTGCGGGTCATCCACGAACTGGCCCGGCGGTGGGGGTTCGACACCACACGGCTGGACGAACTGGAGGACCTGTTCTTCCCGCCGGACCCCGAGGGCCCGCTGGCACTGTGGTGCGCGCTGGAGCTGCTCCCCGGCGGGGTCCCGAAGGTCAAGGTGTACCTGAACCCGGCGGCGTCCGGACGGGATCGTGCCGCCGCGACGGTGCGGGAGGCCCTGCACCGGCTCGGCCACCGGCAGGCGTTCGCGGCGCTCCCGGAGGGCGATCGTCACCTGTTCTTCGCCCTGGACCTGGGCGCCTGGGAAGAACCCCGGGTGAAGGTCTATCTCGCGCACCACGACCTGTCGGCCCCGGAGGCGGCCGGGCTGTCCCGCGTGGCCGCCGGCCCCGGTGCCGGTTCGGCAGCCGAGGTCAGCAGGTTCTTCGGCATGGCGGCCGGGCACGACACCGACGGCGGCGCCCTCGCGGCGGGGGACGGGCCGGACCCCCGGCTCGGCCGGCGGCCCGTCCAGTCCTGCCACGCCTTCACCGAGACGGCGACCGGCCTCCCCAGCGGCTTCACCCTGTACGTCCCGGTCCGCGACTACGCCCCGCACGACGGCGAGGCCCTCGACCGCGCGGTGGCCGTGCTCGGCCGGCACGGCATGGACGCCGCCCCGCTGGTCCGGTCGCTGTCCGCCGTCACGTCCCGGCGCCTGCACGACGGCGTGGGGCTCATCGCCTACCTGGGGCTCGCCCACCAGCAGGGGCGACCGGCGCGGGTGACCGCGTACATCTCCTCGGAGGCGTACCGGGTCAAGCCGCCGGTCGCCGCGGCGTCCACGCGGATCGAAGCCGTCCGCTGAGGCTTCCCGGCAGCCGCTACGCGTCCTGCAGCTCCCGGAGCTCCCGCAGGTACGGTCCGACGTCCACCTGGATGGAGGCCCCCTCGGTCCGCCCGTAGCGCTCCTCGACGCGGCTCAGGTAGGCGCCGATCTCCTCGCGCATGACGTCCGCCGACGGCAGGGCGACGTCGCCGTCGACGATCCGCGCCACCCACCGGGACTGCGCTTCCACCAGACGCGTGATCGAGCCCACGGGACGGATCAGACCGACGAAGTACAGGCCGCTCCGGTCGGGCGCGACCACGCGCCGGTAGAGCTCGACCGCCTTCCGCGGGCCCGCCGGACACCCGGCGGGCAGGAAGGGGAACGCCATGCGGAATCCGGTGCAGTAGACGATCGCGTCCACGTCGGCCGCGGTTCCGTCGGTGAAGCGCACCCGGCCGCCGTCCAGGGAGTCGATCGCGGGGCGCGGGACCACCCCGCCGTGCCGTATCCGGCTGAGGATCTCGTCCGAGATGGTCACGGCCGAGGAGAAGACGGGGTGGTCGGGCTCGGGCAGGCCGTAGCCGGACAGCCTGCCCCGGGCCACGAGCAGCGCCTGCTCCACGAAGCGGCGCTGGTCGGGGAAGGACATCTCGTTCCACCACGGCGCGTCGGCGATCAGGTCCACGGACATGCCGAAGAGCTGCTTGGGCACGACGTGCAGACCCCGGCGGACGGACAGCAGGGTCCGCGCGGCGTGCCGGGACAAGTCGGCGGCGATGTCCACCCCCGAGGCCCCCATCCCCACGACGACGACCCGCTGCCCGGCGAAGTCGCTGCCGTCGTGGTAGTCCATCGAGTGGAGGATCCGTCCGGTGAAGGAGTCGGAGCCCGGCGGCAGCGTACTCGGGAGCGACGCCTCGGTGTTGTGGCCCGAGGCGACGACGACCCGCTCGAAGCGCCGCACGGACTCGGTTCCGCGCGCGTCCCGGCTGGTGACCGTCCAGGCGCCGTCGGCGTCCTGCCGTACGGAGAGCACCTCGGTGCGCAGTTCGATGCGGGGCAACAGCCCGGCCCACTCGGCGAAGGACCGCAGGTAGGCGGCGACGTCGCTGTGACGGGGATAGAGGGGCAGTTCGGCCGCCATCGGGAAGTCGGCGTAGCCGGTGAGCTGTTTGGCGCTGTTCAGGTGCAACGACCGATAGGCCGGACCCCGTTCGCCCGCCCCCGGCTGCCGCCAGATCCCCCCGACGTCCGGCGCTTTCTCCAGGCAGACGAAGTCGATTCCCCTGGCCGACAGGGCGTGTGCGGTCGCCAGGCCCGCCAGGCCCGCACCGATGACGCATACGGTCGCGGCAGTGGGAACGTCGCCGGCACGTGACCCGTTCAAGGACCCCTCCACAGAACACCCTCCGTTGGTACGACGGGCGTTGACTTCCCCGCGTACGGGAGCCCGGACGCCTCACGATACCCATCGGCCCCCAGCGCGCGGGTGCGGAGGTCATGTGCCGCCCGGTGCCCGGCACGCGCTCCGTCACCGGGCAACAGGTGCGCCGGTCAGCCGACTCCGCGGGCCCACCGGGGCCGGCCCTCGCCGCCCGGCCCGCGCCTTACGCCTCGCGCCTCGCGCCTTGCGCCACTGCACTTCCTCGGCGGTGAACCTCCCGTACCGGGCGCGCAGGGCCTCGGCGACCAGAGTGCGGTCCCGGCGCGCGCCTGTGCACCTGGAGGGTACGGCGGCGGCCCGACCAGGGGCCGTCGGGGTGCCCCGGTGCGTTCACGGGGCGGATCATCGGCCTCCGGGCCGCGGAAAGCGTCGTGGAAGACGACGCGGCAAAAGGACGCGGAGGGTGGCGCGGAAGCCGCCCGGACGGCGGGGCGGGGCCTCGCCGAGGGGGTGGCAGGGGGCGGACAAGGGTTTTCCCTGTATCGGGTTCATCTCCGTGTTGCCTACTGTCTGCCCACCGGCGATCTTCCCCGGGGCCCGCGGCCCACACGTCACCCCACATGGACGTGAAGCCGCACCGACCCGGGGGAACACCGGTACCGCCCTCGTCCCTGCCGCCGTGCGACGCCCACCGGGCGGGCGGACGGGACAACACGGCACACGGCGGCGACCGGGACCGGACCGACCACCCCACCCCGGTCCCGCCGCTGCCGTACACCTCCCACATGCACCGACCGGCCGCTCCGGCCTGCCCGGAAGCGGCCCGCGAAAGGGAACACCGTGCACGCAACGAGACGCAGGCTCATATCCGTCGTGGCGATCTCCGTCACGCTCCTCGCCGGCACCGCCACCGCTTCCGTGGCCGTCGCCGCGGACTTCCCCGCCCCGGCCCCGGCCGGTGCCGGTGCCGCGGCCGCGGCTCCGGTGGAGAACCTCATCGTCGGGTACAAGGCCTCCGCCAGCGAAGCCAGTTCCAACACCGCCGCCGCCGACGACGCGGCCGCCAAGAGCAAGAAGGCCGGCAAGAAGGCGAAGTTCGACCGCCGTCTGGGCACCGGAGCCGCCCTCGTGAACCTCGGCCAGGCCGTCGCCCCCGCCGACGCCGCCGACGTCATCGCCCAGTTCCGCGCGGACCCCGACGTCGCCTACGTCGAACCCGACTCCCGCGCCTACGCCCTCGCCGCCACCCCCGACGACACCGACTACGCCAAGCAGTGGGACCTGTTCGAACCCACCGCCGGCATGAACGTCCCCGCCGCCTGGGACAAGACCACCGGCAGCGGCGTCACCGTCGCCGTCATCGACACCGGCTCCGTCGCCCACAGCGACCTCGCCGCCAACACCGTCGCCGGCTACGACTTCATCACCAGCTCCACCGCCGCCCGCGACGGCAACGGCCGCGACAACAACCCGGCCGACCAGGGCGACTGGAGCGCCGCCGGAGAGTGCAGCGCCACCTCCAAGGCCAGCGACTCCTCCTGGCACGGCACCCACGTCGCCGGCACCATCGCCGCCGCCACCGGCAACAGCAAGGGCATCGCCGGCATCGCGTACAACGCCCGCATCCAGCCCGTCCGCGTCCTGGGCAAGTGCGGCGGCGCGACCTCCGACATCGTCGACGCCATCACCTGGGCCTCCGGCGGCACCGTCCCCGGTGTCCCCGCCAACGCCACCCCGGCCAAGGTCATCAACATGAGCCTCGGTGGCTCCGGCGCCTGCGGCACCAGCTACCAGAACGCCATCAACGCCGCCGTGGGGCGTGGCACGACCGTCGTCGTCGCCGCCGGCAACAGCAACGCGGACGCCGCCGGGTTCTCCCCCGCCAGCTGCAACAACGTCATCAACGTCGCCGCCAGCAACCGCACCGGCGACCGTTCCTTCTACTCCAACTACGGCAGCATCATCGACGTCGCCGCCCCGGGCGGTGAGACCCGCCGGGCCACCGACACCCCCGGCACCGTCACCACCCCCGAGAACGGCATCCTCTCCACCCTCAACGCCGGCACCACCACCCCCGGCGCCGAGAACTACAAGCCCTACCAGGGCACCAGCATGGCCGCCCCCCACGTCGCGGGCCTCGCCGCCCTCCTCGTCGCGGCCAAGCCCACCCTGACCCCCGCCCAGATCGAGTCGGCGATCAAGACCAACGCCCGCCCGCTGGCCGGAACCTGCACCGGCGGCTGCGGCACCGGCCTCGCCGACGCCACCGCTACGGTCAACGCCGTCGCCACCACTCCCACCACCCCGACCTTCCAGAACACCACCGACGTGGCGATCGGCGACAACACCACCGTCGAAAGCCCCATCACCGTCACGGGTGTCACCGGCAACGCCCCCGCCACCCTCAAGGCCGGCGTCACCATCGCGCACACCTACACCGGCGACCTGAAGGTCGACCTCGTCGCCCCTGACGGCAGCGTCTACACGCTCCACAACCGCACCGGCGGCAGCGCCGACAACATCAGCCAGACCTACACCGTCAACGCCTCCACCGAAGCCGCCAACGGCACCTGGAAGCTCCGCGTCAACGACAACGCCAACGGAGACACCGGCAAGATCGACGCCTGGAACCTCACCTTCTAGGACCCCACGCCACCATCAGGTCCGAGCCCGGGCGGGAGCCCCGGCTCCGGCCCGGTGGCAGGCGGTACGGACCACACGAGCGCGCGGGCCTGCCGGTACCTCCCGTACCGGCAGGCCCGCGCGTGTGCGGGCCGGGCCGTACGGCTCCGCCCATCCGAGGGGCCGGGCGGAGCCGTACGGCCCGCAGGACGCGGGAACGCCTCACCCGGTGAGGCGTTCCCCGTCGCGTCAGGCGGGTTCGACCACGACGGCTCCGTCCACGATGAGGGGGGTCAGCGGGGAGGCCGGGTCCCCTCCGGCCGCGCCCCGTCGCTCCGGAAAGCGCCGAGGTGCTCGCGGAGGAAGGCCTCGAGGGTGCGGGGCGGCCGCCCGAGTATCCGGGAGACGGTGTCGTCGGGCTCTTCGGGGTGGGTGGTGGCCATCTGCTGGATCTCCACCACATGGGCGGCGAGCCAGTCGGGCATGCGGGCGGTGGAGACGAGGTGGCGGTGCAGTTCCGCACCGGTCAGGGCGACGTACCGCACCTCGCGCCGCAGCAAGGTGCCGAGCAGGCCGACGAGTTCGGGGTGGGAGTACGTCCGTCCGCCGGTGAGGGTGTAGGTGTACCCGGCGATCTCGGGCCGGGTCAGAGCGGCGGCCGCCACGTCGGCGATGTCGCGGCAGTCGATGTAGTTGCAGGCCGCGTCCCCCATGGCGCCGTGGACGACGCCGCCCGCGGCCACCCCGGGCGCGAGGAGGAGCAGCTTCTGCATGAACGCGTAGGGGCGCAGGACGGTACGCGTGACCCCCGAGCTCCGGAGGGCCTCCTCGACGGTGTGGTGCCCGCGGGCGACGGCCACGGGAGAGCCGGGGCCGGCGCCGGGGGCGGAGAGCTTGACGATGTGCCCGATGCCGCTGTCGCCGGCCGCCGCGATCGCGTTGGTCTCCAGGGTGACCTGGGCGGGGCCGTTGGCCATGGTGAGGAAGAGCCGGTTCGCGCCGGTGAAGGCGGCCCGCAGGGACGCGGGATCGGCGGCGTCGGCGGCCAGGACCTCGGTCCGCGCGAGGGCGGCGCTGCCGAGCCGGGCCCGGAGCCGGTCGGGATCGCGGCTCAACGCCCGGACGGGTCCGCCGAGTTCGGTCAGGCGGTGCAGGAGTGCGCTTCCGGTGGCTCCGGTGGCTCCCATGACGACGATCATTCGGTGTCCTTCCGTGGCGGTGCGGTGGATGGCGGGTGCGGTGGACTGCGGGTGCGGCAGACGGCGGTTGCGGCGGCGCGGCGGCAAGGCAGCGCGGATCAGCGCACGCCGCGGGTGGCTCCGCGCCAGCGCCAGGTGGTGATGGCGGCGGCGAGCGCGGCGGAGAGCGGAACGTCCAGCCGGAGGCGTCCGGGCCACGGCGAGCCGGACGGGAACGGAGCCGGCCACACCGTCAGGCCCCTGACGGCGAGGTGCGCGGCCCCGGCCGCGACGGCTGCCGCCATCAGCCCCGCGCCCGCCGCCAGTACGGCCTTCGGCAGGGAGGCGGCCCGGCGAGGACGGATGCCCGCGCGCCGGAGCCGGGCACCGGTGAGGGCGGCGACGAGGGCCGAAGTGCCCGCGATGGAGGTGAGGGCGGCAACGGTCAGGTCCTGCCGGCCCGAGGCCAGGCCCCCGGCACCGGCGGTGAGGGCGGGGGCCGCGTAGGCAACCAGCACCTCGCGCCAGAGGACGAAGCGTGCCGGTGGACGCTCCTCGACGTTCGGGGCGTTTCTTCGTGTACCCACGGAGATCTCTCCTCGGCTTGTAATTAGGAACCTAACTATATGGACATGCGAAACGACCCTCCCCCACCTCACGTGCGAGTGCGAGGAGCGGCACGCGTGCCACGCGAGGACGAGGGCACGCACCGGCGGGCACGGCGCGCCGCGCCGGCTACCGCTCGGTCAGCGCGCCGATGCCCCGGGTGACGCGCGAGAGCAGATCGAGGAAGACGGTCCGCTCCTCGACGCTGAGGCCGGCCACCATCGCCTGGAGGCGGCGGAAGTGGTCGGGGGCTAGGTCGCGCAGCTTCTGCGCGCCGCGCGCGGTCAGGACGACCACCGAGGCGCGCCCGTCCCGCGCGGACGGCCGCCGCAGGACCAGCCCGTCCCTCTCGAGGGAGTCGATGAGCCCGGTGACCGTCGCACGGGAGACGCCGAGGCTGGCGGCCAGGAGCGAGGGGGACTTCTCACCCTCGCTGTCCTCGAGGTCCGCGAGGAGGCGGTAGCGGCCGGTGGACAGGCCGAACCGGGAGAAGTGGACCTCGCTCGCCTGGCCGAGCCGGGCCCCGGCGGCCATCAGCCGCACCGCGACCAGTACGGCCTGCGGGTCGGAATCGAGACCGTAGTGCCGGATCTGGCGCCTGGCCTGATCCAGCGTCGGGGCCTCCTCGAACGAGGATTCATGTGCGTCCATGGAGATAATATGGATCCTAACCACCTTCCGCGTCAAGGGAGTCGATCACACCGCCGGAGGTAGGCTCACCCCTTGCCCGTTCCGGTCCCGCCGGCCGCCGCGACCCGGGCGATGCGCAGGGCGAGCTGGATCTCCAGCACCCGTTCCGGTGACTGCCAGTCGCGGCCGAGGAGTTGTCCGACGCGGTCCAGGCGCTGCACCACGGTGTTGATGTGAACGTGCAGCGCGTCCTTCGCCTTGGACTGGCTCATGCCCGCGGAGAAGTACGCCTGGAGGGTATGAAGAAGATCGGTGCCGCGTTTCGCGTCGTACTCGATCACGGGGCCCAGGGTCTGCTCGACGTAGCCGCCCAGGTCCGTCCGGTCTCCGAGCAGTACGCCGAGGAAGCCCAGTTCGGCCGGCGCGGCCCCGGTGCCGCCGCGGCCCAGGGCGAGCAGGGCTCCCAGGCAGCGGCGGGCTTCCGCGTGGGCGTCGGCGAAGCCCGCGGCGCCCGTCACCGGCCCCGCGGCGCCGACGGTGACCGGTGCGGCCACCGCCTGACCCAGCTCGTCCGCGAGGGTGCGGGCGTCGGCGCCGGGGGTCTCGGACGGGGCGACCAGCACCACCTCGTCGAGATGCTGCCCGGCGAGTCCCTTGCGGATCCGTACGGAACGGGCGGCCGCGGCCAGCAGCCGCCGACGGGGCACGGTCTCGGCGCGCAGGACGAACACCGCGTGCAAGTGGTCGAGGTTGACCCTGAGCCGGCGGGCCCGGGCGGCCAGGCTGGTGGGTTCCGCCGCCCCCGCGAGCAGGTCCCCGAGGAGTTCGCCGCGTACGCGGTCCTCGGCCTCGGCGACGGAGCGGCGCTGCAGCAGGAGCAGGGCGGTGACGACGCTGGCGCGCTCGAAGAGGCGGCGGTCCGCCTCACCGAGGTCGGCGCGGCCGGTCAGGGCGATGCTGCCGAGGAGTTCGGGCCCGGCCAGGACGGCGCACACCCAGGTTCCGTTCACGGGCACGGCCCGTCCGCCGGCCCGGGAGGCGGCGACGGCCCGCGCCGGCGGGAGCTGGGGCTCCGCGCCCGCCCGGGCGAGTTCGGCGCCGTCCGCGTCGTGGATGAGGGTCCCGCCCTGGAGGACGGCGCCGATGGCGGTCGCGACCTCCGCGATGTCCCCTCCGCGCAGGACGAGGTCCGTCAGCCGGTCATGGGCGTCCGCGGCCCGCCGCATGGCATCGCTGTGCGCCTCGATGGTCCGCGAGGCCTCGTTGAGGTCGACCAGCGCCGTGCGGGTCTCGTCGAGCAGCCGGGCACTGTCGATGGCGATGGCGGCGTGGTCGGCCAGCGAGGAGAGCAGGGCGACCTCGTCGGGCGCGAAGGCGCGGGCGGTGCGGTCCGCGGCGTACAGGACGCCGATCACCCGGGTCCCCAGGCGCAGCGGTACGCCGAGGATCGCCCGCAGCCCTTCCTCCGTGACGGCGGCGTCGATCGTCTCGGTGTGCTTGAAGCGCGGGTCTTCGCCGTAGTCGCCGGTGGTGTAGGGGCGGGCCGACTCGGCGACGAGTCCGCCCAGCCCCTCCCCCATCCCCAGTCGCACCCGCTGGAACGCCGCCGAGACGCAGCCGTCGGTCACCCGCATGTACGTGTCGCCCGCCTCCTCGTCGTTGAGGGACAGGTACGTGACGTCCGTGCCGAGGAGCAGCTTGGCCCGGTGCGTGATCGCCCGCAGTACGGCGTCCAGGTCCCTGAGCGCCGCCAGGTCGCCGGCGGTGTCGAAGAGCGCCGCGAGTTCGACCTCGCGGCGCCGGTGCTGGCCGAGCGTACGCCGTACGCGCAGCGCCACCTGGGTGGCCTCGACGATCGCGGCGGCCTCCGGCCCGCCCGCCGCGGCGTCCCGGGCCGCCTCGGCCGCCCGCGCGAAGTCCTCGGGCGGCGCGCCCTGCTCCAGCAGGTCCAGCAGCTGCCGCAGGGCGGTCCAGGCCGGGCCGGTGCCGGAGTTCTTCACGGTGGTGGGCATGGGCGCTCTCCGTGGCTCGGGAAGCCCGCCGCTGCCTGCGGGATACGGCGGGCGGGGCGCGGCGGGCGGCCGGAGCTCACCTGTCGGCCGGGATCGATTCGTGCGCGGGCCGGCGGCCGCCGGGGACCGTCGTGGCGGCCGGCTCGTGCTCCTGGGCCAGGCTACGCCCGCGGGTCTCCCTGGCCACCAGGACGGTCAGGGTGGTGACGAGCGTCGCCGCGGCGAGGTAGAGGGAGATCGGAAGGGACGAGCCGTAGCGGTCGAGCAGGGCGACGGCGACGATCGGGGCGAGCGCGCCGCCGATGATGGAGGCGAGCTGGGATCCCATCGAGGCGCCCGAGTAGCGGACCCTGGTGTCGAACATCTCGGAGATGAAGGCGGCCTGCGGTCCGTACATCGCGCCGTGGAGGACGAGTCCGATGGTGACGGCAGCGGCGATCACCGGGAAGGACTTGGTGTCCAGCATCGTGAAGAACACGAACGCCCAGCCGGTCATGCCGACCGAGCCGATCAGGGTGACCGGGCGGCGGCCGATGCGGTCGGACAGCGCGCCCCATGCCGGGATGGTGACGAAGTGGACGGCGGAACCGATGAGCGCGGCGTTCAGCCCCTGGCTCTTGGACAGCCCCAGGTGGGTCGTGACGTAGACGAGCAGGAACGCGGTGATGATGTAGTACGAGATGTTCTCCCCGAGGCGGGTCCCGATCGCGGTGAGCACGGCCCGCCAGTGCGACCGGAACACCTCGGCGATCGGCAGCTTCTCCTTGACGCCCGCGGCGGCCGCCTGTTCGGCGGCTTTCGCCCGGGCCTCGAGGAAGACCGGGGACTCGGAGACCGACACCCGGATCCACAGACCGATCACGACCAGCACACCGGAGAGCAGGAACGGGATCCGCCAGCCCCAGGCGAGGAACGCCTCCTCGGACTGCACGGCGGCCAGCAGCGCGAGGACGCCGGTGGCCAGCAGGTTGCCGCCGGGTGCGCCGGCCTGGGGCCAGGAGGCCCAGAAACCGCGGTTCTTGTCGTCCCCGTGCTCCGAGACCAGCAGGACCGCGCCGCCCCATTCGCCGCCGAGCGCGAAGCCCTGGACCAGGCGCAGCAGGGTCAACAGGACCGGTGCGCCGACGCCGATGCTCGCGTGGGTCGGGAGCAGGCCCATGGCGAAGGTGGCGCCGCCCATGAGGAACAGGCTGAGAACAAGGAGCTTCTTCCGGCCGATCTTGTCCCCGTAGTGGCCGAAGACCAGGCCGCCCAGCGGGCGGGCCGCGAACCCGATCGCGTAGGTCAGGAACGCGAGCAGGGTGCCGACCAGCGGTTCGCTGCTGGGGAAGAACAGCTTGTTGAAGACCAGTGCGGCGGCGGATCCGTAGAGGAAGAAGTCATACCACTCGATGGTGGTGCCGATGAGGCTCGCTGCGATGATTCTCCGGATGCCGGACGGGGCCTGCGTATCCGTTGCTGGGGTGACCATGTGCACCACTTCCGGGGTCTGCGGGGACGACGTTGTCGCCACAACGTAGAAGTCCGCAGGTCACCGGTACATGTGGCCGGTCCTCACAATCACCTCCACTCCGATGTGCCCGACCACCACACAACCGGAACGGGTTCGCTCCGGCCGGGCGGCGTAACCGGCGCTCTGCCGGCGGGCCGCCGCGGAGCACGGGAGCTCCGGGGCCGCTTCATCTTCGGCTGTTATAGTGCAGCCCTCCGGTGGGAAATCCCGGAGTGGTTGAGCGGTTCAGTCGCCGAGCGGCACCAACAGCAATGGGGGGCGTGGAGAATGCGCTGCGGGAAGACCCTGGCCCTCTGTGTCAACGCCGCCGTCTTTCTCGTGGTCTCCGTCTTCACTCTCGGATTCCTCAACCCGACGCCGCAGTCGGCCGAAGCAGCCGTGACGTCGTCCTCCCAGGCCCATTCCGCGTGGGACAACTCAGGGCTGGATCTTCCGGACGAATTCGAGGACGGGGACGTCGCGCTCCGCCACCGCAGTCAGGACGCTGAAGTCACCACGATTTCACCGCCCTCCAAGGAAGCGATGAGCTCCTCTGCGCCGGGCTGCCACGCGTCCGCTCCGGATTCCCCCTGCCAGGATTCCCGCGGCTGCGCCACCCCGCTCGTTTCTTCCCTGGTGCGGGTCCTTCGCTGCTGAGCGGCGCACCGGATTCCCTTCCGGTTGACGCCAGGGTGACCCGTGGCCCGAATCGCGCCGCAGCCGGTGCCCGCCGTAGCCCGTGCCCGTCGTAGCCCGCACTCCGGCTGCGCTCCCGCCCCGGCCCGTGGGCACCTCACGCCACGGCGGATGTGCCGTCGGCCCCGAGCGGTTCCGGTGCGCGGGGACGCCGTGCGCGGCGGCGGCGCGGTTCCCGGCGTCACCCGGTGACAGCCGCTGCGGGGGGAACTCGCCCGCGCCCGCTCCGCTCGAGCCGACGGGCCGTACATCTGAGCCGCCGAAGCCCATGCAGGGGCGATCGAAGCCCTGCCGCAACGCCCCCGCCGTGTGGCCGAAGAGCCCACAGAGCGTGGCCGAAGCCCACAGAGCCCGGAGTAGACACATGAAGGAATTCCCATTGGCCGCGGAACCCGCAGGCGGAATCGCGGGCTGGGCGGCGGACCTCGTCGACACGATGGGCGGCCCGGGAGCGGGACTCGCCATCGCGCTGGAGAACCTGTTCCCGCCCTTGCCGAGCGAGGTCATCCTGCCGTTGACGGGATTCGCCGCGGGGAAGGGAGTGATCAGCCTCTACTCCGCGCTCTTCTGGACCACCGCCGGTTCGGTGGTCGGCGCCCTCGCCCTTTACGGGATCGGCAACCTCTTCGGCCGGGAACGCATGTACTCCCTGTGGGCCCGGCTGCCCCTGGTCAAGACGTCCGACCTGGAGAAGACCGAGCAGTGGTTCGCCAAACACGGCACGAAAGCCGTGTTCTTCGGCCGGATGATTCCCATTTTCCGCAGCCTCATCAGCGTACCGGCCGGTCTCGAACGGATGCCCATACCACTGTTCCTGCTTCTCACCGCACTGGGCAGTTCCATCTGGAATTTCATCCTCATCATGGCCGGCTACTGGCTGGGGGACCAATGGGAAACAGTGGGGCAGTACGTGGGTATCCTCTCGAAGGTCATCTTGGTTCTCGTCGTGGTGGCTCTGGCCGTCACGATCGGACGGAAGGTGCGTTCCCGCCGGAAATCCCGGAATGCCCGGAACGAAAAGGCTGCGTGAATCCGGTCGCCATCCGGGACTTCGCCGGAAAGCGGTCACGTGCGCCCCCGCACGGCCGCCTTCGGTGGTCCGTGTGGGTTTCCGGGAACACCGGACGGGGCGTTGCACGACGAAGGGGCCGCGCGGCAAGCGCGCGGACAGGCATGCGATCGAAGAGGTGGCACGGATGGCAATGTGGGACCGCATCAAGGACCAGGCCAAGGGACGCCTTCAACAGCGGCCGCAGGGCTCCGGGGGGCACGGGCAACCGGGCGCCGGTTCCGGCGGGGGATCGAAGGCGCAGCTGGTGGACGTGTTCAAGTCTCAGCTCAGCACGCTCAAGACGGAACTCAAGAGCGGTGCCTACCGGGACGCCACCATGGCCGTGTGCGCTCTGGTCGCGGCCGCGGACGGGACGGTCGACGCGGCCGAGCGCCAGCAGGTGGAGTCGCTGATCCTGCAGAACGACGTCCTGCGGAACTTCCCGCCCGACCAGCTGCGGCAGCGGTTCAACAAGCACGCCGATCAGCTGGCCCTCAACCCCGCGCAGGGGAAGACCGAGGCCATGCAGGAGATCGCCAAGGCGGCGAAGAAGCCCGTGGAGGCCAAGGCGGTGGTTCAGACCGGCTTCGTGATCGCCGGCGCGGACGGATACATCTCCCCGGACGAGCAGCGGGTCCTGCGGGAAGCGTGTGCGGCGCTTGGTCTGTCCCCGCAGGAGTTCGGTCTCTGACCGGAACGGTGTGGCGCCTCGGGGCCCTTCGTGGGACGGGCCCCGGGGCGGTCAGGCGGCGGTCCAGCCGCCGTCCACGGGAAGGGAGGCGCCGGTGATGTATCCGGTGTGCGGACCGCAGAGCCATACGGCGACGGCCGCGACCTCCTCCGGCTCGATGAGGCGTTTGACCGCGGAGCGGCCGAGCAGCACTTCGCCGATCACCTGCCCGGCGTCGATGCGGTGGGCGGTGGCCTGCGCCGCGATCTGCCGCTCCACGAGGGGGGTGCGCACGTAGCCCGGGCTGATGCAGTTGCTGGTCACTCCGTGGGGCGCGCCTTCGAGGGCCGCGACCTTGCTGAGCCCTTCGAGGGCGTGCTTCGCGGTCACGTATCCGGCCTTGAACGCGCTGGCGCGCAGGCCGTGCACGCTGGAGATGTTGACGATCCGGCCCCAGCCCCGCGCGCTCATGTGCGGCAGTACCCGGCGGATCAGGAGGAACGGTGCCCGGACCATGACCTGTTGCATGAGTTCGAACTGTTCCGGGGGGAACTCGGCGAGCGGCGCCACGTGCTGGAGTCCGGCGTTGTTGACGAGGATGTCGACCTCGGTGGGGAGTTCCCCCAGGAGGTCGGCCCGGGCGAGGTCCACGACGTGTGCCCGGCCGCCGATCTCCTCGGCGGCGGCCGCGGCCGCCCGGGCATCGACGTCCACCACGTGGACGAGGGCTCCGGCGGCGGCGAGCGCCGTGGCACAGGCCCGTCCGATGCCGCTGCCGGCGCCGGTCACCATGGCGGTACGGCCCGCCAGGCCGGCGGCCGGTGTCCCCCCGGACGGGAGATTGATTCCGCGTGTCATGCCGGAAGCATGCGCGACGTGCGGTCGCCGCTTCCATGTGTACGCCCCACACAGTCGGCATCCGCCCTGTGGCGCGGTGCCCCACCGGGGCCGTCGCGGTCGCTCCTACCGCAGCAGGCGCTTCCAGTCCTCCGGGACCCGGCCGGCCGGGCCCGGGGCCGGCCGGTCCGCGGGATGCCCGGCGGGCGGCGCCAGCCTGGGACCGGACTCGTACAGCTCGCTCTCGGCGTAGTCCCAGAACCACGGTTCGCCCGGTTCGAAGCTATGCACCAGGGGTGGCCGGTGGACTTCCAGTGGGCGGTGGCGTGCCGGCCGGGCGAGGAGTCGCAGCATCCGATGTGGCCGCACTGGGCGCAGCGCCGCAGGTGGAACCACCAGCCGCCCGCCGCGTCGCAGTCGGCGCAGCCCGTTCCGGCGGGCGGGACTCCCGGGTCGATTCCGTTGGTTCCCTGGTTTCCGTCGGTGCCGTTGATTCCGTTGGTGCCGGTCATACGGGCTCCTCCTCAGTGGCGGTTCCGGGCCCGGTCTCGGGTTCCGGGTCGGTCAGGGGCAGCAGTACCTGGAACCGGGTGTCGCCCGGCGCGGACTCCACCTGGAGACTGCCGTGGTGCTTGTTGACGATGATCCGCCAGGAGATGTCCAGGCCGAGGCCGGCGCCCTCGCCGACCGGTTTGGTGGTGAAGAAGGGATCGAAGATGCGGCTGCGGATGTCCGCCGGGACGCCGGGTCCGGTGTCGCGGAACTCCACCAGCAGCCGGTCGCCCTGCCGGGCCGTGCGGACCGTCAGCGTGCCGTCGAGGCCGGTGCTGCGAAGAGCGAACACGGCGTTGTCGATGAGGTTGGTCCACACCTGGTTGAGTTCCGCCGGGTAGGCGGGCACGTCCGGGAGGGTCCGGTCGTACTCCTTGACCACGCGGATCCGGGGGCCGATCTTGCCGGTCAGCATCAACAGGGTGCTGTCGAGGAGTTCGTGGACGTCGACGACCCGGTGCGGAGCGCGGTCGAGCTGTGAGTACTGCTTGGCGGCGTCCACGAGGTGGGAGATGCGGGTGGTGGAGTCGTCGATCTCGTCCATCAGCAGCTCGGTCTCGACCGTGTAGTTGAGCCAGCCGATCGCCCCCGGCAGCATGTCCTCGGCCACGGTCGCGGCGACCTGCTCCAGCCAGTCCGTGTCCAGTCCGGCCTGTACGAAGGTCGGCGCGATCCGCCAGCCCTCCGCGATGCCGTGGCCGTCCAGCCAGTCGGCGAGTTCGTCCTCCCGGTCGGAGGCCTCCAGTGGGCTCAGCACCGGTGCCTTGGCGACGCGTTCGGCGGTGCGGTCCTGGATCTCGATGAGGTCGGCGAGCGCCTCGCGGGAGTAGGAGCCCTGGGCGATGACGGCCAGCTTGTGCCGCATACGGCCCACCCGCTCCCGCAGACCCGGGGGCCAACCGCCGGACCGCCCCGGTGCTGCCGCGCGCGGGGCGCTCGCCGTACGCGTTCCTCTCCGCCGGAGGGCCCGGGCGGGGGCCGGGGGTGCGCCGTACGCTGGTGGCAGGAACGAACCGGGAGGCTGCCGTGGCGGCCCATCAGCGCTTTCACCTGGATCAGGACGGGCACTCGATCACCGTCCTGTGCGACCTGCCGCGCCACCACGTCGAGGTCCTCGTGGACGGGAAGGCCGTCTCCTCGGTCCGCACCGGCCGCGCCGCGGTCACCCTTGTGCGGGGTGAGATCACCACCGAGCCGCCACGGCCGTTCACGGTCCGCCTCGAGCACCCCGACGACCCGGGCGGGATCCCGCTGTGCGTGCTGGAGACGGAATACATGCGCTACCTCATGCCGAACGTTCCGCTGACCCGGCAGGAGGAGTGGCCCGCCGAGCCCACGCCGTCGGCCCGCACGCCCGGGGAACTCCTCGCACGGTGGCGCGCCCGGTACCGGAACCGCCGCCCGCCCGGCGGGAACGGGCCGCGCTGACGGGAAGCCGGCCACCCCGAGAGTTCGTCCCCGGAGTTCGCCCCATGGGTTCGTCCCTGAAGTCCTGCCCTTGAGTTCGTCCCCTGAGTTCGTCCCTTGACGGACGCCTTCGTTTCGCGCATCCTGACTGAAACTTCAGTCAGGAATCTCCCGAAGGCGGCTCGCCGTGACCTCGTACGCACTCTTGTCCGTAGGGCCCGTTTTGTCGGCCTGCGTGACACTCCCGCGCCCGCCCTGGACGGAAGTACCCCTTCCGCCAGCCCACGATCGGAGTCCCCCGTGTCCTTCCAGCCCCCCACCCGTCGGACCCTCCTGCGCACCATCGCCGGAATCGGCGCCGCCATCGCGGGTGCTTCGGCCTGCGCCCCCGCGAACGGCGCCGAGCCCGCCGTCACGTCCGGGCCCCCCGCCGCGCCGGCGGCCGGCAAGCGCCGCCTGGGCGCCGAGTGGGAGAGCCACACCCGCACCTTCATGGCCTGGCCCGCGCTGACCTCGGTCTGGGCGGAGGACCTGCGGTACGTACGCGAGGACATCGCCCGCATCGCCCGGGCCGTCGGAGAGTACGAGGCGGTCGTCCTGATGGCCCGCCCGGACCAGGTGGCCGCAGCCCAGCGGGCCTGCGGCTCCCAGGTCGAGGTCATCCCGCTGGCCGTCGACGACATGTGGGCGCGCGACACCGTTCCCGTCTTCGTCGAGGAGGGCGGCAAGGTCCTCGGTGTCGACTTCAACTTCAACGGCTGGGGCAACAAGCAGGAGCACAAGAACGACGGGGCGGTCGGCCGCGCCGTGCTCCAGAAGTACGGGATCCCGCGCGTCCAGGCCCCTCTGGTCGCCGAGGGCGGCTCCTTCGAGCCCGACGGCGAGGGCACCCTGCTGATCACCGAGAGCTCGATCGTCAACGACAACCGCAACCGCGGCAAGAACCGGGACACGATCGAGAAGGAGCTCAAGCAGACCCTCGGCGTCGAGAAGGTGATCTGGCTGGCCGGCGTGCGGGGCGAGGACATCACCGACGCCCACGTCGACGGCCTCGTACGCTTCACCGAACCCGGGGTCATCCTGCTGGACCGCGCGCACCCCAGCACCCCGCCGGACTCGTGGTCGCGCTCCGCCGACCAGGCGAAGTCCGTTCTGACCAAGGCCACGGATGCCCGCGGCCGGCGTTTCGAGGTCATCGACCTCCCCCAGCCCGACCTGAACAGGATCACCGGCGAGGGTGACGACTTCGTGTCCACCTACGCCAACTTCTACGTCGCCAACGACGCCGTCTTCATGCCGAAGTTCGGTGACCGCAAGGCCGACGACAAGGCCCGCTCCATCCTGCGGGAGCACTTCCCCGAGCGGGACGTCGTCCCCGTCGGGATCGACACCATCGCCTCCGGCGGCGGCGGCATCCACTGCGCCACCCACGACCAGCCCGGCAAGCCCGCCGCCTGACCGCACGCAGCCGCACGCAACCGCACGCAACCGCACGCAACCGGAGCACACCGTGTCCCAGTCCAGACGCCCCACCCCAGCGCGTCGCCTCCCGCTGCTGCCCGGCCTGGTCCTGCCGGCCATCGTGGCGGCGGTCGCCGCGGGGGCTGCTCCAGTTCGGCGAACGCCAGGCCCTGGACACGGTGTACACCGCGGGCCGGTCCGATCCCGACCGGGTGGACGTCGAGGCGACGGTCCAGCGCGTCGACGCCGCCGGGCGGGAGCTGGTCCTGCGCATCCAGGTCACGCCCCGCGCCACGCTGGCCGAGGCCGGCGGGATCTCCCCCGCCGAGGACCTCACCCTCCAGACCTCGACGGCCACCCGGGCCGACCTGACGTTCAAGGCCCACCAGCGCATCTCCACCCTGGACGTGCCGGTCGCGATGACGGGCGGCTCCATCACGGACTATCCGTTCGACGCCTATGAGGCGGCCGTCGAGTTCACCGCGGTGCTCGGCGGGGAGAAGGTGCCGGTCCGCGTCCTGTTCTCCAACAACGACGTGCTCTTCTCCTCCGCCGTGGACGCCTCGGCGGAGGACGGCGCCGCCGTCCTCGACATCAGGCTGACCCGGTCCAACAGCGTGCTCGTCTTCGCGGTCTTCATGATGATCGCGATGTGGGCGCTCGCCGTGTCCGTCCTCATCGGCGGATGGTTCCTCGTCACCCGCCGCAAGGGGCTCACCTGGCCCGCCCTGGGCTGGATGGCCGCCACGCTGTTCGCCCTCGCGGCCTTCCGCAACACCGCCCCCGGCAGCCCGCCCATCGGCTGCCTGCTCGACTACTCGCGTTCCTCTGGGCGGAGACCGTCATCGCGTTCTGCCTGATCACCGTGGTGGTCGGGGGATCCGCGCCGAACCCCGCCGCACCGCCGACCCGCCGGTGCGAGCGGAACCCTGACGGCGCGGTCAGAGGTCCCACGACCTCGGGCGGTCCAGCACCTCCCACTCCGCGCGGAGCAGGGACAGCACGGCGACGTCCAGGCGGCGTCCGCGGTGCAGGCAGGCCGAGCGCCGCACTCCCTCGTGCACGAATCCCGCCTTGGCCAGGACGGTCAGCGCCGCCGCGTTGCCGGTATGGGTGATCGCCTCGATGCGCTGCATGGGCAGCTCGCCGAAAGCGAGGTCGGCCAGCGCGTCCAAGGCGTCTGTCCCGTGGCTCTGCCCCCGGTACCGCGGGTCCATCATCAGGTGGACCGACGCCGTGCCGTCGACCATGTCCTGGCCGACCAGGGCGATGTGGCCGATCGGGGTGCCGTCGGGGAGCAGCACCGTGAAGTCGTCCCGCTCGTGGTCGTCCCTGTCCCGCTCCATGCGCTCGCGGAGGGAAGAGAGGGACCGCGGCCAGAAGCCGATCTCGTGGGCGGCCACCGGGTCGGACCGCCAGGTCTGCATCAGCTCGGCGTCGTCGGCGTCGAGCGGTGCGAGGACGATCGCCCTCCCCCGCCAGCACGGCACCCGGTCCGTCCCGGCCACGTCGTTCGAGTCGTCATCGTTCACGGACGGATGTTACGGCTCCGCCGAACGGGCCGACCACCGGTTTACGCCGCCGGACGCGCACGCCGGGTGCGGGTGTCCTCCGGGCCGGACTGCCCCGTACCGGCCGCCGGACGCGGCGGGGGCCGGGAAAAATGCTCCGCAATGGACAGTTGGGCCCTGACGGGGCCGGGGTGCGGTGAATGATGGCCCCGACATGGCCGGAGCCCGTGCGGGAACCCTCTCGTGTCCGCGGCCCGCGCGACGGGGCGGACGATGGCCGCGGGCTGCCGTTTTCACGCTGCTCAGCGCGGTGTTGGCCGTCGTGGCCCATCAAGTGGCTGCGGAGGAGGCGGTGTCCGGGCCGGGGGCAGCGTTCGGGGCTGCTTTCGGTGCGGTGTTCGGGGCCGCGGCCTTCGGAACGGCGTTCGGGTCGGCGGGCGTCCTCGCCGTCGCGTGGCCCGCGGCCCGGTCCTCCCGTTGCCGGTGGCAGGTGCTCGCGGCCACGGGCGCCGCTCAACTCCTCGTGCACCGGGCCGTGTCCGTCCGGCACCCCGCACGACTCGGACACCCGGAAGGGCACGCCGGGGTGCCGCGCATCGTGCACGCGACGCACCACGGCTCGTGGACGATGACGGCCGCCCATGGTGTGGCGGCGTGCGTGATGGCCCTGCTCGTGTACCGCGCGGACCAGGTGCTCAGCCGATTGCCGGAGAAGGTGGGCCGCTGGGCCCGGACGAAGATCGCGGCCGCGGCCGCGGCTCTCGGCGCTCGCTGCCGGCTCCGCGTCCGGCCGCGTCCGCGGACCGTGTCCGTACCTCTCGACGGCCTGGCCCTTCGGCCGAGGGTGACCACGATGCTCTGTCACGCGGTGATCCGCCGGGGGCCTCCTGCCCGGTGTGCGGGAGACGTTCCCCTGATCCCGGCGGGCCGTGCACCTGCACGGTGAAGCCCGCCCCGCGCACCGAGAGGGTTCCTCCATCGTGAACCGATCCACATCAGTCCGCCGCGTGCACCGCCGCAGGCTGGGCCTCGGCGCCGCCGGCGCCCTGGTCGCCCTGGGCGTGGCCGCCGGACCGGCCGCCGCGCACGCCGGGGTGACCGCGTCCGACCCGCGCGCGCTCGCCGAGAACGTCACCCTGACCTTCACCTCCGAGGCGGAGTCGGACACGGCGGGCATCGCGGAGCTGCGCGTCGTCCTCCCCAAGGGCATCGCCCCCGACGCCGTGACGCTGAAGGAGGCGCCCGAGGAATGGAAGCTGACGGCCACCCCCGACGGGTACGCCATCGGCGGTGCGGCCCTGGCCACCGGTACGGACGCCGAGTACAGCATCACGGTGCGCCAGCTGCCCGACGAGAAGTCCCTGGTGTTCAAGACCCTGGAGACCTACGGCGACGGGAAGGTCTCCCGCTGGATCGAGGTGCCCACCAGCGGCGAGAAGGTCGACAACCCGGCCCCCGTACTCGCGCTGCGGGCCGCGGCACCCGGGGCCAGGCCGCCGGTGGCCCCGAGCCCGTCACCCTCGCCGACCGCGAGCGCCGCACCGCCCGCCCCGCCCGCCCCGCCCGTCCAGCCGTCCGCGGCGGCTCCCTCCGCTCCCGCCGCCCCAGGCCCGCGGACTTCGGGCGAGGGGGACGCGAGCAGCGGTACCGGCTTCGTCGTCGGCGGCGTCGCGGCCGTCGTACTGCTCGCCGCCGGCGGCGCCTTCTGGTGGCTGCGGCGCGGCCGTAGCGGGACCTGACCGGAGCGACCGTGGCCGAGGCCGCCGTGGCCCGCCCGGGCGCCGGCCACGGCGGCGGGGCCGTGCGCCGCCACGAACGCCAACATCAACACCGCACCGCCACCGTCACCGTGGCGAGGCTGTGATGCGGACGCTCTCGCGCACGGTGACCTGGTCGATGTCGGTGGTGCGCACCGTGAGGTTCAGGGTCCACTCGCCGGGCATGGGCAGCCGCAGGTCGTAGGCGGCCCAGTACCCCTTCTGGTTCTTGAGCCTGGCGTCGAGCGGGCCGATTCCCTGGTCCTCCTGCGTGAGGGTGAGGCGGAGTTCGGGGACGGTGGCCAGTCCCCCGTCCGCGCTGAACACCACGACCTCCACCGTGTTCTCGCCGACGCGTCCCGGCGCCAGTGTGATCTGCGCCGTGCCGCTCCGGCCGGCCGTCCCCATGTCGAACGGGACCGTGACCACCTTCGCCTGCGGCTCCCGCGCGGTGGCGGCCGCGGCCGTCCCGCCGGCGGCGCGGCTGGGCTGGGTGCCGGTGAGCAGGGTGGTGATCGCCAGAACCACGACCCCCAGTACGGCTTCGGCGGTCACCGTACGGCGCAGGCCGCGCCGGTACCGCTCGGCCTGCGGGGCGGGCGGCGTCCCGGTGTCGTCGCCCGGCTCCCCGCCGGCGGACGCGCCGGAGGAGTCCGCCGCGCCTGTCGACTCCGGGGAGGCCGGCGCTCCGATCGTCCGCGCGGTGCTCACCAGCCTGCGTTCGGGCACCACCTGCCACTCCGCGGCCGGCGGTTCCCCGGGAACGAGGCGGGCGGTCCACCGGCGGGCGAAGGAGGCCGCGCACAGGACGAGGACCACGGCGGCGATCTTGACGATGAGGATCCTGCCGTACGACGTGGTGGTCAGCGCCTCCCAGGAACCGACCTGCCGCCAGGACTGGTACACCCCGGTGGCGACCAGGACGGCGACGGCGGTGAAGGCCAGGGTCGAGAAGCGGCCGATGGCGGCAGCCGGAACGTCGCGGCCGCCGGGCCCCCGGTGCCGCAGCAGGAGCACCAGTGTGATCAGGCCGCCCAGCCAGACCCCCATGGCCAGCAGGTGCAGCACGGACACGGGAACGGCCAGCGGCACCTGGATTCCGGCGGAGGCGTGTTCGGCGGCGGCCCAGGTGAACGCCAGGCCCACGGCGAGCAGCGCTCCGGCCTGACGGACCCGGGCACCGGGGTCCCGCTGCCGCGGTCCCTCGTCCGGAGGGTCGAGTCGTAGGGCCGGGCTCCTCAGCCACACGGCGGCGGCCGCGAGGAGCGCGAGCCGTGCGAGGAGCGCGAGCCCGGGTCTCCCGGTGACGGTCCGGCCCAGGTCGGACAGGTCGAACACCGACGTGATCGGGCCCGCCGTCTCGTACGGTCCGCGCAGCAGCAACAGGGCCGCGGTGGACGCCACGAGCATCGCCCACCCCGTAACCAGCAGTCTGCGCACCGGTCGGGCCGCGGCCGCGCCGGGCCAGCACACCAGGACGAACGCGGCGGCTCCGACGAGGAGGGCGAGGCCGCTGTAGGCGACGTGGCGGAAGAAGCCGTACGCGCGGCTGGCCGCGGTGTCGTCCGGCGATCCGGTGGCCACCACGGCGGCGGTCTCCGACATCCGGCCGATGGAGAAGACGAACGCGCCGGAGATCGGGTGGCCGTCGGCGGAGACGACCCGCCAGGCCACGGTGTACGTGCCCTGGGGCAGTGTGCCGGACAGCTCCACCCGGGCGGTGTTCCCCTGGCCGTCCACGTGGTGGGCCTGACGCGGGTTCACGCGCTCGTTGTCCGGCGACAACACGCGCAGGGAGTCCTCGGAGAAGCCGACCGACTCGGTGAAGGTGAGGGTGACGTGCTGCGGAGCCGTCTTGAGGACGGTGCCGTCCGCGGGATCGGAGCCGCTGAGGCCGGTGTGCGCGAAGGCCGGCCCCGCCCCGCCGAGGACGAGGGCGAACAGGGCGAAGAGGGTGGCGACCAGCGCCAGGGCCTTGTGCGACGTCCTGGCGGGCGGCGGTCCAGTGTGCATGAAGAGGCAGTCTCCGGGGGCGGTCGCCGGCGGGGGCACCGCCGCCCGGGGCCGGTCGCGCACGGCAGGAGCCGGACGGTACGGCTCCCCTGTGGTGACGGGACGGACTCGGGCAGAGCAGGAACTCATGGCGAGATGTGGACGATAGTGCGGCCGGCGCCGGGTCCGAGCCGGTTGCGCAACATCGGCTAAAGGCGGCCCGGAGGGCCCGGGCCGGGGCCCTCTCCCTGTACCGTGCGCGCGCTCCGCGGCCGGTCGTCCGCCCCGGATCGCGTCACCGATCGCCGGATCCGGTGCGGTCCGGTGGAGAAGGCGGGTTTGAAAGCGCTCACGCCGAACAGACGGTGTTCTGACACAAGCTTTATACGACGAGGTAGGAGACACATCGTGGGCATCATCGCTTGGATCCTCATCGGGCTGCTGGCCGGCTTCATCGCGAAGGCTCTGATGCCGGGCAAGGACCCGGGCGGCATCATCATCACCATGCTCATCGGCGTCGCGGGCGGTCTCCTCGGCGGATGGCTCGGCAAGGTCATATTCGGCGTCGACTCCATCGACGGCTTCTTCGACCTCTCCACCTGGATCGCCGCCATCATCGGCTCGGTCATCCTCCTCGTCGTCTACCGCCTCGTCACCGGCGGCCGGCGCAGCCACGCCTGACACCGCGCCCCGCGCGGGCGTCACACGTACAGGGGTTCACCCGTTCACGGGCGAACCCCTGACGCGTGTCCGGCCCGCCGGCAGGGACCGCCCGAGCAGGCCTCAGGACACGTCGCCGCGGTGGTTCTCGCGGCCGAGCGGCGTTCCACCAGATCCCACGCCTACCGCGCCGGGCCGGACTGCGGGCCCGGGTCCACCGGGCGGGCGCGGCGCGGCGGGAAGGCGAGGCCGGTGGGGGTGTTGAGGCCCGTGGAGTCCAGGGTCGTCTGGGCGCCGTCGGCGGGCCGGACGCGGATGACGCGGTTGTTGAAGGCGTCGGCCACGTAGAGCATGCCCCGGCCGTCGAGGGCGAGGCCGAGCGGGCTGTTCAGGCCGGTGGTGGGAACGGTCGTCTGGGCGCCGGTGGCGGCGGCGATCCTCACCACCCGGTTGTTGCCGCTGTCGGAGACGTAGAGGTCTCCGTTCGTGCTCAGCGCCAGGCCGGTGGGCTGGGAGAGGCCGGTGGTGGGGACGGTGCTCTGGCCGCTCCCGTCGGCGGGGACCTTCACGACGCGGTCGTTGACGAAGTCGGAGACGTACAGGTCCCCGTCGGGTTCCAGGGCAAGCCCCCAGGGGTGCAGCAGCCCGGTGGTGGGAACGGTCGTCTGGGGGCTCCCGTCGGCGGGGACCTTCACGACGCGGTCGTTGAAGCTGTCGGCGACGTACAGCGCGCCGGCGCCGTCGACGGCGAGGCCCAGGGGGCGCGAGAGGCCCTCGGTGGGAACGGTGGACTGCCCGCTCCCGTCCGGGGACGAACGCACCACGCGGTTGTTGCCGGTGTCGGCGACGTAGAGGCGGCCCGTACGGTCCCAGGCCAGGCCCGTCGGGCGTACCAGGCCGTCCAGCGGGACGGTGGTCTGAGCGGCGCCGTCGGCGGGCAGGGTGACGACGCGGTTGTTGCCGTAGTCGGAGACGTACAGCGGCGGGTTGACGGGTGACCGTACGTCGTCCGGCCCGGCGGCGCCCACCGGACGCGCGGGCAGCGCGCACAGGAGCAGCAGTCCGGCGAGGGCGGCGAGGCGCCGGGTCAGCCGCGGCCGGGTCCGCCCGGCGGGGGTCCGGGGCTCGTGTGCGTGCGACTCGGCCGTGATGCGTTCCACGATTCCACCCGCCTGTTCCGGAGCGGTCGGCCGGAAGCCGTGCCGGCCTGGTCCCGCCGACCCTAGGCAGCCGCCGGGGGCCGAGCGGGAGCCACGCCCTCCGCCGCGGCGCGGGCCACTCCAATGCACCGCGCCTCCCGAGCACCGCGTCGCCCGAGCACCGCGCCGGCGACAGGCGCGATGGGCGGTGGTGCGCGTCGGACGGACCGTGCGGAGGTCTTGACGCGGGCGTACCGCGCACCTTGAATCAAGTAGTGAACAAAGAGGCCCGGACGGCCTGCTTCCGCGTTCACTCCCTGACAGATGTTTGTCATGGGCATGGCTTCGCCGCCTTATGGCACCGCTCCGCACACCCCCCCCCACACCCGAAGCGATGTGATGACCGTGCACCCCACCTGGCACCGGCGCGCGCTCTTATGCGCCCTCGCCCTCACCTGCTGGGGCGGCCTGGCCGCCCCCGCCACCGGCGCCGCCGACCCCGCCCCCGCCCCGATGGCGGCCGCCGCGGCCCCCGCGGCCGTGACCTTCTCCGACGACTTCGACGGACCGGCCGGAGCCGCCGTCGACCCCGGTAGATGGCAGGTCGAGACCGGCGACAACGTCAACAACCACGAGCGGCAGTACTACACGGCGGGCAACCGCAACGCGGCCCTCGACGGGCAGGGCCACCTGGTCATCACCGCACGCCGCGAGAACCCGTCCGACTACAGCTGCTGGTACGGCCGTTGCGAGTACACCTCGGCCCGGCTGAACACGGCGGGCCGCTTCACCCAGACGTACGGACACGTCGAGGCGAGGCTCAAGGTGCCGCGGGGCCAGGGCATGTGGCCCGCCTTCTGGATGCTCGGCAACGACATCGGCCAGGTCGGCTGGCCCAACTCCGGTGAGATCGACGTGATGGAGAACGTCGGCTTCGAACCGTCGACCGTGCACGGCACCCTCCACGGGCCCGGCTATTCCGGCGCCGGCGGCATCGGGGCGGCGTACTCCCTCCCCGGCGGCCAGGCCTTCGCCGACGCCTTCCACACCTTCGCCGTCGACTGGGCGCCCGACTCCGTCACCTGGTCCGTCGACGGCGTCGTCTACCAGCGGCGCACCCCCGCCGACCTGGGCGGGCGCAGCTGGGCCTTCAACAAGCCGTTCTTCCTGATCCTCAACCTCGCGGTGGGCGGCTACTGGCCGGGCGACCCCGACGGCAGCACGGCCTTCCCCCAGCAGCTGGTGGTCGACCACGTCCGCGTCACCTCGTACGACGGCGGCCCCGGCGGCCGGACCGGCCAGATCAGCGGGCTCGCCGGCAAGTGCGTCGACGTGGCCGCGGCGAACCCGGCCAACGGCACCCCGGTCCAGCTGTACGACTGCAACGGCACGGGCGCCCAGCGCTGGACCCTCGGCTCCGACGGAACCGTACGGGCGCTCGGCAAGTGCCTCGACGTCGCGAGCGGCGGCACCGCCGACGGCACCCCCCTCCAGCTGTACGACTGCAACGGGACCGGCGCCCAGCGCTGGGCGGTGTCCGGGGCCCGGGACATCGTCAACCCGCAGGCGAACAAGTGCCTCGACGTCTCCGGCGGCAACTCCGCCAACGGGACGCGGCTGCAGCTGTGGACCTGCACCGGGGCCGCCCAGCAGAAGTGGACGGTCCCGGCGGGCTGACCCGGCCCGGGACGCCCGGGGCGGAATCCGCGCGGCCGATGGGGATCCCCGGGGCGCCTCCTTCGCTCGAGGAAGCCCGAATCATCCCGATAGGCACCGACACCCCTCCACCGCACCCTCTGGCTTAGGTTAGCCTGACCTAAGCGAATGCGGCTGAAGGGGTGTCGCCGTGCCCGACCGCCGTCGGTCCGCCCCCGAACCGGCCGGGCGAGGGCCCGGCATCGAGCGAGCGCGAAGAGGGACCAGAAGCATGACGGTACGGGTCGCGGTGGCCGGAGCCAGCGGGTACGCCGGAGGGGAGATCCTGCGTCTCCTCTCCGCGCACCCCGGTGTGGAGATCGGCGCGCTGGCCGCGCACAGCAGTGCGGGCCGCCCGCTGGGGGAGGTGCAACCGCACCTGGCCCCGCTCGCGGACCGGGTGCTGGTGGAGACCTCGGCCGAGTCGCTCCGCGGGCACGACGTGGTGTTCCTGGCCCTGCCGCACGGCCGGTCGGCCGCGCTCGCCGCGCAGTTGGATCCCGCGACCCTGATCGTGGACTGCGGCGCGGACTTCCGGCTGCACGACCCCGCGCAGTGGCGGCGGTTCTACGGCTCGGACCACGCGGGCACCTGGCCGTACGGACTCCCCGAACTCCCCGGCGCCCGGGCCGAGCTGAAGGGAACGAACCGGATCGCCGTACCCGGCTGCTACCCGACTGCGGTGACCCTGGCGCTGTACCCGGCCTTCGCCGCGGGCCTGGTGGGGCCGGAGGCGGTGGTCGTCGCGGCGAGCGGTACCTCCGGCGCGGGCCGCGCGGCCCGGGCCCAGCTGCTGGGCTCGGAGGTGATGGGCTCGATGAGTCCGTACGGAGTCGGAGGCGGCCACCGGCACACGCCGGAGCTGACCCAGAACCTGTCCCGGGTGGCGGGCGAGCACGTGACCGTGTCGTTCACTCCCACGCTCGCGCCGATGCCCCGCGGCATCCTCGCCACCTGCTCGGCGCCCCTGCGCGAGGGCGCCGCCGCCGGGCCGCTCAAGGCGCGGGCCGCGTACGAGGACGCGTACGCCGGCGAACCGTTCGTCCGGCTGCTGCCGGCCGGGCAGTGGCCGCGGACCGCCGACGTGCTGGGGTCCAACAGCGTGCGGGTGCAGGTGGCGGTGGACGAGTACGCCGGCCGCCTGATCGCGGTCAGCGCGATCGACAACCTGACGAAGGGCACCGCCGGCGGCGCGGTGCAGAGCATGAACGTCGCCCTGGGCCTGCCGGAGTGGCTGGGCCTGCCCACGAATGGAGTGGCTCCGTGACCGTGACCGCCGCACAGGGATTCCTCGCGAGCGGTGTGGCCGCCGGGATCAAACAATCCGGTGACCCCGACCTGGCCTTGGTGGTGAACCGCGGCCCGTCGTACGCGGCCGCCGGCGTGTTCACCTCCAACCGGGTCCAGGCCGCGCCCGTCCGCTGGTCGCGCCAGGTGCTCGCGGACGGCCGGATATCCGCCGTCGTCCTCAACTCCGGCGGGGCCAACGCCTGCACCGGGCCCTCGGGCGCCGAGGACACCCGCGTGATGACCGAGCACACGGTGGACATGTCGGCGCGCGAGATCGTCATCACGATCGATCTGCGCGCCGGTGACGCGTCCGCCACGGTCTGGACCAACGACCTCACCGCCGAGTACGTCCACGAGAACAGCGCGTACAGCTCATGAGCGCGACGGGCACACGGACGGATCCCGTCGCCGCCGGGAACGCGAACACTGCGAACACGGCGGTCGCGGCTGTCACGGCTGTCACAGGGGTCACGGCTGTCCTGGAACCGCCCCTGCGGGAGCGGCTCCGGGTCGAGCACCTCCAGGGCCGGATCGTCGTGATCAAGTTCGGCGGCAACGCGATGGTGGACGAGGACCTCAAACGGACCTTCGCCCAGGACGTCGTGGACCTGCGGCGCGCCGGTCTGCTCCCGGTCGTCGTGCACGGCGGCGGTCCGCAGATCAGCGCCCTGCTCGGCCGGCTCGGCCTGGAGGTCCGCTTCGAGGCGGGCCTGCGGGTGACGACCCCGGAGGTGATGGACGTGGTCCGGATGGTCCTCACGGGCCGTGTCCAGCGGGAGCTGGTGGGCCTGGTCAACGCGCACGGGCCGTACGCGGTGGGGATGTCGGGCGAGGACGCGCACACCATGACCGCCGTCCGGCGGACGGCGTGGGTGGACGGCGAACCCGTGGACATCGGGCTGGTCGGCAACATCGTCGACGTGAACGCGGACACCGTCCGGGCACTCCTGGCTCAGGGGCGCATCCCGGTCGTCTCCCCCGTGGCGCGCGGGGCGGACGGACAGGTCTACAACATCAACGCCGACCTCGCGGCGGCGGCCCTGGCGGTCGCCCTCGACGCGGAGAAGCTGGTGATGCTCACCGACGTCGAGGGGCTGTACGCGGACTGGCCGCACAGCACCGAGGTCATCGGGCGGATGACGGCCGAAGAGGTCGAGAAGCTGCTGCCGGAGCTGGCGAGCGGCATGCTGCCCAAGATGGAGGGCTGCCTGCGGGCCGTCCGGGCGGGCGTGCGCTCGGCGCACGTCCTGGACGGCCGGGTGCCGCACTCCGTGCTGCGCGGGGTCGTCTCCGGCGACGTCCCCGGGACCACCGTGGTCCCGGACCTGGAGGAGAGAACGGCATGCCCCTCGGCAACGACGTGATCCGCCGGCCCGCCGCGGACGGGGACCGCGAGGCGCTGGCGGACCGCTGGCGCGCGGTGATGATGCACACCTACGGCACCCCTCCGCTGGCCCTGGTCCGCGGGGAGGGGAGCACCGTGTGGGACGAGGCGGGCCGGGCGTACGCCGACTTCACCGCCGGGATCGCGGTGAACGCCCTCGGCCACGCCCACCCCGCCGTGGTGGCGGCGGTCGCCGCGCAGGTGGCGCGGCTGGGCCACGTCTCCAACCTCTACGCCGCCGAGCCGCCGGTCGCGCTCGCGGAGCGGCTGCTGGGACTGCTGGGCAGGCCCGGCCGGGTGTTCTTCTCCAACTCCGGCGCGGAGGCGGTCGAAGCCGCCTTCAAGATTGCCCGGCGGACCGGGCGGACCGGGATGGTGGCCGCCGAGGGCGGTTTCCACGGGCGCACCATGGGCGCGCTCGCGCTCACCGGTCAGCCCGCCAAGCGCGAGCCGTTCCTGCCGCTGCCGGGCGATGTGTCGCACGTACCGTACGGCGACACGGACGCCCTGCGGGCCGCGGTGACGCGGGACACGGCGGCCGTGTTCATCGAGCCGGTCCAGGGCGAGGCCGGCGTGATCGTGCCGCCCGCGGGTTACCTGCGGGCGGCCCGTGAGATCACCCGGGCCACCGGGACGCTGCTGGTGATGGACGAGGTGCAGACCGGGATCGGCCGTACCGGGCACTGGTTCGCCCATCAGGCGGCGGACGGCGTCGACCCCGATGTGGTGGTCCTGGCCAAGGGGTTGGGCGGCGGCATGCCGATCGGCGCGACGATCGCCTTCGGGGCGGCCGCCGACCTGCTGACGCCGGGGCAGCACGGTTCGACCTTCGGCGGCAACCCGGTGGCCTGCGCGGCCGCCCTGGCGGTCCTGGAGACCATCGGGGCGCAGGACCTGCTCGCGCACGTCACCCGGCAGGGCGAGCGGCTCCGCCGCGGCATCCGGGCGCTCGGCCATCCCCGGGTGGCCGAAGTGCGGGGTGCGGGGCTGCTGCTGGGCATCGGCCTCACCGAACCGGTCGCGGCGCGCGTACAGCGGGCGGCCCAGGACGCGGGCTTCCTCGTCAACGCGGCCGGACCCGCGACCGTACGGCTCGCCCCGGCACTGACCGTCCCCGGCGCCCAGGTGGACGCGTTGCTCGCGGCGCTGCCGGACGCCCTCGGCGCCTGAGGCGGTGAGGGCCGGGCTTCCCCGCGGGGAAGCCCGGCCCTCACGCGTACCCGGCCCTCACGCGTACCCGGCCCTCACGCGTGCCCGGGGCGCCCGTCAGAGGGCGCGGGCGAGGATCCGCGAGTTCCGCCGGGGAGAGAGCGAGTTCGCCCAGTCCGCCGGGGCCCGGCCCGCGTCGGCCGGGGCGAAGCCGTGCCGGAGGAACAGCGCGCCGCCTCCCGTCGTCGCGGTGAACAGGGCGGTCAGGCCGCGGGAGTTCGCGCGGAGCAGCGCGCCGCGCAGGAGCATCGCCCCGATGCCGCGGCCCTGACTGCGGGGAGCTACGCAGAAGTTGTACAGGACGCCTGCGGGCCCGTGGCCGCGCGCCGGGTCGGCCGGGTGGGCACCGAGGCCCAGGCAGCCTTCGAGCGTCCCGTCGGAGGCCTCCACGAGAAGGAAGTCGGCGGCGTCCGACAGGTAGAGGGAGAAGGGGCGCGCACGCAGCGCCCCGGACCGCGCGAACGGCCGGGACAGGGCCGAGAGGGCGGCGGCGTCCCGGGGTTTCGCGGAGCGTACGGGAAGGGCGGCGGGCAGGGGGGTGCGGGCGGACCGGGGGGCGGTCCGCGCAGTGGCCGTGATCAAGGGTTCCCTTTCCTTACGGCTCCAGCACGCGCGGAAGGCGGCAGGATCGCCGCACCACCGGAGCCATCAACTAAGGGTAGCCTTACTTAAGCTGGCGGACCAAACTCCGCACCGGTCCCCGCCCGGGCCGCATCCCGTCCGGCCCCTACGCGCAGGGGCGGCCCGGATAGTCACGGCTCTCCGGCACACCGGCGTCGCGCATCCTGCGCAGCACCTCGGAATGGATCGCGTCGTCGTCGATGTGGACGGGGCAGTTGATCTCCCGGTCGAAGACCATGGTCTCCTCGTCCAGGTCCCAGATGACCCACCGGAGCCCGTCCTCGGGCTCCTGCCACAGGTAGGCGAACGCCTCGGCCTCCGCGGCGGTCTCCGTGCGCGCGCTCACAGCGACTTCGACCCTTCCGTCTTCAGGCCGTCCACGTACGTGGCCACCACCTCGATGTCACCGATGAGCGAGGTGTCGACGCGCCGCGGATCGTCGCCCAGCACCACCAGGTCGGCGCGCTTGCCCGGGGCGAGGCTGCCGGCGGCGCCGTCCCAGTGGCAGGCGTACGCCCCGGCGACCGTGTACGCGTACAGGGCCTCGTCGACCGTGATGCCCTCGTCCGGGCCGATGGACCGGCCCGACGACGAGGCGCGCTCGACCATGAACTGGACGGCCCGCAGCGGTGAGCCGTCGGTGACGGGGCGGTCGGAGCTGCCGACCAGGGTGACCCCGTGGTCCAGGAAGCCGCGGCCCCGGTACAGCCAGGGGGCCCGCTCCTCCCCCATGACGGCGGCGTAGTCGTCGCCGAAGGAGCGCAGGAAGTTCGGCTGGACCACCGCGCTCACCCCGAGGCGCGCGAAGCGCGGGAGCTGGTCGGGCCGGATCAGGCCGGCGTGTTCGACGCGGTGCCGGGCGTCGGGGCGTGGCCGCAGGTGCTGGGCGCGTTCGATGGCGTCGAGGGCGAGGTCGGCGGCGCGGTCGCCAATGGCGTGGACGGCGAGCTGCCATCCGGCGAGGTGGCCGTCGACGATGGTGTCGGCGAGGCGCTCTGGGTCGTCCTGGAGCTGCCCGGCGTGCTCCGAGCCGTGGTACGGGCTGGTGAGCGCGGCCGTACGGGCCATCATCCCGCCGTCGGTGTAGATCTTGAGCGCGCCGAGGGAGAGCCAGTCGTCGCCGAAGCCGGTGCGCATGCCGAGGTCGAGGGCGCGGGGAATGCCGTCGGAGGTCTGCGGCGTGACGGGCCGCAGGGTGTCGGCGGCCGCCATGAGCTGCACCCGCAGCGGCAGCCGGCCCTGGTCGCGCAGGAGTTGGTACGCCCCGAGCTCGACCGTGCTGTGGCCCAGCAGGCCGCCGCCGATGCCCGCCTCGGCGCAGGCGGTGACCCCCTCGGCCAGACAGGTCCGTGCGGCGCGCTCGACGGCGTCCGCGAGTTCCGCCTGTGCGTACGGCGGCCGCAGCGCCCGGGCGGCGCTCATGGCGCCCTCCACGAGGAAGCCGTTCTCATGCGGGACGTGGGCGGGGAGCCGTTCCAGCACGGCGCTGTTGACCACGCAGGCATGTCCGGAGTCGTGCGTCAGGAACACCGGGTGGCCGCCGCTGACCCGGTCCAGTTCGGCGGCGGTCAGGTGGCGCCCCAGCCCCCGCTGGTCGTACCCGGCGACGTCCACCCAGGCGCCGGGCACGCTCTGCCGGGAGACGGCCTCCGCGACGACCGCCAGGACGTCGTCGATCCGGGTGCACGGTGCGACGCTCGGGGTGCCCGCCTTCAGGCCCGTCCACGCGAGGTGCACGTGGCTGTCGATGAACCCGGGCAGCACGGTGGCGCCTTGGAGGTCGATCACCTCGCGCGCGGGGAGCGAGGTCACCGCGTCGTCCAGGCCCACGATCCGGCCGTGCCAGATGCCCAGGTCGTGGGCGACCGGGTGGTCCGGGTCCATCGTGAGGATGTTCGCGTTCGTCAGCCGGGTGGTGAGCATGCGGGTCCGTCCCTGGTGCTGTGGCCGGAAGGGTTTGCCGGGTCGTGGTGTCCGGTGCGGTGCGTCGCGAGGCGGAGGGCCACGCCCCGTACTGGACGTACCGGTGTGGTCCGACGACGCGGCGGGCGTGCGTGCCGGGCGCCGCACGGCGGGAACGAGTGTGACGCCACCCCCTAGGAGGTGGCGGGGGCGGCGGTCCGCCTGCGGGCGGTGGGCACCATCAGGGGCGTGCCGGTCTCGGGGTCTTCGATGATCCGGCAGGACAGGCCGAACACGTCCTCGATGAGCTCCTCGGTCATGATCTGCGAGGGGTCTCCCTCCGCGGCGACGATGCCGCCCGGCTTCATCACCACGAGGTGGGTGGCGTAGCGGCAGGCCTGGTTGAGGTCGTGCAGGACCGCGACGATCGTGTGGCCCTTGTGCTCGTGCAGATCGGCGCACAGGTCGAGCACCTCGACCTGGTGGGCGATGTCCAGGTAGGTCGTCGGTTCGTCCAGCAGCAGGATGGACGTCTGCTGCGCCAGCACCATGGACAGCCACACGCGTTGCCGCTGGCCGCCGGAGAGGTCGTCGACGGGCCGGTCGGCGAGGGAGAGCACGCCGGTCTGGCGCATCGCCTCGGCAACCGCGGACTCGTCCTCGGCGGACCACTGCTTCAGCAGTTTCTGGTGCGGATAGCGGCCGCGGGCCACCAGGTCGCCCACGGTGATGCCGCCCGGCGCGGTCGAGGACTGCGGGAGCAGGCCGAGCCGGCGGGCGACCTCGCGGGACCGGTAGGACGCGATGGCGGCCCCGTCGAGGTAGACCTCGCCGGCCTGGGGCTTGATCATTCTGGCCAGCGCCTTGAGCAGGGTGGACTTCCCGCAGGCGTTGGGCCCGATGATCACCGTGAAGGAGTGGTCGGGGATGACCACGTCCAGGGAGGTGGCCACGGTCCGCTGGTCGTAGGACAGTGTCAGGTCCTCGGCCCTCAGTCGGGCCGTGGGGGGAACGGTTCCGGTCATGCGCGGCTCTTTCGTGACTCCGTGACCAACAGCCAGATGAGGTACAGGCCGCCGATGGTGCCGGTCGCCGTGCCCACCGGCAGAAGGGCGGGAGAGAAGACGCGCTGGACGGCGAGGTCGCTTCCGGCCAGCAGGACGGCACCCATGGCCGCGGCCGGAACCAGGGCGGGGCCGGACGAACGGGTGAGTTTGCGGGCGATCTGGGGAGCCGCGAGGGCGACGAACCAGATGGGCCCGGTCACCGCGGTGGCGAAGGCCGCCAGCGCGACGCTGATGAGGAGCAGGGCCGTACGGCTGGCGCGTACGTTGACACCGAGCGCCCTGGCCGTGTCGTCGCCCATCTCCACCATGGAGAGCCTGCGGGCGAACAGCAGGGCGAGCGGGAGCAGTACGGCGACGGCGGCGCCGATCGCGGTCGCGTGGTCCCAGCCCCGGTTGCCCAGGCTGCCGATCAGCCAGGCCTGGGCCTCCAGCGCCTCCTGCCAGCTCGCCCGGGTGATCAGGTACGAGTTGGCGGCGAGCAGCAGGGAGCTGACCCCGATGCCGATGACGACGAGCCGGAAGCCCTGGAGCCCGCCGCCGACGACGAGGAGGTAGATGGCCGCGGCGGTGAGGAGGCCGCCGACGAGCGCCCCGATCGCGATCTGGGTCATGCTGCCGTGCAGGACGACGATGACGACGAGGGCTCCGGTCGCCGACCCGTTGGTGAAGCCGATGATGTCGGGACTGCCCAGCGGGTTGGCCGTCAGGCTCTGCAGGATGGCGCCGCTGACGGCCAGGGCCGCCCCGACGCACAGGGCCGTCACGAGCCGCGGCATGCGCAGCGTGTTGACGACGAAGTCGGCCGCGCCGCCGCCGCTGCCGAAGAGCGCCTCCAGCACCTCGCCGACGGACAGGTCGAAGTCTCCCGTCGTCAGGGTGATTCCCATGACGGCGACGAGGACGACCAGCAGGATGACGGTCACGGCCACGGTGCGGCCCTGCATCCGCAGGGAGTACCGGCCGCCCCGGGTGCGCAGGACCGAGCCGCTCAGGATGCGGGGGCCGGGCACGTGGGCGACGGCGGTACGGGACTCGTGGCCGTCGCCGGTACGGGACTCGTGGCCGTCGCCGGTACGGGACTCGTGGGCGACGGCGGTGTCGGCGTCGTGTGCGGCACTCACAGCATGACCAGCTTTCGGCGGCGGCACAGCGCGATGAACAGGGGTGCGCCGAGGAACGCGGTGACGATTCCGACCTGGACCTCGCCGGGCGCTCCGAGCACCCGGCCCAGCACGTCCGAACCGATCAGCAGGACGGGCGCGATCAGCATCGAGTACGCGAGCACCCAGCGCTGGTCGGGTCCCACCACGAACCGGGCCACGTGCGGAACGGCCAGGCCCACGAAGCCGATCGGGCCCGCGGCGGCGGTCGCCGCGCCGCAGAGCAGCATCACCGCGAGGGCGCCCAGCAGGCGGGTCCGGGTGACGTTCACCCCGAGGGCGCGGCCGACGTCGTCGCCCATGCCCAGGGCATTGAGCGAGGGGGCGAGCAGGAGGGCGATGAGCAGACCCGCGGCGACGAACGGCAGGATCACGTAGAGGAAGTCGAGGTCGCGGCCCGAGAGGGAGCCGACCGTCCAGAACCTGAACTTGTTGAAGGCCTGGGGATTGAGCAGCAGGACCGCCGTGTTGAAGGCGGTGAGCACCGCCGTGACGGCCGCTCCCGCGACGACCAACCGGTCGGGCGTGGCCAGCGACCGGCCGGACGAGCCCAGCAGGTAGACCACCACCGATGCGGTCGCGGCGCCCGCGAACGCGAACCAGACGTAGCCCAGGGCCGCTCCCACGCCGAGGAAGGCGATGGCGACGACCACGCCGGTGGAGGCGCCGAGGCTCACGCCGAGCAGGCCGGGGTCGGCGAGCGGGTTGCGGGTCAGTGCCTGCATCAGCGCACCGGACAGGCCCAGGGCCACGCCCACGGTGAGGCCGAGGAGGGTACGGGGGATGCGGTACTCGTGGATGATGACCGAGGTCTGCGACCCGTCGGGGTGCCACAGCACGTTCCAAGTCGACAGGAACGGGATCCCCTTGGTGCCGACCCACACGCTGAGCAGTCCGGTCAGGACCAGTGCGGCGAGCCCGACGAGAAGGCCCGCCGTCCGTACGGCCGTCACGGACCGGGACGTCGACGGCGCGATCGGACCGGCGGCCTCGCTTCCGGACGCCGCCCGGGTTTCGATCAACAACAGCGACTCTCCCTGGCGGCATCGCACCGGTTACGAGAACAGGACGTACGGATCAAAGGATACTTAGGCAACCCTAAGCGTATTCGCCCTACACGGTCAACGTGTCGACAGATGGCGCAAGTAGGGCATCCGGACCTGCACGCGGGGCCGGGGCGGAGTCCTGCTTAGACTAGCCTTACCTAACCATTCGACCATCTCGCGGAGGAACGCATGCTCGACGGAGGACCGACGGGGCGCCAAGTCCTCCGGAAGGCGGTCGGGGGTCAGCGACGCCGTGTCGCGACGGCCTCGTTGCTCGGCATGGCGCACCAGGGCTGCGAGGCCCTGGTGCCCGTGGTCATAGGCGTCATCATCGACCAGGCGGTGGCGACCGGCGCCACCGGGCCCCTGCTGCGCTGGCTCCTCGTCCTGGCCGCGCTCTTCTTCGCCCTGTCCACGTGCTACCGGATCGCCGCGAGGATCACCGACGGCTCCGCGGAGCACGCCTCCCACGGCCTGCGCCTCACCCTGGGCGCCAAGGTGCTCGACCCGCGCGGCGGCGCCGACAAGGGCCGGCTGCCCGGAGCGCTCACCGCCATCGCCACCGGCGACGCGACCCGGGTGGGCGCGACCGCGGCCGCGGTGACGTACGCCCTGTCGGCGACCGCCGGCCTCGTCATCAGCGCGGTGGCACTGCTGCGCATCTCGCTGCCGCTGGGCCTGCTGATCCTGCTCGGCGTCCCGCCCCTGCTGTGGCTGGGCCACCTCATCAGCCGGCCGCTCGAGGAGCGCAGCGAGGTCGAACAGGAGCGCGCCGCGCACGCCTCGGGCGTCGCCGCCGACCTCGTCGCGGGACTGCGGGTGCTCAAGGGCATGGGCGCCGAGGCGGCCGCGGTCTCCCGCTACCGGCGCACGAGCCAGGACTCGCTGGCCGCGGCCCTCCGCGCCGCCCGCAGCCGCGCCTGGCACGACGGTGCGATCCTCGCCCTGACCGGAACCTTCATCGCGATCATCGGGCTGGTCGGCGCGCACCTGGCGATGCGCGGCTCGATCAGCGTGGGCGAACTCGTCGCGGCCGTCGGCCTCGCCCAGTACCTGCTGGGCCCCTTCCAGCTCCTCACGTACGTCAACGGCGAGTTCGCCCAGGGCCGCGCCTCCGCGGACCGGATCGCCGAGGTGCTCGCCTCGCCGCCCGCCGTCACGGCCGGGACGACCGTGCTGCCGGATCCGGTCACCGGCCGGGTCCGGCTGCGCGGCGTCACGTACGGGGCGCTGCGCGGGCTGGACCTCGACGTCGCACCCGGCAGCCTGATCGGTGTCGTCGCCGGTGACCCGGCCGCCGCCAACGACCTGCTGTTGTGCCTGGGCCGCGAAGCGGACCCCGACGAGGGGGTGATCGAGCTCGACGGCGTACCGCTGACCGAGCTGGACCCCGACGACGCACGCCGGGCCATCCTGGTCGCCCACCACGACGCCGACCTGTTCGAAGGCAGCCTCCTCGACAACGTACGGGCCGCGATGGCTCCCGACGCGCGGGACGCCGGGCCGGCGCTGGCCGCCGCGGCGGCGGACGACGTCGCGCGGGCCCTGCCCCAGGGCGCCGACACCGTACTCACCGAACGCGGCCGCTCCCTGTCCGGCGGGCAGCGCCAGCGCGTGGCACTGGCGCGGGCGCTCGCCGCGGACCCCCCCGTGCTGGTCGTCCACGATCCGACCACCGCCGTCGACACCGTCACGGAGTCGCACATCGCCGCCCGCCTGCGGCTGCTGCGCCCCGACCGCACCACCTTCCTGGTCACCACGAGCCCCGCCCTGCTCGCCGGAACCGACCTGGTGGTGGTCCTCGACAGCGGCGCCGTCGGTGCGCGGGGCCGGCATCAGGACCTGGTCGCCGACGACACGGCCTACCGCGCGGCGGTGCTGGCATGACCGACACCGACGGAGCCGACACCGCGGCCGCCACGGGCGCGGTCACCGAAGACGCGGGAACCGAAGACGCGGACAACGAAGGACGGACGATGAACGGACCGAGCACCCCGGAGCGCGAGCTGCTGCCCACGGCCACCGGGGCGCAGACCGTCGCGGTCCTCGGCACCCTGCTCCGCGGTCACCGCCTGCTGGCCGTCACCGCGCTGGCCGTGCTGGTCCTGGGGACGGGCGTCGGTCTGCTGACCGCTCCGTTGCTCGGGCGCATCGTCGACCTGGTCGTCGAGCAGCGCGGCCCCGCCTCGCTGACCGTGCCGATGGTCCTGCTCCTCGTGGTGGCGGTGGCCCGTGGCGTCGCCACCGCGATCGGCAGCTCCCTCGTCGCCCGGCTCGGCGAGACGATCCTCGCGAGCCTGCGCGAGCGGTTCATCGCGCGGGCGCTGCGGCTTCCCCTCGAGCGCGTCGAGCGGGCCGGTTCCGGCGACCTGACCTCGCGGGTCACCCAGGACGTGACCGTCATCGCGCGTGCGGTGCGTCAGGCCCTCCCCGAGTTCGCGGGCGCCCTGCTCACCATCGCGCTGACGCTGGTCGGGCTGGCGGTCCTGGACTGGCGCTTCCTGGTAGCCGTCCTGCTCGCCGTGCCGGTCCACGTCCTGTCCGTGCGCTGGTACATCCCCCGCGCCTCGAAGGTGTACGCCGAGCACCGCGTGGCGACGGGCGCCCTGCAGCACCAGCTCCTCGACAGCATCGGCGGCGTGCGCACCGTCCGCGCGTTCCGGCTGGGCGGCCGGCACTCGCAGCTCCTCGAACAGCGGTCCCGGGAGGCCGTCGACCTCGCGCTGCGCGGCATCCGGCTCGTGTCCGGGTTCTTCTCGCGGCTCAACCTCGCCGAGTTCATCGGCCTGGCGGCGGTCCTGCTGACGGGGTTCTTCCTCGTCGACAACGGTTCGGTGAGCATCGGCACGGCGACCGCGGCCGCGCTCTACTTCCACAGCCTCTTCAACCCCGTCAACGCCGCGCTCTTCCTCATCGACGAGGCACAGTCGGCCGGCGCGAGCCTGGCCCGCCTGGTCGGCGTGTCGAGCCTGCCGGCCGAGCGGGAGGCCGGGGAACGGGACGTACGGATGGCCGGATCGGTTGAGGTCCGCGGCCTGAACCACGCGTACGTCCCCGGGCACGCGGTCCTGCGCGACGTCGACCTGGAGGTGCGCGACGGCGAGCGGGTGGCGCTGGTCGGCGCGAGCGGCGCCGGGAAGACCACCCTCGCGAAGCTGATCGCCGGCGTCCACGACCCGTCGGACGGCTCGATCCGCCTCGGAGGCGTGGACACCCGGGAGCTGGGCCCCGGCGGGATCCGGCAGGCGGTGACGCTGATCAGCCAGGAGGTCCACGTGTTCGCCGGACCCCTCTGCGAGGACATGCGGCTGGCCCGCCCGGAGGCCACCGAGGACGAACTCCGCGCGGCACTGGACCGGGTGGGCGCGCTGGACTGGGCGCTGGCACTCCCGGAAGGGCTGGACACGGTGGTCGGCGAGGGCGGGCACCGGCTCACGGTGACCCAGGCCCAGCACCTGGCCCTGGCCCGTCTCGTCCTCGCCGACCCGCCGGTGGCGATCCTGGACGAGGCCACCGCCGACGCCGGCAGCGCGGGCGCCCGCGTGCTGGAAACGGCCGCGCTGCGGGCCCTGGAGGGGCGTACCGGTCTGATGGTCGCCCACCGGCTGCCGCAGGCCGCGACCGCCGACCGCATCGTCGTCCTCGACCAGGGACGGGTCGTGGAGACCGGCACGCACGACGAACTCGTCGCGGCGGGCGGGCGGTACGCCGACCTCTGGGCAGCCTGGTCCGCCAGCCGCCGGGAGCCGGGTGACGCGACGCTGCCCGGGCCCCGGAAGGCCTCCCCGCCGGCCGCGTCGCCGCACTGAGCCGCCGCGAGAACCCACGGCCCGGCTGAACCGCCGCCCGTACGCCCGCACCCGGCCCGCGCCGTGTGCCGTCCCCCCGCCCGGCACCCGCCGGAGCCGCAGGACGGCGCACGGCGCTTTCGCGTACCGGCGAAGCCGCGAAGCCGCACCCGTGCGTTTCCCGTGCGTCCGCGTCCGGCCGGGGACGCACGGGGACGCACGGGAAACGCACGGGAAACGCACGGACGCCGCCCCCGGCGAGGAGGGTTCTCCTCGCCGGGGGCGGCGTCCGTGCTGCCGGAACGGGTCAGCTTTGCAGGGCGACCAGGCTCGCGGGGCGCAGGTCGGTCCAGTTCGTCTCGATGTACGTCAGGCAGGCCTCGCGGGTGTCCTCGCCGAACACGGTCCGCCAGCCCGCCGGCGCGTCGACGAAGGACGGCCACAGGGAGTGCTGGTTCTCGTCGTTGGCCAGGACCAGGAAGCGGCCCTGCGGGTCCTCGAACGGGTTGGTGGTCATGCGTTCTCACTCCTCGTGGACATAACGGTGAACAGCTCCGAGAGCGGCTGTCCGGGTTCGGCCACCACATGGCGCAGCAGCCGGTGAAGTTCTTCGGCCAGCCGACGGGCCTTGGCCCGGCCGAGCAGGTCGGTGGCGTGGATCAGTTCGCAGTGCACCGGCCCGTCGCCGCGCGGCTCGTAGAAGCTGAGCGTCAGCTCCGCCTTCGCCGACCCGGTCGGCACCGCGTGGAAGGATCCCACGCCGCCCTCCAGTTGTCCGAGGTCCGCCTGTTCGTGGTGGATCACCATGACCTGCGGTCCCCCGGCGGGCAGGGCGGTGGCGCGGACGACGGCGTCGAACGGGACGTCCTGCCGGTCCAGGGCGCTGAGCGTGGTCTCCCGCACCCGGCCCAGCAGCTCGGCGAAGGTGGGGTCCCCCGCCGTGTCGGTGCGCAGCACCACGGTGTTGAAGAAGCAGCCGACGAGGTCGGCGAGCTGTTCCTCGCCGCGGCCGGCGACCATCGTGCCGATCGGCAGGTCGGTGCCCGCGCCGTGGGCGGTGAGCAGGGCCGACAGGGCCGAGTGCAGCACCATGAACATGCTGGTGCCCGTCGCCTGGGCGAGGGCGTCCACGTCCGCGTGGAGCCGCTCGTCCAGGACGAAGGAGACGTAGTCGCCGCCCGGGCCGCGGACGGCCGGGGCCTGCGGGCGCGGCCGGTCGGCGGGGAGCGCCAGCTCCCGCGGGACGCCCTCCAGGTTCCGCTGCCACCAGGCGAGCTGGCGGCCGCCGGTGCTGGTGGGCTCGGCGAGGTCCCCGAGGACCTCCCGCGCCCAGGCCGCGTAGTCGCGGTAGCTGACGGGCAGCGGCTCCCAGGCGGGGGCGCGGCCCCGCTCCCGGGACTCGTAGGCGTCGGTCAGGTCGCGGAACAGGGGGACGACGGACCATTCGTCCACCGCGAGGTAGTGCGCGGTGAGCAGCAGCGCCTGGTCTCCCGAGGCGCCGGTGAGCAGCGTGGCGCGCAGGGGCGCCTCGCGGGTCAGGTCGGGGTGGAGCGCGGCGAGTTCGGCGAGCCGGGCGTCGAGGTCGGCGCAGGTCTCCGTCTGCAGTACCAGGTGCCCGGCGGGCTGCCGGTGAACGGCGCCGTCCCGCTCGGTGAAGCGGGTGCGCAGCGGCTCGTGGCGGGTCACCACGTCGTCGAGGGCGGCGGCCAGGGCGGCCGCGTCCAGGGCTCCGGGCGAGCGGAGCACCAGGCCGTGGTCGAAGCCGTCCCAGCGCCGGTACGCCGACCACTGCCAGCGCTGTACGGGCGCCGGGGCGGCGTCCTCGTCGGCGGGGGCCGGACGCAGGGCGGGGCGGGCGGCGGCCGCGCCGTCGAGCTTGGCGGCGAGGCCGGCGACGGTCAGGGCGTCGAAGACGTCGCGGATGCTCAGCTCGACGCCGAACTCGGAGCGGATGCGGCCCAGGAGGCGCATGGAGGCCATGGAGTGGCCGCCGAGGGCGAAGAAGTTGTCGTGGACGCCGACTTCGTCGAGCTGGAGGATCTCGCCGAAGAGGTCCGCGAGCTTCGCCTGGGTGGCGCCGACCGGCCGGGCCCCGCCGGACATGCCGGACCAGTCGGGTGCGGGCAGCGCCTTGTGGTCGAGCTTGCCGTTCGGGGTCAGCGGCAGCGGGCCGTCGAGGACGACGACGAGCGCGGGGACCATGTACTCGGGCAGCTGTCCGGCGACGTGCGCCCGCACGTCCTGCGGGTCGAGCGCGCCGTGCTCCGGGACGACGTACCCGACCAGGCGGACGATGTCCCCCGCGCGGTCCGGGACGACGGTGGCCTGGCCGACGCCGGGGTGTCCGGCGAGGGCCGCCTCGATCTCGCCGAGTTCGATGCGGAAGCCGCGGATCTTGACCTGGGTGTCGACCCGGCCGAGGAAGTCGAGGTTGCCGTCGCGGCGCCAGCGGGCCCGGTCACCGGTGCGGTACATGCGGCTGCCGGGCGCGCCGAACGGGTCGGCGACGAACCGCTCGGCGGTCAGCCCGAACCGGCCGAGGTAGCCGCGGGCCAGGCCGCGGCCGGACACGTACAGCTCGCCGACGACGCCGGGCGGGACGGGCTGGAGCCGGTCGTCCAGGACGTAGGCGGTGGTGTTGGGGTCCGGGATGCCGATCGGCACGCGCGCGCCGGGGCGCAGCCGCGCGTCCCGGGACTCCCACAGGGTGGAGTTGACGGTGGCCTCGGTCAGTCCGTAGGCGCAGATCAGGTTCGCGTGGTCGCCGAACCGCTCGAAGAGGTCCGGCGGCACGGTCTCGGTGCCGACCAGGACGGTCGACCCCTCGGGCAGGACGCAGCCGGCGGGCAGCGCGGAGACGAGGGACGGCGGCAGGATCATGTGGCTGATCGCGTGGTCGGCCAGGAAGTCCGTGAGGGCCGGTCCGGCCACCCGGGCCTCGTCGGTGATGAGGACGAGGCGGCCGCCGTGGCAGAGCGCCATCGCGACCTCGAAGACGAACACGTCGAAGCCGATGGAGGCGAACTGCAGGACGCTGCTGTCGCTTTCCAGGCCCATCCGGTCGACCGCGGTGGCGACCAGGCTGGCCATGCCCTCGTGGGGGACGACGACGCCCTTGGGGCGGCCGGTGGAGCCGGAGGTGTAGATGACGTACGCGGCCTGGTCCAGGGCCACCCGCGGGGCGGGCACGGCGGTTTCGGGCTGCCGCGCCAGGGCGTCGGCGGTGGCGTGCTCGTCGAGGAGCAGGACCGGGACGCCGGTGGCGGGGATCTTCCCGGCCACGGGCTCGGTGCCGACGACCAGGGTCGCCCGGGAGTCCTCGATCATGTAGCTGAGCCGGTCCGCGGGGTGGACCAGGTCGAGCGGCAGGAAGGCCGCGCCGAGCTTCAGGGCGGCGAGCACGGTGGCGATCATGTCCGCGGAGCGGGGTACGGCCACGCCGACCACGCTCTCCGTGCCGACGCCGTGGGCGGCCAGCAGGTGGGCGATCCGGTTGGACCGGGCGTCCAGCGCGGCATAGTCGAGGCGGGTGTCGCGGTCGACGACGGCGACCGCGCCGGGGCGCTCGGTGACGTGCCGGGCGAACAGGGCGGGCAGGGACAGCTCGTCGACCTCGCGCGGGGCTCCGTTGAAGCCCTCCAGGACCAGCGTCCGCTCGTCGCCCACCAGGAGCGGGGCGGCGGACACGGGCCGGTCGGGGGCGGCTGCGAGGGCGCCGGTGAGGGCCGCGAGGCGCTCGCCGATCAGCTCGGCGGTCTCCTGGTCGAAGAGTTCGGTGGCGAACTCCAGGCGGCATCCCAGGGATCCGCCGTCGCCGTCGGCGGCGGTCTCCTCGGTGAAGCTGAACACCAGGTCGAACTTGGCGGAGCGGATGCGGAACGGTACGTACTCCACGCCCAGGCCGGCCAGGTCCAGTTCGCCGTCGGTGCGGGCGTGGTAGCCGACCATCACCTGGAACAGCGGGTTGCGGGCCAGTGAGCGGGTGGGGTTGAGCTTCTCCACGACGGACTCGAAGGGGACGTCGGCGTGCGAGAAGGCGGCCAGGTCGGTGTCGCGGACCCGGCCGAGCAGCTCGGTGAAGGTGGGGTCGCCGCTGAGGTCGGTGCGCAGCACCAGGGTGTTGACGAAGAAGCCGACGAGGTCGTCGAGGGCCTCGTCGCCGCGGCCGGCGATGGGCGAGCCGAGCGGGATGTCGGTGCCGGCGCCGAGGCGGTGCAGCAGGGTCGCGACGGCCGCGTGGACCACCATGAACATGCTGACGCCGTTGTCCTTGGCGAGCCGCTTCAGGCCCTGGTAGGCGGCGCCGTCGAACGCGACGTCGAGTTCCGCGCCGGTGAAGGCGGGGCGGGCCGGACGCGGCCGGTCGGTCGGCAGTTCCAGTTCCTCGGGGGCGCCGTCCAGGGTGCGGTGCCAGTGGTCGAGCTGGCGGGCGGCGAGGCTCTGGGCGTCGGCGGGGTCGCCGAGCAGCTTCTGCTGCCAGAGCGCGTAGTCGGCGTACTGGACCGGGAGCGGCTCCCAGGCGGGGGCGCTGCCGGAGCGGCGGGCGGCGTAGGCGGCGGCCAGGTCGCCGAGGAAGGGGCGGTCGGACCACTCGTCGGTGGTGATGTGGTGCAGGAGGATCACGACGACGTGCTCTTCGGGCGCCACCTCGATGACGGTGGCGCGCAGCGGCAGCTCGGCGGCGAGGTCGAAGGGGCGGCCCACGGCCGCGTCGACGAGGGCGCGGGCCTCCTCCTCGGTGGCGCGCAGGTGCTCGACCGGCGGGTGGGCCTGCCCGGCGGGCAGGACCCGCTGGTACGCCCGGCCGTCGCGCTCGGCGAAGAGGGTGCGCAGGGCCTCGTGGCGGTCGGTGACGTCGGCGAGGGCGGCCCTCCAGGCGTCGGTGTCGAGGTTCCCGCGCAGCCGCATGACCAGCGGGAAGTTGTAGGCGGCGGAGGTGTCCTCGATCTGCTGGATGACCCACAGCCGCTGCTGGGCGTGGGACAGCGGCAGCTCGTCCGGGCGCTCGCCGGCGACGAGGGCGGGGCGTGCGTCGCTCTGCGAGCCGCCGGCGCGCAGGGCGAGTTCGGCGACGGTCGGGGCCTCGAAGAGGTCGCGGATCGCCAGCTCCGCGGAGAGCGCGGTGCGGGCCCGGGCGATGAGCCGGGTGGCGAGCAGCGAGTGTCCGCCGAGCTCGAAGAAGTTGGCGTCGATGCCGACGCTGCCCTCCGCGAGGCCGAGGACCTCGGCGAACAGCGCGCAGAGGGTCGTCTCCCGCGGGGTCCGCGGGGACCGGCCGGCGCCGGCGAACTCGGGGGCGGGCAGGGCCCGGGTGTCGAGCTTGCCGTTGACGGTCAGCGGCAGGGTGTCCACGGCCATCAGGGCGGCCGGGACCATGTAGTCGGGCAGGGTGGCCTTGAGGTGGTCGCGCAGGCTCTGGACGAGGGCTCCGCCGCGTTCGGCGGTCTGTTCGGGGACCACGTAGCCGACGAGGCGCTTGCCGGCGGCCTGCTCGTTCACGACGACGGCGGCGTGTGCCACGTCGGGGTGGGCCGACAGGGCGGTGGAGATCTCACCGAGCTCGATGCGGTAGCCGCGGATCTTGACCTGGTCGTCGGTGCGGCCGAGGAAGTCGATCAGGCCGTCGGGACGCTGGCGTACGAGGTCGCCCGTACGGTACATGCGCTCGCCGGGGGCGCCGAAGGGGTCGGCGACGAACCGCTCGGAGGTGAGCCCGGGCCGGTCGTGGTAGCCGCGGGCGAGGCCGGTGCCGGCGATGTAGAGCTCGCCGGGGCAGCCGGGCGGGACGGGGCGCAGCATGGCGTCGAGGACGTAGCCGCGGGTGTTGCGGATGGGGCGGCCGACCGTGGGGGTCGGGCTGTCGGCGGTGGAGCCGCCGAGGGTGTTGATCGTGTACTCGGTGGGGCCGTACAGGTTGTAGCCGTAGGTGTCCTCGGTGTCGGCGAGGCGGGTCCAGACGGTGTCGGAGACGGCCTCGCCGCCGAGCAGGACCAGCGCGGGCCGGTGCTTGCCGGCGCTCTCGTCCCGGTCGAGGAGCCCTTCCTCGATGAGGAGCTGGGCGTAGGTGGGGGTGACGTTGACGACGTCGATGCGGTGGTCGTCGCAGTAGGCGACCAGGGCCTCGGCGTCGCGGCGCAGTTCCTCGTCACAGACGTGGACCTCGTGGCCCTCGACGAGCCAGAGCAGCTCCTCCCACGACATGTCGAAGGCGAAGGAGACGGTGTGCGCGATGCGCAGGCGGCGTCCGCCGACCGCGGCGATGGCCGGGTCGAACACCTCCACCTGGTGGTTGAGCTGCATGTTCGTCAGGCCGCGGTACGGGGTGACGACGCCCTTGGGCTTGCCGGTGGAGCCGGAGGTGTAGATGACGTAGGCGGGGTGTTCCAGGCGGCCCGCGACCGAGTGCGCGAACGCGGGGCGCTCGGCGTCGGTGACCTCGCCGCCGGGGTGCCCGGCCAGCTCGGCGGCGACGGCCGGGTCGTCGAGGGCGACTTCGGGGGCGAGCGGGCCGCTGGCACCGTGCAGGGTCGGGGCGACCGCGAGGGTGGTGAGCAGGCACAGCGGCCCGGTGTCCTCGACCATCAGGCGCAGCCGGTCGGCGGGGTGGTCCAGGTCGAGCGGCAGGTAGGCGGCCCCGGTGCGCAGGACCGCGAACAGGGCGACGACCATCTCGATGGAGCGGGGCAGGGCCAGGGCCACGGTCCGCTCGGGGCCGGCGCCGCGGGCCAGCAGCAGCCGGGCCAGCCGGTTGATTCGGGCGTCGAGTTCGGCGTACGTGAGGGAGGTGTCGCCGAAGACGAGGGCGGCGGCGTCCGGGGTGCGGGCGACCTGCGCGGCGAGCATGTCGGCGACGGTCTCGTCGGGGACGGGCTGGTTGCTGGCGGCCCAGGCGGCGGTCAGCTCGGCGTGCTCGTCGGGGAGCAGCAGGTCCAGGGTGCCGACCGGGGCGGTGAGGTCGCCGAGGAGGCGCTCGACCAGGGTCCGGTAGCGGTTCAGGGTGGCGGCGGCCTGGTCGTCGTCGACGAGGTCGGGCCGGTACTCCAGCTTGACCTGGACGCGCTCGGCCGGGTTGACGATCAGGGTCATCGGGTAGTGCGTGGAGTCGACGCTGCCGACTCCGGTGATGCCGTGGCGGTCGGTGAGTTCGCGGAAGGCGCCCTCGTCTGCGAAGTTCTGGAGCACGTAGAGGGTGTCGAAGAGGACGGGGTGGCCGCCGGCCCGCTGGAGTTCGGCGAGGCCCAGGTACTCGTGGTCCATCAGCGCCATGCGCTCGGCCTGGACGCGCCGCAGCAGGTCGGCGACCGTCTCCTCGGGGCGCAGGGTGACGCGCAGCGGGACGGTGTTGAGGAACATGCCGATGGTCGATTCGGCGCCGCGCACCTCGGCGGGGCGGCCGGCGACGGTCGCGCCGAAGACGACGTCGCCGCGGCCGACGGCGGCGGACAGCACCAGGGCCCAGGCCGCCGACAGCACGGCGTTGATGGTGAGGCCGTGGGCGCGGGCGGAGCCGCGCAGCCGGTCGCTGAGGTCGGCGCCGAGGTCGAGGGAGTGGCGGCGCGGGATCGTCGGCTCGCCGCCGCGGCCCTTGGCGACGAGGGTGGGCTCCTCCAGGCCGGCGAGCGCGGTGCTCCACGTGGCGCGCGCCGCGTCGAAGTCCTGGCCGGCGAGCCAGCTCAGGTAGTCGCGGTAGCTGCCGGGGGCGGCGAGGCCGGTGTCGTCGCCGGACGCCGCGTAGAGGGCCAGCAGTTCGTCGAGGAACAGGGACTGGGACCAGCCGTCCCAGGCCACCAGGTGGTGGCTGAGCATCAGGCGGTCGGTGTTCTCGGTGAGCCGGATGAGCTGGAGCCGGAACAGCGGGGGCGCGGCCAGGTCGAAACGGCGCAGCCGGTCGGCGTCGGCGATCTCGGTGAGGCGGGTCTGCCGCCGCTCCTCGGTGAGGCCGGTCAGGTCGGTCTCGGTGAGCGGTACGGGGACCTCGCCGGCCGGGCCGACGAACTGTACGGGCGCGGGCAGCCCTTCGGAGGTGATGCCGGCGCGCAGGCCGGGGTGGCGGGCGAGCAGGGCGGCGCAGGCGGTGCGCAGCCGGTCCAGGTCCAGGCGGTGGCCGAAGTCGAAGCAGTCCTGGGCGGTGTAGACGTCCAGGCCGTCGGTGTCGTAGCTGGCGTGGAAGTGGATGCCCTCCTGGAGCGGGGACAGCGGCCAGATGTCGGCGACGGGGACCGGGCTGGTCTGCTGGACCCGGTCGATCTCGCCCTGGGTGAGCCGGACCAGGGGCAGGTCGGAGGGGGTCAGGGCGCCGGTGGCGGAGCCGGATCCGGCGGCCTGGGCGATGAGTTCCCGCAGGGCTTCGGCCCAGGCCAGGCCGAGGGCGCGGACATCCTCGTCGCCGAGGGTCCGGTCCGCCGGCCAGGTCCAGGTGGCCCGCAGTTCGGGGCCGTTCGGGGTGTCCGCGCAGACCGCGTTGACCTGGAGCGGGTACGGCATGGCGAGGCCGGCGTCCGCTTCCACGGAGAGGGCGTCGGACTCGGCGGCGGGCGCCCAGTCGACGGCCTGGTCGGCGGGGAGCCGGCCGAAGTAGTTGAACAGCACCTGGGCGGTGGACAGCTGGGCGAAGACGGGGGCGAGCTGCGGGTTGAGGTAGCGCAGCATGCCGTATCCGGCGCCGGAGTCGGGGGCCGAACGGACGGCTTCCTTCACGGCCTTGAGGGTGTCGAGGGCGCCGTCGGCGGCGGGCAGCCGGACCGGGTGCAGGGCGGTGAACCAGCCCACGGTGCGGGACAGGTCCAGGGCGGTGCCGTCGCGGCCGTGGCGTTCGAGGTCGACGAGCAGGTCGCCCGCCGCGTCGCCGCCGCGGCCGGACTGCCAGCGGGACACCGCCAGGCGCAGGGCGGCGAGGAGCACCTCGGTGACGTCGGCGCCCGCGCTGGCGGGGACGGCCGTCAGCAGGGCGCGGGTCTCCTCGGTGGTGAGGGTGACGGTGTGGTCGCGGGCGGATCCGGTGGTGCCGGTCCGGTCGGCGCCGGGGACCAGCTCGGCGCCGGGGGCCAGGGTCTTGGCCCAGTACGGGAGTTCGGCCTGCCGCTGCGGGGAGGTGGCCTGTTCGGCGATCTCCCGGGCGAAGCGGCGCAGCGAGGTCGGTACGGGCTCCAGTTCGGGGCGCTGCCCGGCGGCCTCGGCGTCCCAGGCGGCGGCGAGGTCGCCGAGCAGGACGCGCCAGGACACGCCGTCCACGACCAGGTGGTGGACGACGAGCAGCAGCCGTCCGGGCGCGCCGGTGCCCGCGTCGAACCAGACGGCCTGGAGCATCACGCCGGTGTCGGGGTCCAGGCGCCCGGCGGCCGCGTCCGACTCGCGGGCGATCAGGGCGCGCAGGGCGGTGTCGTCCAGTCCGGCGGCGTCGGCGCGGCGCAGTACGGCGGCGGCGTCGACGCTGCCGGCCGGGGTGGTGGCGGCGGACCAGAGGGCCGGGATGGCGGGGCCGAGGTCCATGCGGGTCAGGGACGTCCGCAGGCCGTCGTGGTGGTCCAGTACGGCTTGCAGGACGCGGGTCAGCCGGCCGGCGTCGGCGTCCGCGGGTGCCTGGAGCAGCATCGACAGGTTGAACCGGCCGATGGGGCCGCCGTCCTCGCGGAGCTGGTGGACGATCGGCAGCAGGGTGAGGTCGCCGACGCCGTCGGTGTCGGCGGCGGGAGCGGCGGCGTCCGCGCCGCCGGTGGCGGCGGCGAGGGCGGCCGGGGTGCGGTGCTCGAAGACCTCGCGGGGGCTGACCGACAGGCCGGCCTTGCGGGCGCGGCTGGAGACGGACATGGAGAGGATGCTGTCGCCGCCGAGCATGAAGAAGTCCTCGTCGGCGTCGACCGCGTCGAGGCCGAGCACCTCGGCGAAGATCGTGCAGAGCTCCTGCTCGCGTCCCTCCCGCGAGGAGCCGCGGCCGGTCTTGCGTCGGACCGCCGGGGCGGGCAGGGCCTTCAGGTCGGTCTTCCCGCCGGGGGTGAGCGGCAGCGCATCGAGGGCGACGAAGTGGCTCGGCACCATGGGGGCGGGCAGCGCGCCCGTCAGGGCGGTCCGTACGGCCTCGGTGTCGAACGCGTCGGCCGGGCCGCCCCCGGCCGGGACCAGGTAGGCGACCAGCTGCTTGACGCCGCGCTCGTCGTCGCGGGCGACGACCACCGCGTCGGCGACGTTCCGCTCGTCCCGCAGGCGGGCTTCGATTTCCCCGAGTTCCACTCGGTTTCCCCTGATCTTGACCTGGTGGTCGGTGCGCCCGAGGTAGGTGAGCACTCCGTCCGCGCTGAACTGGACCATGTCTCCGGTGCGGTACATCCGCGCGCCCGGAGTGCCGAACGGATCGGCGACGAAGCGTTCCGCGGTGAGCGCGGTGCGTCCGTGGTAGCCGCGGGCGAGCTGGTCGCCCGCGAGGTAGAGCTCGCCCGGTTCGCCCGGGGCCACCGGGCGCAGGTACCGGTCGAGGACGTGCAGCCGGGTGTTCCACACGGGCCGGCCGATGGGCACGGTGGCCGCTGTGGCGCTCTCGCCGCCCGCCCGCCAGCTGGTGACCTGGATGACCGCCTCGGTGGGCCCGTACACGTTGTACAGGGGGACGCCGGTGCGGTCCTGCCAGCGCCGGGCCAGCGGGACGGGCAGCGCCTCGCCGCCGCTGAAGGCGCGGCGCAGGCTCGCCCACCAGGGGGCGCCGTCCGCGTCCTCGGCGAGCAGGGCGGTGTACAGGGACGGCACGAGGTCGACGTTGGTGACCCGCTCGGAGCGGATCAGCCCGGCGAGGTAGGCGGGGTCGCGGTGCCCGTCGGGCCGGGCGACGACCACGGTGCCGCCGGTGAGCAGGGGGACGAAGATCTCCTGGACGGAGGGGTCGAAGCTGGTCGAGTACTGGTGCAGCACCCGCTCGCCGGGACCGAAGCCGAACTCCTCGGCGGTCCAGGCCAGCTGGCCGACGACGGCCCGGTGCGGGACGACCACGCCCTTGGGCAGGCCGGTGGAGCCGGAGGTGTACATCACGTACGCGGCGCCGTCGGGGTCGCCGGGGGCGAGCGCGCCCGTCGCGGGGGCGGCAGCGGCCGCCTCGGGGCCGTCGAGGAGGACGGGGGCGACCCCGTCGAGGGTGGGCAGCTTCGCCAGGGACCGCTCGGTGGTGACGACGGTGCGGGCGCCGGAGTCGGTGAGCATGTGGCGGACCCGGTCGGCCGGGTAGTCGACGTCGACGGGCAGGTAGGCGGCGCCGGCCTTCATGACGCCCAGCAGGGCGACGAGGGTCTCGGCGGACCGGGGCACGGCGACGGCGACCACGGATTCGGCGGCGACGCCGCGGGCGGCCAGCCGGTGCGCGAGCGCCTCGGCGCGCGCGTCGAGTTCGGCGTACGAGGTGTGGCCGTCCTCGTGGACCAGCGCGACGGCGTCGGGGGTACGGCGCGCCTGCGCGGCGAAGGCGCCGTGCACGGTGTCCGCGGGCCGCTGCCGCTCGGCTCCGGCGAGGGCGGCGAGGATGGTCCGCCGCTCGTCCGCGGACTGCGCGGCGAGCCGGCCGACCGGCAGGTGCGGGTCGGCGGTGACCTGTTCCAGCACGGCGAGCAGCCGGTCGGCGAAGCGGGCGGCGGCGCGGGCGTCCAGGCGGGCCGGGTCGTGGTCGAGCTGGAGCCGCAGCGCCGTGCCGGGCAGCACGGTGAGGGCGAGCGGGTAGTGCACCGCGTCGCGGATCTCGGATCCGAGGATCTGGATGAGGCCCCGCGGGTCGGCGGCGTCGCCGGCCTCGGGCAGGTTCTCGACGACGACGAGGGCGTCGAAGAGGTCGCCCCGGCCGACGGCCCGCTGGATCTCGGCGAGCCCGAGGTGCTGGTGGTCCAGCAGGTCGGCCTGGCCGTCCTGGAAGGCGGTGAGGACCTCGGCGAGGCTCTGCTCGGGGCGCCAGCCGAGCCGGGCGGGCACGGTGTTGATGAGCAGGCCGACGAGGGTCTCGATGTCCTGTACGGGGGCCTGGCGGCCGGAGACCGTGGTGCCGAGGACGAGGTCCTGGGCGCCGACGACGTCGCCGAGGACGAGGCCGAACGCGCCCTGCACGACGGCGGCGAGGGTCAGTCCGAGGCGGCGGGTCCCGGCGGTGAGCGCGGCCGTCCGCTCTGCGGACAGCTCGACGGTGACCCGGCCGGAGGCGGCGCCCGGCGTCTCGCCGGCGCGGAAGGGGAGGCCGTCGGTCGCGTCGAGGCCGGCCAGGGCGTCGCGCCAGGCGGCGCGGGCCAGGTCCCGGTCGAGGCCGCCCAGCCAGCCGGTGTACGCCCGGTAGACGGGGTCCGCCGCGGTCGCGGTGGCGGGGGCGCCGGGGCGGTAGCCGTCGAGCAGTTCCCGCATGACGAGGGAGACGGACCAGCCGTCGACGATGATGTGGTGCATCGTCAGGAGCAGTACGGAGCGCTGCGCGTCGAGCCGGAGCAGGGCCGCGCGCAGCAGCGGCGGGGCGCCGAGGTCGAAGCCGCGGCCGCGTTCGGCGGCGGCGGTCTCTTCGACGGCGGCCGCCTGCCGGGCCGGGTCCTGGCCGGTCAGGTCGGTGAACCGCCAGGGCAGGGCGACGTCGGCGCCGATGACCTGGACGACGGGGCCGTCGGGGTGCTGGCGGAAGGCGGCGCGCAGCAGCGGGTGGCGGTCGAGGAGGCGCTGCACGGCGGCCCGGAGGGCCTCGGGGTCGACGTCTCCGCCGAGTTGGACGGCGTCCTGGACGGCGTAGCCGTCGGCGCCGCCCCGGTCCATGGCCGCGTGGAAGTAGAACCCTTCCTGGAGCGGGGTGGCCGGGACCACGTCCAGCAGGTCGCCGATGCCCTCGGCGAACTCTGCGCGGTCTCCGTCGGTGAGCGGGACGAGGGTGAACGGCTCGGGCAGCGGCTCGGCGGCCCGTGGCACGTCCGGGGCGTCCCCGGCGGCGAGGGCGAGGGCGGCGACGGTACGGAGCCGGAACACCTCGCGGGGGCTGATCGCGAGGCCGGCGGCCCGGGCGCGGGTGACGAGCTGGATGGCGACGATGCTGTCGCCGCCGAGCTCGAAGAAGCTGTCGTGGACGCCGACCGACGGCAGGCCGAGAACCTCGGCGAAGAGCGTGGCGAGGGTGGTCTCGGCGGGGGTGGTGGGGGCCGCGTCGCCGGTCATGGCGGTCCACCGCGGGTCGGGCAGGGCGCGGGCGTCGAGCTTGCCGTTGGGGGTGAGTGGCAGCGGGCCGTCCATCCGGACGACGGCCGAGGGCACCATGTAGTCGGGCAGGTCCTGGTCGGCCTCCGCGCGGGCGGCGGTGACAGCGGCGTCGGCTCCGGCGGTGTCCAGGGAGGCGTCGGCGACGAGGTAGGCGACGAGCCGCTTGGCGGCGCGCTGGTCCTCGCGGACGAGGACGGCGGCCTGGGCGATGCCCGCGCAGGCCATGAACGCGCTCTCGATCTCGCCCGGTTCGATGCGGTGGCCGCGGATCTTGATCTGGCCGTCGGCGCGGCCGAGGAAGTCGAGGTTGCCCCCGGCGGTCCAGCGGACCCGGTCGCCGGTGCGGTACATGCGGGTGCCGGGCTCGCCGAACGGGTCGGCGACGAAGCGCTCGGAGGTCAGGCCGAAGCGGCCGAGGTAGCCGCGGGCCAGGCCGCGGCCGGCGACGTACAGCTCGCCCTCGACGCCGACGGGGACGGGCCGCAGCGCGGAGTCCAGCACGTAGGCGCGGGTGTTGGGGTCGGGCTCGCCGATCGGGACGGGCCCCTGCCAGTCGGGGCGGCCGAGCCAGAGGGTGGAGTTGACGCTCGCCTCGGTGAGGCCGTAGGCGACGACGATCCGAAGGCGGTGCGACCAGCGGGCGATCAGCTCGCTCGGGACGGCTTCGGTGCCGACGACGAGCACGCAGCCCTCGGGCAGTTCGCAGTCCTGCGGGAGCGCCGACACCAGCGAGGGCGGCAGGATCATGTGGGTGGCGCGGTGCGCCGCGATGTAGTCGGTGAGGGCGGGGCCCGCGACGCGGCGCTCGGTGGGGACGACGATGATCCGGCCGCCGACGCACAGCGACATGACCAGGTCCCACACCGTCACGTCGAAGCCGACGGAGGCGAACTGGACGACCCGGCTGTCCGGGCCGATGCCTATCCGCTCGGTGGCGGTGGCGATCAGGCTGCCGATGCCGTCGTGGGGGACGACGACGCCCTTGGGGCGGCCGGTGGAGCCGGAGGTGTAGATGACGTACGCGGCCCGGTCGAGCGGGATGTCCAGGCCGAGGGCGGCCGGGTCCTGCGCGGCGAGGGCGGCGGCGGTCCGCGGGTCGTCGAGCCGGAGCTGCTCCAGGCCGGGGAGCGCGGGCAGGCCCTCGGCCTGCTCCCGGGCGGTGACGACGGTGCGGGCGCCGGCGTCCTGGAGCATGTACGCGAGGCGGTCCTGCGGGTGGTCGGAGTCAAGCGGCAGGTAGGCGGCGCCGGTCTTCATCACGGCGAGCAGGGCGGTGACGAGTTCGGGCGAGCGGGGCAGGGCCACGCCGACGACGTCCTCGGCGCCCACGCCGCGGGCGGCAAGGAGGCGGGCGAGCCGGTTGGCGGCGGCGTCGAGCTGCGCGTAGGTCAGCTCGGTGTCCTCGCAGGCCAGGGCGACGGCCCCGGGGGCGCGGCTCACCTGCGCCTCGAAGGCGGCCGGCCAGGACAGTTCGGGGGAATCGCTCGGGGAGGTGCCGAAGTCCACCAGCAGCCGCTCGCGTTCGGCGGCGGTGGTGAGTTCGAGCCGGCCTATGAGCCGGTCGGGGTCCTCGGCGAAGGCGTCGAGGAGGATGCCGAAGCGCTCCTGGTGGGCGACGAGGCCGTCCTCGGTGCACTGGTCGGCGTCGGCGTCGAAGAGGACGCGGACGGCGCCGCGTACGGATTCGCCGACGCTGACGGCCAGGTCGCTGACCGCGCCGAGCCACTGGGGGCGCAGGTCGGACTGGTGGTCGCGGAAACGCAGCCAGTCGGTGCCGGGCAGGATGTTGACGGTGGGGCCGACGAGCTCGGACACGCCCTCGACCAGGCCGAGTTCCTTGGCGAGGTCCTCGGCGCGGTACCGGCCGTGGGTGACGGCCTCGGCGATCCGCGCGGAGGTCTGGGCGAGCAGCCCGGCGACGGTCGTGCCGGGGCGTACGGTCAGCCGCAGCGGCACGATGTTGGAGACCATGCCGGGGACGCCGAGGATGGCGCGGTCGCGGCGGGTGGTGACGGGCAGGCCCAGCACCAGGTCCTGTTCGCCGGTGGTGCGGTGGACGTACGCGGCCACGGCGGAGACCAGCAGGGCGGACAGCCGGACCCCGGACGCCTGGGCGGCGGCCTTGAGCCGGTCGGTGCCGGCCACGGAGAGTTCGGTGGTGCGCCGGTAGCGGCGCGTGATGATCTTCTGGCCGGGCTCGACCAGGCGGACCGGCTGCGGCCGGTCGGCGAAGCGCTCCAGCCAGTACGCGCGGTCCTCGGCGTACGCCTCGGAGGCGCGGTAGGCCTCTTCGGAGGCGGCGAGCCGGGTCACGTCCCAGGCCACGGGGGCGGTCTCGCGAGTACCGGTGTAGATCTCGCCGGCCCGGCGGGAGAGGAGGCCGATGCTCAGGCCGTCGATGACGAGGTGGTGGTAGCACTGGTACCAGAGCACCCGGTCGTCGGCGAGCCGGAGCAGGGTGTACGAGAACAGCGGGCCGTCCGCGAGCGACAGGGGACGGGCCCGGTGGGCGCCCATCCATTCCCAGGCGGCGTCCTCGGGGTGGGCTTCGGCGCGCAGGTCGACGACGGGCACGTCGACGGGCATGCGGCGGGGGAACTGGCGGGGGCTGCCGTCCCCGGTCGTCCCGAAGACGACGTGGAGGCAGTCCGCCTCCTCGACCACCTGCCGCACGGCGGCGGTCAGGCGGTCGAGGTCGACGTCACCGCGCAGTTCCAGGGTGAACGAGACGTTGAAGGCCGAACTGTCCGGCTCGATCCGCTGAGCGAGCCAGATTCCGGATTGTCCACCGGTGACGGGTGTTCCGGCGGCAGTGGTCCGGTCCGAGTCGGCGTCCATCATCGTTCGTTGGGCCTTTCCCTGGTCCTGCGTCAGTGGCTGGTCGTTACTTGATGGCTTCGAGCTTGGGGACGACCTGGTCGATGGCGTACGGGATGCTCAGCACGGTGTTGAAGGAGAGCGCCGCGCCGATGTCCGGGCTGTCGTAGGGCAGGAACAGGTCCCGCTTCTCCTGGTTGACCTTGGTCTTCGCGTACAGCGGGTCGGCCTTCATGGCCGCCTCGGTGTCCGGGGTGCCCAGCCAGACCGTGCGGTCGGCCTCCATCACGTCGAACCGCTCGGAGCTCAGGTCGGCGATGTTGTCCTTGCCCAGCGCCGTGCGGTACGCCTCGGAGGTCGTGAAGCCCATCTCGCTCAGGAAGATGACCTTCGGGTCCTTCGGCGAGAACGCCGAGAACTTGCCGGGCTCGACGGGCTCGCCCACCGCGACCGTCTTGTCCTTCCACTCCGGGTGCTTGTCACGAACCGTCTTGAACCGCGCGTCGATCCCGGCGATCAGCTTCTGCGTCTCGGCTTCCTTGCCCAGCGACTTGCCGATCTGCTGCGTCATCACCTGCCACGTCGCCTGGTAGTCCTCGGCGCCCTTCGGCTGCGCGACGACCTTCGCGATCTTCGACAGGGTGTCGTACTGCTCCTTCTTCATGCCCGAGTACTGGGCGATGATCAGGTCCGGCTTCAGCGCCGCGATCTTCTCCATGTTGTACTCGTCGCGCTCACCGACGACCTGCGGCGGCGTGGAGCCCCACAGGTCCTTCGACCACTGCCACTTGCCGTACGGGGTCTCCTTGAACCAGTCGACCGCGCCGACCGGCTTCACGCCCAGGGCCAGCACCGCGTCCTGGTCCGACAGGCCCAGCGTCACGACCTTCTTCGGCTCCGCGTCGATCGTCGTCGACCCGTACTTGTGCTCAACGGTGACCGGGAACGCGGCCGAGGACGTGCCGCCGGACGCCTCCCCGGACGGCTTGGACTCGGTCTTCTCCTCGCCACCGCCACACGCACTCAGAACGAGGGCGGCGGCGGCCGCGACGGCCACACGGGGAAGGTTTCTGACGATCCTCGTCAGCGCGGGGCGGGAACCTACGGACACGGGTGTTCCTTTCACGGGGGTTGCACAGTGCATGCCTCACGCCCGGCAGGACGGCGCTGCCAGGCAGGAGGAGAGGGTGGGGCGGGCGGGGACGACGGCCCCTAGCCGGAGGTGCCGATCCCGTCGGCGACCAGCTGGGCTTCGCCGACAGCCGGCTTGGGGGTCCTGTCGATGACCGACTCGAGGATCTCGCCGACCCTGATCGCGGTGTTCGACAGCAGGGACGAGGTGATGCCGTGCGTGTGCTCGGTACCGCCCTGGAGGTAGATGCCGCAGCGCAGTTCCGGGTCGGTCGTGATGCGGTAGTCGCGCTCGACGCGGACCCGGCCCTCCGCGTCGCGGTGGCAGAACCCTTCGACCTCGCCGAGGAGGCCGAGGGAGTCGGCGGGCCGGTATCCCGTGGCGTAGACCACGACGTCGGCGTCGAGGGGGGTCTCCTCGCCGGAGACCAGGGACTCGACGGTCACCTTGACGCCGTCGGGCGTCTCGACGACGTTCGAGAGCCGGGAGACGTTGAGGAAGCGCAGCCGCTCCTCGCCCAGGACCTTCTCCTGGTACGACTGGCGGTACAGGTCGTCGATCAGGTCGATGTCCACCACGGAGTAGTTGGTGTTGCCGTGGTAGTCCATCAGCCTGTTCTTGACCTCGCCGGGAGCCGTGTAGTACTCGTCCACGGCCGCGGGGTCGAAGATCCGGTTGGCGAACTTGCTGTCGTCCGCCGGGCTGTAGCCGTAGCGGGCGAACACGGCGCAGACCTCGGCCTCGGGGAAGCGGCGGTGCAGGAAGGCCACGTTCTCCGCGGCGCTCTGGCCCGCGCCGACCACGACGAACCGGGACGGGTCGGTACCGTCCAGGCCGTCGACGCGCCGCAGCAGATCGGAGTTGTGCCACACGCGCTCGGTGCGCTCGACGCCCTCGGGCATGTAGGGCCGCAGGCCGGTGCCGATGACCAGGTTGCGGGCCCGGTGGGTGACGAGCTCCGGGCCGGAACGGGCGGTCACGTCCACGTACTCGATGACGCCCTCGCGCACGACGGGCCGCACGGCGACCACTTCGTGACCGTAGGACACCATGTCGTCGACCTTGGCCGCGGCCCACTCGAAGTAGTCGTGGAACTCCAGCCGCAGCGGGAACAGGTTCTTGTGGTTGACGAAGTCGATCAGCCGGCCCTTGCTCTGCAGGTAGCAGAGGAAGCTGTACTCGCTCGACGGATTCCGCAGCGTCACCAGGTCCTTGAGGAACGAGACCTGCATCGTGGCGTCCTCGAACAGCATGCCCCGGTGCCAGCCGAACCGCGGCTGCTGCTCGAAGAAGTGGGCCGTCACCGCCTCCTGCCTGCCAACGCGTGCGTTGTGCTCGGTGAGCGCTATCGCCATGGCCACATTGGACGGCCCGAAGCCGATTCCAATGAGGTCGTGGATCACCGGTGCGTCACCAGGAAGAGCCTGTGACATGTCACTCCGATCATGCGAGACAGCCGCCTGTGAGGCGTCGAGGAGAATCAAAGGGCAGGGCACACCGACGAGCGACGGCCGAGCCAACTTAGGTAAAGCTAACCTGATCACGGCACCCTGTCGACCAGGCAAAACGGACAGATCGTTCATTAGACCTGCAAACAGCGCCGAGAATCAGGCACGTTGCATCCTTAGGTAAGGCTTGCTTTACTTTCTGGTGATCTCACGCTCTCCAGAGGAGGAACCCCATGCGGGTCGTCATGTTCGGTTATCAGACCTGGGGCCACCGCACCCTGCAAGCGCTCCTGGACTCCGAGCACGACGTGGTGATGGTCCTCACCCACCCCAAGAGCGAGCACGCCTACGAGAAGATCTGGAGTGACTCGGTCGCGGACCTGGCCGAAGAGCACGGCGTCCCCGTGGTGATCCGCAACCGCCCCGATGACGAGGAGCTGTTCACGCGCCTCAAGGAGTCCGATCCGGACATCATCGTGGCGAACAACTGGCGTACGTACATACCGTCACGCATCTTCGACCTCCCGCGTCACGGCACCCTCAACGTCCACGACTCGCTGCTGCCGAAGTACGCCGGCTTCTCCCCCCTGATCTGGGCACTCATCAACGGCGAGTCCGAAGTCGGCGTGACCGCACACATGATGGACGACGAGCTCGACGCCGGGGACATCGTCCTCCAGCAGTCGGTCGCGGTCGGCCCCACCGACACGGCCACCGACCTCTTCCACAAGACGGTCGACCTGATCGGACCCGTCACCGTCGGCGCGCTGGCCCGCATCGCCGCCGGGGAGAGCGACTTCACCAAGCAGGACCGCTCGCAGGCAAGCTTCTTCCACAAGCGTGCCGAGGAGGACATCCGGATCGACTGGAACTGGCCGGCGGACGTCCTGGAGCGCCTCGTGCGCGCCCAATCCGCCCCGTACCCGAGCGCGTTCACGTTCCACAAGGGCAAGCGTCTGGAGATCGTGTCCGCGGTCGTCTCCCAGGGCCGCTACGGCGGTACGCCGGGCCGCATCTTCTACCGCGAGGGCGAGGGCGTCGCGATCGTCGCCGGAGCCGACGCCCGCACCGGACGCAACCACGGCCTCGCCGTCACGCGCGTACGCACCGAGGAGGGCCAGGAGATGCCCGCCCTCGAGTACTTCACCACCATGGGCGGCTACCTCACGACCCGCCCCTGACCCACGGCGCACCCGGCCGGGACCGCTACCGGCCGGGTACGGCGGCGCCGGCCGGGCGCGCGGCTGCCGACCCGACGACACGGCCCGGCCGGCGCTCCGTGCCGCGGGGCGGCGGTCAACCGCACACGGCCGCGTACAGTCCGGCCTGGTGGTCGAGGCGGGTGGGGTCGCGACCCGTAGTGCTCCCGGGCGGCGGCCACGAAGGCCCGTACGCCGTCGGCGTCGGTGACGTCCAGCGTCTCCGCCCGACCGGGTCTGGGCACGCGGCGGCCCGCCAACCAGGACGCGCCGCACCCGGGCAGCACGCACCTCCGCGCCCCGGCCGCCCGGACGCGGGCCGCCCCCGCGCGCCGTCAGCCTTCGAGGTGGCGGGTGTCTCCGAGGCGGACGAGCTGGCGGTTGTGGAAGAAGTCGTCCTCGCGGAGGTGCGTGATGCTGCCCGAGGCGACCCGGAAGTTGACGTGGCCGAGGGAGTCGATCGGCATGCCGATCCAGGCGGCCACCACGAAGGTCAGCGCGAAGCCGTGCGTCACGATGGCCTGGTGCTCGTAGGGGCGCCGCAGGATCCCGTCCATGGCCTCGTAGATCCGTCCGGCGAACTCGGCCCGCGTCTCCGCTCCCTCGATGCCCTCGTCGTGACCCATCCGGTCGCCGGTCGCGGGCGGGGGGACGAACCGCTTGTCCAGCCACTCCTGGGGCCTGCCCTCGGCCTCTCCGTAGGACTTCTCCCGCAGCCGGGGGTCCAGGGCCGCTTCCACACCGAGCAGCCCGCCGATCTCCTGCGCGGTGCGCCGGGTCCGACGGAGGTCCGAGGAGATCAACTCGACTTCGGCGCCCTCGGGGATCTCGGTCCGCAGGGCGCGGGCGATCGCGGCCGCCTCCCGCAGTCCTTCGGGGGTCAGCGTCGAATCGTGCCATCCGCCGACCAGGCCCTCGACGTGGTGGCTCGCCTCCGGGTGGGTGACGCGTGGATGCTGCGCACCGGCGCACCTCTCTCTTGAAGGGGTCCTGCCCTGCTCCGGGACGGTACCGCGTGGGCGCGGCCCGGGTGACGGGTCTTACGGGAGGGACAGTTCCAGGATCATCAGGCCCCACACCAGCCGGGCCTGGTCGCGGCGGACGGCGTGCGCGTGATCAGGCCCAGTGATCAGGCCCAGTCAGCAGGCTCAGGAGACGCATCCGCTGCGGATGACGTAGGGGGACCGGATTCCTGCCCGTGTTCGTCCACGCCTGGCGAGGGTGCGAAGGTCCTGCGTCTACGTCGTCCGGGACCCGCACCGCTCCCCCTGCCGGGTCGCTCTCGCCGGCGACCCGCCGCCCGTCCTCGTCCGGTCGGGACAACCCCCGGCACCACTCGTTCGCCCCGCCGGGGTGTGCGGCTGATCGACCCGTAGCAGTACGGATGTTGACGGAGCATCAGGATTGATGACGCCGGAGACGTTTGGGCGGACGTCCGCACAGCTCGGCGTGTACATGACGGTCGATACCGGGCCGTGGACGGCTCTTGACGGTGTGTGGGTGTTGTGCGAATCTCTCGACAGGTCTGGACCAATTGTCTTCATCGGGCGGGGGCCTGAGCTACCGGACACCTCGGGGAACCCCGGGGTGTCCGGCGGTCCTGACCTCTCACGGCCGCCGGCCGGCCCCGGGGGTGGGCCGGACACCACACGGTGGCCGAAACCGTCACCGAACCCAGTTGCCGCAGCCTGCCGTTGGCGTCCGAAACCCCGACGTGCGGTAGCCCGCACCCAATGCCGCGTCCGCACGTTCACCGTGCCGCTCCTCCCCTCTGCTCCGACGTCCTAAGTGAGCTGTCGATGTCCGAAATCCCACTGCCCGACCGCACACCGGCCTCGCCGGCCCAGCAGGGCGTCTGGCTGACCGATCGGCTGGGACTGGCCCGCGAGGCGTTCCACATGCCGGTGCGGATCTCCTTCGACCGGATCGACACGGCGGCGCTGGTCCGCGCGGTGGCCGCGGTGGCCAGGCGCCATCCGGCCCTTGCCGCACGGCTGGTGGAGCGTGACGGCCAGGTCTGGCAGGAACCTGCGGCGCAGCGGCCCGGACTGGTGCGGCTCGAAGCGCCCGCGGACGAGGCCGACCTGGAGAAGCGGCTGGAGGAGGAGGCCGCCCGTCCGTTCGCCCTGGAGACCGGCCCGCTCAGCCGCTTCACGCTGCTCCAGCGCGCCGACGGCAGCGCCGAGCTGCTGGTCACCGCCCACCACTCGGTGTTCGACGGCAACTCCAAGGACGTCCTGATCCGGGACCTTGCAGCGGCGTACGGCTCGGCGCCCCTGCCCGTGACCACCGCACAGGCCGCACCGGCCGCACAGGGCACACCGACTGCACCGACGGCGGCACCGGACACCGTACGGAGGGCTGCTGAGTGGTACGGGCCGCGTTGGGCCGCCGCCACCGAACCCGTGCTGCCCGGGTCGCCGCGCACCCCGACCGTCGCCGGGGCCGGTGAGGCGGTCGAGTGGCGCCTCGACGGCACCCAGAGACGCGAGGTGGCCGCCGCGGCGGCCGTCACCGGCACCACCGTCTTCGAGTTCCTGCTCGCGGCCCTGCACGGGCTGCTGCGCCGCTACGGCGGCGAAGCGGTGCCGGTGTCCGTCCCGCTCTCCACCCGGAAACCTGAACTCGTGTCAGAAATAGGCCTGTTCGTCAATGAGCTGCCCGTCCACGCGCCCGCTGGCGATGGCTCACAGACCTTCACCGCTTTCGCCGCTGCCGTCCGGGCCGAGGTGCGGGCCGGCTATCCGTACCGCGGCGTGCCCTTCGGCACCGCGGTCGCCGGACTGGGCCCCCGCGTCGGCCTGACCGCGGTCTCGCTCGGCTACCGCCGGCGCGGCCCGGATCCGGACTTCGCCGGCACCGGTGCCCGGGTCGCCTGGGCCGTGCACAACCGTACCGCCCGCAACACGCTCCACCTCCAGATCGTCGAAGCCCCCGACACCCCCGGCACCCCGGGCGGCGGCATCGGCTTCAGCCTCCAGTACGACCCGGCCGTGCTCGCCCCGGACACCGCTCGCCGGATCGCCGGCCACTACAGGACGCTGCTCGCCGGGGCGCTCGCCGCACCCGGCACCCGGCTGCTGGACCTGCCTCTGCTGGACGCCGCCGAACTCCGGGCCGTCACCACCGTGCCGAACGCCACCGACCGGCCCTATGCGGCCGACCGGACCGTGCTCGATCTGTTCCGCGCCCAGGCCGCCGCCACCCCCGAGGCCATCGCGGTCAGCGTTACCGGCCGCCACCTCCGCTACCGCGAACTACTGTCCCGTACGGATCAGTTGGCAGCGGCACTGCGCGCCGGCGGTGTCCGGCCCGGCGACCTGGTCGCCCTCCACCTGGACCGCACCCCCGACCTGCCCGCCGCGCTGTTCGCCGTACTCGCCACCGGCGCGGCGTACCTGCCGCTGGACCCCGGCTACCCGGCCGAGCGCCTCGCCCTCGTCCTGCGCGACTCCGGAGCCGTTCTGGTGCTCGCCGACCGCGAGCCCTCGCCCGCCGTCGCCGCCGCGGCCCCCGCGGTCCTACGGCTCCCGGCGCCGTCGGCGCAGGACCCGGACGAGGCCGCCCCCGACACCGCCGACACGGCCACCGCCCCCCACGCCGCCCCCGGTCCGGACGATGTGGCGTACGTCCTCTACACCTCCGGCTCCACGGGCCGCCCCAAGGGCGTCACGGTCGGCCACCGGGCGTTGGTCAACCTGCTCACCTCTTTCGCCGACCGGCTCGACTCCGGCCCCCGGCACGCCTGGCTCGGCCTGACCTCGCTCTCGTTCGACATCTCCGCGCTGGAGCTCTACCTGCCGCTGATCACCGGCGGCCGCCTGGTCCTGGCCCCGGACGGCCTCGCCGTCGACGGCCCCGGCCTGCTCGCACTGATCGGCGCCGAGGGCGTCACCCACGTCCAGGCCACCCCGTCCGGATGGCGGGTGATGCTCACGGCAGGGACCGGCGCCGACGCGCTCACCCCCGTCACCGGCCTGGCCGGCGGCGAGGCGCTTGCGCTGCCGCTCGCCCGCCAACTGCGCGCGCGCACCGCCCGGCTGTTCAATGTGTACGGGCCCACCGAGACCACCATCTGGTCCACCTGCGCCGAACTCCCCGCCGAACCACAGCAGGTCAGGATCGGCCACCCGATCGCCAACACCCAGGCCTACATCGTCGACGAGCAGCTGAACCCCACCCCGCTCGGCATCCCCGGAGAGCTGCTGATCGGTGGAGACGGAGTCGCTCACGGCTACCTCGGACGGCCTGAACTCACCGCCGAACGCTTCGTGCGGAACCCGTTCGGCCCGCCCGGCGGCCGGCTCTACCGCACCGGGGACCGCGCCGTCTGGACGTCCGACGGCGAACTCGACTTCCTCGGCCGGATCGACGACCAGGTCAAGATCCGCGGCCACCGGATCGAACTCGGCGAGGTCGAGTCCGCCCTGCTGGACCACCCGGCGCTCGCCCAGGCCGCCGTTGCCGTCCGCGCCGAGGACGACGGTGAGCCCTTCCTCGCCGGCTACCTGGTCCCGGCCGCCGGCTCCCGGCCGCCCGCCCCCGCCGACCTGCGCGACCACCTGATGCGCACGCTGCCGGCCGCGATGGCGCCGCAGCGCTGGCTCACCATGGAGCGCCTGCCCCTCACCCCGAACGGCAAGCTGGATCGTCGGGCCCTGCCGGTGCCGCCGCGCGAGGCTCCGGCGCGGCAGGCCTCCGATGCGGCCGATCCCGGCGATCCCGGCGATCCCGGCGACGAGACGACCGCGACGATCCGCCGGATCTGGGCCGAGGTGCTGAACCTGCCCGATGTCGGCCCCGAGGAGGACCTGTTCGACCTCGGCGGTCATTCGCTGACGGTCATCCAGATCGCCGCCCGGATCCGCGACGCGTTCGGCGTTGAACTGGACTTCGACGTCTTCTTCGACGTCCCGACCCCGGCCGGCATCGGCGCCGCCGTCCGCGAGCTCCAGTAGGCCCTGCGCCCGGTACGCCGGGCGCAGGCCACTCGGCCGTGCCCAACCCCGCCGTGCCCGGCCCCGCCGTGCCCCGCCGCGCCCGCACCCTCCGACTCCCCCGCCGAACGCCCGAACAGGAACCCGATGACGGATACCCAGGACCTGCCCACCGACTGGTCCGCAGCCAAACGTGCCCTGCTCAGCCAGCGGCTGCGCGGCGCCGCGGCCCCCGCCCGGGTGGTGGACCCCCGCCCGGCCGACACCGCACCGCCGCTCTCCAGCGGCCAGGAGCGGCTCTGGTTCATGGACCAGCTCGCTCCCGGCTCCACGGCCTACACACTGGCGCCGGCCCGCCGGCTCCGCGGCCCGTTCGACCGCGCCGCGCTGGATGCCGCGCTGACCGACCTGGTGGCCCGGCACGAAAGCCTGCGGATGACCTTCCGCACCACCGAAGCCGGCACGGCCGAGGTCCGGGTCGCCGAGCCCGCGCTGTTCGCCGCCCAGCACCTGGACGCCAGCGCGGACCCGGACCCGGAGGCGCGCGCCACCGCCGAACTCGGCGCGCTGATCGCCGACCCCTTCGACCTCCAGGCCGGCCCGCTCCTGCGCGCCCTGGTGGTCCGGATCGCCGAGGACGATCACGTCCTCGCCCTGGTGATGCACCACATCATCTGCGACGGCTGGTCGATCGACCTCCTCAACCGCGAGCTCGACCTCCGCTACGCGCACCACGCCCACGGCGCCCCGGGTGAGTTGCCGTCTCTCGCCGTTCAGTTCGGCGACTACGCGGCCTGGCAGCGGGACCGCCTGGAGAACGGGCAGCTCGCCGCCTCGCGTGAGCACTGGCGCAACGAACTCGCCGGCGTCCCGGCCCTGGAGCTGCCCTCCGACCGGCCCCGCCCGCCGCTGTTCACCTTCGACGGGGCCGCGACCGAGTTCCACTGGAGCGCCGAACTCTCCCGCCAGGTCGGCGAGGCGGCGCGGGCCTACGGCGCCTCCACGTACATGGTGCTGATGGCCGCGTTCCAGGCCCTGCTGAGCCGGCACACCGGCCAGCGCGACTTCGCCGTCGGCTCCGCGGTCGCCGGCCGTCTCCACCGTGAACTCGAAGGCGTCGTCGGCGCGTTCGTCAACATGCTGCCGATCCGCGCCCGGCTCTCCGGCGACCTCGGCTTCGGCCAGCTGATCAGCCGGGTCCGCGAGACCACGCTCGACGCGTACGCGCACCAGGAGGTGCCGTTCGAGCAGATGGTGGGCGATCTCTCGGTGGAACGCGACGTCAGCCGCGCCGCCGTCTTCCAGACCACCTTCGCCTTCCAGAACTACGGCGACCCGGCCTCCACCCCCACCGCGGGCCTGGACTCCGAGGGCTTCGGCTACGAAGCCACCACCACCCACGCCGACCTCGCCCTCTACATGCGCGAGGAGCCGGACGGTGGCCTCTACGGCCTGTTCACCTACCGCACCGAGCTCTTCGACGCCGGCACCGTCGAGTGCCTCGCCGAGCGGTTCCGGCTGCTGACCGCGGCCGGCGTCGCCGACCCGGCACTGGCGGTCGACCGGCTCCCGCTGCTCACCGCGGCCGAGCGGACGGCCGTACTGGAGACATGGGCCGCCGGTCCCGCGCTGCCGGACGGCGGTCCCGCCACGCTCACCCAGGCGCTGTCACGGGCGGCGGCCCGGACGCCCGAGGCACCGGCGCTGGTCTTCGAGGACCGCACGCTGACCTACGGCGACCTCGACCGGCGCGCCAACGCCATGGCCCGGCGCCTACGGGCGCTGGGCGTGGGCGCGGACGACCGGGTGGCCGTCTGCCTGGAGCAGTCCCCCGAGCTGGCGGTCGCTCTGGTCGCCGTCCTCAAGGCCGGCGGCGGCTACCTGCCGCTCGACCCCGAGCAGCCCCCCGCCCGGCTCGCCCACCTGGTCGCCGACGCCGGAGCCAAGGTCCTGATCACCGACACCGTGCTGCGACCGCGGTTCGGCGACCACCCGGCGGTCGACCTGCTGACCGGCGACGGCGGCGAAGGCGGCGACGCGACGGAGCGGGACGGGGCGCCGCTGGAGGAGGTCTCCGGCGCCGACCACCTTGCGTACGTGATCTACACCTCGGGCTCCACCGGCGCGCCCAAGGGCGTGGCGGTGCAGCACCGCCAGGTCCTCAACTACCTGGCGGGCGCGGGCGAGCGGCTGCGGATCGAGCCCGGGGCGTCCTTCGGGCTGCTGCAGTCGCTGTCGTTCGACTTCAGCATCACCATGCTCTACCTGGCGCTCACGACCGGCGGCCGGGTACACCTGTTGCCGCGCCGGATCGCGGGCGTGGAACTGGCCGCGGAGATCGAGCGGGCCGGCATCGACTACCTGAAGATGACGCCCTCCCACCTGGCCGCGCTGACCGCCGACGCACCGCTTGAGCGGCTGCTGCCGCGCCGTGCGCTGGTCCTCGGCGGCGAGGCCAGCGGCTGGTCCTGGGCGGCGGGCATCGCCGCACTGGGCCGGTGCGCGGTGTTCAACCACTACGGGCCGACCGAGGCGACGGTGGGGATCACCGTCCACGAGGTCACCGCCGGCGGCCTGGACGCGCCGGGCAGCACCCCGATCGGCAGGCCGCTGGCCGGCGGGCGCTGCTACGTGCTGGACGAGGCCCGCAACCCCGTTCCGCCAGGTGTCACCGGCGAGTTGTACGTGGGCGGGGACCGGCTGGCCCGGGGCTACCTCGGGCGGCCGGACCTGACCACCGAGCGGTTCCTGCCCGACCCGTACACAGACCCGTACCCCGACCCGGCGGCCGACCCGTACGCCGGCCCGGCGGCCGGCCCGGCGGCCGGCCCGGCGGCCGGCCCGGCGGCCGGCCCGGCGGCCGGCCCGTCCGAAGACCCGTCCGGCGCGGAGCCGTCCGCGGCCGGCCCGACCGGTACCGGCCGGGGCGCCCCGGGGACCGGCGGCCCGCGGATGTACCGCACCGGCGACCTGGCGCGCTGGCGCACCGACGGGACCCTGGAGTACCTCGGCCGCGGCGACGACCAGATCAAGGTCCGCGGCTACCGGGTCGAGCCGGGTGAGATCGAGGCCGCGCTGACCGCCCTGCCCGGCATCACCCAGGCGGTGGTCCTGGCCCGCGGCGAGGGCGTCAGGCAGAACCTCGTCGCCTACCTGGAACGCCCCGCCGGCGGTGAACCGCCGGCCGCCGCCGAACTGCGCGCCGCCCTGGGCGAGGTGCTGCCGGACTACATGGTCCCGGCCCGCTACGTGGTGCTGGAGCGGCTGCCGCTGCTCGCCCACGGCAAGGTCGACCGCAAGGCGCTGCCCGCGCCCGCGGACGGCCCGGCCGCCGGGGCCCACGTCGACCCCGAGGGCGGGACCGAGCAGGTGATCGCCGCCATGTGGGCGGACCTGCTGGACCTCCCCCGAGTCGGCGCCCTGGACGACTTCTTCGAGCTCGGGGGTCATTCCCTGCTCGCCACCCAGGTGGTCGCCCGGATGCGCCGGGCCTTCCCCGACCTGGCCACCCCGGTCGGCGTGATGGACCTCTTCAAGCACCCGACGGTCCGCCGGCTCGCCGAACTGGTGGCCACCCCCGAGGCCGACCGCGGCCCGCGCCGGCTGCTCCACCTGCTGACCCCCGAGCGCCGCCAGGTGGCCGCGAGTGTGGTCTGCGCCCCCTACGGCGGCGGCAGCGCACTGATCTACAAGCCGCTCGCCGACGCCATGCCGGCGGACTGGGCCCTGCACTCCATCGCCGTCCCCGGCCACGAGCTGGGCGAGGAGGCGATGGACATCGACGAGGTCGCCCGGCTCTGCGCCGAGGAGATCGTCGCCCACGTCGCCGGACCGCTCGTGCTCTACGGGCACTGCGGGGTCGGTGTCCGGCTGACCGTGGAGATCGCCCGCCGGGTCGAGGCGGCCGGCCGGGAGATCGACGCCGTCCACCTCGGAGGCATCTTCCCGTTCGCCCGCCCGAAGGGCCGCGGCGCCGCGCTGGCCGAGCGTTTCGCCGAGCTGTCCGCCCGCCTGCGCAGCGACCAGGGGATGATCAACGCCCTGGCCGCGGCGGGCCTGGACGTGGACGAGGTCGACGAGGACCAGCTGCGGCTGATCGTGCACAACCGCCGGGTCGGCACCAAGGGCGCCGAGAGCTACTTCGGCGAGCTGTACGAGAGCGAGGGCGGCGCCCTGTCGGCGCCGGTGATCGCCGTCTGCGGCGACCGCGATCCGGCGACCGAGTTCTACGAGGAGCGGTTCCGCGAGTGGCACCGGATCACCGGGACCGCCGCTGTGGTGGTCCTGGACGAAGCCGGGCACTTCTACCTCAAGTACCGCGCCGCGGAGTTGGCCGACATCCTGACCGGGGTGCACCGCTCGATCGCCGCCGGCGAGGAGGCGCGCCACGAACGCACCGCCGACGCCACCTGGTGGCTGGCCGGCCTGTCCCGCGACGCCGCCGGGGCGGAGCCGGACCCCGGGCCCGGGCCGGAACCCGGGCAGCCGGAGGAGCCGGAGCGGGCCGGGACGCCGGAGAGGTCGCGGAAGGCCCGCGCGCGCGGCCCCGTCCGCCCGACGATGGGCCGCTTCCTGGCCATCGCCACCGGCCAGCAGCTCTCGATGATCGGTTCGGCGCTCACCGAGTTCGCCCTGCCGATCTGGGTCTACCTGCAGACCGGCTCGCTGTTCCAACTCGGCCTGCTCGCCGCCTTCGGCCTGGTGCCCGGCATCGTGGTCGCCCCGCTGGCGGGCGCCATCGTCGACCGCGGCGACCGCCGCCGGGTGATGCTGTGGGGCGACGTGGCGGCCGGCCTGACCCAGGCGGCGCTGCTGGTGCTCTACCTCAGCGGCTCGCTGGAGACCTGGCACTGCTACGTGATGATCTCCCTGCTCTCCGCCGCGCTCGCCTTCCAGCGCGTCGCCTGGGGTTCGGCGGTGCCGCAGCTGGTGCCCAAGCGCTTCCTCGGCCGCGCCAACGGTGTGGTCCAGATGGCTTTCGGCCTCGCCCAGTTCCTCGTTCCGCTGATCGCGGTAGGCATCCTGCACGTGATCGGTCTCGGCGGCATCCTCGTCTTCGATGTCGTCAGCTATCTGATCGCCACCGGTGTCACCCTGGCGGTGCGCTTCCCCGACGCGATGGCCGCCACCCGCCGCGAGAGCGTCGGCGCCGAGATCCGGGCGGGCTTCCAACGGGCCCTTGGAAACCGCTACTTCAGGGCCATGCTGTTCTGGTTCGCGGTGCTGAACATCTTCCTCTCCCCGCTCTTCCTGCTCGTCACCCCGCTGGTGCTCTCCTTCTCCTCGACCGCCTCCGCCGGATGGGTCTCCACCGCGGCCGGTCTGGGCGCCGTACTCGGCGGCCTCACCCTGCTGGTCTGGGGAGGCCCGCGCCGGATGCGTCTGCGCGGCGTCCTGTTGGCCACCCTCGGCCTCGCCGCCGCGTGCGTCGTCACCGGCCTGAGGCCCTCCGTGACCGTGGTCGCCGTCGGCGCGTTCGGCATGACCTACGGGCTGGCTCTGCTCAACGGCATCTACGCGACGGTCGTCCAGACCAAGGTGCCCATGCGGTTCCACGGCCGGGTGATCGCGGTGAACACCATGGTCGCCTGGTCCACCCTGCCGATCGGCTTCGCCCTGGTCGCCCCGGCCGGCCCCGGGCTGCTCCAGCCCCTGATGGACGAGGGCGGCGCGCTGGCTTCCAGCGTCGGCGCGCTGATCGGCACGGGTGACGGGCGCGGCATCGGCCTGCTCTACCTGGTGTTCGGCCTCGCCATGGCCGCACTGGTCCTGATCAGCCTCTGCATTCCCGTCCTGGCCCGCTTCGACCGGGAAGTCCCGGACGCCGAGTCGGACGACCTGATCGGCCTGGAGACCCTGCAGGCCCGCGCGAAGAGCGAGATGAGCACATGACCTTCCCGAACTCGATCACCCGTCATCCGCTGACCGACGAGCAGCGCCGCCTCTGGTTCCTCCAGCAACTGCACCCGGAGGACTCCGGGTTCAACATGTACCTGAACCGGCGCTGGAGCGGCCCGATCGACCCGGGGGCCCTGAGCTCGGCGCTCACCCGGCTCACGGCGCGGCACGGGGTGCTGCGCACCCGGTTCGCCCTGGACGGCGAGCGGCCCGTCCAGCTCGTGGAGCCCGTACGGGACGTCGAACTCACCCTGATCCCGATACCGGACGCCGTGGAGGAGTCCTTCACCGCGGCCTGCGCCCCCTTCGTGAACGCCCCCTTCGACCTGGGCGCGCGCCCGCCGCTGCGGGCCGTCCTGGTCAGCGCCGGCGAGCACGAGCACGCCCTGAGCGTGGTGGTCCACCACATCGTCTCCGACGGCTGGTCGTTCACCGTGCTGTGGCGTGAACTGCTCGCGCTGTACCGCGAGGAGATCGGCGAAGGCGCGGCCGAACTGCCGCAACTCAAGCTGCAGTTCGGTAACTACGCGCTCGCCGAGCGGGCCAGGCTGGACGGCGGTGCGGCGGAGGAGGCGGTCCGGCACTGGAGCGGGCGACTGGCGGGCGTCAGCGCCCTGCGGATGCCGCTGGACCACCCGAGGCCCGCCGATCCCGCCCACCCGGCCGGCTTCGCCGACCTCGCCCTGGGCCCCGACCTCGTCGCCGGACTCGACGCCCTGGCCCGCGAGCAGCGCTGCACCCCGTTCATGGTGCTGCTCGCCGCCTACCAGAGCGTGCTTGCCCGCTGGAGCGGCAGCTACGACTTCGCCGTCGGCACCCCGCTGGCCGGCCGCAACGAGACCACTCACGAGGCCCTGCTCGGCTACTTCTCCCGCACCGGGGTGATCCGTGCGGACCTCACCGGCGAGCCCGGCTTCCGCACCGTGCTGCGCCGGGTGCGCTCCGCCACGATGGCCGCGCTGAGCCATCAGGACGTCCCGGTCGAGCGGGTGGCCGCCGAACTGGGGCTGCCCGTGCTGCCCGGCGTGGGTCCGCTCTACCAGGCGGTGTTCGTCCACCAGAGCCAGTACGATCTGGCCGGCGCCGACGAGCGGACCGCGCTGCCCGCGGGCGTCCGGACGGCGAGCATGGACTCCGGTTTCGACCGGGCCAAGACCGATCTGCTGCTGGACAGTTGGCGTACCCCGGACGGCGGGATGACACTCTCGTTCTGCTTCGACCGGGAGCTCTTCGAGCGTGCGACGGTCGAGGCCCTGGCGCGCCGGATCCGCGACCTGCTCGCCCGGGCCGTCGTGGACGTGGAGGTCCCGCTGCACGGTGACTGGCTGCTGGCCGACGGGGAGCGCGCCGCGCTGCTCGCGCTCGGCGCCGGACCAGCCGTCGCTGAGGGCGACGCCCGCCCGGTCCTGCGCGGCTTCGCCGACCAGGTCGCCGCCCGCCCCGACGCACCCGCTGTCGAATGCGCGGGCAGCATCCGTACGTACGCCGAACTCGACCGCGCGTCCGATGACTTGGCCGTTCGACTGGGCCCGGTGGCCGGCCGCGCGGTGGGCGTCCGGATCGAGCCGTCCTTCGAACTGGTCATCGCTCTGCTGGCGATCTGGAAGGCCGGCGCCGGCTACCTGCCGCTCGACCCCGCGCACCCGGCCGAGCGCCAGCGGCTGATGCTCGGCGAGGCGGACGCCGCCCTGCTGCTCACCGGAGGCGAGCGTCCGGACCTGGGGGTGCCGGTACTGGCCGTCGGCGATCCGGACACCGGCGCCGGACAGGCCGGGGCCCAACCAGCCAGGGCCGCACAGGCCGGGGCCGGACATGCCGGGGCCGGACATGCCGGGGCCGCGGGCATCGCGTCCGGGAGCGCGGGGCCCGCTGGGGCCGCGCTGCCCGGAACCGACCCGCGCGGCCTCGCGTACGTCCTCTACACCTCGGGCTCCACCGGCGCCCCCAAGGGCGTCGCCGTCGAGCACGCCGCCCTGGCCGAGCGCGTCCGGTGGATGGCCGGACCGGAGGGCTACGGGCTCCGGCCGGGCGACCGGATCGTCCAGTTCGCCTCCATCGGCTTCGACACCCACGCCGAGGAGATCTGGCCCGCCCTCACCGCGGGTGCCTGTGTCGTCCTGCTGCCCGGCGGCGGCCGGATGCTTCCCGACCTGCTGCGCAGCGAGGCCGGGCGGTCCGTCACCGTACTCGACCTGCCCACCGCGTACTGGCAGGAACTGGTGTCGCTCGCAGACCGGACCCCGTGGCCGCCGGCGCTGCGCCTGGTGGTCCTCGGCGGTTCCGAGGCGCGCGCCGTCACCCTCGCCCAGTGGCGGGAGCGGCACGGCGACACCGTCCGGCTGGTCAACACCTACGGCCCGACCGAGGCCACCGTCATCGTCACCGCGGGCGAGCTCACCGGCGGTCCCGGTGGCCGCCCCGGCAGCGGGCAGGCCGCCGAGGAGCGTCCTCCGCTCGGCCGTCCGCTGCCGGGGGTGCGGCTCTACCTCCTGGACGAGCACGGCAGCCTGCTGCCCGCCGGCTCCGAGGGCGAGCTGTACATCGGCGGCAGCGGCCTCGCGCGCGGCTACCTGGCCCGGCCCGAGCTGACCGCGGAGGCCTTCCTCCCGGATCCGTTCGCCGACGCCCCGGACGGCCGGATGTACCGCACCGGCGACCGCGCCCGGTGGCGCACCGACGGACAGCTGGAGTTCCTCGGCCGCTCCGACGACCAGGTGAAGATCCGCGGATACCGGATCGAGCCCGCCGAGATCGAGGCCGCCCTCACCGCCCACCCGGCTGTCGGCCGCGTGGCCGTGCTGGTGCGCGACGGCCGCCGGCTGATCGCCTACGCGGTCCTGCGACCCGCCGCCGGGCAGCAGTCCGCGGCCGCGCCGTCGGCGGGCGAACTGCGCGAGTACCTGGCGCTGCGGTTGCCGGCCTTCATGGTGCCGGACGCCGTGGTGTTGCTCGACACCCTCCCGCTGACCGCCAACGGCAAGCTCGACGCCGCGGCTCTGCCCGACCCGGAACCGGCGGGCGCGGCAGCGGGGTACCTGGCGCCCCGTACCGATGCCGAGGCCCTGGTGGTCGACCTGTGGCAGGAGGTGCTCGGCGTACCGAAGGTCGGCGTACTGGACGACTTCCTCGCCCTCGGCGGGGACTCGCTCCTGGTCACCAGGGTCGCCGCCCGCATCAGGGCCGGCGTCGGCCTCGACGTGTCGATCCGCGACGTCTTCGAGAGCCCCACCCCGGCAGCCCTGGCAGCCCGGATCGAGGCCGTGCTGATCGCGGAGATCGACGCCCTCAGCGAGGAGGAGGCAGCCGGCCGGCTGGACTGACTCCGCGTCGGGTCCCGGGACGGTCCCGTCGCAGCCGGGCCCCGACGTTTCTATAGATCGTCAGAAGCATGACAGCGCACCACTGTTGCACCGCCCGTCGACCTCCCCGAACCTCAACGGAGTACGCCATCGCCACCATCGTGCCGCCCGCAGCGACGACCGTCCCGGATCTCCTCGACGCGCGGGCAACCGAAGAACCGGACCGTGTGGCGCTGCAGGTCGTCGGCGGCGGGGAGCTCACCTACCGGCGTTGGCGCGAGGAGGCGCTGCGCGCTGCCGTCGGGCTGGCCGCCGCCGGGGTCGGACCGCGCGACCGGGTGGTGCTGCGGTTCTCCAACGCGCGCTGGGAGCGGTACGCCGTCGCCTTCCTCGCCGTCCAGTACGCGGGCGGGGTACCCGTCCCCGTACGCGAGGACCTGTCCGAGACCGATGCCGCCGCCCTGGCCGCGCTGGCCGAAGCCGGCACGGTCCTGCGGGAGGGCGAACTGCTGCCGGTCCCGGGGCTGGTGGACCTGCGTCTGGAGGCCCTGCTGGGGGCGCACCCCGAGCCGCCGGCCGGCCCCCCGCACCGGGTCGGCCCGGCCGACCCGGCCCAGGTGATCGGGACCTCCGGAACCACCGGCGCGCCCAAGGGCGTGCTCGCCGTGCACGGAAACCTGACAGCCGGCCTGGCCACCCACCCCCGCCGCCGCGCCTACGCGCACTCGCGGCACGCCCTGCACGCCTTTCCGATCGGGACCAACGCGAGCCAGGTGATGCTGCTGGGCGCACTGACCGCCGCGCCCACCACGCTCAGCCTGCCGCGCTTCGACGCGGACCAGTTCGGCATCGCGGTCGAGAAGTTCGGGATCGGCACCGCCTTCCTGGTGCCCTCGATGGCCATCGAACTGGTCAACGCGGGCACCGCCGGGCGGTACGACCTGAGCAGTCTGCGCCTGGTCAACTCCTCCGCCGCCGCCCTGCCCGTGCCGGTGGCGGCCGCGCTGGCCGCCGCGCTGCCGGGCGCGACGCTGGTCAACACCTACACCTCCGCCGAGGCCTCGCCCGCGCAGATCTCCACCGTGGTCGACACCCGGCGCCCCGGTTCGCTGGGCCGCCCGGCGGACCCCCGTGACGTCCGGATCCTCGACGCGGACGGGCTGCCGCTGCCCGCCGGGCAGCCCGGCGAGGTCTGGTTGCGCCAGCCCGGACCGCCGCGCGCCTACCTGGGCGCCGCCGGGCAGAGCGCCCAGGTGTTCCGGGAGGGCTGGGTGCGGATGGGCGATGTCGGACGCCTCGACGCGGACGGTTACCTGTACTTGGTCGACCGGGAGAGCGACGTCATCAAGAGCGGTGCGCTGAAGGTCTCCACGCTGCGGATCGAGGAGGTGCTGCACGAGCACCCCGCGGTCGCGGACGCCGCCGCGCTCGGCCTGCCGCACCCCGTGATGGGCGCCGTCCCGGTGGCGGTCGTGGTGGCCGGGCCCGGGGGTCTGGATCTGGACGAGCTCCGGCTGTTCCTGAGCGCCCGGCTGAGCCGGCCCGAACTGCCGGTCCGGATCCTGCTCGCCGGCGAACTGCCGAGGAACCCGAGCGGCAAGGTGGTCAAGCACCGGCTGCGCCCGCTGTTCGACGCGCCCGCGGAGTCCACCGGTCCGGCGGTCGCCCCTGCCACCCCGACGGAACTGCGGCTGGCCGGGCTCTGGAGGCGGCTACTCGGCCGCCCGGTCACCGATGTGGCCGCCGAGTTCTTCGCGCTCGGCGGCGACTCCTTCCGGGCGGTGCAGCTCGCCACCGGCATCAGCTCCGAGTTCGGGGTCCGGGCGCGAACCGCCGTGGTCTTCGAGCGGCCCTCGCTGCGGTCCCAGGCGGCCTGGGTGGACCACCCCGACCGGCGGAAGACCGCTGCTGCCGGTGCGTCTGCCGGGACGGAGACCGTGACGCCCTACCTGGCCGCACTCCGTGCGCAGCCGCACGCCGTCGCACTCACCTCACAGCAGGAGAACTTCTTCCGCTGGATGGCCGAGGCCCCCGGGCGGGACGCCGGCGCGGTGACGGCGCTGTTCCGGGTGGCCGACCGGCTGGAGCCGGAGACCCTGGGCCGGGCGCTCACCGAGGCGGTCCGGCGTCATCCGGCGCTGCGGACCCGGTTCGAGGCGGCGGGCGGGGGGGTCGTGCGGGCGGTACTGGACGAGGAGCCCCGGGTGCGGATCACGCTGACCCGGGCCCCGGGGGCCACGGACGCGGAGGTGGACGCCCTGCTGCTGGCCGAACGCGACCGTCTCACCGACCTGGCCCGTGACCCGATGGCACGTCTCCTGGTGGTCAGCCGCTCGGAGACCGACCACGTGGTGCTGGTCGCGATGCACCACATGGTCTCCGACGGCTGGTCGGTCGGTGTGCTGCTGGCCGACCTCGGGGTGTTCTACTCCGCGCTGCGGCGGGGCCGGTCGGCCCCGCCGGCCCGATCCGGCCCGGGCTACCCGGAGTTGGTGGACTGGGCGAACGCGCACTGGCCGGCCTCCCGGGCCCACTTCGGGACCGCGCTGGCCGGGGCGCCGGAGGCCGTCGAGCAGTTCGCCGGCCGCCGGACGGTGGACGAAGTGCTCACCACGGCGCACGAGTTCGAGGTGTCGGCGCCGTTGGCCGAAGCCCTGCGGGCCCGGGCGGCCGAGCTGGGCGCCACACCCTTCCTGGCCGTCACGGCGGCCTGGACCGGACTACTGGCGAACCGCAGCGGCCGCCCCGACCTGGTGGTGATGACCCCGGTGCCCGGCCGCCCGCGCCCGGACTCCGAGCGAACGGTGGGCTGCTTCGTCCAGTCGCTGCTGCTCCGGGTGGACGCGAGCGGGGGACCCGGTTTCGCCGAACTGGTGGACCGACTGCGGGCGGTCTACAGCGAGGCGCTGGACCACCAGCTGTACCCGTTCGCCGAGTTCAGCCCGTCCGTACCGTTCGCGGCCTGGCTCCGCTACGAGGCGTGGGCCGCGCCCGCGCAGCTGCCCGGCCTGGCCTGCGAGCCCTGGGAGCTGCCGCGCGGCAGCACCGTGCCCTGGCCGCTGCCGGGCGGCGACCGTGGCGTGCCCGAGCTGACCGTGGTCGAGCAGCCGGACGGCGGCCTGCGGTGCTGGCTGCAGTACAACGCGCTCGCCTTCGACCTCCCGGTGATCACCGGGCTGGCCGGGGAGTTCACCGACGCGCTGACCGCCGCCTGCGGGTGACCTACGGCAGCGGGGCACGGACCGCGCGTCGCGGTCCGGGCCCCGCCCGTGCGGTGCCGCCTTGCGGCGGCGGTGTGCGTCAGCTCTGCGCGGTGTCGTCGCCCGCCTGCCCGGCGTCCTCGGCTGCGTCTGCCTTCTCGCGCATCTTGCGCACCAGCTCCGCCTTCTGGTCGGCGGCTCCCTGGCGGTCGAAATTGCGGTGCGGACCGTTGTTCTGCCGTTCGGCGCGGGACTGCCTCTTGCGCTGGCCGCCGCCCTGGCCCACGGGGTTGTTGATGTTCTTGCTCACGGTCACGGGTTCTCCCGGTAATGATGTGAAGTGATCTACGGATTCATCGGTGAGGGACGGGCGGCGACGCCGAAGGACGTCAGCAGGGGCCCATCACGCTCTCACTCGTGAATCGGCGCCTGGAAGAACATGACAAAGACGTTACCCGGTTCCTTCGGCCCCGCACACCAACCTGCTCGCCGCCCCGGCGCCGGCCGGACCTACGGCGATCTCCCGGGATCAGCCGTTTCCTGCCGGGAATCTCCGCACCGCCGCCACCCGCCGGTGGTCGCCACCCGCCTCACCGAAGCGGCCTCCGAGCGCGAGGCGGCCTCTGCCCGACCGGTCTCGTCTGATCGCCCGCTTCAGAAAGCCGCAGGTCAGCATACCCGACCCTACGCTTTCATCGGCACCGGGGGGAGCTGTGGCAGCGGAATCGGAGGGCCGTCGCAGCCCTTCACCTCGCCCTGGCGGATGCCTCGCGTCCAGTCCGCGCGGAACTGCCCGATGCCCGCCGGCTGCGCCCGGTCCAGGTCCAGGTCCAGAACAAGGTACGCGGGAGCGTTTTCGCAGGCCACGGGGGTCTCGAATCGCCAAGCAGGACAGGCCATCGCCCGTCGGGCCAGTGTCCACCCCGCGAAACGGTGGAACGCAACGGCGTGGACGCATTCGTCAGGCCAGGACCTCGACAACCTCTACGCCGTGGACACGGGCTTCTTCAACGGCTCGAGAGGCGAAGCGTGCCGGGCATACCAGACGCCATGGTCATCCACAGCCTCCGTCACCTCTTCGGTGTCCCTCCGGGCGGGACGCTCCCGCTCACTCCCCCGCGCGGCTCATGGACGCGACGCACAACGGCCCCAGCGGGGTCTCGCGCAGCGCGGTGAAGCCGAAGTGTCGGTAGAGGCGGACGTTCGCCGGGTCCGCCATGGTCAGGTACAGGCCGTGGGGTGCGGGGGTGGTCGCCAGGACGTGGTTCGGGAGGAGGCGGCCGGCCCCGCGTCCGGTCAGGCCGGGACGGGGACGGACGCCCACGAACTCCAGGGTCCAGGCTCCCGGGGGTGCGCCCGCGTCGGTGGTGCCCAGGTGGCGCAGGGTCCGGCCGAGGGCGCGCGGCCCGCAGCGCAGCCCGGTGCGGGCCCCGTCGCCGACCCTCTGGTGGACCCACCGATCGCCACTCCGCTGCGCTCGCGCCGAGCGGAAGGCCGTTTGCCGTTGCGGGAGTCGCCGCGATTCTCGCCTGCGGGATCGTGTGCCGGTAGAGCCGCCGGCCCTCGGCCTGGCCCGGGCCACGAGATCGCTCCGGGCCTCAAGGGACGTTCCAGAGGCGGACGGTGCCCTTGTCGCGTCCCGCCGCGAGGGTCTTGCCGTCGGGGCTGAACGCCAGCGCCCCGATGGGTTCGCCGCCGGTGAAGTCGGCGGTGGTCGACCCCGAGGCCGTGTCCCACAGGAAGGCCTTGCCGTCCCGGCCGGCACTGGCCAGGAGACGGCCGCCCGGGTGGAACGCGAGCGCCAGGATCTCGGCTTCGTGGCGTTCCAGCACGGCGATGTCCTGACGGGAAGCGGCGTTCCACAGACGCACCGTGTAGTGCCTCTGCGCGACGGCCAGGATCTGGCCGTCCGGGCTGAACGCCAGCAACTCCCCGACCTCGTTCGGATCTCCGGCGAGGGTCGCCACGGACTGGACGGCGGGCAACTGCCACAGCTGGACGGGGGCGCCTGAGGCCAGCAGGCCGCCGTCCGGGCCGAATCCCGTCGGCCCGCGCTTCGCGCCCTCCGGAAGCGGTCAGCCGGGTACCGGGCCGGCCGGGCACCGGGCCGGGCCGCTGGTACGACACTGCGCTCCACGCTGCTGGAGTTGCAAAGCCTCATGCCGTTTCAGCATGCTGGTGGGCATGGGCACCGAGAAGAAGGACCGGCTGGCAGCGGTCGGGCCGCGGCTGCGGGAGCTGCGACGGCGTCACCGGCTGACGCTGGCCGGCCTCGCCGAGCGGACCGGGATCAACGCGAGCACGCTTTCCCGCCTCGAAGGCGGCACCCGCAAACCGACCTTGGAGATGCTGCTCCCTCTTGCCGAGGTCTACGCCGTGCCCCTGGACGAGTTCGTCGGCGCACCCCGCACCGGTGATCCGCGCATCCACCTCAAGCCCGTCACCCGCAACGGCATGACCTTCGTGCCGCTCAGCCGCCCCGGCGGCACCCAGGCCCACAAACTCCTCATCCCGCCCCGGCCCGACACCGAACCACAGCTCAGCACCCACGAGGGCTTCGAATGGGTCTACGTTCTCGCCGGCCGGCTACGCCTGCTGCTGGGCGAGGAGACCGTGGTCCTCAAGCCGGGCGAGGCCGCTGAGTTCGACACGCACGTGCCGCACTGGCTCGGCTCGGACGACGAGCGGACCGTGGAACTCCTCATCCTGTTCGGCACCCAGGGGGAACGGGCCCACCTCAGGGCCCGCACCCCCTGACACCTGTACCCGTACGTCGGATTCCCCGGGCTCCTCGGCGTACAGGCGCTCGGCCGTTCCCCGTGCTGGTCGCCCTCGCGGACCTGAACGGACGCGGGATACGGCGGGTCCCTGCGCACGGGCGGGCCAGAACGCTTCGCTCGTGCGGGTGAATGACTCGACGCCTCTGCCCGCAGCGCCCGCAGTCCGGACATGGGACCCCGCTCGGTGCGATTCGCTGCGCGCGGTCCGCCGGTTTGGCTCGGTGCTCCGGATTCACCCGAAGGATGCGTCTCAGGGTTCACTTCCGGAGGGATCCGGGCGCAAGGGTGAACCGGCACTCTGTTCAACGGCCTCTGGGGAGGCCCGCCAGCCTGCGCGTGAGCACACTACCGTGCGTCGCGTGAGCAGTACGCACTCTGAAAGAAGCACCAAGCGGGCCCTGGTGGTCTGTCCGGTCTGCGGCGACACCGTCGGCCGCTACACGGTCGAGGAGGACCAGTACCTGGACCTCGACCTGCGCCAGGCACCCGCCTCCCTCGTTCCGCCGGGGTCAGGCTGGCAAGTCGATGAAGCGGGTGCACCGTTCAGGTGGGACGGAAACAACCATGCGGGACCCGTACACGTCCTGCACGAGGACGTCTGCCCGGCGCGCCGCCCCATCGGTCCCGACCCGCTGATCGCCTTCTGGGGCACGGATGAAGGCCGCGCCCAGACCCGGACGACACTGGCCCGCTTGCAGCAGCCCCTGCTCCTCCTCCGGCGCACCCCCCGCCAGGACGAGGTCCGGGAATCCGTGGCCTGTCCCCTGTGCCGGGCACAGGCCGGAAACCCCTGCAATCATGTCAGCGGAGCCGACCGCGCCGCCAACCACGCGCAACGGGTCACCGCCTACCGTGCCGCGCTCGCCTCGGACATGCCCCGCCAGTTGGGCGGGGAACACGTGAGGCCGGTGCACCCCGAAGAGGCGCGGACCATCGTCTGTCCCCGCTGCCGCGCACTGCCGGGCTGGGCATGCGTCAACGACGACGATCAACTGCGGGTGTGGCACCACCGTGAGCGCGTCGCCGCCTACGCGCGCGCTCCTGAACCGTGAGTGTCCGAGTCCCCCTCGCTCCTCAGATCCCGGTGAGGGCGCGAACGGTGAGACCGATCCCGACGAGGAGCACGAGTGCGGAAGTCGCGGCCGGTCCGATGCGCCCCAGGGTCTTCAGACGCTGGGAAGCCCGTTCGGCGGCGTGGACGGCGATACGGTCACGCAGGCGCACGAGGAGGAGTCCGGCGAGGGTGAGCGTGACGGCCATGCCGAGTCCGTAGCCGATGACGAGCAGGACGCCGAAGGCGGTACGGCCCAAGGCAATGGCCCCGAGGAGGACCACGAGCGCGGAGGGGCTGGGGACCAGGCCGCCGGCGATGCCGACTCCCACCAGGGCCCAGCGCCCTCTGCGGGCCGGAGAGCGGGCGGGGCCGGCAGCCTCGTGGCGGTCGCTGTGGCTGTGGCTGTGCGACGCCGGGGCGTGCTTGGTCAGGACCACCACGGAGCCGTCCGTCGATGGGGTGCCCGGCGCCCGGCGCGCCGGCGGCAGACCGGCCGGCGCGTCGTGCCCGTGCCCGTGGCCGTGACCGTGACCGGGCCCGTGGCCGTGCCCGGACCCGTGGCTGTGACCGGGCCCGTCATGGTCGCTGTGGTGGTCGTGACTGTGATGGCTGTGACTGTGGTGGTGGTGATGGTTCGCCTTACCACGAAGTGCGGAGCGCAGCAGTTGAAGGCCGATCGCGGTGACGAGCAAGCCGCTGGCGAGCCCGAGCCAGACGAGGACGGTTTCCCCCGCGAGGTGGGTGGCCAGCGGGAGGGCGAGGCCGAGGGCGAGGACCCCCGCGGTGTGGGTGAGGGTGACGGTGGCACCGACGGTGAAGGCGTCGCGCGGGGTGCCGCGTCGGCCGGCCAGATACGCGGCCATGATCGTCTTGCCGTGTCCCGGCATCGCCGCGTGAGAGGCACCGAGTACGACGGCGAGCAGCAGGGCGAGGAGGCCGACGGGCACGGTGAGTTCGCGGCTGCCGACCAGGGTGTCGAAGAGGGTGGAGACCTTGTTCAGGGCGGCGGTGGCAGGGCCCGACCCCGGCAGGCCGGGGGGCACGATCCGGGCTGCCGGCCCGTCGCCGGGAGTGGCCCGGAGCTCTGCCGTCCGCTGGTCGAGCGGGGCGGCGAGGGGATCTCGCGGATAGTGCCGCAACTGGTTGGTGGGTGAGGCCGCCGGAACGGTGGAGTCGGCGACGGTGACTCCCCGGCCGTTGGCGGTGATCTCGTGCCAGCCGACGCGCCGGGTGTCGTAGTGCGTGGTGACACGGATGGCGGTGGATGAACCGAGGTCCGCTTCGGCGGTGAGGTGGCACGCGAGGCGGCTGGTCTCCAGCCCGGCTTCGCCCGGGTGGAACGTCAGCATGCTGGGGCCGCTGTCCCAGCGCGCTTTTCTGCTGCCGATGTCGGCGCCCAGCTGCCTGGTCAGCACGGCGCACTCCTCGTCGGCGTACGCCTGTGCCTCCCCCTTCGTCACCGATCCGTCGTGATTCTGGTCGACGAGCGGTCGCTGTTGCGCCGCCGCGATCTCGGCGCGGTCGACCACGATCTCGGCATCGACCGCGTCCGGGCGCAGCGTGATGCTGGTCGAGTAGTTGACGGTGAAGTTGCCCAGGGGGTGGGCGGTGGCGGCCGGCGCCGCGGCGATCTGTGCGATCGGAACGAGGAGCACGGCTGCGAGAGGGACGGCTGTCAGGCGCCGGCGGGTGAGGAGGTTCATGAGGCGTCGTCGATTCGCCGGATCGAGGTGCGCGCCGCAGAGGCGTGCACCGGGTGGAAGTACGGGTCGGTGGCCAGGGCCCGTTCGAGGTCGCGCCGGGCGTCCGCGGTGTTGCCGAGGGACTGTCGGATGGTGCCGCGGTGAAAGAGGAAGAGCGCGCTGCGGGTGCCGAGGGCGAGGGCCTTGTCGGCTTGCGCGAGGGCCTCTTCGTCGCGTCCGGCGCGGTGCAGGGCCCAGGCATAGGCGTCGTGGACGGCGATGAAGGGGCGTTCGGACACGGCGGCTTCCGCCATGGCCACGGCCTGTCGGGGGGCGCCGTGGTCGGCTTCGAAGAGGATCGCGTCGACATCGGCGGGAGCGCCTTCGGCTCGGCGGATCTTCTCCTGAGCGCGCAGGACCGCGTACTGGCTCTCGGAATCGGCCCGGTGGCCCAGGGACTGCTGAAGTTCCCCCAGCCCCAGCAGGTACTGCGGCAGGGGTGCCACCGCGATGGCCGCGGTGTAGTCGGCGACGGCCTGCCCGGGCTGGCCGAGGGCCGCATGGGCTTTGGCCCGTGCCTCGAGCAGGCCGGGGTCCTGGGGTGCTTCGGCCAGGCCCCGCCGGGCCTCGCGCAACGCGGTCGCCGGATCGCCGCTCTCCAGGGCGAGTGAGGACAGGTGGGTGTGGGCGAAGGCCCGTTCACCCGGGGTGCCGGCCGCACGCAGGGCGCGTCCCATCACCGCCTTGGCCTGGAGCGTGTCGCCGCGGAGTTCGAAGGTGTAGGAGGCGCGGGCGAGGGAGGAACTGTCGGGGCGCAGATCGGCCATCGTCTGGACGGCCGTGTAGGAGTCCTCGTACTGGCCGAGCTGGGTGAGTGCGTCGGCCAGGATCCCGTAGGCGGCGGGGGTGGCGGGGCTGGTCACGATCGCCTTGCGAGCCCAGGTGAGGGCGTCGTGGAACTCGTGGCGTGCCGCGGCGAGCGCGCCCATGCCGATCTCCGCGTGGAGGTTCTCGCCCGGCTGGAGCGCGAGCGAGCGGCGCAGCGCCGCCTCCGCCTGCGTGTAGGCGGACTGATCGGCAGTGGTACGGGCCTGTTGCACCAGGGCCGTACCGAGGTCCGCCCAGCTGACGGGATCCGCCGGCAGGCGCCGTACCCGCTCCCGCAGCGCCTCGACACCCCGGACCTGGACTCCGGGTGCGGCCGAAGCCGAGCTTTCCGCCGCCCTGTTGACGCCTGCCGGGGAGGCCGCCACGGCGCCGGCGGTGAACATGGCCACCCCCAGGGCGATCGTGATCGCGCCGTTCCGCAGGGGTCTGCGCCGACGGATCGAGGGGGCGGGTTCGTCTTCGGGCCGGTGCACAGGGTCCTCCCCGGTGGGCTGGGCAGAGGTGTCCGGGCGGAAGGCGGGAGGTCAGCCCCGGTTCCCGCCCGGAACGGGCGGGTCAGCTGGTCTTGCGACTGCGGCGAAGGCGGAGGCCGCCCACGGCCAGGAGCAGGGCGCCGAGTCCGCCGAGGGCTGCGGCGTTCTTCGTTCCGGACTTCTGCAGGACGCCCGGCCCGCTGTTGACGGACTTGGTGTGCGGCAGCGCCAGGTACGGGAACGACGTGCCGAAGGGCACCTCGTTGGCATTGACCCTGTCGCCGTCGGCCAGCGCCGGGACGAGCTGACCGGTCTGGGCGGCGCCTTCGACGGCCTGGAGGGAGATGTCGATGACGTCGTCGGTCAGGCGGCGGCCGTTGGGGAAGCCCGCGAGGTCGCCGGCGAGGACGCCGTAACGGTTGGGCCGCGCGGTGGGCGGTACGGCCATGTTCAGGCGCAGTTCCTCGGCGGGCACGACGTCCCGACGGTTCGCGTCCCGGTTGAGGCGGTGGGCGTTGAGGTCGGCCTGGATCGGCCCGCAGGCCTTGCAGATGCCGGTCAGGTAGATCTCGAAGAGGTCCCGCCGGGGGGTGGCGGGGGCCGGGATTCCGTAGATCTGCTGGATCAGCTTGGGCAGGATCGGGTCGAGGACCTTGTCCACGACCGGCTGGACGGTGCGGTCCTGGTCGGGGTTGAGGGTGTTGAAGGCGTCCTTGAACTTGATGGGGACGACGACCTCGTTGACCAGGGGGTTGCCGAGGCGGGAGACCTGCTTCCAGTTGTCACCGTGCTTCGTGCGGGAGTCGGAGACCTGGACGCCCTGCCGGTCGGTCGTCGACCACACGCCGATGACCGGGTTGCGGCCGGTGTTCCCCTTCAGCGCGAGGAGTCTCTTGGGGACCTGGATGGCGACGGAGTTGACGTTGTAGCCGGCCAGGGTGTCCTGGCCGCGCTCGGACAGGTCGCCGCCGTACAGGAGGTCGAAGACGCGCAGGTCGGCGAAGAACGGGTCCTCGGCCTGGCCGGCGTACGTCTTGCCGCCGCCGGGGAGGTTGAGGATGGCCTGGTTGCGCAGGGACGCATAGTTCGGCATGGATGCCGGGCCGACGCGGGAGGGAGCGGCCGGCACGCCGGACAGGAGCACGGTGGACTTGCCGCCGGTGGTGACGACGAGGTCGTAGACCTGGCGGAAGTTCAGGTCCGGGTCGTTCAGCGTGGTGACCGGGCCGGTGTTGTACAGGAACTGGTTGGCGTCGTCGCGGTAGCTGCTGCGGAAGCGCCAGGTGTAGGTGACGTCCGCGTTTCCGTCACCAGTGTTGTCGATCTTGATGTTGTAGCGGGCGTCGTCCGCGAAGGGGTAGAAGTTGGGGCCGCCGTTGGGCTCCTCGAACGGGATCCAGTTCGCCAGGAGAGTGACCGTGTCGGCCTTGTCGGGGCTGGTGAACGCGTACACGTCGGTGTTGTCCGCGCGCGGGTCGCCCGCGATCAGCGGGGCCTCGCGGTGGCTGGAGGCGGCGCTGACCCCCGGGGCCAGCGTCATGGCGGCGAGGCCGGTCGCCAGAGCGCCCGCGCCCAGAACGAGGAGGGACTGGTCGAACACGCGCCGCGAACGGGGCCGTGCGGAGGTGGAATTCAAGGCTGATCCTCTCGACTGCGAACCGCGTCCGGCCGTGCACACGCGGCCGGGCGGGGACGTTCAGTTGGGGAGAAATTCGGTCGGTCAACAGGCCTGTGAGGCATGAGTGACGACTCAAGGCCCGCCGACCGCGTGTCGTTTTCACGCTCGGAACGTGCAAACGGAAGGAAAGCACGCAGCACCGGCGCCGGGTGACCGCATTCCCCTCCGGGATCGGGAAAGGGCCCCTCCCAACGACGCATTCGCACTGGCCACAGCCTTTTGGAGGCAAAACAGAAGGCGTCATAATCGTCGCGACACGCAGCGAAAACACTAGACCGACCGGGCGTCTCCGCGTTATTGCGACCCATTCGCAATAGAGAATGCGAGGGGATCGCCCCCCATCCATCGTCGGACCCAATTGACGGAATGCGGAAATGGAGTGACGGCACCCCGTCACCCCATTTCCGCACAGATTGCGGGCGGCTACGTCCCAGCTGGTACGGAGGCGGCGGGGGACGCGAGGCGCTTGCCGACGGGCAGGGAGAGGGCCGCCGGGGCGAGGACGGCGAGGGCGAGGAACGCCCAGCAGTACAGGGCGGCCGGCTCCCCGTCATTCTGCATCGGGAGGAGGCCCTGGCTCTGGCGCTCGGTGAAATAGGCGTAGGCCATGACACCCGAGCACAGGAGCGCCGCGGGGCGGACGGCCACGCCGGCGGCGACGAGGGTTCCCCCGCCGAGTTCGATGAGTCCGGCCCACCAGTACGGCCACCTGCCCACCGGTACGAGGTCGCCGCCGAGGACGCCGAAGAGCTTGGCCGCGCCGTGGCAGGCGAGGAGGGATCCGGTCACGATGCGGAACAGCGCCAGCAGGTGGGCGTCGCTGTGGCGTGGAACGTGGGGCAGGGGTGACTCCGGGGATCAGCGGACGGTGAGGGTTCCGGACATGAACTGGTGGATGTCGCAGACGTAGTCGTGCTTGCCGTGGGTGCGCGGCTGGGGCGCGACGAACGCCAGCGTGATCGCCAGGATCATCGTCTGGGCGTTGCCCCACATCAGGGCGGTTCCGATGACCATGCCGAGGATCTCGCCGATCACACATCCGGTCAGGCAGTGCAGCGTCGCCTTCGCGGCGGTCCCCCAGGTCACCCCGCCCGACCGGCGCCCGGCGTGACCCGCGTGCGCCTGGTTCGCGCTGCCATCGTGAGCGGTGCCGGTGTGGTGCGCACTGTGATCCATGACCGTCATCCCCAATCCCGTCCAGTGCGACCCCGCTCCGGCGGCCCCACACCCTCAACGCATACCCTCTGGGGGTATTCTCGCCAGGGCGTGAACCCCGCACGGGACGCAGGAGCGCGCGAGGGACGCAAGACCCCCGCACACCCCTCCGCCAGAGTGGGTCAGTTCTTGCCGAGCAGGCCGTTCATCCTGGCGATCTCGGCGGTCTGCGAGGTGATGATCGCATCCGCCATCACCTTGGCCTCAGGGAAGGCGCCTTCGGCCTTCTCCGCCTTCGCCATCGCCACGGCACCTTCGTGGTGCTTGATCATCATTTCCATGAAGGCGATGTCGAACGCCTTGCCCGACGCGCTCTTCAGCTCGCCCATCTCCTCGGCCGTCATCATCCCGGCCGTCCCGTGCGCCGAGTGGTCCGCGGCCCCCTCGGCGGGCACCGGCTCGCCCCATGAGGTCAGCCACCCCGACAGCGTCTTGATCTCCGGGCCCTGGGCCTTCTTGATCTCCTCCGCCAGCTGCTTGACCTCGGCTGATTCGGCCCTGGCGGGCGCGAGGCCGGCCATGTCCACGGCCTGGCGGTGGTGGGGGATCATCCCCTTGGCGAAGGCGACGTCGGCGGTGTTGCGCTGCCCCTGCGCGGCCTGAACGGAAGCCGAGGCGGTAGGCGACTGCGAGGTGTGGCCGTCGTGCCCGGCCGAGCTGTCGCCGCTCGACCCGCAGGCCGCGAGGACGAGTACGGCCGTACCGGCGGCCGCGACAGCGGCGCTGCGGCGGATGAGGGAACGGTTGGTGTTCATGGTGGTGCGACTCCTTGATGCGCCGCCCGGGCGGGCGGGCGCGATGCGGAACGGGCATGTGCCGGAGCGCGGCATCCCCCCGCCGGCCGAGCCGGGGCAAGGAGGTGCCGTGCGGGCGGTCCTATATCCGCAGGAGTTGCAGTTCAGCGAGGTCAGGCGGTGCCCGGCCGCTCTCGGCGGCCCCCGCCGCGCTGCGGGACAGCGCGGCAGGCACGGGCCCGGAATCGAGGGCAGCGGCCAGGACGGGAGGCGAGTACGCGGCGCCGACACCGGCCGCCGCGCACGTGGCATCCGCGTGGTCCGCGTGGCCCGTACCGCCATCGGAGTGCGAGCAGGCGCCCGCCACCTGCCGGGCGGATCCCTCGTGGGCCATCGCCATGTCGTGAACACCGGCGGCCGCCGGCGCCCTCGTGGGAACGGGGCCCGGACCGAGGCCGTGCATCGCCAGCACCCCGGCCAGCAACGCCAGCACAAGCAGCACGAAGCCGCGCCCGGCGGGGCGACGGCTCGACGGCTGCCTCGTGCTGGTCATACCGTCATCGTACGATCCGGCCCGGCGACTCCGCTTCCCCTGCCGGCCGGGATCCGCCGGCCGACCCCACCGGGCCGCCTGCCGGGTTCGTCCAGGCGGACGCGCGCAGAAGGCGCAGGCCGTTGAGGCCGACGATGACGGTGGACCCCTCGTGGCCTGCCACACCCAGTGGCAGCGGGAGCGTGGCGATCAGGTCCCAGGTCACGAGCACGGTGATGAAGATCCCGGCGATGACCAGGTTCTGCACCACCACACGGCGGGCCGTGCGGGACAGTGCCACGACGGCGGGGATGGCGGCGAGTTCGTCGCGCACGACGACAACGTCGGCGGTCTCCAGCGCGAGGTCGGAGCCGGCCCTTCCCATCGCGATACCGGTGTGCGCGGCGGCCAGGGCCGGGGCGTCGTTGACGCCGTCGCCGACCACCAGCACCCGGCGGCCCTCGGCCTCCCACTGCTTGACCGCGGCGGCCTTGTCCTGCGGGAACAGGCCGGCGCGGACGTCGGCGATGCCGACCGCCGCCGCCAAATGGCGGGCGGCGCGCTCGTTGTCCCCGGTCAGCAGGACCGGGGCCCGGCCGGCCAGTTCGGTGAGGGAGGCCACCGTCGCCTCGGCATCGGGTCGCAGGCGGTCGGCGATGCCCAGCACGCCGACCGGGATGTCGTCGCGCAGGACGACGACCGCGGTGCGTCCTTCGTCCTCCAGGGCCCGCACCGCGACGTCGATGTCCCGGTCTGCGGCCGCCTCGAGCCGGGCCGGGGATCCGATCCGGACGGTGCGGCCACCGACGTCGGCGGTGACACCCGACCCGGGGACCGAAGTGAAGCCGGTGCACGCGGCGAGCGTGAGGCCGCGGTCGCGGGCGGCCTGGACGACCGCGCGGGCCAGGGGGTGCTCGCTGGGGTACTCGGCCGCGGCCACCAGCGCCAGCAGCCCGTCCTCGTCGAGTCCGGAGGCGGGGTGGGGGCGGATGTCGGTGACCCGCGGGGCGCCCTCGGTGAGGGTGCCGGTCTTGTCCAGCGCGACGACGTCGATCTGACCCAGGCGCTCCATGACGACGGCGGACTTGACCAGGACACCGTGGCGGCCCGCGTTGGCGATGGCGGACAGCAGCGGCGGCATCGTGGAGAGCACCACCGCACACGGCGAGGCCACGATCATGAACGTCATCGCACGGAGCAGGGCCGGCCGCAGACCGTCGCCGAGGGCGAGAGGGAGCGCGAACACCGCCAGGGTCGCGACGACCATGCCGATCGAGTACCGCTGCTCGACCTTCTCGATGAACAGCTGGACGGGGGCCTTGGTCCCGGAGGCTTCCTCGACCATCTTCACGATCCGGGCGATCACCGAGTCCGCCGGGTCCCGCTCGACCCGCACGCGCAGGGCGCCGGTGCCGTTGACCGTGCCGGCGAGCACCTCGTCACCCACCTGCTTGGTCACCGGGAGCGGCTCGCCGGTGATGGTCGCCTGGTCGAGGTCACTGGTCCCGTCGAGGACCTGACCGTCGGCGCCGACCCGCTCGCCCGGCCGTACCAGGATGACGTCGCCGACCGCGAGGGTGTCGGCGGGAACGCTTTCCTCCCCGCCGTCCGGCCGGAGCCGGGTCGCGGTGCTCGGCGCCAGGTCGAGAAGGCCGCGCACCGAGTCGGCGGTCCGGGCCGTCGCCACGGCCTCCAGCGCACCAGAGGTGGCGAAGATGACGATCAACAGAGCCCCGTCGAGGACCTGCCCGATGGCCGCGGCGCCGAGCGCCGCGACGACCATCAGGAGATCCACGTCCAAGGTCTTGTGCTTCAGGGCCTTCAGGCCCTCCCAGCCCGGCTCCCAGCCGCCCGTGACGTAGACGGCGGCATACAGCGGAGCCCACAGCCAGGCCGGGGCCTCCAGGAGATCCAGTGGAAGGGCGATCAGGAACAGGACCAGTGCGGCCAGCGCCCACCGGGCCTCCGGCAGAGCCAGGAGCCGCGCGCGCCGTTTCGGCGGCTCGGGACACGGCCGGCTGGAGGGCGGCGCGGGCCGCGGGTCGAGGACAGCAGACATGACAAAGCAACCCTTCACGGGCGGATGAGGCAACGTTTCCACCATACAGGAACACCTGAACAGGTATTCACATATGGTCGGTATGCTGTCCCCATGGGCCACGGAACCAGCACCACCAGCAGCGCCAGCACCCGGGAGCGCCTCGATGCCGTCGGCACCGCCGACGTCGCCGCCACCTTGCAGGCCCTCGCCACGCCCTCGCGGCTCCACATCCTGGCCCGTCTCCAGGAAGGCCCCTGCTCCGTGAGCGACCTCGCCGAGACCGTGGGCATGGAAGCCTCCGCCTGCTCCCACCAGCTGCGGCTGCTGCGCAACCTCGGCCTGGTCACCGGAGAGCGCCACGGCCGCTCGATCGTCTACGCCCTCTACGACAGCCATGTCGCAGAACTCCTCGAGCAGGCCCTCTATCACGTTGAGCACCTTCGGCTCGGCGCACGCGACTCCGCTGCCCGCCGAACGGAACGCGCCGATACGGAGTGACGCACGGTTCCCCGCGGATCACGGGGAACAACCAGGCTCGCGCCGCAACCGGTCGGCACCCGTCCGCACCACGGCCACACAGACGAAGACATCGGTCGGGAGGCACCCTGTTGACGAACCCACCGCCGGGAAACGCGCGGCATCTGGACAGCTGGGCCAAGGACTTCATCGATCTGCTCGTGACGGAGGATGACGTCGACTGGGCCCTGCCCGCCGCGATCCACGGACACCCCGAGCTGTCCGCCGAAACCAGTCAGCGCCAGGCACACGCCGTGCACGCCGCCGCCATGGGCCTGGGTCATGCCGGATGCGCGGCGGCGGCAGGCGTCAGCCAATCCCTCCTCGACCGCTGGCGCACCGAGCCGGCCTTCGAGCAGGCCCTCACCGCGGCCACCGCCATGGCCGCCGCCAACGCTCCCCGGCCAGGGCAGATCAACAGCTATGGGCTGCGGATCCTGCTGCGTTCCCTCGCCCGGCACACCCCCGTCGGGGCGGCCGCGGCCACGATCGGCCTCACGCGCCGACAACTCGAACGTATCCGCCGGGCGAATCCCACCGTGAACAGCCTGATCGAGGCTGCCATCCTCCACGGACGCGGCCGCCCGGCCCGCGGGCCCGCCTACCGCCTGGTCCACCGCAGCGACTCCGCGCCCCCGCCTGCGGTCGAGTGAGGGTGCGGCCCTCCCCCGACCCGGCGCGAGACGGAGAGCGCGAACACGCGGTCCACCCCGGCCCCGGGCCGCCCAAGGGCGTACCCCTGGTCAGCCCCCGAGGGTGGTCTGCTCGCCCATGGGTGCCCCTGCCCGGCCACTTCACGAACGCGGGGCCGGTGCGCTCCGGATCCGCGGCGTTCTCCAGCCGCACAACGGCGAGTACCGCACACCGGCAGCCGGCATCAGACGAGTCCTGCGCGGCGGGCGGTGTCCTCGGACTGCTGCATGTGCCGGTGGGCGTCCTCACCGAGGGCCCGCATCACGCCGGCGATGACGGTTTCGACGACGGCCAGGGTCGGGACCAGGCTGTCGTAGGGGGAAACGGTGCCGACCTGGCTGGGCAGGACGACGTCCGCCTGGGAGGTCGCCGGAGAGAGCCAGGCGTCGGTGAAGACGATGACCTTGCCGCCGGCCTCACGCGTCATCTGCGCGATCGCCGCCTTGTCCTCCTCGTACCGCCGGTAGTCGAAGAGGACGACGGCGTCGCGCCGTGCCAGGTGGGTGAGTTGGGCCGTACGTTCCACGGCGCGGTCCGGCAGGAAGCCGAGGTGTTCGCTCATCTCGGCTTCCAGGGCCCGCTCCAGAACGGCCTTGGTGATCTCTGTCAGGAGCCCGCCCTCACCGAGCAGGGCCGCTCCCGAGGCGTCAGCTTTGTCGAGTAGCCGCTCGACCACCTCGTCGACCATCTTGTCGCCGGCCACGGACGCGGCCGCTTCGTCTTTGTCTGCCATGACTCGTCCGATCCGCCTGGCCCACAGGCCCGAGGCCGAGCCCGGGGCCAGGCTTCCACATCACGGACTTACACGATCTTTCAGACACGCTCGCCGATGCCGGCAGCTGGTGACCTGGGTGGCACACAGGGCGGGCAGGGCGGTGCGTGGCCGCGACTGGACCCCCGTCCCGGTCGCGGCCACGCCGGCGTGGAGGTGTGGCACGCCGGTCAGCAGCCGCCGGAAGAGGCCGGCGCACCGATGGTGAGCGTGGCCGGAGCCGCACAGCAGCCGCTACCGCTCTCCTCGGCGGCCGCAGGCTCGTCGAACAGGCCGGCTCCGCCGCACACGCCCGTCTCGGGGAGGGTGAGTTCGACGCGCGCGGCGGCTTCCCGGTCGCCGGCGAGGTGGGCGGCGATGGAGCGGACCTGCTCGTAGCCGGTCATGGCCAGGAACGTGGGCGCGCGGCCGTAGGACTTCATGCCGACGAGGTAGACGTCCTTCTCCGGGTGGGAGAGCTCGCCCACGCCGTGGGGGTAGACGGTGCCGCAGGAGTGCTGGTTCGGGTCGATCAGCGGCGCCAGCTCGACCGGGGCTTGGAGGCGCTCGTCCAGGCCGAGGCGCAGCTCGGAGACGAAGGACAAGTCGGGGCGCAGGCCGGTCAGGACGATGACCTCGTGGACCGGGTCTAGGCGGCGCCCGTCCTCGGCGACCACGACCAGGCGGCCGTCGGCGGCCCGCTCGATGGCGTCGGTACGGAAGCCGGTGACGGCGTCGGCGTACCCCTCGTCGACGGCGGCCTTCGCGGTGAGCCCAAGCGCGCCGCGGGCCGGGAGCTGGTCGGCGCTGCCGCCGCCGAAGGTGGAACCGCTGATGCCGCGGCGCAGGATCCAGGTGACGTGCGTCCCGGCACCGTCCTCGGACGTGGCGAGGTCGGCCAGGTAGGCCAGCGCGGTGAAGGCGGAGGCGCCGGAGCCGATGACGGCGGTGCGCCTGCCCGCGTACCGGGTGCGGGTGGCCGGGTCCTTGAGGTCGGGGATTCGGTAGGAGATCCGGTCGGCGGCCGCGTGCTCGCCGAGGGCCGGGAGGCCGTCGCCGCCGATGGGGCCGGGGGTGGACCAGGTGCCGGAGGCGTCGATGACGGCGCGGGCCAGGATCCGCTCCTCGCTGCCGTCCGCGTTGACCACGCGGACGGTGAACGGCTGCTGCTCGCGGTCGGCGTCAACGATCCGGTCGCGGCCCTGGCGGGAGACTCCGGTGACTGTGGCGCCGTAGCGGACCTTGTCTCCGAGGACGTCGGCGAGGGGCTGCAGGTAGAGGTTGGCCCAGTCGGCGCCGGAGGGGTAGGCCGTGCCGTCGGGGGCGGTCCATCCGGTGGGTGCGAGGAGCTTCTCGGCGGCCGGGTCGACGACCTCGGACCAGGTGGAGAAGAGCCGTACGTGACCCCACTCGCGCACCGCGGCGCCGGCGGCGGGCCCGGTTTCCAGGACGAGGGGTTCGATGCCGCGTCCGGTGAGGTGTGCGGCGGCGGCCAGGCCGGCCGGTCCTGCGCCGATCACCAGGACGGGCAGGGCTTCGGTGGATGCGTTCACGACGGGCTCCCGGATTGTTTCGACGTACGTCGATGTCCTGACGTCTCCCAGGTTGCCACTGGGTTCGAAGTTCGTCAACATAGACATCTGTCGAAGTTCGACGGATGATGGGGGCATGTCCACTGCGAAGGTGTTGCCGCTTGCGAAGGTGTTGCCGCCATTGGAGCCGGAGGCCGTGGCCCCTTGCTGCCCGTCCCTGACCGAGCGCCCGCTGACGTCCGACGAGGCCGAGCGGACCGCCGTCATGTTCAAGGCGCTCGGCGACCCGGTGCGCCTGCGCCTGTTCTCCGCGATCGCCTCCCACGAGGGCGGCGAGGCGTGCGTGTGCGACATCTCCGACGTCGGCGTCTCCCAGCCCACCGTCTCCCACCACCTCAAGAAGCTCCGCGAGGCCGGCCTGCTCTCCTCCGAGCGGCGTGGGACCTGGGTCTACTACCGCGTCGAACCCTCGGTGATCGCGGCCATGGGCCAGCTCCTCATCCGCGCGGCCGCCGCATGAGCATCGGCATCACCGTCGCCCCGCTCACCGCGGCACGCGCGGACGAGACCCTGGCCGTCTACCGGGCCGGGATCGACGAGGGCGACGCCACCTTCGAGACCACCGCCCCGACCTGGGCTGAGTTCGACGCGGCGAAGCTGCCCGGCCACCGCTTCGCCGCGCTCGACGCCGACGGCAAGCTGCTCGGCTGGGTGGCCGCGAGCCGGGTCTCGGACCGCAGCGCGTACGCGGGCGTCGTCGAGCACTCCGTCTACGTCCACCCCGCCGCCCGCGGCCGCGGCGTCGCCGGGCGCCTCCTGGCCGCGCTCGTGGAGTCGACCGAAGCGGCGGGGATCTGGACCGTCCAGTCCGGGATCTTCCCCGAGAACGCCGCCAGCCTCGCCGTCCACAAGCGGGCCGGCTTCCGGATCATCGGCACCCGCGAGCGCATCGGCCGCCACCACGGCGTCTGGCGGGATGTGGTTCTACTGGAGCGCCGCAGCCCGCTCCTCTCCTGAACGGATCAGCGCCGACCCGTACCCGGGCGGGGAAGGGAGGCGACGCCGCCGGTGTCGGTGCGGCCGGAGTCGAGGGCTCGGCGGCGGGCGGTGGTGGTGGCCGGCGGCGAGCCCGGACTGGCCGCCGCCGATCACCGCCACGTCGGTGCGCCACGTCATGGAGTGAGCTTGTGCTCCGCGAACTTCCTGCGCCAGGCCAGCGACACGTAGACGAGGGCGACGAGGACGGGGACCTCGATGAGCGGGCCGACGACACCGGAGAGGGCCTGGCCGCTGGTGACGCCGAAGGTGGCGATGGCGACCGCGATGGCGAGCTCGAAGTTGTTGCCCGCCGCGGTGAAGGCGAGGGTGGTGGTGCGGTCGTACGGCAGGCCGATCGCCTTGCCGAGCGCGAAGGTGCCGAACCACATCACCGCGAAGTAGACGAGCAGCGGGAGCGCGATCCGTGCGACGTCCAGGGGCTGGGAGGTGATGGTCTTGCCCTGGAGGGCGAAGAGGATGACGATCGTGAAGAGCAAGCCGTACAGGGCGAAGGGGCCGATCTTCGGCAGGAACTTCGCCTCGTAGGTCTCGCGACCGAGCTTCCTCTCGCCGATCCGGCGGGTGAGGAACCCGGCGAGCAGCGGGACGCCGAGGAAGATGACGACGTTCAGCGCGATCTTCCACATGGAGATGTCGAGGTGCTCGCCGTCGCCGAGGCCGAGCCAGCCGGGGAGCAGGTCGAGGTAGAACCAGCCCAGGACGCCGAAGGCGATGACCTGGAAGACCGAGTTCAGGGCGACGAGGACGGCGGCGGCCTCGCGGTCGCCGCAGGCGAGGTCGTTCCAGATGATGACCATGGCGATGCAGCGGGCGAGGCCGACGATGATCAGGCCGGTGCGGTACTCGGGCAGGTCCGCGAGGAAGATCCAGGCCAGGGCGAACATGAGCGCGGGGCCGAGGATCCAGTTGATGACCAGCGAGGAGATCATCAGCTTGCGGTCGCCGGTGACGGCGTCGAGCTTGTCGTAGCGGACCTTCGCCAGGACCGGGTACATCATGACCAGCAGGCCGACCGCGATCGGCAGGGAGATCCCACCGATCTCCACCTTGGCGAGCGCGTCGTTCAGGCCGGGGATCAGGCGGCCCAGGCCCAGGCCGAGACCCATGGCGAGCAGGATCCAGACCGCGAGGAAGCGGTCAAGGGTGGACAGCTTCTGGACGACCGAGGCGTCTTCGGTCGTCGCGGGAGCTTGGGTGGGGGTCACGGACAGGCCCTCTTGTTCTCGGCAGCGGTGCGAGCGGAGGCGGCCAGGTCGGCGAACTGGCCGGCGAGCTGGGCGATGACGTCCGGGCGCAGCTTGTAGTAGACGAAGCGGCCGCACGGCTCGGTGTCCACCAGCCCGGCCTCCCTGAGCACCTTCAGGTGGTTGGAGAGGTTGGTCTGCTTGGCACCGGTCTCCTCCACGAGGTGCGTGGTGCACAGCGTCTCGCGGGCGAGCAGGGTCACGATCCGGAGCCTGAGGGGGTCCGCGAGGACCCGGATCAGTTCAGTGTCGACTGACGTCATCATGGACTGATACTTTCACATCAGTAGTGACTGACACCACCAGGTGCTGATGTCATCATCAGCTGATAGCCATGTTGCCCGCCCGCCTGCCTGCCCGCCTGCCCGCCTGCCTGCCCCGCCTGCCTGGAGAAGAGACCCGCCGTGTCCGAGAAGCCCTCCGTCCTGTTCGTCTGCGTCCACAACGCCGGCCGCTCGCAGATGGCCGCCGCCTGGCTGACCCACCTCGCCGGGGACCGCGTCGAGGTCCGCTCCGCCGGCTCCGCCCCCGCAGGTTCCGTCAACCCGGCCGCGGTCGAGGCGATGCGCGAGGTCGGCATCGACATGTCCGCCCAGACGCCGAAGATCCTCACGATCGACGCGGTCAGGGCCTCGGACGTGTGCGTCACCATGGGCTGCGGCGACACCTGCCCCGTCTTCCCCGGCAAGCGCTACCTCGACTGGAAGCTCGAAGACCCCGCAGGCCAGGGCGTCGAGGCCGTCCGCCCGATCCGCGACGAGATCAAGGGACTCGTCGAGGGCCTGATCGCCGAGATCGCCCGCTCATGACCGATCGTCCGCGCTCTCGCGGAGCGACGGTTCGGTCACCGTCCCTTGTCCTTCCCCTTGGCCTTCCCCGGATTCTCCTTCGTCTTCGCCACCCCCGGCGCCTTCGCCGGGGGTGGCGGTGAGGAGTACGAGCCCGTCGGGCCGGCAGACGCTTGGAGTTCCCGTGTGATGGTCGGTGCTGCCTGCGACGGCTGCGGAGTTGACTCCGAGGCAGCGGGAAGCGGCGGCACACGCACCGCTGGCTGAGATCCTGCGGGGCCTGCCGCCTCGGTGTTCCTCGGCGCCGACGGTTCATCGCGCGAGGGTGCGGTGGGCGGCGTGTTCTCCCCGGCGGTAAGGCCGCCCACTGCCCAGGCGCAGCTGCCCGCGACGATCGCGGCCGCGAGGCTCAGCCCCACCGCATGTCGCCGGACGGTCGCTCTGCTCCGCAGTGGTGCGGGCGTACGTCCGGCGTGAGCGGCGAGCGGCGACGGAGGGGCTTGACGGGTGGAGGCGCCGGCAGGCGGCGCGCCCCCCGCGATGCGGGGCCGCGGTGGCTGTGCGATGTCTTGCAGGCGCTCGTGGACAGCGGCGGCGTCGGGGCGAGCCTGAGGGGCCTGTTCGGTCATCGCCTTCAACAGGCGGGCCAGGTCGTCCGGCAACCCTTCGGGGATTTGGGGCTGACGCAGGAGGTGGGCGGTGCCGATCTCCACGGGAGTTCCCTGGAACTCGCGGTGGCCGGTGAGCGCTTCGAGCAGGGTCACGCCCATGGCGTATATGTCGCTGGCCGCGCTCGCGCCCTGCCCGAGGAACTGCTCGGGGGCCATGTAGGCGAGCGTGCCGACCAGGGTGTCGGGTGCGCCGTGGGAGTGGTCGTGCACGGTCCTGGAAAGCCCGAAGTCGGCCAGGTGCGGGGCACCTTCCTCACCCAGCAGGATGTTGGAGGGTTTCACGTCGTGGTGGATCACGCCGTGGGCGTGCACGTGGTCCAGGGCTGACGAGATGTCGGAGCCGATCCGCGCGACCTGCACGGGGCTCAGGGGGCCGGCATCCATGCGGGCGCGCAAGGTGACGCCGCGGATCAGCTCCGTGACCATGTAGGCGCCATGCCCGTGACGTCCGGCATCGTAAACGGTGACGAGGGCGCGGTGGGACATGCGGGCCAGCGTGCGCGCCTCGTCGCAGAAGCGATCGGCAGTGACCGTGTCCGTGCCCGAGCGGAACACTTTGACGGCCACCTCACGGCCCAGGACCTCGTCGACACCGCAGAAGACGTCGGCTGTGCCTCCGGACCCTATGGGCCGCTGGAGCCGGTAGCGGCCGCCCAGGAGGACATCGTGCGGGGGCAGTGCTCCGTGCTCTGGGACGGACCTGGCCGTCATACGGGGTCCTCCTCCACTCGCGGGCAATGGCGCGCTTCTACCCTTCACAATCCGCGCCATGCAGTGGTCTGGGGGATCCAGGGGCTGCCGCCGGCGTGCCGCGCTCCGCAGGCCGCGCGCTCCGGGAGGGGCCGGGCCGTAGGAGTCGAATGCGGTCCGGCTACGAAGCCAGGGGGGAAGCCGCCCCTCCGAGGGCTTGGAGTTCGCGCTGGTAGGCGGCCAGCCTGCGGGTCCTGCCGATGGTCAGGGCGCCGATCAGATGCCCTTCCTTGTGGTAACTGACCTCGAGGCGGCGCTCTCCCACGAGTTCGTGCTCGGCGATCCTCGCCTCATCGGCGAGTCCAGGCAGGCCGACCGAGCGGATCCGGGCGCCGTGCAGGTCCGACCAGAAGGACGGGATCCCACTGAACGGCTCGGGCTCATCCGGGTGCAGCAAGGTGTGGGCGGCCGAGGCCGCTTGTTCCACGGCGTTGGTCCAGTGGCCCAGGGTGACCGGTGCGCCGCCGGCCAGCGGGTGCGGCACGCGCGTGACGTCACCGGCCGCGACGACACCGGGCACTGCCGTTCCGTCGGGGAGCAGGGCCCTCAGGTACGCGTCGCAGTGCACGCCGCCTTCGAGGGCGAGGCCGGAGTCCGCGAGCCACCCGGTGGCGGGCACGGCGCCGAGGGCCAGGACCGCCGCGTCCACCGGCAGTTCGCTGTGGTCGGAGAGGCGGACTCCGGTGATACGGCCGTCGTCGGTGGCAAGGAAACCGCTGACCGTGGTGTGGGTCCGCAGGTCGATGCCGGCTTCTCGGTGCATCGTGGCGACGAACCCGCCGGCGACCGTTCCGACGGCGCGCTCCAGAGGCTGCGCGGCCGACTCGATGAGCGTGACGTCCAGGCCGCGTGCGCGGGCCGCGGCGGCGACCTCGCCGCCGAGGAAGCCGGCGCCGATCACGGCGAGCTTCCGTCCGGGCGCGAGTTCGGCCCGCAGCGCGACCGCGTCCTGCCATCCGCGCAGGGTGAAGACACCGCGGGGCAGCGGGGGCCGGCGGGCGGGCCAGGTGCGGGCGGTGGAGCCGGTGGCGATGACCACCGCGTCGTACGGGAGCCGGGTGCCGTCGGCGAGGGTGACCGTACGGGCGCGCGGGTCGAGCCGGACGGCGGGCCGGCCGAGCTGCCAACGGGCGTCGAGTCCGTCGGGCAGGGGCAGTGCCGTGAACTGCGCCGGGTCCTGGGCCGTCAGGACGTCCTTGGACAGCGGGGGCCGGTCGTACGGCAGGTACGGTTCGTCGCCGACGATGGTCAGGGAGCCTGCGAAGCCGGCGGTGCGCAGCGCTTCGGCCGTCCGCAGGCCGGCGAGCGACGCACCTACGATCACGATGCTGCGCGGGGGCGTGAGGCTCGTGCTCACCGTGCGGCCGTGGTGTCGTCGGTCGTCGAGGGAGCCGGGGTGACGGTGATGGCGCGGGCGGGGCAGACCGCTGCTGCCTTCTCGGCCTTGTCCAGCAGGGCGTCGCTCGGGGCGGCGTCGTAGACGAGGTAGTCCTCGTCGTCGAAGGAGAAGACCTCGGGCGCCGCGAAGACGCACTGTCCGTGGCTCTCGCAGAGGTTCATGTCCACGGTGATCTGCATGAGTGGCTCCGTAGGGGGCGAGGACCGGCCCTGGTGCCGGGCCGGTGGGAAAGGTGGTCTCAGCTGACCGGGGGGTTGAAGCGGGAGTATCCGGGCTCGCTCCAGCGCAGGGGCGAGGCGGCGGAGATCTCGCGTACGTCCGTGACGGAGAACTCCACGAGGCGCTGCGCTCCGGGAACGCGGGACCGTTCCTCCTCGTCCCACACGGTGTGCGCGGTGCCGGAGAGGTGGAGGACCGAGCCTGTGGTCCAGTTCGGGAAGAGGATGCCGGCGGCCGGATTGAGGGCCAGGTTGCCGAGTGTCAGGAACATGGCGTTGCCGATGTAGTCGGGCCAGCGCAGCCTCGTCGGGGACAGCACCTGGACGAAGCCGGGGTTTCCGCCGCGGTGGCTCGCGTCGGCATCGCCGCTGTCAGAGGCCGTGGCGACGAAGAAGGTGTCGGCTTCGCGCACCGTCCGCTGCTGGGCCGCGCTGAGCGCGGTGCCGGAGGTGACCGTGCGGGCCGCCGCCCGCGCCTGGGCGTCGTCGGCCCGCAGGATCCGGAAGTCCCGCTTCTGCAGGTATTTGGGGCAGTTGGCGATGACCTGGTCGAGCGCGACGTGCAACCCGCCGACGCCCGGGAACGCCCTGCCGTTGAGCCGCATGCGACGCCGGGTGGCGGGTTCGATGGCGATCATGCCCAGCCGGACGGGCCGTTCCGCGTCCGCGGTCCCGGCGGGTGCGTCGGCCGGGCCGAGCAGGTCCGCGAGGGGATCCTCCGGAAGGGGGAGCGCATCGATGATGAGGGTGCGGGGGTCGGGCGACCGCAGGAAACCGGGGTCGCCGGTCAGCTGGGTGGCCCAGACGCGGCCCGCGCGGTCCGTGCCGCCGAGGATGATCATCGGCTGCTCAGCGAGGAAGTCCGCCGCTACGGCGGGGACGGACTCGCCGATGGCGCCCAGCGAGAAGGTCGCCTCGCCGGCGAGGTCCGCGCGGTGTTGCACCAGGAGTTCGCCGGGGTGGTAGCCGGTTGCCACGGCAGTTCCTTTCGTTCCGCCGCGACCGGGGACGCGGGCCCGCCTGGGCCCGGCCCCCGGTCGCACCTTGAGGTGCTGCTGGCGGCTCGTGTCTAGAAGAAGCCGCAGGTGGGCGCGCCCTGGGTGGGGGCGTCGGCCGGGTTGGCCCCGGTGGGGGCGTAGATCTCGAGGCGGATGCCGTCGGGGTCGGTGAAGAAGATGCCGCCGGAGGCGCCGTTCTCACCGTGCGGGACCACGCCGGCGTAGTTGAACTCGGCGTTCAGACCGCGCAGGACCTCTTCGGTGGCACGGACCTCTTCGATGGTCTCCACCTGGAAGGAGAGGTGATGCAGGCCCGGCAGGTCCGTGCCGAACGTGCCCGCGCTCTGCTGCCAGAGGGTGACGTGCATCTGGCCGTCGCGGCCGAGGAATGCCCAGCGCCGGTCCTCTTCCTTGCCTTCCGCCAGCACCTCGAAGTCGAAGACCTCGCGGTAGAAGGCCAGGGAGCGGTCCATGTCGGTGATGTTCAGGCCGACGTGTCCGGTCTGCAGGGTATTTGCCTTGCCCATGGTCGATCACTGCTTTCGGTCGGGGTTTCGAGGCGTTCTCTCAACCGCTGAAACAGACTTTAATGGTTAGACTTGGGGATCGTCAACCCTTGATCTTCGGATGACCGGTTATGGTTGGCCGGGCGTCCCCACAGAGAAGGAAGGAGCCCCCTGTGCTGCCACCCCCGGAGCCGGACCCCCGGCCACTGACCGGCGAACCGCTCTCCATCGATCTGCTCAACACCCGCTGGATCGACAGCGACGGTCGACACGATCTGCTGGAATCCGTCGAAGGACTGGGCATCTGGCTCGCCGGCCCGCTCGTCCGCCAAGAGCTCGGCGACCGGCAGGCAGTGGCCGACCGGCAGACGCTGGACGCGCTCCTCCAGGTCCGCGGCGCGCTCGATGGCCTCGTCGCCACCCCCGGGCCATGGGACGAGGCCACGATCGGCGCGCTCAATGCCGTACTGGCACACGGTCTCGTCCGCCGGCTGCTGCTGCCCGACGGAGCGGGTAGCGCCGTCGAGGTGGACCCTCCCTCGTGGCTGGCGGCCTGGACGGTGGCCGAGAACTTCCTGCACCTGCTCGGCGAGCGGCCCGAACGGATCCGCTCGTGCGCGAACCCGGAGTGCGTCCTGCACTTCTACGACGTCTCCAAGAACGGCACCCGGCGTTGGTGTTCCATGGCCGGCTGCGGCAACCGGGCCAAGGCGAACCGGCACTACGCGCGCCACAACCCCGGCTGACGGCGCGGGAACGGAACCGCGGAAGGCCCGGGGCCCGGGCTCACGCCCGGGCCCCGGGCCTTCGCGCCGAGGGACCCTAATCGTCGATCCGGTACTCCGTGCCGCCGCTCCCTGGCGCCCGGTCCCGCAGCTCGGCCCGGCGGACCTTGCCCGAGGTCGTCCGAGGCAGGGAGGGAACGAACTCCAGCACGCGCACCCATTTCTCGGGCGGCAACTCCCCCCGCACCAGGTCGAGGATCAAGCGCGCGCTCCGCGCCCCGGCCGGGTGATCGGGCGCGATGACCACGTACGCCTTGGGCGCCCACAGGCCCACCGGATCGGGAACCGGGACCACCGCGGCATCGGCCACCGCCGGATGGCGCAGGAGCACCGTCTCCAGCTCGCGCGGCGAGATCCGGTGGTCGAACGCCTTGAACATGTCATCGGAGCGTGCCAAGTGCGTCAGGCCGCCGTCCGGGGCACGGACCGCGAGATCCCCCGTGTGGTAGTGGCCGCCGGCCAGTGCCTTCGCCGTACGGGCCGCGTCCCCGACATAGCCGCGCATCAGCCCGAGCGGACGCGCCGAGAGCTCCAGGCATATCTCGCCCGGCTCACCGGCGGGAACGTGCAGGCCGGTCTCCGGGTCGAGCAGGACCACCGCGTAGCCGGGCAGCGGGAAGCCCATGCTGCCGGGGACGGGGGTGCGGCCCGGCGGGTTGCCGACCTGGCCGGTGGTCTCCGTCTGGCCGTATCCGTCACGCAGGTCGATCCCCCACTGCTCCCTCACCAGTTCGATCAGCGACGGTTCCAGGGGCTCGCCCGCGGCGACCGCCTCGCGCAGCGCGGGCGGCCGCGCACCGAGGCCCTGGGCGGCCATGCCCCGCCACACGGTGGGAGGTGCGCAGAAGGTGGAGACGTCGCGGGTGCGCAGGATGTCCAGGACGTCGGCCGGGCCGCTGCGGGCCGTGTCGAGTGCGATGACGGTCGCCTCCGCGTTCCACGGGACGAACAGCGAGCTCCACGAGTGCTTGGCCCAGCCCGGCGCCGAGATGTTGAGGTGCACGTCGCCGGGCTGTACGCCGTTCCAGTACATGCCGGACAAGTGGCCCACGGGGTAGCTCACGTGGGTGTGCTCGACCATCTTCGGCTTCGAGGTGGTGCCCGAGGTGAAGTACCTGAAGAGCGGCTCGTCCGCCATGGTCGGGCCGTCGGGGATGAACCCGGGGTCGGCCGAGTCCGCGCGCTCGTACGGGATCCAGTCCCGGACCCGGTCGCCGACGCTGATGCCGGACCAGTCCCCCGGTGCTCCGGCGAAGCGGTCCGTCAGTCCCGCCTCGGCGACGACGTACCGCACGTCGCCGCGCTCCAGCCGGTCCGCGATCTCCGCCGGGGTCGCCGTGATGTAGGTGGGAATGACGATCGCGCCGAGCTTCATGGCCGCGAGCATCGTCTCCCACACCTCCACCCGGTTGCCGAGCATGAGCAGCAGCGGATCGCCGCGCCGTACCCCGAGGGAGCGGAGCCAGGTGGCGACCTGGTCCGAGCGCCGGACCAGCTCACCGAACGTGAGCACCCGGTCGGTGGCGGGCCCGCCGTGCCCCACGATCCGCAGCGCCGGCCGGTCCGGTCCGGCGCCCAGGGTGTCGAACCAGTCGAGGGCCCAGTTGAACTCGGTCAACTCGGGCCAGCGGAACTCCCGGACCGCCTTGTCCAGGTCGGTGCGGTGCAGGAGCAGCAGGTCCCGGGCCGCCCGGAACCGCTCGGTGGGCGTGAGCGCGGCACCCGGCGCCCCGCTCACGCCGCGTCCCCCGGAACGAGGACGGACTCGGTCGCGGGCATGCCGCGCTCCGCGAGTGCGGCCGGCCGCAGCGCGTCCGCCGCGATGGCGTCGGCGTCCCGGTAGAAGAGCGTGTTGACGCCGGGGCGGCTCGAGCCGACCTGGGTGAACCAGCGGGTGTGCTCGGTGGGTATCCCGATGGCGTACAGGTCCCGCTGCGCCTCCCCGGCGGCGTCCACGACGTGGAACGGGGCCTCCGTCACGTCCAGGCCGCCGGTGACGTACGCGGTGTCCTGCGGCCCGTCGATCACGTACGGGCGTACCGCGCCCTCCCCGAGCAGCTGCCGCGTCAGGGGGGAGGTGTCGCGCGGCAGGTCCGGGGTGGGGATGCGGGCGTCGACGAGGGTCCGGACGATCCTCTCGGAGCCGGAGACCTGCGGGGACCCGACGCGGAAGCCGCCGGCCGCCCCGTCGGTCTCGAACCGGGTGGCGGGACCGGCGACCTCCACGACGCCCTGGCGGATCAGGGCGCGCAACTGCTCGACCCGGGACATCGGGGGGCCCGCCGACAGGAGGGCGTTGACCGGCAGGAAGCGGCGGTGGAAGAACCCGGTGTGCGACTCCGGCAGCAGCCCGCCGTAGTCGACCGCCTCGCGGACCACGTTGCGGATGTCGCGCAGGACGTCGAGGGCGGCCTTCAGCGGGCCGTCCGAAGTGCCGAGCGAGGCCGCGTCGAGGTCCCGGTCCATGACCTCCAGCAACTGCCCGCGGAACTCCTCGGGAGAGGCGAACCGCGTGTCGCCGAAGGGCCGGGCCAGCGCGTCCAGGTCGATGGGCGGTACGTCGGACAGCCCGGCCCCGGCCAGGAGCGCGGAGCGGTCCGTTCCGGCACGCAGTGCCGCGACGTGCTCCCGGGCGAACGCGTCGGCGGCCCCGGTGCCGCGGGAGGTCCGTACGTGCGTGACGTAGTAGACGTGCTCGATCTCCTGGAGCAGGAGGGGCAGTACGTCCTCGGCGAAGTCCAGCTGGCCACTGCCGGACACGCTGCGGCGGGCACGGGCGGCGGTGAGGGCGGAGCCTGTGAGGAACAGGGCGCGGTGGCTGAAGGAGGGCGCCTTCTGATTGCGGCCACGTGCCGGGATGGGCAGTCCGCTGCGCGATCCGGCGGTGATCCTGGGCTCGCGGCCGCTGGCCCGGTAGACGAGCGTGCCGTCCTCCCCGGTGGTGAACTCGCCGCCCCTGCCGACGGTCAGCGCGAGCATCACGTCGTAGAAGGACAGGCCCAGCCCGCGGATTCCGACGGCGCTGCCGGCCGGGATCGTCTCCTCGTCGAGCGCCATGTCGGCCGCCGAGTCACCGCACAGGTAGTGAGTGCCGGGGGTGCGTTCGGCGAAGTCGAGCATCTCGCGCTCGAAGTCGTCCGGGGCGTTGAACGGGTGTCCCGTGGCCAGTACGACGCGGTCGGCCTCCAGCAGGTGCGGCGCCGTGTCCAGGCTGAGCAGGTGGCCGCCGTCCGGGCCGGTGCGCAGCGCGGTGACCCGGCCGGTGACGGGCACCAGCTCGACGTGGTCGGGCAGGCTGCGGGCGATGGTCCGGTACACGTCGGTGAGGTAGTGGCCGTACCTGACGCGGGGTGCGTAGTCGTCGGGGCCCAGGGGCTCCTCGCCGAGCAGGGCGCGCGCCTCGATCCACTGCCCCAGGGAGGGGCCCGCGCCCGGGCGGGCGGGGCCGCCGTCAGGGTCGCCGGAGTACATCGTCACCTGGCTGATGACGGTGTTCATGGTGAACCAGTCGTCCTGGTCGGTGCGCCACACGCGGCCGGCGCCGACCTCCGTCGCGTCGATGAGGTGGATCCGTACGGGCCGGGGCGGTACGCCGCCGGTCTGGGCCGCCTCCGCGGTGGTGCGGACGGCGAGGCGTTCGAGGACGGATATGCCGCGCGGGCCGCTGCCGATGACGGCGAGGACGAGCGGGCGCGTATCGGAGGAGTATCCGGGCACAGGAGCTTCCTAAAGGTGAGGAGGACGCGCGGCACAGGGGCGCACCTGGACGGGCGCCGGGGCGGCGCGGACGTCGGCGCCTGCCCGGGTCGGGCGTCGAACGGCGGTGGCGGTGAGGGCGGCCGGTCAGGCAGGAAGCGCGGCGGTCCCGTCGCGCTGGTCGCCGGCGACCAGGGCGGCACGGTCGAAGGATTCCTGCGTGTACGAGAGCATCCCGAGCAGGTCGTCGGCGCGCAGCTGCGCGCGGCCCGGTGCCAGCAGGGCCGGGATGGGCATGGAACCGGTGGTGTGCCACTGGAGGCTGCCGCGCCCGTCGATGTAGCTGCGCGAGCGCTGGGCGTTGTCGGCGTGCAGGCAGTAGGGGACGTCCAGGATGCCCCGCCGGAAGGCCTCGGTCAGGGCGCGTCCGGTATCCGGGTGGATCTCCAGTACGGCCTCGACCAGAGCCCTGGCCTCGCCCAGAACCCCGAACTCGTCACTCACCACTGGGGATTGGCCCCGGTACGCCGCCGCTGCCGCGGACGCCTCCTCCAGCGCGTGGATGTTGTCCTCGATGGTGGGGATGCGGTGTGCTTCGGCCGGCGTCTTGACGATCATGCGTTCGGTGCCGGTGAGCGCGGCCAGGCGGGCGCTGTCGCGCAGCAGCCCCAGCGCCCCGCCGGTCGTCCGCGGGAAGACTCCCATGTACGTGTAGAGCACGACGTGCCAGTCGAGGCCGGCGAGGTGTTCCCCGGCGAGGGTGCGCAGGGCCAGCAGTGCCTCGACGTCCTGGACGTGGTGGGTCTGCTGGGCGTAGCTGAGGGAGATGCTGCGGAGCCCGTACTGCTTGAAGAAGATGCCCTCGAGTACCGAGAGGGCGACCAGCAGACCGGGAGGGCAGAGCTGACCGAGCATGCAGCCGCCGAAGCTCTCCAAGTGCGTGCCGGGGCGGGACGCCAGCAGTTCGCAGGTGCGTGCCCACGCCTCGACGGAATGGCGGATGGGCGTGCGGCTGTACGGCAGGCAGTACGAGATCGGGCCGCCCTCGGTGGCGTCGAGCCCGGCGTCCAGCAGGGCTTGGATGATGCCGATCGGGTTGGCGGAACCGTGGCGCACCTGGACGGCGAAACCGTCGCCCATGAGCGCTGAGGTGAGGTCGCGCGTGGTGGCGGGGCCGTGCGCGACGATGGGGTAGCCGTTGAGGTCGGTTCCCTCGATCAGCGCCCGCCGGGCGGACTCGTTGTCCCCGACGCGCGTGTAGCTGTCGATGGTGAGGGTGCCGACTGTACGGGCCCGGGCCGCCTTGACCGCATGGAGGCCCTGCCGCATCCGAGGAACGTCGGCGAAGCCCATCCGAGGCTGTACGACCAGCTCTCCGGCTCGCCCGGCGGCCGCGACAGCCTCGGCGAACGGACCCAGGGGTGCGGTGGACCCGGTGGACGCGGCTGTGAGCGCGCTCACGCCGCACTCGGCTCGAGCGCGGGTATGGCCGACTGGGCGAGGTAGCGGCGGAACTCCGCGACCCCCGCCGCGTCCTCGAAGACGGCGTCGAAACCGGCCGCCATCAGTTCCGGTCCGTAGGTGCCCGCCTCCGCGCCGCGCACCCCGAGCTTGCCGCCTATGACGACGCGCAGGTCCCGCAGGTCCTGCTGCTCTCGCAGGCGGCGGATCGCACGGGCTCCGTCGAGTGCCCCGTGTCCGTTGACACTGCTGACGACCACCAAGTCGGGCTGGACCCGGCGGCACTCCTCGATGAGCAGCTCGTCGGGTACGCACGAGCCGACGTTGATCACCTCGTGGCCCATCTCCTCGAGCAGCAGCTGGAGGAATACGAGGTTCCAGGTGTGGGAGTCGGAGGAGACGCTGGACACGAGTACACGACGGCCGGAGGGCTGTACCGCGTGCGGGGACTGGACGGCAGGGGTGGAGGTCCGGGTCTGGAGAGGGTGCGCATGCGCAGACAAGGCAATGCTCTTTCGGTCAGCGGGAGTTGGCGGGTGCGATGAAGCACGGGTGCGGCGAGATGGGCAGGCGCGGAGCGCGCGGCCGCGGAAAGCGGGGCGGGGCGGGGCGGCCGAGTCAGGGCATTGACGGCCGCCCCGCCCCGACCGGTCAGGGGGCCGCGCTGATGCCGACCGCGCGGATCGGCTTCTGGGGCTCGCGGGCAGCGGCGGGACGGGTACGGATGGCGAGCACGGTGCAGCCCGTTCGGCTGGACATCTGGTGCTCCGTGCCGGGGCCTTCCACGACCAGGTCGCCCTTGACGTACGAGATCCCGTCGCTGTGGTCCAGTACGCCGTCCAGGACCAGCATGAGCTCGTGGCCGAGGTGCTCGTGGAAGTCGCCGTGCGCGCCCGGCGGGAAGCGGAGGAGCAGGCCGACGGAGTCCTCGCCCGCGGACTCGTCCGGCGCCCACAGGACGTGGTGCTCGACGCCGATTCGGCCCGGCTCGCTCCATGCCACCCAGGTGAGGTCGTTCAGCTCGAAGCCGCTGCGGAACGCGTTTGCGATATAGGAAACATCCGACATCATTTCGCCTCTCTTCGGATACGTTTCAAGCCTATGCGCGCTGCCGCGTCCGGCTGAGCGAATCAATCGATCGCCGGTATCGATGTTTCTGATGGGTTTCCGGCGGGCTTCGGGAACAAAAAAGCAGCAAGGGTGAAACGGAATTCCGTTTCACCCTTGCTGCTTTCCCGCGCCGGCCTGTCAGGCCATCTGGCCGGCCTGCTCCCGGCCGAGGCGCGCCGCCACGTCGCACACGGCGGCGACCGCGGACATCGCCATGTCCTGCCCGGCCCACAGGGCGCGCACGCCGAGATGCACCCGGGGCAGGCCGGGGATGACGGCCAGGCCGCTTCCCTCCTCGGCCGGCCGCACCGACTCGGCGGGCAGCATCGCGATGCCGTAGCCGCTGCGGGCGAGTTCCCTCGCACCGCCGACCGAGCCCGCTTCGATGACCTGCGGATCGATGCCGTACAGCTCGCGCAGCGCTCCCACCAGTACCTGATGTGAGGCGCAGTCGGGGTCGACGGCGAGGACGCGGACCGAAGCCAGCGCCTTTGCCTGGTCGGCGGCGTGGGCCAGGGCAATGGAGGAGACGGGTACCACTTTGAGGGGCGGCAGCTCCTCCACGACGATGCCGCTGGACGGTGGTTCGGGCGTCGCCGAGAAGTCGCCGTGCACCAGGGCGAGGTCGGTCTCCCCGTCGCGGACGGACTCCCTGGCCCGGCTGATGACGAGCTGCCGGGGCGAGATCTGCACCTTCGGGTACCGGTAGCGGCAGTCGCGGATGAGGGAACCGACCCGCGACTCCAGAAGGAGCGCCGAGGCTCCTACCGATACGCGTCCCGCCATCTCACCGGAAGGATTGAGAGCACTGGCCATTTCGTCCACAACGTGAAATATTCTCCCCGTATAGTCGTGGAAGATTTCTCCGGCTGGAGTGAGTCTGACTCCGTGCGGAAGACGCTGGACTAACTGAATCCCTACACGTGACTCGAGAGAGCGGATGTGCGAGGTGACGCTGGACTGGGCATAGCCGAGACTTCGCGCGGCTTTGGTGAAACTGCTCAACCGGGCCACCTCCCGGAAGGTCCTCAGTTGATAAAGCGCAAGATCGAAGGTCACTTACTTCCCCCATGAGACACAAGACCTAATTCGCTCTCGGCCCATCCCAAGGTGATCCGGACGCACATGCCGGTGCGACCGGTACCTTCGGACCGGCTTTCCTACGGTTGGGGCGACCCCGCCCCCCGGGGATTGCCTTGACGCTAGACTAACGGTCTCATAGCTATGCAACCGTTAGGTTTAAGATCCTGCCATGAGGCATGTGCCCACGGCAACCCCAACTGCCCCGACGCGGCGAAGGACCGACATGTCTCCGCACACCCACACCCCGCCCCCAGACGGAGCCCCGCCCCTGCACGGGGAGCCCCTCCCGCTGGAGTTCGTCAACACGGTGTTCCCCGTCAGGGGCGTCCTCACCGACGGTTTCCGGACGCCGGAGCACCTCGCCTGGTGGCTGCGATCCTGCCGCGCCAGCCTGGCCACCCCCCTCCCGGACAACGCCGTGGACTCCCTGAGCACCACCGACACGCAGTCCTTCGTCATGCTGCGGGACGCCAGCCGCCGGCTGATCGACGCCTTCGTCAACCACCACGAGGCGGACTCCTGGGACGTCGCGCACCTCAACCGCGCGATCACCATGGATCGCTGCTGGCCCCTGCTGTGCTGGAACGCCGGGGAGCGCCCCGTCGCGGTGCACGTCACCACCGCCGCGCCCTTGATCGCCGTGCAGAGCGAGATCGCCCACGCCACGCTTCTCCTCCTGACGGGCTCCTCGGGCGTGGAGCCCAAGGCCTGTACGGCGCCCGGTTGCGTCTTCTTCTTCGACCATGCCCGCGCGCGTCGCGAGTGGTGTTCGACAGGATGCGGGAACCGCGCCCGGGCCGCCCGACACTACGCCCGGCGCCACCTCCACCCCGGCTGCTGAACCGATCGACCTGCGCCTTCCCGTTCCTCCCCAGATATAACGCCTCATTGCCACAAGGAGCGTTAGACCTGGTGGCCGATGGATGAATTCGGCGTAGCAACCTCTGACCCATCAGGTTTTTCGATTCCTGGCATCTACGAACGCCCCGTTGTGGAGTGCCGAACCGCCATACGTTTCATGGCGAGAACGCACCGCCGTGGCGACACCGAGTCGAAGTGTCACCAGGGCCTCCCACAGACAGGAACAGCTGATGCTCCGCTCCGCACGTCCGGGCAAGAAGACCGTCCTCAAAGCAGCAGTGGCCGCAGTGGCGTTCGCCGGGATTGCGCCCATGGTCCCCGCCAGTGCCGCCACGCCGACCGAGGATGTGACCACCGCCCCCACCGCGGCGGCCACCGCCACCTGGCAGGGTTCGAACGACCACGTCCTGTTCTGGAACAACGCGATCTTGGACGTCTTCCGCCAGGTCGGCGGCACGCCCGGCCCGCTCACCCGCGGCGGCGCCATGATGGACCTGGCCGTCTACGACGCCGTCAACTCCGTCCACACCATCGGCAAGCCGTATGCCGTCAAGGACGGTACCGCGGCCGGCGCCTACAGCTCGCTCAACAGCGCGATCGACTACGCGGCGTACACCGCTCTCCGGAACGCCTTCCCGGGCTACCCCGTGGCCAGTCTCGACGCCAAGCTCCAGCAGGCGCAGGCCATGCCCGACCACGCTTCGGCCGGCGCGAAGGAGCGCGGCCGCAAGCTCGGCGTCAAGACCGCCGAGGCGATCATCGCCAAGCGCACGGGCGACGGCTCCGCCGACACCACCCCGTACGTCACGATCGACGCCCCCGGCCACTGGCGTCCGGCCCCCGGAAAGCCCGCCGGCGCTCCCAACTGGGGCAAGGTCAAGCCCTTCGCCCTGACCTCCGGTTCCCAGTTCCGCCCCGGCAACATAGGCGGGTTCGCCAACCCCACCGACCTCCTGCAGAGCCCGGCGTACGCGGCGCAGGTCAACGAGATCAAGCGGATCGGCGGCAGGGACTCGACCGAGCGGACCGCCGACCAGACGCAGCTCGCGCACTACTGGGCGAACGACGTGGACGGCACCTACAAGCCGGTCGGCCAGCAGTACGACCACACCGCTGTGATCTTCCGCAAGTACCGGCCGTCCGGCACCTCCTTCGAAAGCGCCAAGCTGTTCGCCCTGACCTCGGTGTCCCTGGCCGACGCGGCGATCTCCATCTGGGACTCGAAGTACGGCACCGACTGGGACGTCTGGCGTCCGGCCGACGCCATCACCCGCGCCGACCTGGTCCCGAACCCGGGCATCGTCGCCGACCCGAACTGGAAGCCGGAGGAGAAGGACCTGGCGGGCAACAGCTTCAGCCCCAACTTCCCGACCTACGTCTCCGGGCACTCCGGTGTGGCCTCCGCCTGGGCGGGCATCCTCCGCAACTACTTCGGCCGTGACGACCTGTCCTTCACCGCCGGCACGGACGACCCGTACGCGGTGGGCGTCACCCGTTCCTTCCCGAGCCTGAGCGCCGCGGCGAAGGAGAAGGCCGACAGCCGCAAGTACATCGGCGTCCACTTCGAGTGGGACAACGCCGCCGCACTGGACCTGGGCTACAAGGTCTCCGACCAGGTCTACGCCAGCATCATCAACTAGTCGCCGCGGCACATCGCCGACCAGGGCAGGTGGGACGCCTCGGACGAGGCGTCCCACCTGCCCCGCACAGAGGGGCCGGGGCGCACGTTCCCCCGCCGGGGCCCGTTTGTCCGAAGGGGGAGTCGCGAGGGTCCGCCCCGGCACGGGTCACGCAGGGCGTGGTGTCCGTTTCAGCCACAAGTGCCGGTCTGCGTAGCCCTGTTGAGCCCGCGCACCCGGACGACCCGGATCCCCTGATGTAATCGTCTTCAGAAGACCGAGGACAACGGCCCCCCGTCAGCGGAGACAGCGCGCTGTCGGCCGGCCCCTCGTTTCATCCTTTGCCTGAACTCCGCGGAAGGGACACCATGTCCGACACACCCGTATCCGAAGCCGCGGCCCCGCGCAGCCTGGCCACCCTGCTCGCGGGCAAGGCCCCGGCACGCGCCGCGGGTGCCGCGATCTCGGTGGCGACCCTGGCAGGGGTCGCCGCCCTGCTCCTGCTCGTGGCCATCGGCTACGCGCTCGACCAGGCCGTGCTCATTCCGCCGCTCGCCGCGAGCGCCGCACTCGTCTTCGCCGCCCCGGCACTCCCGCTGGCACAGCCCCGCAGCGTCGTCGGAGGACAGCTGGTCTCCGCCGTCGTCGGCTTCCTCGTCCTCGCGGTCGCCGGACGTTCCCTGTGGAGCGCCGCCGTCGCCGGCGGCCTCGCCATCGGTGCGATGGCTCTGGCTCGGACACCGCACTCCCCCGCCGCCGCGACGTCTGTCATCGTCGTCCTCAGCCAGCCGGCGACCGTCACCTTCCTGATCCTGCTGCTGCTCGCGACGCTGGTCCTGGTCGGCGTGGGAATCCTGGCCGGTCGCAGCGGCAAGACCCCCCGCTACCCCACCTACTGGTGGTAACTCGATGACCAGCCGATACGCGCAGCTCCTCTTCACGCCCTCCGTGCAACGCCACCAGGCCGAGCACGGCAGCCGCGCCTCCTACGCGAACATGGCCCGCGGGCCCCGGGAAGCAGACCGGCTCGGTGAGCACGAGATGGCCTTCGCCGCTACCAGGGGCAGCTTCTACATGGCCAGTACGGGATCGACGGGCTGGCCGTACGTACAACACCGTGGAGGGCCACCGGGGTTCCTACGGGCCTTCGACGACCGGACGCTCGCCTTCGCGGACTACCGCGGCAACAAGCAGTACATCACCACGGGAAACCTGGACACCGACGACCGGGTGTCCTTGATCCTCATGGACTATCCGGCCAGGGCGCGCCTGAAGATCCTGGGCAGGGCCCGCGTGGTGGAGCCCGATCGCTGGCCGGCCCCCGAGGAACACCGGGCTGTCGTCGAGCGCGTCGTCCTGATCGACGTCGAGGCGTACGACTGGAACTGTCCCCAGCACATCGAGCCCCGGTACACCGTGGCTGAGCTGGAAGGCCAACTCGCGCCGATCCGCGAGCGCATGGCCCAGCTGGAACGGGAGAACGCGCGGCTCAGAGGGGAACCCGCGCCGGAGCGGGTGGCGGACTGACGCGCTGATGAACACGCACACGCCCCTCACCGAGGACCCCGCCTCCACGCACCCCCGCCCGGACGGACCGTCGCATCCCGGGATGGCGCGAGCCTTCCCCGAGGGCAGGATGGCCCTGGGCCTGATCGCGCCGCTGGAGTCCTTCACCGGTGACGTCCCCGTCATGGCGGGCCACCTGGAACTGGCCCGTGGGGCGGAGGACGCGGGATTCGCCTCGCTGTGGGTACGGGACGTCCCCTTCCTGGTCCCTGGCGAGGGCGACGGCGGCCAGCTGTTCGATCCGTGGGTGTACCTGGGTACGCTCGCGGCCGTCACCCACCGGATCACCCTCGGCACCGCGAGTACGGTGCTGCCGCTGCGCCACCCCGCCCACGTCGCCAAGGCGGCGGCGTCGGTGGACCGGCTGTCGTCCGGCCGGATGCTGCTGGGCCTCGCCTGCGGCGACCGTCCGGGCGAGGTGTCGGCCTTCGGCCCGGGCGACGCCGACCTGGGGGCCCGGCTGCGGGACGGCTGGCACTACATACGCCACGTCACCGGCCCGTCCTCGGAGGGCTTCGTGTCTCCTCTCGGCGAAGTGGCGCCCGGAATCGACCTGTTGCCCAAACCGCCGTACGGGCGGCTGCCCATGCTGATGACGGGCCGGGGCCGACAGACACCGGAGTGGACCGCGGAGCATGCCGACGGCTGGCTGTACACGGCACTGGACCCCGAGCGCCAGCGGGCCAACACCGCCCGCTGGCGGCGCCTGACCGGCGAGACCGACGGTGGCCGCTTCAAGCCGTACGCCCAGGCGGGCTATGTGGTCCTGCACGACGACCCGCGGTCCGCGCCGCGCCCGCTGATCCAGGGCTGGTCCATGGGGCGCGAGCCCCTGCTCGAACTGTTCAAAGCGTACGAAGCGGCCGGAGTCAACCAGCTGATGATGAACCTCCGTCACAACACACGGCCGGCGGCCGAGGTGATGGCTGAGATCGCTGAATGGCTGCTGCCTCACTTCCCCCCGGGGCCGGACCACTAGGCAGCTGCGCGGGGGGCCCACCGATCCGGAAGCCGAGGAACCCCGTGAGAAGAAGACCCAGATCCGTTGTGTCGCACGCCCCCGTGAACGCCACTCACAGGGCGGTGCGACGCCCGGCGGGGACTCTTCGCCGCCCCTGGTCGCGGCTGCCGGGCCTGCTCGTGTCCCGCTACCGGCGCCGCGAAACGGCCGCACTCCGAGTGAGCGTGGGCCTGCTGTACCTGTGGTTCGGCGTACTGAAGTTCCTGCCCGGGATGAGCCCGGCACAGGACATCGCCACCCGCGCGATGGGCGTCATGACGTTCGACACCGTTCCGGCGGCCGTCTCACAACCGCTGCTTGCGGCGATGGAGGTCCTGATCGGCCTGGGGCTCGTCATCGGCCGGCTGCTGCCGCTGACGCTCGGGGTCTTCTTCGTGCACATGGCGGGCGTCTTCGCGACCCTGGTGATCCTGCCGGGAGAGGTCTGGAAGTACCCCCTCGTCCCTTCCATGGAGGGTCAGTACATCCTCAAGAACCTGGTCCTGGTGGCGGCATGCCTGTCGGTGGCGACGGCGACGGCCCGCAGCACCGAACCCCGCAACGAGACTCGCGCCGCATCCCGCGGCGAGGCCCTCACACGGGAGCCGGCGCAGCCGGAGCAACCCCGCGAGGTCATACGGGCCGGCTGACGGGGCGGCGGCATCCCCACAGCGCGCCTCCCTGCGGCCCCCGTGCAAGCCTCGGACGCCGTGACCCCGCCCGTCATGTCCCGGGCGGGCTCAACGCCGAACAGCAGCGGCGGCTCGGCGTGAAGAAGGCCGTACGAGACGGCCGCCATGTCCTCCGAGACGCGCGCGGGCGCCCGGGGCGGGGCGGCAGCCATGCGGCCGCCCCGCCTGCCGGTTCCCTCTCCGGTGAACGACCCGCCGCCGGCCCAGCGGGGCTCGCGCACGAAACCAAGCCGAAACCGTGGGGGCCGTTCCCCGGAAGAGAAGTCGTTCACGGACGGGGAGGAGGTTCTACGGGAGTTCCCTGAAGGGCTTGCTCCGCAGAGTGCCCGGGGTGGGGGACGGCAGGAGTTGAATCCAGGCCTCGTCCCAGACGAAGTTCGCGCCGTTGGTGTCGCCGTGGGTCTGGTAGACGGTGCCGGCTGTGGTGAGCACCTTGATCCAGGCGTCGTTGCCCTGGTTCTGGATGGAGATGCTGCAGGCCCCGGCCGGGTAGCCGGGATTGTCCGCGTTGGTGAGGTCCTGCCAGACAGGGGCCCCGCCCGGCGTACTCGCCCGGCCCGCGTACGCGATGCCGTTCGTCAACGCGGCGCTGAACGACTCCGTGTCGTTCGGGTTCAGGCTGTCGATGTCGTTGCACGGTCCGGTGGGTCCGGTCGGGCCTCGGTCACCCTTGGGGCCGCGTGGGCCGCGTGGACCGCGAGGGCCTGTCGGTCCCTGGCACTTGCCGGGGTCAGCGGACATCGCCCGCGCGCCTGATCTGTCCTTCTTGCACTTGTCACCGGTGGACGGCGACTCGGCGGATGTCCTGACAGCCGGGGCGGCCGGGGCGGCCGCCATGGCCGGACTGGCGACACCCGTCAGCACCAGTGCGATCGAGGCGAAGGCACCCCCGGTGAGCCAGGCGGTCCGCCTGGGCAGCGGGCCCAGGGTTGAGTCGGTCCTGTCGACAGGACTCATGGCCACTCCTTTGTCGAAGCCGTGTCAAACACTGTTCGGGAGTCCGTACGCGTTCCCGGATCTCCGACGCCATCGTGGGAGCTCTGACCGGACATCGGCACACGCCTCGCCCGAACGTCAGCGGAACGGCTCAGCGACCGCAGCCACTCGGGTGCACCCGCCACGGCCGGCCGGGCCGGTCCACGGCGCGCCGCGCCCGGGACCAGCGGCGCATTGCCTAGGGTCACGCGCCGTGAAGCCGACCATCTGCCTGTGCATGATCGTCAAGAACGAAGCAGCCGTCATCGAGCGCTGTCTCTCCTCCGTCCGAGGCCTGATCGACACCTGGGTCATCTCCGACACCGGGTCCACCGACGGCACTCAAGATCTGATCCGGACAGCCCTGCACGGCATCCCGGGCGAACTCCGGGATGAGCCCTGGGTCGACTTCGGGCACAACCGCAGCCTCAACATTGCGCGGGCCGTCGGCCGAGCCGACTACCTGCTGCTCCTGGACGCCGATCTGGTCCTGCGCCAGGACCGCGCGATGCCCGCCCTGACCTCGGACTCCTACATGCTCCGTCACGAGGGCAACACGGAGTACCGCATCAAGCGTCTGGTCCGCGGGAATCTGCCCTGGCGCTATGTGGGTGTCACCCACGAGTACCTCACCTGCGACCGCGACGACCGTTCCGAAGAGCAGCGCAACCTGGACGCGCTCGTCATCGAGGACCATGCCGATGGCGGTTCCCGGCACGACAAGTTCGAGCGTGACGCCCGCCTGCTCGGCGCCGAGCTCGAACGGGATCCGTCCAATCCCCGCACCGTCTTCTACCTCGCCCAGACCATACGCGACATGGGCGACAGGGCTGCCGCGATCCGCTTGTACGAGCGCCGGGCGGCCATGGGCGGCTGGGCCGAAGAGGTCTACTACGCACTGTTCCAGGCCGGTGCGCTGCATGCCGAGTCCGGTGACTGGCCGGCCGCCATGGACGCGCTGTCCCGGGCCTGGGAGGTCCGGCCGGAACGCCTGGAAGCCTGCTACGACCTCGTCTCCGGGCTCCGCGTGATGGGCCGCTACCGCGCCGCCCATGCCATTGCCGCGTCCACTGTGGGAAAGCCCGTTCCGGACGACCTGCTCTTCGTGCAGCCGTGGGTGTACCGCTGGGGCCTGCTCTTCGAGTACTCCATCACCGCGTACTGGGTGGGGGACACGGCCGCGTCACTACGCGCGTGCGATCAGCTCCTGGCACTGCCCGACCTGCCCGATTCCTACCGAGAGCAGACCCTGGCGAACAGGGTATTCGCCCAGGAACGACTACCGTCCGCCCGGACCCGACTCAGCACGACGCACTGAAGACCGGACGTCCAGGAGGTACACGTCCTTGAACCCTCCGACCCCGCTGCCGGTCACAGCGCTCACCGGGTCGCCCGCATGTGACCGGCCTCTTCTCCACTCCTGAACGGCGCCAGGCGGTACAGTTGATAGTTGTCGCATGACAATTATGTAGAGGGAGCATCATCCGGATTTCGGGGCGGAACGGGTCTGGGGGTCTGCGCGTGCGAGAACCACTCCTCGCGCTCGGCTCCCTCCGCGCCACCGGGTCACCCCGGATGTCACCTCATCCGACAGCCCGCTCCTGGAAGAAATGACCCTGACCATGACGAACTTCCTGGCCGTGGAACGTGCTCTGCGCACGGCAGCGCCTCATGACCTTCTTCGCACGGTCCGCGCAGCCCTCATCGAGCACTTCCGTGCGATCGAAGTCGGACTCCTCATGGCCGACTACAGCCTCACGGTGCTGCAGCCGGTGACCGCTCTGCCGCACACCTCCGAGCCCTTGCCTGTCCAGGCCAGCTCCGAGGGCCGCGCGTTCGGCAGTCAGGAACCGTACGGGCAGTACGCCGCCCAGGACGGCGCGGTGGATCTTCATCTTCCGGTGACCGTACGCGGCGACCGCCTGGGCATCCTCACGGTGCGCATGCCCGAGGAAGCGTGCACCTCCGTGACTGTCGGTGAACTGACCGACCTGGCGGAACTGCTCGGACACGAGATCATCGTGGCCGAGCGCGATACCGACCTGTACCTCCAGGCGCGGCGCGCCAGCCGTCTCACCCTGGCGGCCGAGATGCAGTGGCAGCTGCTGCCGGCGCGGGCGTGCGCCCGGCCGGAGTACGCCATCGGGGCGCAGCTGGAGCCGGCGTACGACATCCACGGGGACAACTTCGACTGGTCCACCACCGCCGAGAGCCTCACGCTCACGGTCACCAACGGCATGGGTGAGGGGATCCAGGCCTCGCTCCTGACGAATCTTGCGATCAACGCGCTGCGCAACGCCCGAAGGGCCGGGATCAGCATCGCCGACCAGGCGGCGCTGGCCGACCAGGCCGTCTACGGGCAGTACCGGGGGCGTGAATTCGTGTCGACCCTCCTGCTGTGCTTCGAGCTGAGCACCGGGCGCGTGCAGGTCGTGGACGCCGGTTCTCCGCAGCTGTGGCGCTACCGGGACAGATCCGTCGAGCGCCTGGAATTCGAGGCACAGCTCCCCCTCGGGATGTTCGAGGAGTCCCCCTACACCGCGCAGGAGTTCCAGGCCCTGCCCGGCGACCGGTTGATCTTCGTCAGCGACGGTGTCTACGCGGCCGCGAGCGCGGGTGGCGAGGCGTACAGCGAACGCGCTCTCGCCCGGGCCATCCAGGCCACCAGCCTGCTGCCGGCCGCCGCCGTGCCCCGGGCCATCCTCGAGGAGCTGGCGGTCTACCGGGCTGCCGACGCCGATGATGATGCGATGGTGTTGTGCATGGACTGGTTCGGGCGGTCCGCCGCGGCCTGAGAGGTCACGCGGCGCGCCCGCTGCGGGGCGGGGCGGGCGTTCGGGTCACGCTGCGGGGATACTTTCGTGAAAGAGGGCAGACGAGGCGTATCCGTTCAGATAGAGACCTGTCACCGGCGGCGCCTTTCCCGAGGGGATGTGCGCTGCCTACAGGGAGTGACGCCACAGTGAGCCGCGCGGAACCGCCCGAGGATCCCCTGTACGAGACGGCCTGCGAGGTGGCAGAGGCCGCCGAGGCCTTGATGGACGTCTGGGAGCGGTCGGCGCAGAGTGCCCCTCCGCGTCTGTCCGCTCTTCAGCTGCGTGCGCTGGTGGCGGTGCGGGGTTCGCCCCGTATGAATCTCACGCGGCTCGCCGAGGACATCGATGCGACGGCACCTGCCACCAGCCGGTTGTGCGACCGGCTGGAGGCCGCAGGGCTGCTGCGTCGTGACCGCGGCGACTCGGACCGGCGCGAGATCGTCCTGGCGCTGACAGCGCAGGGCCGCCAGGCCATCGACGCGCTGGCCGAGCAGCGGTGTCACGCCATCCATGAGGTTCTCGAACGCATGCCCTCCGAGCAGTGCCGTGAGCTCGTGAACGGTCTGCGCGCCTTCACCCGGGCATCGGGGCGAGCCTCACCTGTCCGTGAGCTGTGAACGCGCGGCCATGGTCGGGCCGGGCATGGATGCCATCGGGTGTCACTGATCAGGCACGAGTGCTCAGCCGTCGAGGAGCTGCTGCCTTCCCCTCCAGTCCAGGCAGATCACCGCCGCGTCCTCGGGCAGATCGCTGCCGCCGTGGTGCTGCACGAGGCCGTCTACGAGCGCCCGGGCGGTCTCGTACGGCGAAGACCTCTGGGTGGCGGCGATCGTCTCGCGAAGGGCGCGTTCACCGAAGGCGCGACCGTCCTGGCCCGGGGAACCGTGTACGCCACTGCTCACGATCACCAGACGGTCCCCCGGCGAGACGCTGAAGGGCTGCTTGCGGTATTCGGTCTCCTGGAACATCCCCAGCGGCGTCTGGGTTTCGAGGACCACCTGCTCCACGAGGCTGTCGCGCACCCGAAATACGTGAGGTGACCCGGCGTCCACCGCATGCGCTGAACCTGTGGTCAGGTCGAAGCGCAGGAGCAGCGACGGCGCGCACTGCTTGCCCCCGTACTGGGCGTATACCGCCTCACTGGCGAGGGACGCCTGCTCTTCGAGAGGGACGCATGCCCGGCGGGCGTTGCGCAGTGCGCTGACGGCGAGGTTCGTCAGCAGAGCGGCGTCGATGCCGTGTCCCTGGCCGTCGGTGCACGTGACGGTCAGGACGTCGTCGGTGGTGCTCCAGTCGAAGTTGTCTCCCCCGATGGCGTAGGCCGGCTCCAAGTGGGCGCCGAGGGTGTACTCCTGCCGGCTCAGTCCGCGGCCCGGAAGGAGCTGCCACTGCATCTCGGCGGCCAGTGTGAGCCGACGGCGGCGGCGGGCCTGCAGGTAGAGGTCGGTGTCCCGTTCGGCCACGATCAGTTCATGCCCCAGGGCTGTGGCGAAGGCCGCGAGTTCCAGCATGCGGGAAGTTCCCTCGGCCGGCTCGGGAAGGCGCGCGGAGAGCACACCCAGCCGGTCGCCCCGAACGGTGACCGGCAAGTGGGCGATGACGATGCCGGGGTCGTCGGTGACCTCGACGACCGGAGCCTGGGCGGTGAACGCCCGGCCGGCCGGTGTCCCCTCGCGGACGGACACGTGGGATCCGGTGTGCGGCAGCTGCGTGACCGGTTGCAGCACGGAGAGGCCGTAGTCCGCGAGCAGGAGGGTGACCTCCTTCACCTGGGCGTACTGTGCCAGCAGTTCACCGGCCGCCGACAGGAGCGAGGTGGGGGGTGCAGCCCGCAGTGCGCTCTCCGCGGCTCCGAGCCAGACTTCGGAACGGTTGCTCATAGCCTCTTCCCTCATCACCCGCACGAGCCCGCCGGGTGGGCGTGAAGCCCAGCGGACCGGTCCGGAAGTGTGCCCGGTCCCCGGTGCTGGGATGCGGCAACCACGGGGCGCGACTCCCTCAGGATGCCTGTCGCCCGGTCATCATTGTCTGCGTTGCGAAGCGGGTCCGTCAGGCGGTTTCGCGGCGCTCGCCGCGTTCTCTCTCCTCGAGGCCTATGTGGAGGAGCGCCGCGGTGCGGAAGGTCTGCAGGCTCTCGGCCAGCGCTCCGAGGTCAGCTGCGGGGATCCTCGTCAGGACGGTTTCGATCTCGCTGGATCGCCAGGCGCGCATCTGCGCGAGGATTCTGTGCCCGCCGGGGCTCAGCCTCAGTTCGACTTCCCGGCGGTTGGCCGTGCCGCGGGAGCGCTGGATGAGGCCGGCTGCTTCCAGCCGGTCGCACAAGCGACTCACCGAAGGCGGCGTGGATCCGAGCGCTTCGCCGAGGTCGCGCAGGTTGACGCCGTCCCATTTCTCGATCACCGTCAGCGCGCGGAGCTGCGAGGGTGAGACTGGGGCGAGGTCGGGGGCTTCACCGCCTCGGCCCCACAGCACCTCCAGGATTTCCAGGAGGGTGCATGCCTCGAGAGCCACTTGGTCGTGGCCGGCGGACGGTATGACTCGGGGCATTCGCTCACTCTGACACCTGAATGCCTGTTTGTCAGTCGCCTCGTTGTCAAGCACCTGTAGGTACCTCTCGGTGGACGAGCTGGGGACGGCGTACGGCAGGAACCGGCTGACCGGAGCTGCCCGGAGTGGGGCGGGTGGGCCGGCGGCCTCTCTGCCGCTGGTGATGAGGCTAGCCGAGAGTCACCGGCTGGGTAACGCGAGGAGGCGAGGCACCCGCATCGGACCTTCTCCTCCTCAGAGCGGTGGGAGGGTGATGCGCAGTGCCATGGCCAGGGTGTCATCGGCGTGGAGAACGATGGTGTGCATGTCGGCGGCGATGGCGGTGGGAATGTCGGCCAGGGGCAGGTGGGCGTGGGTCCGCGCCGCTTGGACGAGCCTGATCTCGCCCTCCTCCACGTCCTTGCGGCTTTCCGTGAGGCCGTCGGTGTAGAGGAGAAGGAGGTCTCCCGGGTCCAGGTGCGCGGACAGCACACGATCGCTCCCGGGGAGGGGAAACCCGATGCCCCGGCCGCGCACCTCGAGGTACTGCGCGGTGTCGTCGGAACGGACGAGCAGGGCGGGTGGGTGGCTTCCGTTGGCAAGCTGGAGTTCTCCGGTCGCGGGGTCGATCCGGGCCAGGAGCACGGTCGCCATGAGTCTCGGGTCGAGGGGCATGAGGATGTCGTGGGTGCGGGCCAGGATCGACTGCAGGGGATGACCTTCGAGGGCCAGGGTTCTTACGGCGTGGGTGACGTTGAGGGCGCTGCGGGTGCTGCGTACGCCGTGGCCGACCGCGTCCACGATGGTGATGTGGAGGGTTCCGTCGGGGAGGGTGAACCAGTCGTAGAGGTCACCGCCGGTGGGTGCGCCGGGGTCGGCGGGGGCGTAGTGAACGGCGAGGTCGAGTCCGGGGATCAGAGGCGGCGGCGGCCGCAGGGCGTCCTCGAGTTCCCGCAGGACCTGTCCGTGGGCCTTGCGCAGTTGCTCGTCCTGCTCTTCGAGCTGCACGTAGAGGGCGACGACTCCGGCATTGGTCTCGGCGAGCTCGTGCTTCAGGAGACGGTGTCCGGCGGCGAGGGAATCGGCGAGGGCGAGGGCGGCCCGCAATTCCTCGTCGCTGTCGCGGGATTCGGCCGGCGGCAGGATCGGCGGGTCGGCGGGCGGGGGGTTCGGACCGTGGGTGCCCGCGCGGTGAGGGTCGGCGGCAGGCGTCGGAATGTGCCAGGTCGCCGTGGGGCCGGAGGTCGTGGGCGCGGGTAGGGGCAGGTCGCTGGTCGCCAGGGGGCCGGCGAAGCGGGACGCGTGGAAGGTGACCGCCAGGAGACCTCCGTCGCCGGGTCCGTTCTCGCAGGAGGCGGTGAGTGCGACGGGGCGTCCGGCATGGAACTCGGGTGCGGCGAGGGCGGTCACCGACAGCACGAGGCGGCCCCGGACATCTGCCGGCAGCCGGTGAGCGTGGGCCAGGGAACGCACCGCCTGCCGAAGCAGCGGCAACGTAGAGTAGCGATGGATGTTCACGAGGTCACCTGCCCCGGCCGGGCCGTCGACACCGTGGCGTCGTCCTGGAAGCGGAGCGCCGGTGGCGTTGGTGCGATTGCTGCCGCGAGAAGGGGCGGCGCCGGGCGCGGCGGGAAGTCCGTAGGCGTATGCGACCACTGCGGGTCGATGCCATCGGCGGGCAGGACTACGGCGGTTCCCGCGGGACGCAGAAGCTGTCGCGCATGTCGTGTATGTGGGGCGGGCGTGCGTCGGCCGACGATGCCGGGCCGGCCGGTCACCCGGCGGTGCACGTGGTGGGGAGAGAGGGTGCCCGTGCGGACGTCGCCGGTGCCGCTGCACTCGGCCCGCTCCGCGTGCGGGCGGGCGATGCCGACCGCGGTGCCCCGGGTGTGGCGCAGGGCGCGGTGCGGGGCGGTCAGGATGTGGGGAAGGGGTTGTTCCGCGGTATCTCGGAACGAACGCGGGGCGGCCTGGGCGGCTTCTGCGGCTTCGTGGCCGTGGCCGTGGCCCAGACCGTCGATGACGTCAGCGGTACGGGCGGTGCCGGTGTCCAGGACTGCGGCGGCGTTTGCGTCTGCGGCGGCGTCTGCGCAGTGCGTTCCAATGTCGGCGGGCAGGCTCACCAGTCCTGTGTCCTGGTGGGCGGCTTGACGGCGGCCGGGGAGGGCGAGCCGGGCGCGGACCAGGGTCCCGGTGCCGGGCCGGGTCTCGATGGTGAAGGTTGCGGCGACGCGGCTGACGGCGCCGAGGGTGCTGGTGGTGGTGAATCCGTCGGTACGGCACCGCTCAAGCTCGGGGCTGCCGGGGCCGTGGTCGGCGGCAAGGATCTCCAGGCCGCCGCCCAGCGGGAGCGGATGGATGGAGAGGGCGCCGTAGGTGGCGTGCTTGGCGATGTTCCTCGCCAGTTCGGATGCGATGACCGCGGCCTGGTGCGGCAGAGCACCGGTCAGGCCGCACTCCTGCGCTGAGGCGCGTGTGACCTCCGAGGCGACGCGTACGGGGCCGTAGTGGTCTATGCGGATGTACGCGGCCGGAACCGAGCAGGTCAGGGTCACGGACGGGCCCACCGGGTGACGGTGACCGTCGTACCTTGTCCCGGGGTGCTTCGAACGGCGAATTCGTCCATGAGGCGCTTGGCTCCACCCAGGCCGTGACCGAGTCCGCCCCCGGTCGTGAACCCGTCGGCGAGGGCTTCCTCGACGTCGCGGATTCCGGGTCCGCTGTCGCTTATCGTCAGCCGCAGCCCCTGCCTGCCGTTCTGGCGCGGGTACTCGATGAGCAGTGTCCCGCCCCCGCCGTGAACGTAGGCGTTGCGGGCCAGTTCACTGACCGCGGTGACCACCCGTGTCTGGTCCACGATCCCGAAGCCGACTTCGAGGGTCGCGGCGCGCACGGCGTGACGTACCGACAGCAGATCCTCTTCCGTGCGCAGGGCGATGTGCAGGGGTGCGTCAGGGACGGCGAAAGCAGGTGGAAGGCCGGGGAGGGCTGCGGGGGCGTGGGCGCTGTCAGCTCGCTGTGTCATATAGGGCCCCTTTCAGGGGCTGCTGGCTCGAATGCCATCCCAGAACGGTCATGGCCTGTTCCGCGTGGACGGTGGTTTCGACGCCGGTGAGTTCCAGGCCCAGCTCGACGGGCGTGACGGCCACCGCGGGCCGCATCCCGGACACGATCACCCGGGCTCCCATCAGGCGGGCCATGGCGGTGACTTCCATGAGCGTGCGGGCGGCGAAGGAGTCGATGATCTCCAGACGGGAGATGTCGATGACCACGCCACGGGCCCTGTCATCCGCGATGCGTTCGGCGAGCTCTCTGCTGAAGGCAGCCGCGTCCCTGTCTTCGAGATCGACAAGAAGGCCGGTGAGCAGGACTTCTCCCAGGCGGTCGGACCGGTCCAGCTGCAGCCGCACCCACCGGTCCGCTATCCCATCAGCGCGCCGCTGAAGCGCTTTTGTGACACGCTGCCGTACGTCGGTCCTGCCGCTGCTCACTCAGGTCCCTCACAGTCCTTGACGCTCCCCGCCCCGAGACAGCGGGGCGACGGGATGGGGTCTTCCCGCATTTACCCCGCACGCGCAACTATTGTCGTGCGACAAATATACGCACGGCCTCCAGGCGGAGGGAACCCGGCCGCACCTGCCCCTCCATCGCACAGTCGCGCCCCGCGGAGCCCGCCATGCCGCTCCAGCACCGCCATCACACGACAATCGGAGCGTGGCGCCGCAGGCGGATAGGAGAACGGGCGTCTCGGCGTGTCGCCCTGGGCGTCCTAGCCGGTGATGGTGATCTGGTTGGCAGTGTCGTAGCCGGGGGTCTGCGTGGCGGCGATGCGACAGGGGGCCGCGATCGGCGTCCCGTGGTCAACGAGTTGCCGGGGGCCCGGGCCACGATGCGGAGCCGGTAGCGGGAGTAGCGACGGTGGCCGCCGGCGGAGCGGAGCGGAGCGGGGTGACGCCGAGCAGCCCGGCAGCCCGGCCCATCGTGTAAGCGGGGCAGTCGTCGTCGAGACGGCCAAACGAGTCGTCTGCTGCCATCGAGCCTCTCGCGCGGAACACGCGGAGGGGCCCTGGCGCCGTACTGGCACCAGGGCCCCGAAGGAACTGCTACACCATCTGCCGGCCCTGATCCTGCGCCGGCCTTCTGTGTCCGCGTGCCCGACCGGAATGCTGCCGGGGCTGCGGGGATCGCGGTTGCTTGACCGGAGACCACCTCACTATCGATGTCCTGCGGTACCCGGACTCAACACTCCGTCCGGGCGATCCTGATGGCGCCCAATCCCTCCGTTCATCCCTCGGATGATCGACTACCTACTACTGGGAACTACTGGTACTGCGAACTACTCGTACTGCTTGTGGCCTGACCCAGCGCCACGTTCCGGCAGCCAGCCCCGTCGCCCGTCCTGCGTCTGCTCTGACTTGGAACCCCACTGCCGAACCTCCCGATGCGCGCGCCCGCAGCCGACGCCTTCACCGAGGTGCTGCTCACTGACTTCACTGCTGGGTACTTCTTGTACTGCGGTACTGCTAACCGCTTGGCACTGCGGCGTGGCCTGACCGAGCGCCACGTTCCGGCAGCCAGCCCCGTCGCCCGTCCTGCGTCTGCTCTGACTTGGAACCCCACTGCCGAACCTCCCGGTGCGGACGCCCACCATCGACACCTCACCGAGGTACTACTGGGTACTGCGAACCGCTTGTACTGCAACCACTGCGCGTGGTGGCCCCTTATGACTGCGGGCCACCCGGTCCGGTGATCAGTCCCGTCGCCGTCCTACGACAAACCTGGCTTCGACACTCCACCACCGCACCGTCATACGGGCACTACCTGTACTGCCTGCCCGGCAGTTCGTCTCTGCCAGGCCCTTCGGTCTCTCTGGGCTACGAGAGAAACCATAACTACACCACCGCCCAATGTCTACTCCGGCCGACACAGATTTCCGCGTGCGCGCCTCTGAGGTAATCGGGCGTTGTCGGGTTGAACGGCTACGGGCGGGGGCACAACGACCGGGCAGGCAGGGCCGGACGGACACCAACAACAACAACAGACCCGGAGCGCGCGATGACCACGATGAGCGCCGAGCGCACAGCCATGCGTTCTCTGTCAGCCGTAGCCACGGCACGTCAGGACGCCCGGGCGTTCCTCGAGACCCTCGGGCATCCGACCATCGGTCCGGAGCAGGCCGACACGGTCGTCCTGGTGGTCTCCGAGCTCGTGACCAACGCCCTGCGCCACGGTGGTGGTGCCTACATCCTCCGCCTCGCCGCCCACCCCGGCGCCATCGAGGTCGTCGTCGAGGATTCCAGCCCGCGGATGCCGCGAACGCGGACCCCCGACCTCGTCGACGGGACGGGTGGATTCGGCTGGCACATGGTCAACGACCTCGCCCACCGCGTCGTGGTCACGCCCGGGCCCGAGGGCGGGAAGACCATCCGAGCCCTTCTCCCCCGGTAGCCCGCTGTGCCCGTTGATGCCGAGGTGTTCCGTGTGCGGCCGGGACGGGCTTCCTCTCTCCGTACCGCGGCCCTCGTGAGCCCGGGCAGGACGATTAGGCCGCAGGCGACGCCCGCCAGGCCAGGGAGAAGGTTCTGTTCCGGGCGCCGGCGACGGTCCCCCACCCCCCGTCACTCGTCGGCGAGACCGGACGACTTGTGCCGTGTCCTGTGCTCGGAGGATGGATCCACGATCGTCGCCACCCCTCAGCCGGGGCGTTTTTGCTTCAGCCGTGGGAGATCGGCGTTGTCCGGGGTTGCTTGTGGAACGCGGACCGTACGATTCGGGCCGCGATGAAGCCGATCAGGGCTGTGGCTGCCGCCAGTCCGATGCCGGCCCGGTCGAGCGGTTCGGTTTCCAGGATCGACCGGAGTGCCGGTACGTATAGTGCGGCTGCCGCGAGGAGTGCGGAGGAGAGGACAGCCAGGGGGAGGAAGAGGTTCTCCCTGGTCAGTAGGCGGCCTCGAAGGCCCAGGACCACTCCGAGCTGGGCGGCGAGCAGGGCGAGGAAGAGCACGCTCTGCCACGGCAGGTCCCAGGCCCGTGCGGTGAGGGCTGCCGCGAGGCAGGAGGCGGTGACGACGGTGGCGAGCAGGAGGAGTCGCTGCCAGGCGCCGGCGCCGAGGATGTGCTGTCCGGTCGGACGGGGAGGTCTGTTCATGGCGCCCGGTGAGACGGGTTCGGCGCCCATGGCGACGCCGGTGAGGCCGTGGGTGAGGAGGTTGATCCAGAGGATCTGTCCGGCCCGCAGGGGCAGGGGGAGGCCGATGAGAGGGCCGGCGAGCATGACGAGGATCTCGGCCGTTCCGCCGGCCAGGCCGTAGATGAGGAAGCGCCGGATGTTGTCGTAGACGCGGCGTCCCTCCTCGACGGCTTTGACCACGGTCGACAGTTCGTCGTCGGTCAGTACGAGGTCGGCGGCCTGCCGGGCGACCTCTGTGCCGCGTGCGCCCATGGCGACGCCGATGTCGGCCTGGCGCAGGGCGGGTCCGTCGTTCACCCCGTCGCCGGTCATCGCGGTGACGGCGCCGTGGGAGCGCCAGGCTTCGACGATGTCCAGCTTCTGCTGGGGATTCGTACGGGCGAACACCCTGACGGCGGTGAGGTCCTCGACCTGGCCGGTGGCGATGTCCGCGCCGGTGACCACGTCCTTGGACGAGGTGTCGGCAGCGAGCAGTCCGACCTGGGCGGCCACGGCGCGAGCGGTGGCGGGGTGGTCGCCGGTGATGAGGATGGGGGTGATACCTGCGGCCCGGCAGGCGGCGATGGTGGCCGCGGCCTCCGGTTTGGGCGGATCGCTGATGGCGACCAGGCCGAGCAGGTGGAGGCCGGACTCGGCGTCGGCGGCGTCGTCCGGCATGGCGTCCCGTGTCCCGGAGGCGATGGCGAGGACGCGGAAGCCGCGTGCGGCCAGCAGCGCGGCCTGCTGTTCCGCCGTGTGCAGCAGGTCGGTGTCATCGTCGAGGACGGCGGGGTCGAGGATCGCCTCGGGTGCGCCTTTCAGGCAGACGAGCACCCGGTCCTCGGGCGTGGTGTGCAGGGTGGTCATGCGTTTGCGCAGGCTGTCGAAGGGGGCTTCGTCCGTGCGCGGGTGGCTTGCGTGGAGGTCGGCCTGGGCGGCGCAGCCTGCTTTGGCCGCGGCGGTCAGGAGGGCTGCCTCGGTGGGATCACCGATCGCGGTCCAGCGGTCGTCGGGCGGGACCGGTCCCGTAGGGGGCCGGATCGAGGCGTCGTTGCAGAGTGCCGCCGTGGTCAGCAGTTCGTGTAGAGGGTCCCATTCCGTCGGCGTAGGGGGGCGGCCGGCGATCTGGACGTCGCCTTTCGGCTCGTAGCCGAGACCGGAGAGGTCGGCCGTGGCCCTGGGTGTCCAGATGTGCTGGACCACCATGCGGCCTTCGGTGAGGGTGCCGGTCTTGTCCGTGGCGAGGACCGATACCGAGCCGAGTGTTTCCACGGCGGGAAGGCGGCGTACGAGGGCGTGCCGGGTGGCCATGCGGCGGGCGCCGAGTGCGAGGGCGAGGGTGACGACGGCCGGTAGGGATTCCGGTACCGCGGCCACCGCGAGGCTGATGGCGGTCACTGCCATGATCCCGACGGGCAGGCCTTGCAGGAGTCCGAGTACGAAGACGACCAGGCAGAGTCCGAGGGTGGCGGCGGCCAGGAGCCGGCCGAGGGAGCCGAGGCGGTGTTGCAGCGGGGTCGGCTCGCGCCCGCCGTCGAGGAGGGCGGCGATACGGCCGAGGGCGCTGGCCGCGCCGGTTGCCGTCACGGTGGCCACGCCTCTTCCCCGGACGACGACGGTTCCGGCGCTCAAGGTCGTACCCGGGTCCTTGTCCACCGCGAGGGACTCGCCGGTGAGCATGGATTCGTCGACGAGGAGGGCCGAGGCCTCGGTGAGGTCGGCGTCGGCGGCGACGATGTCGCCCTCGCCGAGCAGGAGGACATCGCCGGGAACGACGTCGGTGGCCGGGACTTCGCGTGGCGTGCCCTCTCTCCGTACGCGTGCTCCCGGGGCGGACATGGCCGAGAGGGCTGCCACCGCGTTGTCGGCGCGAATCTCCTGCGTCACGCCGACGGTGGTGTTGAAGAGGATCACCAGGCCGATGACGACGGAGTCGGCGTGGTCGCCGATGGCGATCGTGAGCAGGACCGCGCCGATCAGGACCATGATCAGGGGGTCGCGGAGCTGCGCGAGGATCCGCGCGTACAGGGGGGTGGCCGGCTGGGCGGCGACTTCATTGCGGCCGTGCTCGGCGAGCAGGCGCGCGGCCTCCCGTTCGGTGAGTCCGGCGGACTTCTGTGAGGTGGCGGGTGCCTGGCTGGCCGCGGGCGCGGACATCAGGTTCCCCGCGCAACGGGGACCGTGATGACCGGGCAGTGTGCCCGGTGCAGCAGTCCGTGGACGACGGAACCGAGCCGCATGCCCGTGTAGCCCCCGTTCCCCCGTCGGCCCAGAACCAGGGCCAGGGCGTGTTCGGCTGCCTCGGCGAGCTCCTCGACCGGGTGACCGGCCAGCACTTCGTGGGTGAGCGCGACGTCCGGGTACTTCTCCGACCACCCGGCGACGGTCTCGGACAGCAAGCGCCGCTGCATCTGCAGACCGACGTTCTTGTCCTGGAACGAGAGGAGGGGCTGGTGCCACACCGAGATCGCCCGCAGGGCGCATCCGCGTGCGTCCGCTTCCTCGAAAGCCACGGCCAGGGCCGCCTTCGACGACTCGCTGCCGTCGATCGCGACCACCACGTACGGCGCTTCCTGGCTGACGTGCTCGGCATCGCCCACGACGACGACCGGGCAGTGCGCCTGGGCGACGACGGGCACGACGAGGGAACCGGCGCTGAGGAACTCCTCGGTGCGGCTCAGGTGTCGTGAGCCGAGCACCACCATGGGGGCCTTTTGGGAGAGCCGGCCGAGGGCGGGCGCCGGGAATCCGTCGAGCAGATGGGTGGACACTTCGAGTTCCGGGTGCCGTGAGCGCGCCCACGCGGCGGCGGCTTCGAGGGTTTCCGATCCGGATCGGCGCAGGTCGACGCGGTGTGTGGTCCCGTCAACATGCCGGGGGTCGTGTTGCGGTGGCACTGCCAGTGCGAGACCCAGTCCGAGCGACCGGCGGTGCGCCTCGTCGGCGGCCCAGGCCAGGGCCATGTGCCAGTCCCTGACCGGGTCGATGCCGATGACGATCTCGTGGCCTGTGATGTTCTCGATCACGACTCGCTCCCCTGCTCGTTGGCGTGCCGCGGGATGAGCAGCACGGGGCAGTGCGCGTGGTGCACAAGGCTGTGGGTCGCGTGCCCGAGCGTGCGGCCGATGTAGCCCGGGGAGCGTCTTCCCCCGACGACCAGCAGGTCCGCGTGCCGGGATGCCTCGGCCAGTGCCCCGGCCACCGAGAAGTTCTTCTCGACGTCCGCCTGGACGGTCAGATCCGGGAACTCCTCGCGGATCAGGTTGGCCATGGCCGTCAGGCGGTGTGCGTGGCGTCCGCTGATCTCCTCGATGTCGTCGAGCATGCTCACGACGTTGCCGACGGACTGGAGCAGGTTCCACACGTGCATCAGCCGCAGCGATGCCTTGCGCAGCTCTGCTTCGCACGCGGCGTACCGGACACAGTCGAGGTCGTGTTCGTCGCGGACCCCGGCCAGCACGCTGCCCATCTCGACATCCCGGTGCGTACCCCGCACCACGGCGAGGGGCGTGGTGGCGCCGGCGGCGGCCTTGAGGGCGACGGAGCCGAGCATCAGCGAGGTGAACCCGCCGAGACCGCGGTTGCCGATGACGACGGTGCCGTGGATGCCGGCGGCCCGATGGAGGCTGGGCACCGCTGCGCTGCGGCTGAACTCCGTGGTGACGTGCAGATCGGGATGGAGTTCCGTGACGGCCGCGGCAGTCTCCTGGAGTAGCTCGCGGCCCGCTGCCCGGACCCGTTCGAGGGATTCCGCCGATGAGTAGACGGCTCTGCCGTCCGTGTCGGCGGCGTGGACGATGCGCAGGGTCGTCTCCCTCCGTTCGGCTTCGGCCGCGGCCCACAGGGCTGCCCCGCGTGCGGGCTCCGACCCGTCGACGCCGACGATGACCGTCCCGAGTTCCGGACCGGCGGTGATGCCATCCATGGTTTCTCCTGATCGAGGGCCATCGTGCTCCTCCTCTCACGCTGGCATCGCGGACGCGTGGTCTGCGAGGGCCATAGAGGCCAGTTCAAGGGCCGACTGGTCCCTCCCTCGCGCCCGGTACCGGCGTGAGCCGCCGAGACGGACCCGGTCGGCCCCCGTACAGGACCGTTCGGCCCTCGATTCGGTCGTCGGCTGGGCGGATGGTGGCTGGTACGGGTGGCGCACACCAGCCCTGTACGCCCCGGCGTGACGACGTACGGGAGGTCCGCTCGTGAGGCACACCCAGGTCGGCAGGTGAGCGAGGACGTGCTGTCCGACAGCATCGGGGCGCCCACCGGATCAGTGGACGTCCACGTCCTGGACGGTGTCGTGACCCTCACAGGTCGGCTGGAACGGCAGAGCCAGATCCCCTCGCCCCGCGACTCGCCGCACGACCGGACGGCGAGTCGTCGCCGTGGTGGAGACGAGCTGACAGCCCGCACGGACGATTCCCGTCTGATCCCGCCGGAGCGCGGAGCGCACCCCATCACCTGGTGCCGGCGAAGTGCTCCGCGCAGCCTGAGGAGTTCACCATCATGAACCACCACGTATCTGTCGGAGTCGACGGCACCTCCGCGAGCCTTTCCGCAGCCCGCTGGGCAGCCCGCGAGGCCACGCTCCGGCAGGCCCCGCTGCGGATCGTCCACGCCGAGGACTGGTCCTCGGGCACGCTGATACCCGAGCGGGATCCCGGGACGCGCGACCGTTGGGCCGACGAGGTCACCGAGACACCCGTCGTCCTCGTACGGGCGGAAGACGACGGGGGGGAACGCGGCCTCCACCCCGTACGGCGAGATCGTCGTGGGCGTCGACATCCACCAGGCCTGCGACAGGGTCCTGGCCTTCGCTTTCGAGGAAGCCTCACGCCGCGACTGCGCGCTGCGGGCAGTGCACAGCTGGAAGCTCCCTTCCGCATCCGGCTACTCACCCGTCCTCAGGCCCTCTGTCGCGCGCGAGGTCGACCGCACCGTTGCCCAGATGCTCGACGACATGCTCATGCCGTGGCGGCTGAAGTTCCCGGACGTGCGGCTTGAGGAGAAGACGTTCATCGGATCAGCGGGACGGGAGCTCGTCCAGGCCACCACGGGCGCGGACCTCGTCGTCATCGGACGCCGCATCCGCCGCTCGCCCATGGGTACACACCTCGGCCCGGTCGCCCACGCCGTCCTCCACCACACGGCCGCGCCGGTCGCCGTACTCGCCCACGACTGACCTCCCGGTTACCCGGCGCGCCTCGACATCGAGCGTACCCGCGCGACCTGTTCGACCTGTGACCTGTTCGACCTGGTGATCGGACTCAACCGCTGGGCGCTGCGCGTCATCGCGTACGCGGCGCTCATCGCGGACGATTACCGGCCCCTCCGACTCGACCTGGGCGGTCAAGATCCGCCGCTCGCCCCGGACGTCGCCCGGTAGGGGCCGGTCGGCTCCACAACGGTCCCCTCGGCCCCTCTCGAAACCCGTGGCCCGGGGCGGAGTCTGGAACTCACACGTCAACTGAGGGAGATGGCACCATGGCCAACCTTGTGACCGCCGGCCTCGACGGCTCGCGCGAAAGTGTCGCGGCGGCCCGATGGGCCGCGTGCGAAGCCGGCCTTCGAGGGGTACCGCTGGCTCTGGTCCACGTGGAGGAGTGGTTGGAGCGGCCCCCTCTCACCGTCGCGACCACCGAGGTCCAGCGCCAGTGGGCGGAGGGGCTGCTGCGCGAGGCATCCGCGGAGATCAAGCGGTTGTATCCGGATCTGGAAGTCACCTCCCGCCGGCTGTCGGGGATTCCGGCCACGGCTCTGGCTCATGCGGCCGCCTCTTCGGACATGCTGGTCCTCGGTTCCCGCGGACTCGGCAGCATCGCCGGCTTCTTCCTCGGGTCCGTCGGCGCCGACACCGTTGCCGCAGCCGATCAGCCGGTGGTCCTCGTAAGAGAACCCCACGGCCCGGCAACGCCCGACAAGGAACTCGGTACCGACGGCCCGATCGTGATGGGCGTGGACACAGGCCGACCTTGTGACGCGCTCCTCGCCTTCGCCTTCGATGAGGCATCACGACGTGGGTGCGTCCTGAAGGTCCTCCACGGCTGGGCACCGCCGCCGGTCATCGACTACGGCTCCGTGCTCAGCTTCGGCGCCCAGGAGGACATCGGTCGCGGGATGGTCACTGCTGTGGACGACATGATCCGCCCGTGGCGCGAGAAGTACCCTTCGGTGGAAGTCGCCCCCGAGGTGCGTATCGGCCAGCCCGCGATCCAGATGGTGGACGCCTCCCGCCACGCCGCGCTCGTCGTGGTCGGAAGGCGCATCAGGCGGTCCGCATACGGCACTCACATCGGCGCCATCACCCACGCGGTCCTGCACCACGCCGCCGCGCCCGTCGCCGTCATCGCCCACGAGTGACCCCCCGCACGTCGGGGCGTTCCAGCCCGCACAACAGCTGAGGCCCTGGCGGGCTTTCCGCCCGCCAGGGCCTCAGTCATCGTCGGCTCCCGATTCGGTGGGCAGCCGTCCGGACCAGCCGGGTTCCACGCCGTCGTATCCGCGGATGTCCCTGACCTCGCCGGCCGGGGCCACGACCGCGTCGATCCCGTCCTCGCGCAGCGACGTTCCGATCTGCTCCGCGATCCCGGCCGTCGCACCGTGCTTACTGCCATAGACGACCAGAACCCGTTTCGTGCTCATGCGCCTCCTCCTTCGGTCGTTCATGCGAGCCCGTACGGGGTGCGCCCGAGTGCTTCCACCGTCCACTCGGAGACCGCGCCGGCCGCAGGGGCCACTGGAGCCTGGTAGGGGCCGTTCGGCCCTCACGGGTCGTTGCGTCCGGGAGGGGGACTTCCGTGGTGCGGGGGTCAGTCCGACGGGAGACGGAACCAGTGCTCGTCTCCGGCCGCCGCCGCGACGGCGTTTTCCCCCGGCAGCACGAGGTTCACGGGACCCTCAAGAGATTGCGGCACGGTGATGCCGAGCCTGCCGGGGAGCAGCCGGATGCGGACGCCGCGGTGCCCCCGGTGGCAGAGCGTGAAGGAGACGGGCTCGATCTGCCCCAGGGGGACGGGTTCGACGTACAGGCCGGCGGGGCCGGTCTCCAGGCCTGTGACGCCTCGCTCCGCGAGGTCGAGGGTGCCGGCCATGGCACCCAGGTGGATGCCCTCACCGGTGGTTCCGCCCTGGATGTCGGTCACATCGCCCAGGAGCGCCTCCTCGCAGTGCTTCCAGGCGTCGGGCTCCTTCTGCCGGGCCAGCACCCAGCCGTGCACGAGGCTGCTGAGCGTCGATCCGTGGCTGGTGCGCGGCAGGTAGTACGCGACGGTGGCCCGCCAGGTCGCGTCGTCCAGCCGGTAGCCGAGCCGGTCGAAGAGGCCGTACAGCTCGGCGGGCCGGAAGAGGTAGCCGAGCATGATCACGTCGGCCTGTTTCGATGCCTGGTAGCGGTTGACCGTGTCCCCTTCGGATTCGAGGATCCGGTCGAGCCGGCGGACGTCGCGGTAGCGGGCGCGGTAGGCCTTCCAGTCCAGCTCGGCCAGGTCTCCGTACCCCTCGAACTGGCTGATGACGCCTCGGTGGAACGGGACGTACAGGCGGCGGGACACCTCGTCCCAGTGCTCCAGCGCGGCGCGGTCCAGGGTCAGGCCGCCGGTCAGCTCCGTCCGGCGCGCCGGGGGCAGCTCGTCGAGCAGTTCGAGCCCCTGCTGGATGACCCAGGCGGCCATCACGTTGGTGTAGGCGTTGTCGTCGATTCCGGGATTCGCGGCATCCGGATAGGCGTCGTGGTACTCGTCCGGGCCGAGCACACCGCGGATGTGGTACCGCTTTCGTTCCGGGTCGTAGGAGGCGGCTGCGGCCCAGAAGGCGGCGATCTCCAGGAGGAGTTCGGCGCCGGGGCCGTGGAGGAAGCCGGTGTCCCCGGTGGCGCGGCCGTACCGGCAGAGGTTCAGGGCGATCGCGGAGCCGACGTGGTGCTGCAGGTGTGAGTGGTCGGGCAGCCAGCGGCCCGAGCGGGGATTGAGGTGCAGGGCCTGGCTCTCCTCCTGTCCCGAGCTTCCGCTCTGCCAGGGGAACATGGCCCCGCTCTGCCCGGCTTGCCGGGCGGCGGTGCGGGCGGCCGGCAGCCGTCGGTGGCGGTACATGAGCAGGGCCCGCGCCACGTCGGGGAAGTGCAGGGTGATGTAGGGCAGGACGAAGAGTTCGTCCCAGAAGACGTGGCCCCGGTAGGCCTCGCCGTGCAGCCCCCGTGCGGGGACGCCCACGTCCAGCTCAGCGGTGTGCGGGGAGAGCGTCTGGAGCACGTGGAAGAGGTGGAGGCGCAGGATCCGGCCCTTCTCCCCCGAGACGCTGATCTCACCTTCTTCCCAAAGCCGTTCCCAGGCCGAGTGCTGTGCTGTGAGCAGTGCCGGGAATCCGGGTGCCCGTGAGGCGTGTGCCATCGCGCGCGCCAGGAGGTCTCCGGCGGGCCTGTCGAGGGAGGTGTACAGGGCCGCGGTCTTCACCAGCGTCGCGGATCGTCGGGGGGCCACGGGCAGCGTGAACGTCTGGACCGTTCCTGTCGCGGTGCGGCTCGTCACGACGGGTGCGCCGGGTCGGGTGACCGTCCTGGCCGCAAGGGCGATGTCGATCCGGGAGGAGGTGGTGCGGCAGGTGATCCAGGCGAGGCCGTGCGGTGCGAAGCCCGTCCGGTGTTCGGTGAGGTGGTGGCCGTCGAGCCCGCTGTAGCGGTCCACTCCCGCGTTGGTCACCGCTCCGTCGAGCCCTGATTCCACTTCGACCAGGCCGCTCCAGCCGTAGGCGCGGAATGTGGTTCGCTGGGCTGCGAGGAACGGGTCCCCCATGTGCACGATCCGGAGGTGGGTGACGCCGAGGCGGCGGCCTTGGCCGTCCTGGAAGAGCATGTGCCGGGTGAGTGTCCCGGCGCGCAGGTCGAGCACCACCTTGTAGTGCAGCATGCCGGGGTCGTCGGGAGTCAGCCAGTCGCCGGGGAGTCCGTCCTCGGCGATGCAGCGGTACCGCAGTACCGTCCAGTTGGGCAGGTTGACCATGTCTTCGTTGTCGACCCGCTGTCCGGCCACGTGCGAGGTGAGCCGGTTGTAGCAGCCGGCGGCATAGGTGGCGGGATAGTGAACGGGGCCCGCCGGGGCCTCGGGGGCCGCACCGCGCGTGGCGAACCTGCCGTTGCCCAGCGTGCACAGGGCCTCGACGAGGCGCTCCGTCTTGGGCTCGTAACGGCCGTACTCCCACGTCCACGAGGCGGTCACGGTCCTGCCCCGCTGACGGTGTCGGCGACGGCGAGGAGTTCGGCGGCGACCAGGCCCGCCCCGCGGTCCCGCAGTGCCCGCGCGGTGGTGGGGCTCGTCGTCCGGTCGAGGCCGACGACGAGGCCGAAGTGGCCGCGCCGGCCTGCTTCGACACCCGCGAGGGCGTCTTCCACCACCACGCAGCGGGCGGGTTCCACCCCGAGCCGTGCTGCCGCTTCGAGGAACAGGGAGGGGTCCGGTTTGCCGGCCAGTCCCAGTCGGGCAGCGTCCGTGCCGTCCACGACCACGTCGAAGAAGCCCAGGAGGGAAGCTGATCCGAGAAGTGGCCGGGCGTGCCGCGAGGCCGATACGGCGGCGCGGCCCACGCCGTGTGCCCGCAGCCGGGCGAGCGCCGGAGCGACGTCGGCGAAGGCCTCGACGGTCCCGGCTTCCAGGGTGCGTACGAACTCCGACTCCTTGCGCGCCGCGACCGCCCAGACCGTGTCCGCGCCCGGGGCGCTGTCGGGGCTGCCGGTCGGCAGGTCGATGCCGCGCGCGTTCAGGAAGGAGGCCGCTCCGTCCAGCCGAGGCTTGCCGTCGACCCACTGGCGGTACTCACGATCCGCGTCGAAGGGCGGCTGCCGTCCCTTCCCGGATGAGGCCCAGGCGTCCAGACAGCTGTCGAAGGCGGTCTTCCAGGCCGCGGCGTGCAGCCGTGCCGAGTCGAGCAGTACCCCGTCGGTGTCGAACACGACGGCACGTAGCGCGCTCACGCGGATCGCGCACGGCGGCCGCTGATCCGGGTGGGGGTGATGGACATCCAGTGCGTGCGGGGGCCTCCGGCCCAGGGGAGCGAGCGGGCGACCGAGAACAGGTGGCTGACGCGCGCCCCGTCCGTGACCCCGGACAACTCGCCGACGGCCATGACGCTCCAGCCTTCTCGCATCGCGTCGTCGATGTGGTCCACTTCGAAGGCGACCTCGGTCCCGGCTGCCTCGGCGAGCCGCGAGTTGGCTGCCGTGCGGAACGCGATCTCGTCTCCCACAACGACGTAGTTGACGGGGAAGACGGCAAGTCCTTCCAGGCCGGAGAACCCGACCCGGCCGATGCCGTGGGTGGAGAGCAGGCGGTGGCACTCGGCCTCACTCAGCACGGTCAGCTCGGAATCACGCATCGCGGTCCCCATGCCGGGGGGACTGTCGGCCGTTCTCCCGGTCAGCTCGGAAACGGTGGTGCCCAGGCCGTCCGCGAGACCCACGAGCATGGCCATGCTGGGCGCCGCCGCCCGTTCCTCCACGTAGGCGATGTACGACGCGGCCGCCCCGCAGCGTTCCGCGAGTTCTTCGCGCGTGATCCCCAGCTCTTCGCGGCGGGCGGTCACGCGCCGTCCGAGGTCGCCGCGGGCAGCGGGAACCTCGATCGGAGACGGATCTGCTGCGGTCTTTCCCATGATCGTCACACCCTTGCCATGTCGAAGCCGGTACAGGAGGGTCCCGTGGGCGTCTACCTCAGGCTGTACCCGCTGCCAGCGCGTGGCCAGGGCCGGTCGGCCCCCTCCCGGGGCCCGCCCGGCCCGCTTCCGCGGAGCGCGGACCTCGGGCACCTTCACTGTTCGAGAGGTCCGCTCCCCTGGTCCAATTCGGGGACCAGACGGCGATGGAGTTCCGTGGTCATCGCGTGTATGGCACGGGTCAGTTCCGTATTGGTCTTGAGTTCCAGCTCCTGCTGGACGAAGTCATGGTCGGCCTTCGCCTGCTGGAACACCGCCTGACGGTTCTGGCCGATCATCACGAACGTCGACAGGAAGATCGCCTCCAGGGAGACGGCGAGCGTCAGCATCGGCCAGGGGTTGGCCTCCACGAACAGCATCCAGAGGGTGAAGGCGACCGCGTGGAGATAGACGAACGGCATGGAGCCGGCGAACTTCGTGATCGCGTCAGCGACACGCAGCTGGACATCGGCTGCCAGGCTCGTACGGTGTGCGACAACAATCGGATGATGCCGCGCCCCGGTCTCGGTTCCGTTCACCTGGCGCGCCTCCTGGGGATCAGCACCCCTGAAACGCCCCAATAGCCCGTACCATCTCAAATTGGCCACCCTTCCAGGCATACCGCCGAAGCCCGCCCTCAGATGTGGCGGCCGCAGCCGACCCCGTGGCACGTGACCGGCGGACGACCGACTGCCCACACTCCGCCCCACGGTGATCGCGCAGAAGGGGCCGACCGGCCCTCATACCGGGGCCGGTCCTGCCCTTCCCGCCCCGGGCCCACGAGAGCAGCGTGTCAAGCATCGGCTCAGCCGACGCATGCCCCGGCCCGCGGTCCGAAGGAGCACCCATGACCACGTACCGAATCGCGGAGCTGGACGCGCACTGGCGCGCCGCGAACTACCTGGCCGCCGGCCAGATCTACCTCCTGGACAACCCGCTGCTCACGGAGCCACTGCGGCCGGAGCACATCAAGCCCAGGCTGCTCGGCCACTGGGGCACCGCACCCGGCCTGAACTTCGTCCACACCCACCTCAACCGGGTGATCAAAGAGCGTTCGCTGGAGGCCCTGTGCGTGTGGGGGCCCGGCCACGGCGGAGCGGCCGTGCTCGCCAACTCCTGGCTGGAGGGCACGTACAGCGAGACCTACCCGGACATCGGCCGCGACGCCGACGGGATGCGCAAGCTGTTCCGCCAGTTCTCCTTCCCCGGCGGCGTGCCGAGTCACGTCGCGCCGGAGACCCCCGGGTCCATCCACGAGGGCGGCGAGCTCGGCTATTCGCTGGCCCACGCCTACGGGGCCGCCTTCGACCACCCCGGCCTGCTGGTGGCCTGCGTCATCGGCGACGGCGAGGCGGAGACAGGGCCGCTGGCCGCCTCCTGGCACTCCGACAAGTTCCTGGACCCGGTCCACGACGGCGCCGTCCTGCCGGTCCTGCACCTCAACGGCTACAAGATCGCCAACCCGACCGTGCTGTCACGTATCCCCGAGGCGGAGCTCGACGCGCTGCTGCGCGGCTACGGGCACGACCCCCTCTACGTCTCCGGCAGCGACCCCGCCCTCGTCCACCCGGCCATGGCCAGGGCCATGGATCAGGCCCTGGACCGCATCCACGCCATCCAGCGGGAAGCGCGGGCCGCGGGTACGGATCCGGGCGGTGAGCGCGCACGCTGGCCGATGATCGTGCTGCGGACCCCCAAGGGCTGGACGGGGCCCGCGACCGTCGACGGTCAGCCGGTCGAAGGCACCTGGCGGGCACACCAGGTGCCGCTCGCCGGGGTCCGTGAGGACCCCGGACACCTGAAGCAGCTGGAGCGCTGGATGCGTTCCTACCGGCCGGAGGAGCTCTTCGAGGCCGGTGGCCGTCCCGCGGCCTCCGTGCTGGCCTGCGTACCGGAGGGAGCACGCCGCCTGGGCGCGAGCCCGTACGCCAACGGCGGCCGGCTGCTGCGCTCGCTCCCGCTGCCCGGTCTCGACGGGCACGCCGTCCCCGTGGAGAAGCCCGGAAGCACCCTGCACGAGCCGACCCGCGTCCTGGGCCGCTACCTCGCGCAGATCATGCGGGACACGGCAGGACGGCGGGACTTCCGCGTCGTCGGACCGGACGAGACCGCGAGCAACCACCTCGACGACCTGTACGACGTGACGGGCAAGGCCTGGCAGGACATGACGGAACCCACCGACCGGAACCTGTCCCGGGACGGCAGGGTCATGGAGATCCTCTCCGAGCACGTGTGCCAGGGCTGGCTGGAGGGATACCTCCTGACCGGCCGCCACGGCCTGTTCTCCACGTACGAGGCGTTCGCCCACATCGTCGACTCCATGGTCGGCCAGCACATCAAATGGCTGGGGAGCGCCCGCGAGCTGAGCTGGCGCGCGCCCATCGCCTCCCTGAACTACCTGCTCACCTCGCACGTCTGGCGCCAGGACAGCAACGGCTTCTCCCACCAGGCCCCCGGCTTCGTCGACCACGTCCTCAGCAAGAGCCCGGGTGTCGTACGCGTCTACCTGCCGCCGGACGCCAACACCCTCCTCGCCGTGGCCGACCACGCCCTGCGCAGCCGCGACCAGGTCAACGTGATCGTCGCCGGCAAACAGCCCTGCCACGACTGGCTGTCCATGGACGAAGCGCGCACGCACGTGGCACGGGGCGCGGGAATCTGGGAGTGGGCCGGCACGGACGACGGGGCCCGCGAGATCGACGTCGTGCTGGCCTGCGCCGGAGACGTGCCGACCCTGGAGGTGCTCGCCGCCACGGCCCTGCTGCGCCGGCACCTCCCGGAGCTGGCCGTGCGCGTGGTCAACGTCGTCGACATCGCCCGCCTGATGCCGCGGGAGGAGCATCCCCACGGGATGACCGACACGGAGTACGACGCCCTCTTCACCACCGACAGGCCGGTCGTCTTCGCCTACCACGGCTATCCGTGGCTGATCCACCGCCTCGCGTACCGACGCACCGGCCATCCGAACCTGCACGTCCGCGGCTACAAGGAATCCGGGACCACGACCACCCCCTTCGACATGGTCGTGCGCAACGACCTCGACCGCTACCGGCTCGTCATGGACGTCATCGACCGCGTCCCCGGCCTCGCCGGCCGGGCGGCGACCCTGCGCCAGAGCATGTCCGACCAGCGGATCCGCCACCACGACTGGATCCGCATCCACGGAACCGACCTGCCGGAGGTCGCCGACTGGTCCTGGCCCTACTGAGCACCGGCCAAGGCGGGACGGATGGGGCGGCGGGACAGGTGGGGCGGCGGGACAGGTGGGCCGTCCGGGCCGGAACGGGGACCGAACGGCCCTTCCCCGGCCGACCGCCACGGCGGAAGGTGGGGGTGGACCGAACGGAGAACCGTCATGAGCGCCTCTTCCCTCCACCGGCTCACCTCCTCCCCCGACCGCTCCTCCCCCGACCGCTTCACCCGCGCCCTGTCCCCGGAGCACCGTGGCAGCCTGCTGGCACTGGCCCACGAGGTGAACTTCCCCGCCGGCGCACGGCTGTTCAACCAGGGCGGGCACACCGGACATTTCTGGGTCATCCGGTCGGGCAGCGTCGGCATGGACGTGCACGTCCCCGGCAGGCAGGCCGCGGTGGTCGAGACGGTCGGCCCCGGCGAGCTCGTCGGCTGGTCCTGGCTGTTCCGCCCGTACACCTGGCACTTCGGCGCCGAGGCCATGACGCCGGTACGCACCGACGAGTTCGACGCCGCCGCCGTGCGCACGCTGATGGACGCCGACCCCGCGCTCGCCTCCGAGATGTGGCAGTGGGTGGGTCAGGTGCTGGCCCACCGGCTCGTCTCCGCCCAGATCCGGATCCTCGACCTGTACGCGCCCCACGGCAGCGGAAGCAGCATCTGAGACAATTGACCCCAGACGTGTCCCGATCCGAGGGTGTGGCGTGGATGTTCGATTCACCGGCTGCCACCCCGGCGCCCACCCGGGTGTTCCTCCTCGACGACCACGAGGTCGTCCGCCGGGGGCTCCACGATCTCCTGGACGCCGAGCCCGACATCGAAGTGGTCGGCGAGGCTGCCACGGCCGCGCAGGCCCTGGCCCGGGGGCCGGCCTTGAAGCCGGACGTCGCGGTGCTCGACGTACGGCTGCCCGACAGCGACGGCATCACCGTCTGCCGTGAGCTGCGCTCACGCATGCCGGGTCTCGCCTGCCTGATGCTCACGTCCTTCGACGACGAGGACGCCCTGCTCGACGCCATCATGGCCGGCGCCGCCGGGTACGTCCTGAAGCAGATCAGAGGCTCGGACCTGGTCGCCGCCATCCGGACGGTGGCGACGGGTCAGTCGATGCTCGACCCGGCGACGACCGCGCGCCTCATGCGCTCGCTCCGGGACCCCAGCGCCGGAAAGCCGCCCGAAGACCAGCGGCTGACGGTCCTCTCCGAGCGGGAGCGCGCCGTCCTGGAGCTCGTCGGCGAGGGCCTCACCAACCGGCAGATCGGCAAACGGCTCTTCCTCTCGGAAAAGACGGTCAAGAACCACATCTCGCGGCTTCTCGCCAAGCTGGGAGTCGAGCGGCGCGTCCAGGCGGCGGTCATCGCCGCCGAGGTGCGCGAGCGCGACGAACCGGGCCGCTGACGCCGTCACCGTCACTCACCCGGGAGGCCCGAGCGGGACCCGCCACTCCAGACGGGTTCCGCCGCCGTCCGGGCACGGCGCGACCGACAGCGCGCCCCCTCGGACCTCGGCGCGCTCCGTCAGATTGCGCAGACCACTCCGGCTGCCACCGTCCGCGACACCCACACCGTCATCACTCACCGTCACGGTGAGCGTGCCGTCCGCCACGACGATGGCGACTTCCGCCCGAGTCGCCCGTGCATGCCGGGCGATGTTGGCGAGGGCCTCGACCAGGACGGCGACCACGTCCTCGGCCACCGGGGGCGGCACATCGGTGTCGATCAGCCCCTCCATCCGCAGGGCGGGAGCGAAGCCGAGCACCGCCGCCGCCTCACCCACGGCCCGCACCGCGCGGACCCGGAGTCGGGCGGGGTGGCCCGGTGCCGCCTCGTGGTCGCGGAGCCCGAAGATCGTCGAACGGATGATCTTGATCGTCTCGTCCAGGTCGTCGATCGACCGGCTCAGCCGCTCGGACGCCTCGGGGTGCTCCACGAACCGCTGGGCGCTCTGCAGGGTCATCCCCGTCGCGAAGAGACGCTGGATCGCGAGATCGTGCAGGTCGCGGGCGATCCGGTCGCGGTCCGCGAGCAAGCTGACCTGGTCGGTGTCCCGGCGCCGGTCGGCCAGTTCCAGCGCCAGGGCGGCCTGCCCGGCAAAACCGGGCAGCGGTGCGACCTCGGCCGCGGCGAACGACGGGCGCCCGGTCCGCCGTGCCAGCATCAGCACCCCCCGCAGCATCTCCCGGGTGCCCACCGTGACCGCCACAGCCGGGCCGAAGCCCGTCCAGACCTCCGGCTGCGCCGCGACCCGGACGTCGGTGGCCACATCCGCGAAGGTGATCAGGCCGTCCCGCGCCGAGACCAGACCGGCGAGGATCCCCTCGCTGCCCGGCAGGACGACCCCCCGGTGCGCCTCGGCGCCCTCCCCCAGGGCCAGCGAGCCGTGCAGCTCGCCGCTGGGCTCCACCTGGTAGAAGACGCACATCTCGGCCGAGATGATGTCCCGGGCCCGCTCCAGCATGCCCTCCAGCACCTTTATCTCGGAGGAGCCCGACAACAGCGCGTTGGTGAAGTCGGAGTTCGCGGCCAGCCAGCGCTCCCGTAGCCGGACCTCCTCGTAGAGGCGGGCGTTGTCGATGGCGACGCCGGCGGCAACCGCGAGGGTCAACAGGACCCCTTCGTCCTCCGCGTCGAAGTCCGTACCGCCGCGTTTCTCCGTCAGGTAGAGGTTGCCGAACACCTCGTCCCGGGCCCGGATCGGTACACCGAGGAAGGAGCGCATCGGCGGGTGGTGCTCCGGGAAGCCGACGGAGGCCGCATGCTCCGAGAGGTCTCCCAGACGCAGTGGCCGCGGGTGCCTGATCAGCTCGCCCAGCAGTCCGTGGCCGGCCGGAAGGGCTCCGATCCGCGCCCGGAGCTGGTCGCTGATGCCCACCGGGATGAACGCGGCGAGTCGCTCGTCGTCCCCCACCACGCCCAGCGCACCGTACTCCGCGTCCACGAGGACCACCGCGGCCTCCACGATGCCGCGCAGCACCTGGTCCAGGTCCAGCTCCTGCCCCACCGACATGACAGCCTCGAGCAGCCCGTTCAGCCGGTCCCGGCTACCCCGTGCGTTGGTGACCTGTGCCTGGAGCGCGTCCAGTCTCCGCTGCGGGATGCGGCTCCGCGCCGCCTCGCGATCGTCCCCGACCATGGACACCTCCGGCGCCATCAAGGGGCTCTGCGGATCCGCCCACTTCAGCGTAGTCCTTGCACCAAGCTGCCAGTCACTTTCAGGACCGTGTGCGGGCATGAGGCGACCGGGCCGATCCCGACTGGATGCAACCCAACGGCGACTGAGCAGCCCCCGTTTACCCGCCAGGAATGGTGATCACCGGGCAGTTCGTTCGGTGCAGGAGACCGTGGACGACCGATCCGAGCCGGATGCCCGTGTAGCCGCCCCTGCCCCGCCGGCCCACGATCAGGGCCAGGGCGTACTCCGCCGCCTCGGCCAGACACTCCACCGGATGTCCGGTCGGGACCTCGCAGGTGAGCTTGACGTCCTGATACTCCTGTACCCAGCCGTCGGCCGTGTCGGTCAGCATGCGGTGCTGGGCCCTCACGGCCGCCGTCTCGTTCTGGAACGAGTAGACGGGCGGCTGCCACACCGAGACGGCGTGCAGCTCACAGCCACGGAGGCCGGCCTCCTGAAAGGCCATGGCCATGGCCGTCTTCGAGGACTCGCTGCCGTCGACTCCGACGACGAGGTAGGACGGCTCCCGGCTGCTGTGCTCGCCGTCGCCCACCACGACGACCGGGCAGTGAGCCTGCGCGGTGACGGGCAGCACGACGGAGCAGGCACTGAAGATCTCCTCCGGCCGCTTCAGGTGGCTCGAACCCAAGACGACCATGCGGGCGTGTCTGGACGTGCCGCAGAGCACGGGTGCCGGGTAGCCGTCGCGCAGGACGGTCGCCAGATCGGTCTCGGGGTGGCGCTCACGCGCCCATACGGCGGCTTCTTCCAGGGCGTCCAAGCCGGCCTGTCGTACGGCGTCGTACCGCGCTCCGCCGTCGGCGTGCCCGGTGTCGTCCGGCGAGGGTACGGCCAGGACCAGGCGGAGCCGGACCTTGCGGCGGTGTGCCTCGTCGGCTCCCCAGGCGAGGGGCAGGAGCCATCCTCCGGCAGGGTCGATCCCCACCGCGATCTCACGTCCCTCCCCGATGTCCCGTCTCTCCCCGGCAGCCGTCATGACGCGTCGCTCCCCTGCTCCTCATCGTGCCGTGGAATGAGCTCGACGGGGCAGTGCGCGTGGTGCAGGAGACTGTGCGTGACGCGCCCCAGCGTGGGCCCGAAGTAGCCGGGCGATCGGCGTCCTCCCATGACGAGCAGGTCGGCGTGGCTGGACGCTTCAACCAGGACGGAAGCCACCGACACGCTCTTCTCGGCATCCGCGTTCACCGGCAACGCGGGGAACTCCTCGCGTACGCGTCCGGCGACGGACTCCAGGCTGCGGACATGGCGGCCGGCGAACTCGTCGACGTCGTCGACGTCGTCGACGTCGTCGAGCATGGTGACGACGCTTCCGGCGTACTGAAGGATGTTCCACACGGTCAGCAGGCGCAGCGTCGCCTTGCGCAGTTCCGCTTCACGGGCGGCGTGTTGAGCGCATACGAGGTCGTACTCGTCGCGCACCGCGGCCAGCACCACCCCGTTCTCGGCGCGCTCCTCACCGCCGCGCACCACGATGACGGGGGTCGCGGCGCCTGCCGCGACCCTCAGACCGACCGAACCCAGCATCAGCGACTCGAAGCCGCCCAGCCCCCGGTGACCGACCACAGTGGTGCCATGCCGCGCCGCCACCCGGTGCAGGCCGGAGACCGGGTCCCGGCGGCTGTACTCCGTGGTGACGTGAAGCCTCGGGAATCGCTCCGACACCGCGGCGGCCGTGGCCTCCAAAAGGTCACGGCCGGCCACGTGGACCCGTTCGATGATCTCCGCCGACAGGTAGAAGATCCGGTCGGCGGTATCGGCCGCGTAGAGGATGTGCAGAGGGCTGTTGCGTCGGGCTGCCTCGGCGGCGGCCCACAATGCCGCTGTCCGCGCGGTCTCGGACCCGTCGACACCGACAACGACCGAACCGAAGTCCGAACGCTTTTGAGTGGCGCCTTCCATGGCTTCCTCCTCTGCCGGACAACGTCGAGGGTGTGCCTCCGGGCTGCCACCCGGGCCGGCCCGAGGAGTGGGCCACAGGGGTCAGCGAAGGGGCCGAAGGCCCCCTGTACGCCTCGCACCGTTTCGGCGACCGCGCAGCGCCGGGGACCGGTCAGTCCAGGCGCAGGACCGTTCGGCCCTCGCGCGGCGGGCGGGCCAGGGCGGATGGTGGCTGGTAAAGGCGCTCCGCACGGTGCGCCCGCCGGACGCAGCCGATAGGAGGCCACACATGAGGCACGCCAAAGTCGGCTTCCTGATGACCGACGAGGTCATATCGGTCGTCGGTCGGACTCCGTCCGCGGACATGGCCGCGCTGCTCGCCGAACACGACATCAGCGGACTGCCGGTCGTGGACGGGGACGACCGCGTCATCGGGGTCGTCTCGCAAACCGATCTCCTCGCCCGCGCCGACGTCACCGCCCAGGAAGTCCTGTCAGCGCCGGCCGTCACCATCCATGCCGAGCAGACCGTCACGGAGGCCGCCCGCCTCATGACCCGGCGCGGTGTGGAGAGACTCCCCGTCGTCGACGAGGAGGACCGCCTGGTCGGCATCGTGACCAGAAGAGACCTCCTCCGGGTATTCCTGCGCCCGGACCACGAGATACGCCGCTGCCTGATCGAGGACGTGCTCGGCGAGACCATGGGGCTGGGCGCCGACGCGGTGGACGTGCACGTCGTGGACGGGTTCGTCACCCTGGACGGCCTACTGGCAAGGAGCAGCCAGATTCCTGTCGTTCTGCGGCTGGCCCGGCAGGTGGACGGAGTCGTCGCGGTGACGGACCGGCTCACCGCCCGGTTCGACGATTCCCGCCGCGCCCCGCCGGATCGGAGTACCAACAGCGTCCCCCGGTGACCGCCGCCGGTGACCAAGCGGGTTTGCGCAAAGGCCTCAGGACATGTGGACCGTACGGCTCTCCGCGCAGCGGGCCGGATCAGGGCGGCGCTGGGCGTGCCTCTCATGTCCCCTGGGTTCTCATGTGCTCTGGGTTCTCATGTCCTCTGGGTTCTCATGTCCTCTGGGTTCGCGACGGGTTCGATACGGCGAGTTCGTCGTGCCGCGACCCGCCCAGTACTACCTTGAGCGCTCCCGTCTCGCCCGCGTGGGAGAACACCTCGTAGGCCTCTTCCATCTGCCGCAGCTCGTAGCGATGGGTGATCAGCGACGAAGTCGGCAGCCGCCCCGCCGCCAGCATGCGCAGCAGCATGGGCGTGGAGTAGGTGTCCACCAGCCCGGTGGTGATGGTGATGTCCTTGATCCACAGGTCTTCGAGGTGCAGGGTCGCCGGTTTGCCGTGGACGCCGATGTTCGCGACCCGGCCGCCGGGGCGGACCATACGGGTGCACATCTCGAAGGACTCGGGCACCCCGACGGCCTCCATGACGACGTCGGCGCCGAGGCCGTCGGTCAGGTCGGCCACGAGCTGTTCCGGTTCCTCGGCGGCGTTCACGATCGCGTCCGCGCCCAGTTCCCGGGCTTTCGCCAGCCGGGAGGGCTCGAGGTCGACGGCGATGACGCGGGCCGGCGAGTAGAGCCGGGCCGTGGCGATGGCCGCGAGCCCGATGGGGCCGGCGCCGACCACGACGACGGTGTCCCCGGGCCGCACGTTGCCGTTCAGCACTCCCACCTCGTAGGAGGTGGGGAGGATGTCCGCCAGCAGGACGGCGGCGGCGCTGTCGACCGTGCTGGGCAACGGGTACACGGAGAGGTCGGCGAACGGCACCCGGACGTACTCGGCCTGAGTGCCGTCGATGGTGTGGCCGAGTACCCAGCCACCGCCGCCGCGGCACTGGCCGTAGCGGCTCTCACGGCAGAAGCGGCACCGCCCGCACGAGGAGATGCAGGAAACGAGGACCCGGTCACCGGGGTGCACCGAGCGGACGTCACCGCCGCTCTCCACCACCGTTCCCACGGCCTCGTGACCGAGCACGCGGCCGGGAACCACTTCCGGCAGGTCACCCTTCACGATGTGCAGGTCCGTACCGCAGATGGTCACTGCGTCGACGCGCACGATCACATCTGCGGGATCCTTGAGGGCAGGATCCGGCACGTCCTGCCACACGGTCCGCCCCGGCCCCCCGAAGACGAGAGCTTTCATGACGCCGCCTCTCTTCCCGCTGCGCTCCGGCAAAGGTCCACCTCATGCTGTCCCCGGAGCCGGGCTCGCCCACAGGGGCCGGACGGCCCCCTCAGAGGCCCCGACCGGCCCGTCCGGGGCGGCTCCGGAAATGTGACGCTGGAGGTGTGCCCTCCTTCACCGAGGGCCTGCCACCCTCGCCCGCGAAGGTCCCTGGACTGCGCCCACAGCACGTCATCTCCGCAGACGGCCGTAGTCACGAATCTCTCTCCGAAGGGTCAGGCGCATGATCCAGGCAGCCGACATCCGAGAGTGGCGCAACCACGACGTCACGGACCCGGACGGACACAAGATCGGCGTCCTCGAAGCCGTCTACGTCGACACCAGTACGGACGAGCCGGCGATGGCCACCGTCCGTACCGGCCTCCCCACCCGGCAACGCCTGGTCTTCGTCCCCCTCGACAAAGCCATCCTCGGGCCGAATTACCTGAAGGTTGCCTACGTCAAGGCGACCGTGCGCAAGGCTCCGTCCATAGGAACGGATTCCATCCTGCCGGCCGTGGACGAACAAGCGATCTTCGAGTACTACGGCAAGCCCTACCAGCCCGGCGCCAACGGCGAACGGCAACTCGCGCGCCGGTGACCGCCGGCGCCGTCACAACGAAGGAGGCGTCCACCCCATGGCGGTATTCCTCTTCGTGATTCTGATCGCCATCGTCCTGGGCCTCATTGGAATCGCGGCCGAGAGTCTGAGCTACCTGCTGATCATCGGCATCATCCTGCTCATCATCGATGTGGCCTTCTTCAGCGCCCGCTGGATCCGCCGATCCCGCAAGCGCCCCATCCGGTAGGGCACTGCCAAGACCGACGGGGAGAGGCCGACGGCGGAATCGGTACGCGGCCCCTCATGCCGCGCCACTGCACGAAAAACCGGACAGCGGACCGGTGACTCCTCGCCACCAGGAATACCCGGTCAGACCGGCCTTCGATCTCCATACCGGAGTACGCTGGAAGCACCGGGAGTATCTCGCGCATCGGACACAACTCAGGTGTCGTTTCCGGCGATCAATACACCGGGCCGCCGAACTGCGGGTGGCCCGGAGACAGGTCTTCACCGTGACCGTCACCGTCGAACGCACCGCCCCTAGCGTCGTTCCCGCCACCCCCGGCCTTCGACCCGCGCGCCTGGCACTCACGCCGGCGACCGCCCTCGCCGGGCAACTGGACGGGGCCTGGTGGCCCCGCTCCCGCGATCTCAAGGCCGAGCTGCCCGCGCTGACGGCCGCACTCGCCGAGCCCTGGGGGAGTATCACGCGCGTCTGCGTGAACCCCGCCCGCTGGCCCGTCATCCCTCCGAAGGTGCCCGTCGCCGGGCACACCGTGCACGTGGGCTGGTTCACCGAGCAGGACCCCGACAAGCTGATCCTGCTCTCCTACACCGTCGGCCGCTGGGACCTGCTGGTCATCCCGCCCGAGACCGCACCCGCAGCCGCGGCCCGCATGATGGCGGCCGCCGCCGTACCCGGCAGCGTTCTGACTGCCCACGCGCTGATCGCGGCTGAAGCCGTCATCGCCCGAAGCCCCGAGCTTCGGATCCGGGAAGACGCCTGGGAGAACGATGGTGGTGCCTGCATGTCTCCCATCGGGCTCCCCGCCAGGCAACCGGTCGGCCCGCTGGCCGCCGGCACGTGGTGGTGAAGCAAAACACGGCTGGTGGACATTGCCGAACCGGCTCGCTCACCGGTGCGCGACGTGGTGGGGCTGCCAACAAACGCGGTGACGCAGCGGCTCCGCGTTCGTGATGACAAAGGCGGCTGTCACGGCTTGTCTGCTCTGGCCCCCGGGCGGGCCTCCCGGCTCGCCGCGGACGGGCAGCGGGCCGTCCCGCCGGAAGGCAGACAGACCGACGCGTGAAGGCCGCGGCCCGCGCGTCAGACGCCCCACCAGGTGAGGGAGTGCGTGGGCACGTGCACGTCGCGGGTACGGTGCGGGGTGGTGACTACGGTTCGCGCCCCGAGAACGCGGCGTCGAACGAGCGCGGAACACGCGGAACGCGGTGATCCGGCGGTCCGGCGGGCCTTGCGCGGGGCGGGCGGCGCCCTCGGCATCGCACTCGCGGGCGCCGTGAACCTGCTCGACCCGCAGGCCGTGGTCCTCGGCGGGTCGCTGTCGCGGCTGGCGCCCTGGTTGTTGCCCTCGCTGGAAAGGGAGTTGACGCGCCGCACCGCGGAACCAGCCGGACCCGCCCTGGTCGTCTCCCGGCTGGGCTCGGACGGACCCCTGCTCGGCGCCGCCTACTCCGTCGCACGGGCGGTCCTGGACGACCCCGCGGCCTACGCCCACGGGTGACGGGCCCGTCACCGCTCTCCGTACTGACGGGACGGGCCCCGGGAAGGAAGGAGCCGAGCAGCGGAGAACGGGGACGCGCTACGCCCCGTGCAGGTGCGACGCGTGCCCCAGTTCCTCGGACATCGCCCGGGGCGAGCGGAGGAGTTCCGCCGAGAGGCCGACGAGCGACTCCTGGAACGCTCGGTGACCGAGCTGGGCATGCGGGAAGCCCTGGTGAACGCGCACACCCAGGGCCGCTACCTCGACGACCCGCAACTGCGCGTGGTGTGGGAGCGCACCGAGGCGCTCGACGTGCCCCTCTACCTCCACCCCGCCAACGCGTCGGCACGCCGCACGTCATCGAAGGACACCCCGAGCTCATCGGTCCGATGTGGAGCTGGGGCACGGACACCGCCTCGCACTTCCTGAGGTGCGTCTTCGGACTGCAGCCTCGCAAGAGGCTCGCCCCCAGCAGCCCATGGCAGCCGACGGGCCCACAACGAAGCCCTTTCGCCCTCGCTGAGGGGCCACGTAAGCTCTCCCCTCCGCATATCCAACTACTCGTCAGTAGAGTCAGCAAAAGGTCAGCATTCGTTCAACCAAACCTGACCGCACCCTGCCGCACATGGGACTCGACCTCAAGATCAAGAGGCTTCTTCGGCGTCGGCGTCGGCGTCGGCTCTAAAGGAACCTCTAGAAGCGGAACGGACCGGCAACCATCGCGTCCCGGCCGCCTTGGACGGCATGTACGCAGTCAGCGCACTCTTCCCCTTGGCTTCAACCGAGTTGGGGGCAGTTCCGGAGCCGGAATCGGATGGCCGTCGTAGCCCTTCACCTCGCCGTAGCGGGTCCCGTTCATCCAGTCTTCGCGGAAGCCTGCGATGTCCTCTTGGGACCGTCCGATCCAGTTCCAGAACAAAGCGCGGCACAACAACGTTTTCGCAGGTCAATTGGGCCTCGGATAGCTGAAGGTCAGCAAACCGTCAGCATCGGTATCCGAGGAGTCCCAGGCTTATGGCAGCCAAGACGCTCGCCCGCGGAATGGGCACCTTTTACAAGGACTGTGAGCACCCCGCATCCCGCTGGGCGAAGTGCCCGCACTTCTACAAGGTCCGCTACAGAGGCCCCGGCGGGAATCAGGTCGAAGAGTCGGGCTTCCTGGACCAAGACAAGGCCATCGCACGACTGACCAGTGTCTACAACGCGAAGAAGGCCGCCCCGGCGAACCAGGCGAAGAGCGAGCGCATCGAGAAGTACGGTCAGATGCGGTTCCGCGAGTACACCACCGAGTGGAAGGCCGGCCAGCGTCACCTTGCCGCGGCGTCGCTCAGCCACCTCGACTCGCTCCTCCAGCATCACATCTTCCCCGCCCTCGCGACCCGTCGGATGAGCACGTTCGACCACAAGGTGGTGGACGGCTTCATCCGGACCATGGAGCGCAACGGCGTTGGCCTGGCCGCACAGTCCAATGCGTACGACAAGCTGAAGTCGATACTCCTCGACGCGCATCGCCTGGGCCTCTTCGACGACAACCCCCTCCTGGGCGTCAAGCCGCCTCAGTACGACCCCAAGCGTGCCGTCATCCCCTCCCCTGCGCAGCTCCAGGCCTTGCGCGGCGCCGGGGACGACGTGTTCCGACTCGTAGTGGAACTCATGAGCGGCTGCGGCCTACGCAACGGCGAGGCTGCTGCGGTCAACGTCAACAACATCGTGGCCGACGACGTCTACCGCGTCACCGAGCAGGTCAACCAAACAACCAAGAAGTACGACCGCCTCAAGCACCGCAAGCTCGGCGAGTACCGCGACGTCCCTCTTCCCCAGCGGACCAAGAACGCCATCGAGTGGTACGCCGAAAAACACGGCACCACCGACGGCTACCTACTGCGCCATCCACAGGACTCCGGCCGCCCCTTCCAGCCGTACCTCCTCCAGAACCAGTGGCAGCGGCTCAAGAGACGAGGCGAACTCGACATACCCGAAGGCATGGTCATCTACAGCCTCCGTCACTTCTTCGCCTCGAACTGCCTCAGGCACAACATCCCCATCACCGACGTCGCCGAGTGGATGGGACACAACAACATCGACATCACCTTCAAGATCTACCGACACCTCATGCCCGGCTCGATCGGCACAGCCGCCAAACTCCTCGACTCCGGTCTGGCCGCGTGACGCGCACATCCACCGTCGAGCTCTCTCGAAGCAGCCTGCAGAACGAGCCAGGGGAAGAACGCCTCCCGCCAACCGCTGGGCGCACTGTCCAGCCCGCCCTGGCCGCGGCAGTCCGACGGCCGACCCTTCGTACATAGCCGATGATCCCCGGTCAGCCAAACCGGGGATTCTCCACACCATGGACTTCACGACGTCCTAGCCAACGGAGGGGCACCATGCCGGCGCAGTTCATGACCGCGAAGGAACTTGCAGAACATCTCAACATGTCGCTGGTCTGGGTCTACCGAGAGGCCTCGAGATCGGGTCTGACGCCCTACAAGTTCGGCACGGGCCGCAACGCCAAGATCCAATTCAATGTGTCCGAGGTTCAGACATGGATCGGGCAGCAGAAGCTGCCCAGTGCCGCGTAACCCAACTGCAGCTGGAAGCACACCCTCGGAACGAAGGAAATTCACACGGTGACAACGAGGAACCTGGCTCGCGGGATGGGAACGTTCTTCAAGTCATGCGATCACCCACAGGCCAGGTGGTCGAAGTGTCCACACGACTACAAGATTCGATTCCGAGGCCCATCGGGGCGCCAAATTCAGGAATCTGGATTCGGAACTCAAGAGAAGGCCATCGGGAGACTTACCGAGGTCTACGACACCAAGAGAAAGAAACCTCACAGCCAGGCGAAAGCCGAGCGCATCGAAAAATACGGACGCATGTCGTTCAGCGAGTACGCCGCCCAGTGGCGAACCGGGCAGCGCCATCTGGCCGAGTCTTCAGCCAAGCAGCTCGACTCCTTGCTGGCAAACCACCTTCTGCCAGCCCTCAGAAGCAGGCGCATGAACAGCTTCGACCACAAGGTGGTCGAGGACTTCGTACGAAATATGGAGACCGCCGGCGTCGGCGTGGCCACACAGTCGAACGCCTTCGATAAGCTTGCTTCCATCCTGCTTGATGCGCATCGCCTGGGCATCTTCGACGAGAGCCCTCTGCGTGGCGTCAAGCCTCCCCAGTACAAGCCGAGCCGTAGCGTCATCCCGACTCCGAGCCAGCTTGCAGCGATACGATCCGGCGGTGACGACTCCTTCCAACTGCTCGTCGGTCTGATGAGTGGCTGCGGGATGCGCAACGGCGAAGCCGCCGCGGTCAACATCCGCAACATCGTGGACGACGATGTCTACCGGGTCACCGAGCAGGTCAACCAGACCACCAAGACGTACGGCCCGCTCAAACACCGAAATCCTGGCGAATACCGCGACGTCCCGCTGCCTGCGAGCGTCAAGGACGCCATCGAGTTGTACGCCAACAGGTACGGCACTATCGACGGCTACCTCCTCCGGCACCCCAAGGACGCCACCCGACCGTTCCCGCCATATCTCCTGCAAAACCAATGGCAGCGGCTCAAGAAGGGGCAGGAACTCACCATCCCTGAAGGCGTGGTTATCTACAGCCTCCGCCACTTCTTCGCCTCAAACTGCCTCATGCACAACATCCCCATCACCGACGTCGCCGAATGGATGGGACACAAAAGCATCGACATCACCTTCAAGATCTACCGACACCTCATGCCCGGGACGGTCGGGCAGGCAGCCAGGGTCCTGGACCTGGGTCTGGCCGCCTGAACTCAACACCTCGCGCAGCCGATCGTCTTGCCCTGCCTCGGGCCAATCGAGACCGGACACAGCAATAGGTCCTGCGAGCGACTCCGCCCGGCCACCTCGTGCACCATGACTGATCCCCAAAAATCGGCTGAGGAGCGGGCGTCGTACGACTGGGCGGGGCGGGCGATCACGCGGCACCGGTCGGAGATCCGGGCTGCGTACGGGTTCCGAAAGTCCAGCGAGGATGACCAGGCGTTGCTGGCAGAGTGGCTGAGGACGATGAGCGGAAGGTTTCAAGTCCAGTGAGACGGTCGTGAGGCTATGAGGTTTGTGGTGCGGGTTGATGGCGCTTGGCTGGGTCGTTGATCCAGGCGGTCTGGGGGATCTCGGGTGGTCGGGGGCGGCGGCCGAAGCGTTCGGGGTGGCGGGCGTATGCCTGGTCGAGGGTGACGGCCCGCTGGTCGCGGACCTCCTCGGCGGTCCCGAAGTGGACGGATGCCGGGGTGTGCCAGCCGATGCCCGAGTGCCGGTGCTCATGGTTGTAGTACGCGATGAACGCGTCGAACCACTCGCGGGCGTGGGCCAGCGAATCGAATCGCTCGGGGTAGTCGGACATGTACTTCGTGGTCTTGAACTGGGCCTCGCTGTAAGGATTGTCGTTGGAGACCTTCGGCCGCGAGTGCGACCGCGTGACACCCAGGTCGATCAGCAGCTGGGAGACCTTCTTGCTCGTCATCGAGGTGCCGCGGTCGGCGTGCACGGTCTCGGGCACGATGCCGTTGCGGGTGATGGTCTCGCGGATCAGCTCCTCGGCTCGTGCCGCCGACTCGGCCCGCTCGACGGTGTGGCCGACGATGTACCGGCTGAAGATGTCGATGACGACGTAGGCGTGATACCAGACGCCCTTGACCGGTCCGGCCGCCTTGGTGATGTCCCAGGTGAACACCTGCGAGGGCCCGGTGGCGACCAGCTCGGGGACCGCCTTGGCGGGATGGGTGGCCTGCCGTCGGCGCTCGCCGGTCTGCCCCTTCTCGCGCAGGATCCGGTACATCGTCGAGACCGGGCAGTGATAGCGCCCGGCATCCAGCTCGCGGGCCCAGATCTGCGCGGGCGCAAGCTCGGCGTACTCGTCGCCGTTCATCAACTCCACCACTGCGGCCCGCTCTTCGTCCGTCAGGGCCGACGGCTGCACCTGAGGGGAACGTTCTTTGCGTGGTGGCGGGGGCCGGAGCCGGCGGTAGTGGGTGGCCCTGGATCGGCCGGTCAGCCGGCAGGCGGCCGTAATGCCCAGCTCAGCCTCGACGCCGGTGAACGCCTCGTCCACGACAGGGCCAGTGGCAGGCTTCAGTCCGCGCTCTCGGAGATCATTTCCAAGAGCGCGGAAGCTTTTCCCATGACTTCCAGCGCGGCCTTGTTCCGGGCCAGTTCCTTCTCCAGCCGTTCCACCTGGCGGCGCAGCTTCTCGTTCTCCGTCTCGGCGGCCGACTTCTTCGGCCTCGCCGGGCTGGTGCGCTTGTCGACCAGCTTCTCCAGGGCCCCGGCATCCCGCGCGGCCCGCCACTCGGTGACGTGCGAGTGGTACAGGCGCTCGCGACGCAGGACTGCGCCCTTCTCGTTCTTCGGCGCGGCGTCGTACTCGGCCACGATCCGCAGCTTGTACTCCGGGCTGAAGGAGCGGCGCTTCGGTTTGGGAGCCGGGTCGGATCCGGTGGGCTTGGTGCTGGTCATGAGGGGGTGGTTCTCCTGTCGGTGTCCTCTCAGGCTAACCCGTCGAAACGGGACGTCTCACCCAAGGCTGACAGAGAGGGGGTGGGCAGCACCGACATCCGGTACCCCTCGGACTCGATGTCCATCTCCCCGATGCCCGGGATCTGCCAGGCGGTGATCTCGCGCCTGGGCGGATCGGGCTCCGCGCCCAGGACCGGTGTACAGCCATCCCACATGGCGCAACCTTTCGTGTCGGAGCAAGTCGGGGGGGGGGGGGGGGGGGCGGCCCCCCCCCCCCCCCCCACCCCCGAGTGTCCCATCAGAGCCCCCGGGCTTTCACAGCGAACAGCAGCTCCTCACTCGCCGCGGGCCACAGCAGGGAGCAGATCGCTGGTTGCGGCGAGCAAGACTCAAGGGCGAGCACTGGCCCGTACGATCGCCGTTACGCGCGCCAAAGGTAGAGATGCGGGGCTCATGAGGGATCCGATCGAAATCGACGCTCCGGACGACACGGGTTCTCAGACACTGGGCCGGTACGAGTACCAGACCCATGTAGCCGTCAGGTCTCTGCTCGAAATGCTGAGCGGGGGACCAGTCCTGCATGTGACCTGCGAGCACATCGAGGACATCGTGGTGGCCCGGGCCGATGGCGAAGGCACCGTGTGGGACTTCCTCCAGGTGAAGTCCCGTGACGGCGCAACGCCTTGGACCCTCGGCGGCGTGCTTCGCGCGGAGCCCTTGAAGAGCCTCTGGCGCAGCCACCAAGACATACGTGAGACGGTCGACCGATACCGCCTGACCATCGGCCTTGAGGGTGTTCTCAGTAGAACGGATCCTCACATCCTGGCCCTGGCACGCGGCGAAGGGGGCAAAGAACCGAAGCGCCTCGCACGCGTTGCGAAGCATCTCCAGGCCGACAGCGGGGCGGTATCCGCCTTCCTCAGGAAGGTCCGCATCCAGTGTCTTCCCACTCGCGAGGTCATCGCGCTGGGCAACATGGAGGCACTGGGCGAGATAGCCGGCCCCGACGTAACCCGCGGGGCGCTCAGAGCCCTGCACAGAGACCTTCTGGACCTGGCCCGGACGGCAGCACTGGGTGAGCTTGGTCCCCGGCTGCCTCGACTCCTCGGGCTCGAAGAACCTGGCATGCTGAATCCGCGCAAGAGAATCGACGAGACGCATCTCGCCTCTTTCCACCGCAGCATGGCCTCCCCCGACCTCCAGGCGCTCGTCCGTGCCAGCCAGGGGCGAATGGTCCATCGCTGGATCGCCTCAGGCATGCCACCGCGGATCGCTAAGGGGTTCGCCGACGATGCTTCGGTCGGTACGCCGACTGGCAACCTCGCCTCACTCCCGGCGCACGGAACGTTCGTCTTGGAGGGAGACTTCGGAGCGGGCAAGTCCCTGTTGGCCGAACGCATGCACCTCGCGGATATCGACACGGCCTTGGCGGACAGAGCGGCGCCCATCCCCGTCTACCTCCGCGCCAAGGACGTCCAGGGCGATCTGAGCGCGGCAGCGGAGACCGCTGCGCGCCGTATCGGAGACGTCCACGCCCGGGGGGCCCGCATCGTCCTGGACGGTCTCGATGAACCCGGCCCCGCCCGCAGCGAGGGTCTACTCCTTCAGGCCCGCGCACTCACCGCCGTGGCCCCTGGCTGGCGCGTCCTGGCCACCGCCCGGCCCGGCCTCCCTCTCTTCGACGACGAGCGCCACACCTGCCCTCTGCTGGATGATGACCAGGCGACAGCCCTCATCGAGCGAGCCGGTGGGAAGACCCGAGTACTCAGAGCTGCGTCAGAAGACGTGCGCGACGCGATCCGCAGGCCGCTGTTCGCCCTCATCGCGGCCGGCCTGAGTCAGAACGACCAAGAAATCCCGACTCAGCCGATTGGATTCTTGGACGCCCTCGTCACCCATGCGATCCGCGGGCCCGATCAGCTCAACTCCGAGGTCCGACAGCTGCTGGCCCGGCTGGCCGTCGGGACCATCACCGGGGGTGGACTCGTAGCCGCCGCGGATGTGGGAGGGGACACCGTCCAGGCGCTGCTCGACACCCGGCTCGTCATCCGGGAAGGGCGCTGCCTCGCTTTCGCACTTCCTGTTCTCGAACACTATTTCGCCGGACAAGCCGTGCTGTGCGGCGCCGTCCCCGACGCCTTGCTAAAGGACCCCGAGTCGCTGGGCAGGCTGCGCCACGGGCTTGCGCTGGCTGTCTCATCGAGCGGCTGGGAGCAAGCCACAACCCTGATGTCACCCTTGATCGCCTCTTTCCCTGGAGCGGCCGCTTGGGCACTGCAGGAGGCCGTCCCCACCATCACCGCCGAAGCTCCGTCGCCGCATGCAGACGACTCGACCGTCACACAGCGCCTGAATCAGGCATGGGACGCCTGGATGGAGGCACTGGCCCCAGCCTCCGGTCACCTCTTTTCCTTCTCGCCGGACCAAAGCGTGAACCTGGCCGTCGACGCCCGGCTCGACGGCCGCACCCTCAGCGCAATGCTCCTCAAGCGACGCGACGACGGATCAGTCCCGGCCCTCGACATCCCGTTCGCCCAGCGCTACGCCGAACCACGCTCGAGCTCACGTCGGCCACTGGGTTGGTTCCACGGCCCGGTTGCCACCGACTACGGCGCCTGGCCATGGCGCTGGCCCCTGAGCCCCATCTCGAACGCGCTTGGCCGGGTGTGCACCCATCACTCCCTCGCGGTTACTGGCTGCCACCCGTACGACGCCGAGCGGATCTGGGCCATCGGGAAGCAACTCCTCAACCGATCCGAGCGCGACCAGGCGCCCCTGCCCGTCGAGCTGGTCTTTCGCGAACTGCGGAGGCGACTCACCCAGAGCGGTCCGTCAGCCCACCACATATTCACCGGTCAGCTACGCAGTCATTCGGAAGAGCTCTCCCGCCTCGGTTCCGAGCTGGAACTGGGCACATGGTCAGGGGCCGACGGCCACATTCACCGGCCCTACCCCACGCCGGACCAGGAGCGGGAAGAGCGGGGATGGCGCTCGTACAGCCCCAGCCGCTTCCACTTGCTCACCACCCAAGTCCTCACCGCAATGCTGGAGATCCACTCAGCACTGGTGCATCAATGGCTCCCCCGACTGGCACCCACGCTCAACTTGGCCGGCTTGTCCCACGCCGGCATCGACGGAACCCTGCTCGTCTCCCGCGCTTCCGACCACGACCAAGACCCCGAGCTTCACGTCAGGCTCGCACCTCGGGACCAGGCCGACCCTGTACGTCTCCGGCTGGAAACAGCGGCCGACTTCGACACCTACGTGCCGGAATTCGCCACCGGTGCCACAGCGCCGATTCCCTTGGACCGCGGCAGTTGGAACCGCTCACCGACCGCGGTGGTCCGTTCCGAGCCAAAGGTTCTCAAGGACACACCAGCCACTGACTACGCTTTCGCGCAGCTACACCGTGATCTGGCCCGTCTCCATCTTGCGAAGCCACCTCTCTGGCACGACGAATTGTGAGGCCGGAACTTTCCACCGGCAAGGCGGGCGCACCGATGGACGCTGGCGCCCGCATCGCCATGGTTCGACACCGACCGGGTCAGAGAATGGACCAAGGGCGCTCGGCATCGCCCTGGCGCATCCCCTCGATTCGGCGTTGTACCTCCTCCAGCGTCCACGGCGCATGGCGCACCTTTCGGGCGTTGGTCGTCACCATGCGCAGCTCGCGAATTCGGGCCAGGGTGTCGTACCCTCGCAGGCTTCTGACGTCCGATCCGTAAGCTTCCGCGAACCGGGTGTAGTGGTCCACCCCGTAGCCGAATCGGCGGCAATGTACTTCGACTGTCACACAGTCCCATTCGGGATGCCCAATTGCGATCGTGTCCCAATCACAGAGCACGGCGTCATCACCTGCATGCAGGGCGTTGCGATGTTGCGGGTCGCCCTGAATCAGTCCCGCGGGTCGCTCGAAAGCAACGTCGCTCAGTTCCTTTTCCAGGATGTCAACCTGCTCGGAGAGGAATACGAGGTCCTCCGGAGGCAGCGCGGCGATCGACGTCAGGGACCGGCGGATAGCGGTGACGTTGTCGTGCCGCGGAAGCCCAAGATCGGGGACAGGAAGCGCGTGCAACGCCGCCAGGGGCCGCGCGAGCTGCACAGCAGCTACCGGCTCGGCCGGCTGGGGCAGGTAAGTCCAGAAGGTGACTGCGGCCCCGTCCACGACGAGGGGCTGCTCCACGGCTACGGGGTGAAGCGGCGCGGTGGGGAACCCCTGTTCCATGAGCCGGCGGACAAACCGAACCGTCCGTTCGACCTCCTGGTGTGGTGTGCCGCGGCGGGCGATCTTCATCACCACCGGCTCGTGCCGCAAGCGGATCACTGCGTTGGTGTGCCCGCGGAGAAGGTCAGCATCCCGGCAGTCCAGCCCCGCTGCCGCACCGGCCCCCTCCAGGAGGCACTGCAACTCGCTCTCGCTGTATCCGCCGGCAGTCCAGTCCAAAGCTGTCATGCCCACAGGCTGTCTGATTTTCGGCCCGACTGTCACATCGTCCCGATCGGCAGTTCCAAGAGTTCACGTAGCTCCCTGGCGGCGCGGGTGCGCGCGTTCGCTCCGGGGAGTACCTCGATCACCCGGCGGGCCCTGGCTCCGACGATTGGGGTCCTGTGGGGTTCTGGCAACCTCAGGTAGGTCGCGGAGGCCAGCTCGCACGCTTCCGTCGCGCTGCGATCGTGTGCCAGGCAGATGGCGCGCTCCAGCTGGAGCAGCGCTGGGTCGATGCCCGTGCGGGTTGGGTACAGGGCCAGCGCTTGTTCCTGGAACCTCCTGGCCCGGGAGCTCTCCCCCAGCGCGGTGTACGTGCCGCTGAGGTAGAGCATGAGGCGGCGGGCCGGGAACCCGAAAGCGTCGTCCTCTGGAGAAGGAGGAAGCCGGTCGAACAGGTCCTGGGCTTCCTGTGCTCGTGCTCTGGCCGCGGCAACGTTGCCTTGATGGGCGAGTGCCCGAGCCTCGGCTGCCGTGGCGAAGGCAGCGGTGGGCGACGGACGGCGGTGCATGGTCAGGAGACGGGCCTCGCGGGCCCACGCCACCGCGGCGTCGAGAGGCCCGTAGTAGAAGGGCAGCATCGCGGCCTGGGCCTTCACGCGAGCGCGGAGATCCACGTTCCCCGATTCCTCGGCAGCGTTTCGCGCTGTTTCGTACCAGCCCCGCGAGCGGCGAATGTCACCCAGTTTCATCAGTGAGTCGGCGATGAGGGTGGATAGGACTGCCGTCACCTCGGTCAGCCGTACGTGCACCGAGGTCGTCTGGCGCTCCTGCGAATAGCTTTCGACCTCGCCGAGTTCCAGGAGCAACTGGGCCAGCATCTCGGCCGGCGGCGTGTAAAGGTACTCGCCCCTCATTAGGAGGAGTCGCTCCTCCAGCAGGTCCAGCTGGCCCGGCGACGTGCTGCCACGGGCCAGTGTCCGGTCGGTCGCCCGCCGAGCGCCGTCAAGGTGCTCACCCAGCGAATCGGGGGCCGCCCGCACTGACGGAAACCCGTCGGAAGTACCGGGCCGTACCGCGATCACGGACGAGGGCGCGGCTACGGTGACATCGAGCTCGCCCAGGCCCAATTCGAGCGGCGTCGCCTCGTAGTACCTGCACAGCAGTTCCAGCGTCGGCAGCCTCGGTGCGCGAGTCCCGGTTTCCCACCAACCCAGTTGGTTTCGTTCGACCTTCGGGGCCGAAGGCGCGCTCCCGGCCAGCAGCCTCATACCCGCTGCGGCCTCGTCGAGCGTCTGGCCACGCGCAAGCCGGTGCGCCCGTAGCGGACTTACTCCGCAATGGTCGGCGATCGCCCTCGCGGCTTCCTTCACCGTACCGCCCGCGGCCACGATTTCGGCGCGGATCCGCTTCGCACAGGATGGCTTGTGGGGCTGGGTCGGAGCGGTCATCGGATCTCCTCTTGCTGGGCAAGCATCCGGGATCGCTGCCCATCACCCTGGCGAGTATCCAACGATGGCGTCGAAAGCGACGCGCATTCGGTGAACTGACGCCACGAGTCCGTTGTTTGCTACGCCCTCGTTGCTTGGGCCTGCCTCTCCCAGCCGCCAGTCTGTCCTCCGCCCGCCGGAAGCTCGGGCCTTCGGAACCACAGGTGTGCGTATCCCAGGAGGAAGCGGTGGAAGGACATCAGAGGCCCAGCCCTGACCGTTCGAACGCGGAGCCGGTCCTTGAACTCGGCAGGGCGTCCATCCAGTCCGAGGAGATTCTCGTCGAGAACTTCCGCCGGTTCGACACCGGGGCCGTGACGCATCGCCGCGTGCTCGACGGCTTGCAACGAGGACTGTGAGGTGGGCGGGGTGGACTTCGCTGTCGAAGCCTCCGGGCGCCGCCGGAGCCTGGTTTTGGACTCGGACGATCGGGCGCCGGCCATTGCCCGCGCCTTCACCCACAAGACCCTCTCCGGTTGGGGCCTCGAGGACCTGCTGGACCGCAGCCTGCTCATCGTCAGCGAGCTCACGACGAACGCCGAGCGGCACGGCCGGACCCCTGGCAACGTCCCTGAGCCGGAACGCGAGCGCATCACCGTGACCCTCGCCGCACGGGAAGGGGTAGTGGGAATCGAGGTCGAGGACAACTCCCCCTCCCCTCCGGTCCTCAAGCCGAGCAGTCCGGACGCGATCGGCGGACGAGGTCTGCTCCTCGTGCAAGCCGAGGCCGACTACTGGATGGCCAGACCCCACGAGGACGGGTCCGGCAAACGAGTTCTGGCGATCGTCAAGCGCCCCACGGTCGACATCGCGGACCGCGCGACCTCCGCCATTGAGTGACTTTCACGGCCGGGCATTGGCCCGGCCCCTTTCCCAGAGAGAGCCGCACATGCTGCTGTTCCCGTACGAGCCGCCCGAGCCGGAGACTCCACCACGGCGCGCGCTCATCTTCGACCTGGATGGTGTCCTGGTCGACACGCTGCCCGTCATGCGGCTGGCGTGGCAGGTGGTCCAGGACGTCCATGGCATTGCCAGGCCCTTCGAGGACTACGCGGCGCACCTGGGTCGTCCGTTCGCCGACATCATGGGCCTGCTGGGCATCGCCGACGTCGAGGCAGTGCACGCGACGTACTCCTCGGTTTCGGTGGCAGCGGCCCCGGCCGCGTCGGTATTCGACGGCGTCCAGGATGCGCTGCGTGCCTTCGCCGTCGCGGACTGGCTGCTAGCGGTCGTCACCTCCAAGCCCTTGGAGCGGGCTGCTCCTCTTGTCGGTCTGCTCGGTTGTCCGTTCGCGGCGATACACACCCCGTCCAGCCGGGGTCGGGGGAAGCCGTCCCCCGACCATCTGCTGCTCACTCTGGTGGACCTCGGAGTCGACCCGGCCGACGCGATCTTCGTCGGGGACATGCCGGCTGATCGCGAGGCTGCGCAGCGGGCGGGCCTGCGGTTCGTCCACGCTGCCTGGGGGTACGGCGGGCCTGGCACCGCGGCCGTTGAAGTCGCCCAGAGCCCGGCCGGTCTCCTGGCCCTCCTCGAAGACGGCTCTCGCCCCCTGACCGCAACCGTCGGAAGCCCGCGGTGATCGCGCCCATGCGCAGCAGGCTGGCGCTGGCCCGGGCCGCTGGCGGAGGGCAGGCGGCATGGTCGCTCATCGGCGAGGCCGCGGTGGGGAACGCGAGCAGTGCGTCGATCACTACGCAGCAGTTGGAGACACGTCCCGTCGATCGGCGTGAGACGGAAACGTACGTGGAGTCGGTGATGGCCGCGCTGGAGGAGTTCAGCGCCCACGCCGCCCGGACGGCCGCCGACGCCTCGTGGCTGCACGTCCAGCACGTGCCTGTCCGCCGCCTGGTGACCCAGCTGGTGCGCAAGCTCCTCGCGCTGGCCTCGTGGGAGCCGTTCGCACAGTCACCCGGCCCTCTGGCGCCAGCACCGTACGAGGGTCTGGTCAGTATCCGTCCGACCAGCTCGCGTGAGTATCGGGCTTACACCGTCACCTGGTCCGGTGTTGCCTACGCGTTGGGCGCCCCGACGCCGCACAGTCCACCGTTCTCCGCCGGCCTCCGTCGGATCACCGCTGAGCTGGTCTCGGAGGAGCAGGCCCCGGAGCCGCCGGCTGCCGTCCTGCCCAAAGCATCGGTGGTGGCTCTCTCCTGGTCCTCCCGGCATTGGCAGACGCTGCTACCGGTGCTGCGGGAGCTGGCCGCCGAGGGCAGGAAGTCCGTTCTGGTGGATCTGGCTTCGGATCCGGCGGAGCGCTGCCCGTCGACCGGAGCGGAGGCGGTACTCCTCCACTCCGGTCCAGCCGAGATGCTGGCGCAGACCGGCAGCGTCCCCGGCCTTGGTCTCGGCGCCGAAGGCGATGCCGGGAGCGGAGACGCGGCTGAGACCGTCGCCGTGGTGGTAGGACCGCACCGGGTGCGGCTCGACCGGCTGGCGCGACTGGCTGCTGCCGTCATGGAATCGAGCAGCGGATGCACACAGCCGTCGTGGCGGGCCTCCGTTCACGCGGAGCTGTGGCTGAACGACCTGCTCGGCCAAGTCGGCCCGCACACGGTTCTGGTCAGCAACGACACCAGCCCGCTCGGGGTGCTCGCCGTCCACTCCGCCGAGGCGCGCGGGCTCAACACGATGCTGGTCCAGCACGGTGCTTGGACCTCCGAATCGGTGACCTGGCCGGCGCTGCACAGTCGGCACATCGTGGTCATGGGCGAGCGGGACGTGGCCCCGGCCCGCGCGTGGGCGCGTCACCCGAAGGCCGAGATCCACGTGCTGGGTCAGCCCAGGTTCGACACCTTGATCGGCATCAGCCGCAAGGCGCAGCGCCGGTACCTGGAGAAGCTGCTCGCCCGCGCCAAGGAGCCGCCCGGTCAGATCATGGTCTGGGCCTGCCAGCCGCTCTCGCCCGAACAGCTCGAAGCCCAAGCGGACCTTCTCGTCACCGGCATGGCGCAGGCCACCGACCGGTGGGGATTGGTCATAGCCCCCCATCCCGCCCAGGGCCCCGAAGCCTTCGCCGCCATCCTGCGAAGGTATCCGCAGGTGGCCGTGGCCGATGGAGCGGTCGGCGCGCGGGGCTGCTTGGCCGCCGCTGATGCCTTGGTCAGCGTCTACTCGACCTGTGAGATCGAGGCCCTGCTGGTCGACGTACCGGTACTGGAGCTCAAGCTGCCCGGCCAGCGGACCCTGGGTCTGGCCGAACACGGCCTCGCCCGCCCCTGTTCGGAGGCGGCCGAGGTCACCCAGGCGCTGAACCAGCTCCGCACCACCCATCTCGCGGTGACCCGCGACTCCATCGATGCCGTATGCCGCTGGCGCGGCAACAGCGCGCTCGATGTGGCCCAGCTCATCGTCGCCCGAGGCCGGCGACCGCTCTCCGAAAGCGACCCGCACCATGCCACCGCGATCCCGCAGGGCAAAGAGGAGGAAGTAGTCCGATGACGGAACTGACGGCCGACAGCGTGGCCGAGATCTTCACCGGAGCCGTGGCCCTGGCGAGGACAGGCCAGCGCGTAAGTCCCCGCGGGATGGCCACCCGCGAGGTGCTCGACGTCAACTTCACGCTGACCCGGCCCCGTGCCCGGCTCTTCTACGCGCCTCCGGCCCGGATCATCAACCCTGCCTTCGCTGTGGCCGAGATGGTGTGGCACCTGTCCGGCTCCGACGCCCCGTGGATCTTCGACTACAACGGACGGCTGCGGCAGTACGCGGATGACGGCGTCCTGCGGGGCGCCTACGGGCCGCGAATGCGCAACTGGGGCGGAGCCGTCGACCAGCTCCGCCGGGTCGTGGAGGTCCTCCGGGAAGACCCGAGCTCGCGGCGGGCGGTGATCCAGCTCTACGATCCGGCGCAGGACGCCGCCGGTCACAGCGACGTGCCCTGCACGCTCGGCTTCCGCTTCCACCTGCGCGCCGGCCGCCTGGACATGTCCACCACGATGCGAGGCCAGGACGTGTGGGTCGGCCTGCCGTACGACCTCGTCTTCACGACCACCCTGCACGAGCTGGTAGCCGGCTGGCTGGGGGCCGAACTCGGCACGTATCACCACCACATCGACTCCCTGCACATCTACGAGCGCGACCTCGACCAGGCCGCCGGCCTCACCAGTGTGGCCAGCTACGAGATGGAAGCGCTGACCACGCCGTGGGAAGGGTTCGACAAGCTCCTCCGCCAGGTCGAAGACCGCGACGCGACCGGACACCCCGGATGGGACGCCGTGACGGAGACGATGCGCAGCTACCAGCTGTGGAAGGCCAGCGACCGGGAACAGGCCCGCCGGAGCGCCCTGGACATCGAGGGCCCGCTCGGCCACCTGCTCTCCTGCTGGTACCGCGAGCTGGAGCGGCGGAGTGCCGGCGCCACCCGCCCGGGAAGAGGAGCGGCCTGATGGGAGCGAACACGCACTCGCCCGCGGTCGTCCTCGGCCTGTGCTCCTTCACCCACGACTCCGCCGCCGCCCTCCTGGCCGACGGAGAGCTGCTCGGGTTCGTCGAAGAGGAGCGCCTCTCGCAGCGCAAGCACACGAAGGACTACCCGCGCCAGGCCATCGACTGGCTCCTGAGCGAAGCCGGGCTGACCGCGCACGACGTGGACACCGTCGCGTACAACTTCCAGCCTCTGCGGTATCTGGCCGAAGTTCCAGCCGCCGCGCGGCTGGCCCTCGCCACCGGCACCCGAGACCGTGCCCTGCACCGGGCATCCGGGTTCGCCAAGGTGGCGTACCGGACCCAGAAGCGGCTCCAGGACTTGGGGCGGCGGTTCCCGAATGCACGGGTGCGGCCTGTCCAGCACCACCGCGCCCACCAGCTGGCCGCGTTCGCCTCGTCTGGCTGGAGCGAGTCCGCGGTCCTGGTCGTGGACAGCCTCGGTGAACGGCAGACCACCACCATCGCCAGGGGCCTCGACGCGAATCGGCCCACCACCCGCACGCTGGAGGCGATCAACGATCCGGCCTCGCTCGGCTATGTGTACGGCGCGGTGACCGAGCACCTGGGCTGGCGACGCGGGGACGAGGAAGGCACCGTCATGGCGCTGGCCGCGCTTGGCGACCCCGCCCGCTTCCACAGCCTCTTCGCCCGCGCCGTCCGCACGACGCAGACCGGCTTCTTCGTCGACCCGTCGTACTTCCCGCCCCGGGTCCTGCACGGCGGGTTCGCCCGCATGACCCGGAGGTTCGTGGACGACACCTGCCCTGGCCGACAGCCGGACGAGCCGCTGCAGGACATCCACCGCGACCTCGCAGCCGCCCTGCAAGCACGCACGGAGGAGGTCATGGTGCACCTCGCCCGCAGGGCACAACTGGTCACCGGATCCCGGCGGCTGTGCCTGGGAGGCGGGGTAGCCACCAACTGCGTCTCCGTGGGACGGATCATCGAGGCGGACATCTTCGACGAGGTGTTCGTGCCGCCAGCGCCAGGCGATGCCGGAACCGCCATCGGGGCGGCTATTGCCACGCACTGCGACAGCGGTAACAGCAAGGGCATCGCCGGAGTGACCCGTAGCTGCTACCTCGGTCCTACGTACCCGGATCCGGCACTCGACCTGTCCCCCTGGCCGGGCCTCACGCAAAAGATCCTCGGCACGGAGACTGCGGAGTTCCTGGCGGACCAGCTCGCCCACGGGGTGATCGTCGGCCTGTTCCAGGGCGCGGTGGAAGCTGGGCCGCGCGCCCTGGGCAACCGGTCGATCCTCGCCTCACCTCTGGAGCCCGGCGTCGTCGAGCGGCTGAACGCGACGGTGAAGTTCCGCGAGCCGTTCCGCCCCTTCGCCCCCATGGTCGTGGCCGAGCGCGCCAAAGAGTTCTTCGCACTCGGGCAGGAGGCGCCGTTCATGTCCATGGCCTCCCAGGTAACCGAGGCCGCACGCCAGCGGATCCCCGCCATCGTTCATGCCAACGGGACAGCCCGGCTGCAGACCGTCACCGAGTGGCAGAACCCCTTCATGCACGAGGTGCTGACGGCCTTCGGCCGGATCACCGGCACTCCGGTGTTGATCAACACCTCCCTGAACGTGAAGGGCAAGCCGATCTGCGGCACCCCCGACATGGCGCTCGACTGCTTGGCCAACTCCGGCCTGGACGCTCTGCTCCTGGAGGGGAGGTGGATCACCAAGTGAAGATCGGATACAGCTTCTGGGGTTTCCTCGGCAACGGCATCACCGACACGCCCGACGGGGGCCGTAGCCATCGCCGGCCCCTGGTTGACGAGCTGCTTGCCCGCGGTCACGAGATCGTTTTCCTCCAGGCAGACCGCGACCGTCTCGAAGCCGGGGACGATCTCGCCAACACCTACGGCTTCGACGCCGGCCTGCCGGACATCGACCTGCTGTTCCTGGAGTGGCGCTGGCCGATCTTCGGCCGGAACACGACTCCCTGCGGCACTCCCGGGCACTCCTGCGACTTCCACCGCCAAGCCCAGCTGGTGCGCCAGTACGCGCTTAAGCACAAGGTGCCCACGGTGATCTGGGACAAGGACCGTCAGCTGCGCGCTGACAGCATCTGGCGCCGTACGCCGCACGTCGCCGTGTGCGAGGCCGCCCTCGACCCCACCCCCGGCGCGCACCGGCTTCTCTTCCCCGTGGCTGACCGACTCCTCGATCAGGCGGACCCGGCTCTGCTGGCCGCGGCCCCACGCCACGTGGCGCTCGGCTACGTGGGCAACCAGTACGACCGCGACGAGTGGTTCGGCAAGTACTTCGCGCCGGCGGCCGCGTGCTTTGAGCACCGCGTGGGCGGTAAGTGGCCAAACGCCACCCGCTGGCCCCACGTGAAGTTCCTGGGCCGGATTCCATTCGAGGAGGTCACCTGCCTCTATGGCGGCACGCTGGCCACACTGCTGCTGGTGCCCCAGCGTTATGCCGAGGCTGGGCAGATGACCCAGCGGATTTTCGAGGCCGTCCTGGCCGGCTGCCTACCGCTGGCTCCGTCCGACATCCAGGGAGCCGACCGCTTCGTGCCGACCGACTTGGTGGTGCGGGCCGGGAACCAGGTGATCCGGAAGATCACGGAGCTCCAGAAGATCGCAGGGACCGATCGGCACGTGCACCTCATCCAGGAATGCCTGGAACGGCTGGAGCTGTTCCGGCTCAGCCGGCAGGTGGACGCGCTGGAGACCGTGATGGCCACGATCACCGGCAGCACCGCAGTGCACCTGGGGGCTGCGTGATGCACAACGCCATCGGGGCTCTCGGGCCCGGATCATCCGATCGTGTTCCGGCGCACGTGCAGCCGGCGCACCAGGACACCCCTAGGGTGGAGAACCATGAAGAAGGTGGCCATCGTCGGCTGCGGCGGCAGCGGCAAATCCCACGTCGCGCGGCAGCTCGGCGCGATCCTCGACGCGCCGGTGACACATCTGGACGCGGTGTTCTACGACGACGCGTGGAACGCTCTGGATCAGGAGAAGTTCACGGCACTCCAGCGGGAGCTGGTGGCAGCGCCCAAGTGGGTGATCGACGGCAACTACAACTCCACGCTCCAGACCCGGTTGGAAGCCTGCGACACCGTGGTGCTGATGGACGTCTCCACCGTCGCGGCGCTGTGGGGCATCTTCTCCCGGCAGATCCGGCACGGCGCCGGGCACAAGGGCGACGGGGTGCACAACCGGATCCACTGGGGCGTGATCAAGTACGTCGCGACCTACCGGCGCAAAATGCGTCCACGGGTCATTGCGAAGATCGACGAGTTCGCCTGCGGTCATGCCGACGTGGTGCTGCTGACCGGGCGTCGGCACGCCCGCCGCTGGCTGCAGCAGGTGGCCGCGCAAAACTGACCCGAGGCTCTGTTGGGCGGGGGGACGGCCGATGACCGTCAACCCGTTCCTCGACACCTCCCGGCAGGCAGACCTCTACGGGCACCCGAGCCGACTGGCCGGCCGAACCAGCGCGCTCATGCGCGCCAAGACCGCCGGCCGACCGGTACCCGAGACGATCGCCGACCTGGTGGCCGCCCACGGCAAGGGCCCGGCCCGCCGACTGGGCACGGTGGCCGACATCGGATGCGGTCGCGGCACCAGCAGCCGGGTGCTGGCCGAGCGACTGCGGCCGCTACGCCTCGTGGGAATCGACGCGTCGGCCGCTCTGCTCGCCGCCGCCCGCGAGCGGGTCGGGAAGATCGCCGGCGTGGACGTGAGCTTCACCCAAGGTGACTTCCACCAACTGCCGATGGGCATCGGCACATGCGACGTGGCCGTGGCGGCGTTCTGCCTCTACCACTCGCCGCAGCCGGAACGCGTCATCGAGGAGCTCACCCGAGCACTGGCCCCACAGGGTCTGGCCGTTCTCGTCACCAAGTCGCTCGACAGCTACAGCGAGATGGACGGCTTGGTGGCCTCCTCCGGCCTCGACCCCTACGCCGGTGAACACGAGAGCCTCTACGCCTCCGCGCACAGCGGAAATCTCGCCGACCTGGCCAGATCCTGCCTCGACGTGGTCGCGGTGGCTCACGAGGAGCACGTCTTCCGCTTCGGCGGCCACGATCACGTGGCGGAGTACCTGGCGACCAATCCGAAGTACAACCTGGCACCGGGCCTGTACGGCAACCCGGCGACACTGGCGGCCTCGCTCCACGAGTTCCTCCCGGATCAGCCCGTGACCACTACGTCCGTGATCACCTACGTGGTCGCCCGGCGCCGGAAGGAGCAGGCATGACCTTGACCCGTTTCACCAAGCCGTACGAGAGCACCGAGGCCGCCGATGCTGCGGCCCGGCATCACCGCTGGCTGACAGTCCACGCCCCGTCGCTGCGGCAGCCAGAGCTGATCGCCCAGGGGCCGAACAGTCTCGCCTTCCAGTGGATCGACGGTCGGCATGCCCGGCCCGAGGACCTGGTGAGGCTCGCCGCGCTGCTCGGCGATGCCCACGGGGCGGCCTGGTCCACCGACCTGTACCGGGCTGTGCTCGACGAGCCGTACGCGTTCCGAGACGGTACGCCGTTCCCGGACTTCCTCTCCGTCCGGGAGGCCGTGCTGCGCCGGCGTCTGGAACAGGGCCACCTGCCCGGCCGCCCGGCCTTGCAGATGATGCTCTCCCGGTTGGAGCGGGCTGCCGAGGGCCCCGCCGCCTTCTACAAGGACAGCAACCCGCGGAACTTCCTGCTCACCGATGACGGCACGGTCTTCACGGTCGACACCGACGATCTCGGACTCGCGCCGTTCGGCTATGACCTGGCCAAGCTGATCGCGACGCTGATCATGATGTACGGCCCCGTCAATCCCAGCGCGATCGACGAAGCCCTCGCCGCCTACAACCGGGCCTGCGCCTCGCACGACCCGCTCCTCGGCACGACCAACCGCGAGCGGCTCGACGACTTCCTCGCCCTGCACACCGTGCTGACCGCCCCCTACCTGGGTCGGAACGGCTACCGCTTCGGCCACCTGCTCCTCGTCACCCACCCCGAAGGCACCCCGTGATCACCACCGAATTCGTCCTCCTCCGACACGGCCAGGCCCAGTGCAACGCCGACGGCGTCGTCGGCGGACCGGCGACCTGCACCGGCCTGACCGACCTCGGGTACCAGCAGGTCGAAGGCGCCGCAGCCCAGCTGGCCGCCGAACACCACGCCCGCCCCTTCACGGCGCTGTACGCCGGCCCACGGCTCCGGCTCCGTCAGACCGGCGAGATCCTCTCCCAGGCCCTTCGCCTGGAGATGCGAATAGAACCCGGCCTCGACGGCCCGGTACACGGTGCGGCCGACGGCAGGCCGTGGTTCGACGTGAAGACCGCTGCCGACGGCGGACCGCAGGCCCACCCCGACACGCCCTGGGCGGAGGGCTCCGACACCTGGAACGGCTACCTGCGCCGGGCGACCGCCTTCCTTCAGGAGCTCGCCGAGCGGCACGAGGGTGACCGCGTGCTCTTCGCAGCCCACGGCGAGACCATCATCGCCGCGCACACCCTTTTCCTCGGCCTGCTCCCAGGGAACGGGGCCAGCTTCACGGTCTCACACGCCTCCCTCACCCGCTGGGAGCGCCACCTGAACCGGCTCGACCAGAGGCGGTGGCTGCTCCGCACGCACAACGACACTTCCCACGTGGCCTCCTTACCGGTGCAGGCGGCATCGTGATTACCGCCTTCGAGGATCCGCGGATAGAGCTCGCTCGGCAGACGATTGGAACTGTCCGAGTCGTGCCGGACCCGAGTCTCCCCGGACACCTCCTGCGGCTGGTCGACACCCGCGGCACCGCCTACCTCGCCAAACAGCACGTCCAGCCGACCAGGTACGTCCAAGAGACCCACGCCTATCTCACCTGGAGCAGACACCTCCCCAGGCAGCTGCCCGAGCTGGTCGGACGCCACGACGGCTCGCGCACCCTCCTCCTCACCGCTCTGCCCGGCCACAGCGCAGAAGCAGCCGAGCCCAACACTGCGGTGGAGGAGCAGGCGCACCACGAAGCGGGGCGTGCGCTGGGCCTACTACACCGGGCCACGTCCGGGCCGACAGCGGGAGGCGGGGCGATCGGCGCCGAACTCGCCGGGCGCCTCGAAGCCTGGGTGGAGCGAGGAGACCGGGCCGACCTGTTCTCCGCCGTAGAGCGCCACCGACTGCTCAGTGTCGCTGGCCAGCTGTCCGGCACCCGCATGGACAGCGCCGTCTGCCATCTCGACTACCAGCCCCGGAACTGGCTCATCGGCGACGAGGGATTCTGGATCTGCGACCTGGAACACATGCGCCGCGACGCGCGGGTCCGCGACTTCGCCCGACTCGAGTTCCGGCGCTGGCAGGCGGCACCACGCCTTCGCGACGCCTTCTTCGCCGGGTACGGCGCCCGTCTCACCGGCACCGACCAACGGCTCCTGGAGAGCTTCGGCGCCATCGAAGCCATCACCGCGCTGGTTCGCGGCCACGAGCAGGGCGACCTTGCCCTCAGCGCGCACGGCCGCACCGTCCTGTCCCGTCTCGTCTGACCCACACCTCATGGAGACCCCCGTGTCTGAAGCGACCGCCCCTGCACCCGCCGCAGCCCCGAAACTCCGCAGAGTGGTGGTGACCGGCGCCGCCGGCTTCATCGGCTCCCACCTCGCCGCCGCCCTGCTCCGCACGGGCACCACCGTCATCGGCGTCGACCGCCGAGACCCCGCCAAGGAGCCCGGCGCGGCAGCGAACCTCTCCGTGCTGGGCGGCCTCCGCGGATACATACACATCCAGGCCGACCTGCTGGGCTGCGCGATCGACCCCTTCCTCATCGAAGCCGACGCCATCTTCCACCTCGCCGGAATCCCCGGCGTCCGGCCCTCCTGGGGTCCGCAGTTCAGCGAGTACGTGCAGTCCAACATCCTCGTCACCCAGCGGATCATGGACGCCGCCACCCGCATGAGGGTGCCCCGCATGGTCGTCGCCTCTTCCTCTAGCGTCTACGGCCCGACCAATGGCGGACCCAGCCTGGAGAGCGACCACCCGCGGCCGGCCTCCCCGTACGCGGTCACCAAGCTCGCCGAGGAGCAGCTCTGCCTCGCGCACGCCGCCCGGGGTGACTGCCCCACCAGCGTCGTCGCCCTCCGGTACTTCACCGTCTACGGCCCCCGCCAGCGGCCGGACATGTTCACCCACCGCGCCCTCACGGCCGCGCTCACCGGGCAGCCCCTCCGCCTCTACGGAGACGGCCACCAGCGCCGGGACTTCACCTACGTGAACGACGCCGTCGCGGCAACCATCGCCGCGGCCGGCGCCCCGGACGACGCTGGCATCCTCAACGTCGGCGGCGGCAGCGGAGCCTCCCTGATCGACGTCATCAACATCGCGCAGAGCCTGACCGGACGCGAGATCCAGGTCCAGCAGGGACACGTCCGTAACGGCGACGTCCTCGTCACCCGTGCCGACCCGCGCCGTATCCATCAGGTACTCGGCTGGCAGCCGGCAGTCGACCTCCATGCCGGGATGCGTGCCCAGATGCAGGCGCTCGCCCAGCCCGCGTATCCCGCGGCTGTCTGAGACCGCCCACCGAACAGGAGCTGCCGTGGACCGGATCGACAGGGCCCGACTCGACACCTACTTCCAGCAGATCATCCAGCGTTTCCCCATGCCGCGCGAGATCACCTCCCTTGTCATCACACACCTCCTCCCCGAGCGGCCGGCGTTCCTGGGTGCCTTATCGGGTATCACCCGAATCGCGGCCGTCCTTCCGAAGCCGCGCTCCATCGACCAGGCGACCCTCGAAGTGGTCCGGGCTCTTCACCCGGTCCACGAGCTCAGCCGTAAGCGGTTCGCCGACCCGGTCACGGCACTGCACTTCTTGGAGGACGTTGCCGCCGGCCAGCAGGTGGTCCTGCTGGACATCGGAGGCTACTTCGCCGATAGTCTCCACACCCTGGCCGAGAAGTTTTCGGGCCGTATCCTCGGCGTCGTCGAGGACACCGAGAACGGCCACCAGCAGTACGCCGCTCTCGACCGACTGCCCTGCCCGGTCGTGTCGGTGGCCCGATCGCCGCTGAAGGAACCCGAGGACCATCTCGTCGGCAGGTCGATCGTCTTCTCCACCGAGGCCCTGCTGCGGACTCGCGGCGACATCCTCACCGGCCGACAGGCAACCGTCATCGGCTTCGGGAAGATCGGCCGCTCGATCGCTCACACGCTCAGGGCCCAGGACCTGCACGTCACCGTCTTCGACAACAGTCCCCTGAAACAAGTTCAAGCCCACTCCCAGGGCTTCCGGACTGCTGAGTCGTGCCGCGAAGCAATCCGTGACGCCGGCCTCGTCATCTGCGCGACAGGCAACCTTGCCCTGCGCAAGGCCGACTTCGTCGCCCTGCGCAACGGTGCGTACCTCGCCGCGGCAACCTCGTCCGACGACGAGCTCGAACTGAGCGCGCTGAACGGGCTGTACCGCCGAAGAGGCACCAGCAATCACCTCACGCGCTACGAGAGGCACGGACACAGCTTCCATCTCCTCGCTGACGGCGGAGCCGTGAACTTCGTACACCGCGCTGTCGTCGGCACGTTCATCCACCTTGTCCAGGGCGAGATACTCGCCGCCGCCGCCTCGATCACGAAGGGCGGCATCGAAGCCGGGATCCACGAAGTGTCCACCGACGACCGCCAGGACATCGCGAGGATCTGGCTCAAGCACTTCCTGAGGTGATCACCATGGCGCTGTCCCGCACCCACATCCGCACCACCGTAGAGGCGTATCTCGCTCGCAACCCCGGCGCGCGAGGAGCCCTCGCTCCTCTGTTCAACGCCTTGGACGGCGACCCCGATCCAACGAGCCGCAGCACCGCTCCGGGGCACACCACGTGCAGCGCCATCGTCATCAACAACCGAAGGGAGGTCCTGCACATCCGCCACAAGGCCACGGCAAAGATGCTCGCGCCCGGCGGACACAACGAAGCCGATGACATCTCCCTCGCCCAGGCAGCCCTGCGCGAACTCACCGAAGAGGCCGGCATCCTCGCCACGGCGGTTTCTCCGCTCCCCGGGTTCGATGGCGTCCCGATCGACATCGACGTCCATGACATCGACGCCAACCCCACGAAGTACGAGCCGGCACACCAGCACTACGACCTGCGCTTCCCCTTCCTCTTGGCCGTCGGCCCCCATGCCGTCACCCTCCAGCAAGGCGAGGTCACCGGGTACGAATGGCGTCCGTTCTCCCTCACCAGCAGCCCCTCCCTCCGCGCCAAGCTCACGCTCCTCCCTCCCGACCATCTCCGCCCCTCCATCTGACAGGAGCCCCCTGTGGCCGCCACCACAGCCCTCGCGCGAGTCCGAGCGCGTAGGCACATAGCCGTCATCCCCTGCCGATGGGGCGCCTCCCGCTTCCCCGGCAAACCCCTGGCCATGCTCGGCGACAAGCCCATGCTCTGGCACGTCTACCAGCGCTGCCTCGAAGCGAAGCGACTCGACGATGCCTTCGTGGCGACGGACGACCAGCGCATCGAAGCCGCCTGCCAGGGCCTCGGCATCCCGTGCATGATGACCGGCGATCACCCCACAGGGACCGACCGCGTCGCCGAGTGCGCTGGCCGCCTCCAGGGCGACGCCTTCATCAACGTCCAGGGCGATGAGCCATTCATCGACCCGGCGGCCATCGACGCCGTCTCCGAAGCCCTGACCGGACTCGAAGCCGACGTCCTAGCCGTCAACGCGTTCGCCGCGCTCGACGGCGCAACGACGGCCGCCGTGCTCGACCACAACACCGTCAAGGTCGTCATCGACCAGCGCGGCAATGCCCTGATGTTCTCTCGCCAGCCAATCCCCTACCCCCGCAGCGGCCGGGCGACGTACCTTCGCCAACTCGGCCTCTACGCGTTCACCAGGGAGGGACTCGCAGCCTTCCGCAACCTCGGACAAGGGCCCCTTGAGCAGGCCGAGGGAGTCGAGATGCTCAGGCTCCTCGAACACGGACACCACGTTCGGATGGTCCCGGTCAGTGATCACGGAATCGCCGTCGACACACCTGAGGACCTGGCACGCGCCGGCGCCTTCCTGGATCTGGGACCGACGGTCACGGCAAGTGGCGACCTGCGATGAGCAGCACTCCCGCACGCCTCCGGACCACCGACTCCAGGTAGTCCGCACGCGGGTGGCAGCTCACTCTGCTCGGCGCCAGTCTGGACACCGATTTGGCCGCTCACGTCCAGGTGTTCGGTGATCCAGGTCTTGGCGGAGGAGCGGCTGAAGAAGGAGTCCAAGGTGTCGCAGCACACCTCGGCCGCGGGCCCGGAGCACCCGCGGCGGCCGACGAACACCCCCGCCGAGGCCAGCTCCCACACCATCTCCACCGGCGCGTGACGGCCCAGGCCCCCCGGCCCACCAGGTCGAGGCGTCCACTGGGCAGCAGTCGTCGCCCTCTCCTCGGGCAGGCCGGCTGCGGTCAGGTTCACACATTCATCTCCGGTAGCAGCACGAGACGACCTCCGGATTTCAGCACACTGAGTGATGTTGGTCATGCTCCAAGGTCAGCTGGGAACCAAGTGCGGCGTCCTTCGTTTGTCAGAGCGGTGGAAGCTGTCGAAAACGGCAGGGACAGCCGAGACACAGAAACCGCCGCCGTTGACTACGGCGGCCGAGGAACCGGGGGGTCAACGTCATGCGCTTGTCGCGCCTGCGCCCGAGCGACATCCACAGGGCGCTCCTGCCTCGCACCCGCGCGGGGCAGCGGCGGGCCGTGCAGGCGCTGATGCTGCTGTGCGTGCTCGCGCTGCTGCCCGCGACGTGGATGTTCACGGTGGCGGACGGCCGCCTGCGGACGGCGGCCGACGTCCCGCGCACTGATGTGGCCGTAGTCTTCGGCGCCGGCCTGATGTGGAACGGCGAGCCGTCGATATACCTGGCCAACCGCCTTGACGCGGCGGCGGAGCTGTACCACAAGGGACGCGTCGACGTGGTTCTGGTCACCGGCGACAACAGCAGCCATCACTATGACGAGCCACGGGCCATGCGCACCTACCTCACCCATAACGGCGTGCCCAACGCCCATATCGTCAGCGACTACGCCGGCTTCGACACCTGGGACTCCTGCGTGCGCGCCAAGAAGATCTTCGGTGTCGACCGCGCGATCCTCGTAAGCCAGGGCTTCCACATCCGGCGGGCGGTCGCCCTATGCCAGGAGGCGGGCATCGACTCGTACGGCGTAAGTGCGGTCGACCACCAGGACCCGCTCTGGTATTACGGCACCACACGCGAACTATTCGCCGCGAACAAGGCGGCCGCGGACGCCCTGTTCGAGCCGGAACCCCAGTTTCTCGGGCCGAAGGAACCGGGGGTGGAGCGTGCGCTGGCCAATGGCCGGTGATCAGGCGTCGGCTATCGACACCCGTCCGAAGCCAGGGCCGCGCAGGTTGACGACGGGGATGCGCCGCACGCAGCCCCAAGGGGTTACGTCAACCCTGCCCGTTGTGCACACCGGGGTGATGTTCACGACGACTCGCTCCTGATCCGGCGCGTGTCCACTAGGGCGTGCCAGCGAGCACCGACCCTTTCGCGGCACTGGGGACAGCTCAAAGAACGCGGACGGCGCCCGCCGGCATGTCGTAGCTCAGGGAGCGTTCGACAATGCCCGTGCTGGGGTTCTGCGCACCGACGTACTTGCCGCCGCCGACGTAGACGGCAACGTGATAGGCGCCGCTTCCCCTGCTGCCCCAGTACAGGATGTCGCCGGGCTGAAGGCTGCTCAGCGAGACCGAGCGGCCGAGCATCGACTGGTCCTGCGATACGCGGGGCAGCGATATGCCGGCCTGGCGGAAGGCAGCCTGGAGGAGGCTGGAGCAGTCCCACGAGTTGGGGCCGTTGCTGCCCAGCACGTAAGGCTTGCCGACCTGCGCGCGGGCGAAGTCAATGATGGCGGCGGCGGTGCCGGTGGCCGGGGTGCTGACGCCGTTGGAGCCCTTGACGGTGGCGGAGCCGGAGCCCTCGCCGGAAGCGCTCGTCAGGGAGGTGCGGACGGAGCTGCGGTTGGCGCGCTCGGCGGCGGACTTGCGGTCCGCCTCCTCCTTGGCCTTCTTCTCAGCGTCCGCTTTCGCCTGGGCGTCTTCCTTGGCCTTCTTCGCCTCGGCGGCAGCCCCGGTACGGGCGCTCTCCTCCTGGGCGGTCAGTTCGCCCTCGATGGCGGCGGCGCGGGTGTTCTCGGCGGTCGTGGTGACGGCGGAGGAGACCTCGGCGCCCAGGTTCAGGTTGAGGACCGGCATTTCGAGCGTCGTCTCAGTCACGGGCTCGGCGGTCGGGGACGCGCTCGCGGTGCCGGCCATGGCCAGGGTGCTGAGAACACCACCGGCAATTCCGGCGCGGACCGCGAGCGTGGAAGCGCTGCGGCGGGGCTTCCGGTGGCTTGGGATGTGAGCGGTGTGGGACATGAGTACAACCGCTATCAGGCGTTTGCGGTTCCCTTCAAGAAACTTGGGCTGCGCCACAGTTGCGCGCAAAGGAAGCCAAACGGGCCCGTCAGGCCTCGACCTGACGCCGTAACGGGCGAATCGGACCCGTCTTTACGAGCCTGCGATCATAGGCTTTCCGAAATAAGTCCGATTGATCCTCGGCCTACCATCCCTACACACAGATGGCCAAGCCCGCTTTTAGTGGCGCAAATATGGAGTGACTCAGGTCACACGAACGTCACGTTATGCGTGCGCCGTGACCGAGCCGTGATCTTGCTGTGAACCTGTGGCCTGATACGTGAACAGATGTACGCGTCGGCGGATTACGCGATCCGTCAACCTGGCCACACCAAACCACCAGGCTTTCGGCCCGTCCGCTGCGCTCGGCTCGGGCTGCTCTTTGACGATCTTTTGGCCTGCCCTTCACACGGTCGCGCTGGATGCCCCGGTGGTGCCTGTCAGCCTGGGGGCCGGCGGCCGCCTTGAGGTGTACCCAGTGACGGACAGGCGGCCGGCTGGTGGAAGGACACCGCCCCCGCGGGCAGCGCCGTAGGTGTCACCATCATCGCCGGACACCTCGACACCCGCCGCGGTGCAGCCGCCTTCGCGGCCCTGACCCGGGCCAAGCCGGGTCACCCGGTCCTGGTGACCACACCCGTCGGCCGGTCGGCTACCGGGGGCGGTCGCTCACCGTACGCAGGGCGCCGCGCTCCCCTCCCCGTACTTGGCCACGGCCGGGCCGCCCCGCCTGGTGATGGTCACCTGCACCGGACCGTACGAGGAAGGCAGCGGCTACCGAGACCGCCTCGACAACGAAGCCACCCCCGCCCTGCATCATCGCCGTCGCCAGGCGGCCGCACCCATGCGATGACAAGAGCAGGTCCTCCCGTTTGAACACCCGCGCCCGGTGTTACCCGTAGGGGACAGAACCGAGCCCTGCGAACTCACGGAGGCGCACAATGACCACCGCCGTCAAGGACATGCTCGACACCTACCCCGCCGACCTCGGCGGTGTGGACCGGGAGAAGCTGACCCGCTGTATCGAGGAATGCATCGCCTGCGCCCAGGCATGTACCGCCTGTTCAGATGCCTGCTTGTCCGAGGAAATGGTCGCCGAGCTCACCAAGTGCATCCGCACCAACGCCGACTGCGCCGACATCTGCACCGCCACCGCCGCAGTCCTCTCCCGCCACACCGGCTACGACGCCAACATCACCCGTGCCATCCTCAAAGCCTGCGCCACCGTCTGCAAAGCCTGCGGTGACGAGTGTGAACGCCACGCCGGCATGCACGACCACTGCCGCATCTGCGCCGAAGCCTGCCGCCGCTGCGAACAAGCCTGCAACGAGCTGATCGCCTCCCTGGGCTGACCCTGGGGCCCAAGCCACAGACACTGGGAACCCATGGGGGCGTGTCAGTCCGACTGCGCGGCTTGCGTCCGGGCGATCAGCAGGGCGACGTCGTCGTGGTCGCCGGGGTGGCGCAGCTCGCGCAGCAGGAGGTCGCAGGTGTCCTCCAGGTCGCGGCGGGGGCCGGCGAGCAGGGACAGGAGGAGACCGAAGCGTTCGTCGAGGGATTGGTCGCGGGTCTCCACCAGGCCGTCGGTGTAGAGGACCAACTGATCCCCGGGTCCCAGGTCGAGGCGGGTGGTGTGGAAGGGGACACCGCCCACCCCGAGCGGGGCGCCGGTGGGCAGGTCGAGCAGTTCCGGCGGGCGGCGGGAGCGCATGAGGACGGGCGGCAGGTGACCCGCCACCGAGATGCGGCAGCGCTGGTCGTGCGGGTCGTAGACGGCGTAGACGCAGGTGGTGAAGGTGTCGTCCATGCCAGCGGTGGCCTGGTCGAGGTGGTGCAGGACCTGGGCGGGGTCGAAGTCGAGCTGGGCCAGGGTCCGGGTGGCGGTGCGCAGCTGGCCCATGGTCGCTGCGGCGTCGATCCCACTACCCATGACGTCGCCGATGATCAGGGCGGTCTTGTCGCCCGGGAGGGGGATGACGTCGAACCAGTCGCCGCCGATCTCGCTGGTGGCGCCCGCCGGCTCGTAGCGGTGGGCGATGCCGAGCCCGGGCCGATGCGAGGGTCGGTTCGGCAGCAGGTTCCGCTGGAGGGTGAGGGCGGCATGACGCTGGCTCTGGAACCAGCGGGCGTTGTCGATGCACACGGCCGCGCGGGCAGCGAGCTCGGCGGCCAGAGTGACGTCGTCCTCGTCGAACGACGCCGGGTTACGGGCCCGCATCAGGCCGAGGGCGCCGATCACCTCGCCGCGGGCGACCAGCGGTAGCACGAGGTACGAGTGGACGCCGGCCGCGGCGAGAACCGCGGCCGAGTCATCGTCCCGGGCGATGCGGCGCAGGTCCTGACCGGTCACCCTCGCCCTGACGACGGGGCGCCCGGTGTTGACGCAGCGGGTCACCAGGCGGTCTGCGGCGTACTCGCCGAGGTCACCGACGGGGTCCGGGGCCCGTGCAGCCTCGGTGGGGTACGCCGACACCACCGCCAGGGCGCGGAAGCGCGCCGGACCGGTCGGCGCCCCGGCGGTGCGCAGGCCCTGCAGGACACTGTCGAGGACATCCACCGTGACCAGGTCGGCCACCTCGGGCACGCACACCCCGGCCAGCTCCCGGGCCGTCTGTCCCAGGTCGAGGGTGGTGCCGATCCGCGCCGACGCATCGGCGACGAGAGCCAGGCGGCGACGTGCCCGGGCGGCGTCGGCGGCCGCCTGGTGCTGCGCGGTGACGTCCACCACGGAGGTGGCCAGGCCCAGTACCCGTCTTGCGGGATCCTCCAGCCGGTAGAACGAGACCGACCAGGCACGCTCCTGACCGGGATCGTCCGGGGTGTCCCCGACCATGAACCGGTCCAGCGCCGGCACGCCCGTGGCCAGAACCTCGCGCATCACCGACTCGATGGCGTCCCCCCTCAGAAACGGCGGTGTCTCCCCCGCAGTGGGCCCGGCACGGTCCTGGGCAGGGCTGCCGTTCATGCCTTCCAGCGCTGGATTGACCAGCACGAACCGCAGCTCGGTGTCCATGACCCCCAGCCCGATCGGTGACTGGGAGATCAGCCGCAAGGACAGCGCCAGCTCCCGCTCCACACGCCGCAGCGTCACCTGGTCGGTGGCGATCCCCAACGCGTAGCGTCCTCCCCGGTCGTCCTGCAGCCGCATGTTGCGGAACTCCACCAACCGCGTACTGCCGTCCTTGTGGATGACGGGGAAGCCGCCCGCCCAGCGCCGTCCGCTCTCCATCACGCGGGCGAACAGCCCTATGACGAGATCGAGGTGCTGCTCGTCGACCAGCAGACGGCCCGCGAACTGCCCCAGCGCCTCGTCGGCGGAGTAACCGAACAGCTCCTCGGCCTGCGGGCTCCACAGCGCGATCCGCCCGCTGTCGTCCAGCACCACCGCGGCCAGGCTCAGCACATCTAGCAGCCCGCCAGGGGCCGCCGGACCCGTACCCGTACCCGTACCCGTCCCGCCGACCTCGGCCCGGAACGCATCGGACGTACTCATCCCGGCACCCTTCCGCTCACTGGTACGGCAGCAGCCCCGTACCGGCTAGACCCCAGACTCCGATCTCCTCTCGCCCGGCTCCCACCGTCTCATCGTCCCTCCGAACCGGCGGCGGGGCGCCTCACGGCTACCCACCGCATGCCCGGCACGTCGCAGAGCGTGACGGGAGGCCCCGCCGTGGTCAGGCGCTAGGGCCTGTGTGATGTCGTGATCATTCGGCGGTCTTGATCAGGTCGTCGATCCAGATCATTGCGGCGCGGAGGTGGAGGCCGGCAAGGTAGCTGTCCGGGGTCTTGTCGTATCGGGTGGCGATGCCGCGCCAGGCCTTCAGCTTGTTGATCAGGCGCTCGACCGTGTTCCGTTCCTTGTAGAGGTCGGTGTCGTGGCTGAAGGGCCGGCCGCCTTGTGCGCCCTTCTTCTTGCGGTTGGCGGCCTGGTCCCGCTTTTCCGGGATGACAGCTGTGATTCCGCGTCTGCGCAGGTAGGAGCGGTTGCCGCGGGACGAGTAGGCCTTATCCGCGGCGACCGCGTCGGGCGTCGTGCGGGGACAGCCCACGGGCAGGCGGACTTTCACCTTCGCGAGCACGGGTATGAACTGCGGGCTGTCCCCGGCCTGCCCCGGGGTCAGGATCAAGGCGAGCGGTCGGCACCTGCGGTCCGCGGCGAGGTGAATCTTGCTGGTCAGTCCGCCCCGGGACCGGCCGAGCAGGGCTTCCTTCAGGCGGAGCTTGCGTCTGCGCCGGATGCGCCGACGCTCGCCCTGTCCGTTCTGTTCCCCCGGCCCGCCCCCTTTTGCCGAGCGGTTTCCTGCTCCTGCGCGGCTTCTTCCAGGGCCTCCATGAGGTGCTTGCTGACGCGCATCCCCGCGGCGTCGTGGTGGGCACGAACCGTTGTGGAATCCACGCTGACCAGCGACAAGTCCGTTCTCCCCACGCGGGCGCCCTGCGCGATCAGGACTTCCAGCAGGGCGGCGAAGACACCAGCGTCCCGCCAGACGCGGAAGCGTCCGTAGACGGTGGCCCAGGGCCCGAACTCGGCAGGCATCTCCCGCCACTGGCCGCTGGATCGGAACCGCCAGATCACACCCTCGAACTGCTCCCGCAACCGCTCCGGATACGGTCCGTACCTACCGATCGGCAGGTACGGCTCGATGAACTTCCACTGGGCATTGGTGAGTTGCCTGCGCGTCACGACCACAGTCCTACCGGATTCCGCCTCGCGAAGAGAGCAGAACCCAGGAGTTGATCACGACATCACACAGGCCCTAGCAGACTCCTTCGATGATCTGCGTGGGGCCCAGCGCGGCGCGTTCGGCTCTGTCGTCGCCTTCTCCCGCGCCCGTGCCATCGCGTACGACGCGAACGTCGATGACGGCAGCTACCTGACGGTCAGCCGGCCTCAGCAGCCGCCTCTACGTCCTCGATGCCGCTCGGGCAGCCTGGCTGGACCCACCGGAGGTAGAACACGCCCATGACGATGGCAGCAGACCGGTGTCTGCGCCGGGCTCCAGCGGCCCCACCCGAACAGGGCGGGTTCTGGATCTGCTAGCGCAGCAACGGTCGGATCACCGCAGCTGCCTGCGTGGTCCACGGGACCGCATGGTGTCGAGGGTCCGCCAGGACTGGCTGGCGGACCCTTATCGCATGCTGTTCAGAGAGACGCCGGAGCCGAAGGTGCGGTCACGCTCCGGTGCCCTGTCCCGGCTGCCCTGGGCTCCAGTACCCGTTCGGCGAGGTGGCCGAAGATGAGGCCGAAGGAGGCCCACAGCGTGGCCTGAATCGCGAGCGCCGCGAGACGGAACTCCCACACCACATTGGCAGGGAAGTCCTTCGGCATCTCGTTGACGGCCGGGAGGAACGCGTAGGCCAGGATGAAGCAGGAGCCGGCCGCGATCGTGGCGCTCCAGTTGCCCAGGCGCGGCGCGAGGCGCTTGCCGAGGATTACCGTGGCTACGGCCAGCAGGGCACTGAGCACCATCATGAGGAAGTAGAGGGTGGTGCGCTGCCCGATGGTGTCGGCGTCGCTGACGCAGGAGGATTGCCCGGGTACTTCAGGAACGGCACGACGTAGACCGCGATCAGGGCGCCGAGCGACAGCAGGACAGCGGTCGCTCGCGCGCTGAAGCGGCCGATCCGGCCGAGGGCGAAGCAGAAGATCAGGGCCGCGATCCCGCCCAGCGCGACGCCGTAGATGAGGATGCCCGTGGCCAGGCCGGTAGTGGCCTGCATGGTGCGGCTGACCACTTCGATTCCATGTTCCGTGCTGTGGGCGTCCTCGTATGCGATGCCCGCGTCGACCTGCGGCTCGCCGAGGAAGTAGGCCACGGCAAGCGCGAGCAGCCCGGCGGCCAGGACGGCGAGCATGCCGCGCTCCGGCCAGGAACTTCCGCCGGATCTGCCGGACTGCGACAAGCCCATGCAGAGCACGTCTCTGCCGCCTGCCCACCAGACCTTCAGTCCGTCGGCATGACGCTGCCACACCGACGGGCTCTCGCCTCTTGCGTGTCGGTTAATCCTTTAATCACCCGTTTGGGAGACCGGGCATGCCTGCCACAGCATCTACTAGTCTACTAAATGGTTTAGCAAGAAGGCTTAAGGTTGCCCCATGACCGATCCGCATGCCCCTCGGCTGACCTCAGCGACGGGAGAGATACGCCTGCATGACTCGGTGCAGCGTCTTGTTGACAGCACCCTGCAGCGCCAGCTCCCACTCGCCGAGCGTCTCGACGACCTCGCCTCCGGTGCCGAGTTTCCAGCGCATCAGCCCGAAGGCGCGCTCCTGCGGATCCAAAGTCGCGGGCACACCGCGCATGTCGTATACCAACGCGCCCAGCGTGTGCGCGTCACGGATCATCCGCCACTGCAAGGCGTTGCTCGGCCGCACTTCACGACGGTGGTCGGCGGAAGCGCCCGTCTGGTACCAGACGCGCCGTCCCGCCACGATCATGGTGTGGGCGGCGAGCACCTCATCCGCATGCCGTGCGAGATACAGCCTGATACGTCCCGGTTCCTCCGCATTCAGCTCCCTGTACTGCCGCTGGAAGTAGTCCAGCGACCGTCCCAGTCGGAAGCCGTCGCGCCGCTCGGTGACCTGCAGCAGCTCGTAGAAGGTCGCCACGTCGTCGCCCGTGCCGAGGAAGGTCTCGACCCCGGCATTCGCCGCCTTCTTGATGTTGCGGCGCCACTCCTGGTTCAGACCGGACCACAGGTCGTCAGCGCTACGGCCGGCCAGTGGCACCTCGAAGAGGTAGCGGGGTTGGGCGTCGCCAGCACCGCCCTCCTCTCCGCAGCGTCGCCATCCGGCGGTCCGGAGCCGGTCGCCCACTGCCGCACCCACCGGATCCACGAGATCCGGCACCACGTCATCGACCCGGCGCCCCTGTCCCACGGCCGCTTTGAGCGTCGACGCATGCCAGCGCCGGTACGGCAGCGGCGGACCCATGCGCACGGCGAACGCCCCCGCGGAGCGCAAATGGTCCAGCAGCAGCTGGAGCATGTCCGTCAGCCTGGGATCGGCCCAGTCCAGCTGAGGCCCCTCCGGCAGATACGCAAAGTAGCGACGGGTGCCCGGCAGCGGCCGGTACAGCACCTGGGCGGCGCCGTGCTGGCGGCCCGAAGCGTCGAACCAGCCGAGCCGCTCCGCCGTCCAGCCTTCCTTGACAGCCGCCCAGGACGGCAGCTGCAGAAAGCTCACCTGGTCCACCGATGTGCGCCCACTGAGGTTACTGAGGTATCCACGGTGCTGCTCGGCGGTCGTGCGCACTATCTCGAAACCGCTGGTGCGTTCAGTCATCTGCGCCTCGGCCACGGCCATGTCGGAGGCCTCCTCAATCCGTTTCATGCCCCTCCGGCGGGAGAGCGGCGGGAGGGGCCCGCCTACCTCTTGCACGCCTGGCCGTCCTGTTGTGTGGCAGGAAATTTCTGGCCGCTTCCTGATGGGGTGCGGAGGGGCGGGGCGTGACGACGCCGGAGCGGACGGAGTCCGCACACAAGACACCACCGCAGGCCCGGGCCGGTCGGCTCCGCGGCGGCACCGTGATGATGCTCGGGTCGCTCGCGTCACGGATCACCGGCTTCGTGCGCAGCGCGGTCATCGTCGCCGCGCTGGGAACGGCGCTGCTCGGAGATGCCTACAACGTCGCCAACACCGTCCCGAACATCGTCTACATCCTGCTGATCGGCGGGGCGCTGAACTCGGTGTTCGTGCCGGAGCTGGTTCGTGCCGCGAAGGAGCATGCGGACGGCGGCGTCGCCTACACCGACAGGCTGATCACCCTGTGCCTCGGGGCACTGACCGCGATCACCGCGGCGGCCGTGCTCGCCGCGCCCTGGATCGTCGCCGCCTACACGGACTACACAGGTGCGCAGCGAGAGCTGACCATCACCCTGGCCCGCTACTGCCTGCCTCAGATCCTCTTCTACGGCGTGTTCACGGTGCTCGGCCAGGTGCTCAACGCGCGCGACCGGTTCGGCGCGATGATGTGGACCCCGGTGCTCAACAACGTGGTCGTCATCGCCGTCTTCGGCTTGTACCTGGCCGTGGCGGTCGAGGCAAGATCAGCGGGCGACGTGAGTGACGCCCATCTGCTCCTGCTCGGCGTCGGCAGCACCGCAGGCATCGCCGTCCAGGCGATGGCCCTGCTGCCCTCCTTGCGCGCAGCCGGATTCCGCTGGCACCCGAGATTCGACTGGCGTGGGTCGGGCCTCGGCCGGCCGCTGCGAGCTGCCGTGTGGACGCTGCTGCTCGTCCTGGCGAACCAGCTGGCCTACTGGGTGGTGACGCGACTGACCACGACCACCGGAGTGCGGGCCGTTGCCGACGGGGTCGTCGAAGGCGTGGGCTACACCGCCTACAGCAGCGCGTACCAGTTGTGGGTGGTGCCGCAGGGCATCATCACGGTCTCCCTGGTCACCGCCCTGTTGCCGCGGATGAGCCGGGCCGCCGCCGACGGTGACACGGCCGGAGTGAGCTCGGACCTGTCCCGAGGACTGCGGACGACGGCGGTCGCGATCGTCCCCGCCGCCGTGGTCTTCCTGACTCTCGCGCCCCAGCTGACCGGCGTGGCGTATCAATACGGACAGGTCAGCGAGGCCGATTCACAGGCGATCGGCTGGGTACTGGTGGCGTTCGCTCCGGGCTTGGCGGCATTCTCCGCCCAGTACGTGCTCTCTCGCGGCTTCTACGCACTGGGCGACACCCGGACCCCGTTCCTGTTGACGCTGGTCATCGCCGGGACCAACGCGGCCCTCTCGTCCGCCGCATACCTCCTGCTGCCACCACGGTGGGCCGTCGTCGGAATCGCGGGTGCCTATGCGGCTGCCTGCACGGCGGGCCTGTACTGCACGGTGCGTGCATTGAGACGTCGGTTGGGGCACCCCTTCAACGGCGTGCTCGGCACTCATGTGCGCATCGCTGTCGCGTGCCTGCCCGGAGCGATCGTGGCCTACGCCGGAGGCCGGTGGCTCACGGAACGGATGGGGCAGGGACTCACAGGCGACGCCGCCGGTCTGCTGCTGGGCACGAGCACGATCGTCGTGTCCGTTCTGGCGCTCGCCCGGCCCCTCCGTCTCACCGAGGTCGATGAATTGGTCGCCCCTCTGACACGGCGCTTCCGCCCGCACGGCCGGCACCGCGACGAGCCGCGGAGCCCTGGCCCATGAACGAACAGCCCGAGCAGAACAGGCAAAGGGACTTCGAGCGCTTCTACGCCGCGAGCGCCCAGCGGCTGGTGGCTGTCGTATACGCGGTGACCGGCGACGTCGGCGAGGCGGAGGATGCGGTCCAGGAGGCGTACGCCCGGGCATGGCCGCGGTGGGAACACCTGGCGGCGCACGGCGATCCCACACCATGGGTACGTACGGTCGCCCTGCGGCTCGCGGTCAGTTCTTGGCGCAGGACCCGCAACCGGCTCCGCGCTCACTTCCGGCACGGGCCGCCACCCGACCTCCCCGGGCTCGCCCCCGACCACGTCGCACTCGTCGCGGCGCTGCGGCGGCTCGGTCCGGAGCAGCGTCGTGCCATCGTGCTGCACCACTTGCTGGATCTCCCGGTGGAGGAGGTCGCCCGGCAGACCGGGTCGACGAGCACGGCGGTACGCTCGCGACTCATGCGGGCCCGCCGCATCCTCAACACCCATCTCGCCGAGACCACATATACGACCGAGCCGCTCCGCAGTGGCCCACCGGCGATCGCGTCGTACAAGCCACGGCAGGAGGCCTACCCGCATGAGTGACGGCTTTCGCCCGCTCCAGCAGGACGAACTGGGCGCCCAGTTGCGGGGATTCGTCGATGGCGTCGAGCCCCTCATCGCACTCAGTACAGGGGTGGACGATGTGCAAGACCGAGTACGGCGCCATCGGACACGCCGCCGAGCCGGGGCAGCCACACTCGCCGGGGCAGCCCTGTTCTCCGCCGGCTTGTGGGGACTTCCACGGTTGGTGAGTGACGCGCGTACCGAACAAGCCGGACAGACCAGCCCCGAACTCGTGTCGGCCGCAGCGATCCTTCCGTCCCCCGCCGCCGGACGTGGACTCCCCCGTACTGATCTGCTGTCGCCGGCCGCCTTGCCTTGGAACAGCACGTACCACTGGCACGCCATCGACGCAGGCGGGGGAACCGCTGCTCCCCTGCCCACTGGAGGTACACACGCCTGCACTCTTCCCTGGTTCGACGGTACCGGCGCAGAAGCAGAGATCACGCGCACATACCGGGGAACCAGCGATGCGAGCGCGCAACACCGCATCGTCGCATTCGCCGACAACGGCGCCGCCCGGCATGTCGCCGGGCAGCTCGCCGAGGCCCTGCGTAAGTGCGGCTGGCACCAGACCCGGGTCACCGGAGGCACGCTCTCCAGCCCCGCCGCACTCCTGCTGTACGAGTACGTCCTCTCGACCGGCCCGGGCGCCCCATTGCGTGTGACGCTGGTGCAGTCCGACCATCGGGTGGCCGTCCTCGTACTCGCGACCCGGCAAGTCGCCGATCACGCTCATCCGGACCCGAAGACTGAGCACTGTCTCGAAGAGGCAGTGAAATCCACGCAGCCACATGTGCCTTCCCCGTTCGGGGCGAAGCACTGCTGATGGGGAGGGGAGGGGAGGGGAGGGGAGGGGAGGGGAGGGGCGGCTGCGCACTACGTCTACTATTCAACTTCTTAGTTGAATAGTAGATAAAATCAAATCAGGCCAAGCTACACACGAACCGTTCACGCATTGTCCAAAATCACGTCAACTATTGCGCGAGAGAGCCGCTAAGATCACGGCATGGTTACAGCCCGGTCGCCCTATCGCGTGCCGCCGACCCGCTCGTCAATGGGTCTGCTGCGCCTGCTTGGGCTGGCCGCGCTGCTGCTGGGCCTGTTTTACACGCACGGCGTGCACATGGAGGGCGGGGCCGGGGGCCACGGAGGCCCCAGCGCATCCATCTCCTCCTCAACTCCCTCAGGCGGCAGTGCAGCCGCCCGGGTGGACCACGCGGGAGTTGACCACTCCGCACATGAGTGCACACCCAGGCTGCCGCGACAGGGAGCCACTGTTGACGCACCTCGCTTGTCTCCGCTGACCGGAGCCAGGTGTACCTTCGGCACCCCGCCCAGCCTGCCCGCGAGCGGCGAGTCAGGGCCGGTCGGCTCTTCGCTGGCACATTCCAGAACAACGCCCGTGCTCCAGGTGTAGACAACTCGGCAACGACTGGCGATGCCCGTATCACCATATTCGCGCCTCACCAGCGCTATGTTCGGGCCTGTGCAGATTTCGGCGCCCTGACGCCTTGCCCTCACAGCGGGCGACGGACGGGCCCCAACCATCGCTGTCCATACCGTCGACCTCGTGCCGCTTCCTCTGCCCCCATGGCCGCAGAAGCGACTGCCGCGCGGAGGAAAAGTGCCACGTCACCCGCTCGTACGACCCAGCCGCCGGCCCGCGCCCTGGCCGGGCCGTCTCCTCGCAGGCATCCTCAGCGCCCTGCTGCTGGCAGCGGTCCACTGCTCTTCCTACCTCGCCAGTGACGACCACGGGCACGTCGCCGCGACGGCATCAGCAAGTGAACTCACGCACCAGCATCCGGTCGACGTGCCGGTGGGCGGGCACCAGGAGCACGGTCACAGTTCTGCTTGCGTCTCTCCCGGACTAGCTCCCCAGCCTCAGAGCGGATCCCAGTCTGCGGCAGACGCGGCAGCAGTGCTCTCCCTCGCCATCGCCGGTGAGGCGGCGATGGCCGAGCCTCCGGCCGCGCCGCCCGGCACCAGCAGAACGCCGATAGCCCAGAGCGGCCGCTCCACGCTGACATGCATCTGTCGGTGGCGCATCTAGACCACTCGCTATGCAGCCGTACGACCGGCTGCCGCATGCCGATCTCAGGGCCGGGATACCCCCTGCCCTGCGCCAGCGGCATGCGACCCGAGCGAGTACTTGACGCGCATCACCGAATGAGAGCGAAACAATGCATTCCTCGACCACGGACGCGACACCCCCCACCCACTCCGCCCTGTCCGGGCTCGTGGGTAACACCCCGCTGCTTCGGATCACAGAGCCTGTCGCCCCGTCGGGGCGCGGCTTCTGGGCCAAGCTGGAGGGCTTCAACCCCGGCGGCATCAAGGACCGCCCCGGCCTGCACATGGTCGAACGGGCCCGCGCCCGCGGCGACCTCAAGCCGGGTGCCCGGATCATCGAGTCCACCAGCGGCACCCTCGGCCTGGGCCTGGCCTTGGCCGGCATGGTCTACGGACACCCGGTCACCCTGGTCACCGACCCGGGCCTGGAGGCATCCATGACCCGGCTGCTGTCCGCCTACGGAGCACAAGTCAACGTCGTCTCCGAGCCGCACCCCACCGGCGGTTGGCAGCAGGCCCGCCGTGACCGCGTAGCCCAACTCATGCAACAGCACCCGGACTCGTGGTGCCCGGACCAGTACAACAACCCCGACAACACCACCGCATACACACCGCTCGCTCTCGAACTGGCCACCGAGCTGGGGCACATCGATGTCCTGGTGTGCAGCGTGGGCACGGGTGGGCACTCCGCGGGCGTCTCCCGCGTACTGCGGCAGCTGTACCCCGACCTGACGCTGGTGGGCGTGGACACCATCGGTTCCACCATCTTCGGCCAGCCCGCCCGGACCCGGCTGATGCGTGGCCTCGGCTCGAGCATCTATCCCCGCAACGTCGCCTACGAGAACTTCTCCGAAGTGCACTGGGTCTCTCCGGCCGAGGCGGTGTGGACCTGCCGCCAACTCGCCTCCTCCCACTACGCCACCGGCGGATGGAGCGTGGGCGCTGTCGCCCTGGTCGCGGGCTGGCTGTCCCGCGCACTGCCGAAGGACACCCGAATTGCGGCGATCTTCCCCGACGGCCCGCAGCGCTATCTCAGCACCGTCTACGACGACGACTACTGCGCGGCCCACGGCCTGCTCGAGGCACCGCCGGCCCTCGAACCCGAAGTGATCGGGCGCCTGGACGAGAAGGAGGTCACCCGCTGGACTCGTTGCACCACCGTGGTCGACCCGCTCACCCTCACCGACGAGACGCGGGACACCGAGGTTGAGGCACCTGCCGACGAGGCCGAGCCGTTCATCGAGGCCGACTCGGAGGACACGGCCTGATGAAGGGCACGATCACACAGTTCCGAACCTACGAGCGCAGCGTCCAGCTGTTGATGGTGAATCAGTTCACCATCAACCTCGGCTTCTACATGCTCATGCCCTACCTGGCCACGCACCTGGCCGGCCCCCTCGGGCTCGCGGGCTGGCTCGTCGGGCTGATCCTCGGCGTACGCAACTTCAGCCAGCAGGGCATGTTCCTGATCGGCGGAACATTGGCCGACCGCCTCGGCTACAAGCCGCTGATCATCGCGGGGATGGTGCTCCGCGTTGCCGGTTTCGCGACCCTTGGGCTCGTTGACTCCGTACCCGCATTGATCGCCGCCTCCGCTGCGACGGGGCTGGCCGGAGCCCTGTTCAACCCCGCCAGCCGCGCGTATCTGGCCGCGGACGCGGGCGAGCGCCGAGTCGAGGCGTTCGCGCTGTTCAACGTGTTCTACCAGGCCGGCATCCTGCTGGGCCCGCTGGTGGGCATGGTGCTGACAGGCGTCGACTTCCGCGTCACCTGCATGACAGCTGCCGGAATTTTCGCCGTGCTGAGCATCGTGCAGATCCGCGCCCTGCCCGCCCGCCGAGGCAACGACGCGCAGGACCAGAAGGATGGCCGGCGCGAGAGCGTGCTCACCCAGTGGCGCGGCATCCTGGCCAACCGCCCGTTCCTTCTGTTCTCCGTGGCCATGATCGGCTCGTACGTCATGACCTTCCAGGTGTATCTGGCGCTCCCACTGGAAGTCCGACGCCTGGGTGGTGAAGGACAGTTCGGCACGGCTGCGGTGGCGGTGCTGTTCGCCGTATCGGGGCTGAGCACGGTCCTCTTCCAGACGAAGGTCACCGCCTGGTGCAAAGCCCGCATGGAGCCGGGCCACGCGCTCGCCTGGGGCTTGCTGGCGATGGGAGTGGCATTCCTGCCCCTGCTGGCTGCCACAGCAGTGCCTGTCCCGGACGACGGAGTAGGCCTGTGGCTGCTGGCAGCAGCGCCCCCGGCGGTGTCCGCCTTGCTGCTGGCCTTCGGCACGATGATCGCCTACCCGTTCGAGATGGACACGATCGTCCGGCTCTCCGGCGACCGCCTCGTGGCCACGCATTACGGGCTGTACAACACGATCTGCGGTGTGGGCATCGCGCTCGGCAACCTGCTCACCGGCGCGGCACTGGACGCGGCCCGGAACGCCGGCATGTCCGCGCTCCCGTGGCTGGCGCTCTTCGTCCTCGGCCTCGCGTGCACCGCCGCCGTCTACGGCCTGCACCGGACCGGTCGCCTCGCACCAGCCGTGCCTGAGGCGCGGGCCGAGGCCGTACCCGTCTGACCGAACGGCCAAGCACCAGAGGGGCGGGCATCTGCCCTCGCCCGCCCCTCTGCCCTGCCGTGCCCCCGCATCGGGAGTCAACTTTGATATCCGCCCCTCTTCGCCAGACCCCCACCGCATTGCAGCTCAGGCCTTTCCGGGCTGTGCGGTACGACTCGGCACGCGCCGGAGACCTGTCCAGTGTGATCAGTCCGCCGTACGACGACATGCCGATCGCCTACGCGCGGGCACAGCGTGGTCGGCCTCATCACATCGCCCGGCTGTTGTATGCCCACGACGTACCGGCCGCCGCCGGACAGTTGGACCGATGGCTGAACCGAGGCGTACTACGCCGGGATCCCCGGCCGGCCCTCTACGTATACCAACAGCGTCTCGGGCACCGGCTCTTGCAGCGTGGACTGATCGGTGAACTGCTGCTGTCCGACGAGAGCGCCGGAGCAGTTCTTCCCCACGAGGATGTCCAGCCCCATGTCGTCGGGCAACGCGCGGCTCACATGGCCGGACTGCGCGCCCAGTTGGAGCCCCTCCTCCTCAGCTACCACTCCTCGGATGACGCGGCGACCCGTCTTGCCGAGGAGATCACCAGCCGCCGGCCCACCGCATCCGCGCGTCTGGGAGCGATCACGCACACGCTGTGGAGCTGCACCGATCCCGCCGAGCAATCAGTGCTCACTGCCGGGCTGGCAGGCTGCCAGGCACTCATCGCCGACGGCCACCACCGCCACGCGAGCTGCCTGCGGCTCGGACAGGAGCGGGGAGGGAGCAGCACCTGGGACCGCACCCTGGCTCTCCTGGTCGATTCCGCCGCAACCCCCTTGCAGCTGACGGCAATCCACCGCGTCATCCCCGGCCTGGAACCCGACAAGGCCGCTGCGGCGGCCGCAGACGTGGCACGGGTCCGTCCGTTGACCTCCGGTTGGCGACTGCCCGACCCTGATGAGCTGGTGGTCACCGGTAACGGCCGGGCCTGGAGCATCTCGGCCCCTGACCCACAAGCACTGGCTGAAGCGCTGGCAGCACGGCCGCACGAATGGCATCAACTGCCCGCCGCCATCGCGGACCACCTGCTTCTCGCTCGCGCCTGGTCAGTGCCCGACCTCCCCGGCGCTGTGCGGCATGTACACGACGCGGACCAGGCGACTGCGGCCGTGGCCCCGCCCGGGGGCGGGACCGCACTCCTGCTCCCCGCTGTCACCGAGGACACAGTGAGGAGACTCGCAGCGAAGGGAGTCCTCCTCCCCCGCAAATCAACCTCGTTCGGCCCGAAGCCAGCTGCGGGACTGGCCATGCGAGTCCTCGCGTCCAGATAGTGCCTGGCCGAAACGCCGCGGCGCGGTCGGCGGAGTGCTCCGCCGACCGTGCCGCCTCAACGACTCAGCTCGTGCCGAGCATCTTCTTCATCTGCTCGATCTCGGCCGTCTGCGCCTTGATCACGTCGTCAGCCAGCTTCTTGGCGGGCTCGTACTTGCCGCCCGTCTTCTCGGCCTTGGCCATTTCGATGGCGCCCTCGTGATGCTTGATCATCATCTCGGCGAACATCTTGTCGAACTCGGCACCCGTCGAGTTCTTCAGCTTGTCCATGTCGGCCATGCTCATCATTCCGGGCATGCCGGAGGACATGTCGTGGCCCTGGCTCGGCATGTCAGCGGGGACTTCCTCGCCCCACGAGGTGAGCCATCCGGACATGGTCTTGATCTCCGGGTCCTGGGCACCCTTGATCTTCGTGGCCAGGTCCTTGGTCTCGGCGGACGAGGCACGGGTGTCGGCCAGCTCGGCCATCTCCACCGCCTGGCGGTGGTGCTGGATCATGTCCTTGGCGAAGGAGACGTCTGCCGCGTTGTGGTCTCCGGCCGTGGCGGAAGCAGTGGCGGACGGCGAGGCGGTGGGCTGGCCCATCGCTCCCATGTCGTGAGCGCTGTTACCGCCGTTTCCGCCGCAGGCGGCCAGGACGAGGGCAACCACTCCGGTGCCGGCGACGAGTGCGGTACGACGGATCATCTTGCGGTGCGCTTTCATGCGGAATCTCCTCGATTTGATCTGTGGAAGGGCATGGCGAATCGCGACGCCGCGCCCGGTACGGGCTCATTCCGGCGGCGCGTGGCCTGTCCTATATCCGCAGGAGTTGCAGCTCTGAGAGAGAGGGAGGTGCCCGACCCCCGTCTGGACCGCCGGCGCGGGCGGTGATCGGTCCCTCTGCCGACGGGGGAAGACCGATGGCTTTGGGAACGAGGGGCGGAAACACAAAGGCCGCCGCCACGGCGCCGGAGGCGCAGGTCGGATCGGCATGGTCGGCGGGCTGGTGTTGCCCGGAGCAGTCATGGCCGCACTCATCCGGCTCGGCCACGACAGCTGCCGCGCGCCCGATCTCCGCATTGCGCCCGTGCGTGCTCTGCCGTGCTGCGGCCGGGGCAAACCCCAGGCCGTGCATCCCGAGCAGCCCTATGAGGAGGCCGAGGACGAGCAGCCCGCTGAGCCGCAACACTGGTCGCGGCTTCGCGGGCTTCTCATTGCGTGACATCGGCGCCATCGTAAGCACCAGCACGCCCACATGGCATGCCGATCGCGTCCGAACAGGTAGGAGGGCCAGTCCGAGCCCATTCGCGCGGTCTACTATGTAGTTGCGTACAACAATGGCGAAAGGATTCGGCTCATGCGTCGGCTGGGGGAACTTGAGGCGGAGATCATGGACCGCCTCTGGAGATGGAACCGTCCCGCCACGGTGCGTGAGATCGTCGACGACATAAACGAACAGCGGAACATCGCCTACACGACCGTGATGACCGTCACCAACATCCTGTTCCACAAGGGCTGGCTCCTGCGTGGCATGGAGGGGCGGGCCTGGCTGTACACGCCGGTGCGCAGCCGCGAGGCGTACTCGGCGCTTTTGATGGAGGACGCTCTGGGAGCCAGCGAGGACCGGCCGGCCGCGCTGGTCCAGTTCGTCGAGAACATGTCCGCCGACGAGGTGGCAGCTCTGCGCACGGCGCTGCGCAGCGTGGGACGACGGCCGAAGCCATGAACGCCGCGCCCGCTCTGGTCGCCTACACGGCGGCTGTCGGCTTCCTCGCCCCGCGGATCATGCTGCGCAGCGCCTGGCCGCACCGGGCTCCTGCCCTCGCGGTGGCCGCATGGCACGCACTGGCCCTCTCGTTCTCCGTCTCCGTGGCGCTCGCGGCGTACCACCTCGCTACGCCGACCGAGCACCTCCACGCGGGACTCGTAGGCCTGCTGCACGCCTGTGGGCTGGGGGCCGGCACAGCCGCGCCCGATCCGACCACCGCCGACAAGCTGGCCGTGGCCTTGCCCAGCGCGGTGGTGCTGGCCTTGGTCGCGAGCTTTGCCTTCCACATGGCCCGCGCCGGACGTGCGCGAGCCCGGCACCGCGACGTATTGGACAAGGTGGGGACCCACTCCGCCCGCCTGCGTGCCACTGTCCTGGCCCACAAAACGCCGGCCGCATACTGTCTGCCGGGCCGCCGCTCCAGGATCGTCGTCAGCGACGCGGCCGTGCGCTTGCTCTCCGACGAACAGCTCAACGCCGTCCTCGAGCACGAGCGTGCCCACGTCGCGGGCCGCCACCACCTGGTACTCGCCGCGGCAGAGGCCTTCGCCACCGTGTTCCGTTGGGTACCGCTGGCCCGCCACGCCAAGGAGCAGACGGCGATCCTGCTGGAGATGATCGCGGACGACCGAGCGCTGCGGAGCCATGAGCACGATGTGCTCGCGACCGCGATGTACGAGATGGCTGCGGGGCGTGCCCCCAAGGGCGCGTTCGGCGCGGGCGGGCACACCGCCCTGATCCGCATGCAGCGCATCCTGGGACGGCGCGATGACGCCCATCCAGTGCTCTGGGGTTCTGTGGCTGCCGTGGCCGCTGTGGTGCCTCTGCTGCCGCTGCTGGTCGCCTGCCCTCCCGGTCTCTGACAGGAGACACGATTTCCGTCCTACACCTGGCTGCCTTCCACTTGCCTCTCGTCTACGAAGTTACTAAGTTTTTACTCGTTGAGCCGAAGGTTAGTGCGAAGCCCGAATCCGCCCGCGTGCACCAACCGCTCCATCACCACGAGGACCCCGTGACCGTACGTCTCCGTTTCCGTACCGTGTTCGCCGCCACGGCCGCCACACTCGCCGCGGTCACGCTCGCCGCCTGCGGTGCCGGGTCCAGTGGAGACGAATCAGCCGATGCATCGCCGCCGCTCGCGCATGTCCACGGTCTCGGCGTCGATCCTGCGGACGGCCGCGTGTACGTCGCCACGCACGTCGGTCTGTACAGCGTCAGCGCAGGCACGGACCCGAAGCTCGTCGGGGACCGCAAGGACGACTTCATGGGCTTCACCGTGACAGGCAAGGGCACCTTCATCGCCAGCGGCCACGGCGCACCGGGAGGTGGCCAGCCGGGCAATCTTGGCCTGATCGAGAGCACGGACGCGGGTCGTACGTGGACGTCCAGGTCGCTCGCCGACGAAGCCGACTTCCACTCCCTCGACTCCGCCGGGGGCACCGTGTACGGGTACGAGGGCGGCCGAATCCGAGTCACGACCGATCTCAAGACCTGGGACGACCGGGCCAGCCTCAAGGCCCTCGACCTGGCAGCAGGTCCGGGAGGGGGCGAGCGGCTGCTGGCCACGACCTCCGAGGGCGTGGCGGCCAGCGCCGACGGAGGCCGTACGTTCGGCAAGGCCACGGGTGCGGTGCAGGCGTACGTGTCATGGCCGGAGGAGAAGGTCCTCTTCGGCATCGATCCGGCCGGAAAGCTGAGCCGCAGCGAAGACGGCGGCACGTCGTGGACCGTGATCACGACCGTGCCCGGCGGAGCGCCCCAAGCGCTCACCGCGGTGGACGCCCGGCACGTCCTCGCCGCGACCCAGGACGGGGTGTACGAGTCGCGTGACGGCGGCCAGACGTTCACCCCACTCTCGCCGCCCTCCTCCTGACCCGCTTCGAAGCAGCCTGGGCCGTCTGCTTCGAATCAAGCCCGGTACCTCGAGGACGCAGGGCGAGGAAGATCAGCAGGGCGAAGGCTGCGAACGCGACTCCGGTGCATGCGTAGTTGAACGCCCCCCCCGCGCGACAGGATCTCCGCATGGTCTGCGGGGGCGGAGGTCGTTCTGACGTTAGTGCGCCCCGGGGCGGACGCCAGCGGGGTGGTCGACTCGGCCTCCGTGTCGGTGGAGTCGGGCTTGGCGGACGCCGTCACCCTGCAGCGCCGCCGTCAGGCCCGTATGTCCGCCAACGTCGAGGGAGGCTTCTTCCCCGACACGCTCTCGGAGTACCAGTGACCCGGGACGCGGCCGGGCTGGCGCCGACGACGCTCGACGACCTGCTCAAGCCGGTGGTGGAGGTCTGCGAGTACTACGGCACCGTGCCGTGGCAGCTCTCCCGCGCGAGGTCGATTGCTATTTCGCCGGACCAGGCAAACAGGCGCCCTCGACAGTGCGCGGCCAGATCAACAAGATCAACACATACTTCGCGTTCGGGATCACGGAGCAGACCGCGATGCGGTACGTCGGCACCGCCCACCCCGAGCGGAGGGCGAAGCTGCCCCGGTAGACGATGTCCTGGTTTCAGTCGGCGCTTACGGGATCGGGCACGCCGCCGCGGGTGTCGCGGATGCCCATTCGCAGGTGCTCGACGTGGTAGAGCGCCTGATCGAGGAGTTCGGCGACGTGGTTGTCGTAGAGGGCGTAGATGATCGAGCGGCCGTGGCGTTCGCCGGTGACCAGTCCGAGGTTGCGCAGCAGGCGGAGCTGGTGCGAGCAGGCGGAGGCTTCCATGCCGACGGCCTCGGCCAGGTCGCCGACCGAGCAGGCACCTTCCTGGAGGCGGGCCAGGATGTGCAGCCGCGAGGGCGTGGCGAGGGCCTGGAGAGTGGCGGCGACATCGGCCGTGCCGACGGCGTCGAGGCGCTCGCGGGTGGTGGCGCTGCTGGCGGTGCCGGTTCCGTGACCCATACGGACATCATACCCATGACACCTGAAGACCTATTCAGACGTTCCTGTATGGTGAAGGTGTTGCCCCATCCGCCCGTGAAGGGTTGTTTTGTCATGTCTTCTGTCCTTGACCAGCGGCCCGCGCCGGCCGCTGCCGGGCCGCGTCCGACGCCGCCCAAGCGGCGTACGCGCATCCTGGAGCTGCCGGAGGCCCGGTGGGCGCTGGCCGCCTTGGTGCTGTTCCTGATCGCCCTCCCGCTGGATCTCCTCGGCGCCCCCGCCTGGCTGTGGGGTCCGCTGTATGCCGCCGTCTACATCACAGGCGGTTGGGAGCCGGGATGGGAGGGCCTGAAGGCCCTGAAGGACAAGACCTTGGACGTGGATCTGCTGATGGTCGTCGCGGCGCTCGGCGCCGCCGCCATCGGCCAGGTCCTCGACGGCGCGCTGCTGATCGTCATCTTCGCCACCTCCGGAGCCCTGGAAGGCGTCGCTACCGCGCGCACGGCCGACTCGGTACGCGGCCTCCTCGACCTCACCCCGACCACCGCGACCCGCCTCCCGTCCGGCGGTGGGGAGGAGGTCGTCCTGGCGGATTCCCTCACCGTTGGCGACGTCATCCTGGTGCGGCCCGGTGAGCGGGTCGGTGGCGACGGACAGGTCCTCGAGGGGGCAAGTGACGTCGACCAGGCCACCATCACCGGCGAGCCCCTCCCTGTGGCCAAGCAGGTCGGCGACGAGGTGTTCGCCGGTACCGTGAACGGCATTGGCGCCCTGCGCGTACGGGTCGATCGGGACCCGGCGGACTCGGTGATCGCGCGGATCGTGAAGATGGTCGAGGAAGCCTCCGAGACGAAGGCGCCCACGCAGCTGTTCATCGAGAAGGTCGAGCAGCGGTACTCGATCGGCATGGTCATCGCCACGCTGGCCGTCTTCGCGATCCCGCTCTCCTTCGGCGACGAACTCCAGTCGGCCCTGCTCCGCGCGATGACCTTCATGATCGTGGCCTCACCGTGTGCTGTGGTGCTCTCCACGATGCCGCCGCTGCTGTCCGCGATCGCCAACGCGGGCCGCCACGGCATCCTCGCGAAGTCCGCCGTCGTCATGGAACGCCTGGGCCAGATCGACGCCGTCGCGCTGGACAAGACCGGCACCCTGACCGAGGGCACACCGCGCGTCACCGTCAGCCGCCCGCAGCATGCATCGGGCCTGGACGAGAACGAGCTGCTGGCGTTGGCGGCCGCGGTCGAGCACCCCAGCGAGCACCCCCTGGCCCGTGCCGTCGTCCAGGCCGCCCGCGACCGCGGCCTCACCCTCGCCGAGGCGACCGGCTTCACCTCCACTCCCGGTGCCGGTGTCACCGGCACCGTCGGCGGCCGTCGCGTTCAGGTCGGCTCACCGACTCGTCTCGCCGTTGCCGACGGCCCGGAGACCAGCGGCGTGGTGAAGGCGCTTGAGGATGCGGGCCGTACAGCGGTCCTCGTCCTGCGCGATGGCACGCCGGTGGGTGTGCTGGGCATCACCGACCGACTGCGCCCCGACGCGAAGGCGATGGTGGCCGCGCTCACCGAACTGACTGGCCGGGCGCCGGTCCTGCTGACCGGCGACAATGAGCGGGCCGCCCGCCAGCTGGCCGCCGAGGTCGGCATCACCGACGTCCGCGCCAACCTGCTTCCGCAGGACAAAGTGACTGCAGTCCAGGCGTGGGAGGCCGAAGGGCGCCGGGTGCTGGTGGTCGGCGACGGCGTCAACGACGCGCCCGCGCTGGCCGCCGCGCACGCCGGCATCGCGATGGGCAAGGCCGGCTCCGACCTCGCACTGGAGACTGCAGACGCCGTCGTCGTGCGCGATGAACTCGCAACGATTCCCGCCGTCGTGGCTCTCTCCCGCAAGGCCCGCCGCCTGGTGGTGCAGAACTTGGTCATCGCCGGGGTCTTCATCTCCGTGCTGGTGGCCTGGGACCTGATCGGCACGCTTCCGCTGCCGCTCGGTGTCGCCGGCCACGAAGGCTCCACTGTCATCGTCGGCCTCAACGGCCTGCGCCTGCTGCGCGAGTACGCCTGGACCAGCTCCCTCGGCAAGGACACCACGTGAGCAAGAGCATCCGCCGCAATCGCACGGCCGCCCCGACCAGGGCCGCCGATGCCCGCTGCACCGTCACTGTCTGCCGGGGGTGCTGCTGCGGCACCATGGCCAAGGTCCCCCACCTTGACCACGAAGCCCAGATCACCGACCTGCGGACCGCGCTGGCCGCCGTGGCGATGGTGCGGCGTACTGACTGCCTGGACGCGTGCGAGCGCGCCAACGTCATCGTCATCCAGCCCTCCACCGAAGGACGGAAGGCCGGCGCGCGTCCCGTCTGGCTCGGCGAGGTCAACGACTCCGGTGCCGCCGCCGACATCACCGCCTGGGTCAACGACGGCGGGCCGGGCCTGGCCGAACCACCAGGTGTCCTGGACCTGTACGCCTTTCAGCCCTCGCGCCGCGTCCGGCACGAACTCGACGACGAATAGAGACTGCCCCCGGCACCGCTGGGGGGCGTGGTCGTGGCGCCGGCTCGTCGAGCACCGCAGTCCCGACTCGCGGTCAGGGCTCTCACCCTTCGCACGAATTCGCTATGGCCTCCGAGGGAGGGAGTTGAGCGGATGTGCAGGACGAGAGGCAGCTTGACCGTTGACGCTGGTCCAGTCATGACACGTCCGGAACAGAGCATCTCGCAGCCTGGCGCCACGCGGGCCGTCTCGACGGCGACGGGTGCACGGATGCTGATGTTCTCCTCCGTACATACGGCGTTGGCAGTCGCGGGACATCATCTGGTGTTCGGCGGCACACCGTCGTGGGGCGCCTGGCTGACCGCCCTCCTGGTGCTGGGTGCGACGGCTTGGCGGATCTTCTTCCGGACGCGGTCCCTGCGGAGCCACGTAGCGGGCGGCGTCGTTGCGCAGGCCGGTGCGATGGCCGGGTTCCACGCCGACACGGCCGCCATCGGTGAGGCGGCGCACGGCGACGGCGGCTGGGCTGTGGGGTATCTGGCCTGCATGGTGCTCGTGGCATGGATGCTGCACCTTGCCGATGCCGACAACCAGCAGCTGTACCAGGCGGCCCAGCAACAGCTCGCCGCCCTCACGGACGCGCTTCGCTGTCTGCTGTTCCCCCTGGTTGCCGTTACCGACCCCGGCGTACCTCTCCTGCCGGGTTGGGGCGCGAGTCACGAACGGGCACCCGCAGCGCATGAGGCGATGCTGGCGGACGCGGTCGTGCGCAGAGGTCCCCCTGCACTGCGGCTGCCGGCCGTCTGAGGACGTTCGAGTCGGTCAGGCAGCGCCGTCACGCCAGTGCAGTGCACGCGTCACTGCGTCATTCGGCCTGCCCGCCTGACGGGGCCGGGCCGCGTTGATAGGGGACATCCATGCCCAACACCATTGCTGTGATCGGGGCCGGCCCGTACGGTCTGTCCGCCGCCGCCCACCTGCGCGCGCTCGGTCTGCCCGTACGCGTCTTCGGCTCACCCATGACGAGCTGGTCGTCGCACATGCCCGAAGGCATGATCTTGAAGTCGTCACCCGCCGCGTCCTCGTTGTCTGCACCCCAGCCCGGCTACCAGCTCGCCGACTTCTGCCGGAAGACAGGCGTGCGGGAACTCAGCGGAACCCACCAGGTCCCCAAGGAGCTGTTCGTCCGCTACGGCCTGTGGTTCCGCGACCGCTTGGTCCCCGACGTCGAAGACGTACAGGTCACCGGAGTCGACCAGGAGAAGCGCGGCTTTCGGGTCAAACTGTCCTCGGGTGAGGAGATGACCGCTGCCGCCGTCGTCGTCGCCAGCGGGCTGACCGGCCTGGCCCACCTGCCCGCGGAGCTGGCCGCGGCCGTCCCGGACGGGCCGTCGATTGCGGGACTCGTCTCCCACAGCAGTCAGCACACCGACCTCACGCGTCTGGCGGGCAGGCACGTCGTAGTCGTGGGAGCCGGCCAGTCCGCTCTGGAGAGTGCGGCGCTGCTTGGCGAAGCGGGCGTGCAGGTACGGCTGCTGACCCGTGCCGAGCGTCCGCGGTTCGCCGCCGCACCGGCTGGGCGGCTCTCCTGGCAGCCGGACACGCCGCTCGGGCGGTCCTGGTCGCTGTATCCGCTGGCCCGCCAGGCCCCGCTGCTGCGGCATCTGCCCGCCCCGGCGCGGCTGCACCTGGCGCAACGGGTCCTGGGCCCGAGCGGGGCATGGTGGCTCAAGAACCGTGTCGCCGGGAAGGTCCCGCTCCTGGGGGCACGGCAGATCACCGGCGCCTTGGCCTCAGGCGACGGTGTCGTACTGACAACCAGGTCGGCTGACGGGAGGGTGCGGCAGGTCGAAGCCGACCACGTCCTGGCCGCCACCGGGTACCAGATGCGGCTGGATGCACTGGAGTTCCTCTCGCCGGAACTGCGGACCCGCCTTATCCGGGTCGGCGGGTATCCCCGGCTGGACGGCGGGTTCGCCTCCTCGGTGCCGGGTCTGTACTTCACCGGCCTCGCGGCGGCGGCGACCTTCGGCCCGGTGGTCCGGTTCGTTTGCGGGACCAGCGTGGCCTCGCCCCGCCTCGCCGCCGCAGTGGCGGCCACGGCCTGACCGCCGGCGGCAGCGGTTGGGTGATCCGGAACGGGTTTGCCTACTGGTCTGCAGTGTCCCAGGGCGCTCGTCCATGATGGGTGCCGCGACCCCGAGCAGGACGTCCGCGATCGTTCCGCTGCCCGCTGTGCGGGCAGCGGTGTTCGCCGTCCTGTCGACGGTCCTTGGTGTCTTCGCGCACCACACCCTCGCCGAGGGTCCTGTTCCCTGGGGGCGCGCCCTGGGGTGCGGCGCAGTTGTTCCTGGCCGGTTTCGCCGCAGGGCAGCGGCCCGGCTCCGCCTTCGGCCTGGCCTCGCTCACCTCACTGGCCACCTCCCAGGGGGCGGGAGCGCTCGGGAACTTGCCCGCCCTCACCGACGGATTCAGCGCCGCGTTCCTCACCGCCGCGGGCATCGCCGCCACCGGCGCACTCGCCACCCTCGCCCTCATGCGAGGCAAGCCGCATCCGACCGACGCCCCGGCGGCATCCGTACCGGCCCAGGGCGAAACCGAGTCCCGCCAAAAGGCCGCCAACTGACCGCGGTCAGGCCGTCGCCGTCACTTCACGCACAGCCCGCGAACCGAACAGGGCGGGTCCCGCCGGGTACACCCGGCGGGACCCGCCCTGTTCGGTTCAGGCGCCAGAGCACGCGGCAGCGGGATCGTCGTTGGCGTCGGCGCAGGTGGGAGCACCTTGCCAGGCCTGTCGCTCCGCGCGGGCCAGACGATGACGGCCAGCAGACGGGCAACTTGACAAAGAAGTCCCACAGCGTGTGCGCGACCATCTCCGCCCTTCGCGGAAGGCGGCCCTGCACCCTGCACCCCCTCGACACATACCCCCCTGGGGTATACTGTCACGGTGAGGCCGTGGGGATGCCGGTCAAACTGGACGCGATTGGGGATGAAGGACATGGATCACAGCGCACATCACGACGCCGCTCACGACCACTCCGCACACCAGGCCCACGCCGACGGGCACGACCACGCCGCACATCACACCCACGAGGGTCATGGCGGGCACTCCATGGGGACAGTGACCTGGGGAGCTGCCGCCAAGGCGACGCTGCACTGCCTGACCGGATGCGCCATCGGCGAGATCCTCGGCATGGTCATCGGCACCGCCCTGATGTGGAGCAACGTGGCGACCATGGTCCTGGCGATCACGCTCGCGTTCGTCTTCGGCTACTCCTTCACCCTGTTGGCGGTGCGCAAGGCCGGGCTGGACTTCAAGACCGCCCTCAAGGTCGCACTCGCCGCCGACACCGTCTCCATCGCGGTGATGGAACTCGTCGACAACGGCATCATCGCCCTGACTCCCGGCGCCATGGACGCCCACCTGTCCGACGCACTGTTCTGGACCGCGCTCCTGGGCGGCTTCGCCGTCGCTTTCCTGATCACCACCCCCGTGAACAAGTGGATGATCGGCCGCGGCAAGGGCCACGCCGTCGTCCACGCGTACCACTGACGCCCTCGCCGCCAGCCGGCCCCTGAGGCCGCTCCTCGATCGTGAGGAGCGGCCTCCGCCACGTCTGTGCGACATCCCGTGAGTTCCCCTGAGTCCTGCTGAGTTCTTGTCCCAGTGGCCAGGGGGTTCTTCCCCCTTCGTGCGCTTCGTGGGCTTGTGACGCAACTTCGGATTTCCTGAAGCATTCTCATCTCGTCTGACCAATTCGCAGTCGGGGCGAAGGCGAGGAGGCTCGGGTTGGCGCTGGCTGCCGTACGCGACCTGCGCGAGTTCCGCGATCCGGTCTCGGCGGAAGAACTGGACCAGTTCGAGACCGACGTGCTGGCCGGGTTCGTCCTCGCACGAGCCTCGGCGGGTCTGGCGGACGGCACGATCCGCGGGGACGTTGGTCATCTTGATCAGATGCGGGCCTGGTTCGGCCGACCGCTGTGGGCCATGGAGCTGGCCGACGCCGACGTGTCCTTCGGGAAGGTACTGCGACACTCGCCGAGCGGCACCCGGCTGGGCCCGTCGCAGGCGCTGAACACGTACTTCCTGTTTCTGGAGCTGCGGCACAAGGTCGAGCTCCACCGGATGACCGCCCGGGTGGTCGAGTGCCCGATCGACGAGATGAACCGGCCGCGCGGGGCCATGGACGCCCAGCTGCCGATCCCGCCGAGTGAGCCGGAGGTCGGGACATTGTTCACCGGCCCACGTGCAGCAGACCCGGTCGAGGACGCCTGGGTCGCCGGGATGGAACGGGCCGCGAAGCGGCTGGAAGGACTGGCCCGATATGAGGTGGAACCTGCGGCTGAACGCCGCGAACAAGGGCATCTGGAAGGCGTCCGAGCTCCCGTCTCCCCATGACGGGGGATCATGCCACGGCGACGTACAGGCACTGTGGGAGGGGCATAAGGAGGGGCCCCGGCCATGTCGGCCGGGGCCCCCTCCTTGCGGTAGCTAGCGGGTCTCCTCTTCGCGGTGTCGCTCGGCGCTCTCGGTTCTCACGGTGTGGTCCAGCGATCGCATAACTCTCCTGATCAGCATGACCACGACTACGCCGCCTATGAAAATGGCCGCGATACCTACGTTGGCGGACTCGAAGCTTTGACCGAACAGCTTGAGCAGAGTGTCACCCGTCGCGCCGGACGAATTGAAGTAGACAGCTGCGGCCGTGATCCCGAGTACCACCGTGATACTTCCGACGATCACGACTACATAGATGCTGCGAGATGCCTCGATGAGCCTGGCCATGATCCCCCCTTACTGATGCTGTTCAGAGTTTGGCCCAGAGCGCACCTAGAGATGCCGGTTTGGTCGATTCTGTTACGCGGGCTACTCCTTCTCCGACTTGTTGAACAGCCACCGCATCGACCGCATCGCTACTGTGCGACATCCCGTGAGTTGTTCTGAGCCTCACTGAGTCTCGGCTGCTGTGGCCAGGGGGTTCTTCCACTTCCGGGTGCCTTATCGCCAAGTGAAGCGCCCGGGGCCCGACCCTCGCCGGCGACGGCGACACACCCACTGCCAGCGTGTACATCGTCGGCCTACCCGATCCCGCCGCCGCCCGCGCGTTCGCTTGCAACGAGCCGAACTACCAGGCAGGCGTCCACCGGAACGTGCTGCTGCGACGGTGGCGCAACACGCTGGGGCGCACCATGTGGGACTTCCCCGGCGGCCCGACCGGCGGCAACCGGTACCTGGTGCTCGGCCTCGGCCTCGGCGCGGGACAAGCCGCCGACCTCGCGGTGCCTCCCGACCGGGACGAGGCCGAGATAGGTGTGGCCGGTCATGTGGCACCACGCGGGCAGGTCGAGCGGGGCGGCGGCGGGGTCGGTGGCTATGGCGCGGACGACTATGCCCGCGACGGCGCCGGCGATGCCGGCACGCAGCCTCAGCAGGAGGGTGACGCACAGCGGGCCGGTGCCGTCGACGGTGATGTCCGCCGACGGCGCGGGGTCCCGGTCATCGGGGCAGGGTCTGGGTGACGCGCCACAGACGGCGGGGCAGCTCGCCTTCCTCGAAGGCGTGGACCTCGTTCAGCATCCAGCCGTCGGCGAGGGCCTCGACCAGGGTGCGGCCGAAGAAGTGGACCGCGAAGCCGCCGTGCTCGAAGATGTCGTCGCCGTGCACGGTGCCGGTGCCGTAGTGGGCGTCGCCGGTGTGCCGCACGGTGTAGACGAAGACGCCACCGGGCCGCAGAACACGGTGGACCTCGCCGACCAGGGCGTGGATCTCGTGCGTCGACAGCGCCATGCACAGCAGCATGTGCGCGAAGACGGCGTCCACCGAGGCGTCGGGGAGCGCCAGCGGCTCGCGTACGTCGTGTACCGCGGTGATCACCCGCGCGTCGACTCCCTGAGAGCGGGCTACGTCGCGCAGCTGCTCCAGCCCGACGGGGCTGAAGTCGGTCGCCTGGACGGTGAAGCCCTCGCGGGCGAAGAACAGCGCGTCGCGGCCGTGCCCGGCCCCCAGCTCCAGCACGTCCCTGGCTTCCGCCGCACTGAACACGGCGGCGGCGTGGACGGCGGGGGTGGACGGCTCCTCGCCGTACATGCCCGGGTGCGCGGCATAAGTGTCCTGCCAGTGCCGCCGCTGGATCTCAGCCAGCTCCTGCTCGTCCGCCACGGTCTTTCCCCTCCCGGTAGGCGCGTGAGCAGCCTAGACGTGCCACCGCCCCGGGCATCTGCCAGGGCAGGCCGGTTTCCGCGCGGGCCTGCGCGGAGAGGGCTTGTGGTGCCGGCGGTCGTTCTCCGGCCTCTTGTACCGGCCTTTCGCCATCGGCGTCGGCAAGGACCCGGGGCGGTCGCGCGGTCGGCGGGCCGTTCTCTGGTACCGACGCCTCTCAGGCGGCGGGCAGGGCGTTCAGGGCGGCGTCCAGGCGCGCGGTGGCTTCCTCGGCGACCGGCTTGAGGGTGTCGAGGCCGGTGAGGGTGGCCATGGTGCCCGGATCGAGGGCCTGGACGAGCGTGTGGTCGCCGTCGCGGCGGACGACGACGTTGCACGGCAGGAGCAGGCCGATGGAGCGGTCGGCTTCCAGTGCCCGGTGGGCGAGCGGCGGGTTGCAGGCGCCCAGGATCAGGTAGTCCTCCATGTCGTGACCGAGTTTGGCCTTCAGGGTGGCCCTCACGTCGATCTCGGTGAGAATGCCGAACCCCTGGTCGGCCAGTGCCTGGCGGACCGCGGCGGTGGCGGTGTCGAAGTCGGTGGTGGCCAGGCGGACGGTGCGGTCGTAGGACACGGTGCGCTGCTCCTTCGGGTCGGTGCACAAGGGAATCCCCTGATACCCCACCGGGTACCCGCCGAGGTGGACGCAATGTCGAACAGGGCCTCCCGACCCCAGGAATACCCCCCTGGGTATCGCTGTTAGGGTGAGTATCAAATACCCCCGGGGGTAAATCCCATCTGGTGAAGGAGTCGTAGCCGTGTATTTCGTCGACACCCTGGAGTTCGAGGGCCTGGGCAACCGCAGCTACCTGGCCGGCGACGCCCGCAGTGCGGTCGTCATCGACCCGCCCCGCGACATCGACCAGGTGATCGCCGCCGCCGCGAGGCGCGGGGTGCGCATCGCGTACGTGGCGGAGACCCACGTGCACAACGACTACGTCAGCGGCGGCCTGGAACTGGCCCGTGTCACCGGCGCCGCCTACCTGGTGCCGACCGCGGCCAACGTGTCCTTCGCCCGCACCCCCGTCGCCGACGGTGACACGGTCGGCGTGGACGGGCACCTGGTGCTGCGTGCGGTCGCCACCCCGGGGCACACCCCGCACCACACCTCCTACGTGCTGGAGGAGGACGGGCGCGGTGTGGCGGCGTTCACCGGCGGGTCGCTGCTGATCGGCACGGTGGGCCGCCCCGACCTGGTCGAGCCGCGGCTGACCGAGGAACTGGCCCGGGCCCAGCACGCCTCCGCCCACCGCCTGGCCGACGAGCTGGACGATGCGGTGCCGGTGCTGCCCACCCACGGGTTCGGCAGTTTCTGCTCCTCCTCCCAGGCCGAGGGGGAGGCGACGACAATCGGCCAGGAGCGCACAAGCAACGACGCGCTCACCCTGGACGTGGACACCTTCGTCGCGCGGATGCTCGCCGGCCTGGAGGACGTGCCCGCCTACTACGCGCACATGGGCCCGGCCAACGCCGCCGGCCCCGCCCCCATCGACCTGACCCCGCCCGCGCCGGCCGATGCCGAGCGGATCGCGAAGCGGCTCGCGGCCGGGGAGTGGGTGGTGGACCTGCGCAGCCGGGTCGCTTTCGCCGAAGGCCATGTGGCCGGGGCGTTCAACTTCGAGGGCGAGGGCAAGCTCGCCACGTATCTGGCCTGGCTGATCCCGTGGGGCAAGCCCGTCACCCTGCTCGCCGACACTCCCGGGCAGATCGCCCAGGCGCAGCGTGAGCTGGCCCGGGTCGGCATCGACCGCCCGACCGCTGCCGCCACCGGCGACCCGGCTTCCTGGGTCCGCGAGGGCGAGGAGCTTGCCTCCTTCCCCCGCGCGACCTTCGCCGACCTCGCCGGGGTGCGTGAGCGCGGGGAGGAAGTGGTGGTGCTGGATGTGCGCCGGGATTCCGAGCGCGCGAACGGCTACGTCGAGGACTCGGTGCACATTCCGATCCACGAGCTGCACGGCCGGACCGGCGAAGTGCCGCAGGGCACCGTGTGGGTGCACTGCGCGGGCGGGATGCGCGCGGCGATCGCCGCCTCGCTCCTGGACGCCGCCGGACGCGACGTGGTCGCCGTCGACGACAGCTTCGACGCCGCCCGCGCCGCGCACCTGACCGTCACCCGCCCCTGTCCCTGACCGCACCCCGCACACAAGCAAGGGCACGTCATGTTCCTTTTCCGACACCGCACAGACCGCCTCACCCCCCAGCAGGCGCGCGCCCGCACCGGCGATGCCGCCGCGGTGCTGCTCGATGTCCGCGAAGTGCCGGAGTGGAAGGCCGGGCACGCGCCCGGCGCCGTTCATCTGCCGCTGACCCGCCTGCTGGCCGGCACCGTCCTGCCGGCCGCGGTGCAGGGCCGGCCGGTGGTGGCGATCTGCCGCTCCGGGCACCGCTCTCAGCAGGCCGCCAAGATCCTGACCTCCCGCGGCATCGACGCCGTCGACGTCGCCGGCGGCATGAACGCCTGGGCGAAGGCCGGGCTGCCGGTCGTGGACGAGCGCGGGCAGGACGGCCGGATAGCGTGAGTGCTCTGATCCTGGCCCTGGTTGCGGGTGCCGTGGTCGGCCTGGCGCTCGGCGCGCTCGGCGGTGGCGGCAGCGTCCTGGCGGTGCCCGCGCTGATCTACCTGCTCGGCTTCACCCCCGCGGCGGCCACCACCGCAAGCCTGGTCATCGTCACCGCCACCTCCGCCACCGCCCTGTACACCCACGCCCTGGCCGGGCACGTGCGGTGGAAGGCCGGAGCGGCGTTCGCCGCCGCCGGTATCCTCCCCGCCGCCCTCGCCGGAGCCGCAGCGGCCCGCCTGCCCCAGGCCGCCCTCACCGTCGCCTTCGCGGCCGTCGCCGCCCTCGCCGCAGCCAGAATGCTCCGGCCCGCCGACACGGCCGGTGCCACCGGCGGCGGGGTGCGGCCGGGCAGGGCCGCAGGGACCGGGGCGGGCCTGGGGGCGCTGACCGGACTGCTGGGCGTGGGCGGCGGGTTCCTCGCCGTCCCCGCCCTGGTCACCGTGCTGGCCTTCGAGATGCAAGCAGCCGTCGGCACCAGCCTGCTGGTCATCACGGTCAACTCCCTGGCCTCCCTCGCCACCCGCTCCGGCGCCGCCTTCTCGCTCGACTGGGCTGTGATCGGCCCGTTCATCGGAGCCGCAATTCTGGGCGCCTGGGACGGCAAACGCCTCGCCGCCAGGGTTTCCGGACCCCGTCTGCAGCGCCTCTTCGCGTTCCTCCTGCTGGCCGTGGCCGCCTTCATGCTCGCCGACGCCCTGACATGAGGTGCCCTGCGGCTCAGGCCAGCGACAGGAACAGCTTCTCCAGACGGGCGCGCATCTGGTCCCGGTCCCCGGCCGCCTGCCCGCCCTCGGCCATGCAGTGCTGCAGACCCGTCGCGATGATCGCGAACCCGGCCCGGTCCAGCGCCCGGGAGACCGCCGCCAGCTGCGTGATCACATCCTCGCAGTCCCGGCCTTCCTCGATCATCTTGATGATCCCCGCGATCTGCCCCTGCGCCCGCCGCAACCGGTTGAGCACGCTTCTGAGCTCATCGGCCGCCATCTCCAGCTCCATACTTCCTCCTCCATAGATACCCCCTAGGGTATTCTAGTCCGTTCGGGACACCCGTGACCCGGACGAAGAACCGAAAGGGAAACCCACACTCATGAGCACCCCCGCCGCCATCCACCCCACCCAGGCCGCCGACCGCCTGAGCACCTACACCGTCATCGACGTGCGCACCCCCAGCGAATACGCCGCCGGCCACCTCCCCGGCGCCCACAACATCCCCCTCGACCACCTGCACACCGCCCTGCCCGCCCTCAAAGCCGCAGCCGCCCGCGGCGAACTGCTCATGGTGTGCGCCTCCGGCAACCGCTCCGCCACCGCCTGCGAGCAGCTCAGCGCCGCCGACATCCCCGCCACCACCCTCACCGGCGGCACCACCGCCTGGACCGCACAGGGCCACCGGGTCGACCGCGACACCGCCGCCAGGACCACCTGGCCCATGGAACGCCAGGTCCGCCTCGCCGCCGGCTCCCTCGTCGTCGCCGGCCTCGCGCTCGGCACCCGCTACCGGCCCGCCCGCTGGCTGTCCGCCGCGATCGGAGGCGGCCTGGTCTTCTCCGCCGCCACCAACACTTGCGGCATGGCCGCCCTGCTCGCCAAACTCCCCCACAACCAGCCCCGCACCGCCGACCTCGCCGCCACCCTCGACGCCCTCAGCCGGTAGCGCCTACCGGCGGCCGTCGCCCGGGGCAAGCAGGCCCTGACGGGGCAGCGACGCCCGGCGAAGTCCAGGTCCTTGATGTTCACGCCCGGGATCTCCTCCGCTCTCTCGTAGAGCATCCGCCACAGCGTCTTCTCCCGCAGGTGGACGTCGCGGCGGGCGATCAGCCGGTCGATCATCATCTTCGAGTGCACCGGGGTGTCCGAGTCGGGAGGCGGCAGCCGCTTCGCCCATCCCGGGACGGCGGGCCCGTCGTAGCCGCGCTCCGCGCACCAGCCGGTCCAGGAGAGCACCGCGCCCCGGCGGGCGTTCCAGGTACTCACCGCCGAGCGGCCCCATAGCAGTTCCAGCGCCTCGCCGATCTCGTCGTCCGCCACCGAGGCGAACGGCCGGCCCCCGCCGATCCGCTCGGCGGTCTTCCCGACGGCGATGCCGTAGTTCCGGACGGTGTTCGGATTGCCGAGCGAGTCGAGGAAGGCGTCGGCTGCCGTCCGGACAGTCAGTGCCTTCCCGGTCGGCAACAGAACGCCGGAGGACACCGCTTCTCCCTTGGCACAGATAACAGGGCGCTTCACGCAGCGTGCGGAAGACATCCCCGCAGGTCGCACTCAGGGATACCGCAGATGATAGGGCGTTATCTGTGGGAAGACTTCAGACTGCCCCCGCCGCCGACACTCCGTCAGCCGCCCGCCAGGGCCGACGCAGGCTTACGACGTGGTGCACGACTGAGGTCGGGGCGTGTTGGCCTGGCGGGTCGGCTGGTGGGTGATCACCGCTCTGCGGTGCGGTCGGAGACGAGTCCGGCGATCGCCAGGTGGGTCTGGTCGTAGTACTCGCGGCGTCCGGTGTACCGCTGGAGGGGCCGCCACTGCTTGTGCTCGGCGTTGGCGTGCTCGACGCAGATCCGCTCCGAGGACTGCCGCTTGCGCGCCTCCTCCCACACCTTGACCTCCTCGGCGGGGGCGTCCTTCCCGGGCTTCTTCGGCGGTGCCTGAACCTGGTCGGGAAACCGTTTGGCCAGGCCCCGGTATCCGGCGTCGACCTTGGCCTTGACCTTGGGATATTGCTCGAACAGGTCGCCGATCCCCTCGGTTCACCGCCGTCTGATCGTGCATACGGCCCGGCCGGATCGCGCCCGTCCACAGGGTGCGGCCCTTCTCGTCGGTGATGACGGTGGCCTTCTTCGTGTTCTGCCGCATCTTGCCGGAGACGAAGGCCCGCCGTCCGGGCCGACCTGCCTTCGGGCGTCGTACGCGCACCTCGGTGCCGTCGAGCCGCAGCTCAACGCCCTGCGCGTCGGCGTAGGCGAAGACGTCAGCCAGCGTGTGCAGGCGCAGTCCGGCCTCGCCGGGGATCGCGAAGCCGCGGCGGGCCAGCAGGGGGCGGATCTCGTGGACGGCCCGGGTGATGGTGGAGCGGTCCACGCCGTAGAAGACGGCCAGAGCCGCATGTGGTAGCTGGAACCGCAGGACCACCAGGGTGGCGATCACCCGATCGGTGAAGACCAGTTGATGGCCAGGTCCGCCGCCCTCGGCCCGCAGACGCTCATGACCTCGGCGTTCACGCAGCCGAGAGTCTTCCCGCGCCATCCACGGGTCAGCCAACCCGACGATGAGGGCGCCAAGTCGACGCCGAGAGATGCCAGTACAGATACGATGCGAGAGAGCCGTACGGGCCAGGTATTGCGTCACAACAACACCAACCCGTACGGCTCTCTTCACGTCACGGCCCGGCCGTCCCCGCTCTCGTACACCACGCCGTTAGCGCACGATCTGACATGGATGTTCCTCAAGCCCCGTCTTGACGACGCCACGCTGCACCCCAAGGGCGCGCAGTTACGCCGTCCTCCACCAGCCGCCGCCTTCGGCGGGCGCGCGACGGAACAAGAACCGGGCCCCGATGTCAGCGCCACTTCCCGGGCTGGCTATCATCACGGCGTGGTCACGAAACCGACGGTCGCAGCCCTGCCGGCCACCCGCTCCCGGGTGCCGCAGCTGTCCCGTCTGCTGTGGCTCGGAGCGCTGCTCCTCGGGCTGCTGTACACCCACGGCATGGACAGCGGAAGTGCCGCCGCGCATCTCTCCTCAGGCGTCGTCGCCGCTGCCCCCACCAGCGCTACAGGCTTGCCGACCACCGACGAATGCCACGACGGCAGCCACGAGTCTCCGCACACCATTGAGGTCTGCGCGGCTGGTCAGCCGACCGGCGGCTTCAATGTGTCCGCGCCGGCCGTGTCGCCTCTCGGAGCAACTCTCCCGAATCACCAGGCAGCGGGCTCTCTCGCAGGCTCCGCCATGGCCGTGCAACCCGGCGGCCCGAGTGGCGCGCCAGCGATCCTGCGCGTTTAGCCCGCTCACAGCCTCCCCCCACCTTCGCCCCTTCCCCGCCACGTCCGGTCGGCCTGCCAAGGCCCCCTGAGACGTTCGCTCGCTGCACGCTCCAGCGGCAGCTCCGTCGGCGGATTCCCTTCCTTCTCGTACCGGCTCGCACCTACGCGCCCCCGTCCGGGCTCGCGGGTCACTTGCCCATGCCTCAGATCATGAAAGGCCTCGTCTTGTCGCTCCTCACCGACCAGCCGACTCCGCGCCTCGCGCCTCAGCCCGCGTCCGGAGGCCGTGCCGCCGCAAGGCAGCGGGCCCGGTCGCATCGCGCCCGCCGCACTCCTCCCCTGGCCGGCCGCTACATCGGGTACGTGCTGTACTTCGTCGGCGCCGGTCTCATCAGCGGGGCTGTCGTCCACCACCCGCTGGATCCGGCCAGATACACGGTCGTGGGCGTCATCGGTGTCTTCGTCTTCTTGCTCGCCACATTGGTCAACGAATTCCTGCTCGCCAGCGACCGACCCTCCCTGCCACGGGCACTCATGGTGATCGGCGCCTCGCTCCTGCTGTCGTTCGGGATCGGCATGCTGAGCGGCGGCCTGCAGCACTTCGACGACTTCCCCGCCCGAGGCGCCGCACTCGTCCCCATGGGCATAGTGGTTTCCTTCGTGGCCTTCGTGCTCAAAGACGCGGACGCCTCCTGGCGCCGCATCTTCGGCCCCATGGGACTCGCCGTACTGCTCATCGCGGCAGGTGCCTACTTCGGCCTGAACGTGATTGCCGACGGGATGGCCGCCGAGACGTCCGGAGGCGGCCACAGTCACGGCGGAGGCGCCGAAGAGCCTGACGACCACGGCACAGAAAACGAATCCCCCGCATCCCCCGGAGGATCCACGGCCCCGAAGGATCCCGCTGCCCCGAGTCAGGGTGGGACAGCCGAGGCGGACGACGGTCACGCTCACTGACCGACCGAGGGGGCGCCAGCCCCCGAAGCGACCGCGGCGTTCGCCTGTCCGGCCACTCCTGGAAACCGGGAACCAGGTCGCGCCGACAGTCGTCTACTAAGACACTTAGCTTATTAGGAATGGAGACAAGACGTCATGCAGCAGAGTCCGCCAAGGGGCCGTAGGGGCGTACGATCGCTCGCGCTCACCGCGGCCGTCGGCCTTGCCCTGGCCGGGTGCAGCGCGGCCGGACAGAACAAGAGCGGCTCCAGCACAACTGCCGTCGAGGACGCCAAGAACAGTGGCCCTTCCGCGATAGTCGTGGACACCGGCTCCGGCGAAACCCCGGTGCCCGTGTCGCAGAAGATCACCGTCAAGGCCGAAGGGGGCTCCCTGACCTCCGTGGAGGTGAGCTCACCCGGCCACGGCACGGTCGCGGGCACCTTGTCCCCGGACAAGTCCGTCTGGACTTCCTCGAGTCCACTCGCTCCAGGCGCCGAGTACACGGTGACAGCGCAGGGCGCGGATAACGGCGGGGCCAAGCTGACCAAGACCGCTTCCTTCACCACGCAAGCGGCTGCGAACACTTTCGTCGGCACGTACAACGTCAACAAGGGCTCGACCGTGGGCGTCGCGATGCCCGTCTCGATCACCTTCAACAAACCCATTCAGGACAAGGCGGCCGTCGAGCGCAAGCTGGCGGTCACCGCGTCGCCGGCTGTTGACGGATCGTGGAGCTGGATGAAGGACCGCGACGGGAAGGACCGTGTCGACTACCGGCCGAAGGAGTACTGGAAGCCCGGGACCGACGTCACCCTGCGCATGGACCTTGCCGGAGTCGACGCCGGCGGCGGCGTGTACGGCACGCAGCAGCGTGAGGTGAACTTCCGCATCGGTGACGCAGTGACCAGCACGGTCGATGTCGAGAAGAAGACCATGACCGTCGCCAAGAACGGCAAGGTACTCAGGACGCTGAACGTCTCCACCGGCAAGAAGGACTTCGAGACCTGGAACGGCACCATGGTCGTCCTGAGCAAGGTCCCGTCCATCCGGATGAACTCCGCCACGGTCGGCATCTTCGGGCCTGAGGCGTACGACATGGAGGACGTGAAGTGGGACGTCCAGCTCACTCCGTCGGGCACGTACGCGCACGCGGCCCCGTGGAACGAGGGCAAGTTCGGCCGCGTCAACGCCAGCCACGGTTGCATCGGCATGAGCACCGAGGACGCCAAGTGGTTCTACGACCAGGTCAATCCCGGTGATCCCGTGACGGTTGTGAACTCGGTGGACACGGTGGCCGTCAACAACGGCTACGGCGACTGGAACGTCGACTGGGTCACGTGGAAGAAGGGCAGCGCTCTCTCGTAGCACGCCCGTCGGCAGCCGACCCCCCCAAAGGCGTACACGCCGCCTCCATCGCCCTATGCGGCCTGGCGGCGGCGATCCTCTTGGCCGTTGCCCGGTCCGGTCGAGCAGCATGCGGCCCCGACGCTCACCATCGTCGGCCATTCCCGCGGTCCACGCCACGGCGGTGACATTCGACACCGTTGCTACTAAACAACTTCGTAATTTACTATGTGGGTCAGCCGTCGGCCGGCAATGATGAGCAGGCTCCCCCGTCCAGCTCAACCGGTCGGCGGCTCCCCTCGAAGGAGCCACACATGGGCAGCTGGCCCGCCCGTAGATGGGCCGTCGCGGCTGCGGTCGCCGTGCTCGCCGCCCTTGTCATCGGAGTCCCCACCGGTGTGGTGGCTTCGCCGTTCTACACGCGCATGACGCCGGTGCTGTGGTGGAACTATCCGGTGTGGCTGGTGAGCTCCCTCCTCGAGGGTCTGCTCGTAGCCACGTACGTCCGCGCCGGCGAGCCGTCATCCGCCGAGGCGGAGACGAAGGAGCGTCCGGCGACGGCCCGCGCCCTGGGCGCCGGCCTGCTGTCGGCGTTCGCGGTCGGCTGCCCCATCTGCAACAAGCTGGTTGTCCTGGCCATCGGGGTGACCGGTGCGCTCTCGTACTGGGCGCCGCTTCAGCCACTGCTTGCCGTGGCCTCGGTCGGCCTCCTGCTCTTCGCGCTGATCCGCCGACTCCGTACGGCCGCCAGCTGCCCCGTTCCTTCGTGAGCAGCAGCGAGCGCCATGCACGACCGCCTCGCACGACCCTGAGTACCTGGGCAGCGGCGGCGCTCGGCGGCCTCCTCCTCTACGCCTCGTTCCCGCCCGTCGGCATGTGGTTCCTCGCACCGCTCGGGCCGGCGCTACTGATCGTCGCGGTCCGGGGCAGGTCCTGCCGGTCGGCCTTCGCCGCCGGCGCCGTCTTCGGAACAGCCTTCTTCGGTCCGCTGATCGTCTGGCTCTCCAATCTCGGCGTGCTGCCATGGCTCGCGCTGACCGCGGTCCAGACCCTGCTCGTGGCCCTCGCCGCGATGCTCCTGCCGCGGCTGCTCTCTCTGCGTGCGTGGCCGTTGTTCACCGCTGCCTGGTGGGTCGCGGTCGAGGCGCTTCGGGGGCGTGCCCCGCTCGGCGGTTTCCCGTGGGGCAGGCTCGCCTTCGGCCAGGCGGATGCGCCGTGGGGCGAGTGGGCCTCGGTCGGTGGCGCTGCCGCGCTCTCCTTCGTCACGGCGCTGCTGGGGTCGCTGCTGGTGTACGGCGTGACGACCTGGCGGGGCGGTCACCGGCGGTCGAGTGCGGTCGCGTCGTGCGGTGTGGTCGCACTGGTGGTCGCACCGCTGCTGATCCCTGCCGCGGCGCCGTCGGGGCGGAGCGCGGTGGTGGCCGTCGTGCAGGGCAATGTCGAACGCGAGCGCTCGCTGGCCGAGCAAGCGCGTGTCCGCGGGGTGGCACAGAACCATGCCCGGCAGACCCAGGAGCTGGCCAACGCCGTCCGCCGAGGTGAGGTTCCCAGTCCCGACGTGGTGCTGTGGCCCGAGAACTCCCTGGACAGCGATCCCCAGCGAGACCTGGAGCTGGGCGCCCTGGTGGCGGATTCCGTGCGGCAGCTGGACCGTCCGCTGCTGATCGGGGCCATCCCGGACGGGCCGGGCGACCAGTCGTACAACGCGGGACAGCTTTGGCTGCCTGAGCAGGGACCGGTCGCTTCGTACGCCAAACGCCAGCTCGTCCCGTTCGGCGAGTACATCCCGGCACGGTCGCTGCTCGGCGGGTTCGGCGCGCTGCAGCTCATCCCCCGGGACTTCGCCGCCGGGTCCTCGCAGGCACCTCTAATCGCGGGCCCGGTACGGCTCGGCGATGTGATCTGCTACGAGATCGCTTACGACGGGCGAGTCCGCGACACCGTACTGGCGGGAGCCAATCTTCTGGTCGTCCAGACCAACAACGCCACGTACGAGCGCGGCGTGCAGGCCGGCCAGTCCGAGCAGCAGCTCGCCATGGCCCGGATCCGTGCGATCGAGTACGGACGGTCGGTCGCGCTGGCGTCCACGAGCGGTGTCAGCGCCCTCGTCACGCCGGACGGGAGGGTCACCGACCGGCTGGGCACCTGGCGCGGCGGTTACCTGGTGGAGCGACTTCCGCTCGCCGAGGGGAACACCTTGGCCGCCCGGCTCGGCGCGTGGCCGGAGCTCCTGCTGGGCGCACCGGCCCTCGCGGGCCTCGCGACCCTGCTGCGGCTACGGCGAAGGGCACGTGCGAATCCGCCGACGGCGGACCTCAAGCGTGACGAAGGTCTTACTAATCTACTTAGCTGAATCTCGTATAGTGCAGAAATGGACCTCGCCTTTTTGCCCAGCCCGTCGACCGGCGTCGTCAACCTGGGACCCATTCCACTGAGGGCTTACGCCTTCTGCATCATCCTCGGCATTTTCGTCGCCGTATGGCTCGGCAGCCGACGCTGGGCGGCACGGGGCGGGTACAAGGAGACGATAGGCGACATCGCCATATGGGCCGTCCCCTTCGGCCTGGTCGGCGGACGGTTGTACCACGTGATCACCAGCCCGGAGGCGTACTTCGGAGCGGGCGGCGATCCGATCCGCGCGCTCTACATCTGGGAGGGCGGTCTGGGCATCTGGGGGGCGATCGCGCTGGGTGGCGTCGGCGCGTGGATCGGCTGCCGACGGCACGGCGTGTCATTCCTTGCCTTCGCGGACACCGTCGCGCCCGGAGTCGCGCTGGCCCAGGCGATCGGCCGGTGGGGCAACTGGTTCAACCAAGAGCTTTACGGCAAGCCCACCACACTCCCCTGGGGCCTGGAGATCGACCGCGACCACCGGCCGTCCGAGACCATCGACCTGGCGACGTACCACCCCACTTTCCTCTACGAATCGCTGTGGAACGTGGGCGTGGCGGTACTGCTGATCTGGGCGAGCCGCAGGTGGGCCCTTGGGCACGGCAGGACCTTCGCCCTCTATGCGGCGGCGTACAGCGCCGGGCGCTTCTGGATCGAGTACCTGCGGATCGATGAAGCCCACAGCTTCCTCGGGTTCCGGCTGAACAACTGGACGTCTGTCGTGGTCTTCGTGGGCGCCGTCGCGTATCTCGTGATCTCGGCGCGTCGGCACCCGGGTGTGGAGGACGTGTCGGAGGACGGGGCCGAGACCGAGCCCTCGCAGAAGCAAGCGGTCGGAAGGTGACCTGGCGACCGGGAGCCTCGCCGTAACGGCAGAGGGAATTGTCCCGGTCTCTATGGTGTTGCGCGCTCCGTCCGACGGAGTCGGCTGAGATGCTGCGTCCCGGTGGTCGTGCTGAGACCCGACCGCCGGGAAGGGGCTCGGGTGCAAACCTCCGACTGGCAGCCGGTCTTCATCCTGCTCGTGCTGGTCCTTGCGGCGATCGCCCTGCTCCACGCTGTCGCCATCGCGGTGTGCGCCGTTCGTGAACCCCTGCGCACCGGCCCGTTCAGCGGAGGACTCGAGCCTCGGGAGCACCCGCTCTCGCGATTCCACGTGCGCTGGTATCCCGTGACGATGGTCTTTCTCGCCTTCGACATGGAAATGCTCTTCATGTACCCGTGGACGAAGGTCGTCTCCGAGGTCGGCCCAAGTGCGGTCATCGAGATGTTCCTCTTCCTCGGAGTGCTCCTCGCCGGAGTGGGTTACGCCTGGCGTGAGGGGGCGTTCCGGTGGAGTTGAAGAGCCGGCTCCTCCGGGCGGCCACGGCGCGGCCGGGTGTCCTGTTGGCGGTGCGTCCCGGGGCCACTCGGGAGCGGTTGTTCGTCGAGGCGGAGTTGGTGCGCCGGGGCTGGCCATGTGCCGCAGGGCCTGCCTCCGCGAATCTGCTCGTCTGCGTAGGCGAGGCCACGACCGCAGAGGATGACTGGGCCGAGCGACTGTGGCTCGGTATTCCGGCGCCCAAGGCTCGCGTGACCGCCTCGGCGGTGGAACGGGCCGTCGAGGCCCTCGATCGGGGGCGCGCCGACCTGCTCAGCGGAGCGCACCAGCACCACGTCGGCCGCCACGAGCAGACCGACGGCGACCTCCACCGCGGACATCATGAGCATCAGGAGAGCCCGGATCCCGCCCCGGAATCCGGTCGGCATACACACGACGACCACAACTCGCACGGCAGTGAGCACACCAACGGCAGCTCCGCGGGAGCGCATCAGCATGGCGCGCACGAGGGACACGCGTCACACGAAGGCCACAACGGTCACGCCGCGCACGGTATGCACGGCGACCACGACATGGGGGTTGTCGCCGGGCTGCCCATGGCGGCACGGGCGGATGACCGCGACGGCCTTCGGCTCGACCGGCTGCATGTACCTCTCGGGCCGGTGCTGGCCGACTGGCCGGCAGGGCTCGTACTGCGGCTGGAGCTCCAAGGCGATGTCGTGCAGCAAGCCGCCGTCGAACGGATCGCCGCCCCCATCACTGCCCGTCCGCCCTTCTGGAACGAGCCCTGGCTACGTGCATCCGCCGGCGAGCGCGTAGCCCGCGGCGATGCGGCGCGGCGGCTGTGTGCGGCTCATCTGGACAGCCTCGGCCGGTTCCTCGCCGTGGCCGGCTGGGACGACGCGGCAGCCGAAGCGCGGCACGTACGCGATCGCGCGCTGGCAGGTGTGGCAGCCACCGAACTCACGTCGTCCGTAGTCCCCTTGATCCGTCGCATCCGGCGTTCGCGGACGTTGCGGTGGCTGACAGCAGGGCTCGGCGTCCTGCCCAGCGAGCATGCACACCACCTCGGCGTGACAGGTCCTGCGCTGGTGGCGGACGGGGACGTGCACGGCAGGGTGCTCGTCTGGCTCGACCAGATCGAGCGCAGCGCGGGCGACTGCGATGCCCCCGGCACGCTCGGCGCAGCCGACGTGACCGGTCCTCGGGGAAGAACCGACGGTGCGAACCTCCCGTCGCAGGCGCTGCTGGATGTGCTCCCGGGCCTTTTGGAGGGTGCTGAGTTCGCCTGTGCGCGGCTCATCGTCGCGAGCCTCGATCCCGACCTCGATGAGTTCACCTGGGCGGCTCCGCCCGTGCGGGGGCCGGCCGATGACTGATCCGGCTCCGCTGTGGGCCGTGCTCGCCCTGCCGGCGGTCCTGGCTGGTGCGGCCTGGGCTGTCGCCTCCTTCGACGCCGTGCTCGGGGCGGGAGCTCGGGCGGCATGGCCGGGCCGCGAAGCGCTACGACTGCTCGTTCAGCAGCCCCGCCGCACGCGTGCGGCCGATGTGCCGCTGACTCGGTTGGGGAGCACGCTGCTTCCGGTGGCGGCCGTCCTGGCCGCGGTCGTCCTACCGCTCGGTTTCCGGTCGGTGAGCGATCTACCGGAGGGGATCGTCTGGTTCAACGCGATGGAGGCGCTTGCCTGGGCGGCGGTATGGCTGACCGGATGGGGCCCCAACTCGACGCTTTCGCTGATCGGCGGCTATCGGTTTCTGGCTCAGGGGCTGGCGTACGAGCTGCCGCACATGCTGGCGATCACCACCGCCGCGCTGGGCGCTGAGTCTCTGCGGGTAGGCGATGTGGTGGACGCCCAGGCCGGGTTGTGGTTCGCGGTGTGGATGCCGGCGGCGTTCGGGATCTACCTGCTGAGCGCGCTCGCGATGTCCTTCTGGGGCCCGTTCGACCAGCCGGCCGGACGCGATGTGGCAGGAGGAGCGGCGGCCGAGCTGTCGGGCGTGGACCGGATTGTGTTCCTCAGCGGGCGCTGGCTGTTGTTCGTGGTCGCGGCCGCATTCAGCGTGCCGCTCTTCCTGGGCGGCGGTCACGGCCCGCTGCTTCCCGGCTGGGCCTGGACGCTGCTGAAGACGGCCGTTGTGCTGGCCTTTCTGGTGTGGGCTCGGCGGAGGATTCCGACCGTACGGATGGAGCGCTATGTGGAGCTGGCATGGGTCGTGCTGACGCCGCTGGCGGTGGCCCAGGCCCTGGTGGTTGCCGTGGTGGTGCTGAACCGATGACAGGACGGAGGTGCCCCGCACGATGAATGACGTGGCTTTCGGCCTGCTGGCCGCCCTGGCGGTGGTCAGCGGTGTCATGGTCTTCCGGTTCGATTCCATGGCGCGCGCGACGTTCTCGCTGCTGACCTCGCTGCTGTGCGTGGGTGGGGAGATGCTTCTGCTCGGCCTCGACTACCTAGGCATCGTCACCGTGCTGATGATGACCATCGAGATGGCCATCATGGCCGTCTTCATGGTGATGTTCATGATGAATCCGGCCGGGCTCATGCCGATGACGATGACGCACAACAAGAAGGGCGCGGCCGTCATCTGCGGTATCGCCTTTGTCCTGCTGGCTGCCGGTGTCCTGCTGGCACCCTGGCCCGCCAGGCAGGGCAAGCCCCCGGCAGACCCGACCATGGACCTCGGGATGTCCCTGATGGGGCCGCAGATGCTCACGATGATGGTCCTGGGCATGGCCCTGTTCGCCACCATCGTCGCCACGGTGGTACTGGCCACCCGGCGCGGGCGCTACGACCGCTTCGGCGACGATCTGCGGGCGCCGCAGGCCTCCGATCCGGTACGGGGCGGCGTCGGCCGGTGAACCTCGAACTGTTCCTGCTCCTCGCCTCCGCGTTGTTCTGCGTCGGCCTGTTCGGCGCTCTGACGCAGCAGTCGATCGTGATGCTGATGATGGGCCTGGAGCTGATGCTCGGCGGGGTGATCCTCGCGGCCGCTTCCGCCTGGCGTTACATCGCTCCGGCCGCGGCCGAGGGGCAGGTGCTCGTGGTCGTCGCGATCACGGCGATGGCCCTGGAGATGGCGACAGGGTTCGCCGTGGTCACCGCCCTCTTCCGGTCCCGTGAGATCGATATGACGGACATGGCGGCGGAGCTGAAGGAGTGAGCGTTCTACTGTGGGCGCTCATCGCCCTACCGCTGGCCGCGGGTGCGCTGCTCGCGCTGACCGGACGGGCCGCGGACCGGGTCGCGCCGGGCGTAGCGGTCGGTGTCGGCGTTGCCGCCCTCGGCCTGGCGGTGGCGACCGCGGTGCGGCAACCGGCCGCCGAGGCGCCACTGCTCGAACAGCTTCCAGTACGACTGGCGGTGGACGGGCTGTCCGGAGTGTTGGTGGTCACCGTCACCGCGGTCACTCTGGCTGTTCTGCTCTACAGCGCGGCCGAGTTCGGGGCCGACGAGGCACGCGCCCGTTTCTTCGGGCTGATGCTCCTTTTCGCCGGGAGCATGCTGGTCGCCGTCACCGCCGTCACTCTTCCGGTTCTGCTCATGGGCTGGGAGGTGATGGGCGCGACCTCCTGGGCACTGATCGGCTACTGGTGGCGGGAGCCGGAGCATACCGCTGCCGCCAATACCGCGTTCCTGACCACACGCACCGCCGACATCGGCCTCTATCTGGCCGCGGGCGCGGCCCTCGCCAGCGGCCAGGGCGGCACTCTCACCCTCGACGGCCTCGCTCGGGTCGGCGACCCTTGGCTGTCCCTCATCACCGCGGGCGTCATCGCTGCGGCCTTCGGTAAGTCCGCTCAACTCCCCTTCAGTTTCTGGCTGTCGCGGGCGATGCAGGGACCCAGCCCGGTCTCCGCGCTGCTGCACTCCGCAGCCATGGTCGTGGCCGGCGCGTACCTGCTGCTGCGGACCGGAACACTGTTGGATGCCTCGGGATGGGGCAGCGATGTCGTGGCCTGGACAGGGGCGGCCACGGCCATTGCCCTCGGTCTCGTCGCGGTGGCCCAGACCGATCTCAAGCAGTTGCTCGCCGCGTCCACCTGTGCCCAGATCGGTTTCATGGTGCTCGCCGCCGGAGTAGGGGCCACCACCGGAGGAACACTGCAACTCGTCGCGCACGCCGCCGCGAAGGGCCTGCTGTTCCTCGTGGCGGGTGTCTGGCTGGCCGCATGGGGAACCCAACGACTCCCCTCGCTGCGCGGAGCCGCTCGCTACCACCGGGCGGTGGGCGTGATCTGCACCGTGGGCGCCGTATCGCTGGCCGGGCTGCCTCCCCTGTCCTTGTGGGCCGCGAAGGACGTGCTGCTCGCCGGCGCCCTTGCCCGTGATCCGTGGCTGTATGCCGCCGGGCTGGCCGCTGCCGTGCTGTCCGCCGTCTACAGCGCCAAGCTCCTGTGGTTCGTATGGCATCCGGCCGCACGGCGCGATGATGTCCGCCCCGTTCCCGGCGGCGTGGTGCCGCCGCTGGCTGTGCTCGCCGTCGCCTGCGTTGCCCTGACACCCCTGGCCTTCCCTCCCGTGCTCGACGCGTTCGGACGCGTCCTCGGCGCCCCGGGTCGACCAGCACCGCACGCCTGGGAGCTGGCGGCGTCCGGCGCTCTTGCCCTCGCCGCGGCCGGGGCCACCTGGACCTGGGGGTCCCGCCGGCTTCCGCTGCCGCCCCAGGTGAAGGCAGCATGCCGGGACTGGCTGGGCTTGGAGCGTGCCGCCCACGCCCTTGTCGTGTCGCCCGTCATGTGGACCGCCCGTACCGCGGCCACCCTCGACGACCGGATTCTCGACCGAGGTGTCAGCCGTACGGCCACAGGCGCCCTCCACTTCGCACGCTGGACGAACAGCACCGTGGAACGGGCCGTCGACAGAAGCGTCAGCGGTACCGCCAGGGGCGGCCTGCACCTCGCTCGCTGGACGAACGGCGTCCTGGAGCGGGCGGTCGACGGCGGCGTCGGCGCCGTGGCGGGTGCGGCTCGGGCGCTCGGCCGTTGGGCCCGTCGACCGCAGACCGGTCAGCTGCACCAGTACCTCGCCCAGGCCGTCACCGGCTTTACCGTCCTCGCTGTCGTGCTCGTCCTCGTGAGGTGACCGCTTGCTCACCGTCCTTGTCTTCGCGCCAACCGCCGTCGCGCTGGTGTTCCTTGGTCTGCCGCGCCGTACCCCACAGACGCTGTTCCGTACCGTCTGGGTGGCAGCGACCGCAGCGGAACTCGCTCTGGTCATCGCCCTGTGGGCCGGTTACCGCTCGGGCGGCGGCATGCAGTACGAGGTACGCACACGGTGGATTCCCAACGCCGGTGTGGGCTACCACGTAGGCGTCGACGGACTGTCGTTGCCGCTGCTCGCGATGACCTGCGTGCTGTTCTTCGCGTGCGCCCTGTACTCACTGCGGGAGACCCGCCGGATCCGTGAGTTCGCCGCGCTCTTCCTCTTCCTGCAGACCACCTGTCTCGGGCTCTTCGTCGCCCTCGACCTGATCCTGTTCTTCGTCTTCTTCGACCTGTCCATCGTGGCGATGTACTTCATCATCGTGGGATGGGGCCACCGGGACGCGGCCCGCGCGGCGCTGAAGTTCTTCCTCTACACCTTCATCGGCTCACTCGCTCTGCTGCTCGGCTTCATCGGCCTGTACCTGGCCGCCTCCCCGCACACCTTCGACATGGTCGAGCTGACGAAGCAGAACCCGCTCGCGGGCCGGTCCCTATATGGCGGCCTGGTCCTCCTCGCGATCGTCGTCGGGCTGGCCGTGAAAACCCCGACGGTGCCCTTCCACACCTGGCTGCCGCCCGCGCACACCGAGGCGCCCGCCGTCGGCTCCGCGATCCTCGCCGGAGTCCTCCTGAAGATGGGCACGTACGGGTTCCTGCGCATCGCCATGCCCATGCTTCCGGACGCGTGGCGCCGTTACGCCCTGGTGCTCGTCGTCATCGGGGTCGTCTCGGTCCTCCACGGAGCGCTGGTCGCTCTCGCCCAGACGGACTTCAAGCGCATGGTCGCGTACACCTCCGTCAACCACATGGGGTACATCATCCTCGCGGTCGGCGCTGCCGCCGCGACCGCGCAGGGGCCCGTACAAGCCCGGTCACTCGCGATCACCGGATCGGTCACCCAGATGGTCAGCCATGGACTGATCACCGGCGCACTGTTCCTGCTCGCCGGTGTTCTGTACGACCGCGGCCGCACGCACGACATGGGCGCCTACTCCGGGATCGCCGTCGCCGCGCCCGTCTTCGCCGCCATGACCGGCGTGGCCGCGTTCGCCTCACTGGGGCTGCCGGGGTTCTCCGGCTTCATCGCGGAATTCCAGATCTTCACGGGAAGCCTCGGTCCACGGCCTGTGGCCACCGCGCTCTGCGTCCTGGGCATCGTGCTCACGGCCGGGCTGTTCCTCCGCGCGCTGCAGCAGATCTTCATGGGTCCCCTGCGGCTGCCCGACGCCCCGGGCACTCCGCGTACGTTCCCCGACATCCGCCTCCATGAGAGCGCCGCCATCGTTCCACTGCTGGTCCTGGCCGTGATCCTCGGCGTGACCCCGCGCTTCCTCCTCGACGTCATCGAGCCGGCCTCCCAGGCCGTGCTGGAGCTGCTCGCCCGATGACCGACATGAACGAGAACCCTCTCGCCATCCTCCCCGAGCTCCTGCTCGCGGCCTCGGCCGTCCTCGGACTGCTGCTCGGTGCCTGGCTGCCCCGGAACCGGCAGTGGATCGTCGGCGCACTGGCAGTTGTCGCCTGCGTCGGCGGGATCACCGCCGCCGCTGTGGCGGCGAGCGGTCCGCCCCTGACGGCCTTCGGCGACGCGTACGCCGTCGACCCGGTCACCAGCACGTCCCGGATCGTGATCATTGGCGGCGCCGTGCTGGTACTCGCCCTCAGCGCGAGCCCGCTGCACGCGCACCCCCGGGAGAGCGAGTTCTTCGTCCTCATCCAGCTCACGGCCCTCGGCTCCCTCGTTCTGGCCGGGGCACAGGACCTGCTTCTGCTCGCCGCCGGGTATCTCCTCGCGAGCATCCCCGCCTATACCCTCGCCGGCTTCCGCAAGGACGGCCCCGGTACGGAGGCGGCGCTCAAGTACTACGTGATCGGCGCCCTGCTGGGCGTCCTCATGCTGACCGGTATCACCATCCTGTATGCGACCGGACGTGCCACCGCCTACCCGGCCCTCGGCGCCGCCCTTCGCGACGCGCCCGAAGTACTCGTCGCCACCGGAACCATCGGGCTCCTCGCCGGGATCCTGTTCAAGGCCGGAGCCGCGCCGGCCCACTTCTGGGTGCCGGACGCGGTGCAGGGAAGCAGCCCTCCCGTCGCCGCGCTGCTCACCACGCTGCCGAAAATCGGCGCCCTGGCGGCCCTCTTCCGTCTCGGCGATGTCGTCCTGTCGGGGAGTACGCTCCCGTGGCCGGCGCTCATCTCCGTGATCGCCGCCGTATCCATGAGCCTCGGCAATCTGGCCGCCTTCTTCCAGCAGGACGTCAAGCGTCTGCTGGCCTACTCGACGATCAGCCAGGTCGGCTACCTGCTGATGCCGGTGGCCATGGCGGGACGCTCGGACCTGGCTCAGGAAGCACTGTTGTTCTACGCGGCCGCGTACGCCGTCACCAATCTCGGCGCCTTCGCGGTGGTCTGCGCCCTCCCCCGGGCCCTGAGCGTCGACGATTACCGCGGCCTGGCCCGGCAGCGCCCGCTGCTGGCCGTCAGTCTCGTCATCTGTCTGCTGGGCCTCGTGGGCACCCCGCCCACCGCGGTCTTCGTCGGCAAGCTCGAAGCGTTCAGCGCCGCCTTCGACGGCGACTACGCCTGGCTCGCCGTGCTGGCCGCCGTGAACACGGTCGCCTCCCTCTTCTACTACCTGCGGTGGATCATGCCCGCCCTGTCACGCGGCACCGGGAACAAGCTCCGCGGCGGTGACCGTGGGGCGCGCGGAGCCGCATACACGGCCACCGCGGTCTCCATCGGTCTCGGCCTGGCCGGGGGCCCGGTCCTGGCTGTTCTCGACGGTCCACTCGCCACCTAGTGCGTTGTCCACGAACGTTCGCCGGGCTGGGTGACCGGGCGGTTGGTGTTCGGGATGCTGGTTCTGTCAGCCTCACTCTCGATGGCAACATGTTCGCTGTTGAGGGTGGGGTCGTGGATGGCA
>NZ_JAPNLM010000059.1 GCF_026627255.1 Streptomyces antarcticus | reverse complement strand
GCCCCGCGACCCCCCGCCCCCGGACCCCCTCTCCCAGCGCTCCCTTCCGGCCCACAACCGACATCACGTTGCTCCGCTCCCGGGTGACCACTCCCGCCGAGCTGACGACCTGGGCCGGCCCCGCCTTCTCCTGGCCCCTGGCCCCTGGCCCCTGGCCCCTGGCCCCTGGACGACGGGCAGCTCTCCGCCTACGCCGCCGAGCCCGGCCGCCACACCTGGACGGCCCTGTCCCCCGAGGGGCGGCCCGTCGGGCACGCCTCACCGTCCGGCACCCGCCTCGGCCGCGTCCTGATCGCCCCCGGCGCCCGCGGCCGGGAACTCGGCGCCGCGATGGTGTCCCTGGTCGTCGAGCGGGTCTTCGGCGAGCTGGGCGGACCGGAGCTCGGCCTCGGCGTCTTGGCCCACACACGGCAGCCCTGCGCGTCTACGAACGGCTCGGCTTCCACACGCTGCGGGTGGACGAGGAAGTAGTGGAAGTGGACGTCGTGGAAGTGGACGTCGTGGAAGTGGACGTCGTCCGCTGGTCCGCCCACGAGATGCGACTCACCTCCCTGGGGGCGTGACAATGGACGACATGCCCCAGCCGCCCGCTCCCGACACCCCCGCCACGCCGGACCTCCCCACCCCGCCGCCGGCCCTGCCCACCCTGCCTCTCCTGCGAGCCGACTGCGCGAACTGCTTCGCCCTCTGCTGCGTCGCCCTCCCCTTCGCCAAGTCCAGCGACTTCGCCGCGAACAAGCCCGCGGGCACGCCCTGCAAGAACCTCGGCCAGGACTTCCGCTGCGGCATCCACACCCGGCTGCGCGACTCGGGATACCGCGGCTGCACGGTCTTCGACTGCTTCGGCGCGGGCCAGCAGGTCTCCCAGGTCACCTTCGGTGGCCGCGACTGGCGCGGCCACCCGGGCACCGCCCGGCGGATGTACGAGGTCTTCCCCGTGATGCGGCAGCTCCACGAGCTGCTCGCCTACGTCGCCGAGGCCCTGGCCCACCCGGCCACCGCCCCGGTCCACCCCGGGCTGCGCCGCGCCCTGGCCGAAACCGAGCGGTGGACGCGCGCCGACGCCGACGCCCTCGCGGACCTGGACGTGGGCACCCTGCGCCAGGACGTCAACGCGCTGCTCCTGAAGGCCAGCGAGCTCGTACGGTCCAAAGTGCCGGGCCGCACCAAGAACCACCGCGGCGCCGACCTGATGGGCGCCCGGCTCTCCGGCACGGACCTGCGCGGCGCGAACCTCCGCGGCGCCTACCTGATCGCCGCCGACCTCAGCCGCGCCGACCTCCGCACGGCAGACCTGATCGGCGCCGACCTCCGCGACGCGAACCTCCGCGGCGCCGACCTCCGCGACGCGCTCTTCCTCACCCAGCCCCAACTGAACGCGGCCCAGGGCAACCCCTCCACCCGCATCCCCCATCCCCTAACCCACCCCACCCACTGGACCTGACCCCACCCCCGCCCCAAGAAGCCGGGGCCGAGCCCCGATCTCAGCCCCGCCATCCCCACCCAGCCCGACCAGTCCCCACCCAGCCCGGCCGAGCCCATCTCAGCCCCGCCGGCGTTTGAGGCGCGGGGCCCGGGGCAGAGCCCCGCAACGCACCGGCACCAACCCACAGCCCGGCACGGTCACGGCGCAGCCCAGCCCAGCCCAGCGGCCCGGTAACGGCACACCCCCCCCCCGAACCCCCCCCCCCCGGGACGGGACCGTCACACCCGCGCCAAAAACCCCCGCACGGCGGCGACGAACCCCTCCGGATCCCCCGCATGCACCGCGTGCCCGGCCGGCAGCTCCACCAGCCGCACCCCCGCCCGCCGCACCGTCATCTCCCGCGCGTGCTCCGCCGACAGCACCCCGCTCCGCTCCCCCCGCACCAGCAGCGTCGGACTGCGCACCGCCAGCCCGTCCCCCCCGTGGTCCCCGTTCAGCTCCCGCTGCGAAGCCACCACGTCCTCGGCCTCGAACCCGGTCCCCCACCCGTCCGCGTGCTCCCGCAGGAACCCCTCCAGGTGCGGCGCCGCGCTCCCCACCCCCGCCAGGAACCCGGCCCGCGTACGGGCCCGCCTCGGCCAGTCCCGTACGAACCACAGGTCGTCGTCGACCACCGCCCCAATGTCCTCGACCACCACCGCCCGCACCAGATCCGGCCGCCGCGCCGCGAGCTGGTACGCGGTGACCCCGCCCAGCGCATGCCCCAGCACCACCGCCGGCCCCAGCCCCAGGTGCTCCAGGACGGCCGCGGCGTCCGCCACGTACCCCTCCCTCCCGTAGTCCCCGGCCCGGTCCGACTCCCCGTGCCCCCGCTGGTCCAGGGTGATCACCCGCCATTCCGGCCCCACCTCACGGGCCAGCCGCCCGAAGGTCCGCCCGTCCTGGAAGTGCCCGTGCAGCGCGAGCAGCGGAGCGCCGTCCCCGCCGAAGTCCGTGTAGGCGAGCCGGCGGCCGTCCGCCGTCCCGACCGCACCCGGCAACGGGCCCAGCTTGTCGATGACCCGCCGGCGCAGCAGCTGGTACTCCTCCCAGCGCCTCGGCAGCCGCCCCGCGGGCCGCTTCCCCATCGGCCGCCCCGCAGTCACCGTCTGCCCGCGCCGGAACTGCTCCCGGGTCAGGTCGACCGGTATCCCCCCGGACAGCACGTTCCAGCAGTGGAACCCCTGCTGCTCCCCGTCGTGCCAGACCTCGCCGACGACCAGTTCGCCGCCGACGACGTCCTGGACGATCAGCGCCGTGATGTCACAGTGCCCCCAGGCCGGATTGTCGGCCGTCCACGGGGCCCGCTCCACGTCGTCGGGCGAGCAGGTCTCGGCCGACCATCCCGCCCGGATGGCCGCCTCGATATCGGCAAGGGTCCACGGAGTCGTCATGTCCCCAGCGTGCCGGACCCCACTGACAACGCCCCCGACAAGACGGTGAACAGCAGGCACTCCCCGCCGCACCCGCGGGGAGTAGAAGTGAACCCACGGGATCTCATACCGGTCGATCCAGCGGGATCCAGTACCGGTCCAGCACATGCGCGTGCGGCAGCGGCAGACCCGGCGCCCCGCCACCCGGAAACCACCGCCCGTACAGAGCCCCTCGCACCCCTCAGGCAACGCCAGCCCCTGCACCACCGCGTCCGCCGCCGACCAGTGCCCCAGCAGCAGCCGTACGAGCACCCCGTCGTCCGGCACGCCCACCGCCCGCCAGCCCCGCCACCGCCTCCGGCCCGGACGGATACCCCCGCCACCGCCTCCGGCCCGGACGGATACCCCCGCGCCCGCCGCTCCAGCTCCGGCTCCGGCTCCGGCTCCGGCTCCCGGACCAGCTCCTCCCGCCGCAGGATCCGCGCCATCATCCCGCCGCCCACCGGGTACCGCTGCCGGTATCCGCACCCCCACGCCCGTACGATCCGCCCGACCAGGCTGTCGGCGGGCTCCCGCACGGTGAACTCCGCCACCCGCGGCTCCCGGCACCGCGCCGCCAGCTCGGCGAGCAGCCTCGGCGCCCCCGCCGCGTCGACCGCGCCCATCTCGTGCACCACCAGGCTCCGCACGCCGTCCCCGAAGGCCCGCCCCGTCACCAGCGCGTAGCCGGCCACCGCCCCGTCCCCGCCCTCCAGCACCAGCACCAGCACCAACAGCTCCGACCCCGGCATCCACGTCCCCTGCGGAACCCGCCCGTCCCAGCCGGCCTCCCGCACCCGGCTCCACGGCCGTTCGGCGTGCACCGCGTTGAAGATCCGCACCACCGCGAGCAGATCCGCACCGGTCCCCCACCGAACCGGTCCCCCGCCGCACCCGACCCACACCGCTCCCGCGTCCACCGTCCCCACCCGCAAAACCCGCAACACCCGCCCGTTCCACGGCACGTACGGGCACCACCAGAGCCCCTCCCCCGAGCGCCGTCACGAAGCCCCGCTGCCCGTAGGCCCCAGCTCCCTCGATCGCCTCCGACACGAAGCCGCCCGCCACCCGCTCCCGCATCCCCGCGACGGTCCACCCCGCCGATCCCCTCGCTGGCCACCGCGACGGCCCCGAACCGCAGCCGGAAGGAGACGACTTCGAGCGAGCACACCGGCTCGGGGCGCCCTCGCGCCGCATCCGGCAGTGCCCCACCCCGCCAATGAGCTGTTCCTCGTACGAGAATCCCCGCTCCAGGCGCGCCAGTGTGAAGGTCCCGCCCGGGCGCCCGCCAGACGTGTATGCGCCCCTCGCGCACCCACACGCCCCCCCGACCACCGGCGGGGAGCTCACCGAACGCCCACCGACACCGCCCGGGCAGGCCGCGGGCCGCGCCGATGACTCCGCGTAGGCACCCACGTCCACCGGCACCACGCACACGAGGGCGCCGCGACCGGCCCGAGCACCCGATCACGACACCCTCACACCCCGCCCCACACCACAGGACCCTCACGCCTCACATCACCGCCGGCTCCCCCACCGGAACCCGGGCCGCGCGGAACCCGGGCCGCGCGGACCCACGCCCGCGGGGCTCAGGCCGGCCGGATCACCGCCGACCAGCCCTGGCTGCAGTCCAGTCCCGCCGTGGCGCAGAAGTTCTCGTACAGGTCACCCCTGACGGTGAGCACCTTCACGTAGACCCGATCCCCGGCGAGCTTCACGGACACGCCACAGGCGTCCCGCGGCTGCCCCGGCGTCACGGAGCGGCTCAGGTCCCGCCACACGTAGCCGCGGGTCGCCGCGAACCGGTAGCCGACGTACACTTTCCCCCGGTTCACCACCCCGCTGTACTCGGCGCCCGACTGCGAGCCCGGCACCCCGACCGTGTCGATGTCCGCGCACGGCCCGGGCTGGCCAGGCTGACCCGACGGACCCCGGTCGCCCTTCGGCCCCCGCAGACCCGACGGACCCCGGTCTCCCTTGGGCCCCTTGGGGCCCGTACAGGCCGCGCGGTTCCCGTCGTACCCGGAACCGCCCTTGGCGCACGCGGCGACGGCCGCGGACCCCGAAACCCCGTCCACCCCCGGCGCGGCCGCCACGACCTGGGCCGAGGCACCCGTGAGCGCGAGCGCCAGCGGCACCGCGAGACCGCCGGCCAGCCACGCACGCCGACCCGCCCTGATTGCAGAACCCATCCGTCCACTCCTTCCGTCGCCGTACCGATCGACGTGGAGCATCCCGCGCAATCACGCGCACCGATCGAATGACTGACGGAATGTCGGACATATGTCAGCGGGTCGGCCCAACGACACGCACGCCCACTGCGCCGAACGGCGGCCCCTCACCCCGCCCCCCGTACGCCGAGACGGCAATCATTGCCCGAGGTCACCCCCCGTGATACACAGAGTGACCATACGTTCTTTCGCATACACACCACCCCGGCCCAGGTCAGAGCGCGCGGGCGGTGCGCGGGTCGGGAGAACGGGTAAAGAGAGCCGCCAAGTCGACGACGGCGCCGGTTTCATCAGGGAAGATAGTGCGTGACCCATGCCGTCGGGCACGGGCTACCGGAACTACCCATACAGGGGCGGTGAGTTGCATGATCCTGGCAGCCGAAAAGGGCGACATCACCACCATCATCGGCGGAATCGCCCCGAACTGGGGGCCTTTCGGCAGTCTCGGCAACGAGGCGAAGATCATGATCGAGGTCGTCATGGCCGTCGCGATCCTCCTCTGCCTCGGCATCGCCATCTGGGGCGCGGCCAAACAGCGCATCGGCGCGACCGCCCTTCGCGACACGTTCAGCGCGGAACAGGGCAAGGGCCTGATCGTGGCCGGCCTCACGGGCGTCTTCATCATCGGCTCCCTCGGCACCCTCTTCACGATCGTCTACGGAATGGCCGTATAGCCGGGCCGCCGCGGCCGCACCTGATGAGGACTCACCACACCGCACCTACGCGGGAACCAGCGCAACCGTCGTACGACGCGGAGGGGGCCGACACGGAATGAGCAACGACGACCAGTACGGCGGCGGCTACGGCGAGGTCGGCGGCACGGGCCAGACCCGCACCCGCCTCCCGGACTCCCCGACGGACCCGTACGGCCCCACCCGCCGCACCCCGCGCGCCTCCCGCAGCCTGATCACGGTGGTCGGCGTGGTGGTCCTCCTGATCGCGGCGATCGCCTTCGCAAACCAGTCCCCGGACCCCCCTTCCACCGACCAGACACAGGACAGCCCGTCGAGCTCGTCGACGTCCCCGACGGGCAACCGGCCGGTAGACGGGAAGAACGGCGGCGTGCCCTCAGGTTTCGCCCAGAACGAGCAGGGTGCGCAGTCTGCCGCGTCGAACTTCGCAGTGGCACTCGGCTCTGACGGCATGTTCAACACCGCCCGCCGGCACGGCATCGTGGACGCCCTATCCGACGAGAGCACACGGGCCACGCTGCAATCGGGCTTCGACGCGGACTACTCCGCCACTCTGCTGTCCCAGATCGGACTGACCAAGGACGGTCTCGCCCCGGCCGGCGCGACGTTCGTGAGCCGCACCGTACCGGTCGGTGCAAAGGTGCGGAACTTCGCGAGCGGCAGCGCTGCCGTCGACGTCTGGTGCGTCGGAATGTTCGGCCTGACCGGAGAGAAGTCCACTCGTCCGGTCACCAACAGCTGGTTCACGCTCTCCATGACGCTCAAGTGGAACGGGTCCGACTGGAAGGTAGTGGCAACGGCCCAGAAGGACGGCCCCACTCCCGTCACCGGCGACAACCCCGTATCCGACTCAGGGGAGATCGCAGGTGCCGTCAACGAGTTCGGAGGGTTCACCTATGCCCGGTAGCCCCCGCAACCCGCTGCGGCGGGTCGTTGCCGCCGTCGTGGCCGTCCAAACGGCGGCATGGTGCTTCGCCGGGCGCGCGGTCGCCGCGCCGACGCCCACACCAACGCCAACACCGACACCCGCACCGAGTACGAGCAACGACCCCTGCTCCCTCATCGCCGGGCCCGCCCGGCAGTACTGCGAACGCGGCTCCACCGGCGGCGCCGCCGCCCCCGGCCTCGCCCCCAGCGATCCCGCCGACGCCCTCAACCCCCTGGCCTCCCTCGCCAAAGGCTGCGCCGACGCCGCAGCCTGGATCGTCACCAAGCTCAGCGAAGCGGTCAAGGGCACCGCCGAAGTCGACTTCACCAACGACACCTTCCTCAAGCAGTACGCCGTCGTCTTCGCCGCCTCCACCATCCTCACCCTCGTCCTGTGGCTCTTCGCCGTCGCCAAGCGCGCCATCCGCGGAGTCCCCCTCACCACCGCCATCTCCGAAGCCATCGGCTTCCTCTGGCTCACCGTCCTCGCCTCCGCCTTCACCCCCCTCGTCCTCTACACGATCGTCTCCGCCACCGACGGCGTCACCGAGGTCATCGCCGCCGCCACCGGCGGCCAGACCGACGTCTTCTTCGGCTCCTTCACCGAAGCCCTCAAGAAGGGCGACGACATCGGCGGCGGCCCGATCATGCTGATCGTCGTCGCACTCGTCACCGTCCTCGCCGCCGGAGTGCTCTACCTCGAGCTGTTCATCCGCGCCGCCCTCCTCTACGTCGGCGCCCTCCTCGGCGTCGTCGTCTACGCGGGACTCGTCGACCGCAACCTCTGGGGCCACGTCCGCCGCTGGGCCGGCATCATGATCGCCGTCATCCTCGTGAAGCCGGTCATCGTGATCGTCCTCGGCCTCGCCGGCGCCCTGGCCGGCGAGGAGGGCCCCAACGCCTTCTCCGCCGTCGTCACCGGCCTCGCCATCATCCTGCTGGCGATCTTCGCCTCCGCGATGATCTACCGCTTCGTCCCCGGCTTCGGCGACGAGATCGCCTCCGCCCGCTCCAACCGCAGCAAGGCCACCGACGGCGCCCAGGCCGCCGCCGTCATCAGCTCGCCGGCCTCCCTCGTCTCACAGGGCATCAAGACCCACAGCAGCCGCGGCGCCCACCGCGGCGGCGACGGCGGCGGCTCCCACAGCGCGCCCCGCCCCGCCAACCCCATCTCCGGAGGCGTGGCCGCCCACAGCAGCCGCGGCACCGGTGGCGGAGCCGGCGGCGGATCCGTCCCCTCCGCCACACCCCCGCCCCGCACGAGCACGAGTTCGAGCACGAGGAACACAGGAGGTGACGGGCGTTGACGACCCAGTCCCACCAGATGCACCCGGTCGCACCCCGCCGCACGTATCTCATCGGCCGGGCCCGGCCGAACGCGATCGTCGGAAAGAACCGCGAGACCGGCGAGATCGCCCTGATCATCGCGGGGGCGTTCCTCGGCATGATGAGCGGACTGCTCGTCCCCGACCTCACCCTGCGCATCGTCAGCCTCGCCGGCTTCCCCATGATCGCGCTAGCCGCCGTGTACGTCCCGTACAAGGGCCGCACCTTCTACCGCTGGTTCGAGATCGGCCGAAGCTACAAGCGCATCCTGCGCCGCGGCACCGCCTACCGCTCCGGCGCCATGGAAGCCGGCTTCCGCGGCGCCGACGGCCGCGAGGTCGAGGTCGGCCCGCCCCCCGGCATCGGCCGCATCAACTGGCTCGCCGCCCCCTTCGGCCCCGACGAGATCGCCGTCCTCCTCCACGCGGACCGCAGGACCGTCACCGCCGCCATCGAGATCGAGGGCCCCGGCGTCGGCCTGCGCGACAGCGAGGACCAGGAAGCCCTCGTCGACCGCTTCGGCACCCTGCTCAAGCACGTCGCCAACGGCGACGGCTTCGTCACCCGCCTCCAGATGCTCGCCCGTACGCTCCCCGCCGACCCCGACGCGCACGCCAAGGACGTCGCCCGGCGCGGCGACACCCAGGCCCCCGGCTGGCTCCGCGACTCCTACGAGCAGCTCCAGTCGATGGTGTCCACCTCCTCCGAGCAGCACCGCGCGTACCTCGTCGCCTGCATGCACTACACGCGCGAACTCTCCGCCGAGGCCCACACCATCGCCCGCGCCTCCACCCCCCACAAGGGCCGCAGGCTCGACCGCGACGCCGGCCTCGCCATCGTCATGGCCCGCGAGCTCACCGACATCTGCGCCCGCCTCGCCGAAGCCGACATCCGCGTACGCCAGCCCCTGGGCCAGGGCCGCCTCTCCTCCCTCGTGCACTCCATGTACGACCCGGACCACCCCATCGACCACATCCAGGCCATGACCAAGCGCAACGCCTGGCCGGCCGAACTCGACGCGGTGGAACCCACCTACCTCCAGGCCAAGACCCGCGAGTCCTCCACCCGCGCCCCCTGGTGCCACGCCACCGCCTGGGTGAAGGAATGGCCGATGACGCCCGTCGGCGTCAACTTCCTCGCCCCCCTCCTCGTCCACACCCCCGACGTGATCCGCACGGTCGCCGTCACCATGGATCTGGAGCCCACCGAGATCGCCATCGAGCGGATGCTCACCGAGAAGACCAACGACGAGGCCGACGCCTCCCGCGCCGCCAAGATGAACCGCACCGTCGACCCCCGCGACATCGCCGCCCACGGCCGGCTCGACCAGAGGGGTGAAGATCTCGCCAGCGGTGCGGCGGGAGTCAACCTGGTCGGGTACATCACGGTGTCCTCGCGTTCACCGGAAGCCCTCGCCCGCGACAAGCGCACCATCCGCGCCTCCGCCGGCAAGTCCTACCTGAAGCTCGAGTGGTGCGACCGCGAGCACCACCGCGCCTTCGTCAACACGCTGCCGTTCGCCACCGGCATCCGACGCTAGCCGGAAGGAAGTGCCGCCCATGCGCGATCCCATGTCCGCCCTGACGGACGCCTTCACCGGCTTCCTCTTCGGCAAAGTCGAGACCACGCGCCTGCCCGTACGCACCTCCACCGGGCAGGCGCAGGCCGTCTACCTGCCCACCGCCGCCCCCGGCCTCGGCGACTCCGGCGTCATCATCGGCCGCGAGGTCTACAGCGGCAAGGGCTACATCTACGACCCCTTCCAGCTGTACGGCCAGCAGCTCCCGGCCCCCCACTGGCTGGTCCTCGGCGAGTCCGGCAACGGCAAGTCCGCCCTGGAGAAGACGTACGTCCTGCGCCAGCTCCGCTTCAAGGACCGCCAGGTCGTCGTCCTCGACGCCCAGGGCGAGGACGGCGTCGGCGAGTGGAACCTGATCGCCCAGCAGCTGGGAATAACCCCCATCCGCCTGGATCCGATCGCCGCGAACGACGACGGCATCCGCCTCAACCCGCTCGACCCGGCCATCACCACGACCGGGCAGCTCGCCCTGCTCCGCACCATCATCGAAGTCGCCATGGGCCACGGCCTCGACGAACGCGCCGGCTTCGCCCTCAAGGTCGCCCACGCCTACGTCGTCGACTCCATCCGCGAACGCCAGCCCGTCCTCACCGACATCGTCGAACAGCTCCGCCACCCGAAGCCCGAATCGGCCCTCGCGATGAACGTCGACATAGACGATGTCCGCGCCTGGGGCCTCGACGTCGCGCTCGTCATCGACCGCCTCGTCGACGGCGACCTGCGCGGCATGTTCGACGGCCCCACCACCGTCGGCATCGACCTCGACGCGCCCCTCATCGTCTTCGACCTGTCCCACATCGACCGCAACTCCATCGCCATGCCCATCCTGATGGCGATCGTCGGCGTCTGGCTCGAGCACACCTGGATCCGGCCCGACCGCAAGAAACGCATCTTCCTCGTCGAAGAGGCCTGGCACATCATCAACAGCCCCTTCGTCGCCCAGCTGTTCCAGCGCCTCCTGAAGTTCGGCCGCCGCCTCGGCCTGTCCTTCGTCGCCGTCGTCCACCACCTCTCCGACGTCGTCGACGGCGCCGCCGCACGCGAAGCCGCGGCCATCCTCAAGATGGCCTCCACCAGAACCATCTACGCCCAGAAGGCAGACGAGGCCCGTGCCACCGGCCTCGTCCTCGGCCTGCCCCGCTGGGCCGTCGAGATCATCCCCACCCTCACCCCCGGCATCGCGGTCTGGGACGTCAACGGCAACGTCCAGGTGGTCAAACACCTCATCACCGAAGCCGAACGCCCCCTCGTCTACACCGACCGCGCCATGACCGAGTCCTCAGCCCCCGCCCCCCTCCACGACGACATGCTCGCCGCGGAACTGGAGGCGGAGGAACGGGCCCTGTCCATCGAGCGCCGCCGCGGCGGCCCGGGCGCCGCGACCACGGTGGCCTGACCATGCCCGACTCGCGACGTACGGACACCCCCGCCCGCGGCGGCGTCCCCGACGGCCTGCTCCTCGGCCTCCTCGGCTTCCTCCTCGGCCTGGCCGTCCTCGTCTGGACGGCCACCGGCCTGGCCGCCCTGTTCGCCAAGGGCGCCTGGCCGGACACCGTCACCTTCACCCGGACCCCGGAAGCCGTCCGCGCCCTGATAGCGCAGCCGCACGACGTCGCGGGCGCCTGGCCGGACACCGCCGCCGAGGCGCTCCCGGGCTGGGGCCTGTTCTGGGGGCTGTTCGTCAGCCAGCTCCTGGCGATGTTCGTCCTGGCCGTCTTCGCCATCGGCGTGATCGCCCGCACCAAGTCCCGCCGCGCCCTCGCCCGCCAGGCCGCCCGCGAACCGGCACCGTACGAAGCCACCCCGCCGCCGCCCGCCCCGGCAACCGCCACCGAGGCCAAGCCCCTGGCGTACGCACCCGTACCGCCGGCCGCCCTCCCCACCCCGGCGCCCGCCCCGCAGGCCCCACCCCACATCCCCGCCCCGCACCACGCGCCCGTGACCGCCGCCGCACCGCTCGCGGCGGCCCCGGCCGGCCCCGTACGGCCCACGGCCGCCGCCGGCACCCCGGACCGCGCCGGCGCCCCAGCGGACGAGGCCTACCGCTACGGCTTCGGCTACGCCCCCGCCACCCCGCCGCCCCTCACCACCCCGCCCCGCCAACTCGCCTACGCCGGCCCCGCCGAGCGCCACCACCTCGCCGCTCGGGCCATCGCCGCCGCCGAGGGCGCCGCCCTCGTCGTGACCTCGTCCCCCGCCCTGTGGGCCGAGACCAAGGACGCCCGCGCCAAACTCGGCCCGGTCCTCCTCTACGACCCCTCCCACCTCTGCGACACCCCGGCCCGCATGCACTGGAACCCGGCCGAGGGCTGCGCCGACCGCGACACCGCCGCCGCCCGCGCGACCGCCCTGCTGGCCCCCGTACGCCCGCAGGCCCGCCTGGACGCCGCGGTCGCCGACACCGCCGAAACGCTCCTGCGGAGCTGGCTCCAGGCGGCGGCCCTCGACAACCGCCCCTTCAAGCACCTGCACCGCTGGACCCAGGGTGCCAACGCCCAGGAACCCGTACGCGTCCTGCGCACCCACCCCCACGCCGCGGCCGGCGCCGCCGGAGAACTCGAAAGCGCCCTCACCGCCCACCCCGAACGCCGCGAACTCGCCCAGCACCTGACGGCCCGAGCCCTCTCCTGCCTCGCCTCGATCCACATCCGCGAGGCCTGCACCCCGAACCGAACCGATTCCCTCACCCTGGCTTCGTTCCTGGGCGAAGGGGGCAGCCTCTACGTGGTGGGCGAACCGCTGGAAGACCCCCGTACCCACCCGGGTGCGATGCCGTTGCTCACCGCACTCGTCTCGCACGTGGTCGAGCACGGCCGCCGCGTGGCCGCACGGTCATCCCGCGGTCGGCTCGACCCACCACTCTCGCTGATCCTGGACGACGTGGCGGCCGTGGCCCCCGTCCCCCAGCTCCCGAACCTCCTGACGGACGACGCCCTCCCCCTGCTCGCCCTCTGCCGCAGCCGCGAACAGGCCCGCTCCCGCTGGCCCCACACCGACCTCCCCTAAGCCCCGGGTCCCCCGGCCGGCCGGGGAAACACGTACTCCCGTTCCTTCACCGAAGCGTCCCCCGGCACCGGCACGACCACCCCGCTCGCCCGGAACCCGCACCGCCGGTAGAAGGCCTCGGCCCGCGCGTTCTCCTCGTGCACGAAAAGCCGTACGCGCTCCAGCGCCGGCTCCCGCAGCGACCAGGCCCAACCCAGCGCGGCCCCGAACAACGCCTCCCCCAGCCCAATCCCCCGCTGCCCGCTCCGCACGAAGACCCCCACAACATGCCCCTGCGCCCGCTCCACCGACCGCTCGAAGAAGTCCGTGGTCCCGCCCTCCTCCACGAGCACGGTCACCGACCCGGCCCAGGTCCCGTCCGCGGCCTCGGCAACGAACTGCCGCGCGGCCCGCCCGTGGGAAACCCCCGCCGCCCGGTCCCGCCAGACCGCATCCGGCCTGGCCTCGGCCTGCTCCACGGTCTCCAGGAAGGCGACCGACGCCGCCGGATCCCGGAGCGCGTCGATCCGCAGATCCCTTACCTTCTGCCATTCGTCACCACGGACCGCCCGTACCACGTACCCATTCATGATCGCGATCCTAACGACCACCAAAAAACCGAACCAGGTCCGGAACGCAGAAAAGCCCCGCACCATAAGGTGCGGGGCTTTCCCACAATAATTGTTCGGCGGCGTCCTACTCTCCCACAGGGTCCCCCCTGCAGTACCATCGGCGCTGAAAGGCTTAGCTTCC
>NZ_JAPNLM010000058.1 GCF_026627255.1 Streptomyces antarcticus | reverse complement strand
GGGCTGGGCCGGAGGCCGGACACGGCGGGCCGAACCGCGGCCCGCAGGACGGGCGCGCCGGCAGGCCCGGCCGCCGGGGGCGAGCCGCGGGCCGTCGGCCGGGCGGGCCCGCAGGGTCGCTGCCGGACCGCGGGCGGGAAAACCGGTGGCCCCGCCGGGAGGCGCACCGCAGGGTGGGGGCATGCACGACGTCCACGGCACTCCCGCGCGCCAGATCCGCGCGGCCCACACCGCCACCACGATCACCGTCTACCAGGCGTACGCCCCCTCCCTCGGCCTGCCCGCCGCCCGCGACGGCCGCTTCCCGCCCGCCTGGAAGCGGGAGCGGATGACGTGGGTGAAGCCCTCGTTCCTGTGGATGATGTACCGCTGCGGCTGGGCCGCGAAGGCCGGCCAGGAGACGGTCCTCGCCGTCGAGATCACCCGCGACGGCTTCGACCGGGCGCTGGCCGGCGCCTGCCTGTCCCACTACTCCCGCGGCGTCCACGCCGACCGGACGGCCTGGCGGCGGGCCCTGCGGGAGTCGTCGGCCCGGGTCCAGTGGGACCCGGAGCGGGACGTGCGGCTCGCCCCGCTCCCGTACCGCTCGCTCCAACTCGGGCTGTCCGGGCCCTCCTCCCGCGCGTACGCCGACGAGTGGACGGTGTCCATCCGCGACGTGACCCCGCTGGCCCGGGAGATCCGCGGCCTGCTGGGGGCCGGGGACGAGGCGGCCGCGCGGGCCCTGCTGCCCGCGGAGACCCCGTACCCTTCGGGGCCGCTGGAGCACCTGGGCGCGTAGGGGGTGTCCGGCCGGTCGTGGAGGAAGCGGAGAAGGCGGAGAGGGCGGAGAGGGCGGAGAAATCAGTCCCGGATGATCAGGACGATGAATCCCACGACGACGCCCAGCAGCAGGGCGAGCAGGGAGTAGCGGGGCCGGGACTCGCGCAGCACCGGGAGGTAGTGGTCGACGGCGAAGCGGCCCGGCCCGGTGAGGGTGAGGGCCACGACCGCGGCGAACAGCACCACTTCGAGTTCCACGCCCTTGGGCGGGAAGTAGGCGCCGAAGCCCCGGAGGTCGAGGATGTTGATGAAGATGCCGGTCAGGGCCGCTCCGGCGAGCGGGGTGAGCAGGCCGAGGGCGAGACCGAGGCCGCCCAGGGTCTCGGAGAGGCCGGCGATGACGGCCATGGCGTCCCCGGCGGGATAGCCCGCCATCGTGAAGCCCTTGCCGGTCGCGGTGAGGCCCGGGCCGCCGTACCAGCCGAAGAGCTTCATCGCGCCGTGGCCGGCCATGCTGAGGCCGACGACGAGCCGGAGCAGGAGCAGGCCGGTGTCGTGGGTGAGGGTGGTGGCGGGAGCCGAGGAGGTGCTGAAGAACGTGCGGTCCCAGCTTGTCTGCGTCATGAGGGTCCGTTCCGAGATCGCCTGGCAGCGACGGCCACCGTACGACGCCCGCCGCGCCGACCCCTCCGCAACATCGGCGTCCGCCCCATCGACCGCTGCCGTCTACCCGTTCGGCCGTAGAACACCCGCCCGCTCCGCCAGGGCCAGCAGCTTGTCCACCGGCCACTGGTCGTCCGCGTGGACCCCGTACCCGGCGGCCGCCACGCGTCCGTCCGGTGCGATCAGGAAGTCGGCGGGCAGCCCCAGGCGCCCGCCGTCCTGGACGAGCGTCGGAGGCTTCGCCCGGCCGCGGAAGATGTCGAGCGTGCCGAGGGCGATGGCCCGCCAGGCGCGCGCGGCCAGCAGGGCGCGGTAGGACGACTCGACGCCGAACTCCGCGTACAGCTGCTTGCGGGGGTCCGCGATCACCGCGAAGGGCAGGTCGGCCACGTGCTCGCGCAGTTCGTCGGCGCCGGAGTGGAAGACCACGACCTCCCGGATCCCGGCGGCCGCTATCTCGTCGTGCCGCCGCACCACCGAGCGCAGGTGCAGATGGCAGACGGGGCAGCCGGCGAAGCGGCGGAACTGGAGGTGGACGAGGTGTCCGGGGTCGGGGACGGCGACGGGCGCACCGTCCGCGACGGCGGTGAGGGTGCGGGGACGGACGGTGGAACCGGTAGTCAGCTGCACTGAGGTCTCCCCTGTAAGCGTATGACGTACACCAACAGCGTAAGCGTATGCCGTACGCTGTCAACCGCCATGCCACGACCCCGCGCGCACACCCCGGCCCGACTGGCCGCCGCAGCCCTCGCCGTGATCGACCGCGACGGCCTCCCCGGCCTGTCCATGCGCGCCGTCGCCGTCGAACTCGGCATCAGCACCATGGCCCTCTACCGGTACGTCGAGGACCGCGACGCACTCGAGGCGCTCGTCGTCGAGCTGGCCCTCAGCACCCTCGACAGCACCCCGCCGCCCGCCGGACCCTGGCCCGGCCGGGTCACCGCGCTCGTCCGGCGGCTCCGCACGACGGTCGGCGCCCATCCCGCCGTACTGCCGCTCACCCTGACCCACCGCCACCGGTCACCGAGCGTGCTCCGCTGGGCGGAGACCCTGCTCGGGGTGCTCACCGAGGCGGGTCTCGGCGCCGAGGAGCGGGTCGTCGCCCTCCGGGCCCTGCTCGCGTACGTGATCGGCGCGGTCCAGCAGGAGCACCTCGGCGCCCTCGCCGGGCCGGGCACCGCGGCCATCGCCTCCCTCCCGGCGGAGGAGTACCCGCACCTGGCCGGCACCGCCGAGACGGCCCGCGCCCTCACCCCGGCCGCCGAGTTCGACGGCGGCCTGACCCTCCTCCTGAACGGCCTGCGCCGCCCCTGAGCCCCGCCCGCCCCGCCCGCCCCGAAGCCCCGGGGCACTGCCGGGCCCTCCGAGCGCCGTGTTCCCGAACATTCGGCAGTACGGCACACTGGAGGTTTGGCCTGAATGAAACGGGGCGCTGCGTGTGAATGGTCCACTGATCGTCCAGAGCGACAAGACACTCCTTCTCGAGGTCGACCACGAGCTGGCCGGCGCCGCGCGCCGGGCCATCGCTCCCTTCGCCGAGCTGGAGCGGGCTCCCGAGCACATCCACACCTACCGGATCACCCCGCTCGGCCTGTGGAACGCCCGGGCCGCCGGGCACGACGCCGAGCAGGTCGTCGACGCGCTCGTCGAGTTCTCCCGCTACCCCGTCCCGCACGCGCTGCTGGTCGACGTCGCCGAGACCATGGCGCGCTACGGGCGCCTCACCCTCTCCAAGCACCCCGTGCACGGGCTGGTCCTGACCAGCACCGACCGGCCCGTGCTGGAGGAGATCCTGCGGTCCAAGAAGGTCGCCCCGCTCGTCGGGGCCCGGCTCGACGCCGACAGCGTGGCCGTGCACCCCTCCGAGCGCGGGCAGATCAAGCAGACGCTGCTCAAGCTGGGCTGGCCCGCCGAGGACCTCGCCGGGTACGTCGACGGCGAAGCGCACCCGATCGAGCTGGACGAGGACGGCTGGGCCCTGCGCCCGTACCAGCAGCAGGCCGTCGAGGGCTTCTGGCACGGCGGCTCCGGTGTCGTGGTGCTGCCCTGCGGCGCCGGCAAGACGCTGGTCGGCGCAGGAGCCATGGCGATGGCCAAGGCGACCACGCTGATCCTGGTCACGAACACCGTCTCGGCCCGTCAGTGGAAGCACGAGCTGGTCAAGCGGACTTCGCTGACGGAGGAGGAGATCGGCGAGTACTCCGGCACCCGCAAGGAGATCCGGCCCGTCACGATCGCCACGTACCAGGTCCTCACGACCAAGCGGAAGGGCATCTACCCGCACCTGGAGCTCTTCGACTCCCGGGACTGGGGCCTGATCGTCTACGACGAGGTGCACCTGCTGCCCGCGCCGGTCTTCAAGTTCACCGCCGACCTCCAGGCGCGGCGTCGGCTCGGCCTGACCGCCACGCTCGTGCGCGAGGACGGCCGCGAGTCGGACGTCTTCTCCCTCATCGGGCCGAAGCGGTTCGACGCGCCGTGGAAGGAGATCGAGGCGCAGGGCTACATCGCGCCCGCCGACTGCGTCGAGGTACGGGTGAACCTGACGGAGGCGGAGCGGCTCGCGTACGCGACCGCCGAGACCGAGGAGAAGTACCGCTTCTGCGCGACGACCGCGACGAAGCGGAAGGTCACCGAGGCGCTGGTGCGCAAGCACAAGGGCGAGCAGACCCTGGTCATCGGCCAGTACATCGACCAGCTCGACGAGCTGGGCGAGCACTTGGACGCGCCCGTCATCAAGGGCGAGACCTCGAACGCGCAGCGCGAGAAGCTCTTCAACGCCTTCCGCGAGGGCGAGATCAGCGTGCTGGTCGTCTCGAAGGTCGCCAACTTCTCCATCGACCTGCCCGAGGCGACCGTCGCCATCCAGGTGTCGGGCACCTTCGGCTCCCGTCAGGAGGAGGCCCAGCGCCTCGGCCGGGTGCTGCGTCCGAAGGCGGACGGCCACGAGGCGCGGTTCTACTCGGTCGTCGCCCGCGACACCGTCGACCAGGACTTCGCGGCGCACCGGCAGCGCTTCCTTGCGGAACAGGGCTACGCCTACCGGATCATGGACGCGGACGAGATCCTGGCGAGCGACTGACCGCACGGCCGGCCACCCCGGTCCCGGGGAGCGCGGCGGACCGCCTCGGCACGGGTACGGACACCCGGGCCGGGTCGGTCAGGTGGGTCAGGTCGGTCAGGTCGGTCAGGTCGTCCGGATCGGCCCCGTCCGCCCGGCCGCGTACGGCGGCGATCAGGGCGGTCAGCAGCGGGACGCACCAGACCCACGGCGGCTGGGCCCGGCCCGGCACCGACAGCAGGGCCCAGCCCGCCGCCGGCAGGTGACGGGGGTCCAGAACGCGTCGGAGGCCTCCGGGAGGACCAGCAGGCCCAGCAGGGCGGTACCGGCCAGGGCGGCCGCCGCCGTCACGCGCGTGACCCCAGTGGATCAGCGGCGCGCAGCATGCCCGGCCCGTTCCCGGCCCCCGCCCCGCCGCCCGCACGGCCCTACGGCCCTACGGCGCGCGGCCGCGCCGCCAGCAGGCGCGTGCCGCCAGCCGGCGGCCGTGCCGTCAGCGGCGTATGACGCCCGCGTCCTCGGCGTACTCGCCCAGGACGACGACGCTCACGGCGGTCGCCGCGAAGACCTTCGCGGCGCGCAGCACGCCGCCCAGGCTGTGCCGGGGACGGAAGTCGGAAGTAGCGGTGGCGCCGCTCGGGCGGCCGCCCTGGATCGGGGTGAAGGTTGCGGTGCTCATGTATCCATGGTGCGTTTCCGGCGCGGATTCCACATCGGCCTGCGGACGGAATCCCGGGGCCCCGGCATCCTCCTCCCGGCCCATGCCTCCCCCTGAAGGCTCTGTCCGGGGTATGACACTCCCCGGTACCACACCCGTACGGAGGTCCCGCCCCGAGGCACTTCCGGTCCCCCTAATCCGTTCGCACCGGATCCCGCCCCTCGCTAGAATCTCCGCTCTTGCCGCCTCCCGCCGCCTCACCGGGGAGAGCCGCCCGCCGCACGGAAACCGGCGGGCTTCCGTTCGCACCCAGCAGCTGGAGGCAGTCCCGTGCCCGCGCACGCGCCCGCATCAGACCCGCACGCCCCCGCACCGTCGGACCCGCTCGCCCGCGAACGGTCCCACCTCGCCGCGTCCCGCTCCGCGCTCCGCGCGATGCGCGAGGACGCCGAGGCCCTCGACATCCGCGACGTCACCGCGAACTGGGTCAACGCGATCGTCCTCCAGGCCCAGATCGACGACCGCATCAAGTCCCTCGCCGACCTCTCCCACACCCCTCTGTTCTTCGGGCGGCTCAACTACCTGCACGCCCCGGGCGCGACCCTCGCCGAGGGCGCCGAGGGCGAGCAGTTCTACATCGGCCGCCGCCACGTCCACGACGCGGGCGGCGACCCGATGGTCATCGACTGGCGGGCGCCGGTCTCCCAGCCGTTCTACCGGGCCTCCAGGAAGGACCCCCAGGACGTCTCCCTGCGCCGCCGCTTCGGCTACACCGGCGGCGAGCTGACGGCGTACGAGGACGAGCACCTCTCCGACCCCGGCGAGGCGTCCGCCGTCAGCAAGCTGCTCCAGCAGGAGATCGAGCGGCCCCGCGTCGGCCCCATGCGGGACATCGTCGCGACGATCCAGCCCGAGCAGGACGAGATCGTCCGTTCCGGACTCTCCGGTTCCGTCTGCGTGCAGGGCGGGCCCGGTACCGGGAAGACGGCCGTCGGCCTGCACCGCGTCGCGTACCTCCTCTACGCCCACCGCGACCGCCTCGCCCGTACGGGCACGCTCGTCATCGGGCCGAACCGTTCCTTCCTGCACTACATCGAGCAGGTCCTCCCGGCGCTCGGCGAGCTGGAGGTCAAGCAGGCCACCGTCGACGACCTGGTCGCCCGCGACGGCCTGGAGGTACGCGCGCAGGACGCCGCCGCGACCGCCGTCGTCAAGGGCGACGCCCGGATGGCGGAGGTGCTGCGCCGCGCCCTGGGCTCGCACGTCACCGCGCCCGCCGAACCGCTGATGGTGGTCCGCGGCTCGCGCCGCTGGCGCGTGCCGGCGTACGAGCTGGCCGAGATGGTCGAGGAGCTCCAGAACCGCGACATCCGCTACGGCGCCGCCCGTGACGCGCTGCCGCAGCGGATCGCGCACGCGGTGCTCGTACGGATGGAGCAGGCGGGCGAGGCGCCCGACGACCGCGTCCAGGACGCGGTGGCGCGCGATCCCGCCGTCAAGGCGGCGGTGAAGCAGGCCTGGCCGCCGGTCGAACCGGCGAAGCTGGTCCTGCGGCTCCTCGCCGACCCGGACTTCCTGGCCGCCCACGCGGAGGGGGTCCTCACCGCGGACGAGCAGAAGCTGCTGCTGTGGCCCAAGCCCTTCCGGAGCGTGAAGTCGGCGAAGTGGTCGGCGGCGGACCTGGTCCTGATCGACGAGGCCGCCGACCTGGTGGAGCGGACGCACTCGCTGGGCCACGTCGTCCTCGACGAGGCCCAGGACCTGTCGCCGATGCAGTACCGGGCCGTGGGCCGGCGCTGCACGACGGGCTCCGCGACGGTCCTCGGCGACCTCGCGCAGGGCACCACCCCGTGGGCCACGCGCGGCTGGGACGAGGCCCTCACCCACCTCGGGAAGCCGCAGGCGGTGGTGGAGGAGCTGACGGCGGGCTTCCGCGTGCCGCGCGAGGTGATCGCGTACGCCTCCCGCCTGCTGCCGTCGATCTCCCCGGGCCTGGCCCCGGTCTCCTCGGTCCGCGAGACGCCCGGCTCGCTGCGGATCTCGGAGGTCGCCGATCCGGCGGCGGCCGCGGTCGCGGCCTGCCGGGAGGCGCTGGCGCACGAGGGCTCGACCGGCCTGATCGCGGCGGACGCCCGCGTCCCGGCGCTCGCGGAAGCCCTGCTGGCGGCGGGCCTGCCGTACCTGTCGCCGGGCGAGGAGACGACCGCCCAGTCGCGGCTGACGCTGGTGCCGGCGTCGCTGGCGAAGGGCCTGGAGTACGACTACGTGGTCCTGGACGAGCCGGCGGCCATCGTCGACGGGGAGCCCGACGAGCGGACGGGCCTGCGGCGGCTGTACGTCTGCCTCACGCGCGCCGTCTCGGGGCTGGCCCTCCTGCACTCGGCCCCGCTGCCGGCCGCCCTGGCCTGACCGGCACCGATACCGGAACGGGGCGGGGCGGGGCGGGCGCGGGTGGGGTGGGGCGCCGACGCCCCGGCCCCGCCCCGCCCGCCCCGTTCCGGGAGCGCCCCGGTTCGCGCGTTCGCGCCCTCAGTCCAGGGCCGTGCGCCACCGCGCCACCGCGGCCGCCGACACCGGGCGTCCCCACCCGTCGGGGCGCGCCGCCCCGCCGATGTGGAACGCGTCCACGCCGCCCTCGCGCAGCATCGGCAGGTGCGACAGCGCCAGGCCGCCGCCGACCAGGATCCGCGCCTCGTACCCGGGCTCGCCCCGGCGCGCCGCCTCGGCCAGCAGCACCGGCATGCCCTCGTCCACGCCGACCGCCGAGCCCGCCGTCAGGTAGGTGTCCGGTCCGGCGGGCACCGGCTCGGAGAGGGCCTTGCGCAGCTGGTCCCGGTCCGCCGCCCGGTCGATCGCCCGGTGGAAGGTCCAGCGGCAGCCGTCCAGCTCCGCCACCACGGCCTCGACGGCCGCCAGGTCGGGAGTCCCGTCGGGGTTCAGGAAACCGAGCACGAACTCGTTCGCGCCTTCCGCCCGCAGCTCCCGCGCGGCCGTCAGCAAGACCTCGGCGTCGCCCGCCGCGAACCCGTCCGTCGTGCGCAGCATCACGCGCAGCGGGATGTCGACCGCGGCCCTGATCGCGGCGAAGGTCTCGCGCGGCGGGGTGAGCCCGTCGGCGGCCATGTCGGTGACCAGTTCGAGTCGGTCCGCCCCACCGGCCTGGGCCGCGACCGCGTCCTCCGCGTCGAGGGCGATCACCTCCAGGAGCGCACGGTTGCTCATTCGATCCATCCTTCGGAAAACTGCTCGGGTGACCCGACGGCCCGATCGGGGCACATGCGGGCAGAGTGGAAAATAGGTCTAGTCCAATATTGAGGGTACGGGCCCGCTCCCGGCACCACCAGCACAATCACGCCACCCCCACAATGTGCGCATGGACACAGGCACCCCGCACACCGACACGGCCGCCCTCCGCGCCCGCTGGCGGGCGACCACCGCCGCCGCCGGAGCCCCCGCCGACCGCGACCCCGCCCCGTACGCCGACCGGCTCCTCGCCGCCTGGGCGGAGCCCCAGCGCAAGTACCACACCACCGCGCACCTGGCCGACGTCCTCGCGCGGATCGACGTACTGGCGCCGCACGCCGCCGACCCGGCCGCCGTCGAGCTCGCCGCCTGGTTCCACGACGCCGTCTACCGCCCCGACCGCTCCGAGAACGAGGAGCGCAGCGCCGCCATGGCCGAGCGCGCCCTCCCCGAGCTCGGCGTGGACCCGGCACGGACCGCCGAGGCGGCCCGGCTGGTCCGCCTCACCGTCACCCACGACCCCGCCCCCGGCGACACCAACGGCGAGGCGCTCTGCGACGCCGACCTGGCCGTCCTCGCGGGCGACGGCCCGGCGTACGCCGCCTACGCGGCCGCTGTCCGCGCCGAGTACGGGTTCGTCCCCGACGACACCTTCCGCGACGGGCGCGCGGCCGTCCTGCGCCAACTCCTGGACCTGCCCCGGCTCTTCCGCACCCCGTACGGGGCCGCGCACTGGGAGGCACCGGCCCGCGCCAACCTCGCCGCGGAACTCGCCGCGCTGACGGCCTGAGGCGGCGCGGCCGGGGCACCCGTTGCGCCGTGGATGTCACGCGGCCGACACACGAACGGGGAATTCGAGCACGTTCGCGATGGTTGGTGCCAGACATGCCCGTAGCAGCCTCACGCCCCCGCATGCCCGTCGCCGTCTACGTCCTCGGCCTGTCCGTCTTCGCACTCGGCACCAGCGAATTCATGCTCTCCGGGCTGCTGCCACCGATCGCCGAGGACATGGGCGTCACCATCCCGCAGGCGGGCCTGCTGATATCCGCCTTCGCGATCGGCATGGTCATCGGGGCGCCGCTGCTGGCCGTGGCCACCCTGCGCCTCCCCCGGCGCACCACCCTCGTCTCCCTCATCAGCCTCTTCGGCCTCGGGCAGGTCGCGGGTGCGCTGGCCCCCTCGTACGAGCTGCTCTTCGCCTCGCGCGTCGTCTCGGCCCTCGCCTGCGCGGGCTTCTGGGCCGTCGGCGCGGCCGTCGCCATCGCCATGGTCGACAAGGACCAGCGGGCCCGCGCCATGGCCGTCATGATCGGCGGCCTGTCCATCGCCAACGTCCTGGGCGTCCCCGCCGGCGCCTTCCTCGGCGAGCACCTCGGCTGGCGCTCCGCGTTCTGGTCGGTGGGCGCCGCCTCCGCGATCGCCCTGGCCGGCATCCTGGTGCTGATCCCGAAGATCCCGCTGCCCGCCGAGAAGCCGCGCCTGGGGCGCGAGCTGCGCATCTACCGCGACCGCCAGGTGTGGCTGGCCATCGGCATCACGGCCCTGGCCGCGGGCGGCGTCTTCTGCGCGTTCAGCTACCTCTCGCCGCTGCTGACGGACGTGGCCGGGCTGGACTCGCGGTGGGTCCCGTGGATCCTCGGCCTCTTCGGCCTCGGCGCGCTCGTCGGCACCACCATCGGCGGGCGGGTCGCCGACGCGCACCTGTTCGGCGTGATGCTCTGGGGCATCACCGCGTCGACCGTCTTCCTTGCCGCGCTCGCCCTGCTGGCCGGGACCGCGGCCGCGGCGGTCGCGCTGTCGTTCCTGCTCGGCTTCTCGGCCTTCTTCACCGCTCCGGCGCTCAACGCCCGCATGTTCAACGTGGCCGGCGCCGCCCCGACCCTGGCCGGCGCCACCACCACCGCCGCCTTCAACCTCGGCAACACCGGCGGCCCCTGGCTCGGCGGCACCGTGATCGACGCGGGCCTCGGCTTCTCCGCCACCGCCTGGGCGGGCGCCGCCATGACGGTCACCGCCATCGCCCTCACCGCCATCGCCCTGCGCCTGGACCGGCGCCGCCCGCACCCCGGCACGACCCGCGTAGTCGCCTCCTCCGAGTCTGCTCCCACCACAGCGTCTGTCAGCGCCTAGCACGGGGACCCGTCCGGGGTGCGCGGCCCGGGCGTCCGCGGTGGGAGCGACGGGCTCGGGCTCGGGGTCGGACACCTCGCCGACCCGGAGATCACCCTGTCCTGATCCCGGTCACGCGTCTCACGCAACCGTTCCACATAGCGCCTTCCGCGATCGGTCAGCTGCGCCCGGCGCGTACCACCGTCAGCGTCGTACCAGGTCAGTCCCAGGCCCAGCCGGTACTTCCCCAGGGCCCGGGACAGGGGTTCCACGGCATCGAAGAGTCCTGACCACTCACGGACGTCACTCTCCGCCTCCAGGGCTCTCAGCAGTTCGGTGAGGTACCCGTTGGCAGCGAAAGAAGGCACGTGAGGTCCTGTCCCGGTGCGAAAGAACGTCCTCGGCGTGGCCGGGAGGGCCAGTACGCGTCATCCTGCCGGTGCGGTCTCGGCGGCGTCGGCGCTTTCGAGAAGTCGATCCGCCGCCGACGCGCACGCCTGGCAGGTGCCCGGTTCCGGGCCGCGGAAGGCGTGGTCGCACGTCTCGCAGTTGTGGAGCGGGTGCCTGACGAGGTCCGCGGGTGCTTCCCGGACACTGAACGGCGGCATGGGCGGGAGCTGGGCGGCGAGCCGGTGGGCCAGGAGGGCGGCCGGGCGGTGCAGCGGCTCCGACGGCAGGTCGCTGGTCAGGGCGTGGTGTACGGCGCTCGGAGGCAGATCGCGCTCCAGCCAGGCCGCGACTCCGGGGGTGAGGTGCTCGACCTCCGTGGCGGAGAGCAGCAGGCGGGGATCCCCACGGCGGAGGCCGGCGAGGACCTCGACGGCGGACCGGAGGAGGTCAGGGGCGGGGTACGCGGGCTGCGGTACGGCCGGGAGGGCACGGCGCGGCGGCTCACCGTCCCGGCGGGCGGGGCGCTGGGGCTTCGGTTTCGACCTCGGCTCGTCCGTGGCGTGGGACCGGCCCGGCTGGTTGCAGGAGACGGTGCGGGTGACGACGCGGCCGCTGCTGGTGCGCTCGCAGGTGCGGCGCAGATAGCCGTGGGCCTCCAGTTCGCGCAGGGCGGCGGCGATCCGGGTCTTCCCCTCGGGGAAACGGGCGGCGAGGGTCCTGATGTCGATGAGCGCGCCGCCGGGAAGGGACTGGATGTGGACGCCCAGGCCGATGGCCAGCAGCGACAGCACGGCGTGCTGGGCGAGGTGGTTGCCGATCACCGTGAAGCGGCTGGTGTGGCGGGCGTTGTCGTGAATGATGCCGCCGGAGAGGGTGTACGCACGGGTGCGCCGGGACGGGTGGTTTTCCCCGCCGTTACGGGCCTGGGCGTGCGGGCGCACGTTAGTGTTCTGGGTATCCATCGGGAAGCCCTAACTTCCTTGGTGGTCAGGCCCTCGCCTTGGGATTGCCGTCCCGGCGGGGGCCGACTCATGTCAGCGGTGAGTTGGTATGTCGAGCTGAGCGTAGATCAGGCAACCCGTCCCGAAGCCAGCCAAGTTGGCGTTTTTCACTCAAGTGAGTGAGCGTGCACCATGGGCGGGAGGGGTGGGGTTTGGTGTGGTCCTTTTCCTCTCGTGTCTTGAGTCCTGGGATCGTCCCTGCCACCGGAGTCCCACCGGGTGGGCTCCGGTGCGCGATTGATATCCGCAGGTCAGCGGCGTGGCAGGTTGAGTTCGACCCATACGGTCTTCCGGGGGGCAGGACCGAGCCCGACGCCCCACCGGTCGGCGAGCGCCTCGACGAGGACCAGGCCGCGCCCGGAGCTGGCGTCGGGGGCCGCCGTCGAGAGGAGGGGGAGGTCCTCACCTCGGGTGTCCGTGACCTCGATGCGGAGCGCGTCGGTGCCGGCGAGGAGCGCGAGGCGGAAGCCCCGGCCGGACACCCGGCCGTGGGTCGCGGCGTTCGCGGCGAGCTCGGCGACGATCTGCTCGGCGGCCTGGGTCACGCGGTACGGCAGACCGAGCGTGCGCAGCCAGTCGACGGCGAGCAACCGGGCAAGCCGGGCGCCGCGTGGCGTAGGGGACAGCAGGACATCGAAGCAAGGGGCGGGCGAGGGGAGTTCGATGGTCTTCTTCTGGTTCACGTCACCGAGCGTGGCCGTCCGGGCCTACCGTGAACAGTGACGGAGCCGATGCGTACGGTGACTGTCCGGAGCTTGTCCACTGCTGTCCGGGCTGTCGGAACCCGTCTCACGGGTAAGGGCGTTGCGGCACGGAAGCGCGGACAGAGGGGTGCGGGCATGACGGTGGACGGCGAGACCGGGGTACGACGGCTCAAGAGCGAGGCGGACGAGCCGGGCTGGGAGGTGGACCCGGACGACGACTGGGGCGTGGCCGTCGTCGCCACCGTGGGACGGCAGTTGAGGCTGCGGCGGGAGGCGGTGGGGATGCGGGCCGCCGACTTCGGAGTGGCGGTCGGGTACGGCGAGGACATGGTCTACAAGATCGAGGGCGGGAAGCGGATCCCGGGCCAGGAGTACCTGGACAAGGCCGACGAGGTGTTGGGGGCGGGTGGGCTCGTCGCGGCGGCGTGGGAGGACGTGAAGAAGGTCCGGTATCCGAAGAAGGTTCGGGAGCTGGGGAAACTGGAGGCTCGGGCCGTCGAGATCGGCGTGTACGAGTGCAACATCATCGCGGGTTTGTTGCAGACGCCGGAGCATGCGCGGGGCGTAATCCAGGCGGCTCAGCCGCCGTACTCTCCGGGCGACGTGGAACGCATGGTGACTGCTCGCCTCGCTCGACAGTCGGTCTACGACCGTGATCCGGCCCCGTCCATCCACTTCGTGCTGGAAGAGGCACCGTTGCGCCGACGGGTGGGGGGCACAATGGTGTGGCGACGACAGCTCGAACGCCTACTGGAGACAGGGCGGTTGCACAACGTCACGCTTCAGGTCATGCCGACTGACACTGATGCCCATCCGGGGCTGGACGGCAGGATCGAGTTGCTGAAGTTCCCGGATGGCACGGCTGTTGGGCGCTCCGACGGGGCGTTCAATGGGCGGCCGACCACCGACCCGAAACAGCTTCGCGTCATCGAGCTGCAATATGGCACCATCCGGGCGCAGGCTCTCACGCCACGGGAGTCGCGGGCCTTCATCGAGCAACTGCTGGGAGAAACATGATCCGCAAGGCATCCGCCGGGGACGCCTCCGAACTGGCGTGGTTCAAGAGCAGCTACAGCGGCGGCACCAACGGCGAGTCATGCGTCGAGGTCGCTGCCGCCCCCGGCGCCGTACACGTCCGCGACTCCAAGTGCCTCGACGGCCCCCAGCTCGCGCTCACCCCGGGCGCGTGGGCGGGCTTCGTTTCGTACGCGGTGGGCAACTGACCTCCCCCGCCACACGCGCCCCGCACCTGGTTCCCATCGGGCGTGGGGCGCATGGTCGTTACGATCAGAACCACCTGCTCACTCATGACCCGTAGGGGTCAGTCGGCACCAGCCCGGCCGGTCTTCCGACGCCTCTCCTACAGCGGGCGGCCCTTCGGGCGGCGCAGGCCCGCCTCCGTGAGGCGGCGGACCAGCTCCTTGCTGCCGATCTCCACCGCGCCCGCGCCGACCGCGTCCGCGTACCGGTACGACGGCACGTCGTAGTGGTCGCGCTCGAAGGCCCGGGGCGGACAGCCCACGGCGGCCGCGAAGGCGTGCAGCTCCTCGTACGAGACGTCGCTGATCAGGTGCGACCACATGCGGCCGTGGCCCGGCCAGGTGGGCGGGTCGATGTACACCGTCACCGGCGCGTCACCGGCCCGGCCGCAGGACCGGGCCGAGGGCGCCCACCGCGGAGACCCTGACGCCCGCCTCCGGGCACACCCAGTGCGGATCGGGGCCCAGCTCCGGGTCCACGTCCAGCGCGTGCGGGTCACCGTGGCCGCAGACCGGGCACAGCGGCCAGCGGCCGTACTTCTCCAGCAGCGCGTCCTGCACGTCCTGGGCGACGAGCCCGGGAAGGAAGCCGGCTCCCTCGGGCCACTGCTCCACCCACCACCGGCGGTGCGTGACCGAGTCCTCCACGAGCGAGACGACATCGGCGTCGGCGACCTCGGCTGCGGCGAGGTCGGCGAGTACGAGGGCGCGGGCGACGTGCAGCGCCTGCTCCAGCGGGGGTGCGTGTTCCATGACCCCATTGTGAACCCGTGCGGACCCGGTGGCGAAGGTCCTTTCCAGGTCGTGACGTATGGCGCCTTGACCTCCGGGCTCCGCTGAAAATAGGTTTCAGACGTGAGCGAGAACGCGAAAGAAACTTTCAGACCGGACGCGCCCCCCACCCCGGCCGCCCCGGTTCCCCCCACCACCCCCGCACCCA
>NZ_JAPNLM010000057.1 GCF_026627255.1 Streptomyces antarcticus | reverse complement strand
CACCCCACCCCACCCGAACGGGAGCCCCCCTTGAGCAGCGCACCCCCGGACGACATCCTCCACCGCACGGACAACGGCGTCTCCTGGATCACCCTCAACCGTCCCGAGGCCATGAACGCCGTCACCTGGGACCAGCGCGAGCGCGTCATCGCGCTGCTGGGCGAGGCCTCCGCCGACCCCGCCGTGCGCGCCGTCGTCATCACCGCCACCGGCAGAGGCTTCTGCGCCGGCGCCGACCTCCGCGGCGCCCCGGCCGCGGGCGAGCGCGTCGCCGGCGACGTGGCGCGCACGATCCGGCTCGGCGCGCAGCGCCTGATCACCGCGGTCCTCGACTGCGAGAAGCCCGTCATCGCCGCAGTCAACGGCACCGCCGCCGGCATCGGCGCCCACCTCGCGCTCGCCTGCGACCTCGTCATCGCCGCCGAACCGGCCCGCTTCATCGAGGTGTTCGTCCGCCGCGGCCTGGTCCCGGACGGCGGCGGCGCGTACCTGCTGCCCCGCCTCGTCGGCCCGCAGAAGGCCAAGGAGCTGATGTTCTTCGGCGACGCCGTCCCGGCGGCCGACGCCGAGCGCCTGGGCCTGGTCAACAAGGTCGTGCCGGCCGACGAGCTGGAGAAGACGGCCCGCGCCTGGGCGGAACGCCTCGCCCAGGGCCCGACCCGCGCCCTCGCCCTGACCAAGCAGCTGGTCAACGCCTCCCTCGACGTCGACCGGGCGTCCGCACTGGCCGCCGAAGCCGCCGCTCAGGAGATCAACATGACCACGGCCGACGCGAACGAAGGCGTCGCCTCCTTCGTGGAGCGCCGCACACCCACGTACCGGGGCCGGTAGCCCCAGGCGCCGGGGCGGCACCGAGGCTGCCGCCCCGGCCCGCCCCGGCCCGCCCCGGCCCGCCCCCCGAACCCCTACCGCTGGGACGGGTTCGGCTTCAGCAGCGCGAACACCGCCCCCGCCGGGTCCGCGACCCACGCGATCCGCCCGACCTCCGGCACGTCCGCGCCCGGCATCAGCACGGACCCGCCGTTGCGCTCCACCAGCCCGGTGGTGGCGTCGACGTCCGGCACGTTGAAGTACGGCACCCAGCGCGCCTGCTCCGCGCCCCCGTCCGCCAGCGGCGCGGCCCCGCCGAAGGAGCCGTCCTCCTGGTCCCCGTCGGCGATGCTCAGGACCCGGTACGTCATGCCCGGCGCGTCCATCTCGGCGTGCCGCCACCCGAAGAGCCCGGCGTAGAAGCCGATGTCCGCGACCGGGTCCGGTACGTGGAGCTCCGCCCACACCAGCGTGTTGTCGGCCGAGGCGAGGTCGAAACCAGCGGTCCGCCCGGGCTGCCAGCACGCGAACTGGGCGCCCTGCGGGTCGGTGAACTGCCCCAGCCACCCCTCCCCCATGACGTCCATCGGCTCCATCCGGACGGTCCCGCCGCCCGCCCGCACCGCGGCGGCGGTGGCCCGGACGTCGGGGGTCATGAAATGGAGCATCCAGGCGGACGAGGCGCCCTCCTCGGTGAGCTGCCCGATCGCGGCGACGGTCTTGCCGTCGACCTGGAAGAAGCCGTAGCCGCCGGTGTCGGGGCCGGCCGGGGCGAACCGCCAGCCGAACACGGCGCCGTAGAAGGCGGTGGCCGCCGGGACGTCGGGGCTGCCGAGGTCGAGCCAGTTGGGTGATCCGGTACGGAAGTCGGTGCCGAGCATGGGGGTCCTCCGGGAGTGCGCGGTACGCGGTCGCTGCCACGATGCCCAGCCCCGCGACGGCACGGGCGTACGGGCCGCCACCGGGCCGAGGTGTTCACCCGTACGGCGGCCCCCGCGAAGCGCCCCCACCCGGAGGTCACCCCACCCCCGAGCCACCCCACCCCGGGACCACCGACGCGGAGGCACCCCGGCGGGACCACCCCCGCACGGAACCACCCCGGCGGACCCACCCCCAGCACGGAGCCACCCCCGGCGGACCCACCCCGGCAGGGGCCCACCCCCGGCGGAGCCACACCCAGCTGGGCCCCGCCCCGGCACTGAACCACCCCCGGCGGACTCACCCCCGGCACGGAACCACCCCGGCGGGACCACCCCCGGCGTGGATCCACCCCCGCACGGAACCACCCCCGGCGGACCCACCCCGGCACTGAACCACCCCCGACGGACCCACCCCCGTCACGGGCCCACCCCCGGCACGGCCCGGACGCGCGGGCTCCGCGCGCCCGTTGCGTCCCGGCACCCGTACCCGGTGGCGGTGACCGGCCGGGCCTGCCGCACCCCTTCCCATCTGACGACCCGTCAGCTTCAATCGACCGTGTGATGGGACATGCAGGGATGGCGGCCACCGTCGTCCGATACCTCAGGTCAGTCGGCTCCCCCACCTCGGCCCCGGCCGGACCGGGCGCGGGGCCCGAGCCCGTCGACGCTCTCCCGCGCCCCGAGCTGCGCGCGGTCCGGGCGGACGAGCGCGCGCCGGTGAGCCCCGCCGAGTTCCGCGCCGTCCTGGGGAACTTCGCCAGCGGCGTCACCGTCATCACGGCTCCGGCCGTCGAGGACGGGGACGCCAGCGGCGACGGCAACGGCGGCAGGGAGGGCACCGGCGCCGGGGACGGCCCGGCCGGCTTCGCCTGCCAGTCCTTCGCCTCGCTCTCCCTCGACCCGCCGCTGGTCACCTTCATGGTGGCCCGTACGTCGACCACCTGGCCGCGGATCGCCCGCGCCGGAGTGTTCTGCGTGAACATCCTCGGCGCCGAACAGGGCGCGCTGTGCCGCTCCTTCGCCGTCAGCGGCGCCGACAAGTTCGCCGGCGTCGCCCACGCGCCCGCCCCGGTCACCGGGTCGCCCCAGCTGGACGCCGTGCCCGCCTGGATCGACTGCCGGATCCACGCCGTCCACACCGGCGGCGACCACCTGATCGTCGTGGGCCGCGTCGAGGCCATGGGGGCCGCCGGTGAAGGCGATCCGCTGCTCTTCCACAAGGGCCGCTTCGGCCGCTTCAGCGACTGACCGGGTCGCCTCCGGGCCGACTCCCGGCCGACTTTGGGCCGCCCCGGGGCCGCCCCGCAGCCGCCCCGGAGCCGACCGAACGGCCCCAGAACGGGCTTTGACCCCGCTCCCCGATGTTCCTCCGGGCATCCGCTACGTAAGCTCCCGGAAGGGCTGGGACATCTCGGCGTTCCGCCCCTTCGGAACTTCTTCGGATACACGGGGATTTGACTTGATATTGAACCTCATGCGCCGCACGCGCGGCGCGGTCGCCGTCACGGTAGCCACCGGGGCCCTCCTGGTCGCCGCCTCGCCGGTCTCGACGGCGGCTCCGGTCGCCGCACCCCCCACCACGGCCGCCGGCGCGATCCTGATCGACGGCACTTCCGGGGCCACGCTCACCAGCAAGGCCCCCAACACCCAGCTCCAGGGCGCGAGTACCACCAAGATCATGACCGCTCAGGTGGTGCTGCGGACTCCTGGTGTGGACCTCAACAAGAAGGTCACCATCAAGCAGGAGTACGCGGACTACGTCGTCCGTGAGGGCGCGAGCACGGCCCACCTGAAGGTGGGCGCCACCCCGACGGTCCGCCAGCTGCTGTACGGGTTGATGCTCCCGTCGGGCTGCGACGCCGCCTACGCGCTCGCGGACGCCTTCGGCAAGGGCGCGACCACGCCGGCCCGCACCGCGGACTTCATCGCGCAGATGAACGCCAAGGCGAAGTCCCTGGGCATGACCAAGACCACCTACGACTCCTTCGACGGCATCTCGCCGACCGGAAAGAACCTGACGACCCCGCGCGACCTGGCGAAGCTCACCAAGTACGCCATGAAGGGCAAGGTCTTCCCGCAGCTCGTGAAGGCCACGACCTACAGCACCGGCGGCACCTCCACCGACGCCACCTGGGGCAACAGCAACCTGCTGATCCGGGAGCGTCCCACCGGCTACGCCTACCCCGGTGCCATCGGTGTCAAGACCGGCACCGGCACGGCCGCGGGCAAGTGCATCGTCTTCTCCGGCACCCGTAACGGCAAGACCGTCATCGGTGTCCTGCTGAACGACGAGGAGCGCTACGCGGACGCGATGAAGCTCATGGACTGGTCGCTCGGTTCTGCCACCGGCTCCGGCGCGGCACTGCAGCGCAGCAACACCGACCCGATCCCGGACGTCCTCGACTGACGGTGACACGGTTCCCGGCTCCTCCGCCGGCGGGTGCGAACCCGTCGGCGGGGGAGCCGAGCCGTTCCCGGGACCGGGACCGGCACCGGCACCGGCACCCGGTCAGAAACCCAGAAACCCAGAAGGTCAGAAGGTCAGAAGGTCAGCACCCCGCGCGCCACCCGCCCGTGATGCGCGTCGTCCGCCGCCTTCGCGAAGTCCTCCACCGGGTAGACCTCGGTGACCAGCTCGTCCAGCAGCAGCCGGCCCTGCCGGTACAGCTCGGCGTACAGGGCGATGTCGCGCTGGGGGCGCGAGGAGCCGTACCGGCAGCCCATGATCGTCTTGTCCAGGTACATCGACGAGACGAGGAAGGACGCCTCCTCCTTGAAGCCGGGCACCCCGAGCAGGACCGCCTGCCCGTGCCGGTCCAGCAGGTCGATCGCCTGGCGGATCAGCTTCACGTTCCCCACGCACTCGAAGGCGTGGTCCGCTCCCGTCGGCAGGACCTCCCGGACCGCCGCCGGGGAATCCGGCACGGCCGAGGCGTCGATGAAGTGCGTGGCCCCGAACTGCCGGGCCACCGCCTCCTTCGCCGGGTTCGCGTCGATCGCGACGATGGTCGTGGCTCCGGCGATGCGGGCCCCCTGGAGGACGTTCAGCCCGATGCCGCCGGTGCCGATGACGACCACCGAATCGCCGCGGTCCACCTTCGCCCGGTTCAGTACCGCGCCGACGCCCGTCAGCACCCCGCAGCCGATCAGCGCCGCCGACGTCAGCGGGATGTCGTCGGGGATCTTGACGGCCTGCACGGCCCGGACCAGGGTGCGCTCCGCGAACGCGGAGTTCGAGGCGAACTGGAACAGCGGCTGCCCGCCCCGCGAGAAGGGCTGCCCCGGCATCCCGATGGCCTTGCGGCACATCGTGGGCCGCCCCCGGTCGCAGTCCGCGCACGCCCCGCAGTTGGCCAGGGTGGACAGGGCCACGTGGTCGCCGGGCACCACGTGCGTGACGCCCGCGCCGACCGCCTCCACGATCCCCGCGCCCTCGTGCCCCAGGACCACCGGCGGCGGGAACGGGATGGTCCCGTCGATCACCGACAGGTCGCTGTGGCAGAGCCCGGCCGCCGCTATCGCGACGAGCACCTCCCCCGGCCCGGGATCGCGTATCTCCAGGTCGTCGACTACCCGGGCCTGCTTGCCGTCGAACACGACGCCTCTCACCTGGACTCCTTAGGCAGGCCGAGCACGCGCTCGGCGATGATGTTCCGCTGGATCTCGTCCGAGCCGCCGTAGATGGTGTCGGCCCGGGTGAACAGGAACAGCCGCTGCCCCTCGTCCAGCCCGAGCTCGTACGGCACCCCGGGCGCCCAGGCCCCCGGGCCGGCCGCGGCCGCCGCGCCCCGCACCTCCACCGCCAGCTCCCCGAGCCGCCGGTGCCAGCCGCCCCACAGCAGCTTCGCCACGCTCGGCGCCCCCGGCCCGCCCTCGGCGCCCAGGGTGCGCAGCGCGTTCCACCGCATGGTGCGCAGCTCCGCCCACTGCCGTACGAGACGCTCGCGCAGGACCGGGTCCCCGGCCTGCGCGGAGGCGGCGTACGCGGCGACGACCCGCTCCAGCTCGGCGGCGAACCCGATCTGCTGGACCAGCGTCGACACGCCCCGTTCCAGGGCGAGCAGGCCCATGGCCACCGTCCAGCCGTCGCCCTCGCGGCCGACCAGCTCCGCCGCGACGGCCCCGTCGAAGAACACCTCGTTGAACTCGGAGGTCCCCGACATCTGCCGGATCGGCCGGACCTCGACGCGGCCGGGCTGGTCCATCCGTACGAGGAGGAACGACAGTCCCCGGTGGCGGCGCGAGCCGGCCTCGGTGCGGGCCAGGACGAAGCACCAGTCGGCGTCCTGGGCCAGGGAGGTCCAGATCTTCTGCCCGGTGACCCGGTACAGCCCGTCGGCGGGGTCGCGCACCGCCGCGGTGCGCACGCCCGCGAGGTCGGAGCCGGCGCCGGGCTCGCTGTAGCCCTGGCACCACAGCTCCTCACCGCGCGCGATGGCCGGGAGGAAGCGGTCCCGCTGCTCCCGGGACCCGTAGGCGAGGAGGGTGGGCGCGAGGAGGTTCTCCCCGATGTGGCCGACCCGGCCGGGGGCGCGCAGCGCCGCGTACTCCTCGGCCCACACCACCTGCCCGGTCAGGGAGAGCCGCCGCTGCCCGTAGGTCCCGGCCGGGGCGTCCCAGCCCTGCCCGATCCAGCCGCCGCGGCCCAGCTCGCGCTCCCACGCGCGCCGTTCCACGACCCCCTCGTGCTCGCTGCCGGGCCCGCCGAGGCCCGCCGCGCCCGCGTACGGGCCCGTCAGGTGCTCGGCGAGCCAGGCCCGGGCCCGGGCGCGCAGCTCCTCGTCCTCGGTACCGAAGCTGAAGTCCATCGCGCTCCCTACGCGTTGGGGCGGTCCTTGGCGGCCGCCGCCTTCGCCATGGCCTCCAGTTGCGCCAGCATGGGCATCGGGTCGGTGCCGACCGTCCCGGGCAGGAAGTCGGCGATCTTCTCGGGCGTCCAGGAGCCCTCGGCGTACCCGGCGCGCAGCTCGCGCGGCTGCGCCCAGACGGCGATCTTCGGACCGGCGATCGTGTAGACCTGCCCGGTGATCCGCTCGCCGCCGGTGGCCACGGCCCGGTCGCTGAGCAGGTAGGTCACGAGCGCGGCGACGTCCTCGGGCTCGCCGATCTCCTTGAGCTCCATGGGGACGTTCGCCGACATGCGGGTACGGGCGACGGGTGCGACGGCGTTGGCCGTGACCCCGTACTTGGCGAGCCCGAGGGCGGCGGAGCGGACGAGCGAGATGATCCCGCCCTTGGCGGCGCTGTAGTTCGCCTGGGCGACCGAGCCCTGGTGGTTGCCGCTGGTGAAGCCGATCAGGGTGCCCGATCCCTGCCGTCGCATGACGGCGGAGGCGGCGCGGAAGACGGTGAAGGTGCCCTTGAGGTGGGTGGCGACCACCGGGTCCCACTCCTCCTCGGACATGTTGAACAGCATCCGCTCGCGCAGGATCCCGGCGACGCACACGACTCCGTCGAGGCGCCCGTACCGGGCGAGCGCGGTGTCGACGATGCGCTGGCCGCCCGCCATGGTGGAGACGTCGTCGGCGACGGCGACGGCCTCGCCGCCCGCGGCGAGGATCTCCTTGACGACGCCTTCGGCTATCTCGCTGGCGGGCTCGCCGCCCCCGATCCCCACGCCGTAGTCGTTGACGACGACCTTGGCGCCCTCGGCGGCCGCGGCGAGTGCCACGGCCCGCCCGATGCCCCGGCCGGCGCCGGTGACGGCGACGGTCCTGCCTGCCAAGAAGTTCCCCACGTCCGGCCCCTTCCCGCGTTTTCTGACGGTCCGTTAGATTCTATGGGCAGTCGGACGCACCTGCACAAGCCCCAGTCGGGTTCCGCGTTCTCCGCCTTCGCAAGGAGCTGATGAGGTCCATGTCCCTGTCCCCCGAGTTCCACGACATCGCCAAGCGCGTCAACAACTGGGGCCGCTGGGGCGCCGACGACGAGATCGGCACCCTGAACCTCGTCACCGACGAGGTGGTCCGGGCCGCCGCGGCCGAGATCCGCAGCGGCCGCCGCGTCCCGCTGGCGCTGCCGCTGAAGGAGGACGGCGTCCAGGTCGGCATGATCCCCGGCCGGATCAACCCCCTGCACACGATGGTGCAGATCAACCAGGAGATCTTCGGCCCCGGCACGGTGGCCTGCAGCGACGACGCGGTGACGATGGGCCTCCAGGCGGGCACCCACTGGGACGCGCTCACCCACGTCTCGCACTCGGGGCGGATCTACAACGGCCGCCCGGCCTCCTCGATCACCGCGCACGGCCGCGCCGAGTTCAGCGGCATCGACAAGGCCGGGCCCATCGTCTCGCGCGGGGTCCTGCTGGACGTGGCCCGCGCGAAGGGCCTGGACCGGCTGCCGGGCGGGCACGCGGTGACCCCCGAAGACCTGTCCGAGGCCGAGGAGTTCGGCGGGGTCACCGTCCGCGCGGGCGACATCGTCCTGGTCCGCACGGGCCAGGTCCAGGTCTACCTGGCGGGCGACAAGCACGCGTACGGCTTCCCGTCCCCGGGCCTGTCGATCCGCACCCCGGAGTGGTTCCACGCCCGGGACGTCGCGGCCGTCGCGAACGACACCCTGACCTTCGAGATCTTCCCGCCGGAGAACGAGGACCTCTGGCTCCCCGTCCACGCCCTCGACCTGGTCGAGATGGGCATGCACCAGGGCCAGAACTGGAATCTCGAAAAGTTGTCCACAGCCTGTGCAGAAGAGGGCCGGTACGCCTTCCTGCTCTCCGCGATGCCCGAGCCCTTCGTCGGCGCGGTCGGCACCCCGGTGGCCCCGGTGGCCGTGCTCTGAGCCCGGCGGGGCGGGCGGGACGGGCACCGCCGCGCACGACCACCCCGGCCGCTCGCGGGCCACGCCCAGTGGAACCATGAGGTGGACATGACGCGTCACCGTACGCGCGTCCCACCCCGTCTCCACCACGATCCCCGCAGGAGAAGCCCGATGACCAACCCGTACCAGGTACCCCCGTCGCCCGCCCCCCGCCGCCGCTCGGGCGGCACCATCACCACCGTCATCATCCTCGCCGTGATCATCGTCGGCGGCTACTTCGCCCTGCAGACGGTCCGCGGGGACGACGGCAAGCCGTCGGGATCCGCCTCCGCCACGGCGCCCCCGTCCGCCAAGCCCACCGCCAAGGACCCCGGATCACCCGAGTCCTCCTCCGACACCTCCAGCGCGTGGAAGGTCGGCGACTGCGGCGGCCCCGACCCCGCCAAGGCCCCCGACGGATACAAGCGGCAGGACTGCTCCGCCACCGGCGCCTCGTTCAAGGCCATCGACATCAAGGACGCCAGCATCCTCCCCGGCTCGATCCAGTGCCCGCCCGGCACCGACCTGATGATCCAGGTGAGCATCTCCTACGGCGGCGGCACGTCGAGCGGCATCCCCACCAACACCGTCTGCGGCCGCAACCTGTCCAACGACCACCCCGGCGACGCGGGCGCCGGCGGCGGCCAGCTGGTCCAGGGCGACTGCGTGACCTCCCAGGCCAAGGAGGTCGCCTGCGGCGGCTCGGGTGCCCAGAAGGTCCTCGGCCTCGTCAAGACGCAGTCCGAGTGCCCCTCCGGCACCACGGATCCCATCAGGCTGACCATGGGGATCGGCCGCCCGTACGACGTGATCTGCACCGACGGCTGAGACCTCCGGAGTTTCACGGGTGGCGGCGGCGCGCGTGCACGCCCCGAGCGCGGCACGGCAGCCGCCACCCCGCGACCCGCACTCGTCAAGGCCTGCCCTTGGCGTCCCCTCGCGTCGAATCGCTCCACACCAGGGTGGTCAAAACGTGACGGATCGTCAACACCTCGTTAGAGGTACACGCGCGGTTCCCGTCCGGAAGGGTGATCCTGCGGCGGCCCGTCCGACGCGCAGTCCGCCGCCGCCTTCTCCGCACGGTCGACCTCGCACCAGATCCGCTTTCCCGCGCCCTCCCGCTGCCAGCCCCAGCGGTCCGCCAGGCCGTCCACCAGTTCCAGGCCCCGCCCGCCCGTGTCGTCCCCGGCGGCCTGCCGGGGCGCCGGAGCCCGGTCGCTCGCGTCGGCGACCTCGACCCGCACCCCCGGCTCGCCGAAGAGCATCCGCAGCACGGCCGGACAGCCCGTGTGCACGACCGCGTTCGTCACCAGCTCGGAGATCAGCAGGATCAGCGTCTCCGCGAGCGGCTCGTCGTCCCCTATGCCCGAGCCCGCCAGCCGGGAACGGGCCCACCGGCGCGCCCGGCCGACCTCGGCGGGATCGGGTCCTACCTCCAGCTGAACCTGAAGCACCTGCACCGCTCACACCATCCGAACCGGCGGACACTTCGCCTCGCGACAGGACGGGATCACCCAGTGTGATCCCCTTGCGGAGCAGCATGGTTGACGTACAGTCACCACAACAAGCGCTTCGGGCATATTCCCGCGCGAAGGAGTAGGCGTGGTGCATACTGTGCGACGCACTCGCCGCTCAACCGCTCGCATTCGTGGGAGCGTACCGGAGCAGGCCCCCGACTCCGGGCCGTAACGAGTCGGGCGAAGGACACAAACCGATATCAACTCTCTGTAATCGGACATGCGTCCCACCCCTTCCCTCCCGTACCTCTTCCGTCGTCCCGCGCCTGCCCCGCGCACTCACCGTGTACTCCCGGCGCTTTCCGCGAGCGCTCCCGTCACTCCGCGCTACGGCCCCGAGGGGTTACGACCCCGGGGGTTACGACCCCGACGCCAGCAGCTCCTCCGCCAGCAGCTCCTCCGCCTGCGCAGCGGTCCCCCACTGCCCGGCCCGCACCCACGCCCGCTTCAGGTGCAGGTGCACGTCCGCCTCCCAGGTGAAGCCCATCCCCCCGTACACCTGGAGGCAGTCCCGGGCGCCCGCCACGGCGGCCTCGTCCGCGAGGAGCCCGGCCGCCGCGATCTCCCCGGGGGCGGCCGTCACCGCCGCCGCGTAGACCGCCGTACGGGCCACCTCCGCCCGCACCAGCATCCCCGCGCACAGGTGCTTGACCGCCTGGAACGCGCCGATCGGTTGTCCGAACTGCTCCCGCTCCGCCGCGTACCGCACCGCCAGCTCCAGCGTCCGCAGCGCGCTGCCGACCTGGAGCGCCGCCGTCAGCAGCGTCCCCGTCGCGCGGTACTCCGAGACGTCCCCGTACGCCGCCACCCGGTGCAGCGGCGTCAGCGGATCCACCGAGCGGACCGGCTCCCCGGCGGGCGGCGGCTCCCCGGAGGCGCCCAGGACGGCGTCCGCCTCCCCCAGGTACGCCACCAGGTCCCCGCCCAGGTCGAAGGCGGTGACCACGGCCTTCCCCGCCGCGGCCCCCGGGACCACCCCGGCGGCCAGGTGCGTGGCCACCAGCGGCCCCGGCAGCAGGGCCCGCCCGGCCTCCTCGAAGACGAGCACCGCCTCCGGCAGCCCGAGCCCGACCCCGCCCTCGGCCTCCGGGAGCCGCAGCGCGAAGAACCCGGCCTCGCCGAGCTCCCGCCACAGCCCCCGGTCCACCACCGGCCCGCCGGCCGGCCCCGCGCCGTCCACCGACGCCCGCAGCTCCTCGCGCCCGTACCGTCCCGCCAGGAGGTCCCGTACGCCCGCGCGCAGCGCCTCCTGGTCCTCGGTCGGCTGGAAGTGCACGCCCCTCACCGGCCCTTCGGAAGGCCGAGGATGCGCTCGGCGACGATGTTCCGCTGGATCTGCGAGGTGCCCGCCGCGATCGTGTACGAGAGGGACGAGAGGCGGTCCAGCGTCCACTCCTCGTCCAGCACGAGGGACCCGGCCCCCAGCACCTGCGCGGCCGTGTCGTACAGCTCCTGCCGGGCGTGCGAGTACGCGAGCTTGAAGACGGAGCCGCCGGTGCCGGGGACCCCGCCGGAACTCCCCCGAGTTCTCGACTTCGCTCGAACAGGGGGGACCCCCATCGCCTCGCTGACGTTCCACTGCGTGAGCCGCCACAGCGCGCCGAACTCCCCGTACAGCCGGCCCATCCTGCGCCGGAGCACCGGGTCGTCCCAGCTGCCGTTCTCCTTGGCCCTGCGGGCCAGCTCGCCCAGGGTCCGGCGGCAGGCGACGACCTCACCCACGAAGGCGGTGCCCCGCTCGAAGGAGAGCGTGACCATGGTGACCCGCCAGCCGTCGTTCTCCGCGCCGACCCGGTTGGCGACCGGGACCCGCACCTCGTCGAGGAACACCTCCGCGAACTCGGCGGACCCGGCCAGCGTCCGCAGCGGCCGCACCGTCACTCCGGGCGCGTCCATCGGCATGGCGAGCCAGGTGATCCCGCGGTGCTTGGGGGCGTCCGGATCCGTGCGCACCAGCAGCTCGCACCAGTCGGCCACCTCCGCGTGCGAGGTCCACACCTTCGAGCCGGTGACCACGTACGCGTCGCCGTCCCGGACCGCGCGCGTGCGCAGGGACGCCAGGTCGGAGCCCGCGTCCGGCTCGCTGAACCCCTGGCACCACACCTCGTCGCCCCGCAGCACCGGCGGCAGCCAGCGCGCCCGCTGCTCCGCCGTGCCCTCGGCGGCGATGGTCGGGCCGGCGTGCAGCAGGCCGACGAAGTTCGCGCCGACGTACGGGGCGCCCGCGCGCTCGGTCTCCTCCAGGAAGATCAGGTGCTGGGTCGGGGTGGCGCCGCGGCCCCCGGCGTCGAGCGGCCAGTGCAGGCCCGCGTACCCGGCGTCGTACAGCCGGCGCTGCCAGCCCGCGTCGTAGGCGCGGCGGCCCGGCCAGTCGTCCGGGGACGGCCTGGCGGGCAGCCCGGGCAGCACGACGGCGAGCCACGCGCGCAGCCGGGCCCGGAAGTCCTGCTCCTCCTCGGTGTAGGTGAGGTCCATCAGCGGTCCAGGTCGAGGCCGAGCATGCGGATGGCGTTGCCGCGCATCAGCTTGTAGACGGTCTCCTCGTCGAGGCCCTTCACGTGGTCGAGGGCGACCTCCTTGGTGTGCGGGAAGGTCGAGTCCACGTGCGGGTAGTCGGTCTCGAAGGTGGCGTTGTCGCGGCCGACCACGTCCAGCGAGGCGATGCCGTGCTTGTCGCGGAAGAAGCAACAGAAGATCTGCCGGTAGTAGTAGGTGGACGGCGGCTCGGGGATCAGGTCCCGGACCCCGCCCCAGGCGCGGTGCTCCTGCCACACGTCGTCGGCGCGCTCCAGGGCGTACGGGATCCAGCCCATCTGGCCTTCGCTGTAGGCGAGCTTGAGCGCCGGGAACTTCACCAGCACGCCGCTGAACAGGAAGTCCATCATCGAGGCCATCGCGTTGTTGAAGCTGAGCGAGGCCTGGACGGCGGGCGGCGCGTCCGGGGAGGCGGCGGGCATCTGGGAGCTGGACCCGATGTGCATGTTGACCACCGTGCCGGTCTCCTGGCAGACGGCGAAGAAGGGGTCCCAGTAGCCGGAGTGGATCGACGGCAGGCCGAGGTGGGTCGGTATCTCGGAGAAGGTCACCGCCCGCACGCCGCGAGCCGCGTTGCGCCGGATCTCCGCGACCGCGAGGTCGATGTCCCACAGCGGGATGATGCACAGCGGGATCAGCCGGCCGCCGCTGTCGCCACACCACTCCTCGACCATCCAGTCGTTGTAGGCGCGCACGCAGGCGAGCGCCACCTCCTTGTCGTGGGCCTCGGCGAAGGTCTGCCCGCAGAAGCGCGGGAAGGTCGGGAAGCACAGCGAGGCCTCGACGTGGTTGAGGTCCATGTCGAGCAGCCGCGCCTTGGGATCCCAGCAGCCCCGGCGCATCTCCTCACGGGTGATCCCCTCCAGGGTCATGTCGTCGCGGTCGAAGCCGACGGCGGCGATGTTGCGCTTGTACGGGAACTTCAGGTCCTCGTAGATCCACCAGTCGGTCGGCGGGCCGTCGGGGTCCATGGAGATGACGTACTTGCCGCCCGTGTACTGGAGCTCGCCGATGCCCGCGGTGAGCGGTTTGGGGCCGCGGTCGCGGTACTTGGCGGGCAGCCAGACGTCGAACAGGTGCGCGGGCTCGATCACGTGGTCGTCGACGCTGATGATCCGAGGCAGTTCCACAGGTCTCCCCAATCTGATGGATCGTCAGAAACAAGCTAGCCCCGCCACCCCTGGACCGACAAGCGCCGGAGCCCTACGCTCTCCGCTGGATCTGACTATCCGTCAGCTAAGGGAGGTCTGGGATGCCGGACACCGCGACAGAACTGAGCCGCTCCCGCACCCTGTGGGAGCTGATCGACCGCCGGGCCGCGCTCACCCCGCACACCACCGTCCTCATCGAGGCCGCCGAGGACCCCGCCGACGACCGCCGGCTGACCTTCGGCGAACTCCGCGACCGCTCCGAGCGCGTCGCCGCCGGCCTGTACGGCATGGGCGTGCGCCCGGGCACCGTCGTCGCCTGGCAGCTCCCCACCCGCATCGAGACCGTGCTGCTCTCGGTCGCCCTCGCCCGGATCGGAGCCGTCCAGTCCCCGGTCATCCCCTTCTACCGGGACCGGGAGGTCGGCTTCGCGCTCCGCGAGTCCAAGGCCGAGTTCTTCGCCGTACCGGGCCGGTGGCGCGGCCACGACTACCCGGCGATGGCCGAGCGGCTCGGCGCCCGCGGGGTCTTCGAGGCGTACGAGGACCTCCCGGACGGCGACCCCGCCGTCCTGCCCCCGCCGCCCGCCTCCGGCACCGACGTCCGCTGGATCTACTGGACGTCGGGCACCACCTCCGACCCCAAGGGCGTCCTGCACACCGACCGGTCCCTGATCGCGGGCGGCTCCTGCCTCGCCCACGCCCTGCACCTGAGCCCGGCCGACGTCGGCTCGATGGCCTTCCCGTTCGCGCACATAGCCGGGCCCGACTACACCGTCATGCTGCTGCTCTACGGCTTCCCGGCCGTCCTCTTCGAGAAGTTCGCCATGCCGGACGCGCTCGACGGCTACCGCCGCCACGGCGTCACGGTCGCCGGCGGCTCCACGGCCTTCTACTCCATGTTCCTCACGGAACAGCGCAAGGACCCCGCGACCAGACTCATCCCCACCCTCCGCCTCCTCGCCGGCGGCGGCGCCCCCAAGCCGCCGGAGATCTACCACGCGGTCGTACGCGAGATGGGCTGCCAGCTGACCCACGGGTACGGCATGACCGAGGTCCCGATGATCACCATGGGCGCCCCGGACGACACGGCGGACCACCTGGCCACCACCGAGGGCCGCCCCCCGGCGGGCATGTCCATCCGCGTCACCGCCCCCGACGGCACGCCGCTGCCCCCGGGCACGGACGGCGAGGTCCGCCTCAAGGGCGAGGCCGTCTGCCGCGGGTACCTGGACCAGGACCAGTCGGCGGAGGTCTTCGACGCCGACGGCTACCTGATCACCGGCGACCTCGGCCACCTCACCCGGGGCGGCTACCTGGTGCTCACCGGCCGCAGCAAGGACGTCATCATCCGCAAGGGCGAGAACATCTCGGCGAAGGAGATCGAGGACCTCCTGCACCGGCTCCCCGGCGTCGCGGACGTCGCGGTCATCGGCCTCCCCGACCCGGCACGCGGCGAACGCGTCTGCGCGGTCGTGGAACAGCCCCCGGGAGCCGCCCCGCTGACCCTCCCGCAACTCACCGCACACCTCCGCGCACAGGGCCTGGCCACCCACAAGCTCCCGGAACAACTGGAACTCCTGGAATCCCTCCCCCGCAACGAAGCCCTCCGCAAAATCCTCAAATACCGCCTACGCGAACGCTACGCCTGACCCCTCCCGGGGGGCCACAGGACCGGGGCAGGACGGAGGCCAGGAACGGGGCCAGGACCGGGGACGGCACGGGGCGCCGGCCGGGACCGGGGACGGGGGCGCCGTCCGGGACCGGGGACGGGTGGCCCGCCAGGGACGGGGACGGGGTGGGGTGCCGGCCGGGACGTAAAACGTGATGTGTGGCGCGAGCCCCCCGCAAGAACCAAGTCAGCCCCAGCCGCCATAAATCATGCAGTCCCGGCCGGCACCCCAC
>NZ_JAPNLM010000056.1 GCF_026627255.1 Streptomyces antarcticus | reverse complement strand
GGCTGTGCGGGTCCCGCCTACGCCACAAATCACGTTTTACGTCCCGGACAACCCCCCACCCCGTCCCCGCCCCCGGCTCGGGTGGGGTCCCCGCCCCCGGCTCGGGTGGGGTCCCCGCCCCCGGCTCGGGTGGGGCCTTTGGGGCCGGCTCGGGTGGGGCCCCGACCCGGCGCTTGGGTGGGGGCTTTGGGTTCGGGGGCTGGGCGGCGTTGGGGTGGGCAGGGGGGAGCCCCGGCACCTGGGGGGGGTTAGGTGCCGGGGCTCGTCTGGGAGGGGCGGTCTGGTCAGGCCACGGCGTCGAAGCCGGTGTCACGTGCCATCCGCTTCAGCTCCAGGAGCGCGTGCTTCTCGATCTGGCGGATCCGCTCGCGGGTCAGGCCGTGCTGCTTGCCCACTTCAGTAAGCGTACGCTCCCGGCCGTCGTCGATGCCGTAACGCATCTTGATGATCGACGCGGTGCGCTGGTCGAGCTTGCCGAGCAGGTCCTCCAGCTCCTCGCTGCGCAGCAGCGAGAGCACGGACTGTTCGGGCGAGATCGCCGAGGTGTCCTCGAGGAGGTCGCCGAACTGCGTGTCGCCGTCGTCGTCGACCGCCATGTTCAGGCTGACCGGGTCGCGCGCCCAGTCCAGGACGTCACCGACCCGCTTCTCCGTGGTGTCCAGCTCGGCGGCGATCTCCGCGTGCTCCGGGTCCCGGCCGTTCTCGCGGTTGAACTCGCGCTGGACGCGGCGGATCCGGCCGAGCTCCTCGACCAGGTGGACGGGGAGGCGGATGGTGCGGGACTGGTCGGCGATGGAGCGGGTGATGGCCTGGCGGATCCACCACGTGGCGTACGTGGAGAACTTGAAGCCCTTGGCGTAGTCGAACTTCTCCACGGCGCGGACCAGGCCGGCGTTGCCCTCTTGGATGAGGTCGAGGAGCGGCAGGCCGCTGCGCGGGTAGCGGCGGGCGACGGCCACCACGAGGCGCAGGTTGGAGCGGATGAAGACTTCCTTGGCGCGCTCGCCGTCGGCGGCCAGCGCCTCCAGCTCTTCGCGCGAGGGCGTGCGGCCCCCGCGTTCTATGACGCCGTCGAGGATCTGCTGGGCGTACACGCCCGCCTCGATGATCTGGGAGAGCTCCACTTCCTTGGCTGCGTCGAGCAGCGGGGTACGCGCGATCTCGTCCAGGTACATGCCGACCAGGTCGCGGTCTGCGATCTCCCCGCCCCCAGCGCGGGCGCTGCTCGTGGACTGACGACGGGCGACGGCGCGGGTTGCCATGCGTGCTCCCTTGCGATGAGTGTCGGTCGCGGTGCGGCTGCCGGACGTACCGGTAGTGCGTCCCCGGACACTCTCCCGAGTGCCCGCTTCCGAAGGAAACAACGACTGGAATCGGGACAGAATTCCCACGTTGCACCCTCTTTTTCGAGATCTTGCAGTATCCTGCCCCGCCACGAGACGGGACCGGATGTCGAAAAAACCGGAAGAGGTGCAGGTCAGGCCTGGCACGTCGGCCGATCTGGAAGGACTCGCGACTCCGGACTGCCATGACACCCGTGAGACCGCCGTCACACGCGATGCGGTCGCATCCACTCCGGGACGGCGCCGCCCATGGCCGCACTCCCGCCCTGAAGGACGACCCGGGCCGGGTTCTGGTTGCCTGGACAGGCGATCGAATGACGCTTACGTGACAAGTCGGGCATCGACGGGCACGGCAGCGAGGACGGCCTCGGGATCGACACGGTCGCCGTGCGGCTGATCATCGAGGTCGTCTCCCCCGGCAGTGACGGCATCGCCGTCCACGTCCTCGTCGACGACTGCCGTGCTGAGCGGACCCGACCGGGAGCAGGCCGTGTACGGAGACGGGGCTAGCCGAACTGCAGGGAGCGCTTCGAGAGGCCCATCCAGAAGCCGTCCACCGTGTCGCGGCGGCGGGAGAGGTCGCCGGCGGCCTCCGCGGCGCCGAGGGTGACGAACAGCGGGGCGAAGTGTTCCGTACGGGGATGGGCCAGGCGGCCGGACGGGGACTTGGCCTCGAAGTCGAGCAGGGAGTCCAGGTCGCCGGCCGCCAGTGCCTCGTGGCCCCACGCGTCGAACTCCGCCGACCAGGCGGGGATGCCGGGGCCGGTGTGGCGCAGCGCGGCCAGGTTGTGCGTGAAGAAGCCGCTGCCGACGATGAGGACGCCCTCGTCGCGCAGGGGGGCCAGCTTGCGGCCGATGTCCATCAGGCGGCGCGGATCCAGGGTCGGCATGGAGACCTGGAGCACCGGTATGTCGGCCTCGGGGAACATCTCCACCAGCGGTACGTACGCCCCGTGGTCGAGGCCGCGGTCGGGGACGTCCTGGACCGGGGTGCCGGGGGCGCGCAGCAGTTTGCGTACGGAGGCGGCGAGCTCCGGGGCTCCGGGGGCCTCGTAGCGGACCTGGTAGTAGTGCTCGGGGAAGCCCCAGAAGTCGTAGACGAGCGGAACCCGCTCGGTGGCGCCGACGGCGAGCGGGGCCTCCTCCCAGTGGGCGGAGACCATCAGGACGGCCTTGGGGCGGGGCAGCGACGCGGACCAGGCGGCCAGCTCGGCAGGCCAGAGCGGGTCGTCGGCGAGGGGCGGGGCGCCGTGGCTCAGGTAGAGGGCCGGCATGCGCGGTTCGGTCGTGGTCACAGGGGTCTCCTCCGTCGTTCAGGGCCGCCGGAAACAGACCGACCCCGCCTGGTTCAAATTTGAACCAAGCGGGGTTCTCAGTCATTCCCGGACCGGTGGGCCCGTCAGTGGGCGATCACCGGGACCTTGAACTCGGTGTCCTCGGCGGAGCCGGAGCCGGAGGCCACGGGACCGCCCGCGCCGGGCCGGCCGGTGGTGATCAGGGTGACGGCGATGGCCGAGCTGGCGACCAGGATGCCGACCGCCCACCAGATGGCGGAGGAGTAGCCCTCGACCATGGCCTGGGCCTGGATCAGCTTCGCGGCCGGACCGCCCGCCGCGGCCTCGGCCGCGTGGTCGGTCAGGTAGGCCGTGGTCGCCGAGGCGGCGATGGTGTTCAGCAGCGCGGTGCCGATGGCGCCGCCGACCTGCTGCGAGGTGTTGACCATGGCGGAGGCGACGCCGGCGTCGGCCGGGTTCACCCCGTGCGTGGCCAGGGACATGGCCGGCATGAACGCCGTGCCCATGCCGAGGCCGAGCAGCAGCTGCGCCGGCAGGATGAGCGCCGGGTACGAGGACCCGACCTCGAGCTGGGTCAGCAGCAGCATGCCGGTGGCGGCGATCAGGAAGCCGGGGCCCATCAGCAGGCGCGGCGGCACCCGCGTCATCAGGCGGGCGCCGATCTGGGTGGAGCCCGTGATCATGCCCGCGATCATCGGCAGGAAGGCGAAGCCGGTCTTGACCGGCGAGTAGCCCTTCACGACCTGGAGGTAGTACGTGAGGAAGAGGAACAGGCCGAACATCGAGATGACGGCCAGGCCGAGGGAGAGGTAGACACCGCCGCGGTTGCGCTCCAGCAGGACGCGCAGCGGCAGCAGCGGGGACCGGACCTTGGACTCGGTGAAGACGAAGGACGCCAGCAGCACGGCCGAGCCGATGAACAGGCCGATGGTCAGCGGGTCCGACCAGCCCTCGGACTCGGCGCGGGTGAAGCCGTACACCAGGGCGACGAGGCCCAGCGTGGACAGGACCACGCCGGGGATGTCGAGGGGCGCGCGGTTGCGGGAGCCGGCGGGCTCGCGGATGACGAGCCAGGCACCGACGGCGGCGACGATCGCGAACGGGATGTTGACGAAGAAGGTCCAGCGCCAGTTGAGGTACTCGGTGAGGACGCCGCCGAGGATCAGGCCGACGGCGCCGCCGCCGCCCGCGATGGCACCGTAGATACCGAAGGCCTTGGCGCGCTCCTTGGCGTCGGTGAACATGACGGCGAGCAGGGAGAGGGCGGCCGGGGCGAGCAGTGCGCCGAAGGCGCCCTGGAGCGCGCGGGCGCCGAGCATCATGGCCTCGCTGTTGGCGGCGCCGCCGAGCGCGGAGGCCAGGGCGAAGCCGATGAGGCCGACGACGAAGGCGTTCTTACGGCCCCACTTGTCGGCGATGCGGCCGCCGAAGAGGAGGAGTCCGCCGAAGGCCAGCGCGTACGCGGTGATGACCCACTGGCGGTTGCCGTCCGAGATGCCGAGGTCGGTCTGGGCGGAGGGCAGGGCGATGTTCACGATGGTCGCGTCGAGGACGACCATCAGCTGGGCCAGGGCTATGAAGACGAGTGCCTTCCAGCGGCTGGGGTCGGCAGCCGGCGCGGGCGCCGCGGCTGTTTTGGACATGGGGGTACCCACTTCACTGTGCGGAATGACTGAAAAAGGCTAGTTCTGGAGCATGGGGGGCGTCACGTGGTTTTACGTCTCAAGCCCTCTAGCGTGGCCGCCGAACCCGGCAGCTCGGAGCGGGCCGGAGCGCGCAACCCGTCGAGGAACAGCTGGATGTGACGGTGGACGAAGCGGTCGACGTCGTGGCAGGCGGTGCCGGGGAGGGGGCGGCTGAGCTGGGAGAGGGCCATCGTCAGATCGCCGACGCCGATGTCCGTGCGGAGCAGTCCGGCGGCCTGGCCGGTGGCCAGCATGGTCTCGACGGCCTCCTCCAAGGCGTCGCGCGCCGCCAGGAGTTCGGGGTGGTCGTGGTCGAAGTCACCGGCGAGCATCGGGCACAGGGCGCCGATCCGCTCGTCGGCGGCGGCGTGCGTGAAGCGGCGGAGCGCGGCGAAGGCGTCGGGCTCCTCGGCAAGGGCGGCCTCGGCCCGGGCGGTGACGCGGTCCATGACGAACAGGACGACGTGGTGGACCAGGGAGGCCCGGTCCGGGAAGTGCCGGTAGAGGGTGGCGTTGCCGATACCGGCCCGGCGGGCGACCTCGTCGAAGGGGGCGCCGGGGCCGAACTCGACGAAGACCTCGCGGGCCGCCGTCAGGATGCGCTCGCGGTTGCGGACGGCGTCGGCGCGGGGGCGCGGAACGCCGTCCGCGCGGGACGCCCGGGCGGTGGGTGCGGGGGTGGCGGGGGTGGCGCCGCAGCCGGGGGCCTCCGAGCCGGGGCCGGGGCCGGATCCGGTGGCACACCCGGCCGCCGGGGCGGTGGTGGTGGTGCGCTGCATTCCGGGGCCTCCCTGGCACGGTCACTCGTACGCCCACCAAACGGGGAGCGGATCCCCACTTCGTGGGACTCACATGCAAACGGGGAACCCGTCCCCGCTTATTTCACTCCTTCGTGTGACCTGAGTCACGTGGCGTTCCACGTTCGGCCTCTCCCGACGCGCGGGCGCGCCGCAGCCGTCAGAGGGTGGGCGGACAGAGCGCAGACCGGACCCGGCCGGCTGCCGCGGACCCGAAGGCGATCTCCATGCCGCAGACGCGCCACCGGATACGCAGACCACGCCGCACCGGCGCGTTCATCGGCCTCACCGCGCTGGCCCTCGGCGTCTCGGCGACCGCGAGCACGGGGATATCCAGTCGGAGCCACTCGGCGGCCGGGCCCGTGGCCACCGGCGTCGAGTCGGCCCTCGCGCCCTGCCGGATCGCCGGCACGATGGGCGTGCAGATGTCCGAGGGCCTGCCGACCCCGCCCGGGTACTCGCGCTCGACCGGTGAGGTCCGCGCCCTGAACCTGATGATCGACTTTCCGGACGCCAAGGGCGAGGGCACGGCCCTGGACCGGCTGGCGGAGTTCTTCCCGCAGACCGCGAACTGGTTCCGCACCAGCTCGTACGGACGGCTCAGCTACCAGGCCGAAGCCCCGATAAGGGGCTGGCTGCGGATGCCGATGCCGTTCGCCGCGTACGGGATCGAACGCGGGTCACCGTACGAACCGGGCTACCGGCAGCTCGTCGAGCACATCGCCAAGGCCGCCGACTCCGACGTCGACTTCAGCCGGTACGACCTGGTCAACATCCTGGTCACCCCGAACGCCGGGCCGTCCGCCCTGGACACCGTCCTGTCGGTGACCTTCTCGGGCAACGGCGAGGCGCCGGCCGCCGACGGGGCCCCGCTCGCCAACACGTCCTTCGTGTACAGCCGCCAGGACGACGGCTCCGGCACCTACCGGGAGAGCGGCTACCGGGTGCTCCCGCACGAGAACGGGCACGTCTTCGGACTGCCCGACCTGTACACGTCGGACGGCGGCGGCAGCGTCGGGCACTGGGACATCATGAGCGAGGACTGGGGCGCCAACAACGACCTGCTGGGCTGGCACAAGTGGAAGCTGGGCTGGCTGGACAGCACGCAGATCAGCTGCGCGGCGAAGTCGGGCGCCAGCGACCACACCCTGTCGCCGCTGGCGGTGGAGGGCGGCATGAAGCTGGCCTTCGTCCCGCTGTCCGAGAGCGCCGGCTACGCGGTGGAGGTGCGCACACGGGCCGGGAACGACGAGGCCGTGTGCAAGCCGGGGGTGCTCATCTACAGGGTCGACTCCGACGTGGACACCGGGCGCGGCCCGGTGACGGTGTCGGACAGCGCCGCCGCGAGCGGCGGCTGCACCCGACGGCCGAACGTGCACGCGGAGCTGTCGGACGCGCCGTTCCGGCCGGGCGAGACCTTCACGGACGACAAGGCGGGCATCAGCGTGTCGGTGGTGGGAGAGCTGCGCAACGGCAGCTATCAGGTGCGGATCATCCGCCCCTGAGGGCGGGCGGGGCCGGGCGGGGAGGACGGGCGTGAGGACGGGCGGGCGTGAGGGCGGGCGGTCGGTTCGCCCGCCGGTCCGGGACGGAATCGGGTACGGGGCCTGCCACTCGGCCCGCCAGGTCCCGGCCTCCGGCCCCCCGTGCGGCGGTACTTGGCGACCCGGCGTCCGGCATGACGAGCGTCACATGCAACGCGGTGTGCCGAGCGGACACTACTCGGTGTGGACCAGCAACTGTTCGCGGAGATCTACGACGCACACGCCCGAGCGGTGTACGCGCATGCCGTCCGCATGACGTCCGACCGCACCGGGGCGGAGGACATCGTCTCCCTCACCTTTCTCGAGGCGTGGCGGCTCCGCGAGACCCTCGACGGAGTCACCAGCCACCGGGCATGGCTGCTCGGGGTCGCCACCAACGTCATGCGCAACACCCGCAGGGCCGCACGTCGGCACAGGGAGGCGATGACCCGCCTGCCCCGGCCGGAGGCCGTCCCGGACCCGGCGGACGCGGTGGTGTCCCGTATCGCGGACACCGCCAGGGCATCGGCCGCGCTGGCCGCCCTGGGCGAGCTGCGGCGTGCCGACCGCGAGGTCATCCTCCTGTCGGTCTGGGCCGGCCTCAGCCACGCCGAGGTGGCCACGGCGTGCGGAACCAAAGAAGCCACCGTCCGCTCCCGGCTGTCACGGGCGCGCAGCCGCCTTCGCGAACTGACCACGGCCGGTCTGGCCGCGGAGCCGGCCGGGGGGCACGCGTCCGTGCCCCGCACCACACGGGAGGGAAACCTGTGAACGCCGACGACGACGCACGCACCGCACCGTCCGGGCACGACGAGCTGTTGCAGCGCCTGCCCGGGCTCTCCGACGCGGAACTCCACGCGGAACTGCCCTTCAGCGGCCACCACCTCAGGGAACTCCTGATGCGCGAAACGGCACGGGGTACCCGGGCCGCCTCCCGCCGGCCCGGGCGCCCTCTGGTCCTTTCCCTGGCGGCGGCCGCAGCGGCGTGTGCCGTGGCGGTCGCCTTCGCCCTGGGGGGACACGGTCCTGTTGACCGCCCCGGCGCCGCTGCTCCCGAGCCCGCGGCCGTACGGCTCCTGGACCGCGTCGCCCTCGCGGCGGCGACGGCGCCCGCCCCGGCGGTGCGCGACGGGCAGTTCATGTACACGAAGACCATCGGACACTCCACCTCCCTGACCGAAGTCCGGATCGGACAGATGGTGGCGGCCCCCACGGACCAGTCGGCCGAGCGCTGGCTGCCGGTGGACGGTTCGGCCGGCACGGTGGTGCGCACCGCGTCCGGGACCGACAGGATTCCGCCGGGGGGCCCGCCGAGCCTCAGCAGACCGACCTACCGGTTCCTCGAAACGGTGCCGACCGACCCCGCCGAGCTGCTGGAGTTGCTCTACAAGGACGCCCGCGCGCACCACGGTCCCGGCTCGGGCTCGACCACCGGCCCCGACCAGCAGGCCTTCGTCGCGATCGGTGACCTGCTGCGGAGCGTCGAGACCCCGCCGGGGCTGAGTGCGGCGCTCTACCGTGCGGCGGCCCGCATCCCCGGTGTCGTGGTGGTTCCCGAGGCGAGTGACGCCGCCGGCCGGACCGGTGTCGCGGTCGCCCGCGTACACGACGGCGAGCGGACCGAGTGGATCTTCGACAAGGAGAGCCTGCGGCTCCTGGGGTCACGCGAGGTCGTCCTCGAGGACAACTCCTGGGGCAAGGCCGGAACGGTGGTGACTTCGGTGGCGGTCGTCGCCCGGGGCGTCACCGACCGCCCCGGACAGCTGCCGGGATCCTGACGGCTGGGGCGGACGGCCAGGGGCGGGCGGTCAGGGGTGGGCCGTCAGCGGCGGGCGGTCAGGGGTGGCCCAGGCGGAAGCCGACGCCGCGGACCGTGATGATCCAGCGGCTCGAACCGAGCTTGCCGCGCAGGCTGCTGACGTGCGTGTCGATGGTGCGCCCCGGGTTCGACCAGGAGTCGTCCCACACCCGCGCCATCAGCTGCCTGCGGGAGACCACCGCCCCCGGCTCCGAGGCGAGCAGGTGGAGGAGGTCGAACTCCTTGCGCGTCACCTCGACGGCGCGGCCGTCCAGCCGGACCTCCCGGGTGCCCGCGTCGACGAGGAGCGGGCCGCGGCTGATGACGCGGGCGACGGAACGCTGCGGCCGCACCCGCCGCATGACCGCGTCCATCCTGGCCAGGAGCTCACGGAACCCGTACGGCTTGACCAGGTAGTCGTCCGCACCGGCTTGCAGGCCCAGCACGCAGTCGAGTTCGGTGCCGCGCGCGGTGACGGCGATGACCGGGGTGTCGCTGACCGCCCGGATCCCGCGGCAGACTTCCAGGCCGTCGAGGTCCGGCAGGTCCAGGTCCAGCAGGATCAGGCCGGCGCCCTGGTGCACCCGCATGGCCTTGGCCCCGGTGGCCACGCTCTCGGCCACGTAGCCGTGCCGGCGCAGCCCCTGGACGAGGGCGTCGGCGGCGCGCGGCTCGTTCTCGACGACGAGGACGTGCAGCGCCTGCCCGGTGCTGGCGCCTCCCGCGGCGTCCGCCCCCGGCGGGCGGTGCTGCTCCGGGATGAGCGGGGAGCGCTCGGGGCGGGGGCGTCCGGTGCGAGGTTCGAGTAGATCCGTGGTCTGCCGGTACATCTGATCCTCCTGAGGCACTGTCACGTTGCCGGGTACGGGTGAGATGCCGCCGCGGACGGGCTTACGACCGAACTCTCCATCGGGCTCCCTGACCTTTCCCGCGCTCCTGGACCCCGCTCCCCAGGGGAAGCAGCTACCAACGGGAGGACAGTACCAAACAGACTTGTCTGATTGTTACGCCCGCAAGGCGTCCACCTGCGCCACCTGCAACTTCTTCGCGCAGCATGAAGGAGATCGGCAATCTCCCTTCATGAGAGGGAAGTTGCCTGGTCAGAATGCTCTTGCCAGCGTTCCCTCGGGGGTGCCGGCGGTAGAATGGCGGGGGGCGTACGACGGATCAGTACAGGCAAGTCTGTATGTTATTTGGACGGCAAGCCGTCCCGTGCGCACGTCCACCCCGGGAGGCCCCCGCTCCGCCCCGGGCCCCGGGGTCCGCTCAGTCGTCGGCACCCTCGGGCGGTGCCTCGGGGGGCGGGGTGGTGCGGAGCCGGCCGAGGATGCCGGGGGTGGCGAGGCCGGGCAGCAGGAACCGCCAGAGCGTGGAGACGCGTTCGGGTAGGTCACGGCGGTCGCTGTAGACCTGGGACATGAGCTGGAGCCCCGTGAAGGCGCCGACGATGAGCGAGGTTGCTTCGCGCAGATCGGTACCGGGGAGCACCTCGCCCTGCGCCGACGCCTCCTCGAGCAGCCCGAGGATGGCCGTGCTGGACATGTCGTACGGGCTCTGGGCCGGGCGGGAGAAGGAGGTCTGCTCGACCGCCAGCCGCACGCTCGCCCGCAGGACGGGGTCGATGCGCAGGCGGCGCGCGAACTCCATCGTCAGGTCGATGGCCGCCTGAAGCTTGACCGGGTTGTCGGGCACCTCCAGGGCTTCGCTCTGCAGGGCCACCAGCGCGGCCGCGATGGCCTCCTTCGAGGGGAAGTGGTGGTACAGGGCCCCCCTGGTCAGACCGGTGCGGGCCAGGATCTCGGTCGTGCTCGCGGCGTCGTAGCCCCGCTCGTCGAAGACCTGTGCGGCGGCCTCCAGGATCGATCGTTTCGACCGCACTCCCCGTTCCTGCTGTGCCATGAGCGCCCTTTCGAAGTCTGTCACGTTGGGTCTAAAAAGTACGGACCTGTCTGTACCTTATGCCCCGGCGGTGGATCCGGTCGGCGGATGCGGTCTACTCGACACCCGCCTCGCGCCCCTGACCTCATGAGAAAGCAGGAGCCTCCATGCCGTCCTTGACCTCGCCGCACCCCTCCGGGCACGACAGCGTGGTGACGGCAGCCCCCCGCCCCGCCCGCCCCGCGGGGACCGCGACGCTCCCCCGCCTCACCACCACACCGTCCCGCGGGAGTTCGTCCACCGTGCGGCCGTGTCGAAGGTCCTGCCGACGTCGTCCTGCGGCCGGCCGGCAGCTGATCCCCTCGCACCCCCTGGAGACCCTCGCGTGACCACGATCATGATCACCGGGGCGGCCGGATTCGTCGGCCGCCACGTCACCCGCGAGGCCGAACGCCGCGGCGTCGCCCTGCGGCTGATGTCCCACCGCAGTCCGCTGCCCGGGGCCGCGACGCCCTCGGTCCCCGACGGGCACGCCGTCGTACGGGCCGACCTCGCCGACCCCGCGTCGCTGCGCGGCGCGTGCGACGGGGTCGACGTACTGGTGCACTGCGCCGCGCAGATCGGCGGGACCGCCGAGCGGTGCGAGGCCGTCAACGCCCGCGGCACCGCCGCCCTCGTCGCGGAGGCCCGCCGCGCCGGGGTGTCCCGCGTCGTCCACCTCAGCACCGCCTCCGTGTACGGCCGCGGCACCTTCCGGGGGCAGCGCCCCGAGGACCTCGTCCGCCGTCCCGGATCGCCCACCTCGGCCAGCCGCGCCGCCGCCGAGGACGCCGTGCTGGCCGCGGGCGGCACCGTACTGCGCCCCCACCTCGTCTACGGCGAGGGGGACTGCTGGGTCGTACCCGGGATGGCCCGGCTCCTGCGGGCCCTGCCCGGCACCGTCGAGGGCTGGTCCTCCCGCACCTCCGTGATCGCCGTGACCGACCTCGCCCGCGCCATGGTGGCCACCGCCCTCGCGCCCGCCGGGGACCTGACCGCGTCCGTCTACCACGCCGCGCACCCCCGGCCCGTCGTGTGGAACGGGCTGCTGCGCGCCGTGGCCGACTGCGCCGCGCTCCCGTGGCCCCGGCACGACCTCACCGCCCCGCAGGCACGTGCGCTGTTGGCGGAGCGGGGCGGCCGGGGCCGGGAGCTGGACATGATCACCACCGACCACTGGTTCGACAGCGTCCCGTTCTGGTCCGACCTCGGCTGCGACCCCGGTCCCGGGTTCCCGGGGCACGCCGCCGACTTCGCACGGTGGTACGGGGAGGGGCTGCGGACCGTCTGAGCCCGCCCGCCCGAGCCCCCGGCCGCTACGGGGAGACCGCGTCCGACGCCTCACGGGCCCCGGCCGGCGCGTCGGGCTCCCGGCGGCCGGTCCCGCGCAGGTGCAGGGCCAGTACCACCAATGCGGCCAGGACGGTGGCGGCCCCGCCGGCCAGCAGCCCGGAGCGGGCGCCCAGCCGTTCGCTGAGCCAGCCGATCAGGAGGGCTCCGAAGGGCGTCGTGCCCTGGAACACCAGGGTGTAGAGGGCCATGACCCGCCCCCGGTAGGCGGGGTCGGAGCCGAGCTGGATCCGGTGGTTGGCCGCCTGGGCGAAGGAGATCGAGCCGAACCCGGTGAGGAACAGCAGGACGGCCGCGACGGCGAACGTCGGCGCCAGGCCGGCCAGCACCTCCAGCACCCCGAACCCCAGGGCCGACCAGATGACCAGGCTCAGCGACGGCCTGCCGCGCCGCCCGGTCGAGGCGAACGCGGCGAGCAGCGAGCCGGCCGCCATCGCCGTGGTGAGCAGCCCGAACGCGGCCGCGTCGGCGTGGAAGACCGTCTTGGCGAACAGTGGCAGGGTGAGCTGGAAGTTGAAGCCGAGCATGCCGACCACCGCCACCAGCAGCATGGGCAGCAGCAGATCGGGCCGCGAGGCCATGTACCGGATCCCGTCCACGGCACGCGCCCGTTCCGGCCGGCTGCGTTCGACCCGGTGCAGTTCGGCGGGCCGGATCAGGCGCAGCCCGGCCACCGTCGCCAGGTAGCTCACGGCGTTGACCGCCATCACCGTTCCGGTGCCCAGCCAGCCGATCAGCAGGCCGGCCAGGGCGGGGCCCACCACCCGCGCCGCGTTGAAGTACGCCGCGCTCAGCGCGGAGGCGTTGGGCAGCAGGCCGGGGCCGACCAGCTCGGTCACGAAGGACATCCGGGTCGGCACCTCGACCGCGTTGACGATGCCCAGGCCGAGCGCGAACAGGAACACGTGCCACAGCCGCACCGACCCCGTCAGCACGAGCGCGGCGAGCAGCAGCGCGAGGACCCCCGAGGCGGCGTTCGCGCCGATCAGCAGCCTGCGCTTGTCGTACCGATCGGCGAGGACGCCCGCGTGCAGCGTGAGCAGCAGCAGCGGCGCGAACTGCAGGGCCGTCACCGCGCCCAGGGCGGTCCCGGAGTCGCCGGTCAGGGACAGCACCAGCCAGTCCTGGGCGACGACCATCATCCAGGTGCCGGTGACGGACGCCAGCTGTCCGCCCGCGAACAGCCTGAAGTTGCGGACCGTCAGGGACTGGAAGCCGTGGGCGAGAGCGCGTTTCATCGGGTCCTTGTCAGTCGGTGCCGCGGAAGACGTGGTGGTCGGCGGCCTCGCGCCGCTCACCGGCGAGCAGGGCGGGGCGTACGGGCCGGGCCCGCCGGGCGGCGGCGTGCTCGGCGCCGGCCGGCCCGGTCCGGTCGGGGAGGTCGTGGCTCATGGCGCTCTCATGGGGGTGGGAAAGTACGGCGGGCTCCTCAAGCATGGGTGCGGGACCGGTGGAGGGCCTGGTGACGGCCTTCGGCTCCGCCGGCGGGGCGCCCGGACGTGGCGGCGGCAGCGGCGGGGCCCCGGCGGACGCGGCGTACAGGGCCGGCGGGTTCTCCTCCCCAAGCCGAGCGGTAGCGGCCGAACCGGTGGCGACCGAACCGGTGATGGCCGAGCCGGTAGCGGCCGAACCGGTGGCGACCGGACCGGCAGCGGGCTCGGTGGTGGTGGCCGAACCGGTGGCGGCTGAGCGGCTGAGTCGGTAGCCGGCGAGCCGGTGGGCGGTTCTACGGCCCGCACCGTCAGTCGGGTGAAGCGCCAGCCCTCGGCCGTGCGCGGCGCCCGGGCCTCGTAGTGGCCCATGACGTCGGGTTCGGCGGCGTCCGGGCCACCCGTGCCCGGGGCGTGGGGTGACGATCTGGTGCACCGCACGACAGCCCGGTCCTCGTCCGGCAGGTCGACGGCGTACTCGGCATTGACCTCCCGGACCTCGCCCCAGGAGCGGCGCGCCTCCTCGTGGAAGGTGTCCAGGCCCTCGGCGCCGCCCTCCGTGCCGTCGGGATAGCCGATCCGGACGTCCGCGGTGAAGACCTCGCGGTGGCGGTCGGAGGCCGTCCGGGCCTCGTCGGCCGTGCGTCCGGTCCGGAGGGCCGACTCCAGCGCGAGGAGGTGCCGGTCGGCCAGCTCCTGGACCTCGTTATCGTTCGGCGGCCTTGCGCGCCCTGCGGTTCGTGGCCGCGGCCGTGTCCGCGGGCGTGTCCGCGGGCGTGTCCGCGGGCGTGTCCGCGGGCGTGTCCGCGGCCGGGCCGGAATCGGGACCGCCCGGTGAACCGGCTCCGGCCCGTTCCCGCCCGGCGACGCTGCGGCCGCCCAGGTAGTAGGCCACCGCGACGAGCAGCGCCGCGCCCGCGACGACCGCGAAGGTCGGCTGGATGCCGAGGGAGGAGACGAGCGGCTGGGTCAGGACCGGGGCCAGGAACTGCCCGAGGAACAGGGCGGTGGTCAGCAGGCCCGCGTACCGGGCGCGTACGTGGGCGGGCGCTTCCGCGAGGACCCAGTTGTTGAGGTTCGGCATCAGGAAACCGAGGCCGGTGCCCATGATCAGCAGCGCCACGACCAGCACCGCCACGTTGGGCGCGACCGCGAGCACCAGGTAGCCGAGGCCGATGGCGAGGAAGGAGAGCGCGGCGAGCGGGTACTCCCCCGCGAGCCGGCGGAAGAACGCGAACCGCATCGCGACCATGCCGGTGGTGAAGGTCTGTACGGCCATCACCGCGCCGGAGACCACGGCGGCGGCCTTGAAGTGGTCCTCGACCAGGAACGGGATCTGGACGGGGACGGAGTAGAAGGCGACCTGGCCCAGCATCATCGCGGCCAGCGCCGCCAGGATGCCGGCCGGGATCTTCGACGTGGCCGGGGCCGCGGCCCCCTTCCCCACCGGGGCGGGGGCGGTCGCGGTGCGTCCCTCGGGCAGGAAGGCGAGCGCCGGGATCACCAGCAGGACGCCCAACAGGTAGAGGAGGAAGACGACGCGCCAGTCCAGTCCCGCGAGCGCGCCGCCGCCGAGCAGCAGCACCACGCCGCCGAACGAGCCCGCGGCGGCCTGCCGGCCCAGCAGGCGCTGCCGGTCGGTGCCTTCGTAGAGGTCCGCGATCATGGCCATGCTGCTGGTCATGATCAGCGAGACGCCGATGCCGAGGACCGCGCGCCCGGCGAGCATGCCGGTCAGGTCGGGCAGGTACGCGCCGGAGCTGCCGCCGATGCCGAAGGCGAGCATGCCGGTGACGAGCGCGCGCTTGCGGCCGAGCCGCTCCACGACGAAGCCGGCCACGGGCGAGAACAGCACGATGGCCAGCGCGTGCGTGGTGGTGATCATGCGGGCCAGCAGGTCCGCGTTGGGGGTGTCCGCGAACGCCTCGCGGATGCCCGGGATCGCGGGCGCCACGGTGGCGCCCGCCATGATGGTCAGGGTGCCGGCCAGCACCAGCGTGGCCGCTTGGCCGCGCCCGGCGGGCCGGGGCGAGGGTGAAGTCATGGTTCCCGTCCTCGGGAGTGGTGAGGTGGTCCGGGCCCGGCGGCCGGAGCCGTCCGGGACGCGGCGGCCGGGGGCGCAGAAGAGCAGCATCGTGACGTCGCGGGCCGAGGGGTCTTCGAGACTCGCCAGGGACACGGCCGGCTGGGCGGTCGCGGGACCGGCCGGCTCCACGTCGACCCCGACCGGTACGGCCGCGACACCCGCGAGGGCGATCCCGGCGCTGTGCGAGAGCGAGAAGCCCGGGGGCGGCGAGGACGCGTCGAGGGCGGGCCGGCCGTGTCCCCGCCGCAGTCGGCGCAGCGCTCCCGTACGAAGCGCAGGGCGGGAGGACTGCGAGGGGGTGCGCGCCGTGCGGCGGCGCACCCCATGCCACCGGTCCGTCAGGCCTGGTACGGGGTCTTGGCGCGGGCCTCGCGGAGCGCGTTCGCCCACCAGCCGAGCTGGTCCAGCAGCACCTTGGCGGCGCCGGCCGGGCCGGTCTCGTCCTTCGGCTTGCCGTCCTCGCCGAACTGCTCCCACGCCATGTGGAAGCTGACCGCGTCGCGGACGGTGACCGCGTGCAGCTCGGCGAAGACCGGGCGCAACTGCTCCACCGACCGCAGGCCGCCGGCCAGGCCGCCGTAGGAGACGAAACCGACGGGCTTGGCGCGCCACTGGGTGTAGTGCCAATCGATGAGGTGCTTCAGCGAGGCGGGAAAGCTGTGGTTGTACTCCGGCGTCACGATGATGTAGGCGTCGGCCTGCTCCAGGCGCGGCGAGATCTTCGAGAGGATCCCGGCAGCCTCCTCGGACGGGTTGTGCGAGATCGCCGCGGGCAGCTCGTGGTCGGCGAGGTCGATCACGTCGACGATCAGGTCCGCGCGCTCCTCGGCGATGCCGGCGAACCACTCGCCGACGACCGGACCGAACCGGCCCTCGCGGACACTGCTGTTGATCACCGCAAGCCGCAGAGGCTCGTTCGACATGGTTGTTCCTTTCGTGGACGGGACTCCCCCGTGCGCTGGGCGAGGCGCTCCAGAACGACGACATCGACCCCCGCGAGCCGCAGCTCACCGGCGAGCGTCAGCCCGGCCGGACCCGCCCCCACGACATTCACGGCAGCGTCCATGCACCTCGCCCCAGACATTCCCAGGGTCCCTTTCAGCGGAATGTGTTGATGAGTCTCCGCGACAGAGGAGAGGGCGACAATGCATTCCCCTTCAGACCCCGGTGATGTTTCGTCACGGGTTCGCGCATTGTTCAGCGGCACATGAAAGGAACTACAGAGGAACGAAAAGCGGCACTCACCGGCCGGCGGCAGGGCGGCGTCCGTACGCGTGAAGGCCCCGCCCGGACCTGGGTCCTGGCGGGGCCTTCACGTGACCGTCGGCGGGGCCGGAGCGGGGCTCCGGCGTGGACGTCAGTCCTTGATCTCGCAGATGGTGGCGCCGGAGGTGAGGGAGGCGCCGATCTCGGCCTTGAGGCCGGTGATGGTGCCGGAGCGGTGGGCGTTGAGGGGCTGCTCCATCTTCATGGCTTCGAGGACGACGATGAGTTCGCCCTCGGTGACCTGCTGGCCTTCTTCGACGGCGACCTTGACGATGG
>NZ_JAPNLM010000055.1 GCF_026627255.1 Streptomyces antarcticus | reverse complement strand
CCCCTGGACCAACCCGAGGCCCAGGAGACCCCGGCCTCGGGCCAGCCAACACCGACCAGGCGACTACGACCGACCCCGCCAGCCCCGACCACCCACCCGCTTGCCCGTTACCGACCCACGCTCCTAGTCCTCGGCTACCCGGCGGCCATGGCGCTCACCGCCGCGGTAGCGGTGCTGATCATCGCCTGCCCGTGCTCGCTGGGCCTGGCCACGCCGACCGCGCTGATGGTCGGTACCGGCCGCGGCGCGCAGCTCGGTCTGCTGATCCGCGGCCCGGAGGTGCTGGAGTCAACCCGTCGCATCGACACGATCGTGCTGGACAAGACCGGCACGGTCACTGAGGGCCGGATGCGCCTGGCCGACGTGGTCCTCGCGGACAGTGAGGACCGTACGGAGGTCCTGTGCCTGGCCGGAGCGCTGGAACACGCCAGCGAGCATCCCATCGCCAAGGCGATCGCGGACGCCGCTGAGGACGAGACCGGCGACCTGGCACCCGTTACCGACTTCGCCAACCACGCCGGGCGCGGAGTCACCGGCACCGTCGACGGACACCAGGTGTTCGCGGGCCGGGCGAGTTGGCTGACCGAGGACCGGGACCTGGAGATCCCCTCCGACCTGGTCCGCGCCCAGCGCAAGGCCGAACGCGCCGGACGAACCGTCGTCTTCGCCGCCTGGGACGACAAGGTCCGCGCCGCCCTCGTGGTGGCCGATACCGTCAAGCCCACCAGTGCCGAAGCTGTCGCCCAGTTCAAGAAGCTCGGGCTGACCCCGGTCCTGCTGACCGGTGACAACCGGGCCGCCGCCGAGCACGTCGCCGCCGAAGTCGGTATAGACGAGGTCATCGCCGAGGTCCACCCCGAGGACAAGGTCGCCGAGGTCAAGCGGCTTCAGGCCGAGGGCAAGGTCGTGGCGATGGTCGGCGACGGTGTCAACGACGCCGCCGCGCTCGCCCAGGCGGACCTCGGGCTCGCGATGGGGACGGGCACGGACGCGGCGATCGCCGCTGCCGATCTCACTCTGGTCAAGGGCGACTTGCGCGGTGCGGCGGACGCGATCCGGTTGGCCCGCAAGACCCTGTCCACCATCAAGGGCAACCTGTTCTGGGCCTTCGTCTACAACGTGGGCGCCCTGCCGCTGGCCGCATTCGGCCTGCTCAACCCTCTCATCGCCGGGGCTGCGATGGCCAGTTCCTCGGTCTTCGTCGTCACCAACAGCCTGCGGCTGCGCCGCTTCCAGCCCACCAACCGTCACTGATCCACCGACGTTCAGAGAAGAAGGACGAATCCCATGGCCGGTATCCAGCACCGCACCGCCCTCGCCATCGCCGCGGCCGTCGTCACGGTCGGCGTCACCGCCGCTGTCGCCACCGCCGCCGTCGTGGGCGGAGGCTCGGAGACCCCGAAGACCCCGAACATGTCGAACATGCCGGCCGCGTCGGCCTCGGCCGCGCCGTCGGTCGCGCCCACCGCGCCGGGTCAGCCGGCCGCCCCGTCGCAGCCGGGTGCTGCCAGCCCCGCTCCGGCGCCCAGCGCCTACCCGCAGCAGGGAGGCATGAGCGAGATGGAGATGCGGATGATGCTGGAGGCCATGCGTATGGGAATGGAGTCCGGCATGAACATGCGCACGGACCAGGACAAGGGCATGAACAATGGCGGCGGCATGGGCGGCATGGGCGGCATGAACATGGGCGGTGGCACGGGCCAGATGGGCCAGGGCAAGGGCATGGGCGGCGGCATGGGGATGGGCATGGGCGACATGTGACGCCCAGGTCCTGTACGTACGTCAAGATGAAGGGAGTTGGACATTGGCCGACGTGCTGGATGCCGATGAGCAGGACCGGCGTACGGCCGTGCGGGTGGGAGTGGCCGCTGCCGGTCTGGTCGGTGCCACGCTGCTGACGGTGGCTCTCGTCGCCGGTGCGCAGCCTTCTACGGCGGCGCCCGGCGAGGCCGCGGGTGCGGCCGCACCGACGGCTGCGACCCCGGCAGCGCCCCAGGCCCCGGCGGCGTCATCGCCTCCCGTCACCCGCAGCAGTGGCAGCGGCTGCGGCGGGCAGAGCGCGGCCGAGCCTACGGCCGCAGTGCCCGCTGCGCCCCAGCCCCAGGCAGCTCCGTCCGCTCCGGCCACGCGCAGCAGTGGGAGCTGAGCCGGCCGAGGCGCGGTTTCCGGTGATGGGCAGTACCGGCCACCTGCTGGTCGCCGGTGGCGCCCCCGGCCTGCCGGCCACGGCCCGTCGCCGGCTGGAGGAACTGGAGTCGCTCTGGTCCCGGTTTCGTGCCGACAGCGAGCTGTGCCTGCTCAACTCCTCGCCGGGCCGGTGGATCGAGGTCTCCCCGCCGACCGTCGCCATCGTCTCCCGCGCCGTACGGGCCTGGGAGCTGACCGGCGGCCTGTTCGACCCGACCGTACTGCCCGCACTGGAGTCGGTCGGCTACACCCGCAACTTCGAGGCCCTGCCGGGTGAACGGTCCGTCGCCGCCTCGTCCGTGCCTGCCCCCGGCTGCTCGGGGATCGAGATATGGGCCGACCGGGTGCGGCTGCCCCGTGGCGTACGGCTCGATCTAGGCGGCATCGGCAAGGGATTCGCCGCGGACCTGGTTGCCGAGGAGTTGCGGGCCGCGGGCGCCGCGGGGGCCTGCGTCAACCTCGGCGGAGACGTACGGGCGCTGGGCTCGGCTCCGGGTGCTGCCTCGTGGGTGGTCGCGGTCGAGGACGAGGCCCGCCCGGGCACTGACCTGGCCTGGCTGGGCCTCGCCGAGGGGGCCGTCGCGACCTCCACCCGCCTGCGGCGCCGCTGGCGAGCCCAAGGGCGGGAGAGCCATCACCTGATCGACCCGGTCAGCGGAGCGCCCGCCGCCAGCGAGGTGGCCACTGTGACTGTCGTGGCGGGGGAGGCGCACTGGGCGGAGGTGCTGGCGAAGGCGGCACTGATCGCCGGACTGAACGACGGCGCCGCCCTGCTGGAGAAGCACGGAGTCGCCGGCCTGCTGGTGACGGAAGACGGCGCGGCGCACAACGCCGGGCCCTGGGAAAGGTTTGTGACGTGGACCCCAAGCTCTGGTGGTACTTCGCCCGTGTCGGCGGGCTGACGTCCTGGTGGCTGCTGTCGGCCACCGTGGTGTGGGGGCTGCTGGTGTCGACCCGGGTCCTGGGGCCGCGACTGGCTCGAGCGCGGCTGCTCGACGTGCACCGGTTCCTGGCGGGATTCTCCCTGGTCTTCCTCGCCCTGCACCTGCTCGGCCTGAGCGCCGACAGCTGGGTCGACATCGGTCTGCTCCAGATCATGTTCCCCTTCACCTCCGACTACCGGCCCGCGGCGGTGGCCTGGGGAGTGATCGCCCTCTACCTGATGGCCGCGATCCAGACCACCTCACTGCTCAAGGAGCGGATCCCGCACCGGTGGTGGCGCTACGTCCACACCACGACCTTCGCGCTGTTCGTCCTGAGCACCGTGCATGCCCTCACCGCGGGCACCGACGAGAGCCTCGTACGCGGGACCGCCCTGGCCCTCCTCGCGGCCGTCGCCTTCCTGACGCTCTACCGGTTGCTGGCCGGACGGCGCACCGATCCCGGCAGCGGGGCCACGGCGAGCCCTTCCCCCGGGCCGGAGGGCCTGGCGCGTTCGGAAGTTCGGCCGGTCGTCGTCCGGGGATTGTGGTCTGCCGCCGAGGAGGTCGTCGCCGTCGAGCTCGCCGCCACGGACGGCTTGCCGCTGCCCGCCTGGGAGCCCGGCGCCCACGTCGAACTCGTACTGCCGTCCGGGAAGATCCGTCCGTACTCCCTCTGCGGAGACCCTGCCGACCGGAAGACCTACCGCGTCGGCGTCCTCCACGTTCCGAACGGCCGCGGTGGGTCGGCCGAGGTGCATGAGCTCACGGCGGGGCAGCGGATCGGCGTCAGGGGACCTCGGAACAGGTTCCCGCTCGTCCTCGCGGACCACTACCTCTTCGTCGCAGGCGGCATCGGCATCACCCCTGTGCTGCCCATGATCCGTGCGGCGGAGGCGGCCGGGCGGGAATGGCGCCTGGTCTATGGCGGCAGATCGCGCGCGACGATGGCCTTCGCAGACGAACTCCTGGCGCTCGGCGGAGAACGCGTCCACCTGGTACCCCAGGACACCGACGGCCTGCCCGACCTCGCTGCCGCCCTGACCGGCACCTCGCGGGGCGCTGCTGTCTACGCCTGTGGACCCCAACCGATGCTCGATACCTTGCAGCGGGTCGCTGCGGAGGACTTCCCCGACCGACATCTGCACGTGGAGCGGTTCCAGCCCGCGAGCACCATCCCGGAGGACGCGGTGGAGTTCCAGGTCGAGCTGCGGCGCAGCGGGCGGGTCCTGCCCGTCCCCGCCGACCGCAGCCTCCTCGACGCCATCCGCACGGCTGTTCCCGGAGCGGCCTCCTACTGCGGGGAGGGCTACTGCGGCACCTGCGAGCTGCGCGTCCTGGACGGGACTCCTGACCACCGTGACACGGTCCTCCCCACCCGCGAGCGCAACCGCCGTGACGTGATCTACCCCTGCGTTTCCCGGTCCACAACCCCGGTCCTGGCCGTGGACCTCTGAGCTCAGGCTTCCTCAATGATCGAACAGACCGAGGACGGCTCCCCACACGGCCGGTCGTCAGCCGCCCGGCGGGTCTCAGCCAGGGTCCGGCGCAGCGCGAGCAGATCCTCGACGGTGGAGTCGATCTCCGCGATACGCGCATCGAGCAGGCTGCGCACCGCATCGCACGGGGGTGTGCCGCCGCGCCGTATCTCCAGTACCTCGCGGACATCGTCGAGGTGGAGCCCCAGGGCGCGGGCCTGGCGGATGAAGGTCAGCAGTTCGACATCGTCCGGGTTGTAGAGGCGGTAGCCGGTCGTGCTCCGCTCAGCCTTCGCCAGCAGCCCTTTGGCTTCGTAGACGCGGACGGCCTTGCGGGTGAGCCCGGCGGCTTCGGCGGCCTGGCCGATGGTCAGTGAGTGCAGCGCCATGGTCGTTCCTCCTTGCCGCCCAGTATTGACCTTGACCCCGGGTCCAGGTTCTAGCGTCGCTCGTGACGGATGAGAACCACGAAAGAAGGAGGTGAGCGCGATGGCGTTTCGCGAGGGCGAGGTCTATCGCTGCCCCGACGAGAACTGCGGGTGCGAGCTGACGGTGACCAAGGGCGCACCTGAGACCTGCCGAGGTCAGCAGAGCCCGACCTGCTGCTGCGGCAGGACGATGTCCAGGACCGAGTAGGCCGCGAAGCCGCAGGCCCGCCGGGTTGGGCGGGCCTGCGACCCCGGCGATGGCGCTCGTGCCTACTTGAGGTAGCCGAGGGCCGTCATCATGCCCGCTTCGGCGTGGTAGACGTTGTGGCAGTGGATCATCCACAGGCCCGGGTTGTCGGCGTCGAAGTCGACGTCCAGGGTCTTGCCGGGCAGCACGATCGCGGTGTCCTTGCGGGGGCCTCCGTCCGGGAGGGCGAACGTGTGGCCGTGCAAGTGCATGGGGTGCCACATATCGCTGCCGTTGACGAAGGACAGCCGTACCCGCTCCCCCGAGCGGACCGGATAGCGCTGCGAGGGCTCGTACTTCTTGCCGTTGATGGCCCAGTCGTACTTCATCATCGAGCCGGTCAGCTTCAGCGTGATGGTGCGGTCGGGCTTGCCCGGCTTTAGGCGGACCGCTTCGGCCGACCGGAGCTGGCCGGCCTGGAGCAGCTTCCCGTCGAGCTCCTTCGGACGTACGGACGCGTCCGGAGCCGTGCCACCGCCGGTACGCAGGATCGCCAGCGCGGTCCGGTTCTTGCCCTCGGCCAGCGCCGTGAGCGGGAAGACGCCGTCGGCGGCGGTGACCAGGACGTCGTAGCGCTCGCCCATACCCAGCAACAGCGCGTCCGTCTCCGCGTGCTCGACGGGGAAGCCGTCGGTGTGCGTGACGGTCATCGTGTGGCCGCCCAGGGCTATCCGGAAGGCCGTGTCGCCGCCCGCGTTGATGATCCGCAGCCTGATTCGGTCGCCAGGCTTGGCCTGGAACGTCTCGGGGTTCTCCGGCACGCGCCCGTTGACGAGGTAGTGGGGGTAGGCCACATCGCCGGCGTCGCCGCCAAGCAGGGGGCTGGTGGCGCCCATCATCATCCGGGACGGGCCGGAGGGCCGGGGAGAGGGGGACGCCTTGGTGGACATCGACATGTTCGACATGTCGTGGCCTCCTCCCGAGCCGCCCATGTCCATGCCGCCCATGCCCTTGCTGAGTTCGGCGAGGACGGCGTCCGGGGTGCTGCCGTCGACTCCGTCGACCCAGTCGTCCAGGACGATGATCCATTCCTTGTCGTACTTCAGCGGTTCCTTGGGGTCCTCGACGATCAGCGGGGCGTAGAGGCCGCGGTCCTGCTGGACGCCGGAGTGCGGGTGGAACCAGTACGTGCCCGGGTGCGGGACGGCGAAGCGGTAGTCGAAGGAGGCGCCCGCCTTGACGGGGCGCTGGGTCAGGCCGGGCACGCCGTCCATGTCGTTGCGCATCGCCAGGCCGTGCCAGTGGATGGAGGTGGCCTCAGGCAGGTTGTTGGCAAGGGTGAGGGCGAGGGTGTCGCCGGCGGTGATACGGACCTCCTGACCCGGCAGCCGGTCGCCGAACGCCCAGGACTTGACCGTACGGCCACCCAGGTCGAGCGGGGTTTCCACGGCGGTGAGCTTCACCTTCCGCTCAGGGCCCGGGTTGCGGTTGGCCTCGGCGGCGGCGACCTCCTTGCCGTCGGGGGACACGTACCCCTCCGGCGTCGGTGCCGCGCCGTGGTCGCCCATCTTGGAGTGGTCCATACCGGACACGGAGCCCGAGCAGGCGGCCAGCAGGCCGCTGCCGGCGACGGCGAGACCCGCGCCAAGGACGGCACGGCGGTTGGGTGTGCGCATGACTGAGTGCACCTCGTATCGGTGTTGACGCATAAAGGAGTTGGCGCGTACACCGCTCCAAGGGGAGCGGCCGGGCGCCGTCCTATATGCGCAGCAACGACGATTGCGCGAGCAGGGTGCGGGGACTGGCCGGGGGCGGGATCGGCCACAGCGCGTGAGCCGGCCGCACGAGAGCCGACAACGCCGGGTCCCCGGTCCGGCGAGAGAGCACCCGGGCGGTCAGCAGGGCGACGGTCCAGACGCTCAGTACGGCCAGGCAGACGGACAACGGGTCCATCCCGCCAACGGGGGCGGGGGCTTCGGCCCGCGGTCCATCGGCCGAGAGCGGCTCCGGGGCGTGGCCCAGCGGAGCCGGTGCGTCAGCCACGACGGCGTGGCCAGGCATGGGGGAGGAGCCGTGCTCCGCAGGGTGACCGAGGCTGTGCATGGTGACGATGCCGAGCAGCAGGGCAGCGCACAGCAGCAGCCTGGCGTGCCAGGCGGTGGCCCTCCGGTGCTCCTTCATCGCGTCCTTCTGATCACTCTGACCGACATCGCCGGACTATACCTTCTGGGGGTATGGCTGTGAGGGGCGGGATGGGTGTGGGCCGGGTCCTCAGGCCTCGGCGGCGATGGCGCGCCGCAACGTGGCGAGGTGTGCCGCCTGGTGGTCGATGACGTCCTCGATCAGTCCTTCGAGGGTCCGGGGGTCCGTGGAGACATGAGGGACCGGCGGGGCTGGGCCCTTCAGTTGCTCGCCGGTCAGGCCTGACAGCAGGCGGATCGAGGTCTCACCGCCAGCGAGGCGAGCGCGAAGGCCGGGCAGGGTCACATGGTCGGTGCTGGGTCCCGGACGGCTGGTGCCCGAGGCGGGCGGTGCCGCGAGGACGTGGCCTGTGCTGAGGAGCAGTCGGCCGAGGCGGTGGTAGCCCTCGGCCGCGTGGGCGGCGACGGCCCCGACGGTGTCACCGGCGTCCGCGCCGGCGCAGGGCCGTACCAGATCCGCCTCGCTGAGGGTGGCGAAGAACTCCGTCATCTCCGCCCACTGCCGGCTTGCCCGCATCATCAACTCGGTGCCGCGCTCGCTCATGACGGATGCCTCCTCGAAGGGCAGGGATCACAGGGGTGGGCAGTCTCGTTCCCTCAGGGCCGGGCCGGAGTGGTGGTGTCGGTGGGCTGTGGCGCACCGCGCGACGCCCGCCGCCCGAAGCGGGTCCGGCCCTGCGGCTTGTACACGGACAGCGCCGTGGCGGCGAGAAGGACGAGAAGTGCGGCGCCGGACTGGACGACGAGCTGGGTCCGCAGGCCCTGGAGGTCGCCGGCGGACCATCCCGGGCCGGCCGCCGCCCGGGCGATATGGCTGATCGGCGGCATGTGTATGAGCAGGGCGGCGGTGGCCAGAACGGTGATCGTGAGCTTGACCGCCACCCAGTAGTACCGGAGCAGGCCCCAGGTGGTACCCACCGAGGAGATGACACCGGTCACCAGGGAGGCGAAGCACAGCGGGACGATGACGGACCAGCCCGTCACGCCCATGGCGACGTAGACCGATCGCACGGTCTGGGCGTCGTCGCTCGTCAGGCCGGCGACTGCGAGGGCGAGGAAGGCCGCGACGGCGCCGAGCCAGCCGACCGAGGCCGTCACGTGCGCGGTGAGTGCGAACTTGCGCTGCCGGGGCGTCATGGGCATCAGGAGTGGCCTCCCATGCCGCCGCCGGCCAGGTGCACGATGACAACGGCCAGGATCAGGGCGATGACGACGATCGCGAAAACGTTCACCCAGCGCGGTCTGCCCGGGGCCGGCTGGTTGCCGGGCCTGCCGGGAGCGGGGGTCGGGTCGGTCATGTCTGAGTCCTCCTCTGTCGTGCGCGAGGGGGCTCGCGACGGCCCCCACTTTTTGCGAGACAGAGTGTCGCTGTCAAGTCCATGGTGTCATGGAATCGGCGGCGCGTATATTTGTGGGATGCCGAAGTTGTGGAACGAGACGATCGAGGCGCACCGTCACGCGGTGCGGGACGCGGCCCTGGACGCCACCGCGGCGCTGGTGACGGAACACGGGCTGCTCTCGGTGACGATGTCGCGGATCGCCCAGGACGCCGGCATCGGACGGGCGACGCTCTACAAGTACTTCCCGGACGTCGAGTCGATCCTGGCCGCCTGGCACGAGCGGCAGATCACCAGCCACCTCGAACACCTCACCTCGGTCCGGGACCAGGCCGGCGCTCCCGGCGAACGGCTTGAGGCCGTCCTGGAGGCGTACGCGCTCATCTCCCAAGCGCGCCATGAACACCACGGAACCGAGGTTGCCGCCCTCCTGCACCAGGGTGAGCATGTGGCGCGGGCGCATCAGCAGCTCAGGGCGCTCGTCCGCGACCTGCTGGCCGAGGGCGCCGAGTCCGGCTCCCTCCGGGCCGATGTCGCGCCCGACGAACTCGCCGGCTACTGCCTCCACGCCCTTGGCGCGGCGGTGGCCCTTCCGTCCAAGGCGGCCGTCCGAAGGCTCGTGGCGGTGACCCTGGACGGGTTGCGGCCCTCGGCAGAGACCGTCGAACCGGCCGCTGCGGACGAGGGCACGGCGAACAGGACGGGGCGCGCGTACCACCCTCACCGTGGACACCGGCACGGAGGCCATTGACCTGGGGCGCTCGACCGGTGCGGGTCAGCGGTCGAGGGCGGGCAAGCGGGTGGTGAAGACGGTGCCGCTGCCGGGGGTGCTGTCGGCGGTGATGGTGCCGCCGTGGGCGGTGGCGAGTTCGGCGGCGACGGCGAGTCCGATGCCGGATCCGTCGGCTCGGGCGGCGCGGCCGCGGAAGAAGCGGTCGAAGATGCGGGGGAGGTCTTCGGCGGGGATGCCGGGGCCGGTGTCGGCCACCAGCAGCTCGGCCCAGCCGTCGTCGTGGGCGTCCCGGCGCAGGGTGACGGTCACCGATCCGCCGGCGGGAACGAACTTCAGTGCGTTGGTGAGCTGGTTGGTGACGATCTGGCGCAGCCGTACGGCGTCGCCTTCGGCGTTCATCTCGGCGAGTTCCGTGCGCAGCGCGATCCCGGCAGCGTCGAACCGGCTGCTGAGTCCGTCGACGGCGTTGCGGACGACGGCGGTTAGGGAGAGGGGTTCCCGTTCGAGGGTGAAGGCGGCGGCGTCGGCGGAAGCCAGGGCTTCCAGGTCCGCGATCAGCCTGCCCAGGCGTAGCGTCTCGTCGTGCAGGGAGGTGACGACCTCCGGGGTGGGTTCGCGGACGCCGTCCTGCACGGCTTCGAGTTCGCTGCGCAGGATGGCGAGCGGGGTGCGCAGTTCGTGCGCGACGTCGGAGGCGAACAGGCGGCGGAGTTCGTCCTCCTTCTCGACCCGGTCGGCCATGGTGTTGAAGGTGGCGGCCAGTTGGCCGATCTCGTTGTCAGGGATGGTGGTCACGCGCCGGTCGCGCTGCCCTGCGGCCAGATCGCTCGCGGCTGACGTGAGTTCGGCGATGGGGGCGGTGGCCCGGCGCGCGGTGTAGAGGCCGACGGCGAGGGCGATCAGCCCTGCGGTGATCCCGCCGGCGGCGAGCAGCTGGTTGACGTCGGACCGGAATTCGTTGTCCACGGCCGGGATCTGGCCCTGGGCGACCCGGAGATCCAGGGTGCCGACCTGCTTGCCGTCGACCGTGATGGGCAGCTCGCGGCGCGGTCCGAGGTCGCCGATGCCCATCATCTCCCGGTGCATGGCCAGCGTCGCCGGGTCCACGTCGGCGTCGTCGAGCGACCAGATACTCTGCCCCGCCGCTCCCCGCAGCTCGACCTGGGAGCCGGTCATGGTCACCGTCGGCGCGAGTTCGTTCAGGGACTGCCGACTCCAGGTGTCGCCCCTCTGGTACTCGGCGGTGAACAGGGCGACCAACTGCTGCTGGCGGACCTGCTGCTGTTCGGCGAGGTAGTCGTCGAAGCGGGCGCCGAAGGCGGTGTTGACGATGACCGCGGTCAGGGCGGCCGACCCGATGCCCAGGGCGGCGAAAGCCAGGGCGAGGCGCCGGGCGAAGCGGCCGCGCAGCAGATTACGCATCTCTCTCAAGTCCCAGCTTGTATCCGACGCCCGGCACGGTGACCACCACGTGCGAGGGCGGGGCGTCGCCGAGCTTGCGGCGGAGGTTCTTCACGTGGACGTCGATGGTGCGCTCGTACGCCTCGAAAGCGTGGCCCTGGACGCGGCCCACGAGCTCCAAGCGGGTCCAGGCCCGGCCGGGGCGGGAGGCCAGGGCAGCAAGCAGGTCGAACTCGGTGCGGGTGAGCTCGACCTGCCCACCGGAGTGCACCTCGCGACGCTCGGTGTCGATCCGGACCCGCCCGCTGCCGTACGAGACGGAGGCATCCTCGGTGGTGCCACGTCCGCCGCGGGCGCGGCGCAGCACGGCCTCGACCCGGGCGACGAGTTCGCGGGGGCTGAAGGGTTTGACCACATAGTCGTCGGCGCCGAGACGCAGTCCCATCACGCGGTCGTTCTCGCCGGCCTTGGCGGTGAGCATCACGATCGGTACATCACTGGTCTTGCGCAGCAGGCGGGCCACCTCCTCGCCGGGCAGACCGGGCAGGCCGAGGTCGAGGATGACCAGGTCCGGGTGGGCGGTGCGGGCGAGTTCGAGGGCCTGGCGGCCCTCGCCCGCCTCCTGAACGGTGTAGCCGTCGCGTTCGAGGTAGTCGCGGACGAGGGCGCGCAGTTTCGGCTCGTCGTCGACGACCAGAACGGTCGCGGTCGCTGTGCTCATGATGCGGGTGTCTCCACGGGGGTCTTGGCTCCCGCGGGCGGCTGCGAGGCCGCGGGGAGCGGTGCGGGGCTGAAGGCGCGCAGCCGGTTGGCGTTGCCCACGACCGACAGCGACGACAGCGCCATGGCGGCCGCGGCGATGATCGGGCTGAGCAGCCAGCCGGTGAACGGGTAGAGGACACCGGCCGCGAGCGGGATGCCCGCGGTGTTGTAGGCGAAGGCCAGGACCAGGTTCTGGGGGATGTTGCGCATGGTGGCCCGGCTCAGGGTCACGGCGGTGACGACCCCGCCCAGGGCACCGGAGATGAGCGTGATATCGGAGGCCTCGATGGCGACGTCGGTTCCGGTGCCGATGGCGAAGCCGACATCGGCCTGGGCGAGTGCCGGCGCGTCGTTGATACCGGCACCCACCATGCCGACCCTCCTGCCCTCGTCCTGCAGGCGGCCGATCGAGATCTGGTCCGCACTCATGGCAGCCTCCTCGAGGGCCGGGCCCGTGCGGCGGCGACGAAGCTCTTCATCTCGAGCCTCCCTCCTGATCACTCTTGACGCTACCGCTACCCCCAGGGGGTACTAAATGGGTCGCACAGAGCGCCCACATGGACGCTTCATGGCCCCTTCACGCTCCCGGCCTAGCGTCTGTGGCATGGAAAGCGCCCTATGTCGGGCCCGAGGCCGGGAGGAAACATGATCAAGCGCAGGGCCGTCGGTCTGGCCGCGGCGACCGTCGTCCTCGGCGGCCTCGGCGCGTACGGCGCCGTCACCGCGTTCGCCGATTCCCCGGCAGTCTCTGCCCCACCTGCGACGACCACGCTCAGCGTCACCGCCGGTGACTTGGACGCGATGATCCGTCACTGTACGGACCAGCTGCCTGCTGGCGAGCGGGCCGAGGCGCGGCAGCAGATGGAGCAGATGATGTCCGGCTCGATGATGAGCGGCTCCTCGCGGGGCGCCCATCACGGCATGGACTGACCCGCACCACACCTCATCCCTCCGTACGGTGCCCGTCCGGGGCCGCGTACAAGCCGGTTTCTCCCTCGGAGTGATCCTCAATGTGTCTGAACAAGAAAGTTCTCGTCGGCCTTGCCGCGGTCGGCCTCGGCGTTGCCGTGCTCAGGCCCGGCTGGGTCGCGGTGGCACTGCCGCTGCTGGTGCTTGCCCTCTGCCCGCTGAGCATGGTCTTCATGATGCGCGGCATGAAGGGGGACCGGGTCAAAGACCGGGCCGGCAGCGCGTGCGCAACTGGAGCCACAACCCGGAAGGCCGCCGAGACCTCCGGCGCCGAACTGGACGACAAGATCAGTGCCCTTCAGGCGGAGCTGCGGTCCCTGAAGGCCACGCAGGCCCAGAGGGAGATCACCACGCCCGCGGTGGCGGAAGAGTCGGTCCGGCTCACGAAGGACACTGGTCCCGGGCCCGGTACCCGCGCCTGACCTGGGCGGCGTACGGGCGGATCCGGCTCCACCACCGGCAGTACGCTGGAGTCCGCTCCACCATGGCCGGCCCGCACACCGAGTCCAGCCATTGCGTGAAGGGAGCAGACGATGTCCCAGAACGTAGCCCTCATCCTGTTGCTCTTGGCCTGCCCCGTCGGAATGTGCCTGGCGATGTGGTTCATGAGCCGCTCCGAGAGCCGGAACCTGCGGCGGATCCAGCCCAGGCACCCGACCGGAGAACCGGCCGCTGCGGACGCGGCGTCCGCCGAGGTCACCCGTCTTCAGGCAGAGATCGACCAGTTGAAGGCGGCCGAGCGGGACGCCCCTCCGGCAGGGCCGGACCGACCTGGGCGCCGCCCACCCGAGGGCTGAACAGGTGACGCGGCTCGGCCGGGACCGTCCAGCCGGGCCGCGTCGTCTTCATGACCGTGCCGGGTCAGCCGACAGGCCGGGCCGTGTACTCGCCGGCGTTCTGCACCGCGGCGACGAGCACGTCGGGGTCAATCTCCGCGCCGTCCTCCAGGAGGACGGTGGAGCGGCCACTACGGAGATCCGTGCTGGCCGAGCGGACGCCGGGGATCTCCTCCAGCTCGTCGTCGATGAGTAGACCGCAGCTGGAGCAGTGCATGCCCTCCACCTCGAGGACGATCCGCGGGCCGGTCTCCACGGCCACCTGCTCCGCAGCCTTCTTACGCCCGAACAGCTTCATTACGCGCCTTCCTTGAAGTCGATGGATCCGGTCTGCATGCCCATGGCACAGGAGAACCGCAGCGTGCCGGGCTTCCTGGTCCCCAGGTCGATCTCCGTGTCGCCGTCCCGCTTGACGATCTCCTGGACTCCGAGTTCAGGGATCGTGAACGCGCGAGCGCAGCCCCCGGAATCCTTGCCACGCAGCACGAGGGTGGTGGGCACACCCGCCTTGGCGGTGAAGGATGTCGGCTCGTAGAAGTCGGTGACCGTGAGCGTGACGATCTGCTTCCCCGCGGCGTCGATGCGTACCAGGGCGTCCGCCGCCGGTTCCTGTTCCTCCGTGGCGCCTCCGGAGCCGTTCGGCACCGGTGCGGCCGCAGCCGGGGGCGTCCCGTTCGTGCTGAAGCTGGCCCAGCCTCCGGCCTGAAGTCCGGAGGCCGCCGTCCAGACGGCGACGGCCAGGACCACGACCCCCGTGACCACGGCGAGGCGGCGGGACAGCGCCCTGCTGGTACGGCGGAACAGGTAGCCGAGCGCGGTGAAGAGCGGTGCGGTGCCGACCACGAACCCCGCCATGACCGCGGCGCCGGCCACTGGAGAACCGGACGTGACCGCGATGAGCTCGACCGACAGCGTTACGCCGCACGGCACCAGCACGGTGGCGAGCCCGATCAGGGCTGGCGTGGCCACCGAATCCGTCTTCGCGCTGCGCCGCAGTACACGGCCGAAAGAGGCCGGAGGCCTGGGCACCAGCCTGGCGACCGCCTTCACGCCGAAGAGGTCCAGGGCGAACAGCAGCATGAGGGCCGCCGATGCGATCAGCATGACGGCCCGGGCGCGGGGACTGGGCTGCAGCACGTCACCGAAGACGCCCAGCAGCGCGCCGAGGAGGCTGTGCGAGAGGAGCTTCCCGGCGAGGAATGCTCCGACCGGCACCAGCGCCTTCGGCTCAGGGGCAGAACCGGGGGCCGGGGCCGGGTTGGACTTGCGGCGCTGAGACGCACGACGCGGTCCGGCCATGGCAGGGACCGGTGCGGGGGCGGCAGGGCTGCGGCGGGTCACCGCACCGGCCAGCAGACCCCCCTGGACGGCGGCGCAGGAGGCACCGCCGGCGAACAGACCGGTCGACAGACCGGTGGCGAGCAGGGCGAGAGACGACGGCATACGTCGGAACTCCTGATCAGGGACGTACGGCGCGCGAGAGGGCACGCCGAAGCGGACGTGAGGAAGACCGGCATCCGGCGGGGCCAGGCCGCGCCGGTGCTGCCCTCACGTCCGTGAGACGCACAATCTGTGCAGATCAGGAGAATCAGCGGCACATTCATCCGATGGAGGGACACCGGACCGGGGCACCCAGCCCTGCGGTGTCGATACGGTCCCCAGGCCGGCGGTGGCCTGCACCGCCGAGGCCGGTGCCGCTGGAGCGGCGGGCGCCGCCACAGCCTGCGGCCGGGCACACTGATCGGAGGCCGCCGGGCAGAAGCCGTCCGAGCCGGGTGCTTTCACCGAAACCGTGGCCCCTTCCGGGCCGACGTCATGCGCGCCCTGCCCGAGCTGGGGCATCGACATCACGTGGTTGCCGGACAAGACCTCAACTGACCGGGCGACACCGGTCACGCACAGGACGAGCGCGCACGCCAGCAGCACTCCGGCCCAGAGCCGGAGTGACATCCGCTGTGCCGCCCGCAACATCACGGACGGCATCGTAGCGGCAGCCGCTGAACCGCGATGCGCCGCATGTCCCATCCGGCCCCCACCGTGCGACGTGTGGAGGGCAAGGCACATGCACCCTGCATGCGGCCTTCATAGCCGCTTCGCATTGCCCGCCTACCGTCGGCGGCAGACACCACGACCCGAGCCGGTCAGTTGATCGTCGACGGCGCAGCCTTCTCTTACGGCCGTCTCTCCGAACGCCGCCTGCGCCGTGCCCTTGAAACCGCACCCTGAGCCAGGCCCCGACACCCGCTTTCCCTCACGCACGGAGTCCTCCGATGAACGAACTTCTCCGCCTGCTGCCCCTGCTGGCCTGCCCCTTGGGCATGGGAGCGATGATGTGGTTCATGATGCGCCCCGGCCGCAGGACCACCGGCATCCGCTCATCCGGCCCCACCGCCCACGAAAACGGCTCGCGGCACGAGGAGCTGGCCGCCCTCAGCAGGGAGGCCGATATCCTCCGCAAGCAGATGGGCGAAGCGCACGATCCCGAGAAGCACGCTCCGGAGCCCACGCGTTGACTGTCGTGCTCCTGCCTCTGCTCTTCATGGTGGCCGTGGTCGGCATCACGTACGCCGTCGTACCAGGGACAGGCCGAACAGTCCGACAGCGCCCGGCGGATCGCCTGCATGGACGCCCGTTCTGAGCTCACCGGCCGCCCGGCCTCTGGGGCGTCGAGCCGGGGCTTGGCGGGGCCTTCGGGAGGGTGCCGCTCGTCAGGTCGGCGGCCGTCCGCGACTGGGCGTGAAGGGTCTGCACCAGCTCACGGTGCCAGTCAGCGAACTGGTCTCGGACAGCGGCAGCGTACGCTGCGAATTGTTTGTCGGTGTGGTGCTGCACCCGGGCGAGGGTGTGCACTGTGGGCGTTACGGGCGATATCTTGACGCTCGTTCTGATGGAGTGTCAGTCTGGTTGAGGGGCAGTTCGCCAGCCGGGAGCACTTTGCCGGAACGTGTCGGTAGACGGCTGAGCGTCGTCGTTCGATCTCGTTCGGTGGCTGCGTCTTGAGTCTGCAGCCAGTCTCGTGAGCCCGCTAGGAATCCAGCCCGCGTTCGATCGGCGGAGGGCGTCAGGAGACTCGCCGGGCCGAGCTTCCTCCTGCGCCACGAAGGGTGGAGTGGGTGTTTAGAAGGCGCATGCTCTATCCGCTGAGCTACGGGGGCTGACCTGCGAAAACACGCCTACCTGACGCTTGGTCAGGGGATGCGTGGGACGCATGTGGGATCTGGGACGGAAACCGCCCCAGCCGCCGGACGTAGCCTCTCATACGACCCCTGACGCGCCGAAGACCTCCCGGAAACAATCTGGACCCGTCCGCTGTTGCAGGGGGCAGGGTCGAGAAGGGGGAGGTGTCGGACCTGAAGCTGTTCCACACGAAAAGCGGCGTGACCGAGGTCGCGCCGCGTCTGGCCGAGGCCGAGGCAGATGTGCAGGACCTCGTCGAGGCGCACATGGAGACGATGCTGGGCGTCCGATTCCTGGCGAGCGAGTACAGCACCGGGCCGGTGCATGGCGGTCGGATCGACTCGCTGGGCATCGACGAGAACGGTGCCCCGGTCATCGTGGAGTACAAACGTTCGACGGATGCGGGTGTGATTAATCAGGGCCTGTTCTATATGGCGTGGCTGATGGATCACCGTGCCGAGTTCGGGCACCTGGTCCGCGACCGGCTCGGGGGAACGGCTGCGGCCCAGGTGCTGTGGAGCGCACCCAGGCTGATCTGCGTCGCCGGCGATTTCACCCGCTACGACATCCACGCCGTCCGCGAGCACCGGCACGCCATCGACCTGGTCCGCTACCGGTACTTCGGCAGCGAGCATGTCGGCCTTGAGACGGTGGCCTCCTTCGCTGGCCGTGCGGCGGCGCCGAAGGCTGGGAGCCGGAGTCGGGGTACGGCGAAGGCACAGCGGACCGCGACGGAGGCCGGGGCCATGGTGGAGCTGGCCGCAGCGGTCGACGAGGTGCTGCTCGGGCTCGGGGAGGACCTCACGAAGGTCTCGAACCAGACCTACACCGCATACCGGCGCATGCAGAACTACGCGTGCCTGGTCCCGCCGAAGAAGGCCAAGCTGCTGGTCTACCTGAAGGCCGACCCGGCGACGGTCGATCTTGTGCCCGGCTTCGCTCGCGATGTGACGGGGCTGGGCCACCACGGCACCGGCGACCTGGAGCTGACGCTCCAGTCCAAGCGGGACCTGGAGCGCGCCGCTGACTACTTCCGGCGGAGCTACGCGCTGGCGTGATAGCCCGGTGCTCGGGGGCAGGCCACGGGCCCTGACAGGGTTCGGTGCTGGCGGGGCGACTGGGATCGTGACGGTACCTCTCGACGGTTCGGGCAGGGGCGGCGGTGGATTTCCAATGATCCGGCGATTCCCCGGTTTGGCTGACCGGGGATCCGCTGCTATATTCCGCCGCGCCCAGTGGCCGGAGCGGGCTGGGAGTCCGCCTCGCGGTGCCCCGGGAGCGCTATGGTCTCGTGGGAGGCCCCGCGGCATCCCCCGTACGTGGGGCCTCCCTTACGGCTACCGAGAGCGGCGATGGAACGTCGGTCGGTCAACGCCCGTGGTGGGGGAGGTCGTCCTCGCGAACGGCGAGATAGGTCTCCGATGTCGCGGCTTCGAGGAGGCCGGGGTCTTCGTCGAGGTCCAGACGCGGGTCGTTCTGGGTGTGCAGCAGTTCTCGCCAGGGGCGGTTCCTGCCGTACTCGAAGGCTTCGCGGACCCGGGGCTCGATCCTGGCACGCTGTTCGTCTTGCTGCTCGCGGAAGACCCGCCGCTGGGTGTGCCGCCGGCGTTCTTCTGCTTCCTCGCTGACGGGCTCGTCTGCCCGGACGTCTTCGGCGCGCATGCCGGGGGTTCGCTCGGCGATGAGCTGGTCCTCGCGGTGGAGCTGGGCGCAGGCGGCGAAGAGCTGCCGGGACATGCCCAGGCGTAGTTCGGTTCCGGGGACGCGGTAGGTCAGGAAGTCGTCGAGGCCGAGGGCTTGGGCGTATCCCCGGCGGCCCGGCTGGTCGTTGTCGGACGTTTCCGTACGGACGGCGCTGCGCATGGCCTGGGCGTCGGGGTCGCGCTCCAGGGGTGTGGTCACTCCGCGGGCACTTCGGCGGCGGCCTGCGCGGTCGGCGGGCAGGGCCACGGTCTTGAGCCGGGAGGGCTGGGCACCGCTGAGCGCGAGGTACACCAGCATCTGGGCACGTGCTGTGCCCATGAGGGCGTCGTCGCTGTCGCCGAGGTGGTCCTCCGGGGAGCCCGGCGGCTGGGGCCATGTGGTGCCGGAGGCGGGGTGGAGCGGTTCCTTGCCGGGGTGGTGGTCGTGGTCGACGGTGAGGAACAGGTCGCCCTGGGGTTGGACGCTGGCTCCGACGAGGATCCGGCGGTGGGCGTATTCGTGGAGGACCTTGGTGCCGCCCTGGAGCTGCTTCCAGCCTTCCCAGAGGCGCGGGCTGCGGACGTTGCCGCCCTTGGCCTCGATCATCCAGTACAGGTTTTCGTCCGCGTGCAGGCCCCACAGGTCCGGCAGCTTCGCGGACGGAGTGACGAACTTGTCCCGCAGGGCGGGGATGGGGCCGCCGTCCTCGATGTGCAGGGTCTGGCCCAGTCCCATCAGCGAGCGGGTCGCCCACTCGGCCATGGTCATGCCCAGGCGATAGCCGAGGGCGTTCTTCGCGGAGCGCTCGGTGCCGTACTCGTAGACCGGGTTGACGGTCAGGCGGCGGCCCTTACTTCCCGGCAGGGGATGCTTGGTGTCGACACTATGGGTGCCGAGGTAGGCGTACAGGGGGGCTACGCGCGCGACGAGTTCACTGCCGGCCAGCTGGGGCATCCGCAGGAGGTTGGGAGTGATGTCCCGGCCCACCTCGGTGGCGGCCTTGAGGATCTCCCGCCAGGTGGTGGTGGGCAGGTACCAGCCGTTCTTCGCCGGGAACCCGGCGGGCGCGGGCCAGGGGGACGGCTTCGCGGTTCGCCACTGCTTGAAGGGTCGCGCCGCCGGGCTGTCGCGGAACAGCACGGGTATGTCCACGCTGTCCGTGTACAGGAGAGGCGGGACATCGGCGAAGGGGGAAGGGATCACCGGCTAACTGTGCCACTCACCGGGGATGCTCCCGTGTTCCGGGTCCGTCGGGCCCGGGCTGCATCCCCGGCTTGGGGGTTCGCATGGCGGGGGGTTCAGCGCCTGGGTGCGGGCTGCGGTGTCGATGCCGGGAGGCGGGATGCGGCGATCTGTGTGGGCAGGCGGGGTGTGGTTGTGGCGGTGCTCTGGGGCTGTCGGTGGCCGTGGCCGTGTGCGAGTTCGAAGGTGATGTCCTGGATGAGCACGGTGGGGGCGTGCGTCGAGAAGTGGACGGCCCAGTCGGGGCTGTCGGCGGTATTGCCGCCCCAGATGGTCCAGGCGGGGAGAAGATCGCCTTGCTTGATGAGGGTGTCGAAGCGCAGCCCTGCCCCGGTGCCGCGGGTGGGGGCTGTCCACTCGATGAGCCGTGATCCGACCTTCAGGGGCCAGCCGACGTCGTCGAGGGGGCGGGACGCTTCGGCGAGGTCCTGTTCCTTGACCGGGGTCTGGGTGCCCTGCCCCCAGCTGTCTTCGGTACTGAGGCCTTCGAGCAGGACGCGCATGATCTCGACGGGGGTGGTGGGGGTGGCGGTGGCGTGCCAGAGGCGCTCGCCTACAGGGGACTCGTAGGCGGCGATCGTCCAGGCGTCGTCGCCGTGGCGTGCTTCATGGAGGAACTCGACGCGCAGGGTCAGGGACTCGTGGCTCGCGATGGTGGTCTCGTCGTGGGGCCGCCACTTTCCCCATTCCCCGTGCTTGGTGAAGAAGTCGGCCAGGAGGGCTTCGTGGTCGCCGGGGTCCGCGGCGTACACGGGCACCAGTTCTGGCGAGGGCGCGCTGGGTGCGATGTTCTGGGTCGGGGCGGGTGCAGGCGCACTGGAGGGAGGCGTGGTGAGTGCTTCGATGGCGGCGCGCTCGATGTCGGTGAGGGGGGCTGGCCCGGGGCGGACGGCGACCGAGTACTGCCTGTAGAAGTCCGCTACCGCCTTCGCCTCGGATTCGTAGTCCGTGACCTCTTGGCGGAGGTAGTCCTCGCCGTGGAAGTGGACGCTCTTGCCGCCTTGGTAGGTGCCGACGGCGACGATGGTCCATCCGTCGTGCGCATGGCAGTGCATGGTGAGGCGGCCGGAGGCGATGTCGTCATGGATCCGCTGGGCTTCGGCGCTGACCTCCCGGATCTCGTCCCGATCCAGGTAGGGCATCGGGTAGTTGCCGTACGTCCACTCGGTGTCGATCTCCGTCTGGAGGACGGAGTCGATCTCTACCCTGGCGCCCTTCTCCCGGAGCATGAGGGCAGCCTGGTTGGCGTAGTGGGGCTCGTCATGGTCGATGCGTGCCAGTACGGCTGTTTGGTCGTCGACCCGGCGGAAGTGGTAGAGGGCGAGCAACTCGTGTGCCAGGTCGCGGCCGGGGCCGTGGTCGTTGAGGGTGGCTATCACGGCGCTGCCGTGGTTGGGATGGAGAGCGAGGCGGACGTGAGAGGCTGCGGGGCTGGTCTGGGGCATGGGGCTCAGTTCTCGGGTCCGGCCGGCCGTGTGGCCGGCCGGACCCGCTGGGGGTGGGGAGAAGGAGTTATCGGGAGGCCCGCGACGATCCGGCGGGGGTGGCAGGGCGCGGGGCGGGCGGACCGGCTCGGGACGCCGGGGCAGGCTGGGGTCTCGGCTGGCGGGCGGCTGCCGGGCGAGTGGCGTGCTGCCAGCGGGCCCGCACGGCGCCGAGGTCGGCGAGGGCGCGGCGGCTGCCGGTGATCAGCTGGTGCAGGGTGTTTGCGGGGTCGTCGGTGAAGGCGTGGATGTGCAGGCCGGTGGTGTGGGCGTGGTGGAGGAGGGCGCGCTGCAGGATCTGCTCGCCCCAGTGCTCCGGGGACCCGGCCGGGGTGGCGAGCATGTCCAGCACCTCCCTGGCTGTTGTCCCGGAGGCGAGGAGGCCGTGGTGCTGGGCCTCCCAGAGCACCGTCACCGCGTCGACCGGATCGCCCCGGTAGGCCAGGGAGGCCATGCACCGGTACAGGACGCCGTGGAGCGGGACGGTGAAGTCCTCGGGCCGCAGCCACCTCATTTCAGGCAGGCATGCGGGGCGTGCGGCCGCCGTCGACAGGAGTAGCTGTTCCTCGCCGGCGGCATCGGTTCCGGTTTCGGTGTCCCGGGTTGGTGGGGGCGGCAGCACGGTGCGGGGGAGTGAGCCGGGGTGCGAGGGGAAGAGCCCGGCGAGGTCGTCGAGGAGGGCGGTGACCGCGTCGGCCCGGTCCAGGACGTGCGCGGCGGGGTTCGGCAGCCCTGGGTCGCTGGCGCTCTGGACGAGGCGCTCGGCGGCGGACCGGATGGTGAGGCGGGCCCGGTTGGCCAGGATCATCTGGGCGTAGGCGGGTGCGTGGCTGGGGTTGGGGCAGGCGTCGGTCAGGGTGTGGAGGTAGGAGGCGGTCAGTCCGCGGGCGTGGGGTCGGGCGTGGTCGAGGAGGGCGGTGATCCATACCGGTTCCCGGGTGTGGATTTCCGGGGCCGGTGGGGTGAGCGCGCTCATTGCCGCGAACAGGGCGCCGTGCATCGCGAGGCTGAAGTGTTCGGGGCCGAGCGGGCCGAGCGTCTTGATACGGAGAGGCTCGAGGATGATCGCGCCGAGGAGGGCCTGTTCGGCGAACCGGATCGGTGGGTCCGCAGGTATGTCGTCCAGGGCCAAATCTCTGTGGTTCGAGGCGGGGTTGGGCATCAGGCGGCCAGGGTGAAGTCGGAGCGGGTGAGGGTCTTGCCGAGGTGCGGGGCCAGCAGATGGGCCGCCAGCAGGGGCGGGACGGCGTTGCCGATCTGAGAGGGCGGTTCGCGAGTTGATGTCCATTTCCGGGTGAGGCTGGGGCGGGGCTGCTGGTCACGGTGCTCGGTCGGCTACTGCTTCCTGGCGAAGCTGCCGGTGTCGACTTCGGTGAGGATGCCGAGC
>NZ_JAPNLM010000054.1 GCF_026627255.1 Streptomyces antarcticus | reverse complement strand
CCCGACGTCCTGGCCGCCCAACGTCGCGAACGCGCCAAGGTCCGCAGCGAGCGCCAACAGCGCTGGGGCCGACCACGGCCCCAAGCCGCCTGACCGACCCGGCCAACGTTCGTGGACAACGCACTAGACGCCTGGCCCGCTCCGGTCGTACGGGTGGCCGCCCGGACCGGACACGCCGTGCGGCGGCCCGGCCGAGGAGCACGCCGGTCAGGGCCGGCGGCAGGCCGCCCGGCTGGAGGAACTCCTCACCACGTGGCCGGCGAAGACTCAGCCGCCGACGGGCCCCTGACCCCGGGGGCCGGCGGTGCAGGCCGGCCGGACCGCCCCTTCGGTGGCGCGACGTCAGCGGATGCCGAGCTTCACCCACTTCGCGGCGCTGGGGACCCCTTTCGCGTCGATCAGGAACAGCATGTAGTACCCGGGCGGGGCGTCGGCCGCCGTCGCCGGGGTCCTGAGCCCGATCGCCGTGCCGCGGGTGCCGGTGCGGCGGAGCTCCAGGTGGCGCTGGCTGGTGTTCACCGAGTGCGTCACCGTCGACGGGGCCAGCAGCACGGCCCGCGCCACGTCCGCCGGGGTGGAGCTGAGCACCTCGAAGGCCTCGTCGTGGCCGAGCTCGCGCGCCGGGGCCCGGTCGAGCGCCGGGCGGCCGCCCCGGTGCAGGTAGGCGGGCTCGTACAGCTCGATGCTGCCGTCCATCGCGTCGTCGATGTCGGGGTCGTTGGCGATCTGCTGGAGCTCGTCGCCGGTGACCATCACCCGGCCGTCCGGCATCACCAGGGCGTTGGAGTGGTAGCCGCGCGGCAGCCGCTGGGCCGGTCCGAGCCGCCACCGCCCGCCCGCGTCCCGCAGCTCGACCTGCCGGTACTTGGGGTCGGCCCGGGGGTTGAAGGGGCCGTGGCCGTAGTCCCGGGTGTCGAGGGCGCCGTTGACGGTGAGCAGCGTCCCGTCCGGCAGGATCAGCGTGTCGTCCTGGGTGCGCCCGAACGCCCGCGGCGCCTCGGTCGTCCAGCGCCCGCCCGACAGCCGGTACGTGTACGGGTCGCGCGGGTCGCCCCCGAGGACCAGCACCGAGTCCGGGCCGCGGAAACCGGCCGGCAGCGGCACGGCCGATCCGTACCCCCGGAAGTCGGCGGGCCGGCGGGGGAGGTCGGTGCGCACCTCCTTGACCGGGTCGAACAGCCACTGCTGGTCGGCGTCGCGCCCCAGGCCGTAGATCATCCCGTCGCGCAGCGAGAACAGGTGCGGGTAGTCGTTGCGGAACGGCGCGTCGGTACGGAGCCGCTCGGCGGAGAGGTTTACCGGGATGTCGAACGGGCGCCGGGGGACGGGGTGCCTGAGCGCGGGGAAGCGTTCCACCACCGGGGTCGGGGTGCCCGTACCGCGCTCGGACTGGCCGGACATGATGATCTGGCGGCCGTCGGCCGCGGTCACGGCCGAGGGGTACCAGCGGCCGACGGCCATGTCCCGGTTGCGATACCAGTTCTCGGTCCACGGGTCGAAGACGAACGAGAGCTTCGCCCCGCTGCCGCCCTTCCCGCCGACGTTGCCGCCGAAGACCCCGACCATGCCGTTGGGGAGGTAGGCGTGCCCGGCGCAGAAGAACGGCGCGGGGCGCGGGGCGTAGCCGCCGTCGGGCATCAGGACGACGGGCGGCGCGACCTTCTTGAAGGCGTCCGCGCCGGTCCCCCTGGCCGGGTCCCAGAGGTAGCCGCGGCCGGCGTTCGTCCGGCCCACCGTACTGGTGGGGCCGGTCTCCTTCGTGGGGTCGGCCTCCACCCGCTCGAAGGAGAACAGCAGCACCTTGCCCGTGGGCAGCTGGGCCACGTGCACCCCGAAGTCGGGGGAGGGGAAGAACCGCGTGAACCGGCCGTACTCCGCCGCCGCGAACGCCTCGTTCGCCTTGAGCTGGGACTTCTCGTGCGCGGCCAGGCTCGCCGTGCGCTTCGCCTGCGGATAGCCCTGGGTCCCCTTGGCCGCCTCCCGCAGCCGTGCGTGCGTGCGGGCGTGCTCCGCGCCGAGGACGGCGGCCTCGTCGGCTCTCGGCGCGGGACCGGCGCCCTCGGCGCGGAGCGCGGGGTGCCCGTCGGGGGCGGGCCCGTCGTGGCGGGCCGTCGCGCCGGGGACGGTGAGGGCCTGGGCGGGGGCCGCCCCGAGGGCCAGGGCGGAGGCGATCAGCCATACCGTCGCGGCGGCGGACCGGTGGGCGCGGGACATGGAACTCCTCACCGCAGGAGGCTCCGGCACCGTGCCGGCCGGCTCCGGAGCCCCTGAACATCGGATTGACTGCGCCGATGCTAGGAGAAACCGGGCCGATCGAACCGATGCGACGCGGCACGGAGCCGTCCGGCCGCCCGCAACCGTCCGACTGATCGTTTCTCTCCGGCGTTCCCGCCGTTCCCGTCAGCTCCCGTCCGCCGCGCCACCGGCCTCGACGCCCCCTCCGTCCCCCGACGGCGGCAGGGTCAGCACCCACCACTGCCGCAGCGTGCGGAGGGTGCGGAGGAAGACGTGCGGCCCCCGGCAGACGGGGCGGGCGTAGCGTCGGACGGGGTCGCCGTTCGGGAAGACGAGGCCCGCGCGCCCGACGACGACCGATTCCCCGCCCCTCAGCCGGAGATGGTGGACGGCGTCCGCCCGGCGGGGCCGGCGACACCCCGCTCGGCCCCTCCGAGCAGGAGCAGCCGGTCCCCGCGGACCGCGAGGCCGCACGGTCTCGATACCGGCAGGTCGCGGATCCGGAGCGTTCCGCCGGGCCCCGTTTCCACGAGCGGTGCGCCGGGCCGGCACACGGCGTGGACCGCGGAGCCGGAGACGTTGACCGTGCTGACCTCCGCCACGTCGTGGTGGGGCTCCGGAGGGCGCAGGTCCCAGGCGTAGTCGCCCGCGTTGCCCCAGCGGACCAGCGCGCCCGCGCTGACGCGGTCGCCGCTGTACACCCCCTCGACGGCGTACCCGGTCCAGAAGCCGGGCCGGCCGCCGGCGATCAGATGGGTGAGCCGCGTTCCCAGCGGGTACCGGCGCCGCGAGCGGCCGTCGGGGCCGAAGATCTGGCCGGACCGCGCGTTCGGCCCGCCGCTGCCGGAGAGGACGAAACCGCCGCCCGGGAGCGCGTCGAAGGCCTTCGGGTCCACGGCTACGCCGCGCAGGTGCGCCGGAAGCGGCCGCCGGCCGTCGCTCCGCGTGCCCGGGGGAGCGTAATGCCGCACACTGCGGTAGAAGGGTCCGCGTACCCGACGCGCGGGCCGTGGTGAGGGTGTTCGGCGTGCTCGAGGTCCCGCTCTGGCTGTGGGGGGCGTTCGCCGCGACGGTGGTGGTGTCGCTGGCGGTGGACCTGCTGGCCCACCGCACCGCACACGTCATCGGCTTCAAGGAGGCCGCCGCCTGGAGCGCCCTGTGGGTGGGCCTCGCGCTGACCTTCGGCATGGTCGTCTTCCTCGTCCTGGGGACCGACGCGGGCACGGAGTACACGACGGCCTGGTTGCTGGAGAAGAGCCTGTCGGTCGACAACCTGTTCGTCTTCGCCGTGATCTTCGCTTACTTCAAGGTGCCCGGTGCCTATCAGCACCGCGTGCTGTTCTTCGGTGTCATCGGCGCCCTCGTCTTCCGCGGCATCTTCCTCTCCCTCGGCGTGGCCGTGGTCAGCCGGTTCACCGCCGTGCTGTTCGCCTTCGCGGCGGTGCTCTTCTACAGCGCCTACAAGCTCCTCAAGGGCGAGGAGGAGAGCTTCGACCCGGGCAAGAGCTTCGCCGTACGGATGCTCCGCAAGATCATCCCGGTGAGCGACGAGTACGCCGGGGCGAAGTTCTTCGTGAAGGAAGCCGGCAAGCGGATGGCGACCCCGCTGCTCGCCGTGGTCGCCGCGATCGAGGCCGCGGACCTGATCTTCGCCGTCGACAGCGTGCCGGCCGTCCTCGCGGTCAGCGACGACGCGTTCATCGTCTACACCAGCAACGCGTTCGCCATCCTCGGCCTGCGGGCCCTCTACTTCATGCTCGCGGGGCTCCTGGACCGCTTCCAGTACCTGAGCAAGGGACTGGCGGTCATTCTCGCCTTCATCGGTGTCAAGCTCATCCTCCAGGCGTCCCACGAGATGATCAGCCCGGGCATCCCGGAGATCCCGTCACCGGTCAGCCTCGCGGTCATCGTCGTCGTCCTGGCGGGTTCCGTGGTGCTCAGCATCAGGAGGCCACCCCCCGCGGGACCGGGCGGGGCGGACAAGCCAGGACTTTCCGACCAGCCGGTTCGGGTTTATCGTAAAGAGATGGTCAAGACAAAGGGTGCGGTCGACGCCTACGTGTGTCCGACCTGCAAGCAGTCCGTACCGTCGGCGGTCCACCGCCACAAGAACCTCGGGGTCTTTGTTCCCACGTGGGGCCCGGGTGCCTGTCAGAACCGCGACTGTGCCAGCTACCGGCTGGACCCCGGTCGCAAACCCCCCGGGGCGTCGTAGCGGAGGCGGAGGCGGCCTCAGGCCGAGGAGCGCTCGACCAGTGAGGTCGCCGTGATGACCGGGCCGGGCGCGGGGCGCCCGTCCGCGCCGCCGTTCAGGATGCCCAGCAGCAGCCCGGCCATCAGCCGTCCCATCCCTTCCACGTCCTGGCGTACGGTCGTCAGCGGCGGGTCGGCGCCCTCCGCCACGAGTTCCGCGTCGTCGAAGCCGACCAGCGCCACGTCCCCGGGAACGGTCAGCCCGCGCTCCCGCAGCACCCGCAGCGCGCCCGTCGCCATGAGGTCGTTCCCGGCGAACACCGCGTCGATCGCGTCGGTCCCCGCGCGGGTCCCCGCGGCGGTCCCCGGATTGCCGTCCAGCAGCCGCGTCATCGCGCGGGCCCCGCCCGCCGCCGTGAAGTCGCCTTCGGCGATCAACGCGGGGTCGGCCCGCGGCAGTACGTCCCGGTACCCGCTCAGCCGGTCGGCCGCCGACGTCTGGTCGAGGGGGCCGGCGATGTGCGCGATCCGCTTCCGGCCCCGGGCCAGCAGGTACCGTACGGCGTCGCGCGCGCCCCCGCGGTTGTCCGCGTCCACGTACGTCACGTCCCCGTGGTCCCCGGGACCGGCCGTCCATCCCGGCCGGCCGCCGTAGACCGTCGGCATCCCGATGCGGCGCGTGATCGCGGGCAGCGGATCGTCGGTGTGCAGGGAGAACGCGAGCGCACCGTCCACGTGGCCCCCCGCCAGATAGCGGTCGATGCGGTCGTAGTCGCCGCGGTCCTCCACGAGCAGCAGCACCAACTGCGTGTCGTGAGAGGTCAGTTCCTTGCTGATGCCGCGCACCTGGCGGGAGAAGAAGGGGTCGGAGAAGATCCGGATCTCCGGCTCAGCGATGATCACCGCGACGGCGCCGGTGCGCCGGGTGACCAGGGTCCGGGCGGCGGGATTGGGCACGTACCCCAGGTCCCGGATGGCCTCGCGCACCTTGTCCGCCAACCGCGTGCGGACCCCGTCGCCGCCGTTGACGACGCGGGAGGCGGTGGCGCGGGACACCCCGGCACGCGCGGCGACCGCCTCCAGGGTGGGGCGGTTCCCGGGACGGTGTTCGGGCACGGATGCTCCTCCTGTTGTCCACGGGCGCTCGCCTCGCCTCGCCGGACAGCAGGGTAACCGGTACGGCCGGGGCGCCCCGGCCGTACCGGTCGGTCACCAGCCGATGCCCAGGGTCAGGCCGGTCGGAGGGTCGGCGTTGCCGAGGATCTGCACGGAGGACTGGTCGTTGACGTCGTCGTAGGGGAAGCCGTACGCCCGCCCGCCGAGGCCCACGGAGTGGAAGAAGGCGGAATAGTCGTTCTTCGCCGCCCCGCCGTAGTACGCCGACGGCGTGTACCAGGCGGCGGTGTCCAGGGCGACGCCCCGGTGGAAGGCGGCGCAGAACTCGGCACCCAGCTGCTTCTCGGTGTCGTTGCCCGTCGCCATGGCGCCGGAGCAGGCCATCACGTCCGGGGAGGTCGGCTTGTGCAGGGTGAAGGGGCCCGCGCCGTTCTTGGTGAAGACGAGGTCGGAGCCGGTGACCCGCCCGGAGAAGGTCTCGCCGAGGCGGGTCAGCGTGAAGGGATGGGAGGTGTACCGGGCCCAGGCCTGGTCGATGGCGGCGGTGAGGTGGTGCTGCCGCTCTCCGCCGGGCTGGAAGAGGTCCGACGAGCGCGGCGCCACGATCCGGTAGGAGTTCTGCAACGGCTTGAAAGCGGCGCCGACGGAGGCCGCGTACCGCCGCATGACCTCGGCGCGGTCGAGGGCGATGCCCTGGGTGGTGTCGTGGCCGCTGGAGGCCTGGCGCAGCCGCGAGGTCATCGGGAAGCCGAACTGATCGACCTGGGTGGTGTTCCCGCCGAAGGGCACCTGCCCGTGGACGTAGGTGTACTCGTACCAGTCGTAGTGGACGTCGTTGTTGGGGTCGTCCGGGTTGCGCGGGTCGGGGCCGCCCCAGCCCTGGTCGTCCGGAGAGACGGGGAGATATACGGGGGAGCCGAGGGAGAGGTAGATCCGGCCGCCGCGGATCGAGGGCGGCGACGGCACGGTCCCGCCTACCTGGGCGAGGGTGAAGGACATGTTGGGATAGCTGACGCCGCGTTTGACCAGGTGGCCCGGGGCCGTGGCGTCGAGGTGGCTGATGCGGGCCATGGAACCGTCGGGCCTCATGTACGACCACTGGCCGGGGGTCACCTGGCCGAGGACGGTGATGAAGACCTGCGTGTCGGCGTACGCACCACGGGTGTTGTTCTCGAAGGTGATGGGGAAGCTGCCCGTCCCGCCCCCGCCCCCGCCTCCCGTGCCGCCGACCGTGTGGGTGTAGCGGGGGGTGCCGAGGAGCGTGCCGCCCTTCTCGTACGTGAACCAGTACGGGAGGGCGGTTCCGGGGGTCAGGCCGGTGACGGTCCGCTGCCAGGTGCCGCCGGCGTTCGTCATGCGGAGGTTCTGCTGGCCCAGGCCGCCGCCCGGCAGGTAGTGGACGTCGACCAGGGCGGCCGGAGCGGCCGGGGCGAAGTCGAACCGGACCGCCCCCGTGCCCTGACCGGTGACGCCCTGGGTGTAGTCGGGCCCGGCGGCCCGGCCCGTGGCCGGGACGACCAGGAGGGAACCGGCCAGGGTTGCGAACAGCGCCCCGAACAAAAGTAGTTGACGGAGCGGGCGAAGCCGCCGGAGCGGTCGGAGCGGGCCGCTCCGGTGGGTGGCGCGTGCGGTGTTCATCAGGGTCCTCCCCGCTCGGGTCAGTGGCCGAAGCCGAACCAGTTGACGTTGACGAAGTCGGAGGGCTGGCCGCTGGTGAAGGTCAGGTAGACGTCGTGGGTGCCGGTGACGGATGTGATGTTGGCCGGTACGGTCCGCCAGTTCTGCCAGCCGCCGGTGTTCGCCACCGAGAAGCTGCCGACCGGCGGGGCGGTCCGGCTGCCGAGGCGGACCTCGACGAGGCCGCTGATCCCGCCGGCGGCGCCGCTCGCGACCCGGCCGAGGAACTGCCTGGCGGGGGTGGCGCCGAAGTCCACGCCCTCGTAGACGGCCCAGTCACCGTTGCCGATCGCCGTCAGGTCCTGGCCGCCGCCCGCGTCGGCGGTGGTCTCGTGCGCCACGCCGGCCTGGCCGTCGTGGGACTCCGCCTGGATCGTGGCGTACGCGTCCCGGTGGCCCGGAGGCGGCGTGGTGGGGGGAGTCGTCGGGGGGACGGTCGGGGGAGTGGTGGGCGGGGTCGTGGCGCCGGTCGAGCGCAGGACCGTCACGTAGTCGACGACCATGGGGTGGCCCGGCTGGGTGCCGGCGTCGGGCCCGCCGCCGAAGGCCGCCGGGAACTCGCCGCCCATCGCCACGTTCAGGATGATGAAGTAGCCGTGGTCGGTCGCGTTGGTCCAGGTCGCCGCGTCCACCTGGTTCGCCCGTACGGTGTGGTAGTTGACGCCGTCGACGTAGAAGCGCATCTCCTCCACCGCGGCCGACCTGTCCCACTCCACCGCGTACGTGTGGAATCCGGACTGGCAGCTGGTCCCGGGGCAGACGGTCTGGCCGCCGATGCCGGACTTCTCGTTGCAGGGGCCGCCCGGGCTGGTGCCGCAGTGCATCGTGGCCCAGACCTGGTTGATGCCCTGGACGTTCTCCAGGATGTCGAGCTCGCCCACGCCCGGCCAGTTCCACCAGTTGCCGCGGTAGGGCGCGCCGAGCATCCAGAACGCCGGCCAGTAGCCCTTCGCCGCCGGGCCCGTCACGTTCGGCATCTGGATGCGCGCCTCGGTGCGCATCCGGCCGCCCGCCGGGGGTTCGAAGTCGGCCCGTCGGGTCTCTATGCGGCCCGAGGTCCAGTTGCCGGCCGCGTCCCGTCTGGGGGTGATGCGGAGGTTGCCCGCGCCGTCGAGGGAGACGTTCGCGGGGTCGGCGGTCATCGTCTCGATCTCCCCGGTGCCGAAGCCCCCGGGGCCGCCGGGGTAGCTCGTGCCGGTGGTGTACTGCCAGTTCGCGGTGTTCACGCCGGAGCCCGCGGCCCCGTCGAAGTCGTCCAGGAACACCTGGGACCAGCCCGCGGGGGCGGGCGGAGCCGCGGCGCCCGCCGGCAGGGTCAACGCCGCGGCGGCGGCGATCACGGCTACGGCGGCCAGTGCGGCCTCGCGGGCCCGTCGGGCGGTGGGTCGCCGGCTGTCGGATGTCAGACGCATGGATGCCCTCTCTGAGGCGCCGCGAGGCGCCGGTGGGGGAGGTTCAGAGGCGGGGGAGCGATGGGCGCGCCGCCTTGAGAGCGCTCTCAAGCGGTGCCGCTGCCACTGTGCTCCCCCGCCCTGAGGGCGTCAAGACATCGCGCCGGGCAAGGGCGTGGCCGGCGGGGGAGTTCAACCGTTGAACGCTCGCCGGGCCGGCCGTCCCCGGGGGAGCCGGTGCCGGGCGGCCGGCGCCCGCCGCCCGGCCGCCGTCCCGCTACCACCGTTTGCACCGCCCGCCCGGCCGCTCGCCCGGCACCGCCCGGCCGCCGTCCCGGCAGCACCCGACCGCCGTGCGGTGCCGGTGGCCGTCACCCGTGCGGCCCAACCCGCCGCGACCGGCTCACTCCGGCGGCCAGAGCACCTCGTCGGCGCCGGGGAGATCGTGGACCGCCGTGGCCGTTCCCGTCAGGGGCAGCAGCCCTTCCAACGGGCAGACCACCGGTGTCTCGTGGTCCACCTCCCACTGGCCGGCCGCGTTCCCGCCGGCCCGGTCCGTGGTGCACACGGCGTACAGATGGCCGGAACATCCCCGGCAGAGCAGGGTCTGGTGTCCGCTCATGACGGGCCCGCCTTCTCGAGTGCGGCACCGGCTAACGCCCGGGCCGCCGGGGACATCGGGACCTCCGGCCGGGCCGGCGGGTTGCGCCGCGCACCCCGCCCGGGGGGCCGGGGGGCGTGCCACGCCGGAGTGCCGGGTGCGCCCCGCGCTTGTAGCGTCGGTCGCGTCAGGAGTCCGGGTGACCCGACAAGAATCCGCCGGCCGGTTCGCTTGCGCGGAACACCTCCCGTCAGCGCGCCGCGCCACCCGTGCGCCGCCCGCGTCAGCGCCGAGCAGGTCCGCCCCTCGCGCACCGACCGGGCACACGGGCAGCCCCCGTACGAGAGGCCGTGCCGATGCCGAAGGATGCCGCGACCGCCCCGACCGCCCCGACCGCCCCGACCGCCCCGACCGCTCCGACCGCCGCGACCGCCCCGATAGTCCCGGTGGCCACACTGGCCCCGATCGCGAGTCTGATCCGGGTGGAGAGGGGCCTGGCCGCCCCCGAGGAACTGGCCGCCATCGCGGTCGTGGTCGCCTGCTACGCGCGCCGGACCGGCCGCGAGCGCGACGCGGCCAGGGCGAAGGGAGCGGGCCCCGGACAGGGCGCCCGCCGCCCCGCCCGGGCGAACACCGGCTGCTGGGCGGGCTGCTGGGCCTGCCGCTGAACCCCTTCCGCCGGCCGCGCGCACGGCCGGCGGAAGGGAGAGCGAGGTCGTCACGCCCGGCGCAGCACCGTAGACATGACTTCGAGCAGCACCGCCCGGGGATCGGCGACCGAGCCCTCCGACCGCCACGCGACGAACCCGTCCGGCCGTACGAGTACGGCTCCCTCGGCCGTCAGCTCGTGGGCCGCGGCCCAGTCGGCGTCGCCCTCCGGGATCAGATCGGCGTCGCGCCCGGAGCCGAACGCGTACGCGTCCAGCCGCACCGACAGCTGCCCGCCCACCGCCTCGGCGGCCTCGCGCCACGGCGTTCCGGATCCGCTGAGCAGCACGAAGGACCGCTCGTACAGGTCCAGCGTGGACACGCGCTCGCCCGCCCGGGTCACCCACAGGTGCGGGGCCCGGGTGCCCGTGTCACCCGTCAGGCGCAGCGCCTCCGGGATGATCGGCCGGCCGGGGTCGCCCCCGACGACCGCGCCCTGCGGGTAGCTGTAGCCCATCGCAGTGGTGAGGACCCCGCTGCCCGGCCCGCCGCCCATGGTGGGCGGGGGCGCGTACCCCGGGTGGCTGTGTTCCGCCGAACGGGCCGAGGCGCGCTCGCTCGTGGCCCGGGCCACCGGCAGCCGCTCGGCCTCGTACGTGTCGAGCAGCTCGATCCCGGCCGATCCGTCCAGCACCGCCGCGATCTTCCAGGCCAGGTTGTGCGCGTCCTGAATGCCGGTGTTGGAGCCGAACGCCCCCGTGGGGGACATCTCGTGGGCCGCGTCCCCGGCGAGGAACACCCGCCCGGACGAGTACCGCTGCGCCACCCGTTCGGCCGCGTGCCACGGCGCCTTGCCGCCGATCTCCACGTCCAGGTCCGGTACGCCGATCGCGTTGCGGATCTGGGCCACGCAGCGCTCGTCGGTGAAGTCCTCCAGGGTCTCGCCCCGGTCGGGGTGCCACGGGGCGTGGAACACCCACTGCTTGTCGTTGTCGACCGGCAGCAGTGCCCCGTCGGCTCCGGGCCGCATCAGGTAGCAGACGATGAACCGCAGGTCGCCCAGCGCCTCGGCGAGCCGCTCCGAGCGGAAGGTGACGCTCACGTTGTGGAACAGCTCGCCGTTACCCGTCTGGGGGATCCGCAGCTGCTCGCGGACGGGGCTGCGGGGCCCGTCCGCCGCGATCAGGAAGTCGGCGCGCACGGTGGTGTGCTCGCCGGTCTCCCGGTCCTTCACGACGGCGCTCACCCCCGTCGCGTCCTGGTCGAAGCTCATCAGCTCGGTGGAGAACCGCACGTCGGCGCCCTGCGCGCGGCTCTGCGAGGCCAGCACCGGCTCGATGTTGTTCTGGCTGCACAGGCACCACCCGGTCGGGCTGAAACGCCGGAGCGCCCCGGACGGGTCGATGGCCTTGACCAGCCACTTGTGGTTGTCACCGGTCAGTGACTCGGTCTGCAGAATGCCCTGGTTGCCGTCCAGTACGGACGCCGCCCGGCGGATCGCGCTCTCGGCTCCCGCCGTACGGAACAGCTCCATCGTCCGGGCGTTGATGCCCCGGCCGCGCGGGTGCGCGGAGGTGCCGGAGTGTTTCTCGACCAGCAGGTGCCGCACTCCGTGGCGGCTCAGGAACAGGGAGGTGGACAGGCCCACGAGAGAGCCGCCCACGACGAGAACCGGTACGCGAACATCGGCTTTGTCTTCCATAAGCTGCGGGCTCCTGTTTTCTGTGTGGGGGAGTGGAGTCTTTATGCCCCCGATCCAAGATCAGGCCCAGTTGATTCGCCGGTTGTCACCCGCTTGATCCGGACATGTAGCGGTACGTCCCCTCTCGGATGACGATGAGCGACAGCGGATCCCCCTGAGACGCGCCCGGCCCGCCCTTCCCGAACGGGGCGGCCCACCGGCCCGGGAGACCGCCACCGGTGACGGACGAGGGGTCCGTACGCGCTGGATCTCCACCCCCTCATGAAGGAGTGAGTAGATGACAACCACCCTGTCCGAACGGGTGTCGCAGTCAGCCTTCGACGGCTCCATGCTCCGGGTCGTCCTCCTGATGGACCTCCACGAGGGGACCCAGCAGCAGTTCTTCGAGGCGTACGAGAAGCTCCGCCACGACATCGCGTCGGTCCCCGGCCACATCAGCGACCAGCTGTGCCAGTCCTTCGAGAACCCCTCGCAGTGGCTCATCACCAGCGAGTGGGAGAGCGCCCCCCAGTACCTCGCCTGGGTGAACAGCGAGCACCACGCCGAACAGGTGAAGCCGCTGGGCGCCTGCGCCCGCGCCATGCGCCCGCTCAAGTTCACCGTCCTGCGCGAGACGGGACGCGGCTACGACCAGGCGGCCCGGCCTGCCTCGGCCCGGCTCCAGCCCGTCCCCCGGCTGGGCGCGGGCATCGTGCGCCACGCCCTCACCTTCACCGTCAAGCCGGGCAGCGAGGAGGAGGTCGCCTCCATCCTGTCGAGCTACGCCTCGCCGGAGGCCCGGGTCGACGACCACACCAGGCTCTGCCGGACCTCGCTCTTCATGCACGGCAACCGCGTCGTGCGCACGGTGGAGGTCCAGGGCGACCTGATGGCGGCGCTGCGCCACGTATCCGAACAGCCCGGGGTCCGGGCGGCGGAAGAGGCGCTCAACCCGCACCTGGAGAAGGACCGCAACCTCAACGATCCGGAGTCCGCCCGCATGTTCTTCATGCGCGCCGCCCTCCCCGCGGTCCACCACATCGCCGCCGGGGAACCGGAGAGCGCCGACGTACGGCGGCACGCGCTGTTCTACCCGGCGAAGCCCGGCTGCGGCCCGGCCCTCGCCAAGTTCCTCGCCCGGCAGGACGAGGCCGCCGCGGACGGCGCAGGGAGCCCCGTGCGCAGCAGCAGCATCTTCCAGCGCGACGACATCGTCGTGCGCCTGGTCGACGTGCGCGGACCGCAGGGCGCGGAGCCCGACGCGGCCTACGGGATCCAGGACCCCCGCAAGGCGGCGGTGCTGGCCCGGCTGACGGACGTACCCGCCGAGCGGGCCGGCGCTGCGCACCGCACGATGAACCTGGTCACCGACCGCCGGGCACCCGCGCGGTCCTGACCCCCCCCGGTCCAGCCCACTCCCAGCCTCGTCCAGGCTTCCCACACGCCAGGAGGAACCCGTCATGACCAGAAAGCACCCACGCATCGTGGACCTGAGCGAGACGCCGCCCAACCGCAGGCGCGGAGGCGATCTCCGGGCGGTGCTCACCCCCACCTCGGTGGGGTCCACCAGCGGCTTCATGGGTCTGGCCGTGATGGCCCCCGGGGAGTCGATCGCCGAGCACTACCACCCGTACTCCGAGGAGTTCGTCTACGTGGTCGCCGGGCACCTGGAGGTGGACCTCGACGGCGAGGCCCACCCGCTGCGCACCGACCAGGGGCTCCTCGTCCCGCTGAACGTCCGCCACCGCTTCCGCAACGTCGGCGACACCGAGGCCCGGATGGTCTTCCACCTCGGCCCGCTCGCCCCGCGTCCGGAGCTCGGACACGTGGACACCGAGGAGGCACCGCACCCGGAGAGCACCGCCTGGGAGCAGCCCCCGGACCGTACCGGGGTGGTCTCATGACGCGCCGCCGGGTGGCGGTCACCGGGGTCGGCGTCGTCGCCCCCGGCGGGATCGGCGTCACCGCCTTCTGGGACCTGCTGTCCAACGGACGCACGGCGACCCGCGCCATCACCCTCTTCGACCCGGCCGGGTTCCGCTCCCGGATAGCCGCCGAGGTCGACTTCGACCCCGCCGCGCACGGCCTCACCGAGGGCGAGGCGGCCCGGGCCGACCGGTACATCCAGTTCGCCCTGGTCGCCGCCCGCGAGGCGGTCCGGGACTCCGGTCTCGACCTCACCACCGACGAAGCCTGGCGGACCGGGGTCTCCCTCGGCACCGCCGTCGGCGGAACCACCCGCCTGGAGCACGACTACGTGGCCGTGAGCCAGTCCGGCGCCTGGTGGGACGTCGACCACAAGCTCGCCAGCCCCTTCCTGCACCGGGCGTTCACGCCCGCCACCCTCGCCTCCGCCGTCGCGGAGCAGACGGGTGCGCGCGGCCCGGTGCAGACCGTCTCCACCGGCTGCACCTCCGGGCTCGACGCCATCGGGTACGCCGTCCACTCCATCGAGGAGGGCCGGATGGACGTCTGCATCGCCGGCGCCTCCGACTCACCCGTCTCGCCCATCACGGTGGCCTGTTTCGACGCCATCAAGGCGACCTCCCCCAACAACGACGACCCGGCCCACGCCTCCCGGCCCTTCGACGCAGACCGGGACGGATTCGTCCTCGGCGAGGGCGGCGCCGTCCTCGTCCTGGAGGAGCTGGAACACGCCCGCGCCCGCGGCGCGACCGTGTACTGCGAGATCGGCGGTTACTCCACCTTCGGCAACGCCCACCACATGACCGGGCTGACCACCGAGGGCCTGGAGATGGCCCGCGCGATCGAGACGGCCCTGGCCCAGGCGCGCATATCCCCCTCCGACATCGACTACGTCAACGCGCACGGCTCCGGGACCAAGCAGAACGACCGTCACGAGACGGCGGCCGTCAAGAGGGTCCTGGGAGACCACGCGTACAAGACGCCGATGACCTCCATCAAGTCGATGGTGGGCCATTCCCTCGGCGCCATCGGGGCGATCGAACTCGCCGCCTGCGTCCTCGCCATCACCCACCAGGTGGTCCCGCCGACGGCGAACTACGAGACGCCGGACCCCGAGTGCGATCTCGACTACGTGCCCCGCACCGCCCGCAGCCGCACGCTGCGCAGCGTGCTCTCGGTCGGCAGCGGCTTCGGCGGGTTCCAGTCCGCCGTGGTCATGAGCCGGCCGAAGGAGGAGGTCTCGTGAGCAGCCGTACGGTCATCACCGGCATCGGGGTCGTCGCGCCCAACGGCATCGGCGCCGACGCCTTCTGGAAGGCCACCCAGTCCGGCATCAGCGTCCTGGACCGCGTCACCCGGCCCGGATGCGAGCACCTGCCGCTGCGCGTCGCGGGCGAGGTGCGGGGCTTTGACCCCGGCGCGATGGTCGAGGACCGGTTCCTCGTACAGACGGACCGGTTCACCCACCACGCGCTCGCCGCGGCCGACCTCGCCCTGGAGGACGCCCGGCTCGGCCGGGCCGACTACGAGGACGAGCCGTTCTCCATCGGCGTCGTCACTGCCGCCGGCTCCGGCGGCGGCGAGTTCGGCCAGCGCGAGCTCCAGCACCTCTGGGAGCAGGGCCCGCGCTTCGTCGGCCCGTACCAGTCGATCGCCTGGTTCTACGCCGCGAGCACCGGCCAGATCTCCATCCGCCGCGGCCTCAAGGGCCCCTGCGGGGTCGTCGCCAGCGACGAGGCAGGCGGGCTCGACGCCTTCGCGCACGCCGTCCGGGGCATCCGCCGGGGCAGCCGGGCGATGCTGGCCGGCGCGACGGAGGCACCGCTCGCGCCGTACTCCATCGTCTGCCAGCTGGAGTACGAGGGGCTGAGCACCCGGGACGACCCCGAGCGCGCCTACCGTCCCTTCACCGCCGGCGCCTGCGGCTACGTACCCGCCGAGGGCGGCGCGATGTTCGTCGTCGAGGACGAGGAGGCGGCACTCGCGCGCGGAGCCACCGTGCGCGCCGTACTGGCCGGCCACGCCGCTACCTTCACCGGTACCCGCCGGCCCGACGAGGCCGGCGAGGGCCTGGCCCACGCCATCCGCGGCGCACTGCGGGAGGCCGGCTGTGCCCCCGAGGAGATCGACGTGGTCTTCGCCGACGCCCTGGGGACACCTCAGGCCGACGCGGCCGAGGCGGCGGCCCTCGCCGACGCCCTCGGCGGACACGGCCGCAGGGTGCCCGTCACAGCGCCCAAGAGCGGTACGGGCAGGGCGTACTGCGCGGCGCCCGCCCTGGACACCGCCGCGGCGGTCCTGGCACTGGAGCACGGCGTGGTCCCCCCGACCCCGAACGTCTTCGACGTGTGCCACGACCTCGACGTGGTGACCGGCGGCGCCCGCCCCGCGGAGCTGCGGACCGCGCTCATCCTCAGCCGCGGCCGGATGGGCTCGAACTCCGCGCTCGTCGTGCGCAAGGGCCCCTCGGCGCCCGCGTAGCGAGCCAGCAGTCCCCTCACAGGAAGAGAGACGCCACCATGTCCGACCGACTGACCATGGAGGAGCTGGCGGTCCTGATGAAGACCGCCGGCATCACCGTCGACCCCACCGAGATGGCGACCCGCCCCGATTCGGCCTTCGACTCGTACGGCCTGGACTCGCTGGGCCTGCTCGGGATCGTCGGCGAGCTGGAGAACCGGCGCGGACGGGCGCTGCCCACCGACGCCGACCGCTGCAAGACCCCCGGCGAGTTCCTCGACCTCGTCAACAACAGCCTCATGACAGGAGCCTGAGATGGCACACACCGAGAACGAGATCACCGTCAACGCGCCCCTCGACCTGGTGTGGGAGGTGACCAACGACCTCCCCGGCTGGCCGCAGCTGTTCAGCGAGTACGCCGCGCTGGAGATCCTCGAAGAGGAGGGGGACACCACCCGGTTCCGCCTCACGATGCACCCCGACGAGAACGGCACCGTGTGGAGCTGGGTCTCGGAGCGCACCGTCGACCGCGCCGCCCGCAGCGTGCGCGCCCGCCGGGTCGAGACCGGCCCCTTCGCGCACATGGACATCCACTGGCAGTACGACGAGGTGCCCGGCGGCGGCACCCGGATGAAGTGGACCCAGGACTTCGCGATGAAGCCGGAGGCCCCTGTCGACGACGCGTGGATGACCGACAACATCAACCGCAACTCCAAGGTCCAGATGGCACTCATCCGGGACAAGATCGAGCAGCGCGCGAGCGAGGCCGGTGTTCCCGCCGTCAGCCGCCGGTGATCCGTCCGCTGTGATCGGCCCCTGAAGCGAAAGGCAACCCACCGGATGCACCGCGCTCTCATCGTCGCCCGCATGGCGCCGGGATCGGCCCCCGACATCGCCGAGCTGTTCTCCGGCTCGGACGCGGGGGAGCTCCCGCACCTGGTCGGGGTCTCGCGCCGCAGCCTGTTCCAGTTCGGCGACGTGTACCTGCACCTGATCGAGTCCGAGCGGCCGCCCGGCCCGGCCATCGCGCAGGTCACCGAACACCCGGAGTTCCGGGACCTCAGCGACCGGCTCACCGCCTACATCAGCCCGCACAACCCGGACACGTGGCGCAGCCCGAAGGACGCCATGGCCCACGAGTTCTACCGCTGGGAGAACACCGCCGCGAAGTGAACCGAGCGGTACGGACGGGACCCGCACACCCTCGTGTGCGGGTCCCGCCGCGCGTGGTGGCCCGGCCGGTCCGCGGAGCCGGGCGGCAACCGGAGCCGGGGCGGCCGCCGGCGCCCGTACGGGGCCGTCCGGCGCGTCGGCGACCACAGGGCGTGAGCTATGTTTGAACGCGAGTGACATGAGAAGGAGGCCCGCCGGTGTCATCGGGGCAGCAGGCACGCGCACAGGCGGCCGCGATCACGCCGAGCGGCCGGCAGCCGCCGGGACCGGAGCGGGGGAAGCCCCCCGCGGACCGGCTCCTCGCGCTCTTCGACGGCCACCGGCTCTCCCCGGGGCAGCGCCGGATCGCGCAGTACCTGATCGACCACCTCACCGAGGCCGCGTTCCTGTCGATCACCGAGCTCGCCGAGCGGGTCGGCGTCAGCCAGCCCTCGGTGACCCGCTTCGCCGCGTCCCTCGGGTTCAGCGGCTACCCCGCCCTGCGGGACGTGCTCCAGCCGATCGCGCTGAGCGCGGTGGCCGGGTCCCCGGACCTCCGCGAGCAGATCCGCCGCAACGAGCTCCAGGCGGCCGTCGACGCCGAGATCGAGAACCTGGAGAACGTGCGCCGGCTGCTCGCCGACACCAACCAGGTCCTCGACATCGGCCGCGAACTGGCGGCCTCGGTGCCGCTGACCGTGCTCGGGCTGCGGATCTCGGTCTCCCTGGCGGAGTACTTCGCGTACGCGGCCCGGCGCATCCACCCCGACGTACGGCTGGTGACCCGCGGCGGCAGCGTCGCCTTCGACGCCCTCCTCCAGTCCCGGGCGGCCGGCGGGACCTGGGTCCTGGCCTTCGCCATGCCGCGGCACGCCAAGGAGACCCTGGCCGCGATCCGGGCGGCCCGCAGCACGGGGCTGCGCGTGGTGCTGATCACGGACCCCACGCTGGGGCCCCTGGTGGATGAAGCGGACGTGTCGCTGACCGCGGGGACCGGATCGCGCCTGGTGTTCGACTCGTACGCGGCGCCCGGGATGCTTTCGGCGGCCCTGCTCCAGGCCATGGCCGACGCCGACCCGGAGCGCACGCAGGCACGCCTCGAAAGCTACGAGCAGGTCGCCGACCAGCACGGATTCTTCCTGTAGCAGCCGGTCACGGCTATCTGACCACCGGGAATATTCAAACCTACCGGTGCATGAAATTTTTCATACGCTTGCTTACTCGACGGTATATATGTTTACTGGCGGCGGCGCTCCGGATCCACCAGATGCCAAGGAAGGCGTCCCCACGCCCTCCTGAAGAGACACCCGGCACGACGAACCTCCTCAGGTCGCGGCCCCGGGTGCCGAGTCCAGGCTTACGGATCCCGCCGAGCGCCCCGGCGGCCTCGGTCAACCCCTGGGCCGAGGCCGCCCACCCGTACGTCCCACCCCGCACGTCTCGATCAGAGTTCGACACCCCTCGGAAGTGACGAGAATGCCCCAGACCGCCACCATCACGCGCAGCCCGGACTGGCCCCTGCAGGTCAAGGCCCCCGGGACCCACGACTGGGAACGCACGGCATCCCGCTGGCTCAGGGACCTCCTCCCGGCCCGCTACGGCAGCTACCTGACGCTGAACCGCCACCACGCGATCCTCGTCCGGCACGTGCAGCTCCAGCTCCAGCACGAGATACGCGCGGTCCGCGTGGCGCTCCAGACCAGCCGGGCCGAGCTGCCCACGCTGGGCGTGGCCGAGTCCGTCATCGAGAACACCATCAGGATGTACGCGGTGGAGCTCGAGCAGCTCAGCCGCCTCGCCCGCGGCGTCCGCCTCGTCGACGAGGCACTGAGGGCCGCGCGGCCCAAGCGCTGACGGATCCCGTGGCGCCTCCCGGATCCCGCCGCCCGGGCGGGATCCGTCCGGGAGCCCGGCGGCCCGGGCGGGATCCGGGTGCGGACCCCGGCGGACCACAGATCGTCCCCCGGGGCGCACTTCGGGTCGTCCCCCCGACCGGCTCACGCGCGGCTCACGTCCGCCAGGAGCGCAGGCGGTCCGCCACGTCGAAGACGCTCACGCGCAGCAGCCGGATGTCGGTGACGAGCTCGCGCCACTGCTCGTACGGGGCGTCGACCGTCCCGCCGCCCGAGGCGTCGACGTAGGCGACGGCCACCCCGTACGCGAAGTACTCGTTGTGGTCGGGGAGTGGCCGCAGCAGGACGATCGCCTCCAGGAGCGCCGCCGCCCGCCAGTAGGCGTCGGGGTCGTCCACGTGCAGGCTGGGGGTGTTCACCCGGTGCCGGGCGACGGCCGCGACGAGCGCGGAGTGGTCGGCGACCTCCACGTCCTTGAAGAGGGCCTCCTGACGCTCCAGCAGCCAGCGGTGGTCGATGTGCAGTTCCACGCGCCTCACGCCGCCCGGGAGCCCGGACGGCCGGTGGCGCCGGCGCGTGGGGGGAGGGCGGCGTGCGGGGTGACGGTGGTCTCGGCCATCCCCCGAGTATCCACGTCCGCGCCCCGCGCCGGAGCCGTTTCGGGTCCGGCCGCGGAGGGGCGGTTCACGGTGACCTGGCACAGCAGGGCCTGCCCGCACTACGCGGCCGGTCTGGTCCTTGCCGCCGGGTCCTGACCGTTCCCGGAGGTTCTGGACGGTTCCCGGCGGCTTTTGGCGGCTTCCGTGGACCGCGCGTCGCCCCGCGGGGTGACGCGCGGGGCGGCGCGGGAACGCTACGGCCTCGGCAGGACGCAGCCGGGGCGGTTCAGGTCGATCACGTTGCCGGGGCCTGTGCACGGGACGACGGTGTACGTCTGCTGCGCGTAGTTGATGCCTCTGCGGACCGTCACCCTTCCGCTCTCGTCCACCTCACACGGGTTGTTGTCGGTGCGGCGGCCGCCGTTCTCGTTGCCCGTGTTGTTCACGGCGACGACCTCGCCGCTGCGACAGGTCCGTGTCGGTCATCGTCGCGTACGAGATCTTGCTCGCCCGCAGGGTGACGACCTCGGAGCCCGACGCGTTGAGCAGGGAGAACGAGCGGGTGGAGGGACGGTCCTTGACGACCTCGCCGGCCGCCGGGAAGCCGGCCTCCAGACAGTGCCCGTTGGACAACACCAGCGCGGGGTCGTTCGGCTGGGAGGCGGGCGCGCGGACGACGGAACCGGAACAGTTGCTGAGCGCCACGGTTCCCGCGTAGGTGACGGCGACGGCGGGCGCGGCGGGGGGCGGGGGCGGCCCAGCGGCCGGGACATCCGGCGCGGCTCCGCGGCGCGGCTCCGCGGCACGGCGCTGCCCACCGGGCCCGAGAGGTGGCCGAAACCCGCTTTCCGTGATCTTGGTCGTCCGACGGCCCGGGGCGCGGGCGGGGACGCGCCGCCGCTCGGCGCCCACGCCGCCGCTCCGGCGGCTCCGGAGCCGAACGAACGGGCCCTCGGGGCGTCCACGGTGGTCAGCGCGATGCGAGGGCGAAGGGGTCATCCGTACGCCGCGCGGGCTTCCGCGCCGCCCGCGACGCGCGACGGCCGTCGGGCGACGGCGTCCCCGTTCCGGGCGCGCTCGCGCACGGTGAACGGTCCGGTCTCAGGCTCTGGCCGAAAACAGCATGATCTGGCTACCGCAAAGGTGTTCCATACCGGACCCTTTGCCTCCTACGGTCGGTGCAGCACAGTTCCGGACCAGGAGGCAGCGTGGAGCGCGAGATCGGCATCGATGAACTGGTGGCGGCGATGAAGGCCGTCGACGAGGCGGGTCGGCTCTTCGAGGACGCCCTCGCCGTGTACGGGGCGCGCGGTCCCAAGCGGACCGGAGACGACTTCAAGGTGGCGGGCGGCCCGGTCCAGACGCTCCAGGGCGCCGAGGAGATGGCCCGCGGTGCGCGCAGGCACCTCGCGGATCTCGCGCTGATCGTCGGGTACGCGGCGGCCGGTCTCGAGGACCCGGTGGGCGGCCGGATCGAGGCGGTCCGCAAGGGATTCACCGGCGTCTCCGTCGGCGGCTCCCGCATGGCCCGCCCGCTGCTCGAACCGACTGTACGGGGGCTGCGGCTCCTGCTGACCGTGGACCTCTTCGATCCCGAGTTCCGGGAGGCGGTCGAGGAAGTCGTCCGCGCGGAGAGGGCCACCTACCCCGACCCCGCGACCTTCCGCGTCCCCGCGTCCGCAATCGCCCGGTCCGTGGCCCGCCCTGCCTGAGCCGCCGCGCGGTCCGGAGAGTCAGCGGCCCCGGCCCACGGCCCCCGGCGCCTTGGTCCGCGGGGGCGGGTTCGCGGTTGTCCGCCGTGTACCGGTTCGGGGCCTGGCGGGCGCCGCCGCGGCGGACCGCGTCGTCAGGCCGGGGGCCACTGGTCCTCCCGGGGTATGACGGCCTCCAGCGGCAGTGTCACGGACACCGCGTACCCGCCCCCCGGCCGCGGGCCCGTCTCCAGGGTGCCGCCGAGGGCCGTCACCCGTTCGCGCATGCCGACCAGGCCGTTGCCACCGCCGTCCGGGGAACCTTCCGCGGGACCGCCCGAGGACGGGCCGTCGTCCTCCACCCGCACGGCCAGCGCACGCGACCGCCAGGCCAGGCGGACGCACGCGGAACGTGCGCCCGAATGCCGTACGACGTTGGTCAGCGCCTCCTGGACGATGCGGAACGCGGCGAGGTCCACGCCCGGTGGCAGGGTCCGGGCCGTCCCCTCGGCCGTCACCTCCACGGCGAGCCCGGCCGCCGCGGCCTGTTCGACGAGCTCGGGGATCCGGTCGAGCCCGGGGGCGGGCGCCCGCGGCGCCTCGCCCGGGTCGCGCAAGGTGTCGAGGACCAGCCGGACCTCGCCCAGTGCCTCCTTGCCGGCCTCCTTGATGGTGGTCAGGGCCGTACGGGCCTGTTCGGGATCGGTGTCGAGGAGGGCCAACCCCACCCCGGCCTGCACGTTGATCACCGAGATGCTGTGGGCCAGGACGTCGTGCAGCTCCCGGGCGATGCGCAGCCGCGCCTCGTCAACCCGCATCCGCTCGGCCGCCACACGCGCGGCCCGCTCGTGCGACCACTGCTCCCGCCGTACGCGCACCAGCTCGAACACCGCGAGGACGGCGAGGATCCACGCGACGGCGCCCACGTCCCGGGTCCAGGATGCCGGGCCGTCGCCGGGGGGCGGAAGCCACCGGTAGAGCCAGTGCCCGATCAGCAGGTGCCCGGCACAGACCAGCCCGACGGCGCCCCAGGCCGCCCACCGGTGTCCGGCGACGACGGCCGCGAAGCAGGCCACGCCGAGACTGAGGAACTCGGGACCGTAGGGGAACCCCGCTCCGAGGTAGGTCAGGGTGACGGCGCAGACGCCGAAGGCCACGGCCACCGGGTACCGGTGGCGCAGGACGAGCAGCGCGGGCCCGAGCAGCAGCAGGAGCCGGCCGAACCAGTCCAGCGTGACCCGGCCGGTCTGTGCCTGCCCCGCCCACCCCGCCCCGAGCTGCGCCAGGACGGCGACGAACAGCGCCGAGCGCCAGGCCGGGCCCCGCCCGGTCCGCTCCACCCATCGCCGCCACGGAGATCCGAGGCGCTCACGCTGCTCTCCCATACCCGCCACGCTAGACCTCGCCCGCCGTCACCGGCGTCACCCCTGCGTAGCGTCTGCGGCATCCACCCCAGGTAGTACGCGAAGGCGGAACATCCCCCGGCCCCCGGCCCCCGGCCCCCGGCCCCCCGCCTCCCGGCCCTCCGGCCCGTGGTGCCCCGCCCCGATTGACCCCGCCTTCGGCACGGCGGGGGACCGGGGATAGAGTCCCGTGCTTGTTTGAATCGAAGTGAAGCGGGGGCTTGGATGAACGCGAAACTGCGGGAGACCGCAGACGAGTTGGCGGACGTGTTGTGGCGGGAGCACACCGTCTACCGCGACCGTACGGGGTGCGTCGTCATCCGGGGGGAGCACGTCGAGCGGTGGATCAGCCTGTCCACCGGCGCCGGGCGCGACGAGGTGCTCCTGCGGGCCGGCCGGATACTGGACGGCGGTACGACCGCACCGGCCCGCACCGAGGCGGTCGCCAGCCTTTCCGCCGGCACGACCGCACTCGCGGCGGTCTGCCGCAGGCTGCTGGCGGAGACCGCGCCCGGCCCGTCCCGCCCGGCCGCGCGGCGCGACCGGCGGCCCCGCCGGTCAGGGGGCGGGCGCGGCCGGCACACCGGCCTCGTCTCCTGGCTGGTCGTGGCCTGCGTGGCAGGGCTCATCGGCCTGTACGTCGCCGGCAGGACCGGCGTGCTGTAGCAGCTGTCCGGCAGGGCAGGGCAGGGCAGGGCAGGGCAGGGCAGGGCAGGGCAGGGCAGGGCAGGGCGGGGCAGGGCAGGGCAGGGCAGGGCGGGGCGGGGCGGGGCGGGGCGGGGCTCGTTCGAGGTCCCGCCTCCGCCGCGCCGGGCATCCCGTACGGACGGGAT
>NZ_JAPNLM010000053.1 GCF_026627255.1 Streptomyces antarcticus | reverse complement strand
CCCGGAAGCTAAGCCTTTCAGCGCCGATGGTACTGCAGGGGGGACCCTGTGGGAGAGTAGGACGCCGCCGAACAATTATTGTGGGAAAGCCCCGCACCTTATGGTGCGGGGCTTTTCTGCGTTCCGGACCGGTTTTGGGTGTACGTGGCAATGGGCCCCGAGGTGTTTCGGGGCCCATCGTGTTGTGCGGACGGGCTAGAGGCGGCCGGCGGCTTTGAGGGAGAGGTAGGCGTCGGCCAGGGACGGGGCCAAGGTGTCCGGGGTGGCGTCGACCACGTGGACGCCGTGGCGGGTCAGCTGGTCCGCCGTGCGGCGCCGCTGGGCCTGGGACTGCGTGCCGGCCGCCGCCTCGTAGACCGCGTCCACATCGCCGCGCGCCTTCGTCATGTCGGCGACGTGCGGGTCGGCGACCGAGGCCAGCAGCACCGTGTGCCGCTGGGTCAGGCGCGGGAGGAGCGGGAGCAGGCCCTCTTCGATCGGGGCGGCGTCCAGGCTGGTCAGGAGCACGACGAGGGAGCGGCGCGGGGCGCTGCGGAGGATGGTGGAGACCAGGTTGCGGGAGTCCGTCTCGACCAGTTCCGGTTCGAGGGGGGCCATCGCGTTCACGAAGGCGGGCAGGGTGTCGGCCGCGGCGCGGCCCTGGACCTGGGCGCGGATCCGGCGGTCGTGGGCCAGGAGGTCCACACGGTCGCCGGCGCGGGTGGCGAGGGCGGCGAGCAGCAGGGCCGCGTCCATCGCCGAGTCCAGGCGGGGGGCGTCGCCGACGCGGCCCGCCGAGGTGCGGCCGGTGTCCAGGCAGATGAGGATGTGGCGGTCCCGTTCGGGGCGCCAGGTGCGGACGGCCACCTTGTTCTGGCGGGCCGTGGCACGCCAGTCGATCGAGCGGGTGTCGTCGCCCGGGACGTAGTCGCGCAGGCTGTCGAACTCGGTGCCCTCGCCGCGGGTCAGCACGCTCGTACGGCCGTCCAGTTCGCGCAGGCGCGCGAGGCGGGAGGGGAGGTGCTTGCGGCTCGTGAACGGGGGGAGGACCCGGACCGTCCAGGGGAGGACGTGGGTGCCCTGGCGGGAGAGCAGGCCCAGTGGTCCGTAGGAGCGGATCGTGACGCGGTCGGACCGGCGGTCGCCGCGGCGGGTGGGGAGCAGGCGGGTGGTCAGGCGGCGGCGTTCGCCGGCCGGGACCACCACCGTGTGGCGGGAGGCGGCCTGTGCGGTGCCGGGGAGCCAGCTGCTCGGGGGCCAGGCGTCGCGTACGCGGGCCCGGAGTTTGCGGCCGCTGGGGTTGGTGAGGGTGAGGTGGACGTCCGCCGCCTCGCCCAGGCGTACCGAGGTGTCCCCGGAGCGGGTCAGGGCGAGTGTGCGGACCGGAGCCGCCAGGGCGCAGTCCACCGCGCAGGCCAGCGCGAGGGGTCCGTTCACCGCGAGCATCCCCGTCCAGCTCGGTTCGAGGATGCCGACGGGGATGCTGCCGAGGGCCGCCAGCAGGGCGGCGCGTCCGGTGAGGGCCATCAGCGCGGGACGGGGACGTGGGAGAGGATCGCCGTGATGACGGCGTCGGCCGTGACCCCCTCCATCTCCGCTTCCGGGCGCAGCTGGACGCGGTGGCGCAGGGTGGGCAGGGCGAGGGCCTTGACGTCGTCGGGGGTGACGTAGTCGCGGCCGGTGAGCCACGCCCATGCGCGGGCGGTGGCCAGCAGGGCGGTCGCGCCGCGGGGGGAGACACCGAGGGTCAGCGACGGGGATTCGCGGGTGGCGCGGCACACGTCGACGACGTACGCGGTGATCTCGGGGGAGATCGTGACGCGGGCGACGGCCTCGCGGGCGGTGTCGAGTTCCTTCGCGCCGGCGACCCGGCGCAGGCCCGCGGCGGCCAGGTCGCGAGGGTCGAAGCCGGCGGCGTGCCGGGTCAGTACGCCGATCTCGTCCTCGCGGGAGGGGAGGGGCACGGTCAGCTTGAGGAGGAAGCGGTCCAGCTGGGCTTCCGGGAGGGGGTAGGTGCCCTCGTACTCCACCGGGTTCATGGTGGCGGCGACGAGGAAGGGCTCCGGGAGGGCGCGCGGGGTGCCGTCGACCGTGACCTGGCGTTCCTCCATCGCCTCGAGGAGCGAGGACTGGGTCTTGGGGGGCGTCCGGTTGATCTCGTCCGCGAGGAGGAGGTTGGTGAAGACCGGGCCGTTCTGGAAGGAGAACTCGGCGGTGCGGGCGTCGTAGACGAGGGAGCCGGTGACGTCGCTCGGCATCAGGTCCGGTGTGAACTGGACGCGCTTGGTGTCGAGTTCGAGGGACGCGGCGAGGGCCCGTACGAGGAGGGTCTTCGCTACGCCGGGGACGCCTTCGAGGAGGACATGGCCGCGGCACAGGAGGGCGACGACGAGACCGGTGACGGCGGAGTCCTGCCCGACCACGGCCTTGCCGATCTCGGTGCGGAGCGCTTCGAGGGAAGCGCGGGCGCTGTCCGCGGTCGGGGCCGGGGACTCGGTGGCCGGGTACGTCATGACGTGCGGACCTCTCTTTCGAGGGCGTCGAGGTGGTCGGCGAGCGCGACGAGGGCCGCGTCGTCGGAGGGGGTGGTGCCGAAGAGGAGGGCGGTCACGTCGCCGGACGCCGCCTTGCCGGTGAGGCGGGCGGAGACGGCGGGGACGAGGGACGCGGGGTCGTGGGCCCGGGTGGGCGGTACGCCGACCAGCGCGGCCAGGCGTTCGCGGGTGGCGGTGCGCAGCACGGTGGCGGCACGGTCGCGGGCGCCGGCCTTGCGGTAGAGGCGGGCGCGGCCCTCGGTGGCCTCGGAGGCGCGGATCACGACGGGCAGCCGTTCGGTGACGAGCGGGCCGAGGCGGCGGGCGCGCCAGAGGGCGGCGAGGGCGCCGGCGACGAAGAGCTGGAGCAGGGCCCAGGACCATCCGGCCGGGATGAGGTCGAAGAGGCTCTTCTCCCCGGCGTCGGGGCCGTCGCCCGGGTCGCTGTCCGCGGGGGACGGCATGTACCAGACGAGTTCCGGGCGGGAGCCGAGGAGTTGGAGGGCGAGGGAGGCGTTGCCCTCCTTCGCGAGGCTGTCGTTCAGCAGGGGGGTCTCGGAGCCGAGGAGGACGGTCTCGCCGCCGGTCCGGCCGGCGGGGACGATGAGGAGGGTGGGGTGGCCGCCGCTGGGGTAGCAGGCGGTGGCCCCGGGCAGGGCGGTGTAGCGCTCCCCGGATCCGGTCGTGGCGCGTCCCGCGGAGATGGCCGCCGGCAGGGTGCACTGCGGGGCCAGGACGTCGGGGTGGGCGCTGCCCTGGGAGCGGACTCCGGGGGCCAGGAGGGGGAGGCTCGGACCCGACGGGGCGAGGAGGACGGTGCGGCCGCCGGAGAGGTCCGCGGCCGAACGGAGGGCGCTGCGCTGGGCGGTGCCGAGCGGGTCCGGGTCGGTGACCAGGAGGGTCGTGCCGGGGCCGGCCGCGGCGGCCGCGTCGCGGGCGGTGGTGACGACGCGGGTGGTCACGCCGCGCTCCTTGAGGAGCTCGGCGACGGCGCGGCTGCCGGAGGGGTCGGCGGAGCGGGGGTCGAGGTGGCCGTGCCGGCTGCCGGAGTTGAGGGCGGCCGTGGCGACGGCTCCGGCGAGGAGCACGGCGAGGACGATGAGGACGTTGCGTACGCGCTTGCGCTGCGGCAGCCGGGGGACCACGGCCGTGGGCGCGCCGGGGGGCGGGCCGCCGTCCGCGCCGGGCGCGGGGGCGACTGCCGTCGCCGCCGCCGGGGTGGTCGTGGCCCAGGGGGCCGGGGCGGCGGGGCCGGATGCGGGGCGTGTGGTCCCGGGGCTCGCGGCTCCGCCCGTGGAAGCTGCCGCTTCGGGGGCGGTTCCGGCCGGGGCGCCTGCGGCGGGGGTGGTTGCCCCGGGGGCGGACGCCGGGCCTCTTGGGTCGGTGTCCGCCGCGGCAGGGTCGTTCCGCCCGGGGGTGGTTGCCGGGGTGCCGGGGGTGGCTGCGGGGTCCTTCGGGTCGGCGGCGGGGGGCTGGGGGCCGGTCATGCGGTGGGTCCCGTCAGGAGCGGCTTGGCGCGGTCCAGGGTGAGGTCGAGGGCGCGCAGGCGGGCGTACGCGTCGGCGTCGGCGGTGCGGCCGCCGTAGGTGACGTCGTCGAAGGCGCGGGCCGCGGCGCGCAGTTCCCCGGCGTGACCGGGGAGGGAGACGGCGGCCTCGGCGGCGGCCTCGTCGGCCGTGCGGCCGGGGCGCGGGTCGAGGAGGGTGCGTTCCTCCAGGGAACGCACGAGGGCGCGCATCCGCTCCTGGACGGCTTCGTTCCAGCGGGCGGCGGCGGCGTGGGCCTCGGCGGCCGTGCGATGGTCGGCGGCGCTGCGGATGCCGTCGTGGAAGAGGGTGCCGGGGCCCCCGGCGGCACGGCGGGGCGAGCCGAGGCGCCACCACAGGGCGGCGACGGCCAGGACGACGGTCAGAGCGATCACGACGAGGCCGACACCGCCGCCCGGGGCGGCCCCGGCGGCGGTGTCGAGCAGGTCGGAGATCCACCGCAGTGCCTTGGCCAGGGCGCGGTCCAGGAGGCTCGGGTCGTTCTCGTGGTACTGCGGCTTGGACAGCTCGCGCGCGGCCGCCTCCCGGGCGGCCTCGCGCGGTGTCGTCACCGGTGGTGTCTCCGCGCCCGTCAGGAGCGGCGCTGCGTGGCTGATGAGGCCCCCCGTACTCATCATGGGTGGATCAGCCTCCGGTGGCGCCGCTGCCGTAGTTCTCGACGCCGGCGGCCCGGGCGAGCTCCAGGTCGAGGGCCTCGCGCCGGATGCGCTGGTCCACGTACAGGAGGACGGTGACGCCGGACTGCATCGGCATGGTGATCGTCTGGGCGATGATCAGGCCGATGGCCGCGAAGACGAGTGCGCCCCAGGAGTAGGCGGCGCTGCCGTCCATCAGCCCCGCCATGCCGGTGCCGGAGACGAGGATGCCGATGATCGTCAGCGGCATCACGATGATCGTCCTGACGATGAGGACGATCAGGAAGGTGAGCAGGGTGATGCCGAAGATGCGCCACCAGGAGCCCTTCACGAGCTTCCAGGAGCGGCCGAACGCCGTGAAGATGCCGCTCTTTTCCAGCATCAGGGCGGGCGAGGCCAGGCTGAAGACGATCCACAGCCAGGCGAAGCCCACACCCCAGACGAGCAAGCCGAGGAAGGCCAGGCCGTAGCTGTCGAGCAGGAAGGCGGGCAGGACCAGTACGAGGGCGAGTACGACCAGGCCGATGCCCAGCAGCAGCGTCAGCCCGATGAGGCGCAGGAGCTGGGGGCGGGCGTCGCGCCAGGCTTCGGAGACCGTCGAGCCGTGGCCGAGGACCGCGCGGCTGAAGATCATCGTGAGCATCGCGGTGACCACGACGGTCCCCAGGAAGTCGATGAAGGTGGTGGCCACCGTCGCCGACAGGCCGCTGCCGAGGCTGCTGACCAGCTCTTCCGGAGTCGGGGTCCCGCTCGTGGAGACCACGAGGTCCGCCAGCAGGAGCTTCTGTATGAGCAGGCTGATGACCTGGACGACGGTGGCCACGACCAGCGTGATCGGCAGGACCGAGCGCCAGTGGGACCGCATGGTGGTGACCGCGCCGTCGAGGATCTCGCCGAGGCCGAGCGGGCGCAGCGGGATCACGCCGGGCTTCGCGGCCGGGGGCTTGCCCCACGGGCCGGGGCCGCCGGGGTAGCCGTACTGGCCGCCGTACGGGCCGCCCTGCTGCTGGCCGTACGATCCCCAGCCCTGGCCCGGCTGCTGCGGCTGCTGCTGGGGCGGCGCCTGCGGGGCGCCCTGCCCTGCGGCCGGGCTCGACCACTGGCCGGGCGGCGGCTGCTGGGCGGACCACTTCGGGTCGCCCGTGGCCGGCTGGCCGGCGGGTGCGCCCTGCCGCTCGCCGTCAGACGGGTCGGACGGGGAGGATCCGGGCGTAGCCCAGCCCGGAGAGTCGTTCATCGTCGCTCCTTCACGTGCACCTGCTGGGGCGGGGGCGCTGGTCGCTGCCATCGTGCCACGTGGGACCACCGAACGGACCAGCCGTCCCCCCGGATCTCCGGCAGCCCGTACCTTCAATTGTCACCCGGATCCGGGGCAGACTGGTCGAGCTGATCCCCACGCAGGTTCGAGGGGCGATTTCCAGCCCTTTTGGCTGTGGGACAGCTCACCGCCTGGTAACGATTAGCTAATGGGATGATGTCAACCATGAAGGGACGCGTCCTTGTCGTCGACGACGACACCGCGCTGGCCGAGATGCTCGGCATTGTGCTGCGTGGAGAAGGTTTTGAGCCGTCGTTCGTAGCGGACGGTGACAAGGCACTTGCTGCCTTCCGGGAGGCGAAGCCGGACCTCGTGCTGCTGGACCTCATGCTGCCCGGACGGGACGGCATAGAGGTGTGCAGGCTGATCCGGGCCGAGTCCGGCGTGCCGATCGTCATGCTCACCGCCAAGAGCGACACGGTGGACGTGGTCGTGGGCCTGGAGTCCGGGGCCGACGACTACATCGTGAAGCCGTTCAAACCGAAGGAGCTGGTGGCACGCATCCGGGCCCGCCTGCGCAGGTCGGAAGAGCCCGCGCCGGAGCAGCTGGCCATCGGTGACCTGGTCATCGACGTGGCCGGGCACTCGGTCAAGCGGGAAGGCGCCTCGATCGCCCTGACCCCGCTGGAGTTCGACCTGCTGGTCGCGCTCGCCCGCAAGCCCTGGCAGGTCTTCACCCGCGAGGTGCTGCTGGAGCAGGTCTGGGGGTACCGGCACGCCGCGGACACCCGCCTGGTGAACGTGCACGTGCAGCGGCTGCGCTCCAAGGTCGAGAAGGACCCGGAGCGCCCCGAGATCGTCGTGACGGTCCGCGGTGTCGGCTACAAGGCCGGACCGAGCTGACGTGCAGCCCGGCAAGACCCGCAGCGGCTCCCGCAGGGGGCCCCTGCGGGGAGGCCGGCTGCTCCAGGACGGAGCGCCGGGCGGCCCCCTGCTGCGGCTGTGCGTACGCCTCGTACGCCGGCCGGTGCTTCCGGCTGTCCGGCTGTGGCGGCGCAACATCCAGCTCAGGGTGGTCGCGGCCACCCTGCTGATGTCGCTCTCCGTGGTCCTGGCGCTCGGCTTCGTCGTCATCGCCCAGGTCAGCAAGGGCCTCCTCGACGCCAAGGAGGAGGCCGCGCAGAGCCAGGCCGCGGGCGGGTTCGCGGTCGCACAGGAGAAGGCCAACGCCCCCGCGACGGTCGACGGGCCCGACGCCGCCGACAGCCGTGGCGGCATGGACGCCAGTACCTGGATGAACTCGCTGGTCAAGCAGCTGGCCAGTGGTGGCCAGACCGCCTTCGAGGTCGTCGCGCTCGGCGCGGGCACCGGGGACGAGGCCCAGCCGGGCGCCCAGGGCGTCCGCGGAGCCCGTGCCTCCGGCAACGTGGACCCGACCGCGAGCGTCCCGCTGGCGCTGCGCCGGGAGGTCAACGACGGCACCGGGACCTTCAAGACCTTCTCCGAGATCCGGTACACCGCCGGGGCCGGCGGCAAGGCGCCCGGGCCCGCGCTGGTCGTGGGCAAGCGCCTCACCGACGTCAAGGGCGATCCGTACGACCTGTACTACCTCTTCCCGCTCACCCAGGAGGAGGAGTCCCTCAACCTGGTCAAGAGCACCATCGCCACCGCCGGCCTGTTCGTCGTCGTGCTGCTCAGCGCCATCGCCTGGCTCGTCGTGCGGCAGATCGTGACGCCCGTGCGGATGGCCGCCGGGATCGCCGAGCGGCTGTCCGCGGGGCGGCTCCAGGAGCGGATGAAGGTCACCGGCGAGGACGACATCGCCCGTCTGGGCGAAGCCTTCAACAAAATGGCGCAGAACCTCCAGAACAAGATCCAGCAGCTGGAGGAGCTGTCCCGGATGCAGCGCCGCTTCGTCTCGGACGTCTCGCACGAGCTGCGGACCCCGCTGACGACGGTACGGATGGCCGCCGACGTCATCCACGACGCCCGCGTCGACTTCGATCCGATCACCGCGCGCTCCGCCGAACTCCTCGCCGGCCAGCTCGACCGCTTCGAGTCGCTCCTCGCCGACCTGCTGGAGATCAGCCGGTTCGACGCGGGCGCGGCCGCGCTGGAGGCCGAGCCGATCGACCTGCGGGACGTGGTGCGCCGCGTCATCGACGGCGCGGAGCCGCTCGCCGAGCACAAGAAGACCCGGATCCGGGTCCTCGGCGACACCCAGCCCGTCATCGCCGAGGCCGACGCCCGGCGCGTGGAGCGGGTGCTGCGCAACCTCGTCGTCAACGCGGTCGAGCACGGCGAGGGCCGTGACGTGGTGGTCCGGCTCGCCTCCGCGGGAGGCGCCGTCGCCGTCGCCGTACGGGACTACGGGGTCGGGCTCAAGCCCGGCGAGGCCACCCGCGTCTTCAACCGCTTCTGGCGGGCCGACCCGGCGCGGGCCCGCACCACGGGCGGTACGGGCCTGGGCCTGTCCATCGCCGTCGAGGACGCCCGGCTGCACGGCGGCTGGCTCCAGGCCTGGGGCGAGCCGGGCGGCGGCTCGCAGTTCCGCCTGACCCTGCCGCGCACCGCCGACGAGCCGCTGCGGGGCTCGCCGATCCCGCTGGAGCCCGAAGACTCCCGGGGCAACCGGGCCCGGGCCGCCGCCGAGGCCGCGGGCAGCGCCGCGGACCGCCGGCAGCCGGAGGGGCCCGACCGGTCGCCGATACCTCCGCGGTCGGCGGTCGCCGGAGCGCTGCCCGTACCCGCCGACCCGACGGCCCTGCCGGGCAGCGGGGCCCGGGTCGTGGCCCGGCCCGCCGAGCAGGCACCACAGGAGGACCGAACCGATGGACCCTGAGCCCGAGCCGACCAGCACGCGCGCGGGGAGCGCGCCGGGGCGCGGACGGCGGCGGCGCACCGTGCGGGCGTACGCCCTGGGGACGGCCGTACTGCTGCTGGCGGGCTGCGCCTCGATGCCGGACCGCGGCGAGATCCGCCCCGTGCGGGCCTCGCAGGGTGTCGACTCGCAGGTCCGGGTGTTCGGCGTACCGCCCGCGGACCGGGCCAGTCCCGCCGACATCGTCGACGGGTTCCTGGAAGCGCTGACCGGTGACGACCCGCAGCTCGAGACGGCCCGCAAGTACCTCACCAAGGACGCGGCGGAGAGCTGGAAGCCCGGCGCGGCCGTCACCGTGCTCTCCTCGGGCCTCGACCGGTTCGCCGTCAAGGGCGAGAAGGAGCCCGACGGGGCCCGCTGGAAGGTCACGGGCAAGAAGCTCGCCACGGTGGACGAGCGCAGCGCGTACCAGCCGGAGACCGGCGGCGGATCGTACGAGGAGTTCCTCCAGCTCGTCCAGGTCGACAAGCAGTGGCGGATCGCGACCCCGCCCAGCAGCCTCGTGCTCAGCGAGTCCGACTTCCAGCGCATCTACATGCCCGTGAACAAGTACTACTTCGCGGGCGGCACGCTCGTCGCCGACCCGGTCTACGTGCGCCAGCGCAGCGACCCCGACTCGCGGATGGACCCGACCACGCAGACCGTGCAGTCGCTGCTCGCCGGTCCGTCCAAGTGGCTCGGGCCGGTCGTCGAGTCGAGCTTCCCCAGCGGCACGGAACTGCGCGAGGGCACCAAGTCGCTGTCGTACGACGGCCAGAACACGCTGCGCGTGCCGCTCAACGGGAAGGCCGACAACGTCACGCAGCCGCAGTGCCAGAAGATGGCCACCCAACTCCTCTACACCGTCAAGGACCTGACGGCCTCGCGGCCGGAACGGGTCGAGGTGCTGCGCTCGGACGGCAAGACCCCGCAGTGCGCGGTCACGGAGGTGGCGGCCGCGGTCATCGCCAACCGGCCCCGGACGCCGGTCTACCAGTACTACGTGGACGCGGACAGCCACCTCGTCCGGATGAACCTCGACGTGACGAACGAGGACCAGCAGTACCGCCCGGAGCAGGTGCCGGGCCCGCTGTCCGGCACTCCCGCGTTCAAGGTCGGCTCGGCGGCGGTGACGTACGACGAGCGGCGCGCGGCCGTGGTCTCCGAGGACGGGCACGGGCTGTACGTGGTGCCGCTGGTCGGGTCCGGGGCGATGCCGCAGCCGCTGCCGATCGGCCGGGGCACCAAGCCGAACCTGCTGACCGCGCCGAGCTGGGACGCGGCCGGGGACCTGTGGGTCGCCGACCAGGAACCGCAGAACCCGGGGCTGTGGCGGGTGCCCGGCGGGGTCGGCGCCCCCCAGAAGGTGGAGGTGTCCGGGCTCGACGGCGGGCTGATCACCTCCCTGAAGGCCTCGCCCGACGGGGTGCGGATCGCACTGCTCGTCCAGAAGAACGGCCGCAAGAACCTCTGGGTGGGGCGGGTCGAACGGTCCGACGCGTCGGCGGCCTCGGCGGTGTCGGTGCGCGAGCTGCGCCCGGCCGCCCCGCAGATGGCGGACGTGACGGCGATGAGCTGGGCGCCGCGGGGCCGGCTGCTGGTGGTGGGCCGGGAGAGCGGCGGGGTCGACCAGGCCCGCTACATGCTGGCGGACGGCTCCATGGTCGCGGCGAGCCTGCCCGGGGCCACCGAACTGGTGGCGGTGGCGGTGGCCGTGTCGGAGGACGAGGCGAAGCCGAAGCCGGTGCTGGCGGACTCGCAGGAGGACGGCATCGTGTGGCTGCCGCCGGGGGCGCAGTGGCGCACGGCGGCGGCGGGCGGCCGGTCGCCGGTGTACCCGGGCTGAGGGGGGCGGCCGGGCGCCTGTGTGCCTGCGTGCCGGGGCTGAGGCGGGCGCCTGGGTGCCTGTATGCCCGGGTCTGAGATGGGCGGGCCGGACGGGCGCTGGTGTGCCGGGACTGAGGGGGGCGGACAGTACGTGAGGCACGCGCGCTGAGCCGGCCTTCCGGCCGTTGTCCACAGGGGTGGCGGCGGGCTGCCGCGGCCCGGCACTGTGGAGCGCATGCGGGGATGGTGGCGGGAGCTCGCCGGGCTGGTCCTGCCGGTCGACTGCGCCGGCTGCGGGGCCGTGCGGGTGCTGCTGTGCCCGGACTGCGGGGACGCGCTCAGCGGGGCCGGGGCGGGGCCCGTACGGCCGTCTCCGCGTCCGGAGGGGCTGCCGGTGGTGCATGCCGCCGCCGCGTACGAGGGGGGCGTACGGGCGGCCCTGCTGGCCCACAAGGAGCGCGGGGCGCTGCCGCTGGCCGGCGCGCTCGGCGGAGCCCTCGCGGCGGCGGTCCTGGCGGGCTGCGGCGAACCGGGAGCCGGGGCGGGGGCCGGAGTGGGGGCCGGGATGGGGGAGCTGGTCCTCGTGCCGGTCCCGTCGACCCGGCGGCAGGTCCGTGCGCGGGGGCACGACCCGACGCGCCGGATCGCGCTGGCGGCCGCCGGGCGGCTGCGGCGGGCCGGGGTGCCGGCGCGCGTGGCGCCCGTACTGCGGCTGCGGCGGGCGGTGGCCGACCAGGCGGGGCTGGGCGCCCGGCAGCGCCGGGAGAACCTCGACGGGGCCCTGGCGGTGTGCCGGGGCGGGGCACGGCTGACGGCCGGGGCCCGGCTCGTGCTCGTGGACGACCTGATCACCACCGGGGCGACGCTGGCGGAGGCGGCCCGGGCGCTCCGCACGGCGGGGCCGGCGCGGGGCGCGGCCGCGGTGGCGGGGGTGGCGGCGGCGGTGGTGGCGGCGCCCGCCGGGGCCTTCGGGCCGGTGCGGTCGGGAACCCGTACAGACCAAAAATCTTGTGAATAGATTTGGAACCGGAGGGGAAGGCGCATCGTTGCAGGTAGTAAGAGGGAACAGTCACCTGAACGGAGGTACGTTCCGGTAGCGGGTGCCGACAACCGCCATAGAGAGATATGTTCGGTTGTGAGGAACTGGCGAGCCTTGGGCCCCACGCATCGGATCGCACGTTTCGGAATTCTTCATGTCAGGAGGCTGTCTCTCGACTCCGAAGTCGGTGGGGTGTAGATCTTGCCGATGGGGGAGGAGGAGGTGAAAGTCGCCAAGTCCGAGGCTCCGGTGTTCACCGGAGTCTGGTGCGAAAGGGAGACGCTTCGCCCCACGAGGCGTAGCTATCCGGGAACGGAGTTCTGCGTGGACATCGTCGTCAAGGGCCGCAAGACCGAGGTGCCCGACCGGTTCCGCAAGCACGTGGCCGAGAAGCTGAATCCGGAGCGGATCCAGAAGCTCGACGCCAAGGTGATCAGCTTGGACGTCGAGGTGTCCAAGGAGCACAACCCGCGGCAGGCCGACCGTTCCGACCGCGTGGAGATCACCCTGCATTCGCGGGGCCCGGTGATCAGGGCCGAAGCCGCCGCCGCCGACCCGTACGCGGCGCTGGACCTCGCTCAGGACAAGCTGGAGGCCCGGCTGCGCAAGCAGCACGACAAGCGCAACACCCGCCGCGGCAGCGGCCGCATCCCGGCAGCGGAGGTCGCCGATGTGGTGCCGAACGCCGCGACCCTGAACGGGAACGGCGAGCTCGTCGCGGACGAGAAGGCGGACGCGGTTCCGACCACCCGGATCGGATCGCTGGAAGTGCAGGGCGAAGGCCCGCTCATCGTCCGCGAGAAGACCCACTCGGCCTCGCCGATGTCGCTCGACCAGGCGCTGTACGAGATGGAGTTGGTCGGTCACGACTTCTATCTGTTCGTCGACTCCGAAACCAAGATGCCCAGCGTCGTCTACCGACGTCATGCGTACGACTACGGCATCATCCACCTGAACCCCGACGGCGCCTCCAGCTCCGACGAATCCGGCGCGGGCGCCGGCGGAGCACTCGGCGGCTGAGTACGGTCCTTCGGTGCCCCCGCGGCCGCGAAAGCGGCCCGCGGGGGCACCCGTATGACGGGTATGCGCCAGGCAGTGGCCGACAGTCCCCCCTCGCCGTGGCGTGGGCATGGAATCATGGCGGGCAGTCAACCGGAGGCATGGTCCGTCCGGTTGGACCAGCAGCTCAGCACATGCAGGGGGAGGAACCATGGCGGACAGCTTCGGGCCGGTGGGCGGTGACGACGGTGTGGTCCGCCGGGTCGTGGACGCGGCGGAGCCGGCCCGGGAGCCCATCCGGGTACTCGTGGTCGACGACCACGCCCTCTTCCGGCGCGGGCTGGAGATCGTCCTCGCGCAGGAGGAGGACATCCAGGTCGTCGGCGAGGCCGGGGACGGCGCGGAGGCCGTGGACAAGGCGGCGGACCTGCTGCCGGACATCGTGCTGATGGACGTGCGGATGCCGCGGCGCGGCGGGATCGAGGCGTGCACGTCCATCAAGGAGGTGGCGCCCTCCGCGAAGATCATCATGCTGACGATCAGCGATGAGGAGGCGGACCTCTACGAGGCGATCAAGGCGGGCGCGACCGGGTACCTCCTGAAGGAGATCTCGACGGACGAGGTGGCCACCGCGATCCGGGCGGTCGCGGACGGGCAGTCGCAGATCAGTCCGTCGATGGCGTCGAAGCTGCTGACCGAGTTCAAGTCGATGATCCAGCGCACCGACGAGCGCCGGCTTGTGCCGGCGCCCCGGCTGACGGACCGGGAGCTGGAAGTCCTGAAGCTGGTGGCCACCGGCATGAACAACCGGGACATCGCGAAAGAGCTGTTCATCTCCGAGAACACCGTGAAGAACCACGTCCGCAACATCCTGGAGAAGCTGCAGCTGCATTCCAGGATGGAGGCCGTCGTCTACGCGATGCGCGAGAAGATCCTCGAAATCCGCTAGACCGGCCCAGGGGTCGAGGGCTGGGGGCCGGCCCGGGTTCGACCGGTTCGACCGGGCCGCCGCCGTCAACGCCTACGCGCGCAGGGCCAGTTCCGCCGTGACGGCCGCCGCTTCCTGGGGGCTCTGCGCGCGCTCGACGCGGACCTCCTCGCACCCCACCCACCGGGCCGCCTCCCACAGGGCCTCGGCCATGGCGCCGGCCGCCGCCGGGGTCTGCAGCGAGAGCTGGCGGGCGACCAGCGTGCGGCCCTCCCGGGCCGGGTCGACGCGGCCGCGCAGGTGCCCGCCCGCCAGCAGCGGCATCGCGAAGTACCCGTGGATCCGCTTCGGCTTGGGGACGTACGCCTCCAGGCGGTGGGTGAAGCCGAAGACCCGCTCCGTGCGCGGCCGGTCCCACACCAGGGAGTCGAACGGGGACAGCAGCGTCGTGCGGTGGCGGCCCCGGGGGGCCGTCGCGAGGGCCGCCGGATCCGCCCAGGCGGCCTTGGCCCAGCCCTCGACCTCCACCGGGACGAGTCCGGAGTCCGCGATCACCGCGTCCACCTGCTCGCCCTTGAGGCGGTGGTAGTCCGCGATGTCGGCGCGGGTGCCGACGCCCAGCGACTGCCCGGCCAGGGCGACGAGCCGACTCACGCACGTGCTGTCGTCCAGGTCGTCGTGGAGCAGCGCGTCGGGGACGGCCCGCTCGGGCAGGTCGTACACGCGCTTCCAGCCGCGCCGCTCGCCGCACACCACATCGCCGGTGTCGAGCAGCCACTCCACCGCGATCTTGGTCTCGGACCACTCGAACCACTCGCCGCCCTTCTTGGCGCCGCCCAGCTCGGTGGAGGTCAGCGGACCCTCGACCGCGAGCCGGTCCAGGACCGCCTTCGTCGAGCGCTCCTTGTCGGCCAGGACGTGCCAGCGGTGGCCGCGCGCCAGGTTGGCCCGGCGCCGGAAGGCGAAATGCGGCCATTCCTCGATGGGCAGGATGCAGGCAGCGTGCGACCAGTACTCGAAGGCGTGCCGGTCCGTCCAGTACGCCGACTCCACCGCCGTGCGGCCCACCGCGCCGAGGCGCGCGTACGGGATCAGCTCGTGCGAGCGGGCCAGCACAGAGATGGTGTCCAGCTGTACGGCGCCCAGGTGGCGCAGCACCCCGCGGACACCCCCGCGCCGGTCGGGCGCCCCGAGGAAGCCCTGTGCGCGCAGGGCGATGCGGCGGGCCTCGTCGGCGGAGAGGGACACGGTCGGCGGCGGCAGGCTCGTCATGGTCGGTGAGCCTAGGCGGTGCCACTGACAGCGAGTTGGTTACGGAGGCCGCGGGGTCGGGGCGGGGTGCCGCGTGGGCGGGGCGGGTGGAGTCAGGACGCCGGAGCCTGGGCCGCCGGCTCGGCTGCCGGTGCGGGGAGGTAGGGCAGGGCGGAGGGGAGGCCGAGGTCCTGGGGGAGGAGGGAGCCGATCCAGCAGTCGCGCGCCGTGCCGTTGTGCAGGTGGCCGGCCCGGAGGATGCCCTCCATGCGGAAGCCGGCCTTCCGGGCGACGGCCAGCGAGCCCGCGTTGCCCACCTCGGCCCGCCACTCCAGGCGCGGGACGTCCAGCACGGTGAAGGCCCAGCGGGCGACGGCGTCCACTGCCTCGGTCATGTAGCCGCGGCCGCGGTGCTCCTTGACCGCCCAGTAGCCGATCTCGTACCCGTCCGGCGGGCGGACGTGCACGCCGACCGCCGCTACCAGGGGCCCGCCGGGGCCGAGGCGGACGGCGAAGCTGTAGCCCGTGTCCTCGCGCCAGCCCCCGGGGACGGTCTCGTTCACGAAGCGGTGCGCGTGCTCCCGCTCGTACGGGGAGGGGACCATGGTCCAGCGCTGGATGCCGGGGTCCTGCGCGACGGCGTACAGCTCGTCCTCGTCCGCCGGGACGAAGGGCCGCAGGTCGAGGCGGGCGGTGCTGAGTGTGGTGGGCTCCATGAACCGATTCTGGGGTCGCGCCGACGCCCCGTGCGAACGGATTTCGCGGAAGGGCGGCACCTTGGGCGTCCCCCGTACGTTCTCATTCCGGGCACCCGTGCCCTGCGGATACGGCGGACCTCCCGACGCGACCACGTCCTCGCTTACGATGGCCGTTGCGGTGGGGCCCACCTGCCGTGCCCGTGTACGTACAGTGCCCAGGCCCGACCGGCAAGGAGACAAACCTCGGTGTCCGTCTTCAACAAGCTCATGCGTGCAGGCGAAGGCAAGATCCTGCGCAAACTGCACCGCATCGCGGACCAGGTCAACTCCATCGAAGAGGACTTCGTCAACCTCTCCGACGCCGAGTTGCGGGCGCTCACGGACGAGTACAAGCAGCGCTTCCAGGACGGCGAGAGCCTGGACGACCTCCTTCCGGAGGCCTTCGCCACCGTCCGTGAGGCGGCCAAGCGCGTCCTCGGCCAGCGGCACTACGACGTCCAGATGATGGGCGGCGCGGCGCTGCACCTCGGCTACGTGGCCGAGATGAAGACCGGTGAGGGCAAGACCCTCGTCGGCACGCTGCCCGCGTACCTGAACGCCCTGTCCGGCGAAGGCGTCCACCTGATCACGGTGAACGACTACCTCGCCGAGCGCGACTCCGAGATGATGGGCCGGGTCCACAAGTTCCTCGGTCTCGACGTCGGCTGCATCCTGGCGAACATGTCTCCGGCGCAGCGCCGCGAGCAGTACGGCTGTGACATCACCTACGGCACGAACAACGAGTTCGGCTTCGACTACCTGCGCGACAACATGGCGTGGTCCCAGGACGAGCTCGTCCAGCGCGGCCACAACTTCGCCGTGGTCGACGAGGTCGACTCGATCCTCGTCGACGAGGCCCGCACCCCGCTGATCATCTCCGGCCCGGCCGACCAGGCCACGAAGTGGTACGGCGACTTCGCGAAGCTGGTGACCCGCCTGAAGAAGGGCGAGCCCGGCCAGCCGCTGAAGGGCATCGAGGAGACCGGCGACTACGAGGTCGACGAGAAGAAGCGCACCGTCGCCATCCACGAGACCGGTGTCGCGAAGGTCGAGGACTGGCTCGGCATCGAGAACCTCTACGAGTCGGTGAACACCCCGCTCGTCGGCTACCTGAACAACGCGATCAAGGCCAAGGAGCTGTTCAAGGCCGACAAGGACTACGTCGTCATCGACGGCGAAGTCATGATCGTCGACGAGCACACCGGCCGCATCCTGGCCGGCCGCCGCTACAACGAGGGCATGCACCAGGCGATCGAGGCGAAGGAAGGGGTGGACATCAAGGACGAGAACCAGACCCTCGCCACGATCACCCTGCAGAACTTCTTCCGCCTGTACTCGAAGCTGTCGGGCATGACCGGTACGGCCATGACCGAGGCCGCCGAGTTCCAGCAGATCTACAAGCTCGGCGTCGTCCCGATCCCGACCAACCGCGACATGGTCCGCAAGGACCAGCCGGACCTGATCTACCGCACCGAGGTCGCGAAGTTCGCGGCGGTCGTCGACGACATCGCGGAGAAGCACGAGAAGGGCCAGCCGATCCTCGTCGGTACGACGTCGGTCGAGAAGTCCGAGTACCTCTCCCAGCAGCTCTCCAAGCGGGGCGTCCCGCACGAGGTGCTGAACGCCAAGCAGCACGACCGGGAGGCGACCATCGTCGCCCAGGCCGGCCGCCGGGGCGCCGTCACGGTCGCGACGAACATGGCCGGCCGCGGTACCGACATCAAGCTCGGCGGCAACCCCGACGACCTGGCCGAGGCCGAGCTGCGCCAGCGCGGACTGGACCCGGAGGAGCACATCGAGGAGTGGGCGCACGCCCTCCCCGAGGCGCTCACCAGGGCCGAGGCGGCCGTGAAGGCCGAGTTCGAAGAGGTCAAGGACCTCGGCGGCCTGTACGTGCTGGGCACTGAGCGCCACGAGTCGCGCCGCATCGACAACCAGCTGCGCGGCCGCTCCGGCCGCCAGGGCGACCCGGGCGAGTCCCGGTTCTACCTGTCGCTCGGCGACGACCTGATGCGCCTGTTCAAGGCGCAGATGGTCGAGCGGGTCATGGCGATGGCCAACGTGCCGGACGACGTGCCGATCGAGAACAAGATGGTGACGCGCGCGATCGCGTCGGCCCAGTCGCAGGTCGAGACCCAGAACTTCGAGACGCGCAAGAACGTCCTGAAGTACGACGAGGTCCTCAACAGCCAGCGCGAGGTCATCTACCGGGAGCGCCGCCGCGTCCTGGAGGGCGAGGACCTCCAGGACCAGGTGCGCTTCATGATGGACGACACCATCGACGCGTACATCGCGGCCGAGACCGTAGAGGGCTTCGCCGAGGAGTGGGACCTCGACCGGCTGTGGGGCGCGTTCAAGCAGCTCTACCCGATCAAGGTGACGGTGGACGAGCTGGAGGAGGCCGCGGGCGACCGCGCGGGCATCACCGCCGAATTCATCGCGGAGTCCGTCAAGGACGACATCCACGAGCAGTACGAGGCGCGCGAGAAGACGCTCGGCTCCGAGATCATGCGCGAGCTGGAGCGGCGCGTGGTGCTGTCGGTGCTGGACCGCAAGTGGCGCGAGCACCTGTACGAGATGGACTACCTGCAGGAGGGCATCGGTCTGCGGGCGATGGCCCAGAAGGACCCGCTGGTCGAGTACCAGCGCGAGGGCTTCGACATGTTCAACGCCATGCAGGACGGCATCAAGGAAGAGTCCGTCGGCTACCTGTTCAACCTGGAGGTCCAGGTCGAGCAGCAGGTCGAGGAGGTCCTGGTGCAGGACGCGTCGCCGTCGCCGTCGCTGACGAAGGACGCGGCGCCGGCCCGTCCGGAGATCCGGGCGAAGGGGCTGGAGGCCCCGCAGCGGCCGGACCGGCTGCACTTCTCGGCGCCGACCGTGGACGGTGAGGGCGGTGTGATCGAGGGCGACTTCGAGAATGACGCCGACGCCGATGGTTCCGGGGACGGGATGACGCGGGCGGAGCGGCGCAAGGCGCAGAAGGCTTCCGGCGGGCGTCGCCGCAAGAAGTGACCCCGCCGCTGGGGTTGGGTTGACCGTCGGCCGGGGCCGGACCCCCGGGGGGGGGGGCGGGGCCGGACACGGGGGGTGGTGTCCGCCCCCGGCCGCGTTGTGTCGCGTTGTGCCGGTCCGTTCCGGGGTGGGCGTGGGTGCGGCGCCGTTGCCGGGGGCGCTGCCCCCGGACCCCCGCGCCTCAAACGCCGGCGGGGCTGGAAATGGCGCCGGAGTCGGGATGTGCGGGCGGGGCCGGATATGGCGGCGGGAGTTGACGTGTCGGCGGGGGTGGGGGTGTGGGTGGGTCATGGGCGGGGGGAGTGCATTTCGATGGCCGCGCAGCGCCAGCGGAGGTCCTGGCCCTGCTCGAGGCGGAAGGCCATGGCCGTCACCCGGTCGCCGGTGGCGATGCGGGCGAAGGCCTCGATGACGCCGGGGCCCGGGGTGAAGCGGCCGCACTGGCGGATGACGGGGCGGAGCCGGTCCCGCAGGGGGCCTTCGTCGGCCAGGCCGACCAGCTGCTGGTACGCCGGGCCGACGGTGTGGCCGAGCAGCGAGTGGACCGGGCGGCAGCCGCTGACGACCGCCAGCAGGCGTTCCGCGAACCAGTGGTGGGGGCCCAGCCGCAGGGCCCGGGGCGGTCCTCCCGCCGGGCGGCTCCCGTCCCGCCGTCCGGCGGGGCGGGTCCGGCCCGGGCCGGACGGTGGCCGCCGCCGGCTTCCCTCGCCGCCGATCGTCGTGCCGCGCATCGTGGTGTCCATCGCGATCTGCCCCCGAACAGGCCGGGCCCGGAGTGGTACCGGGCGGTAACTTGATGGGAACCTTCTACGGCCGCCGAACACGCTCCGCAACCGCGCCGACGCCCGCCGCGGCGCGCGGCCGGGTTCACCTATCCGAGTGCGCCCGGCCCCGACGGCAGCCCGTCAGCGGCCCGCGCGCCGGCCGGGCGCGTACCGGGGTGGACGCCGCCGGGGCCCGGTCCGGCACCCCGAAGGGGGACGGCCGCCGTCACTCAGCCGGACCCCCGCCCCGCCACGACCGCAGGCGCGGCGGCGGGCCCCGGCGGGAGCCCCTGACCGGGTGGCCCGAGGGGCCGGGTCGTGTGAGGGGGCGGGCGGGGGGAGGAGGGCCGGTCGTATCCTGGGGGCGTTTCCGACTACCGAAAGCAGCCGGCCATGCGCGTGTACGTCCCCCTGACCCTCCCCGGGCTCGCCGAGGCGCACCAGGCGGGTGAGCTGGGCCCGGCCCCGCTGCGTGCGTACGCCGTCACCCCCGGGCTGCGCGAGTGGTACGTGTCGGACGACATCGAGGAGCTGGAGTACGCCGCCCTGGGCCGGGCCGCCGCCGCCTCCCTCCGGATGATCGCCGAGGACGCCGCCGCGCCGCGCACGCGCGTCGTCGTGGCCCTCGACGTCGCCGACGGGGCCGCCACGCCCGCCCCCGGGGAGGACGAGGCCGCGCTCGGCCGGGTCGCCCTCGCCGACGCCGTTCGGCTCGCCGTGGCCGCCGCCGTGCACGTCGACGCCGACGACGCCCGCGAGGACGTCGCCGCCGCCGCGCGGGCCCTCGCGGCCGCGGACGGCGGGGACGGCGGCGCGCGGTCCGTCGTGGACGGCGCCGAGGACCACGAGCTGCTCTGGTTTGGCGTCCAGGAGATCCCGGGGCTGCTGAAGTGACCGCTGAAGTGACCGCCGACGCCGCCCGCCCGACCCACATAGTCTGGGACTGGAACGGCACGCTGCTCCACGACATCGACGCGGTGATGGCCGCGACGAACGCCTCTTTCGCCGAGCTCGGCTTCCCGGCGATCACCCTGGCCACCTACCGCGACCTGTACGTCGTCCCCGTGCCGAAGTTCTACGAGCGCCTCATGGGGCGGCTGCCCACCGAGGCGGAGTGGCTCCTCATGGACGACACCTTCCACCGGCACTACTGGGCCGAGGCCCACGACGCCGGACTCACTGAAGGGGCCCTGGAACTGCTCCAGGACTGGCAGCGCGACGGACTCACGCAGTCCCTGCTGTCCCTGGCGCCCCACGAGAAGCTGGTGCCCCTGGTGCGGTTCCACGGCATCGAGCGGCACTTCCTGCGCGTCGACGGCCGGACCGGTCCCTCCCACACCAGCAAGGCAGGACATCTCGTACGCCACATGGCCGCCCTGGAGGGGGCGGGCGTGAGCGCCGGACGTACGGTCCTCATCGGAGACGCCGTGGACGACGCCGTGGCCGCCGCCCACGTCGGCGCACGGGCCGTTCTCTACACGGGCGGCTCGCACAGCCGCAGCAGTCTGGAATCAGCCGGGGTGCCCGTCGTGGACACGCTGGCGGAGGCCGTACGGACAGCTCGCGAGCTGGCCGAATAGCGCTGTGCACGGTCGGCCGGTCGCGTCGCTGTCCAGAGTGTCAAAGTTCCACCCCCGGATTTGTACACATACAGCTCATGACGGGCCGGGGGTGGGTGGGGATAGCCTTGACCCGTGATCAGCGCGATAGTCCTCGGGGGCACCGATGCCCCCGGACCCAGCCCGGCGCACTTCGGTGCCCGGGCCATCGCTGGTCCCTGCCACCGGGCCTCGGCGATCATGGCCGAAACCATCCCGGTCGGCCTTCTCGACGACATAGCGTCGATCCCGATTACGGACGGACATCCCGCCTCACCGCGGCGCTGTGTCGTTCCTTCCTTCACCTACGTCACGCAATGGCGCGCGACAGGAGCCAGAGGACATGCAGACCAAGCTGGACGAAGCAAAGGCCGAGCTGCTCACACGGGCGGCACGGGTAGCTGAGAACAGCCCGGCCGGGGGGCTACTTCCGACTGGGTCAGAGAAGGGAGGGCGTCCGGACCGGGACACCGTTCTCTCCTACCTCCAGCGCTACTACCTGCACACCGCCCCAGAGGATCTGCTGGACCGGGATCCGGTCGACGTGTTCGGGGCGGCGCTCTCGCACTACCGGCTCGCCGAGAACCGGCCACAGGGCACCGCGAACGTGCGCGTGCACACCCCCACGGTCGAGGAGAACGGCTGGACCTCCAGCCACTCGGTCGTCGAGGTGGTCACCGACGACATGCCCTTCCTCGTGGACTCCGTCACCAACGAGCTGTCCCGCAAGGGCAGCGGCATCCACGTAGTCATCCACCCGCAGGTCGTCGTCCGCCGTGACGTCACCGGCAAGCTGATCGAGATCCTCGGCCCCGACTGCGACGCCCACGGCCCCCGCACCGAGCGCCCCCACGACTCCCTCATCGAGTCCTGGATCCACGTCGAGATCGACCGCGAGACCGACCGCGCCGACCTCAAGCAGATGACCGCCGACCTGCTGCGCGTCCTGTCCGACGTACGCGAGTCCGTCGAGGACTGGGAGAAGATGCGCGACGCGGCGATGCGCATCGCCGAAGAGCTGCCGAACGAGCCCACCGCGCCCGACCTGCGCGAGTACGAGCTCGAAGAGGCCCGCGAGCTGCTGCGCTGGCTCGCCGACGACCACTTCACCTTCCTCGGCTACCGCGAGTACAACCTCGTCAACGGGGACGCCCTGACCGCCGTGCCCGGCACCGGCCTCGGCATCCTGCGCTCCGACCCGCTGCACAGCGGCAAGGAGGACGGCCACCCCGTCTCGCCGTCCTTCAACCGGCTGCCGGCCGACGCCCGCGCCAAGGCCCGCGAGCACCGCCTGCTGGTGCTGACCAAGGCCAACAGCCGCTCCACCGTGCACCGCCCCTCGTACCTCGACTACGTCGGCGTCAAGAAGTTCGACGCCGACGGCAACGTCGTCGGCGAGCGCCGCTTCCTCGGCCTGTTCTCCTCCGCCGCCTACACCGAGTCGGTGCGCCGGGTCCCCGTCGTGCGCCGCAAGGTCGCCGAGGTCCTGGAGGGCGCCGGCTTCGCGCCGAGCAGCCACGACGGCCGCGACCTGCTCCAGATCCTGGAGACCTACCCGCGCGACGAGCTGTTCCAGACCCCGGTCGACCAGCTCCGCGGGATCGTCACCTCCGTCCTGTACCTCCAGGAGCGCCGCCGGCTGCGGCTGTACCTGCGCCAGGACGAGTACGGGCGCTACTACTCCGCGCTGGTCTACCTGCCGCGCGACCGGTTCACCACCGGCGTCCGGCTGCGGCTGATGGACATCCTCAAGGAGGAGCTCGACGGCACCAGCGTCGACTTCACCGCCTGGAACACCGAGTCGATCCTCTCCCGCATCCACTTCGTCGTCCGCGTCCCCCAGGGCAAGGAACTGCCCGTCCTGACCGACACCGACGTCGAGCGCATCGAGGGCCGCCTCGTCGACGCCGCCCGCTCCTGGGCCGACGGGTTCGCCGAGGCCCTGGTCGCCGAGCTGGGCGAGGAGCGCGCCGCCGAGCTGCTGCGCCGCTACGGAACCACCTTCCCCGAGGGCTACAAGGCCGACCACTCGCCGCGCGCGGCCGTCGCCGACCTCTGCCACCTGGAGCGGCTCTCCGCCAGCGACCGCGAGTTCGCGCTCTCGCTGTACGAGCCGGTCGGCGCGGGCCCCGGCGAGCGCCGGTTCAAGATCTACCGCACCGGTGACCAGGTCTCGCTCTCCGCGGTCCTGCCCGTCCTGCAGCGCCTGGGCGTCGAGGTCACCGACGAGCGCCCGTACGAGCTGCGCCGCTCCGACCGGGTCAGTGCCTGGATCTACGACTTCGGCCTGCGGATGCCCGTCTCCGCGGGCAACGGCGACCACGCCGGGGGGTCCGGATACCTCGCCGACGACGCCCGCGAGCGGTTCCAGGACGCCTTCGCCGCGGTCTGGCAGGGCGACGCCGAGAACGACAACTTCAACACCCTGGTGCTCGGCGCCGGCCTGACCTGGCGGCAGGCTGTCGTCCTGCGCGCGTACGCCAAGTACCTGCGCCAGGCCGGTTCCACCTTCAGCCAGGACTACATGGAGGACACCCTCCGCAACAACGTCCACACCACCCGGCTGCTGGTCTCCCTCTTCGAGGCCCGGATGTCGCCCGCCCGGCAGACCGCCGGCAGCGAACTCGTCGACGCCATGCTGGAGGAGCTGGACGGGGCCCTGGACCAGGTCGCCTCGCTCGACGAGGACCGCATCCTGCGCGCGTTCCTCACGCTGATCAAGGCGACGCTGCGGACGAACTTCTTCCAGCTCACCGACGCGGGCGAGCAGCACAGCTACGTGTCGATGAAGTTCGACCCGCAGGCCATCCCGGACCTGCCGGCGCCCCGCCCCGCCTTCGAGATCTGGGTGTACTCCCCGCGCGTCGAGGGCGTCCACCTGCGCTTCGGCAAGGTCGCCCGCGGCGGCCTGCGCTGGTCCGACCGGCGCGAGGACTTCCGTACGGAGATCCTCGGCCTGGTCAAGGCGCAGATGGTCAAGAACACCGTCATCGTGCCGGTCGGCGCCAAGGGCGGCTTCGTCGCGAAGAACCTGCCCGACCCGTCGGTGGACCGCGACGCCTGGCTCGCCGAGGGCATCGCCTCGTACAAGATCTTCATCTCGGCGCTCCTCGACATCACCGACAACATGGTGGCCGGCGAGATCGTGCCGCCCGTCGGCGTGGTCCGCCACGACGAGGACGACACCTACCTCGTCGTCGCCGCCGACAAGGGCACGGCGACCTTCTCCGACATCGCCAACGGGGTCGCTGAGGCGTACGGGTTCTGGCTCGGCGACGCCTTCGCCTCGGGCGGCTCGGCCGGATACGACCACAAGGGCATGGGCATCACCGCCCGCGGCGCCTGGGAGTCCGTCAAGCGGCACTTCCGCGAGCTGGGCCACGACACCCAGAGCGAGGACTTTACCGTCGTCGGCGTCGGTGACATGTCCGGCGACGTCTTCGGCAACGGCATGCTGCTCTCCGAGCACATCCGCCTGGTCGCCGCCTTCGACCACCGGCACATCTTCATCGACCCGAACCCGGACGCGGCCACCTCCTACGCCGAGCGCCGCCGGCTCTTCGACCTGCCGCGCTCCTCGTGGGCCGACTACGACACCGCGCTGCTCTCGGCGGGCGGCGGCGTCCACCCGCGTACGGCGAAGGCCATCCCGGTCAACGCGCAGGTCCGCGCGGCCCTCGGGATCGAGGCGGGCGTCACCAAGATGACCCCGGCCGACCTGATGAAGGCGATCCTCCAGTCCCCCGTGGACCTGCTGTGGAACGGCGGCATCGGCACGTACGTCAAGGCGACGTCCGAGACGCACGCGGACGTCGGCGACAAGGCCAACGACGCCATCCGCGTCAACGGCTCCGACGTGCGGGCCCGGGTCATCGGCGAGGGCGGCAACCTCGGTCTGACCCAGCTCGGCCGCATCGAGTTCGCCCGGACCGGCACGGGCGGCGAAGGCGGCAAGATCAACACCGACGCCATCGACAACAGCGCGGGCGTGGACACCTCCGACCACGAGGTGAACATCAAGATCCTGCTGAACGCGGTGGTCACGGACGGCGACATGACGGTCAAGCAGCGCAACAAGCTGCTCGCCGAGATGACCGACGAGGTGGGCCACCTCGTCCTGCGCAACAACTACGCGCAGAACGTGGCGCTCTCCAACGGCGCGGCGCAGGCCCCCAGCCTGCTCCACGCGCAGCAGCGCTTCATGCGCCGCCTGGAGCGCGCCGGACTGCTCAACCGTGAGCTGGAGTTCCTGCCCACCGACCGGCAGATCCGCGAGCTGCTGGGCAACGGCCGGGGCCTGACCCAGCCGGAGCTCGCCGTCCTCTTCGCCTACACGAAGATCACTACGGCGGACGAGCTGATCGCCACCGGGCTGCCGGACGACGCCTACCTGCGCCGGCTGCTCTACGCGTACTTCCCGAGCGCGCTGCGCGACAGGTTCCCCGAGCAGATCGACGCGCACGCGCTGCGCCGGGAGATCATCACGACGATCCTGGTCAACGACACCGTCAACACCGGTGGTTCGACCTTCCTGCACCGCCTCCGCGAGGAGACCGGAGCCTCCACGGAGGAGATCGTGCGGGCGCAGCTCGCGGCGCGCGAGATCTTCGGCCTGGCCGGGGTCTGGGACGACGTCGAGGCGCTGGACAACAAGGTCGCGGCCAGTGTCCAGACCCGGATCCGGCTGCACTCGCGGCGCCTGGTGGAGCGCGGCACCCGCTGGCTGCTCAACAACCGGCCGCAGCCGCTGGAGATCACCGAGACCATCGAGTTCTTCGGCGAGCGGGTCGGGAACGTCTGGGACGAGGTGCCGAAGCTGGTGCGCGGCGCCGACCTGGAGTGGTACCGGTCGATCATGGACGAGCTGATCGGCGAGGGCGTGCCGGAGGAACTGGCGGCGAAGGTCGCCGGCTTCTCCTCGGCGTTCCCGACGCTCGACATCGTCGCCATCGCCGACCGCACGGGTGTGGCCCCGCTGGACGTCGCCGAGGTGTACTACGACCTCGCCGACCGCCTGGAGATCACCCAGCTGATGGACCGCATCATCGAGCTGCCGCGGTCCGACCGCTGGCAGTCGATGGCCCGCGCGTCCATCCGCGAGGACCTGTTCGCGGCGCACGCGGCCCTGACGGCCGACGTGCTGTCCGTGGGCAACGGCACCTCGACTCCCGAGGAGCGCTTCACGGCGTGGGAGGAGAAGAACGCGGCGATCATCTCGCGGGCCCGGACGACCCTGGACGAGATCCGGGGCTCGGACGACTTCGACCTGGCGAACCTGTCGGTGGCGATGCGGACGATGCGGTCGCTGTTGCGCGTGCACGCCTGATCGGTGCCGCCGCTGATCGGCGCCGCCGATCCTTTGCGCGGACGGGCCGGGCCCGGGACCTGACTGGTCCCGGGCCCGGCCCGTTCCGCGTACGCCCCTTCCGGCCGGGCGGCGGCCGCGGGGGCTCCGCCCCCGGACCCCCGCGCCTCAAACGCCGGCGGGGCTGGGGGGTGCGTCTCTAGTGCGTTGTCCACGAACGTTCGCCGGGCTGGGTGACCGGGCGGTTGGTGTTCGGGATGCTGGTTCTGTCAGCCTCACTCTCGATGGCAACATGTTCGCTGTTGAGGGTGGGGTCGTGGA
>NZ_JAPNLM010000052.1 GCF_026627255.1 Streptomyces antarcticus | reverse complement strand
GCCCCCAGCGCCGCCAGGCACCCGCACCGGGCCCCCGGCAGCCCCGCCACCCCGCCGGGACGCTACAGCCGGCTCAACGACGCCGCCGCAAACAGCACGTCCCGGATCGCCTCCCGGTCACCGTGCTGCCCCGCGGCCGCCTCCTCCGGCGAGATATGGCCCGCGGCCAACTGACAGAACTCGACCCCGTCCAGCGCGATCTCCGCCACCCTCCGCTCCGCCGACGGCTTCGCGGCCGGCGAGTCCAGCGCGATGTCCCAGCCGCCACCGCCCGCGCCCTCGATCTGCAGGTGCAGCGTCCGCCCCGGCGCCCCCGCCTCGACCAGGCCGCGCGCCGGCCCGGCCAGACCGGCCCTGCGGCGCTGCGCCAGCGCCCCCGGCAGCAGCCGGGCCGCCAGGTCGATCATGCGGTGCAGGTGCGGCCCGGACGGCGCCCCGTACGGGTAGTCCACCGCCTCCGCGATGTCCCACGCGTGGACCCAGCACTCGAAGGCCCGCTCCAGGAACGCGTCCCCGAGCGGCAGCGCGAAAGCCCCGTAGTCGACGGCCAGTTCGGCCACGCCCCCGCCGGCGAAGGACACCGTACGGACCAGGGTGTGCCCCTGTTCCCGCCACGGGTCGCGGACCTTCCGGGTGGTCGGGTGCCCCGGCGCGTCCCAGAAGAACTCCGTCCGCGCGGCCGGGTCGGCGCCCCGCGGCGCGTCCGGACCCAGCGGGTCGTCCAGGCCCAGGGCCGTCGCGATCAGGCCGTCCACCGTCATCAGGTGACCGATCACCCCCGCCACCGTGGTCCGCTGCGAGCGGCGCTCCTCGTCCTCGAACCACTTGAGCCGTACCGGGGTGTGCCACTCCGAGTCCCCGAAGTCCTGGAGCAGCGCGTCGAGCCGCGCCGTCTCGGTGTCGTACGGGCTCGCCCACACCGGCACCGGTATGCGCGCGGGCCGCTTGCCGAGGCAGTCCTCCAGCACCCGCGACCGCAGCAGCGGCTTGAGGTCGAGGGTCTCCTCCGGGTGCAGCAGGCCCACCGCGTCGCGCAGTCGCAGCGCCTCCTCCGCGCACGGCGCGCACTCGGTGAGGTGCTCCTCCACCGCGTGCGTCTCCTCCGCGGAGCACGCGGCCAGCGCCCACGCCCCGAGCAGGGACTTCAGCACGGCGTGCGAGGGCCGGACGTACCCCGGCTCACACCGCGGCCCCGCAGACGGCAGCTCGGGCGGCGCGGGCGGCACGGGCGGCGCGGCCGAATCGGGCGGCGCGGGCGGCTCCGGCGGCGCGGCCGGCTCCGGCAGCTCCGGCAGCACGGGCGAAGCGGCCGGCTCCGCCGCCGCCGGCTCCCCCGGCACCGGCGCGCACCGCGGGTCCAGGTCGTCGGCGGGGCCGCGCGGACCCGGTATCCGGGCGGGGCCCGCCGGCCGCTCGTACCCGTCGTCGGGACGCTCGGCGGGGCCGGTCATCGACGGGTTCCATAGCTGCGGGGGCCGTATCCGGGAGGGGTGGTGTCCTCCAGCGGGAGGGTGTTGGCGGTCGACAGCAGCTGCAGCCCCAGCCGCAGCCGGCGGCGCGCCTCGTCCTCGCTGATCCGGAGGTCGGCGGCGGCCTGCCGGTAGTCGCGCCGCTTGAAGTACGCGAGTTCCAGCGCGGCGCGCAGCGGCGCGGGCATGGAGGTGACGATGAAGTCGGCGCGGGCCGCGGCGCTGGCACTGCGCACCTTCTGCTCCAGTTCCTCGTGCGAGCCCCGGCCCCGTTCGGCCTGGCGGAGCCGGGCCACGGCCTGGCTCTGGGCGATCCCGGCGACCCAGGACCGCATGGAGCCCTCCTTGGGGTCGTAGGCGTCCGGGTTCTCCCAGATGTAGCCGAAGACCTCGCGGGTGATCCGGTCCGCGGCCTTCTCGTCGCCCAGCACCCGGTGCGCCAGGCTGTGCACGAGGGAGGCGAAGCGGTCGTACAGCTCCCCGAGCGCGGCGGCCTCACCGCGGGCGAGGCGCTGCTGCATGCGGCGGTCCCAGCGCGGTGGTACGTCCTTCGGCATAGTGCCCCCAGCCGTGTGTCGACGCATCGAATGTAGTGGGCACATGGCGTTGTGCGCCTGTTTTGGGGGAAGCCCGCCTCGAAAATGCGCTGTGCGTGATAAAGGCGCGGCACGGCGGGAACGCTGGTACGAGCATGGGCACATGGGTACAGGTGTACGCGCCCCGTCGCGCTCCCCGTGCGCGGGTTCGATGTCGCCACCTCCTTGACCGCTTCGCTTAACGCGCAGGCCACGTAGGCCGTACGCTCCTGCATTGTCTTGATCTGAACCCCACCGCACACGTGAAGGCGGAACGCCGAACATGGACAGCGCAGAATACGAGCGCAAGATCGCCGCCCGATTCGCCACCTTCGACCAGGACGGGTCCGGCTATATCGACCGGGAGGACTTCAGCTCGGCCGCGAAGGCCGTACTGACCGAATTCGGTACCACCGCACGCTCCGACAAGGGCCAGGCCGTCTTCGCCGGCGCCGAGGCCTTCTGGCAGGGCATGGCGGGCATCGCGGACGTCGACGGTGACCAGCGGGTGTCCCGCGAGGAGTTCATCACCGGCGCGGCGAAGCGCCTGCGGGACAGCCCCCAGCGGTTCGCGGAGATCGCGCGGCCGTTCCTGCGGGCCGTGATCGCGGTCGCGGAGACGGAGGGCGCCGGGGCGACGCCGCCGGCGACGGCGCGGGTGCTGACCGTGCTCGGCACGCCTCCGGAGCAGGCCGCGCAGGTGGCGGCGGCCCTGGACACCGACGGCGACGGCCGCATCTCGGAGGACGAGATCCTGGCGGCCTTCGCGTCGTACTGCGGCGTGGAGGCCCCGGACGCCTGACGCCCGCGGCGCGGGCCGGGAGGTCGACGGCGGGGCCCCGCGGCCCCGCCCCTCCCCCTGCCCGGGGGCAGCCCGCACGGCAGCGACCCCGGCGGCCCCACCGGGAACAGCGGCGGCAGCGGCAGCCGCTAGGCGAAGACCACTGTGCGCGCGCCGTTCAGCAGCACCCGGTGCTCGCTGTGCCACTTCACCGCGCGCGCCAGCGCCTGGCACTCCACGTCCCGCCCGATCGCGACCAGCTGGTCGGGGGTCACCTCGTGCCCCACCCGCTCGACCTCCTGCTCGATGATCGGGCCCTCGTCCAGGTCGGCGGTGACGTAGTGGGCGGTCGCGCCGATCAGCTTCACCCCGCGCGCGTGCGCCTGGTGGTACGGCTTCGCGCCCTTGAAGCTCGGCAGGAACGAGTGGTGGATGTTGATGATCCGCCCGCTCAGCTCCTTGCACAGCGTGTCCGACAGCACCTGCATGTAGCGGGCCAGCACCACCAGCTCGACGTTCTCCGTCCGCACCAGTTCCAGCAGCTCCGCCTCGGCGGCCGCCTTCGTGTCCTTCGTCACCGGGATGTGCACGAACGGCAGGTCGTACGAGCCGACCAGTTCCGCGAAGTCGGTGTGGTTGGAGACCACGGCCGCGATCTCCACCGGCAGGGCGCCGATGCTCGAGCGGAACAGCAGGTCGTTCAGGCAGTGGCCGAACTTCGACACCATCAGCACGATCCGCATGCGCTCGTCGGAGCGGTGGATCTGCCAGTCCATCCGGAAGGAGTCCCCGATCGCGGCGAAGCTGGCGCGCAGTTTGTCCACGGTCACCGCGGGCTCGGCCTCGAAGTGCACCCGCATGAAGAAGAGCCCGGTCCCCCGGTCTCCGAACTGCTGGCTGTCCACGATGTTGCAGCCGGTCATGAAGAGGTAGCTCGACACGGCGTGCACGATGCCCTGCTTGTCGGGGCAGGACACGGTCAGGACGTACTGCTGGAGGGGCTGGGCCGGGGCCTCGGGCTGCGGGTCGCTCATGACCCGACAGCCTTTCACACCGTGCGGGTCAGGATCCTCAGCAGCTCCAGCGACCGCGGCCGCTCGTCGGGGTCGTCCCCGTCCGCCGTGGCCAGCCGTACGTGCGCCTCGCGCGCGGCGCGCACCGCCTCGGGCCACGCGTGGTGCTCCAGGTAGGCGGAGACGGGTGCGTCGGAACCGACCTGGTGCATGATCCGCAGCACCCGCAGCACGGCGAGGTCGACCACGGCCGCCTCCTGCGAGTCCCGCAGGATCGTGCCGACGTACTTCTCGGCCGACCAGCTGTCGAGCCAGGTGTCCTCCACGAGCCGGTACACGGCGTCGGTGATGTCCCCGTACCCTTCGGTGCCGGCGAGCCAGACCTCTTCGTGGAAGACGGGGTCGGAGAGCATGTGCAGCGCCGAGCGCACGTTGCTGCGCCAGCGCCACCACGGCATGTCGTTGAGGGGCATGCCGCCCATGGTGGAGGAGCGGCCGCCGCGGCGGGAAGAGTTCTTCGAACCTTGGGCGAATGTCACGCTTTCGATCGTACGTTCCTGTCCGGCGCGATCTTGAGGCGCCTGCGGCACCGGGGGACCCGCACCTTCCCCGGCAATTCACCGGGACGTCACCGAATGTTGTGTACACCTCACACTTCAGTTCCCCGGGGAGCGGAATGGTGCATGGACATGACCGACTGGCACCGCGCAGCAACCCTCTCCCGCACCCTCCTCGCCGCAGCGATGGGCGCGTGTCTCGTCGCCGGGTGCGGGGTGATACCCGGGGGTTCCGCCGGCTCCGGAGCCCCCGGGGACACCCTCACCGTCATGACCTTCGCCCCCGAAGGGACCGCCGCGACCAACATGTCCGGCATGCCCGCCATGGCCCGGGCGTACGAGCGCTGGGTGAACTCCAAGGGCGGCGTCAACGGCCGCCGCCTGCGGGTTCTGACCTGCAACGAGAAGAACACGCCCACCGGCGCCGCCGACTGCGCCCGCAAGGCCATCTCCGAGAAGGCCGTCGCCGTCGTCGGCTCCTACAGCCAGCACGGGCGCGCCTTCATGGCCCCGCTGGAGGCCGAGGGCATCCCCTTCCTCGGCGGGTACGGGGTCTCCTCCGAGGAGTTCCAGTCCACCCTGTCCTACCCCGTCAACGGCGGTCAGCCCGTCCTCCTCGCCGGCGCCGGCCACCAGCTCGGCCGCGCCTGCGGCCAGGTCGCGCTGGTCCGTCCCGACACCCTCGCGGGCGACTCCCTGCCCGTCCTGCTCAACGCCGGGCTGCGCGCCAACAAGATGGGCGACGCCTCGGACATCCGGGCCGCCGAGGACTCGGCGGACTTCGCCCCGCAGGCCCGCGAGGCCCTGTCCACCACCAGCGGCGGCAAGGAGCGGGGCTGTGTGACGGCGGTGCTCGGCGAGCGGACGGAGACCTTCTTCGACGCCTTCCGCCGGGCCGACGCCCAGAAGAAGAACCCGCAGATCTCCTCGGTGCTGGGCAGCCTCAGCCAGTCGCTGGTGGACCGCACCGGCGGCCGGGAGAGCCCCTTCGAGGGCGCGTACCTGACCAGCTGGTACCCGGTGTCCACCGATCCCCTGTGGGATCCGATGCGCAAGGTGATCTCCGAGCACGCCGTCGGCCAGGACGGCCTCGACGCCGCCGACAGCGGGGCGCAGACCACCTGGATCGCGTACACCGTGCTGAACGAGATCGTGAACCGCTTCAAGAGCGACGAGGACGTCACCGCCCGCAAGCTCGCTCGCGCGCTGAACCAGTCACAGGCCGTCGCGACCGGCGGCCTGACCCCGGACCTGAGCTGGCGCTACCAGGACATGCGCGCGGTCGGCGGCTTCCCCCGCATCGTCAACGGCCGGGTCAGCTTCCAGGTCGTCCAGGCCGGCCGGCTCGTCGCCCAGCAGGGCGAGCAGTCGATGGACATGACCCCGACCCTGGAACAGGCGCCCCGGGCGGCCTGACGGGGTTCAGGGGTGGATCGCCGCCCCTGAACCCGGACCGGGTCTCAGAGCTGCGACCTGTCGCGCTTCGTGAGGGAGTACTTGGCCGCGATCGTGTTCCACAGGGTCGCGGCCTGCTCCTTGGACCGCGTCGCGTCGCCGCTCGCCTTGTTGCCGGCGGCGGCGTTGTCGGTCGACTTGGCCTTGCCGTCCTTGCAGCCCTTGTCGCCGCCCACGTCCTGCGCCCAGGCCGCGTAGCTGTTGTCGGCGGCCGCCGACGACTGCCAGGCCTTGGTGAGGGCGGCGCTCAGCTTCACGTGCTCCGGGAGCTGGTCGACCTTCAGCTCCTTGAGGCGCGTGACGAGCTCCTCGCGCTGGCGGGCCGCGTCGCGCAGGTCGGCGGCCGCCTGGTCCAGGTTGTTGCAGACCTTGATGTCCTCGACGGCCTTGATCACCGCTTCCCGGCTGTCGCTGCTGTCCGCGAGGAGCTTGTCCAGCTGGACGGCCTGCGGGCTGCCCGGGTCCACCCGGGGCTCTCCGGCCGGGGCGGAGCCGCCCGCGGCGCTCGGCGCGGCCGGGATCGCGCCGGGGTCGTTGTTCTTCGGCTTGCCGTCGCCGAGTAGCGAGCCGACGCCGAGGCCGACGACGGCCAGGCCGATGACGACCGCGGCGATGACCCCCGGCGAGACCTTGCGGGGGGCCTCCGGCGGCGGGGGCGGAGCTGCGGCGAACTGCTGCTGCGGGTGGTGGGGTTGCTGCGGGTGGGGTAGCTGGGGGTGCGGTTGCTGCGGGTGCGGTTGCTGCGGGTGCGGTACGGGGCCCTGCCCGCGCGGCGGGTACGGGCGCGGCGGCTGCTGCCGCCGCACCGGCTCCCGCACCGGCTCCCGCACCGGCGGCAGTTGCTGCGTGTGCCCCGCGGAGTCGTCGCTCCCGCGGAACAGCCCGTCGAACTCCGCGGCGGGCACGGGGGCGATGTACTGCGTCGCCGCCTCACCGGGCGCGGGCCCCGCCGGCACCGGCGGGATGTACTGCGTCGCGTCGTCCCCCGGACCCGCCGGCACGGGCGGGATGTACTGGGTCACCGCCTCGGGCAGCGGCGGGTAGCCGTAGCCGTGCGGATCCCCCGGGCCCTCGTACCCGGGGCCCACCACGTGCCCGGCCCCGGCCGGCCCCGGCTGCGGGTAGCCGTACCCGGGCGCCGGATGGCCGTGCGGATCCTGCCCGGGCTGCGGATAGCCGTACGCGGGCTGCCCCGGCTGCGGGGGGCCGTACGCGGGCTCGCTCGCCTGCGGGGTTCCGTACGGGGGCTGCCCCGGCTGCGGGGTTCCGTACGCCGACTGCCCCGGCTGCGGGGTTCCGTACGCCGACTGCCCCGGCTGTGGGGGGCCGTACGGGGGCTGCTCCGGGTGCGGGGGGCCGTACGGGGGCTGCTCCGGGTGCGGGGGGCCGTACGGGGGCTGCTGCCCGGGTGGGGCGGTCTGCCCTTGCTGCGGGTAGCCCTCGGTGCCGTCCGGCCGCGCCGGGTGGGCGGGGTCCGGACCCCACGGGGCACCCGGCTGGGGGGCGCCCCCTCGTCCGTTCTCCGTCACCGGGACTCCTTCTCCGACTCGCCCGAACACACCTGCGGAACCGTCGGCTCACGCTACCCGGTCGCCCGGGGCTACCGTCAGGCCGCCCGGGCTCCCGTCCGAGATCCCGCCCGGAGTTCCGGACCGTTCCGAACCGTTCCGAACCGTTCCTGGCCGTTCCGGACCGTTCCGGACGGTTCCGGGCGGTCCCGGGGCGGCCCCGCCCCGCCGCCGGTCAGGCGACCCGGGCCTCCAGCCGGACGCCGAACTCGCGGACCGCCGGCTCCTCCCGGTACGGCGCCAGCCGCGAACGGAAGTCCTCCAGGTACTCCTCGCCCCGGGTCGAGCGGAGCCCCGCCAGCAGGTCCGCCGCCCGCGTGGCGGTCCGGCAGGCCTCCTCCACCTCCCGTTGCTGGACCTGCGCCGCCGCCAGCAGCAGCAGGCCGATCGCCCGGCGGCGCGCCTTGCCGTCCGGCAGCCCCCGCAGCGCCTCCTCCGCGCGCCGGCCCGCCGCCTCCGCCTGGCCCAGGTCCCGGTGGCAGTGGGCCAGTTCGTCCGCGAGGTACGCCTGGTCGAAGTGCCGGATCCACGCCGGGTCGTCGCCCGACTCCGGTTCCGCCCGCTCCAGCGCCGTCACCGCCCGCCCCGACAGCACCGCGGTCGCCCGGACGTCGCCCAGCAGCGCGTGCCCGCGCGCCTCGGCCGCGTAGAACATCGCCTCCACGCGCGGGGTGACCTGCCCCCGCGTGCCCTCCTGCGCGGCCCGCGCGAGCTGCGCGATCTCCCGGGGGTTGCCCAGCTCGGCGGCCAGGTGGCTCATGGACGCCGCCAGCACGTACCCGCCGTACGCCCGGTCGCCGGCCGCCTGGGCCAGGCGCAGGGCCTGGATGTAGTAGCGCTGCGCGAGCCCCGGCTGGCCCGTGTCCACCGCCATGTAGCCCGCCAGCTCGGTCAGCCGGGCCACCGCCGCGAACAGCGCCCGCCCCACCGGCTCCTTGTACGCGCCGCCGATCAGCCCGGACACCACGGAGTTGAGGTAGTGCACGACCACCGGCCGGACGTGCCCGCTGCCGAAGCGGTGGTCGAGCTCCTTGAGCGCCTCGGTGGTCGCCCGTACCGCATCCACATCGGACATGCCGACCCGCGACCCGCCGCTTCGGGCGACCTGCGTGTCGGCGCCGGTGATCAGCCAGTCGCGGCTCGGCTCGACCAGCGCGGAGGCGGCGACGCTCGACCCCGCCAGGAAGTCGCGGCGGCCCACGTCGCTGCGCCACAGCTCGCAGACCTGCTCGATCGCGCCGACGACCGTCGGGGAGAACTGCAGGCCGATCCCCGAGGCGAGGTTCTTGCCGTTGGCCATGCCGATCTCGTCGATGGTGACGGTCCGGCCGAGCTTGCGCCCGATCGCCTCGGCGATGATGCCCGGGGCCCGTCCGCGCGGCTGCTGGCCGCGCAGCCAGCGGGCCACGGAGGTCTTGTCGTAGCGGAGGTCGAGGCCGTGCTCCGCGCCGCACATGTTGACGCGCCGGGCGAGCCCGGCGTTGGAACACCCGGCTTCCTGGATGAGCGCCTGCAGCCGTTCGTTCGGCTGGCGGGCGACGAGAGGCCTGGCTGCCATGAAAACCCCCTGTGGCCGCGGGTGATCGTTGCAATGATCACTTCCCGCCTGAAGTGCGGGGAATCTTCCGCTCTGCGTGGTGTCGCTACCCAACTCCCGCGCCCCGGCCTCCTACGCGCCCCCGCCCGTGCCCCAATGCGCCCCGCGTGCAGGATCGATGCCCCGCCCACCGGCCGGTTTACGCCCGTAACCCCGGGTGACCCGCGGAGTTGTGATGGGCGTGGAAGAGACCATCGGAGTCACGGAGACCGCCCCCATCCCCAAGCAGCGCGGCGAACAGTTGCTGGACCATGCCGTCCGGTACGCAGAGGAACGGCACTGGGACGTCTTCGCCGGCACCTGGCTGGAGTCCGGAGACGGGCGGGAGGTCTGCTCCTGCGGTACGGCGGACTGCCCGGCGCCCGGCGCGCACCCGGCGGTGAAGGAATGGGCGGCGCAGGCCACCGGCAGCGCGGTACAGGTCCGGCGGGTCTGGGCGAGGCACCCGGAGGCCTCGATCCTCATGCCGACGGGCCGTACGTTCGACGCGCTGGACGTCCCGGACGCGGCCGGCTTCCTGGCGCTGGCGCGCCTGGAGCGGATGCAGCGCACCATCGGGCCCGTCGCCCTCACCCCCGACCACCGGATGCTGTTCTTCGTCCTGCCGGGCGCGGGCGCCAAGGTGCCGGACCTCGTACGGAAACTGGGCTGGTCACCGGCCTCGATCGACCTGTCCGCGCGCGGCGAGGGCGAGTACGTGGCGGCCCCGCCCACCCGCTTCGGCGGCCGCGGCTCGGCCCAGTGGGCGCGGCGCCCCACCCCGGCGAACCGGTGGCTGCCGGACACGGAGGAGCTGATCGACGCGCTCGCGTACGCGTGCGGGCGCGAGGCCGCCGCGGCCCGGGCCCGCAAGGGGGCGTGACGGCAGCGTGCGTACCCGCAAGTTCATGACATAAGTAACTGCTCGGCCCCTTCCCGTCCTCCTATGGTGAGGAAAGAACGACCAACGGGGACGGAACGAGAGGCGGGCGCATGCCGGACCAGGCTGATGCGACGGGTGGAACGTACGTGACGGACGGTGCGCGATCCGCGCCGTCCGCCGTGCGGGTGGAAGGCCTCTGGAAGCGCTTCGGCGAGCAGGTGGCCGTCGCGGGGATCGACTTGGAGCTGCCCGCGGGCCAGTTCATCGGACTGGTCGGCCCCAACGGCGCCGGCAAGACGACGACGCTGTCGATGGTGACCGGCCTGCTCCGCCCGGACATGGGGCGGGTCGTCGTCGCCGGACACGACGTGTGGGCGGATCCGGCCGAGGTCAAGTCCCGGATCGGCGTCCTGCCCGAGGGGCTGCGGCTCTTCGAGCGGCTCTCCGGGCGGGAACTGCTCGGCTACACGGGCCGGCTGCGCGGGCTGCCCGGCGCCGAGACCGACAAGCGGGCCACGCAGCTGCTGGACGTCCTCGACCTCGCGGGCGCGCAGCACAAGCTGGTCGTGGACTACTCGACGGGCATGCGCAAGAAGATCGGCCTGGCCGCCGCACTGCTGCACAACCCCGAAGTCCTCTTCCTGGACGAGCCGTTCGAGGGCGTCGACCCCGTGTCGGCGCAGACGATCCGCGGGGTCCTGGAGCGCTACACCGCATCCGGCGCCACGGTCGTCTTCTCCTCCCACGTGATGGAGCTCGTCGAGTCGCTGTGCGACTGGGTGGCCGTCATGGCCGCCGGACAGATCCGGGCCGCGGGCCCGCTGGCCGACGTACGGGGCGACGCGCCCTCCCTCCAGGCCGCCTTCCTCGAACTGGTCGGCGCGCACGGGCGCGACGCGGCCGGCGACTCCCTGGACTGGCTCGGCGGCGGCTCCGGGGCGGGTACCCGATGACCGCGGCCGCCGCCGCCACGACGGCAGCCGTGACCGCGCCCGCTGCCACCGCTCCCGTCTCCCTGACTCCGGTCTTCGTCCGGCTGAAGCTGTCGCTGCTGCGCAACGGCCTGAAGGGGTCGTCGAAGCGCAAGGCCGTCTGGATCACCACCCTGGTCTTCGCGCTGGTCGTCGCCTTCTTCACCACCCTCGGCCTGTCCCTGCTGAACGGGCACGCCCACGCGGGCACCGTCGTCGTCCTGCTCGCCGCGATCCTCGCGCTGAGCTGGACCTTCATGCCGCTGTTCTTCCCCACCGGGGACGAGACGCTGGACCCGAGCCGGCTGGTGATGCTGCCGCTGCGCCCGAGCCCGCTCGTACGGGCGCTGCTCGCGTCCTCGCTCGTCGGCATCGGCCCGCTGTTCACGCTGTGCCTGGCGGTCGGTTCGGTCGTCGCCGTCGCGCGGGGCGCGGCCGGTGTGGCGGCCGCGGTCGTGGGCGCCCCGCTGCTGGTGCTCGGCTGCGTGGCGCTGGCCCGGGCCGTGGCCACGGCCAACGTACGGCTGCTGACCAGCCGCAAGGGGCGTGACCTGGCGCTGCTCAGCGGCCTGCTGATCGCGGTGGGCGCGCAGGTGGCGAACTTCGCCAGCCAGCGCCTGTTCGAGTCGGGCGGCCTGTCCCAGCTGGAGCCGGCCGAGGCCGTGGTGCGGTGGCTGCCGCCGGCGACCGCCGTCGGCATGGTCGACTCGGTGAGCGACGGCTCGTACGGGGTGGCGGCGGCCCAGCTGGCCCTGACCCTGGGCGCGCTGGTCCTGCTGCTGTGGTTCTGGGAGCGGACCCTGACCCGGCTGATGGTCAGCCCGGACGGGTCGACGATCGCCGCCTCGGGCCCCGTCAAGGAGCGCGGCGCGGGCGGTGTCTGGTCGCTGCTGCCGGAGGGCCGCACGGGCGCGGTCGTGCAGCGCACACTGCGGTACTCGGTGCGCGACCCGAAGACGAAGTCGGCCTTTGTGAGCGCACTCGCGATTGGCCTGATCATCCCGGTCTTCAACGCCCTCCAGGGCAGCGGCTCCCTCTACCTCGCCTGTTTCGGCGCGGGGATGCTCGGCGTGCAGATGTACAACCAGTTCGGGCAGGACACCTCCGCGTTCTGGATGGTCGCGCAGACCATCTCGACCCCGCGGGACGCGTACCTCGAACTGCGGGCCCGGGCCTTCGCCCTGGGGCTCGTCGCGGTCCCGTACACGGTCCTGGTCACCGCGGTCACCGCCGCGCTGCTCGGTGACTGGGACGGCTTCCCCGCGGCCCTGGGCCTGGCGACGGCCCTGGTGGGCGCGATGATGTGCACGGGGGCACTGGCCTCGGCCCGCTTCCCGTACTCGATCCCGACGGAGGGCGCGTTCAAGAACGTCGTCCCAGGGCAGGTCGGGCTCGCCTGGATGGGCATCTTCGGCGGCCTGGCGGTGTCGGCGCTGATCTGCGCCCCGGTGATCGGCTTGATGATCTACCTGAACGTGGCGGACCACCAGGGCCTCTCCTGGATCGTGCTCCCCCTGGGAGTGGCCTGGGGCGTCCTCGCGACCTGGGCGGGCCTGCGGCTGGCGGCGCCGACGGTGGCGCGGAGGCTGCCGGAGATCCTGCTGGCGGTGAGCAAGGGCTGACCGCCCGTACGGAACGAGGGCGGGCGGGGGTGCGGCGGGCGGTCTGCCCGCCGCACCCCCGCGTCGTGCGCGGCGCGGGTGGTGCGGGAGGTACTGGCCGTACCGGCTGTACAGGTCGTGCGGGAGCCAGGCCTCCTGTACGGCGTCCTCCGCCTCGCCGAGCGAGCCCGGCATCCGGTAGGCGACCGCCCTCAGGTGCGGCCGGTGTTCCTCGAACCGCAGTGCCAGAAGATCTTTCCCGCTCACCCGTCACATCCCCCTGTCCGTGTCCGTCGGTGCGGTGAAGGACGATAACGGCCCGCTCCAACTTCGGCCGAATGCAAGGGAGATGGGAAGGCTTGGACAGCCGCCCTGCCGCCGGGTTCACCGGCCGGGCCCGCACTCCGCCCAGAGCAGCTTGCCCGCGTGCGCGCCGTCGAGGCGGTAGGAGCCGTACCGCTCCGCGCACAGCCGTACGAGGACCAGCCCGCGCCCGTCCTCGGCGTCCGGCGCGGGCACGGCGGGCTCGCCGCCGAACGGGGCCGGAATGGCCGGGTTGGTGTCCCAGACGCCGACCCGGACCCGGTCCGCCGCCATCGCCCGCAGCCGCAGGGCGCAGGGCCCGTACGAGTGCCGGTAGGCGTTGGAGACCAGCTCGCTCGCCAGGAGCTCGGCGGTGTCGGCCGGCTCCGGCATGCCGTGACTGCGGAGCACCGCCCGCACGGTGGAGCGGGCGATTCCCGCTGCGCGGGGATCGTGCGGGAGTTGGAGGGTGTAGGCCCAGGACGGAGCTACGGTTGAACCCATGGAAGTCTCCGATCGAGGAGGAGAGTTGGACCGTGTGCGTGTGGATCCGTGCGGTGCCCGGTGACCAGGTCGCTCCGTCGAGCGGGGTACTTCCAGGCGGTGGCCTGCCACCAACATAGGGACCTGCGCCTAAACAGTTAGGCGCTTCGCGCTAAATGCACGCAACGCCCACCCTTGTGGGTGACTCATGCCCGCGGAGGTAGTCGCCTTGCCCATTCGCAGCAGCCCGACCGCGCGCCAACTGCGCTTCGCAGCGGAGCTGCGCAGGATGCGCGAGCGCGCCGGACTCACCTCCGCCGAGGCCGCGGGTCTGCTCGGCGTGAAGCCGAACCAGATCAGCAACATGGAGGCCGCACGGTTCGGCGTCAGCCCCGAGCGGGTCCGCACACTGGCCCGCCACTACGACTGCGCCGACACCGGCCTGGTCGAAGCTCTGGTCACCATGACCGGCGAACGCAAGGGCGGATGGTGGGAGGAGTGCCGCGAACTGCTCCCGGCTGCCTGGCTGGACCTCGCCGAGCTGGAGCACCATGCGCGGATGCTGCGCGACGCGATCACCGTGCACATCCCCGGACTGCTCCAGACCGCCGAGCACGCCCGGGAGATCTTCCGCCAGGCCGTCCCCTCGCTCCCGCCGCCGGCGATCGAGGACCGCGTCTCCTTCCGTCTGAAACGACAGCGAGTCCTCTACGGGGACGCTCCGACCCGATACGACGTGATCATCCACGAGGCCGCGCTGCGCATCGCCGTCGGCGGACCGGTCGTGGCACAGGCACAGTTGAAGCACCTGCTGGACATGGGCGAGCGAGAGCACATCACCGTCCGGGCCATCCCGTTCTCGGCGGGCGCCTTCCCGGGATCGGGACAGTCCGTCTACTACGCGCACGGACCGGTGCCGCACCTGGACACCGTCCAGCTCGACCAGTCGCACGGGCTGGTCTTCCTGGACGCGGAGTCCCAACTGCTCAAGTACCGGACACTGTTCGAACGGCTGGAAGGGGTGGCGCTGAATCCGGCGCGGACGCGCGACCTCATCAGCGCCGTCGTTCGGACCCAGTGAAAGGCAGTCCCCCATGACCGAGGAATGGCAGAGGTCCTCCCACTGCGCGGAGGGCAACTCCTGCGTCTACGTCGCCGCCGCCACCGGCACCGCCCCCGGCAGTACCGGCCCCGGGTACGTCCTCGTCACCGGCAGCCCCGGCGGGCCCGGCGGCGGCCCGGCGGCCCGCGTCGTGCGGGTGGGGGACGCCGCCTGGACGGCGTTGCTCGACGCGGTCAAGGGCCGTCAGCTCTGAGCGGCCCGGACGCCGTCCAGGAAGGGTTCCAGGACCGCGCGCCAGGCCGTCGGCTGGTCGTAGTGGAGGTAGTGGCCCGCGTCGGGGATCTCGGCGTACTGGCCGGCCGGGAGGACCCGGACCATCTCCTGCGCCTCGGCACGGCCCAGCTCGCCGTCCAGGCCGCGGACGACCAGGGTCGGGCAGCGGACCTGGGCCAGCTCCTCCCAGTGGGCGTCGTGCACCCAGGTCTCGCGGGCCGTCAGCATGTGGCTCCGCGAGAACACCGGCCGCCAGCCGTCCTGGGCCTCGTGCATGACCTCGGCGAAGAAGGCGCCCCGGCCGGGGTCGGGGCGCTCCACCCGGGGGTCGTCCTCGCCGAACCAGCGGCGGGCCGCGTCCTGGGTGGGGAAGGGCAGCGGCCAGCGGTCGAACCACTCCTCCCACTCCTGCTGGGAGGCCTCGCCGAGGGCCGAGGCGCGCATGTCGCAGATGACCACGGCTCCGACCAGGTCCGGGCGGCGGGCCGCGAGCTGCCAGGCGGTGAGGGCGCCCATGGAATGCCCGATCAGCGTCACGGGAGCGAGGCCGAGCTGCTCGACGGCCGCCTCGGCGTCCGCCACGAAGGCCTCGCGCCCCAGGGAGGTCAGCAGGCCCGGGCCCGCGGGCGGGCGGTCGCTCTGGCCGTGCCCCCGTTGGTCCAGGGCCACCACGCGGCGGCGCTCGGCGAGCCAGCGGGCGGTGCCGGCCCAGTGGAAGGCCCGCCCCATCAGCCCGTGCAGTAACAGGACCCCGGGGCGCTCGGGTTCGGCGGGGGGCGCCGCGGGGGCCTCGGCGGCAGTCGCCGTCGCGGCGGTCACGGCGGTGCCACCGCCACCGCCGCCGCCCGCGGGCCGTGCGGAGTTCGCGTGCGGTTGGCGGAACTCCCAGGCGGCCAGGCGCACACCGTCGGCCCCTGTCACATCGATGCGCTGTACCACCGCAGATGCACCCCCTTCACTCCCGGCCAGACTATCGAACCCGTATTCGAAACCGGGGGTCTCGTCGAGAACACCCCTCTTTCGAGTGACCTTGCTCAAGGATTGGCGGCTGCTGCCGATGGAGATCCTTTCCACAGGGAGGCGGGCCGATCGGGGAAGACGGTCCGAGGGGATGACCTTGAGAGCTCGGGGCTCCAGGTCACACAAGGGGAGGACCGGTCCCGGCGCCGCGAGGCGCCGGGACCGCCCACTCGCAGAACCGGGACCGCCCGGAGCCCCGGGACCACCCAAGACCACCCGCTCACACGAAGCCGGGCCGTTTGGCCGAAACCAGTCGGTGCCCCGCCGGAGCCGGCCGGTGTCCTGCCGGAGCCGGATCAGCGCTTCGCGACGAACACGTGCGAGGCGATCTGCTCGTCCAGCTCGGCGGCCTCGCCGCCGCTCCCCACCAACACCCCGCCCGGGGACTCGGTCACGCTCACCACCGAACCGGGCTGCACGCCCGCCCGGCGCAGCGTGTACATCAGCTGGGCGTCCGTCTGGATCGGCTCGCCGATCCGGCGTACGACCACGGTCTTGCCCTCGGCGCCCGGGTCGAGCTCGGCCAGGCTGACCATGCCCTCCTCCAGGAAGGGGTCGGCCTCGGCCTTCTCGCCCAGCTCCTCCAGCCCCGGGATCGGATTCCCGTACGGCGACTCGGTCGGGTGACGCAGCAGCTCCAGCACCCGCCGCTCCACCGCCTCGCTCATCACGTGCTCCCAACGGCAGGCCTCGGCGTGCACCTGCTCCCACTCCAGGCCGATGACGTCGACGAGGAGACACTCGGCGAGCCGGTGCTTGCGCATCACGCGCGTCGCCAGCCGCCGGCCCTCCTCCGTGAGCTCCAGGTGCCGGTCGCTGGCGACGGCCACCAGGCCGTCGCGCTCCATCCGCGCCACCGTCTGGCTCACCGTCGGGCCGCTCTGATCGAGCCGCTCGGCGATACGGGCGCGCATGGGGACCACGCCTTCCTCTTCCAGCTCGAGGATGGTGCGGAGATACATCTCCGTGGTATCGATCAGTCCGGACATTCGTGCCCCTCGGATTGCGTGCGCTGGCCCTGCCCCCAATTCTGACGCATCCGGCCGACAACCGTCCCGTGCCGGGGGTCAAGGGCCCCGCGCGACCTCACCGCGGCGCCCCCGGCCCCGCACCGGTGCGCGCGCGGACGGTCGCGGGGTGGACGCGCGGACGGTCCCCCGGTGACCGCCCGGACGGTCGCGGGGTGGGCGCGGGGCAGTCCTCCGGTGACCTCCCGGGTGATCTCCAGGACCCCACCCCCGGACATCCCGGGACATCCCCCCGGGGCCTTTCGTCCCGGGATTGACGTTCGTATTGACACGCCCTTGGTCCAGACCGCACGGTGAGCGGCGGACACCGACGCAACCCCACTCCCACACCACCTCCGAAGGGCCATCGGCGTATGAGCGAGAGCAAGCTGGCCGGTCAGTTCTTCGACGCCGCCATCGGTCTGCTGGAGCGGGTACGGGACGAGGAGGCCTCGCGGATCAGCGAGGCCGGCACCCTCGTCGCCGACGCCGTCGCCGGCGGGAACCGGCTCTTCGCCTTCGGCGCCGGGCACTCCTCGCTGCCCGCCCAGGACGTGGTCTACCGGGCCGGCGGGCTGGCCCTGATGAACTTCCTCGCCGTACCCGGCACCGTCGGCATCGACGTCATGCCCGCGACGCTGGGCAGCGCCCTGGAGCGGGTCGACGGCCTCGCCGCGGCCGTCCTCGACAGCAGCCCCGCCTCCGACGGCGACGTACTCGTGATCATCTCCCTGTCCGGGCGCAACGCGCTGCCGGTCGAGATGGCGATGAACGCCCGCGCGATCGGCCTCAAGGTGATCGGCGTGACCTCGGTTGCGTACGCGACGGAGACCAGGTCCCGCCACGCCTCCGGGACCTTCCTGAAGGACCACTGCGACGTGGTCCTCGACAGCAAGATCGCCGTGGGCGACGCCGAGCTGACCCTCGACGGAATCGACGCCCCCTTCGCCCCCGCCTCCACCGTCGTGACCAGCGCCATCATGCAGGCGGTCATGGCGGCGGCGGCCGGCGAGCTCTCCGCGCGCGGGATCGAGCCCCCGCTGCTGCGCTCGGGCAACGTGGACGGCGGCCACGAGTGGAACGGCCGCGTGATGCAGGAGTACGGCGACCGGATCTTCTTCCGCCACTGAGCGGGCGACGGTGGGACCGGCCGGGCGGCCGACCGGTCGCCGGGCGCGGCCCGCGTTCCTACGATGGGGAACGGAACTCGGGGCTCCGGTGAGCAGAGGTGACCCCCATGCCCTCCACCCCCACTCCCTCCGCCGCCACTCCCTCCGCCCTTACGCCCTCCGCCCCCCAGCCCTCCGCCGTCCCCGCGGCGAAGCCCGCCTCCGGCCGCGGGCGGCACGCGGGCCGGCGTGCCCTCCAGGCCGGGGCGGCCGCCCTGCTCCTGCTCCTCACGGGTGTCGCCGCCGCCCCGGCCGCCCCCGCGCGGGCGGCGGTGTCCGTACCCGCCGCCACCGCGGCCGCGACCGGCGCGGCAACCGGCGCGGCGGCGGCCGTACCGCAGGAGCTCGACCCCGCGACCGTGCGCCGGCTCGACGCGGCCATCGGCGGGGCCATGAAGCGCGACAGGATCCCCGGCGCGATCGTCGGCGTGTGGCTGCCCGGCCGCGGCGAGTACGTGAAGGCCTTCGGCACCGCCGACACCCGGTCCGGCATCCCCATGAAGTCCGACCTCTACATGCGCATCGGCAGCGTGACGAAGACCTTCACCGTCACCGCCGTCCTCCAGCTGGTCGACCAGGGGCGCGTCGCGCTGGACGACCCGATCTCGAAGTACGTGGCCGGGGTGCCCGGAGGCGGGAAGATCACCCTGCGCCAGCTCGCCGGCATGCGCAGCGGCCTCTTCAACTACACCGAGGACGAGAGGTTCCTCGCCGCCCTGCGCGCCGACCCGCACCGCGAGTTCACTCCGCGCCAGCTGCTCGGCCACGCCTTCGCGCACCCCGCGAACTTCGCGCCCGGGGCCAAGTGGGAGTACAGCAACACCAATACGATCCTCCTCGGGCTCCTGCTGGAGGAGATGTCCGGACAGCCCCTGGACGGCTACCTCCGCCACCACGTCTTCGACCCGCTGAAGCTGACGGACACCTCCCTGCCGAGCGGGACCGACTTCCCCGAACCGCACGCCGAGGGGTACACGGGCTTCTCCCCGAACGGCGCCGTCGCCAACGCGACCGACTGGAACCCCTCCTGGGCGTGGGCCGCGGGTTCCGCCGTCTCCACCCTCGACGACCTGCACGCCTGGGTCCCGGCGCTCGTCGGCGGCCGGCTGCTGACCCCCGCCACGCAGGCGCAGCGGCTGCGGACCGAGCCGGTGGGCGTGCCGGGAATCTCGTACGGCCTCGGCATCGCCGACGTCAACGGCTGGCTCGGGCACAACGGCGAGCTGCCGGGCTACGAGACGATCGCCGCCCACCTCCCCCGGGAGCAGGCCACGATGGTGATCATGGTCAACTCCGACATGGACCAGGGCGGCTCGTACAGCACCACGCTCGGCAAGGCCGTGACCGAGATCGTCACCCCGGACCACCTGTGGAGCCTGCCCTCGCCGTCCCAGGTCGGCCAGAACCAGCGCTAGCCCGACAACCGCGGCTGGCGCTCGGTCCCCACACGATCAGCCTGCGGGACGGGAACGAGGGCGGGAACGCCCACCGCGCCGCCCAGCCTGTGGGTGTTTTGCTGGCGCTGGTCTTCACCAGGTCTACGCCTTGGCTGAGGTCGTCGACTGGGACGTGTGCGCCGCGGCGAACAGGAACAGTCCGCAAGCCCCCACGAGCAGCCATCCCGTGTGGGACGCATGAGCGAGATCGGTGGGGCCGACGTCCGTGACGAGGGCTCCAGCGACGGCGACGCCCACCGCCGAGCCGATCTGGCGAGCGGTCGAGGTGATCGCTCCGGCTACGCCGGCCCGGGACGGAGGCAGTCCGCCGACTGCGGTGTTGGTGAGAGGTGCGTTGGCGAATCCGAATCCGATGCCGATGAGCAGGTAGGCGAGCAGGAGCAGCAGCACGTTCGTGTCCTGGTCGAGGTTTACCAAGCTCAGGCCGCCGACAGTGATGAACCCACCGGCAAGGAGGAGCGGACGCCGCGGTCCCAGGCGTCCCACCAGGATGCCGGACCAGGGCGCGCACAGGATGGCCCCGAGCGCCATGGGCAGGGTGGCCGTGCCTGCGGCGAGCGGGCTCCAGCCGCGTCCGTGCTGGAGGTAGAACGTGGTGAGTAGCAGGCTTACGTTGAGTGCGACGAACACCGCCATCGCTCCCAAGACCGCCGTGACGAAGGGTGGCCGCCGGAAAAGCCCCAGGTCCATCAAGGGCTCCCGCCGACGGAGTTCGACCCGGACGAACGCGGAGGTGGCCACCGCAATCAGGGCGTAACCCGTCAGCGCTGTGGGTGAGGCCCAGCCGATGTGGGGCCCTTCGATGAGGACGCCGACGGAGAGGAACAGCGCCGCGGTGAGAAGTACCTGGCCGGGCAGGTCGAGCCGCCGGGCGCGCGCCGCTCGGGACTCCGGTACGAACACGGCGACCAGGACAAGGGCGACGACGACGACCGGTGCGTTGATCCAGAACACCGACCGCCAACCGAACGCGGCGATGAGCGCCCCGCCGATGACCGGCCCTGCCGCCATGCTGAGCCCGAAGACCGACGCCCAGATCCCGATCGCCCGGGCCCGCTCCCGCGAGTCGGGCATCGTGTTCACGACGATGGCCAGGGCCACGGGACTCAGCATCGAGGCCCCGATCCCCTGGACGGCCCGCGCCGCGACGAGTAGGCCGGGTGACGGAGCCAGGGCGCAGGCCAGTGAGGCGATGCCGAAAAGAACCAGTCCGCACTGGAAGACCCGGCGTCGTCCGAAGCGGTCCGCGAGCGCGCCGGACACGATAAGGAGGCTGGCCAGGACCACGGTATAGGCGTCGACGATCCATTCGAGACCGCGGGTGCCCACGCCCAGGCCGCGCCCGATCTCGGGCAGACCCACGTTGACGATGGTGGTGTCCACACCCACCAGGAACATGCTCAGAGCGCAGACGGCGAGTACCGTCCAGCGGCGGCGCGCACTGAGCGCGGGTGGTGGGGTGGCCAGAGATGTGGCGGTCACGGGAGTTTGCCCTTCGGTTGCGCCGGGATGATCTGCCTGCTCATGCTCAGTTCTGCGGGGAGCCGAGGCCCAGAGACTTTGCGAAAAATGCAAAATGGGTCCTATGGATGTGGAACTCTCGGAAATCCTCGACGGCATCGGGCCGCGGTTGCGCGAACTGCGCCGCGACCGCGGGCTCACCCTGGAGGTGCTCGCGGACGGCACCGGTATCTCGGTGAGCACGCTGTCGCGTCTGGAGTCCGGCCGACGGCGCCCGACCCTCGACCTGCTCATCCCGCTCGCGCGGATTCACCGCGTCGCACTGGACCAGCTCGTGGCGGCCCCAGCCACCGGCGACCCGCGTGTTCACCTCAAGCCCCTCAGCCGGGGACGCGGGAGTGTCCTCGTACCACTGACGCAGTACCCCGGCCGAGTCCAGGTTTTCAAACAGGTACTCGCACACCGCGAGCCGAAGCTCGTCACCCACCGCGGCTACGAATGGCTGTATGTGCTCGCCGGTGAACTCCGCCTCATCCTCGGGGAACGGGAGGCCACGCTCCGACCGGGCGAGGTGGCCGAGTTCGACACCACAGAACCTCACTGGTTCGGCGCCGCCGGCACGGACGCCGTGGAGATCCTGCACATGTTCGGCCCGCACGGCGACCAAGCCGTCGTCCGCACCGGTCCGTAGGCGATCGTCGGTGGAGCCGGCCGCTTTGATCTGGTCGCGGGCACGGGTGTGGTCCGACGTGGAGGTTCATGTCGCTCGGCGATCTGGTGCGCGCTCCACTCCGTCGAGCCGGTCTCGAGGCGCGGGAGCCCAGAACGCGGCCGTCGTTGAGAAGACGAGAGCCGCCACAGAGATGACCACCGTGGCGATCTGGACCGATGAGTCGCTCAGGACCGGATGCTAGGTGAGTGGCCGGTTATGGAACGGCTACCACCTGCGAAAACGCGGTTTCCGAAGCTCGAAGAGCGGCGGGGATGATCGGGCACGTCGTCGTCACGCCCCGCTGCCACAGCAACGAGCACCGTCTGCACTGGTCACACTCCAGGCGCCGCAGCCAGGCCCGAGCCCGCCACTGCCATGACCAACGCCGAGGCCACGACCCACACATGCGGTTGCAGTGCTAGTGCCGCGACCGGGCCACAGCACTAAGCGGTCTCCGGGAAGCCCGGGAAGCCCGGGGAGTCCGGGAAGCCCGGGGAGGACAGGTCCAGGTCGGCGGCGACGCGGGCCGCGACCTCCTCCGCGTACGCCGCGTCCGGGCGTTCGAAGGCCGGCCGCGAGGGCCCGCGCAGGAACGTCAGCGCGCCCAGGGTCCGGCCCCGGCTGCGCAGCACCGCGCACAGCGCGTGCGCCGCGTCCTCGGGCCACCGGCGGGCCCGCGCCCACGCCGCGTCCTCGGCCCCGCGCGGGGCGGAGGCCCGTACCGAGCCGACGCGGTCCAGCGCCTGGAGCGCCGGGTGCCCGGACTCGTACGGCACGGGGATCGATCCCGGCCCGGGCAGCTCCGGCGGCGACGCGGCGGACCGCAGGAGCCGGCGCCGCTCGGGTCCGGCGGAGGGGTCGAGGACGTCGAGCAGTACGTGGTCGGCGAAGCCCGCGAGGGCGAAGTCCAGGCGGACGGCGGCCGCCTCGGCCGGATCCTCGCACTCCGCGGCGGCCCGCCCCGCGCGGTGCAGCTGGTGGGACCGGAACCGCAGCTGGGCGGTGTCCAGCTGGGCCTGGCGGGCCTCGGTGACGTCCTGGAACAGCCAGCCGACGCCGAGCGGCACCGGCTCCTCCGCGAGCGGCGAGGCGAGCCGCAGGAACCCGCAGCGCCAGCACCGCCGGCGCAGCCCCTCCGCCGTGCGCACCGTCACCCACAGCTCGACCGGGGCGGGCGGCGCGCCTTCGGCGAGGACGTGCTGGAGGGCGCCCTCCAGCTCCTCCACGCCCTGGGCGAGCAGCTCCCCGAGCGGCCGCCCGAGGAGGGCGCTGCGGCCGGCGGCGAAGGCGCGCGCGGCGTGCGCGTTGACCACGGCGGGACGCAGGTCGACATCGACGAGCACGACGCCCCACGAGGCGTCCTCCATGAGGGCCTCGCTCAGCGCGATGGACCGCTCCAGGTCGATCTGGGCGTGCACCTCGCTGAAGGCGCAGTACACCCCGGCGGGTCTGCCGTCCGCGCCCGGTACGCCGGCGGACTGGGTCCGTACGAGGACGCGGCCGCCGTCCTTGGTCAGCAGCGCGAACTCGTGGACCTGCCGGCCCGGCCCGTCCTGGGCGGCCATGAGCCGGTCCTGAACGTCCTGCGCGTCGGCGGCCCGGGCCGCCCACCCCGCGAAGCCCTTGCGGCCGACGGCCTCGGCGGCGGACCAGCCCAGGATCCGCTCCGCCTCGCGGTTCCAGTGGGTGACCACGCCGTCCGAGTCGAAGGCGCACAGGGCTGCGTCCATCCCGTCGAGCAGCGCTGCGAGCAGATCGTCGGTGGTCTCGTCACGCCCGGAAGCACTCACCTGGCACCCCCTGCCGGTGTTCGCGTGTGCGGCACGTCAGATCATTCAACTGGAACGTGACGCACCCCACACACCGTTCCCCCGATTACCCCGTAATGATCCGTTTCGGACCACGCGCGGACCGTCGAGGCGTTCCGGAAAATAAGTGGTTGTGCCCCGCCGGAAGGGCTTCTAGGCTCGTGCCACACAAGAAGGGAGGTGGTTCCCGAAATGTACGGAAACCGGACGCGTGAGGTGACTGCGGGCTAAGCGCCCGTCGTCGCACGCACCCAGTGCGGTGCCCGGCGGGATCGCCAGGCGCCAATCCACAGCAGTCACCCGACCCGCGGGCTCGCCGGCACGTCCGGCCGGCTTCTCTCACTGCAGGAGAGAATCCCGAGCCCGCGGGTCGTCTGCGTTCCCGGAACGCCGCGGGAGCGCCCGGACAGCGCCTGAGGTCAGTGCCGTGCGGCTTCGGCTGCGGCTGCGGCTGCGGCTGCGGCTGCGGCTGCGGCTGCCGTTACGGGCACAGGCGCTCGACGTGCCACGCCCCGGACGGGGCCGCGTCGCGGGCGTAGCGCAGGCGGTCGTGCAGGCGGTTCTCGTGGCCCTGCCAGAACTCCACCGCGTCCGGGGTGACCCGCAGGCCGCCCCACTGGGGCGGGACCGGGACCTGTTCGCCCTCCGGGTAGCGGGCGGCCAGCTCCGCGTAGCGGTGGTCCAGTTCCGCGCGCGAGGCGATCACGCTGGACTGCTCGCTCGCCCAGGCGCCCAGCTGGGAGCCGTGCGGGCGGGAGCGGAAGTACGCCGCCGTCTCGTCGCGGCCGATCCGGGCCGCCGTGCCGGTGACGACGACCTGGCGGGCGATGGGGTGCCAGGGGAAGAGCAGCGCGACGTGCGGGTTCTCCGCCAGTTCGCGGCCCTTGCGGGACCCGTAGTTGGTGAAGAAGACGAACCCCCGCTCGTCGAACTGCTTCAGCAGCACCGTGCGCGAGCTGGGGCGGCCGTCGGAGGTCGACGTCGAGACGACCATGGCGTTGGGTTCGAAGAGGTGCGCGTCGGCGGCCTGCTGGAACCATCGGGCGAACTGCGCCATGGGGTCACCTGCGAGGCTCCGCTCCTCGACGATCTCGGAGCGGTACTGCTTGCGCATGACGGCGGGGTCAAGGTCCTGATCGGTCACGCGGGCCATCCTGCCGCAGTCGGAGCGCTGGGGGTGTGCCGTATGTCACGCTTCCGCAGTCCACCGGGAACGGACAAAATCTTGGGGCCGGTCCGATGACCCCCGCACGGGTGACCATCGGACTCGCCGGGCATCAACGGGGATGACCGCGCCGGACCGCGGATGCGGCGGGAGCCGCGCGTATCCGCACTATCTGAGGAGCCGCCTGATGTCCGACTTCGTACCCGGGCTCGAAGGGGTCGTCGCGTTCGAGACCGAGATCGCCGAACCGGACAAGGAAGGCGGTTCGCTCCGCTACCGGGGGGTCGACATCGAGGACCTCGTCGGGCACGTCTCCTTCGGGAACGTGTGGGGCCTGCTGGTCGACGGTGCCTTCAACCCCGGCCTGCCGGCCGCCGAACCCTTCCCCATCCCGGTCCACTCCGGTGACATCCGCGTCGACGTGCAGTCCGCGCTCGCCATGCTCGCGCCCGTCTGGGGTCTGAAACCGCTCCTCGACATCGACGAGCGGACCGCCCGCGACGACCTCGCGCGGGCGGCCGTCATGGCGCTCTCGTACGTCGCCCAGTCCGCCCGCGGCCAGGGCCTGCCGATGGTGCCGCAGCAGGAGATCGACAAGGCCGAGTCCGTCGTCGAGCGGTTCATGATCCGCTGGCGGGGCGAGCCGGACCCGCGCCACGTCAAGGCCGTCGACGCGTACTGGACCTCGGCCGCCGAGCACGGCATGAACGCCTCCACGTTCACCGCGCGCGTCATCGCCTCCACCGGCGCGGACGTGGCCGCGGCCCTGTCCGGCGCCGTCGGCGCGATGTCCGGGCCGCTGCACGGCGGGGCGCCGTCCCGCGTGCTCGGCATGATCGAGGAGATCGAGCGCACCGGCGACGCCGTGGCGTACGTGAAGAAGGCTCTCGACAAGGGCGAGCGGCTGATGGGCTTCGGGCACCGCGTCTACCGCGCCGAGGACCCGCGCGCCCGCGTCCTGCGCCGCACCGCCAAGGAGCTGGACGCCCCGCGCTACGAGGTGGCCGCCGCCCTGGAGAAGGCCGCGCTGGAGGAGCTGCACGCCCGCCGGCCCGACCGGGTGCTCGCCACGAACGTGGAGTTCTGGGCCGCGATCATGCTGGACTTCGCGGAGGTGCCGGCGCACATGTTCACCTCGATGTTCACCTGTGCCCGTACGGCCGGCTGGTCGGCGCACATCCTGGAGCAGAAGCGCACGGGCCGCCTGGTGCGCCCGTCGGCCCGCTACATCGGTCCGGGCGGGCGGGACCCGCGCGAGATCGAGGGGTACGCGGACATCTCCACGACCGCCTGACCCGTTCCTTTCCCTGTTCCGCTCACCGTTCCGCGCGTTCCGGGCGCCGTACCCCCGAGGGGGTGCGGCGCCCTCGCGCGTGCCGGGCCGTGCCGTGCCGTGCCGGGCCGTGCCGGGGGGACAGGCCCGGGAGGATCAGGCCAGGACGGTCTCCACGATCCGGGACCACTGGGCGACCACGCGGGCGCGGCGGGCCGTGTCGTCGGTCAGGACGTTGGCCAGGCCCAGGCCGCGCGCCATGTCGAGGAGGCCCTGCACGGTCTCCCGTACGCCCGGCACGGACTCGTCCGCGCCCAGCAGCTCGACGGCGATGCGGTGGGTCTCGCGGCCGACGCGGGCCTCCAGTTCGGAGACCCGGGGGCGCAGCTGCTCCTCGTTGGAGGCGGCGACCCACAGCTGGAGGGCCGCCCGGAAGAGGATCCCGGTGTACATGTCCACCAGGGCCGCCACGACCTCCGGGCGGGCGGCCGGGCCCGCGTGGAACAGGTCGCGCAGGGCGGTGGAGCGTTCCTCGGCGACGTACTCGACGGCTGCGGTGAACAGGTCCTCGCGGGTGGGGAAGTGGTACTGGGCCGCGCCGCGCGAGACCCCGGCCCGCTCGGCCACGACGGAGACCGTGGATCCCGCCCAGCCCTGTTCGGCGAGGCAGGAGACGGCCGCCTCCAGGAGGTGGCGGCGGGTGACGCGGCTGCGCGCCTGCTTGGGGCCGGTCACAGTGCCCACGACGGGTCCCGGCGCTCGAAGCGGGCGGTGATGCCCTCGCGGGCCTCGGCGGAGGCGAAGAGCCCGGCGGAGAGCTCCGTCAGGCGGGCGCCGTCGCGGTCCAGGGACTCCCGTACGGCGGCGGTGGTGAGCGCCTTGGTGGCCGCGAGGCCCTGCGGGGAGGCCTTGCGCAGGCCGGCGAGGACCGGGGCGAGGGCCTCGTCGACGTCGTCGGCGTGGAGGGTGAGCAGGCCGATGCGGACGGCTTCGGCGGCGTCGAACCGCTCGGCGGTGAGGAAGTAGCGGGCGGCCGCGCGCGGGTCGAGGCGCGGGAGCAGCGGCATGGAGATCACGGCGGGGGCGAGGCCCAGGTGGGTCTCGGTGAAGGCGTACGAGGACAGCGGCCCGGCGGCGGCGATGTCGCAGGCGCCGAGCAGGCCGAGGCCCCCGGCCCGGACGTGGCCCGTCACGCGGGCGAGGACGGGCTTGGGCAGCCCGGCGATCTCCCGGAGCAGGGCGAGGAAGTCGGCCGGGTCGCAGGGGGACTTGAGGTCCGCGCCCGCGCAGAAGGTGGTGCCGGTGTGGGTGAGGACGACGGCCCGGGCCACCGGGTCCGCGGCGGCGGCGGCCAGGGCCTCGCTGAGCTCCCCGACGAGGCCGGCGGAGAGGGCGTTGCGGTTGGCCGGGGAGTCGAGGGTGAGCGTGGTGACTCCGGTCGCCCGGGCGGCGTGCACGAGTGGGGCCATGTCTCCTCCGGAGGGGGTCGGTGGGGTGGGCGGGTGTCCCCTGGGGGGAG
>NZ_JAPNLM010000051.1 GCF_026627255.1 Streptomyces antarcticus | reverse complement strand
CCTGCGGCCGCTTCTTCTCGACCGGCTCGACCTCGAACAGCCCATCCCCACCATGCATACCGACATCATTCCGCATGAATGATCACGAACCGAACGTGGGCTGCCCGTTACTGACCCACGCTCCTAGGGCCCGTCTTGTGATCGCGTGCCGAGGCAGTCAGTCCTTTTAGGGGGCGGGGGACGGCGCGGGGCAGGAGAAGCTGCGAAGGTGCGCGGATGTTAGCTTCCTTCCCATGGTGGAGCACCAGGAACAAACCAGGGCGGCCTACGACGGAGTCGTCGAGCTGTATGCGTCGATGTTTGCTAATCGGCTGGAGACGCAGCCGTTCGCGCGGAACATGATCGGCACCTTCGCCGAGCTGGTGCGCGAGACGGGGATCCTGCGGGCGGCCGACGTCGGATGCGGACCTGGACATCTGACGGCCATGTTGCACGACTTGGGACTGGACGCCTTCGGACTCGACCTCTCCCCGGCCATGGTTGAGCACGCCCGGCGGGCCCATCCGGCACTGCGGTTCGACGAGGCGCGGATGGAGGCTCTGCCGGTCGAGGACGGCGCGCTCGGCGGCATGCTGGCCCACTACTCAATGATCCATACCCCGCCCGGGGAACTGCCCGCGCTTCTTGCCGAGCAGGTACGTGTCCTGGCGCCTGGGGGCCTGCTCCTGGTCTCATTCTTCGCGACCGACGGACCGGAGCCGGTCCGCTTTGACCACAAGGTGGCGCCTGCATATAGCTGGCCGGTGGACCGGTTCGCCGAATTGCTGGCCGGGGCTGGACTCGTCACGATCGCCCGGCTGATCCACGACCCGGCCTCCGAGCGGGGCTTCCTCGACGCCCACTTGCTGGCCCGCCTCCCCTAGAGCGGGGTGACAAAGGCCAGCTCATGTGCCAGGGCATCCTTCGCGTCGCCTCGATCCACATCTGGTTCCAAGACCCCGTCACGTGATCACGGGCCAGGCCGTAGTAGAGACTCAGCTGGACGAGTCGGACGACAAGTTGATGACAAATCACTTGGACAACGACATCTCTATTCGGAACCTACAAGCGCCGGTCAGACGACTCGGCGGGCCGCGAGAATCCGCGATTTCCAGGACGAGAGAGTCGCGATGCGGACCACGTCACCGGTATGCGGGGCGTTGATGATCAGCCCCTGTCCGATGAACATGCCGACGTGCTCAGGGACGTCGGCCGTTCCTTCGGTGAAGACGAGGTCGCCGGGCTGGAGGGCATCGGCCGAAGCCGCCTTGCCCTCCTTGACCTGCGTGTACGTCGTCCGAGTCAAGGTGACCCCGGCGGCCTTGTACGCCTGCTGCATCAGGGAGGAGCAGTCGCACCGGCCCATGGGGTCGGGCCCGTGAGAGTCGGTGCAACTCCCGCCCCACTGGTACGCCGTGTTGAGCTGGCCGAGCGCCCAACGGATCGCTGTCTGGACCTTCGCCGGAGCATCGGCCGGGATCTTGTATCCGGCCGGCACCGCGCCTGCCGGGATGGTCCCGAAGTCGGTTCCGTCCCCGCCGGTCGTACAACCGCCCGCGGTAGTGGAGGCAGGGGTGCCGGCAGAGCCAGACGGAGAAGGGCTCGGCGACGCGCCGCCGGTCTTCGACAGCAGGGGTTCGATGGCCTTCTGTAGGGCGGTGGCCAGGGGCTCCCACTTGGCGTATGCCTCCGGGAAGCCTGACCGCTGTACCGCCTGAGCGGCCTGGGCGACAGACAGGGACTGCCAGCCGGAGACCTTCTGCAGCCCCTCGTAGAACTTGGTCGAGGAGTGGACCGGATCGAGGATCTCGTTCGCCGTGCCCCATCCCTGCGACGGCCGCTGCTGGAACAGTCCCAGCGAGTCGCGGTCACCGTAGGTCAGGTTCCGCAGACCACTCTCCTGGAGGGCGGTTGCCAGGGCCACGACCTGCCCCCGGGCCGGAATGTTCATCGCGACGCCTGTGGCCTGGATCGTCTTGGCGTTGGGTACCTGGTCGGCTGGATCATCCAGACCCGGCACGGAGACTGCACCCTTGTCGCCACCGTGCAGGATGGCCTTCACCTGTGAGGCAACGGCTGCGGTATCCACAGACTGTGCATCGCCGGTTGAGCAAGAGGCCGAAGCCGTACCGGCACCGATGGCGAGGATGGGAACGGCCAGCAGTAGCGGGCCGGAGGCGAAGAGACCGACGACGGCTCCGGTGGTCTTCTTCATCGCCGCTGCCGTTCACCGGCACGGCGGTGCCGGACGGACAGCGGTGTTGGGTCGGGGCGCGGGGGTGTCAGGGCATGCTGCATCGCAGCGGCTCCTCGTGGTTCGTAGGAGGCGCGGTGCCGACTTCTCGTGCAAAGCCGTCGGCACCGCGCCGATGTGAATCCACCTCTCAGGGCGGGCCCGGGTCAGGGGAGTTGGTAGCTCCCGGACGCCGGTCTCGGGTCAAGCGCGGCAGCCAGCCGCGCTCGTAATCTCAGGCGGTACACCGGGGTCTCCTCACGGCTTCTCGGACGAGGGGCTAACGGGCTTGCCGTGTTGCCCATTCGGACGAGGCAACACGGATAAGCACAGGTCAGCGGGGGTGGAGCGCTGCTCCGTCCCGGTGACATGGCGAGACAGTAGACCGGGATTCCGGCCGCGCCAAACGGCTCTCGGGCTCGGCCTCGGACAGAGACACGGCTCGTTAGGTGCGGCCGGAATTCGCGACTAACCTCCGGCGCAACCCCGCTCGAAACGACCGCTGTTGAGCGACGTCCGGAGCGGGTTCAATCCCGCCGTGCCCTGAAAGAGGCCCCGCACATGAGCTACACGCTGCACCGAGGCGATGCCCTCACCGTGCTGAAGACCCTCCCGGACGAGAGCGTCAACGCCGTCATCACCGACCCGCCGTACAACTCCGGCGGACGTACCAGCTCGGACCGCACCGGCCGCACCGCTCGCGCGAAGTACGTCACCAGCGGATCCGCACACGACCTGCAGAACTTCCCCGGAGAGAACCGGGACCAGCGGAGCTATCGGAGCTGGCTAACCGCCCTGCTCACCGAGGCGTACCGGGCCTCCACCGAGCACGCGGTTGCCCTCGTCTTCTCGGACTGGCGTCAGGAGCCGACCACATCCGACGCTCTGCAGATGGCGGGCTGGACATGGAGTGGAACGATCCCGTGGATCAAGCCCGCCAGCCGGCCGCGCAAGGGCGGGTTCAAGCAGTCCGCCGAGTTCATCACGTGGGGCGTCAAGGGCAGCCTGGCGAAGGACCGGGACCTCTACCTGCCCGGCCATTTCACCGCCTCCCAGCCCCGCAAGGACCGGGTGCACATTACTCAGAAGCCCGTGGAGATCATGCAGCAGCTCGTACAGATCTGCCCCGAGGGCGGCGTCGTCCTCGACCCGTTCACCGGCAGCGGCTCCACGGGGGTCGCTGCCCTGCGCGAGGGGCGCCGGTTCGTCGGCGTCGAACTGTCCGAGCACTACGCCGACGTGGCCGAAGAGCGACTCCGCGCCGAGCTGACGAAGGACAGCTTCACTTTGGCTGGACCGGAGGCATGACCATGAGAGCGGAGAGGCCGAAGCCGACAGCCCACAGACGCCGAAGGGTGGTTGGTGCATCGAGACCCGATGCACCAACCGCCCTTTTCTTTGCGTCAGGCCGCCTCGAACGCCCGCCGGATCAACGGCGCCGCCCTCTCCAGGTCGGCCGGCGACGAGATGCGCACCTCCAGGTCCCCGGTCCCGAGGTGGCCGACGCCGCGCATGTCACGGGAGAATCCCTCCTCCAGCTCGACCGTGCCCGGGTCGAGTCTGAGGTAGACCAGGATCGCCTCGTGCTTTGGCCGGAAGACCACCGAGGCGAGATTCACCAGCCGCCGATAGGCGATGTAGTGCATGAGCGGAGCAACCTCGACCTCGCCCCACGCTGTGAGTGCCTCGTCCAGCTCCGCGTACAGGTCCCGCAGACAACCAGGGGCCATGCCCCGGCTCGCCTGGACCGACGGACTGGCGTTGCCGCCGCGGCCAGCGCGGGACGCCTCTTCCCGCACCCGTCGCCGCCACAGAGCCGGAGCAGGACGGGGCGAACCAGGCGCGGACTCGATCAACATCAGGCTCAGCAGCCCGCCGTCGAAGACGCAGTAGCGCACCAAGTCGATCCGCTCGTACAGGCGGTGCACCGCTACCCGGTCGTGGTGCGAGAAACTCGCCGCGATGCAGACTATCCGCGGATTCCGCCAGTCGATCGACTCGGCTGCCTCCATGCCCAGCTTCTCCTTGACCACAGCTTCGAATTCGTGATGTGCCGAGTCCAGCCACGACAGGTAGGAGGCAGCCTGCGACAGGACCCCGCTGTCCGAGCCCTTCTTGTACTCGACCAGCACGGGGACGTTGTTCTCGTCCAACCCAAGAGTGTCGATCCGGCCCCGGTGCCACGGTCCCGTCGGGTACTCCGAGGCCAGGAAACGGATACCGAGCATTGATTCCATCCCCGCCTCGACCCGCCGCTGCAGTTCTACCTCCAGGGCTACGGACGAACCCCGCACCTCGACGTCCCGGCCGTCTGCCGCACGTCGAAACAACTTCAAGTCAGTCACCGGAGCCCCCGTCGCATTGCCCTAACCCGACATCAATCGCGGCGAGGGGCGAAGTATTCCCGGGACAAGAGGCGATCTGAAGCGGAGAGAGGGCTGCGCCCGCAGGAACTCCCAACAGTGCAGTCCATCCCGCCTCCGCGAGCTGTCAGCCGGTGCTGTGCTGCTGAACTTCGAAGTCGGCTGCTCGGCCACCGCGTAGTCAGCAGCGGTGGGCGCTACCGCCCGGGGGGAAGCCGACGCGGGACCGGCGGAGCGCGAAGAGGCGCCGCCGACGCCTCTGGACGCTCCGGCACGGGCGGGCATCCAACCAGTAGTACCTTCTGGCCAAGCAGAACGGGTTCTGGCGGCCTTCCCGGACGTAGCGCGTGGGGATCGATCGCGTACGAGGCCCTGTTGTCGGCCGTTAGCCTGTCAATATGACGGAGCGCCTCATGCCCGGCCGCACGGACGGCCTGATCACCCTGATTGCCGCGGATGCTCTGTGGGTCGGCCTGACGGCCGACAGCGCCGTGCCGACGGCTACCGGGGCATTCGTCTACCCTCCTGCCCGAGCTCAGGTGGGACACGTCCTGCTCGGCAGCCACGTGGCTGCGACGGTGAGGGCGAGCAGCGGTCAGTGGAGTGTTCCGGAGGCCGAGGTGCGCCGTGCGGCCGGGAAACTGAACGCGGTCCGGATGGATCGGCAGGACCTGGTCCGCATCGGCCCGTTTCGTACGGCGTCGAGGCGGACGTCCCGCGAGCGGACGCCGCTGCCTTGGCGCCGGCGCATCACGGAGGAACTGCAGGAGCTGAGCGACCCCGAGCGGGCAGTACGACATGAAGCCCGCCGGCCGTACCTCCTGGCAGGGATCGACTGGCAGCACATACTCGTGGAGCAGACCCGCGACGAGGCGCCGCGCACATGGTGGCTGCCGCGGGCTGTAGTCAGACTCCTGGACGCGGCCGAGCACGCCGAAACGCAGTGGATGCATGCCGCACGGTCCCGCCAGGAAGCCGGGCAGCGACCGCCACCGAGCCACCCTCCCACCCCCGGCAGACCCCGGACCCCGGCAGCCGGCAGAAGCCGAACCCCGACCCCCTCACCCCCGCTCTGCGCCCGTACACCAAAGAGTTGGACGGCCAGCTGTACTCGGTACTCAGCAGGAAGCCCAACACCTCCCGCAAGGTGGCCGAGTGGGCGTGTGCCGTCTGCCGCACCGCACCCGCCACCGTGCTCGATCACTGCCACGAACACGGCTACGTCCGCGCCCCCGTCTGCCAGTCCTGCAACACACAGGAACGCCCCGACCACCTGTACGACAACGACGTCCGCGTGGCGAACCACTACACACGCCTCTTCCACACCGACACCGACACCTGGCTCCGCCACTGGCACCGCTGCACCGGCTGCCGCGCACGCACCACCCTGCCCCTGCCGCACCTCGCCGCATGGACCGCCCACACCGCCTGCCGACCACTGCGCCCGACCCACCGAGCCTCCCGAGGGCGCAAGCCCTGCGGCGTTCTACGGGTGTCCTGGACGGGGAGCTACAGCGCGCCCCATTCCTGCCTTCTTACTGTCGCCGTCGACTTCTGCCCCTCCGGCGAGCACCGTGTCCTGGCGCAAGTCCCTTACCGCGAAGCTGCCGAGCGGTTCCGCGCCTGGTTGGCCGAGACGGCCCCTGCTGTGGCCGCCGCGGCCGGCCCGGACCGCCTGGACGGCCTCCCCGCCCAATTCCGGCCAGTCATCGTGGATACCAGCGGCGAGGATCTGGAACTGTTCTGAGCAGGCATCAAGATCCCCGACAGAGTCAAGCTCAAGGACTGTTCCCCGATAGGGTGTTGACGATCTGAGGCGTTGACAGGGGTGGATCGTGAGCAAACTGCACGTGGGGTATGTCCGCAAGGCGATCGAGGACCGTTTCGCCGGTCTCATCGACATGTCGGACCAGGCGCGTATGTCGGGGGACAAGCTCCATCAGGCGTTCCTGAGTCGCGGTCTGGCCGCGCTCGCCGCGCAGATCGAGCACCCGTGCAGCGACCGGGTCGCCGCCACACGAGTCTTCGACGGGCAGGACGACCAGGGCCTCGACTCGATCGCCGTGGACTTAGGAACCACGCGCTCCAGGATCTGTCTGGTGCAGGCGAAGTGGAGCGACCAGAACAGAGGAGGCTTCGGCGAGGCCGATGTGCACAAGATGTTCCACGGTCTTGACCTGATGCTCGACCGGAACTTCGGCCGGTTCAACCGCCGCTTCCAGCCGTTCGTCCCCGACATCGAGCGGGCCTACGACTCCGGCACTCCGAAGATCACCATGGTGCTCGCCCTGATGCGCGAGGCGCCGCTCAGCGACGGCGTGCGCGACCTGATCAGGATGAAGCAGGATGAGCAGAACCAGGTCGTCCGCGACATGGTTGAAGTCAAGGTCCTCGACCTGCGCGACTTCCACCGCGCGATTCTCGGCGAGTCCGCCGCACCGAAGATCGACACCAAGGTGCAGTTGGAATGCTTCGGCCAGGAGTCGACGCCGTACAAGGCGATGTACGGCACCATGACTGTCCCCGACCTCGCTGATCTCTATGAGGAGCACCGGCGCGGCCTTTTCGCCCGGAATATCCGTGACTCTCTCGACGAGAGCGACGTGAACTCCAAGATCAGGGAGACTCTGCGGGAGGAGCCGGAGCACTTCTGGTACTTCAGCAACGGCATCACCATGCTGTGCGAGTCGATCCAGCCGATCGGCCGGGCACTGCCCGGCAAAGTGGGCAACTTTCAGCTGTCCGGCGTCAGCGTGGTCAACGGCGCGCAGACGGTGAGTGCCATCTACCGGGCCTTCACCGAGGATACGGGCGCGGCGCAGGACGGGCGGGTTCTTGTGCGCCTGATCTCCCTGGAAGACTGCCCGCCCGGGTTCGGTGACCAGGTGACCACCACCACGAACACGCAGAACCCGATCGAGGACCGCGACTTCAAGTCCCTCGACCCCGGCCAGATCACGCTCCGCGAGGACTTCGCCAGGCTCCTCAAGCGCAGTTACGTCACGAAGCGCGGCGAGACGGTGCCCGACTCGGCGCATGGCTGCTCCATCACCGAGGCCGCCGAGGCGCTCGCTGCCGTCAGCCCGAACGCCCGGCTCGCCGCCGTGGCCAAGCGCGACGACAACCTTGCCGGACTGTGGGAGGACCACAACTACCAGGAGACCTTTGGCTCCGAACCGAACGTCTTCAAGGTCTGGCGCAGCGTCGAGCTTCTCCGCGAGGTCCGGGCGCAGCTGCAGTCCCTCCGCGAAGGGCTGGTCTGGCGCGCCGATGCGGCGGCCTTCTATGGCGACGTCCTGGTCACCCATATCGTCTATCGCCGTCTGGACACCCGGGCCATCGAGGACCCGGAGTGCGACTGGGCGGTGGAACTCGCCAAGGTGCCCGATTTGGTCCGTGCCTCCCTGTCCTGGGTGCTCGACGCGATCGATAACGAATACGGCAAGTCCAGCCACATCATCGCCGCCGTCCGGAACACCGAACGGATCAAGCGAGTGGTACGTGCGGCTCTGCGTAAGCTCGACTCCGAGGAGGAGGCTCCGGCGCTCGACGAGGACAACCGAGTAGCTACGGCCGAGGCCAGGGGACGGAAGGTTAACGCCGTGACAACCCTGGTCGGCGCCGGCGAGATCGAGGAGGGCACGGTTCTGGAGTTCCGCCCGTACAGCAAGCCGGAGCGCCGCGAGATGACTGAGTGGCTGGCGGCGGATCCGCGGCGGGCCCAGGCGACGTGGAGCAACGAGGCGGGGCGTAACCCCCTGCAGTGGCACGCCGACGACGCGTGGTACTCCCCGAGTGGCCTCGCGCGGAAGATGCGCTTCGAGGCGTCCGGGGCGGATAGCGCGGCGCAGGGCACGATCCGGTGGTTCGTGCCGGGGCAGGGGTCGCTGGACGAGCTGGCGCTGGCGGTGCGGCTGCGGGAGGGCAACGAGCCGACGGAGACGTGAGCGGAGCCAGAGAGCAACGGGCTGGGGCGCCGCTGGCCCAGCCCCGTCACCCGCTTCCGCCCAGGCCTTGTCAGTGCTCCCCTATAGGGTCCGGGGGTACTGACCCGCACCCTCCGGCCTGGCGGAAGGCGCCTTCGGAGGCGCTTCTGTGGCCGTAGAATCACAGGTGGCGGCTGTGACGGCGCACGCACGGACCGCCCCAGGGCGCAGGCCCCTAGCCGCACCACCGAGCACAGGAAAGCAGCAGCACGCCAATGGAGGAACTGACCTTGGACCTGGACATCCCGCAGTGGCCCGAGGGGGACGCGGAGCCTGTCGCGGAGGGCTCCGAGCCTAAGGTCACGGCCCTCAAGGAGGGCCAGGTCGTCGACTACATCTCCGGCGATGCGATCAAGGAAACGGAGAAGGAGAAGGTCCGGCAGCGGATCGCCCGCGCCCTGGTGCACGAGCACGGCATCGACCCCGGCGACATGCAGCGCGACTTCTCCGTCACGGTCAGTGAGGAGGGTGCCAAGCGGAAGCGGAGCAAGAAGGCCGACATCGCGATCTTCGAGTCCGGCACCCCGCACACCACGGCGAACCTGCGGCGGGTTGTGATCTGCAAGCAGGAGCCCAAGCGCGGGAAGAACGTCGTCAAGCTCCGCGAACCCGACCAGGCCCGGAAGGACCTGGAGGAGCTTCAGGAGCTGATGGGCAACGAGGACCGCCTGCAGTGCGCGGACGGCATGTGGACCGACGGTGTCGACTTCTTCTTCCTCAAGAAGGTGGCCGGCGACTTCGGCGCCGACTTCGAGGACCGCAGCGACTGGGAGGTCGCCGACGGCACCCTCGGCAGCCGCACCGTCGCCTCGCACCAGCGGCTGCGCCAGGCCGACCCGGAGATGCTCAAGATCGCTTTCCGGCGCTGCCACAACTACATCCACGGCAACGAGGGCATGCCGAAGGACGCCGCGTTCTGGCAGTTCCTCTACCTGCTCTTCGCCAAGATGTACGACGAGCGGGTCAGCCACGGCTCTGTGCACGGTCGGTTCCGCACCGGTCTGAAGGAGATGTTCGACGCGAACGGCCGGGCGGCCATCAGCCAGCGCGTCAAGGGGCTCTTCGAGGACGTCAAGACCGAGTACAAGGACGTATTCAAACCCACGGACGAGATCACTCTCTCCGACCGGGCGCTCGCCTTCATCGTCAGTGAGCTCGCTCCGTACGACTTGATCGGTACGGATGTCGACGCCAAGGGCATCGCCTATCAGGAACTCGTCGGCACCAACCTGCGTGGTGACCGAGGCCAGTACTTCACCCCACGCGGCGCGGTCAACCTGATGGTCGAGATGCTCGACCCGAAGGAGGACGAGACCGTCCTCGACCCGACCTGCGGCACCGGTGGCTTCCTCCAGGCCACCCTCAAGCACCTGCACCAAACCTGGAAGAAGGAGGCCGGCACGTTCGGCTTCCCGGACACGGAAGAGGAGCGGGAGCGGTACGGCGACAAACTCAAGGACTTCGCGGACGAGCACCTGTTCGGCTCCGACTTCGACCCGTTCCTGGTACGTGCGACGACCATGGCGATCATGACGCTCGCGCAGACCACGGGGAACGTCTTCCACATGGACTCGCTCGCCTTCCCGCAGGGACACCTCTCGGGTGTGGAGGCGGCAAAGAAGAGGATCCCGCTGGACAAGCCCACCGTAGACGTACTCCTGACCAACCCGCCCTTCGGCGCAGACATCCCGGTCAGCGATGAGTCGGTGCTCGGCTCGTTCCGCAATGGGATCGCTCGGTCGTGGGGCCGCAACAAGGAGACCGGCGCGGTCGAGGCAAGCACAACCAGCGTGCCGTCAAGCATGGCGCCGGAGCAGCTGTTCATCCAGCGCGCCATCGAGTGGGTCAAGCCAGGCGGGCGAATCGGCATCGTCCTGCCGAACGGCATCCTGTCGAACCCGGGGCCGACGGACGAGGCGATCCGCCAGTACATCCTGCGGAACTGCTGGGTACTCGCGAGTGTCGAGCTGCCGGTGGAGACGTTCGTCGTCGACGCCAACGTCAACATCCTTACCACACTCCTCTTCCTGAAGCGGAAGACCCGGCAGGAGATCCAGAACCACGACCTCAGGACGGAGAAGGCGTACCCCGTCTTCATGGCCGTCGCGGAGAAGGTCGGCTTCGACCGACGCGGCAACGACCTCTACAAGCGTGAGCCCAATGGGGACATCGTGGTTGAGACGGAGGTCGTCATGGAGCGGCTTCGTATCCGGGGCAAGGAGGTGACCCGGCCGCTGACCCGCAGCAAGAAGGTCATCGACAACGACCTGCCGGTGATCGCGGAGAAGTATCGGGAGTTCCGGGCGAAGTACCCGGTGCCGGGTGTGGATCCACGTACGGCCGGGTCGGCAGGGACGGGGGCCGGGGCGTGAAGGTCGCTGAGCTGTTCAATCCGGTGAAGTCCGACTGGTTCGCGGCCCAGGGGCTTCGGCTTGACGCCTCGCCGTATGTAGCGGGGTCGATGAAGACGAAGAAGCTGCTGGAGCAGTTGCCGGGGACGGAGCCGCTGGCGAGTCTGACGGCGGGGCATAAGGGCGGAATCTTCAGCGGCCCTATGTTCCGGCGAGTATTCATTACCGATCCCGAGCACAGCGTCCCTTTCCTCGGCACAAAAGACATGATGACCGCCGACCTCACCGGGATTCCCCGCATCCGGAAGACGGACGCCGAGTCAGCGGCACTGTCGTATCTCCAGTTGAAGCCCGGAATGACGTTGATCTCGCGCTCGGGGTTCAATGCAGGCCGACGGGCCTACGCGCGACCAGACATGGGTGATTGCTGGGCTTCGGAAGACATTGTCAAGGTCGAGCCCGATCCGGAGAAGATCAAGTCCGGGTATCTGTACGCTTTCCTTCTGAGCAAGTTCGGCGAGTCGCTCGTGCGGGGATCGGTGTACGGCTCGGCCGTGAAGCACATTGAGCCGCATCACATCGCGGGGCTGCCCGTGCCGCGGTTGGGAACGGAGCTCGAGGCCCGCATCCACGACCTGGTGGAGGAGTGCGCGCGGCTGCGTGCCGAGTTCCAGTCGGATTTGGTCGGAACGACAGTAGACTTCTTCAAGAGCGTTGGACTCCCCGAACTTGCTGATTTTGACTGGCATCAGCAGCCTCGGGACCTGGGGTTCACAGTCGATCAGCTCTCCGCTGTGTCCTTGCGCGCAATGAATTACGGAGAGAGAGCCCAGTGGCTGAAGCGCAAGCTGGCATCGGTCCCACACCGGCGGCTGGGCGACATCTGCGCTCAGGGCCAGCTGAAGTACGGACCCATCTTCAAGCGTGTTGACAGTTCGTACGATCACGGTGGCCGACTGCTGGTCGGACAGCGGCAGGGCTGGTGGATCCGACCGGAAGATGGCCGTGTCATCAGCCCGAAGCACACACCTGCGGGCGTGTTCGTTCCGGACGAGACGGTATTGCTCGGCGGCCATGGCATGCCCAGCGAGAGTGGGTTGTTCGGCAGAGCAACGCTGGTAACGGGGCGTTGGTTGCAGCACGCCTACAGCCAGGACTTCCTACGGGTGGCGTCCGGTGCAGCTGACGTTCCGGGTGCCTACCTGTTGGGCTTCTTCCGATCGCCAGTCGCGATGAGACTAATTCGCAGCATGTTGACTGGTGGCGGCCAGCAGAGCATTCACAGCGAGCTTGTCGCCGCAATGCCGATCCCGCTCGCGCCGCGCGCTGACCGTGATCGCATCGCGGCAACCGTCCGAGCCGCCTACAAGAAACGCGACCGCGCCGACGTCCTTGAAGACAAGGCCCTCGCGCTGCTCACCACCGCCATCGAGGAGGCTGTCGGCTAATGGGTGCCAGGATCGTTGCTGTTGGGGAGGCCGTCAACGATGCCGAGCGGAGGGTGATCGCGCACCTGCGTGATCACGCCCCCGACGACTGGACGGTCCTGCACTCCGTCGAGATTCCGTACAACCGGAGCGAACTGTTCGAGGTCGACCTCGTCGTGGTCACTGGGCACGCCGTGTACGTCATCGACGTCAAGGGCACCCGGGGCCGCATCGAGGTCGACGGCGGCCGTTGGCAGCCCTCTCACCGGGCGCCGTTCCGCTCCCCGCTGCCGAAGCTGCGCGGGCACGCCAAGCAACTGAAGACGCTCCTGGAGACGGCCCACCGTCCGCTGTCCCGGCTCTACACGGACGCCCTCGTCGTCCTGCCCGCACCCGATGCCCTGCTCGTCGACCGGACGCCTCACCAGCACGACGCCCGTGACACCGTCACCCTCCCGGACCTGATCGGCCGGCTCGCGGACGTGAGCCGCGTACCCACCTCGACCAACCGCTTCGACACGGACGTTTCCGCGTACCACGAGCTGATCGTGCGGGCGGTGCAGGGTTCGTCCCGGCCGCCGTCGGGCCCCCTGCGGTTCGGCAGCTGGGAAGTGGTCGAGCGACTGAGCGAGACGGGCCCGGAGGAGGGCGATGACGTCCACCGCGAGTACCGGGCGAAGAACGCCCTCGCGGTGCAGGGGTCGGGCACGGTCCGGCTCTCCGTCCGCAGGGCCGATCCGTACGCGCCGGAGACCGAGCGGCTCCAGCAGCAGAAGCGGATCGGCATCGCGTACGAGGCGCTCGGCAAGTTGCCCTCGCATCCGAACATCGTCGGGGTGCGGGACTTCTTCGCCGACGAGGACAAGGACTCCTTCGTCACCGTCTACGACGACGTTCCGGGGCACGCCCTAGCCCTGCACCTGAACGGGGCCGCAGACCCGCTGACCGCCGACGCGAAGCTGCGGACGATCCGGCACATGCTGATGGGCCTGGCCCACGCGCACAGCCGCCTGATCGCGCACCGCGAGCTGAACCCGTCCACCGTGCTGATCGCGCAGGACGGCCGGGCGACGCTGACCGGTTTCGAGTACGCGAAGACCGCGCAGCGCCGCGCCCACACGGTCATGCGGGAGGCGTACCAGGTCGCCGATCGCGCGTATCTGGCGCCCGAGTGCCATGCCGACCCGGCGGCGATGGGCATGAAGGCAGACATCTACGCGGTCGGTGTCCTCGGGTTCCAGCTCCTCACCGGCGAGCTGCCGTTCACCTCCGCCACCGAGCAGGCCGACGCGGCAGGGTGGCTCCCTGCGCAGGTCCTCGAAGCCGCCGAGGTCCGTGTCGAACTGGTCCACTGGCTGCAGAAGTTGTGCGCGACGGCTCCCGACGACCGGCCGACCGCCGTGGAGGCACTGCGCCGCCTGGACCTGGTGATGGGAGCGCGAAGGGCTCCCGCCCGGCGTATCGGCTCCTCGGCTGCAGTTCCCCCGCCTCCTTCTGCGCTCTCTGTCGGGCAGCCTGTGCAGGACGGTCCGCGGGGTCCGGAGTTCTTCCGTGACCTGCCGGCCGACCACCAGCTCGGTACGAAGTACCTGGTGCGTCACCGTCTCGGCCGTCCCGGCTCGTTCGGTGTGGCCTATCGGGTGTACGACACGATCAGGAGTGTCGACAGGGCGGTGAAGCTGGTCCTGCGGGACCGGGACTCCGTCCTGGAGCGGCTGCGCCGCGAGGCGGGCGTCCTGGACCGGCTGCAGAACGCCCCGCACCCCAATGTGGTGTCGATGGTGGACGCGGACCGGTTGATGCCACCGGACGAGTACCCGTACCTGGTCTTCGAGTTCGTCGACGGCAAGGACGTCGCCGAGGTGATCCGTGGCGGCCGGATGGGCGCGGCGGACGTGCTGCGGCTCGCGATTGACACCGCGCGCGGGCTGCGCCACATCCATGATCGCGGGGTGTGGCACTGCGACATCAAGCCGAGCAACCTGCTGTGGACCGACGACGGCGTCAAGCTGATCGACTTCGGGATCTCGAAGACCTCCGACTCCTCCGAGGGGCACAGCTACACCAGCCCCCGCTACAGCCCGCCGGACCTGGACCAGGTGCCAGCCGACGCTTCTGGCTACACCGACCGGGACCTGTTCGGCCTCGGCGTCACGCTGTACGAGGCGCTGACCGGCGGGCAGTACCCGTGGGAGGGTGTCGGACGGCCCTCGCCCGGTGTGCCGCCGGTGGACCCGCGCACCGCGTACAGCGGCTTCGGTGATCTGGCTCCCGGTTTCGCCGAGATCATGCTGCGCGCGATCTCCCCGTACCGGGCGGAGCGGTTCTCCACGGCCGAGGAACTGCTGCGGGCGTTGGAGGCGCTGGAATCCGCACGCGTCGCGCCTACACCACTTCTACCTGCCGTGTCACCGTCGTCCGAGCGGTCTCAGCAGCCGCCGGCGCTACCGGCTGACCCCAATGTCGGTCAGGAGCCGCAAGAGCCCGAGCCGAACTCCAATCCGTTCGTGGCACACCTGCAGACGCTGTACAGCCAGAGCCGCCGCAGCAACCGCGGCACCCGCGGCCTCGATCCGCACACGATGTCCGTGTACGTCGAGACGGCCCTGGACCGGGAGCTCGTGCCCGCACTGCGGGAAGGCCGACACGCGCTGGTCGTGGTGACCGGTAACGCGGGCGACGGCAAGACGGCCTTCCTGGAGCGGTTCGAACGCCAGGCGGGCGAGCTCGGCGCCGAGTTCGGGCCCCGCCGGGCCAACGGCAGCGACTTCACCCTGGCCGGGCACCGGTTCCGCACCAACCACGACGGCAGCCAGGACGAGGGTGAGGTCAGCGGCGACGACGTACTGGACGAGTTCTTCGCACCCTTCGCCGGGGCCGACGCATTGGCATGGCAGGTCGCGGGGGAGACCCGGCTGATTGCCATTAACGAGGGCCGTCTGGTCGACTTCCTCAGCCACCACCACGACCGCTTCCCGCACCTCGCCAAGGTGGCCAACCTCGGCCTGGCGGGCCGTGACACCGGGCAGGCCGTCGCCGTCGTGAACCTCAATGCACGTGATGTCGCGGCTCGTCCCCTCGACGCCGACGGCGAACCGCAGGCTGGCGGATCGCTCCTGGAGCGCATGCTCGACCGGATGACGCACGATCGGTTCTGGGAGGACTGCGAGCGCTGTGACCTGGCCGCCACCTGCTATGCCCGGCACAACGCCCAGACTTTCCAGCACCCCGCCGCGGGCCCCCAGACCGCGCGGCGGCTGCGCCGCCTCTACGAGGTGACCCAGCTGCGCGGCAGGCTCCACATCACCCTGCGGGACCTGCGCTCCGCGCTCGCCTACACCCTCACCTCGGGCCGCGACTGCGCCGAGATCCACCAGCTGTACGCGGGCGGTTCCGGTCAGGAGATCCTGGACAGCTTCTACTTCTCCGCCCACCTCGGCGCCCCCGCCGCCGCCGACGGTAGTCCGCGCGAGCGGGACCGACTGCTGACCCTGCTGCGCGAGGCCGATGTGGCGGCGGTCCCGCAGCCGCAGCTCGACCGTCGTCTGGACTACGCCGGTCTCCTGGAGGACCGGGCGCTGGTCGCGGTCGACGGGCGCGGCGACCGCGATCGCGTACTGCTGAGCGGCGCGTTCGAGCAGCTCGGCAGATCGGTCACCGAACGCGTCGCGCAGACCGCTGCCCACCGCCATTACGTGGACGCGGCCCGCCGCTTGCTCTACTTCGAACTCCACGACGAGGACCGTGCGGAGCGAATGCTGCCGTACCCGTCGGTGCTGCACTTCATGGCGCTGTTGTCCCGCGCAACGCAGACGGGTACCAAGGAGCGGGACCGGATCCTGCGGGCGCTTAACCGCGGTGAGGGACTCGTGGCCCCGGAGCGGATCGGCGATGCTCTCGCGTTGAAGGTGCGCGACGTACCCGGCGGCACCATACGTACCTTTCGCCGCTTCCCCGCAGAAGGGTTCCGGCTCGAACCAGGTAACGCGGCGGCCTCGCCGTACATCGAGTCGGGGCGCACCTCGCTGCGGCTGAGCTACCGGGATCCGGCCGGCAGCCAAGGCGGCACGGCCGAACTCGACATTCGGCTCGACCTGTTCGAGCTTTTCCAGCGGTTCGAGCGCGGCTACCGGCCGTCCGTGACCGACTTGCAAGGGCAGCAGCTCGCCCTCGCCGTGTTCAAGAACCGGCTGGCGGCCGTGCCGTACCAGGAGATCCTGCTCACCACACACGGACACGACCTGCGACGGATCCACCGCACCGAGGACTCCGTCCTGCACATGGAAGAACTGACAGCACGGTCCGGTGACGACCACAGCGGTGCGGACGGCGACGGTCCGGCTGTCGCGGGCACCGCGGCCGGCATCGAAGGGGACGTCGCGAGGGCGGAGGAGACGACATGGCGCTGAGCGGTTCCCTGGGGACGTTCCACCACCCCGGCATCAGCCGGCTCGACTACAAGACGCTGGACATGGACCGGGTCCTGACCGGGCTGCTCGCGCGCCTGTGGCACCAGGGCATGCCCAGCAAGATCAACCGCTCCAACGAGCTCAAGGTCGACGTCTTCGTCAAGCTGTTCCTGGACCACCCGGAAGTCTTCGACGGTTTCGACCGGGAGACCACCACCCGGTGGACCTCCACCCATCTCCTCGACATGGTCAACCGGGGCAAGGCCAACGAGGCGGTGGCCGGCCCCAGGCCGCTGCACGGTCTCACCCACCGGTTCCGCAACAAGCGCAAGTCCCGCCCGTACGGGGCCGACGAGCAGCTGTACGAGATGCTCGCCACCGACGAGGGGGCCCTGGACCAGCTCCGCGAGTTCTTCTTTTCCGACGTCGACCGCGCCACCGCGGAGATCACCCCGGGGGCGGACACCGACGTGGAGACCCAGGCGCTGCTCCACCTGGTGGGACAGGCGGGCGGACAGATGCGGGACCGGCCCGACACCACCCGCCCCCGCACCCCCTACCCCGCCCTGTGCGCCGAACCGGCCCGCCAGCTGTGCCGGGACGTCCTGCGGCTGCTTTACCACCAGGAACACATGCCCCGGACCGTCCTCGTGGACTACCTGAAGATCCTCTTCGCTTTTCACCTGGCCCTCTACCACCTGCGGATGATCAAGCTGCTGCCCGCCGTGATCGAGGCCGGATCGGCGCCCGCCACCTGCCGGACGGGGCACCAGGACACGCCGACGGCGGACCGCTGCCCGCACAGCGTCCGGCTCTTCGTCGACGTCGAGGGTGTGCCCGGTACCCCGGCGGCTGCGCTCGCCGAGCGCAGCGCTGGCATTTGGTACGGGCGGATCACGCGGTTCATCCAGGCGACCTATCAGATCAAGAAGCTCGACGAGTTCTCCGAGGACCTCGTCAAGAGCCAGAAGCTGGCCCCGCCCGTCGGCCGGAGCTACTTCACCCCGGTCGAAGTCCTAAGGCGGCTCTCCACCCATCCCAAGGAACGTGAGGCGTTCTTCCTACAGCGCGCCACCCGTGTACGGGACGAGGAGAAGGACCTTCCCCCGGAGCTGAAGCAGATCACCCAGCTCGGGCTCAACGCCTTCGACGAGTACATCGAGATGCTGATGCACTACAAGGGCAGCTACCACCGCAGCTACTTCATCGACTGCCTCGACTCGATGCTGCTCAAGCACCGGCCCGGTGCCCTGCTCGCCCAACCGCGCGGCAGACGCGACAGCGCCGTCCGGCGATTTGTCCTAGACGCGCGCCTGCTCGAAGTGCTCCTTCAGGTGTCGCTCCTGAGGGAGGGCGACGACGACAGCGGCAATCTGCGTACCGCCCCCATGCGCGTGGACGAGTTCCTCACTCTGCTGCGCGAACGGTACGGACTCCACATCGACCAGCTGCCGGACGGCGACGGCTTCTCCGGCGCCCACCTGGACGACCAGGCAGCACTGCGGGCCAACGCGGCGGCCTTCCTCAATCGGCTGCGCGAGATCGGCTACTACCAGGACATGTCGGATGCCTATCTGACGCAGACCATCACTCCCCGGTACATCATCGGGGCCGCGACAACGGGGGCGACGGCCTGATGAGCAGCGCCAGCACCAGCAACGGCCTGGCGGAGCCCACCGCGAAGGACCTCCGCGAAGCCCTCGAAGGCGTCCTCGTGCCGCGCCTGGCCAAGCTGGTCGGCGAGCGGGGCGCCGGGCACTGCATGCGGGTCACCGAGGTGGAGCCCGAACTGGCGGCCGCGCTGGTCCGTCGGCTCCGGGGGGCACTCGGGCCGGCCGCCACTGTCTGTGTCCTGGGCACCGCCGACGACCTCGCTCCGGGACAGCCGCACCACGACACCGTCGTCACCAGCACCAAACTGGTCGAGCTCCGCAACCGCACCGAAGGTGACGACGGGAACGGGAACAGCCTGCCCGGACCACTCCTCGTCTTCGTTCCCCCGGGCACCCGGGTCAGTGCCGAGGACTCCTTCGGTATCGCGACCTTCGAGGAAGTACCCCTCAGCGACGCGTACGCGCAGCTGGCCAACCACCTTCTCGATCAGGTACCGGAGCGGCTGCGGCCCGGCGTCGACGAGCTGCTCGCCGTACTCCGTGACCAGCCCGGACACCGGACGGGCGACCGTGCCATCGCCCTGTACTTGCTGACGCTCCGGACCAACGACTACCGCGACCGGGTCGCGGGGGCCGCTGTCTACCACTTCGGCCTGGTACCCGACTTCGAGCTGTACACCGACCCGTCGCTCGTCAAGGATCGGGCCGAGCGGAACCGCAAGCTGGTCGGCAAACTCGCCACCTCCAGCCGATCGGAGCGCCAGCGTGTCCTCGATCTGGGTCTGACCGACGCGGACTTCGCCGGCAGGCTAGCGGGATTCGCCACGCGCTGCGGCCTGGAGGACCCGGCGACATGGACCCGCCGTATCGTCGTCGACCGGGAGAACTGGACGCTCTCCTTCGGTAACTGGCGCGTTGACGAACGGCGCCGCGCCACCGTCTCCATCGAGATACGCGAACTCGGTCTGCCCGCCGCCGGCGACAACGCCGAGGAGCTACAGGCCCACCCAGCACTCGAAGCCATCGTGGGGCAGCCCTACCTGCTCGCCGGGGACAAGGGCGTCCGCGACCTGACACCTCGGTTCACCATCGAACCGTCCCCGCTCAAGGTGGAGGGTCTCGACCGCTTCCGCGTGGAGATCGTCTCGGAGAGTGGCGGGCCGATCGGCCGGATCGCCCACGTCACCAAGGGGACCCGGGCCAAGCCCGATTACAAGGCACCGCTGCGCCGCCTGAACAAGATCGACTGGGAGGAAGGGTGGCACTACCTCAGAATCACTCCGCTCGACGCCGCCGGTGACGCTCTCGATATCGCTCCTGGTGCGCACGGCCTGCCCAGCGGCGAGAGTGAACGCTTTTACGTCGTCCCCGAGGGAGAGGCCGAGGAGCCGCCGGAGCGCAGTGCCGGGCGCTACGACGGCATCACTCAAGCCCTGCGCTCACTGCAGTTCGAGGCGCTGGCAGCCGGGGACGATCCGGCCCGTGTCACGCTGACGGACGTCCGTTGGAAGTCGACGTCGGCGCGCAGCCCCCTGCGCGTCCTTAACGCCCGCATCCACACGGCGGGAAGCGCAGAGATCCGGCTCTCCCCGCTGCTCACACAACTCCAGCAGGACCTACTCGCCCGCCCCCAGGACACCTCCCTGCGCCGGCTCGTACTGCGCCCCGACGGCACTAGCGAGACCCCCGAGGGGAACGAGGAGGACTTGTCCCTCGCCCTGACCGGGCGGGCTGCCGAGGCATACGACCGCTACCTCGCGACGCGGCACGTCTATTTCGCCGCCCTGTGCGGTCAGGCGGGAGACCCGGCCGATCCCGATCAGCTCCTAGTCAGCGAGGCTGTCGACTTCGAGGTGGTCCGCGACGAACTGGTCGCCTATACAGAGGCGTACGCGGAACTGGTGGAAGCCCAGTCCCTTCAGGCGGAGCGGGCCGGTGAGAGTGCCCGGGGCGCCGCGCTGATGGGGCTGGCCCGCATCCAGCAGACCGACTGCGCGGCCGTCACCCTCACCGACGGTCTCGGCGGGCGCGACACCGTCCTGCTCATCTCCCCGACGCACCCCCTCCGCGCGCTCTGGCTGGCGACCTGGTCGGCCCTGGGCCGGGACTGGGCCGCGCGCCTCGTCGGCGAGGATAAGCGACGGGTCATCGCCGCCCGCGACTCCTTCCTCCAAGCCCTCTCGCCCTTGGGCTTCCCGTTCGCCGTCCCGCGCCAGGACGGCCGACTCATGACAGCTGCGGACAACCTCACCCCGTACTGGGCCGCCTACCTGCCCAGCGAGACCGCCGACCCCCGTGGCCTGCTGGGCCGGCTCACCACAGCGCTGCACCTCCCGGCCGCCGGCCCCCGCGCTGCAGGCGCGTTGTCCGGTACGGCGATCGCCGACCGGATCGAGCGGTACGTACGCCTCCACCCGTACGTCCGCACCCTGGTCATGAACGTCGTCAACGCAGGCCGCGCGGAGATCGTCGCCGACGCCCTCCTCGAACTGCAGCGCCGCACCACCACCCGGGACCTCACCTACGACATTCGCCTGTGCGTGTTCGACCCGGATGCCCCCGAGTCTGGTGCGGCGCTGGGTGAACTGATCAGCACGCAGAGTCTGTTCACCTCCACCGCGGCGGAGGTCTTCCTGCACGCCGCGGAAGGCACCCGGAGCGCGAAACTCGTCTACTCCGTCCGCTCAGTGGAGGAGTTCAGCGAACCGGGAGCCGAGTTCGACGCCCACCTAACCGTGCTCATCGACGCCTTCGGCGGGGAACAGCACGGTTCCGTCACACGCCACGACATTGCGCACGCCCCGGTCCATGGCCTCGTACAGCCGACGTCCTCCACGTACGAGGAAAGCGAGCAGCAGATCGTGTGGCGGACCATGCCACGCCACGGCACCGCCCTGCCCGCCGAGGACGCGGAGGACCTTGCCACGCTCCTGAGCCGGCTGCCCGGACTCCTCGCCGGCGCCGCGGCCAACGTCGCCACCGCGGGACAGGCGCCACGCCATGTGCCGTGCACCGTCCTTTCCCTCGACAACACCGACCGGGCCCTGCTCTACCAGGCCCACCAGGTCGGCGACTGGGTCGTCACCATCGACAAGACCCTCGGCCTGGAGTACTTCGACCACGCCGGACAACACGACCGACCCGAGTACGTCATCGATTACGCGCCCTCACTGGACAGCGGCCTCGGCCACCAGATCATGGTCAGCTCGAACTCGGTCGACGAACTGCGCACCCTGCTCGGACCGACCGCCCTGCAGCACGGGCTCGACGTCGAACAGCGCCACCTCAACACCTTCTTCGAGCAACTGCGCCTGCTCTCCGGCAACCTCGCCTTCAAGCTGGCCTCAACCGCCCCCACCCAGCGCACCGAAGTGCTCGGCCTCGCCCTGGCCCGCCTCTACCTGGACTACCAGGACGCGCTGCACAACCAGATCGTCGTCCCCCTGGACGCCCACCCCGAGCTGTACGCCGAAGTCCGCCGTCAGGCCCAGGAACTCGGCGACGCCCTCTCCTTCCAGCGCAGCGACCTCGCCCTGTTCCACCTCGACGCGCGGACCCGGACCATCACCTGCCGCCTCGTCGAGGTCAAGTGCTACACCGCGCTCGACGACATCGGCGCCTACCAGCGACTCAAGACCAAGGTCACTCAGCAGCTCGGACGGAGCCAGACCGTCCTCACCGAGTCCTTCGATCCGGCCCACAGCACCCCAGACCGGGTGGACCGGCCGGTCAAGAACCTGGCCCTCGGCTCCCTGCTCCGCTTCTACCTGGAGCGGGCGGCGCGCCACGGGACCATGGGGCACGCCCCCAAGGCGGCGGCCCACGCCCTGCTCGACAACCTCGACGACGGCTACGCCCTCCACTTCACCCGCAGCGGCCTGATCTTCGACCTCGCCCGCGAGGGAACCGACCGCGAACTCGACGACGAGGTGGAGTTCCACCGCATCGGCAGCGATCTGATCACTGAGCTGATCAACGCGATTCCCACTGTTCGGCCGGGTGTAACCGCGCCTACGGGCCTAGCCGTTGAGGAGCAGGAGGAGGACGGAGCGGCCACCGCTCCCACCCTGGCACTGTCGCAGTTGGCTGTGCCACGGCTCCCCGACGCCGAGTTCCGGGCACCTGACGTACAGGACGAGCTGGATGCCCAAGATGCCCAGGAGGAAGACCGCGAGCAGGCCGGCGGGGGCAAGGCAGCGACCATCCTCGACACGGACGAAGTCGCGAACGGCAACGAGCCCACGCCACTCACCGCACTTGAGCGTGCGGGCCGTGAGACAGGTCCGGCCCAGTCCGTGGCAACTTTGACCGCGTCTGCTTCCGACGCGGCGGGGGCGGTCCCGGCGTCTCCCTCTTCGGAGGGAACCTCATCGGCTGCCGATCGTCCGGGCGGTACCGGAGAACCGCTGCGGACGGGCACCGTCCCTGAAAGCCAGGGCTTCCACGAGTCGCCGACCATCGATGCCCAGCCCACCTCTGTCACACCGGGATCGGCTTCACCAGAGGGCCTCCCTGAGATCTTCCTCGGCGTCACCCGTCCCTCCCCGCAACACGGTGTACTCGGCGAAGTGGCCGGCCGAAAAGTTGCGATCGATCTCGACGAAACCCACACCATCAGCCTCTTCGGCGTCCAAGGCGGAGGCAAGAGCTACACCCTGGGCAGCATCATCGAGATGGCCTCGCTGTCCGCCCCGCCGGTCAACGCACTTCCCCGCCCTCTCGCGACGGTGGTGTTCCACTACAGCCGCACCATGGACTACGCCCCGGAGTTCACTTCCATGGCGCGCCCAAATGATGACCCGGCGCAGCTCCAGGTCCTGAAGGAGCGCTACGGAGCCGAACCTCAAGCGCTTTCGGACGTGCTGCTGCTTGCCCCCGCCGACCAGGTCGCCGACCGCCGACGGGAATTTCCCGGCATCGACGTCCAGCCGCTCGCCTTCTCCTCCGCCGAACTCCAGGCATCGCACTGGCGCTTCCTCATGGGAGCGGTAGGCAACCAGTCAACGTACATCCGGCAGCTGACCCGCATCATGAAGTCGAACCGCAACGACCTGAACCTCGGCGTCATCCGGCAGGGCGTGGCCGATTCCGGTATGCCCGACCACGTCAAGCAACTGGCCCAGGAGCGGCTCAACCTCGCCGAGGACTACATCGACGACAATGCCCGGCTCACCAGCCTCATTCGACCCGGCCGACTGATCATTGTTGACCTCCGCGACGAGTACATCGAGAAGGACGAAGCACTCGGACTGTTCGTCGTCCTGATGCAGCTCTTCGCCGAGGCACGCAGCGGGGACGAACACTTCAACAAGCTGGTCGTTTTCGACGAAGCGCACAAGTACATCGACAGCCCGGACCTCGTCGCCGGTCTGGTCGAGACCGTCCGCGAGATGCGCCACAAGGGAATGAGTGTCCTGGTCGCCAGCCAGGACCCACCCTCCGTACCGATCTCCCTGATCGAACTCTCCGACCATGTCATCCTGCACAAGTTCACGTCGCCGGCCTGGTTGAAGCACCTCCAGAAGGCGAACACCGCCTTCGCCAGTCTGCGCTCTGAGCAGATGGCGCAGCTTCAGCCCGGCGAGGCGTACGTGTGGGCGAGCAAGTCAACTGACCCGGCGTTCACTCACGGATGCGTCCGAATGCGATGCCGTCCTCGGGTGACCCAGCATGGCGGAGGGACGAAGACGGCGACGGGCGGACAGTGAGATGGCAGCACGTCCTCAGCTTGTTCTTTTTCTACCGGTCTCGAACGGCGTCTCGAACTGGGTCGCTCACCAGGAGGTTCGCCGGACGTGGGGGCGGCCTTCGTCTGATCATGTGCTCCGACCAAGGTGCATGTGACCAAGACGAAGGCCGTGAGGATGAGTCTGCTGCCTGATGCTGTCCGAGGGGAAGCGTTCGCGGAAGCGTCACGCTTCCGGGGCGAGTTCTACGCGTGCCTGGCCGCACGGCGTGACGAGTTGTTCGAGCTGTCCGACGCGGTGTTGTGTGCTGACGGGGCGGTGAGGTCTCCGGTCGACTTGACGCTGTTGCCCGAGCATCGTCGTGGGCACGGAGCCATGTACGGGGCTTTGAACCATGGCCGGATCGACGTGGATCGGCTTCGGACGGTGCTCGCCGCGGAACCTGTCAATTTCGGTGAGTCAGGATGTTGCGTCTATCCCTGTGCTGGGATTTCTGCGTCGGGGTGACGCGGGTCGTCGGGTCTGTTGATCCAGACGGTGGTGGGGAGTTTCGGGGGTTCGGGGATCTTGCGGACGAAGCGTTCGGGGTGCTGGTCGTAGACGGCGGCCAGGACGTCGGCGCGCATCTCGCGGAGCTGTTCGGCGAGGCCGAAGTGCACGTCGAACGGGGTGTGCATGGCGATTCCGGAGTGCCGGTGCGCCAAGTTGTACCAGTCGAAGAAGTCCTCGCACCAGGCGCGGGCGTCCTCGATGCACCCGAACCGGTCCGGATAGTTATGCCGATATTTGAGGGTTTTGTACTGGCTCTCGCTGAAGGGATTGTCATTCGACGTCTTCGGTCGGGAGTGCGACTTGGTGACGCCGAGGTTCGACATCATCTGCGCGACGTTCTCGGCGACCATGGGCGAGCCGCGGTCGGAGTGGATCGTCAACTGACCTTTTGCAATGGGGTACTTGGCGACGGTGGACGACAGGAACTGTTCGGCGAGTTCCTTGTTCTCGTGGCTCGCGAGCATCCAGCCGACGGTGTAGCGGCTGTAGATGTCCACGATCGTGTAGAGGCAGTAGTAGCTGCCCTTGACCGGACCCTTCAACTTGGTTACGTCCCACGACCACACACGGTTTGGGCTCTCGGCGATCAGCTCCGGTTTCTTGCGCGGTGGATGGGACGCCTGCCGGCGCCGCTCACGTACCTCGCCGTGCTCACGCAGGAGGCGGTACATCGTCGACTCCGAGCACAGGTAGGTGCCCCGGTCCAGCAGTACCGCGTAGATCTCGCCGGGCGCCATGTCCGCGAACTCCTCACTGCGCAGCACCTCACGAACCTTCTCCCGCTCGATCGTCGACAGTGAGCGCGGATGCGGCCGACGCTCGGCGCGCGGGCTGATGGGCGGCGGGGACTGCCGGTGGTGGCGGTAGTACGTCGCCCGGCTCACGCCCAGCGCCGCGCACGCACGCACCCGGCCAACCGCGCCCGCCAGCACCTACAGGGCCACCACCCGGGCCCGCTCGAACCCCGACCGCACAGCTTCGGCTTCGGCTTCGGCTTCGGCAAGATCATCGGTCATTGTCGGTTCGATGCCGTGGTTCTTCTCCAACTCCCCGCCGGAGGGGGTTACTTCGTCTCGCCCGTCGTCTTCACGCTGCCAGTGGCGAACTGGTCCAGCAGCGCCGAAAGTTTTGACTGGACCTCGATCACCGTCTGGGCCTTGCCCAGCTCGACATGGAGCCGGGCGATCTCGGCTTCCATCCGGGCGATCTTCTTATCCCGCGGATCGGCCTTCGGCCGCCCCGCGGGCGCGGCAAGCGCGGCCTTCGCCCCCTTGTCCCGCTGCTGCCGCCAGTTCATGATCAGTGACGAGTACAGGCCCTCCCGGCGCAGCAGGGCGCCCTTGCCCTGTTTGCCGAGCGTCTCGTACTCGGCGAGGATCCTCGCCTTGTACTCCGCGGAATACCGGCGCGGGCCGGCCGAACGGGGCTCTACCTGCGGATCAGGGGTCCCGTGGTCTTTACTGCTGGCCACCTGGGCACTACTCCTTCTCCACCCTCAATACATCGAATCATCTAGTATGCCCGACTTGCCTATGAATGGCAGAGAGGGCCGGGCTGTCGCTGCCTCGTTTCGATGGCGGCCGGTTGGTGATGGCGGTCGATGTGTCGCCGTGGCTTCGCTCGGACGCGCCGTGCTCGGCGGATCGGCTGTTCTGCCACGTCTACGGCCGCGCGAAAGCAGCCTCGCAGTTCATTCCGGGGTGGCCCTACTCCTTCGTCGCCGTGCTGGAGCCGGGTGCCACCTCCTGGACCGCGATCCTGGACGCCGTGCGGCTCGGCCCGGTCGACGACGCAACCGCTGTCACTGCCGTCCAGCTGCGAGGAGTCGTCGAGCGACTCATCGCCGCGGGGCAGTGGCAGGCCGGGGACCCGGACATGGTGATCGTCAGCGATGCCGGCTACGACGTCACCCGCCTGGCCTGGGTCCTGCGCGACCTTCCCGTCGAGCTGGTCGGCCGAGTCCGCTCCGACCGTGTGATGCGCCTACCGAAGCCACCGAGGACGCGCGGCGTCAACGGCCGGCCGCCCAAGCACGGGCCGGAGTTCCGCTTCAGCAAGCCGGAGACCTGGCCCGAACCCACGATCACCACGGCCACCGGCACCAGCAACTACGGCAAGGCCGAAACCCAGGCGTGGGACCGGGTCCACCCCGCCTCACCCACCGCTCGGCATGGCTCGACCACGAAGGCGAACTTCCCTTGGTGGAAGGCACGTTGATCCGGCTGAAGGTCGAGTATCTATCGAAGGAGCGGGATGCTCCGCCGGTGTGGTTGTGGTCTTCAAAGACAGGCGCCGCACCGAACGACGTGGACCGTTGCTGGCAGGTGTATCTGCGTCGCTTCGATCTGGAGCACACCTTCCGCTTCGCGAAACAGACTCTCGGCTGGACCACCCCGAAACTCCGCACTCCCGAGGCCGCGGACCGCTGGACCTGGCTCCTGATCGTCGCTCACACCCAGCTCCGGCTCGCCCGCCCGCTCGCCGCGGACCTCCGCCGGCCCTGGGAGAAGCCCACTGCCTCCGACCGGCTCACCCCCGCCCGGGTCCGCCGCGGGTTCAGGAACATCCGCGCCCATCTGCTCTGCCCGGCCCGTGTTCCTCAACCGACCGGAACCGGGCCCGGGCGGCCTCTCGGATCGAAGAACCGGCGGCCCGCCACCCGCTACGACGTCGGCAAAACCGTCAAACGACCCGAGAACCTCAAGGCCATCGGCAAGCCCGGAAGGTCTTGGTAGATAAAAAACAAGCGTACGTCCAGCAGTCCGGGCATCATCGCAGCTCAGAAGGGGTGTGGGTGCTGTAACCGGACGTCAAGCTCAGGATAGCCAGCCGGTGCAAGTCCGGTCCGGGGAGACGCCAGGGTCCCCG
>NZ_JAPNLM010000050.1 GCF_026627255.1 Streptomyces antarcticus | reverse complement strand
GTCAGGAGAATGTCTGTGGTTCAGCTCAGGGAACACCAGGTCGTGCAGAAGTCGGCGTTCCGGAAATGGGTTGGATTCTCTGCAAGATCGTCTGTGCCCGCTCAGGGGGCCCGGGGCACGATCGTGTGAATCGTTCCGGGTTCGATAGAGATCTCAGGTGTTGGCTGTGATCTGGTGTTTCGTGGTTGATCGGTAGTGGTTGGCTTCGTATTCGACGGGCGGGATGTGCCCTATCTCACCGTGAAGTCGGCGATGGTTGTACCAGTCGACCCATTCGGCGGTGGCGAGCTCGACGTGAGAGAGCGTTTTCCAGGGCCGTCCGGGTTTGATCAGTTCGGTTTTGAACAGGCCGATCGTGGACTCCATCAGGGCGTTGTCGTAGGCGTCGCCGACTGATCCGATGGAGGCCGCGATGCCGGCGGCGTCCAGGTGTTCGGCGAGCCGGAAACTCGTGTACTGCGATCCGGCGTCCGAGTGATGTATCAACTCGCCGCGCTGGTGCGGGTATCCGTCGCGGTCGCGCTGCCACAGCGCCATCTCGAGCGCGTCCAGGACGAGCCTGGTCTCCTTGGAAGTGGCGGCCGACCAGCCGACGATACGGCGGGAGAAAGTGTCCACGACGAACGCGGCGTAGACGACGCCGGCCCAGGTGGTGATGTGGGTGAAGTCGGCCACCCGGCAGCGGTTCGGCGCGGTGGCGACGAAGTTCCGGTCTACCAGGTCCGGGGCCCGTGCGGCGGACGGGTCGGGGAGCGTGGTGATCACCTTCTTGCCGCGGTCGGCGCCGGTGATGCCGAGCTCTCGCATGAGGCGTTCGACGGTGCAGCGGGCCACGTCATGGCCCTGCCGGCTCAGCTCGCGCCAGATCTTCCGGGCCCCGTAGACGCGGTAGTTGGTGGTGAAAACCTCGTGGATCAGGGCCTTCAGTTCCGTATCGCGCACGGTTCGCGCGGACGGTTCAGCAAGGCGCTTGTGGTGGGCGTAGTAGGTAGAGGGGGCGATCTTGCAGTCGTGCTCGGTGAGCGTTCTGCAGATCGGCTCGACGCCGCCGAAGCGGTCCCGGTGCTCGTCGATGAACGCTACGAGCGTGTGTGTGGCCGGTCGAGCTCGGCCGCGAAGAAACTCGCCGCGGCCTTCAGGATGTCGTTCGCCCGCTTCAGCTCGGCGTTCTCCTTCTTGAGGGCCTTGAGCTGGGCAGACTCCTCCGTCGTCGTCCCCGGCCTCTGCCCGGAGTCGACCTGGTCCTGGCGGACCCACTTGCGCAGTGTCTCGGTCGAGCCGATGCCCAGCTTCTCGGCGACCGCTTTGATCGCGGCCGACTCGTTCGGGTAGTCACTACGAACTTCGGCGACCATACGGACCGCTCGTTTGCGCAGCTCAAGGGGATAGGAGGAAGGACGTGCCATGACTCGATTCTTTCATCTAATCGAGTCTCCACCGAACCCGGAACGATTCACGACTGCACCGAGGCCGAGCGTCCGTACCGTGGGACCCGAATAGGTCCCACGGCGTAGATGCCCGGTTACTTGCCGCTGTCTTCGGCGAGGGTGTGGGCGACGAGCGCGTTGGCGTGGCCGTGGCCGATTCCATGCTCGGTCTTGAGCCAGGTGACGAGTTCCATGTGCTTGGTCAGGGGCGAGGCGCGGATGAGTTCCTTCCACTCCGCGATCGGGCGGCCGTACTTCTTCTCGATCGAGGGGAAGTAGCTGGCGGGGCCCTTCACCGGTGCGCTCATGGGCGTTGTCCTACCTGTTCGCTTCGAAGAGTTCATGCTTGTCGTCTTTGTGTCCAACGTCCGGGCGGATGCCGCTAGTTCTGCGTGGCCGGGATCGTGGTGGCCAGCCGGGCGGTGATTGCGGTCAGCCACAGCAGGCCGAGGGCGGCTCCGGCCGTGAAGGCCAGCACGGTGGCGGAGGACGCGGCGAACCCCGCGAGGACACCGAGCGGCACCAGGCGGGAGCCCAGGGCCCAGCCTCGCTGTCGCAGGGCGGCGAAGTGGCGGGCCAGCACCAGAAAGGATGCGCACAGGGCGAGGAAGCCCACCATGGCGCTGAGCATGTGGAGGGCGCCGTGCCAGCTGAGGGAGGCGGCCGGGGCCTCAGGAGTGCCGGCGGGGAATCCGGCGCCCGGGTCGGCGGTGAATACCGCGGCGAGAAGGAACGAGGCGCCGAACACGCAGATCAGACGCGGCGCCCAGCAGCCTTCGGCTGTGCCGGGCAGCGTGTGGCGGATTCCGGCGGCACCGGCGATGGCCAGCGCGCCGGTGAGCAGGAAGCTCGCGACCTGGATCCATCCCAGGTCGCCCAGGCTGAGCTGGCTGATCGCGTTGCGGGTGAAGTCGAAGCCGTCTTGGGCGAGTCCCTGGACTGCGCCGGTGCCCAGGAACAGCGGACCGGCCGCGATGCCACCGGCAAGCAGAGCCCGGGTCTTGGCCCGCGTCGTCGATACGATGGTGGCAGTGGCTGGAGTGCCGATGGCCTGAGTCATGAAATCCCCCTGGATAGAACTAGACGGTCTGGTACTCGTTCGGAGTCGGGCGCTAGAGTAGCCACGAAGAAACTAGACTGTCCAGTACTGGTGAGGGGATGGGTCATGACGGCAAGCGAGGAAGGCCGGTCGGCACGCAAGCGCAAGGCGATCATGGACGCGGCGACCAGGGCGTTCATGGCCAAGGGCTACGCCGGGACCAGCATGGACGACATCGCGAAGCTCGCCGCGGTCTCCAAGCAGACCGTCTACAAGCACTTCACCGACAAGGAGAAGCTGTTTGCCGAGGTCGTCCTTGCCACCACCGACCGAGTCGACGCCATGGTCGACCTGGTGGCCGACATCCCGGCCGACGCCCACGCCCTCGAAGAGAACCTCACCCGCCTGGCCCGCCAGTTCCTGACCGCCCTCACCCAGCCCGAGGTACTCCAGCTTCGGCGCCTGATCATTGCCAACGCCGACACGTTCCCCCAGCTCGGCGCCGCCTGGTACGAGCAGGGCTTCGAACGCGTCCTGGCCACTCTCGCAACCACTTTCCAACGCCTCGCCGACCACGGACTCCTCCGCATCGCCGACCCCCACCTGGCCGCCAACCACTTCTCCGGCCTACTGCTCTGGATCCCCGTCAACAAGGCCATGTTCCACGGAAGCCCGCAGCACACACAGGACGAACTCGACCGCTACGCAGCCGCCGGGATCAGAGCCTTCCTCGCCGCCTACAGCTGACCTCGGCAACACCCAACCGAGACTCCCCTCGCAGACATACGACCAGCGCCGCTGCAGACCTCAACTCGCAGCTCCTGCATCAACCTGACCAGCCGTCAACCCCCGAAGGACTTACAGAGCCGACCACTTAGGGCCCACGGGCATCACCCCCGGCGAGGTCACCTCACCAGACACGACTCGGATGGCCTGCAAACTGCGAGTCGGTTGCTGTATTGAGGCCGCTCCTGTTGGCGAAGGGGCGGCCTTCAGCATGTCTAGGGTCCGGCTGTCGAGGGAATGGCGTCGGGGTGCTGTTGTGCGGAGTTCGCCAGGGCGGTAGAGGACGTGGCGCTCGCCCCGCCCCGGTGAGCGCGGTGCGGGAACCGGAGGGGTGCGGGGGCGCATCTTCACGGGAGTCGTCGGCCGGATAACGGGGGGATGCGGAATGTTCGCTGGAAGTGGGGCCTTCGGGCTCGTGCTCGGGATGCTGGGACTGCTCATCGCGGCCTTCGGCATCGGAGCGTTCGTCTTCATGCGGCGGAAGGCCGCGGAGTACCAGCAGACGCTGCGGGCCGGTCTGATGGCGGAAGGCCGGTGCCTGGAGACGTATGTGGTGCACCACCAGTCGTCGAACGGGTCCGGGAGCAGCCAGCGGCGGCTGATCGTGGGCTTCCTGACCTATGACGGGCGTCAGATACGGGCCACAGTCGCCGCGCGGCAGCCTTATGTGGCGGGGGACCTGGTGCCGCTGCGGTATCTGCCGCACCGGCCCGAGCGGGCGGTGGTGGACGGGGCCCCTGTGCGGCTCGGGGTCGCGTCGTGCGTGGTGGGCGGGATGACGGTGATGCTTGTCGGCATGGGGTTGGTCTTCGCCCTGATCGGCTTCGTTGGGGTCATCTTCGCGTCGCGCACGTGAGTGGTTAATCGGTTGCCGCTGACGTCGGCCTCTGCTGCACTGAGCCGTTTCCAACCTGACAGCGGAGCTGCAGACCAACGCCCACCCGGCCGTCCGCACCGGGGTACAGGGCGCGGTCGCCCGGACGCTCGAACTCGCCCAGGGTTGTCCGAGCTGGAAGACGCCGATGCGGTGCTCGCGCGCGGTACCCGGACGACGTCGGCATCGATGGGGGAACAGCGCTGGTCGTACGCCGGTACGCGACTGCCGCACACTGGAAGGCGCCTGGCTCTGAGCACCGGTCGGGGGAACACGGCTCGGGGCCGATTGCCAACCACTGCGGCCGGCCCCTGGAGACCGTGCACTGTTCCCATCCCACTCACCGGTCGTCTGCACCACACAAGAGCGCCCTTGGTCTCAGGGGCGGCTTGCCGCGTCGATGTGCGTCTTGGTGACGTCGGTGATGAAGTCGCGGCTGCTGCCAGGGTCGAGAGCCCGGGCCTGGAGGTGGTCGTACAGCACGCTGTAGTGCTGCACGTCGGATGGTTTGTCCAGGTAGAGGTCGCTGGTGTACCGGTCCAGGTGCACCACCCCTGCTGCAGGGTTGTCGGTGCCTCGTCGTGCCGCGCACGCACACCGAGGAGTTGCCGGACGGGACCGCGGTGCGGCTGGGGGTGTGGCTGTCCAACACCGGCATCCGCCGCGAGGGCCTGACCGTCGAGCAGCGCGAGCGCCTGACCGACCTCGGCGTCGACTGGGCCCAGTAGGCCGCCCGGCATGCCGGCCCGTGCCAGCGGCCGTCACCTCACGTTCCGGATCCCAGGCTCCGAGGGGTTCGGCCATTCGGGTTGAGATTGCCCGCGTCCGGGCGGGCGGCGAGACACCGAGGCGGCCCCTGCCTACCTTCTAGGGTGTTCCTTGCCCGCTCGACAAAGGTGGATTCGTGCGATCTGTGCGTTCTCTTGTCACCGTCCTCGCCGCCGGCATCGTCGTCCTCGGCGGTGCGTCCGCAGCCAGCGCCGACGTGAATGTCAACTACCAGCCTCAGGACTCGTACACGTTCGTTTTCGGCGACTGGACCCAGGTCGCCGGCGGCGACCTGTTCAACGCGGGCCACGACAACACGGTCGGCTGGAAGTTCGGCTCGAAGTACTGACAGCGGCACCCCGCAATGCCCCTTGCCGAGCGGCAAGGGGCATTGCGTTTTGTGCCGCTTCCCGGGGTCCTGAAGAACCAGTGACGGAGTCAAGGCGAGGAGAGCCCGCTCCAGCGGGGCTGTGCCCAGGAGACAAGGCCCCAGCGGCCTGGTGCGCTCGACCCGGCGCAGGGGGCCACGGCTCCGGGGCCCCGGAACAGGCCGTGCGACGTGGCCTGTCCGCAACGTGGCGATGATGCGGTTGGTGTTCTGTCCGGGGAGGTTGTGGACGGGTGATGCGGGTCTCGGCTGAGGGATCTTGAACGGGTGAGGGCCCCCGGGTCCGTGCGGAGTGCGACATCTACACCGACCAGAAAGGCCCTCGCGGCACACCGTAACGCACCCCCTGACCGTGGCCGGACGGCTGCCGTCCGGCCCGCCGCGTGGCCCGGGGACGACCGGCCGCTGCGGCGGGCCCCCCGAACGCTTCCAGGTCTCACACTTCCACCGGTGAGCGGTGGGCCGCCCGTTTTACCGCGCCCTCGGCCAGGCATGAGCGACCGGTCCCCCCGCCGCACCACAAGCCCCGGCCGGACCTCGACCCACCCTGCCGACAGGACTGGAGAGACGGCCGCCTCGATGTCACCGGTCCGGCCTAACGGCCGTAACCGCCTCCCTGCCCGCGCGTTGGACGGGCGCACATGCCGTACACCCTGCGGCAGGTCCACATTCATGAGGAGATCTTGATGTCGCGTATCGCAACGGCCGTAGCGGTCACCGCCTCAGCCGCCGCCATCCTCGCCGGCGGCGCCGGCCTGGCGGCCGCGGACGCCACCGCCGAAGGCGCAGCCATCGGCTCCCCCGGCGTCCTGTCCGGCAACGTCGTCCAGGTGCCCATCCACATCCCGGTCAACATCTGCGGCAACACCATCAACGCCGTCGGCGCCCTCAACCCGGCCTTCGGCAACGTCTGCATCAACGCCAGCGGCGGCGGTGACAAGGACAACCACTACAAGGGCGAGCACCACAAGACCGACCAGCACGGCGAGTACTGAGCACCCAGGCCACTGGCCTGCAGGCAGCCACCGTCCCGGCACCAGCAGGCCACGCACGCCTCTGAACCAGCCGCATGGCTGAGGGGAGTCACCACTGAGGTGACTCCCCTCAGCCATGCGTTCCCCAACTCGCGGCGAGGACGGGACGAAACCAAGGATGGCGACCCCAGCCGGATGCCGCGGCCGGACCGGCCCCGAACGGTACGACGCCTGCCACGCACACATCCAGGCTCGCCGAGGTCCTGGGGCGGGTACGTCATCGGCAGACAGCTCCCTCGGTCAAGGTCAGCGCGTACGGGACGGGCCCGGCCGGCCGGCCGGGGTCCGGACGGGGCCGGACCGGTACACCGGTAACGGGTGTGGCGGTCGGCAGACCACGGCCCGCGCTGCGCACCACTCGACCGGTACGCGGCTTTGTGGCCAGGGGCGGGGTGCCGGTCAGGGAGGCGGCTTTCGCCTGCGCGCGGAAGGCCTGCGGCCGGTGCCAGTCGGTGGCGGCCTCCACCGCCTCCACGAGCGCGATCAGCAGCGTGAGGACGACCGCGGCGCTGCCCCCGCGTGCGGCGCGCGGGGCCCGCTCCAACGCCCGGGGCGAGGCGCGCCATCCGGCACGGGCGCGGCCTTCCAGGGAGCGGGCGCCGGGGGCGCGGGCGGCTTGCTCGAAGGCGTCGGCCGCTGCCTGGAGGCGGTCGCGGACGAGGGCCGGGGCGTGGGCGGCGGCGACGGCCAGGAGGTCACCGAGGGCCGCGACGTCGCCCGCCAGCGACGCCTCCACTGTCGTGACCCCCGTGGCGATCAGTCGCCAGAACTGGCGCTGCACTACCCGAGACGGATCAGGCCGCCCCGGCGAACGCATCGCCGGCCGCAACGCACGGTCAGCGCGCCACTGCCGACGCTGGCCTTCCGGAACATCGCTGGTCTTCAAACTCCAGTCCGCCGTGGCCACGTCGCACCCCTCCGAGATCAGGGTGTTGCGACGACCAGTTGAATCCACCTTCGCTGCCGCGGTCACTGTGAAAGATCACGCCGTCCACGTCGCCGCCCCGGGTGGCGGCCGCCATTTTGAGCGAGGCCCCGACCAGGGCAGCGTCATGGTGGGCGCCCATCGCGTAGCCGAGCAGGCGTCGCGAGAACAGGTCCAGGACGGTGGCGAGGTACAGCTTGCCCTCACCGGTTTCGATCTCGGTCATGTCGCCGACCCACAACACATCAGGCGCGACCGCGTCGAATCTGCGACGCACCAGGTCAGGGGAGGCGCGGCGCTTGCCCTGACGGGTCAGCGAGCGGCGTCGGCGCGGCGGCTTGCGGCCCTGGAGCCCGAGGTCGGCCATGATCTCGGCGACCGTGTTCACCGAGACCTGCCAGCCCTCGGCCCACAAATCCAAGGTGATCCTCGGCGAGCCGTAGGTGTCGCCTGACTCGCGGAAGAAGTGCGTGATCCTCTCTTCCAGCCGCATCCTCCTGACCTCGCGTTTCGTCGGCTCGGCCGGTCGGCGGCGCCATTTGTAGAACCACGCCTGCGACACGCCCAGCGCGCGGCAGGCAACGGTGTGCGGGATGTCGTACCCGGTCCTCTGGTCGCTGATCACCCCGACGAGCAACGCCGGGTCCCCCTCAGCTACTTCACCCAAAGGACCATGCAGCGTTTGAGGACATCGCGCTCCATCGCCAGCTCCTTGTTGTCCTTCTTGAGCACCGAGATCTCCCGGCGAAGCCGGGCCAGCTCCTCACGCTCGGGCACGCTCAGTACCCCGTCCCCGCCGGCCCTCCTGGCCCGCGACACCCAGCTCGCCAGCGTCGTGTCATTGATCCCGAGCTCCAGCGCGACCTGCGCGATCGGCCGACCCGTCTCGGCCACGATCCGCACAGCCCCCTCACGAAACTCCGCGTCGAACTTCCGTCGCTTCTCCGCCATGACTCTCAACTTCCCCTGCAGTCACGGCTCCACGCTACGAGGGGAAGGTCATTTTGCCGCTTGGTTGGGGTTTGCCCGCATCGCCGCGAACACGCCGGGCTCGCCCCGTGCGTGACTTCCCCATTCGTAGGTTAGTAAGGTTGCATCATGACCACTCAGAATCCGGCCGGAGACCTAGAGAAGGTTGTCTCTAAGCTACCCGCCCTCATGCGGCAGGACCTCAAGGTCCGCGCAGCGGAGCATGGTTGCGGTATCCAGGACGCGGTCCTTCAAGGACTTCGGTCGTGGATGACCGCCGAACGCACGACTCAACCGGTCGCAACCACAGGGGCTATCCCGTTCGCCACGCACCTACCGACGGGCGTCTGGTCCGGTGTCCGAGAGGTCTGCGCCCAGCGCGGTATCCCTCTGGTGCAGGGCCTCACCCAGGCCGTGCAGCTCTGGCTCACCGACAATCCCTCCCCCAAGGTGCGTCCTGCGACGGGTATCCCCCAGCGTCTGGTGGTCTGCAACCAGAAGGGAGGGGTCGGGAAGACGGCAATCGCGGCCGGGATCGCTCAGGCGATGGCCGAGGCCGGCAAGCGTGTGTTGCTGGTGGACTTTGACCCTCAGGGACACCTCACCGACCAGCTCGGGCTGCGCGAGATCCCGAACTCGAAGGGTCACGACAGCCTCGCGAAACACATGGTCGGCGAGAACGAGCACCCTCTGGACGAGCTCGTGGTCACGCTGGAGCACGACAAGTTCGGCGGCCGGCTTCGGGTTCTGCCCACCTGCATGGACGGCTTCCTCCTCGACACCATGCTCGTCCTCTCCAAGCTGCGCACGAAGGAACCGGCTCTGGAGAAGGCCCTGCGCCCCTTGGAGAACGATGTCGACGTCGTGGTTATCGACTGTCCTCCGAGTCTCGGCACCACCATGGACACCGCTCTGTACTACGCCCGTCGCCGTGACGGTGAAGGGCAGGGCGTCTCGGGCGTGATCATCCCCGTGCAGGCAGAGGACAGCTCGGCCAAGGCCTTCATGATGCTCGACGACCAGATCTCCGCTCTCGAGGAAGACCTGGCTTTGGAGGTCGACTACCTAGGGTTCGTCGTGAATCTTTACGAGGCCCGCCGCGGAACGGTGGCCACTTCGTCTCTCGAACGGTGGGAAAAGATGGCGAACCCTCCCCTCCTCGCCGTGATCGGGGACTTGAAGGAGCAGCGCGAAGCGGTACGGCTGCAGCAGCCGCTCCTCGTCTACGCAAGCGACTGTGAGCAGTCCGAGGGAATGCGTGCGATCGCCCGGAGGCTTTCATGAGCAGCAAGAGCGAACTCCTCGGCCAGGCCGGAACCTTCGAGCGTGCGGCTGCCGGCCGCAGTGCGCGGCGCGGCATGATCGATCGCGTGACGGGCAATGACGGAGTGCCTGTCCTGCTTCCCGTGCGTGAGATCAGCACCAATCCGGAAAACCCCAGAGACCACCTCGGCGATGTCGAGGAGCTGGCGGCCAGTCTCCAGACTGTTGGGCAGGTGCAGGCGATCACGATCGCCAGCGTCGACGCCTATCTTCGCGACAGGCCTGGTATGGAGGGCCGCCTCGATCTCGAAGCCACCCACGTGGTGGTAGATGGGCACCGGCGTCTCGCCGCTGCGAAGCTGGCAGGGCTGAAGACCTTGAAGGTCTTCGTGGACGATGCTCTCGCTACGACGGACCGCAGTCTGCTGGAGGCTGCGTTCGTCGCCAACATCCATCGCAAGGACTTCACCGACCTGGAGTCGGCCCAAGCCCTGCAGCTGCTGGTCGACCACCACGGGTCCCAACATGAGGCGGCCCGCCGGATCGGCAAGTCCCAGGCCTACGTTTCTCAGAAACTGTCCCTCCTGAGCCTGACAGCCGAACTTCAAGCCGACCTGGCCGCCGGCCGGCGCAAGGTGAACGAAGTCCGCGGACTGGCCAAGGTTCCCGCCGGGCAGCAGAAGGAGATCGCGGACCGCCGGGCTGAAGAGGCCACCGTCCGGAAGGCGGAGAAGCGAACTAAGTCGGCGCCGAGTGATAACTCAGTTATCGCCCCGCCTGTCCCGGTCCCACGGGATCCGGCAGACGCCAGCACACCCCCGGCTGATAACTCAGTTATCGCCGGCGGCTGCGAGCAGATGGCGCCCGGCTCCCCTGCCGGACTGCCTGAAGGCGATAACTCAGTTATCACCCTCGGGCCCCAGACGGCCTCCGCCGCCCCGGACGGAGTCGTTGCCCACCCGGTGCTCGCTCAGACGCTCTGGTCCCCCCTGCCAGACCTTTCGCAACTCGCAGGCCTCCTCCGGGTACAGCTCAACGCCGACCAGCGCCTCATGCTGGCCGACCTCCTCGTCGACTGACGACCGAGCTCGCGCCTTCCCCTGTGGTGCCCCGGCAGAAGCCCGGGGCACCACGCGTTTGCGGCCCTCTCCAACCCCTCAGAGATCGGAACCATGGGACAGTCAGCCTGCCGAGGCCACAGAACCCAGCAAAGGAGCCTCATCCGGTGATGGAGCTGACTCGTACGCACCGGATACTCATCGGCATCGTGGTCGCCGGAGCCGTCGTCATCGCGGGGATCGGGTTCGCCGGCTCCTACTCCGCGGTGCGCACGCTCGCCCTGCAGAAGGGCTTCGGCAGCTTCTCGCTGGTGTTCCCGATCGGCATCGACGCCGGGATCTGCGTGCTGCTGGCGCTGGACCTGCTGCTGACGTGGATGCGGATACCGTTCCCGCTCCTGCGTCAGACGGCGTGGCTGCTGACGGCGGCGACGATCGCCTTCAACGGTGCCGCGTCCTGGCCCGACCCGCTCGGCGTCGGCATGCACGCGGTGATCCCGATCCTGTTCGTGGTGACGGTCGAGGCCGCCCGGCACGCGGTGGGCCGGATCGCGGACATCACCGCGGACCGGCACATGGAGGGCGTCCGCATCACGCGGTGGGTGCTCTCCCCGATCCCCACGTTCAAGCTGTGGCGCCGGATGAAGCTGTGGGAGCTGCGCTCCTACGAGCAGGCGGTCGGCATGGAGCAGGACCGCCTGATCTACCAGGCGCGGCTGCAGGCGCGGTACGGGCGCGCCTGGCGGCGCAAGGCGCCGGTGGCGGCGCTGATGCCGCTGCGGCTGGCCCGGATCGGCGTACCGCTGGCGCACACCGCCCCGGAGGGCCTCGCCGCGGCCGGCATCGACCCGGCACTGGTTGGCCCGATGGCGCCGGCCGCACAGCACGGAGTCGTTGAACGCGCCGATATGCCGCTGGCGACCTCGGTCGACCCCGCCATCCTCAAGCCGAAGTCTGTCGCCGGTCAGACCTCAGCAGTCGGCGGGGTCGAGGATGCTCGGTCCGCAGTTTCGCCACGCGGAGGAATGTGGCAGGACGTGGCGCCAGAAGACACCTTCGAGGCGCATCGGTCATTCGCCTCCGCCACAGGTGCCCTGCCTGATGCTGTTACCTTCCCCCAGCACCTGGCCGATGCTCACAAAGCGCGCAACCCCGAAACCGGCGAGCTCATGCCGACGGCGGTGGTCGAGCAGTTGCTCCACCCGATCACCGCAGGCCTCACTGTGGCCGTTGACCAGGTGATTGGGGGATTGACCGACAGCTCCGTGGCCAACGGCCAGGCGGTGAGGCCAGTGGCCGAACCGGCATCGGCCACACCGCACCCACCCTTCGCTCACCGCCCGCTACCCGCACCGGAGCCGGTTCCGGGTCGGGGCCCAGCTCCCGTCCTCCATCCCTCATCGAGTGCTCCTGCTGTCTCGGCTGGCAGCGCCGATACTCCGCCCCGCCAGCAAGGACGGCATACAGCAGGTCCGCCTCAGTCACCTCTGTGGGGTGCGCCGGTCACCGCCACCGAGCCCGGGACGGCAGGACTGCCAGAACAGCAGACTGATGACAACGAGCTCACAGAGAACGATCGCCAGATCCAGCTGGTGGTCGGCTGGCTGGAGACGGCTGAAGCCGCGGGGGAGAAGCTCGCCGGCGCTGAGGTCGCCCGTAGGCTCGAGATCCCGGCCCGCACCGGTCTGCGTCGACTCAAGAGCGCCATCAAGTACCGCGAGGAGCACCAACGCAAGGCCGTACGCGCGCACCTGCGCTCGGTGAGCACCAGTTCCTGACATCGCTTCTCCAGCGTGCGAACCCGCACTTCCGATGTGGACCCGCCCTCTGAGGCAGCGCCGAGCCACCGCAAAACGATGGCCGATCACGCAGCCACCGCCCGGGCACGGCGGTGGCCGATGGCCGATCCGATGGCTGATCGGCCAACGGCCATGGCCGATCGCCGGCCAGATCCGCCACACCGTCCATCTCGTCCGATCCCGAAACACGAGAAGGGCCGTGCTCCACGCATGCGCGTGGAGCACGGCCCTTCTCGGTTGCTCAGTCGTGCAGGCCAGGGGCCATTGTCCCAGCGACGGCGCGCATCACGAACGCGACAACGTCGGTCTCGTACGGGTCGCTGTAGTTCTCGTGGTCGTCGAAGTCGAAGGCCTTCCCTCAACACCCGGACGCTGAAATCATCCTCAGCTTCCCCGGCCTCGGCATCCAGCTCGGCGCCCGGGTGCTTGCCGAGATCGGAGACGACCGCAACCGCTTCGCCGACGCCCGCGGCCTGAAGGCATACGCAGGCGCCTCGCCCATCACCAGAGAATCAGGAAAGAAGTCGAACGTCTCCCGCCGATGGGTGAAGAACGACCGCCTCAACCACGGCCGCTACCTCTGGGCCTTCGCCGCCATCACTCGTTCCCCGGGCGCCAAGGTGCACTATCGGCGCCGCCGCGACCACGGAGACTGGCACGACGCCGCGCAGAGGAACCTCTTCAACCGCTTGATCGGCCAGCTCTACTGCTGCCTGCAGTACAACTGGCCCTATGACGAGGCCGTGGCCTTCCCCGAGGGCAATGTCACCGAACAGGCAGTTGCGGCTTGACCTGTCGGCGTACAGGTCAGGCAACGCGTCCCACCGGATCCAGCCGGCCGTGCACAGGTCCCAGACGACGCTCAGGGATTGATCTCGGTGGTCCCGCATATCGAGCGTCCGCAATCGGCAGAACCTACCGCGCGGCACAACAGCGCGTTCGCCCGTGAGATCGTTGCTGACATGACAATTGGCGCGCCGGGCAGCGAAGTTGTACTCGAGACGAGCCGCCTGCTGCTCAGACCTTGGCGGGTAGCCGAGGCTGTCGTCCAGCGTGAGCTGTGGACCGAACGTGATCCACGAGTGCCGCCGCACCGCCGAATCGACGCGGATGGACACCCCACGATCGCGGAGCTTGAGGATTCGATCCGCACCAACCAGCTGTGGTCGATCGGATTGCTGGCGATCGAGCGGAAGGCCTCTCGTGACGTCATCGGCTACTGCGGGCTGGTCGACAGCGGGCGAGGATCAACAGGGGAACCGGAACTGGCATTCGAGCTGCTACGCCGAGTTTGGCGTCAGGGATATGCGACCGAGGCCTCGTTGGCTGTTCTGGAATGGGCGAGATCATCTGGGTGCGAACGTCTGTGGGCCACGGTCTGGGACTGGAACACCGCTTCACGCCGTGTGCTGGCCAAGGTCGGGTTCACCGAGACCGAGCGGAAGGAAGTGGACGCGGTGTACGGGACCACCCTGTTCACCACGAGACAACTCTGACGCGCCGATGTTTGGCCTTGCGGACGGTACGGCTACGCAGTGGACGGCCTGGCGGCTGAGCCTGCCGCCACAGACGAACGGATACAGCAAGTTCGCCGCCGTCGCCGCGCTACTCCGGCGGGATTCGCGGCTCTCCCCGTCGGTGCGTGAGGCGATGGCCAAGCGGTTCTCCTGGTCCAAGGGCGACCCGGCCTATACGCCGGAAGAGTTCAGCGAGATCCGGCGAGCCGCGCGGCGAACGTTCCGCTCGGCGCTATTGCGGATCAGGGAGAACAGCGAGCAGCTGGTGGCGTGGCGGCGCGGTCCCGGCTGGCAGTGACGCGTGGCTGCTCGGTGAGGCCCTGGACGTGCTCGCTCGCACCGGTGATGTCCCGCTTTACCAGAAGCCGAGCATCCGCAGCCGGGTGCTGCGCCGCTATCGGCCCGTACTGGGCGGGGACGGAGCCCAGCACACGTGGAAGCGGCTTCACCTCAGCCGCAAGGAGACGGCAGCACTGGCGGCGGCCCCGTGTGCGGTTCCGCCCCCGGCCTGCGTGGCCGGGGGCGGAGTCCGTTCATGACGGCCGGTTCGGACGCGACCGGTCAGGGACGGGCGAAGGGCTGGATGGTGAAGCGGACGCCCGAGTCGGTGGGCGTCGCGGCGAGGAAGCCGGGGTCGGCCTGCGCGATGTCGCCCAGCAGCGTCTTGATCCAGTCGGTGGGCCGCTGGACGTCGACGCGGAGCGCGGTGAAGTCCGAGAGCCGCACCTGGTGCGGAGCGGCGCCGTAGCGGCGCGCCCACAGCCGGGTGCGGATCAGCTTCGCGGCCTCGGTGTCGTCGGGGTGGGCGGGCACGCCGCGCGGCACCGCCCGGCAGGTGGCGGCGTGGGCGTTGGCGCCCTGGGCGGCCTCCGTCTCCGACATCACGTTGCCGACGGTGTTGCGGTCCGCGCGGTGCGTGCAGCCGAGGCAGGCGACGGCGTAGCGGGCGCCGCCCCGTTCGGTGTCGCCGGTGTAGACGAGGACGGTCGCGCCCTCCAGCGCCCGGAAGCGCTGAGAGACGAGCGTGCCCTCCGGCGTCCAGGTCTCGGGGGCGGGTGCGGTGCGGGTGAACAGCGGCATGGTGACGCTCCTCGATGGGGTTCGTTGATCAGGCGGCGAGCCGGTGGGTCACCGGGGCCGTGGGCGCGAAGTAGGTGTCGGGGCTGGGCTCGTATCCCCTGGCGCAGGGGTCGCAGCAGCCCTGGGTGCGCAGCGGTACTGGCGCAGCGCACCTGTTCCGGAGCTGTCGTATTCCTGGCGCGAGCAACGCAGCGGCGGGACAGTTCGGATTCAAGGCTGGCTATCGAGGAGTACGTCGAGACCAACGCTCCGTAGCTCGCTCTGCGATTGCTACGTGCGGATAAGCAGTGGAGACCCGATCGTCGTGATGACAAGGTGAGGCTCATGCCGTCGCCCACATTTGAACAGCTCCTCCGTGAGCTGCACGCCTCGCTCACACTGCGCAAGCGTCCGGAAGATGTGGCCCGGCTCATCCAGGATCTGTACGCCGCCCGCGGCACTGACCTCGATACAGCGACCGAGGCGGCGCTCGCCAAGGCTGCTGAGCACTCGCTGCGCAACCTCTGGCACGGCTATACCTCCATGCGGGAGGAGTTTGCCCGTCCGGTTGGCGCACAGCGCCAGCTTGCCCGAGCGGCAGACCTGTTCACGAAGGTGCCGAGCCTTCCGGACGACGCCGGGGATGATCCAGCCCAGATCGAGGTGGTGATCCGGCGAGCGGGTGCGGAGATCGGCCGCTCGTACGGGGAGAACGACTTCGGCATGGACCGACTCAACCGAAGCGAGCGCACGGAGGCGGGCCTCGGGAAGATTCCCAAACGCCAGTACAACAAGCGTTTCCGACTACTGCGCCGGATGGAAGCCAAGCTGGCCCGGCTCATCCACGAGCAGCGCCGACGCGAAGTGGCCATCACCGGAAAAGGTGCCCTCGCTCACGTCCTGCCGTACGAGCTGTTCGCCACGGACCTGGACACGGCGGCCTTCATTGCCTACATCACGGCGCGCGGCTACATGCGCAGCGTCTTCACCAACGGCCGGCAGCGCCAGGTCTACGACGAGGTCGCTGCGGCCCTGTTCCAGCGCCTAAAGAATCTCCCCGAGCAGACCTGCTGGTACGCGGTCGCGCATGTGCACCCCACAGCTGAAGTGCTGGCCCAGGTATCCGACCAGGACCTCACCCAGTTGCTGGTTCGGTGGAATGGATTCCTGCGCCAGGTCGCCGGCCTTCTGGAGGACGCCTGGAACCGGCATCCGCTGGAACGCGACACGATGATCGTGCGCCGTGGCAACGACTCGTCAACGTGGAACCAGGCCGCACAGGCATGGAACACGGCCCGGGCCCACTGGTTCGCACTGCTAACCGAGCTGGGGCAGGACGAGATCCTGGATCGGATTTGCCCTGGCAAGGTGCCCCGCCTGATGGCAGCCGACGTGGCGTACTGGCACCGCATGAGCGGCGGCGGACTGCACCCGGACACCTACGTCTGGGCGGACCTTCCTCTGCCCTGGGAAGTACTCCGGGGTGAGAAGGAATGCCCACGTTCACTCGTCGAAGCAGCTTGCGCCCGGCATCGGGTGGACCCGATAGCCGGCGCCTGGACTGCTCCCAGGCCAATGGCTGAAGCCGTCGTCTTCCGGCGGACACCCGAGCTGGTCCACGGCGTCGCCGTCGCCGACCCGCTCATGGCCAGCGCTCTCCGTTCGGCAGGAGTCTTCTCCGGCAAGGGAAAGCGTGCTGCCGCTCAGGAGTGGACGTGACCGGCGGCGATTCCCGCGCTTTTCCTCCTCTGTAAATCAGTTGACCCACACAGCAGCCCAAGCAATGATCACGGTGGCGACGAGGAAGCTCTGCGGAGGAGCGCCCGGCTCTGATCCCGGGTGGACGCAGGTTCGAATCCTGTCCTCGTCGCCTCTCCCATACTTCCCAGAGCACCATGTCCCCGGGCCGCGCCCCTCGTCGGCGAGTGGCGCAATGTCATAGAGGGTGGTCTCGTCGCGCACCCGAGAGGCAGGATCGGTCGTGTGATGCGCCATGCCCACGAGGATCCCGAACTACTGGCCCTGGTTCGCCGCTATGTCACCCCCGGACGGCGCTACTTGAAGCTCAGCGGCAGCTTGCTGCGCATGGAAAGTCCTGAGTACGACCGATTCATGCAAGATCTCCGTGAGGACGCGGGACTTATCGCCCCGGACGAGATCGCCACGCTCCTTGAGGGCAGCTGGCGAGAGCGGAGAACTGCTGCTTGGCTGGTAGCTGTCTCCCGCCGGACCGAGTTCCGTGAGCGTCTCGGGGAACTCCTGCTGGCCAGCGAGGTCTGCTGCGTTGGGCTGGCCTACAGCGTGGCCCTGGCGAGTTTCGGAACAGCGCGGGACGCTGACCTGCTCGCCGCCTACCTCGATCGCTACCTCTGCCGCCCTGACCTCGGATACGACCAGGCCGTCGTCATGGGTGCTCTCCAGTTCATCGACCTGAACCTTGGAGGTCGCCAGGTCGACCGCTTCCGGGAACCGGGCGGTTTGTGGCAGGAGTGGCTCCGGGAAGCGCCTCACCAGCAGGCCGACACGGACCCCACCCCCCACTTTCTGAGCCTCATTCGTAGGCTTTGCGCGTTCGTCGACGAATGCGCCGAGGCGCTATGACCACCACCATCTCCTGGTGGTCTCTCTGGGCCGTGGCCGCCGCCCGGGGGAGTAGTCAGATCTGTCTGCGGGACGCGATGTAGTCGAGCCAGTCGCGTCTGGCGTATCCGGTCCAGCGGGTGGCGCTGCTGATGCTGGTGTCGGTGAAGTCGGCGAGGACGGACGCCGGCAGGTCTGTGGCCAGTGCGAGACGGGCATTGTTACGGCCGGCGCGCGGCGCAATGCCGTGTCGGCGGAGCTTCAAGTTGAGGTAGGTGGCTCCCAGAGGGCGGGCGGGCTCCTGGCCGGGGAAAAGCCAGGGTGTTGTGCAGGCTGTGTGATCGAGCTGCCAGCGTGCCTGGCATCTGTCGCGTTGCGCACGGACCAGCCGGGCGACTTCGGGCGGCAGCGGAAGATGACGGCCTGCGAGGTTGAGCGCCACCGTCACGTGGTCGTCTATGACGTCGTGCACAGTGAGTTCGAGCAGTTTGGTGTGCTGCAGCCCGAAGAGGAGCGTTAGGGCGCCAGCCGTACGAACATCGAGAGGCAGAGAATCGTCGCGGAGACACCGGTGCAGCTGCTCGGCCTGCTCCTCGTCCGTCATAAAGACGCTGGGGGCAGGCACGCGTGCCCGGGGAACTACGAGCTCGCCGACAAGTCTCCGGCCTCGCGCCCAGGTGACGAAGGCACGCACCTCACGACGATCTCCAGCCCCTCCCTCCAGCCACATCTCAAGTGGGACGACTCGCTGCCGGCATGAAGTTGCCCGGCATCCGCGAGCTCTCCGAGGAGTACAGCGTCGCGGCAGGAACGGTCCAGCGAGCTCTTACCGAACTGCGCAACGCGGGACTGATCTACTCCCATCAAGGGCGTGGCTCTTTCGTCAGCGACACCGCGGGTGAGGCCGACCAAGACCCAACCGCACTCGCCATCAAGGTGCTTCAGTCTCAGGTGGCGGAGCTCACGGCCCGTCTGGACAAGCTTGAGGGAGAACGCGATGGCTGACGCTGGCTCCCGCCTCTCACGCTGCATGTCCTTCGCTCCCTGGTCGCTTCCGGCTGCGTTACCAAAGTTGTAGGGCCAGGCGCGGATTGCGTTCTAGGTCTGACATGTGTCCGGCGGATGGGACACAACAATCGGAGACATGAAGGAGTGGCAGTGTGGGGCAGAAGCCGAACGTCTTAACCCCCGAGGCATCGCCCTTGCATCGCTTCGGCTATCAGATGCGAGACCTCCGGGAACGGCGCAACCACACCCTGCGCAGCCTGGCGGAGGCCACCTTCATCTCCTACTCCAAGCTCTGGAAATGGGAGAACGCACAACGGGCACCGAAACACCGCTCGGAGGTTGAGCAGCTCGACCGGCTGCTCGACGGCCAAGGACTCCTGGTGGAGCTGTGGGCCCGCATCGGCAGGGATGCTTCCTCCCTATGCGATGTGTCCGTTCCGGGGGGCCATGTGTCCGAATCGTCTCCGGGCCTGGCCCTAGCCGTCTCTGGACGGGCAGGCTCGAACGATGACGACACGGACACGGTCGTCGTCCCCTGCCGCGTCCACGGAAGGATCCTCTTCGTGCCCGTGCCCCGCCGTGTTGTCCTCGCGTCTGGTCTTGCCGCCCTCGCCACGACAGCGCTTCCAGCTCCGACGGCAACCGCTGCCGCTACGGCCGCCGACATGACTTCGCCCATTGATCATTTCTCGCAGCTCCGCCGCGTGATGATCCAGACCGACAACTTGATCGGTCCCCGGAACGTCCTGCCCGCGCTACAGCAGCATCTGGCCCGGCTTACCAGCCGCCGACGTGCCTCCCGTGGCGCCGACGCTGCCGAACTTCTCGCGCTCGAAACCCGCTACGAGGAACTAGCTGGCTGGCTGGCGCAAGATATCGGGGATGAGCGAACCGCCCACGGGCACACGGCAAAGGCCCTTGATGCGTCGCACATCACCGGCAACACCGATCTCACCGCATACATTCTCGGCCGTAAGGCCCAGCTCGCTGTGGACACCGGCCTTGCAGCCGACGCCCTCGGCCTTGCAGCCGCTGCCCGACGCACCGCCCGCCCCGGCAGCCGCCTGGAAGTCATCGCAGTCATGCACCAAGCCCACGCACACGCCGTTCTGGGCGACGGTACCGAAGCCCTGACCTCATACGACACCGCGCTTGCTCTTCTCGGGCGCGCAGACACTGACGGGGTCTGGGGCTCCTGGCTCGACGAGGCATATGTCAGCACGGCCCGCGCTCGCTCCCTGGCCGCGCTCGGCGAATACGAGCAGGCCGCAGCAGGTTTCGACACAGCCATCGCCGCCCTGCCAACCACCTACCGGCGTGACCGCGGTGTCTACCTCGCCCGCGCAGCCCGCGCCCACGCTGGCGCTGGCAACCTCCCTCTCGCTGCTCAAATCGGCCTGCAAGCAGTCGGGATCGCTGCTGAAACCGGCTCAGCCCGCATCGTGAGCCAGCTCGACCGGCTTGACCGAGTTCTCGCCGCCGCTGGCAGCAAAGAGGGCATCGCCGAATTCCGCGCCGCGCTCGACCAGATCGTCCTGCACCCCGCCTGACGCCACCCGGCCCTACTCACATCTGGAGCATTCCGTGCCTCGCCCGTTCGTCCTGCTGTCCGCCGCCGTCTCTCTGGACGGCTACCTCGACACCCGGCCGGGCGAAGACCGGCTCCTGCTCTCCAACGCCGCCGACTTCGACCGCGTCGACTCCGTACGCGCCTCCGTCGACGCAATCCTCGTTGGCGCCGGCACCCTTCGAGCTGACAACCCCCGGCTCCTCGTCAACTCGCCGGAGCGAAGGACAGCGCGGGTCTCCGCAGGCCTTCCCGAGTACCCGCTGAAGGTCACCATCACCAGAACAGGCAGCCTTGACCCCGCCTGGAAGTTCTGGCACCACGGGGGCGAGAAACTAGTTCTCGCTGTTGGCAATGAAGCAGCAGGGAAGGCCCGCGCCAATCTCGGCGACCTCGCTACCATCCAGGGCATCACTACTGAAGCAACCTGGCAGACCGCGCTCGACATCCTCGGCGATGTCTACGGAGTCCAGCGGCTCATGGTTGAAGGTGGCGGCACCATCCACACCCAGCTTCTCGAGGAAGCCCTCGCCGATGAGCTCCAGCTCGTCATCGCCCCGCTCCTCGTCGGCCAGTCTGATGCCGTACGGATGCTCGGTCCTGCCAACTACCTCGGTGGCTCCTCGGCCCGGCTCAGGCTCTTGGAAACGAAGCAAATCGGCGACGTGGTGCTCCTGCGCTACGCCCCCAAGGACATCTCCATGGAACCCCGATGAACATCAGCTCAGGCACGAGCACTCCGGGCGTCGACGGCTCTGCTAACGCCGCGGACCACCGCTGGCTCGCCCTCGCGTGCGATCTCGCTGCCCTCTGCCCTCCCTCGACGACTGCATTCTCCGTCGGTGCAGTCATCGTCGCGTCGGATGGCACCGAGCTCTCTCGTGGTCACTCCCGAGAGTCCGACCCTCACGACCATGCTGAAGAGGCTGCACTCGCCAAGCTGCCTGCCAAAGATCCCCGGCTTGCCACCGCCACGCTCTACAGCTCGCTAGAACCCTGCGCAAAGCGTGCCTCCCGGGCACGATTTTGCTCTCAGCTCATCCGCGACGCCCGAATCCCTCGCATCGTCACTGCCTGGCGCGAGCCCGACACCTTCGTCCCGGGCGCCGACGGCACTGAACTCCTGGAGTCCGCCGGTATCGCCGTCGTCGAACTACCTGAGTATGCGGACGCCGCTCAGAGGCCGAACAGCCATCTGCTCCGTGGCGGCGATAGATGAATCGGGTCAGCACGGCCCGTACAGCCGTGTATCGACTGTACGACGCCGAAGAGCGCCTGTTGTACGTCGGAATCACCATGAACTTGCAGCAGCGCCTCACCGATCACCGCCGCCAGAAGTTTTGGTGGCATCTGGTGAAGCAGCAGGACGTTCGGTGGTACGACAGCCGGCCCAAGGCCGAAAGCATCGAGGCAGAGGCGCTCCGGACCGAAGGCCCCTTGTACGACGGAACTGACCGCATCACCAACTGGGTTCATGCACGCCAGTCCCGCCCAGTGGATCCATTCTGGCGGCCGGTCGCCGAGGCGCTCCTCTCGCAGATCACGAACGGCACGTGTCTGGTGGGCAGTCGCCTTCCTGCAGCACGTGAGCTTGCGGACCGCTTCAAGATCTCGGAGTCATCCGCTGGCTTCGCTCTGCACATGCTCCGGACAGCCAGGGTGATCGGGGTTGCACCCCACAACGTGGTTCGCCCTATCGGGGACCACCAGCCCCTCGGACAGACCGACGCCGAAGTCAGGGACCGGCTTGCAGAAGGCGATCCGCTGGAGCGAACGGCCACGGCACCTCCCTCTCAGAGTCCTTGTGGTGTATCTTTCAGAGATCTATCGATCATGAGAGGCTGCGCTATGCCCGACCCGGACCGCTTGAGGCAGGTCGATGCCCTGCTGGACGGCCTGGACGACGTCCTGCCTCCGCCTCACGTGCGGGCCCAGTTGCGTCTTGCTGCTGGCCTCACGCAGAAGGATGTCGCGGACGTTGTGGGTGTGAAGCGCGTGGCGGTCGCGCGCTGGGAGTCGGGCGAGGCCCGCCCTCGGCGCCCACACCGCGAGGTCTACCTTCACCTGCTCAATGGGCTCGCGGAGCGCTTCCCCGAAGCCGCGCAGCTGGATGAGGGCATGCCGACGCCGACCTCCGAGGGGGGATCGGGATGACCTAACGGCCATCGGCCGCGCGCGCCAAGAGCGGATTAACCACCCGCCGGCCTCGCGCGGCCCGTCTTGCTCAGGTCCCAGTTCACAGCTGGTCCTGAGCCGCGGCTCATAGAGCCGCTCGTTTCTCTCTCGGCCCCTTAACAGGGCCAACAGCACACACACGGCCGCTGACCACGGCCACCACAGCCGTATCAGTACCACCCGCTTCACCGAAGGCCCCCACCACAGGGGCTTTCGCGATCCACAGGTAACCGAGAGGAAGGAGAAATCTCCCCCCGCCCGATCGGTGTTCGCCCGCTTCTCACGAAGGGGGCTTCGCCCGACACATCCACATCCAGAGCATCCAGCCCCGAGGGGCCAGGTCGTCCAGCTACATGGAGAGCAGGTCGTTTCTCATAGTGCACGAGAGTGGTGTCCCTTGTCAGGTCGACCCTGTCCGTTTCACCCCGGTTCAGGGCCGACAGACGTCCCGCGTGACGGGATCACAGTCCGCTTCGCGTTTATTTACGCAGTTCGTACCGGAAGAGAGGCTTCCGGTAGGAAGCTACAACTGCGGCGCTTTCGGGGAGAAATCCTCGATCGAAGCCGCGGTGTCCGTCGCCCCGTCGAACGGCTCTCGCCGGTCCGCTCTCGTTGTCCACAGGGCCGCCGCTGATCTCCGGACTCTGTCCACAGGGGAAATCTCCGAGGCTGCCGGGATGATCGTTCGCACCCGCCCGCCCGTGTCCGCGCACCGCTTTGTCGTGGCGGTGGTCCGATGAGCGCCGTGGCGGCACCGGCCGCCGTGATCCCGCGCCCTCGTACGAAGTTCGCCGTCGGGGCCTCGCGCCGTCGGCTCCGGTCGGTTCCGGCGCAGGCCGGTCCGGTCGTTCCGCTGGAGCTGGGCAACCCGCTCCAGTTGTCGAAGCCGATGCGGTCTCGGCTGCTGGCCGCGGTGCGTGCGTTGGTGTCGTCTCCGGCGCTGGCCGGGGCGTCGGACGGCGCGCGGCTGGCGTCGGTGGTGCTGACGGCGAAGTCGAGGGTCCGCGACGACTATCAGGCGAAGATCTGGGCGGCGGAGCTCGGTCGGTGGCTGGGGGTCTCCCAGTCGACGGTCGCGCACGCCGTGCTGCCCGAGCTGCGCGCTGCCGGGTTCCTCGGCTCGAACGTCGCGACGAACGCCTTCGGGCACGCGACGGGCCTGGAGTGCTGGGTGATCCCGATGTACCGGGCGCAGCAGGTCGGCGACCGGCGGCACGCTCTGGCGCTGTCCCGCTCGGAGCTGGCGGTGCTCCTGAGCCTGTGCGAGGTGCTGTTCGGTCCGGGGTGGGCGCCGAAGGACAAGCCGGTGGTCCCGGCCGGGCTGCTCGCCGGGCGTACGGGCCGGGGTGCGGCGACGGACCGGCTCGGGCTGCTGCTGATGGTCCTGACGACAGGTTCGGCGGGCTGGCTGCAGCTGCGCCCCGGGTCGGTGGACTCCGGCCGGGGTCGTCCGGCGGCGACGGTCGGCGGGCTGCTGGGCTGCACGGCGGCGGCCGGGGCGAAGGTCCTCAAGCGGCTCCAAGCGTACGGCGTCGCGGACGTAGTGCGGCAGGAGACCGGCTCGGGCCTGCACGCGAAGTCCCGAGTACGTCTGGTGCCGGTGGCTGAGGCTCACGGTGTGGCCGTGCGGGAGGCTCGCCGGGGCGCGGACGCCGTGTTTTCAGACCTCGCCGGTACTGCATCCGGAGATCTTGAGTCCGGCGAGACGGGCGAGACCCTTGTGGCGACTGGGGTCGGGGGTGCTGGGCGGGGTGAGGCAGCCGGATCGGCAGACCTCGCCGCAAATGCACAGCACCACGCTCTCCACGCTTCTGGGGTTACTGCTGGTGGGTCTCTCGCGCTCTCTGGTGGCTTTTCCGGCGAAGGCCGTGGTGCGACCGGTGGTCTGCCGGACCGCGCGTGCGTACGCGAGGACGGCAGCCCGCTCTGCGGGGAACAGCAGGAGAAGTCCCCGGTTGTCGAAGGCGTGAACAGCGGCTGCGGGCCGGTGGCCGGTGCTCCCGTGCGGGTCGTGGACGGTGCGGGCCAGGGCAGGCAGCAGTGGGGGAGGGTGCCTCTGCCGCCGGAGGACCTGCGGGCCGTTCTGGCTCCGGTCGACCTGGTGTGGGCGCGCCTGGAGCGTCCGGCCGCCCGGAAGCTGGTGGAGGCCGCCGCCCGTGGCGAGCTGGCCCGGGTGGTCGGCTTCGCTGGCCGCACGGACGCCCCGCAGGTCCTCGCCGACCGGGTCGCCCGGCGCCTGGAGGACCAGATGCGGCTGGCCGGGCCGATCAAGGACCCGGTGGGCTGGCTGATCGGCCTGGCCCTGCCTCAGCGGCAGCGGTGTGGCGACGTCCGGTGCGACGACAGGGTGCTGCTCGACTCCGGGCAGGACTGCCCGCGCTGCGAGGAGAAGCAGGCCGACCGCCGTGACCAGCGTCGTGCGGTCGCGGCGGCCGTCGACGCAGCGATGCCCCGCGCCTCCGAGACTGAGCGTCGTACGGCGGCCGAGCAGCAGCTGCACCAGGACGTGACCGCCCAGGCGTGGATCCGCGAGCACCGGTGGGCGCAGGTCCGCGAGCAGCAGGCCGCCGCCGCCAAGGCCCGCGCCGAAGCCGCGGCCGCGCAGCCGGCCTTCGAGGCCCCGGCCGCTCCGGTGGCCCCGGTCGTCCTGCCCGCGCCGCGTCCGGTCGCCGCGCCCGACCCGGTCGTCGACGGCGACGACCAGGAGCAGGAGCAGGAGCTTGTCCTCGATGACCTGACCCGCGAGCAGGTCCGCACCTGGCGGGTGCGCGGGTCGAAGGACCACAGCGTCGTCTTCGACCACATCGACCAGTACGGCGAGACGTCGGCCAGGCGCCTGTTCAGCCATCAGCTGGTCAACGAAGCGCAGCGCCTTTCGGGCACGCAGCACCTGGTCCTCGGGCACACCACCTGGGGGCAGGCATGAGCAACAGCGAGGTGTCCGGCGTCGACCTGGCCCGGGTCGCGCTGCGGGCCGCGATGGAGGCGGCCCGGAAGAACGGCAGCGGTCAGAAGTCGAAGAAGAAGCCGCGGGTCGCCACATCGGTGCGGCGCGACGGGCGCGAGCCGATGGGTCTGGGTGCCGCGCTCGGCGCGCTGGTCACCGAGCGGGCCTGGACGCTCCCGGCCGCCGGCGCTTCCCTGCGCGAGCGGTGGGCAGCGATCGCCCCCGAACTCGCCGGGCACGTCGCCGCCGTCGCGTTCGACCCGGACTCCGGCCGGCTCACCGTATGCCCGGAGTCGTCGGCATGGGCGACGAAGGCGCGCCTGGAGCAGACCCGGGTCATCGCGGCCGCCAACAAGACAGCGGGCCGCAGCGTCGTGAGCTCCCTGCGGATCCTGCCGCCCGGCGCCGCGCCCGTCCCCGGCCCCGCTGACGCTGTCCCGGTAGATCCTCCGGCCCCGGCCGCGACCGGTCCAGCAAAGACCAGGGAGACGGCGTGCGAGGGCTACCGCCGCGCACTGGCCGCCCACCAGAAGGCAGCGCCGCCGCGCCGGATGGATCCGGGCATCGCGCAAGCGGTGCAGCGGCAGAACACCGTGCTGCGCGAGCTCAGCCGCCGCGCGTTCCCCGAGACCGACGCCGTGGCACCGGACGATGCGCCGACCCAGTTCGACGCTGCCCGCTCCGAGCGACGCCGCCAGGCCGAGGTGTCCCGCGCGGCCGCCTTGCGCCGAGCCAGGGCCGAGCGCGCCCAGCGGAACGGGGCCGCGGTCATCCTTACGCAGCAGTCCGCTCCGTTGCGGTCCACAGCATGACGGTGCGGCGCACTGGGTCCGAGCTGCTGATCCCGCGACGCCGAAGTACTCGAACGCCGCAACATGGGCCTCGGTCCAGGCGTGCTGATCGAGATGCACCACGGGCCGCATGAACATGTGACGCGAAGCGGGCAGCACCATCACGAACGCCCAGATCCGGTGCCGCTTGCCCGTCCTCGGGTTGATCCACTGCCCCAGGAAGCCGTAGTCGATCTGGGCCTCCGAGCCGGGCTCGACCTCGTCCCGCAGGACCGTGACCTGCGACTTCTTCACCTCGTCGGGCAGTGTGTCGCGGATCCAGCGGCGGAGGGAGGACTGCGAGACCTCGAGTTTGTGCCCTGGCGGGAAGCGCGGTGATCGGGCGGATGTTCCTGAACCCGCGGCGGACGCGGGCGGATGTGAGCCGGCCCGGGGCCGCGGGCTTCTCCCAGGGCCGACGGAGGTCCTCGGCGAGGGGCCGGGCGAGGCGGAATTGGGTGTGGGCTGCGATGACGATCCAGGTCCAGCGGTCGGCGGCCTCGGGTGAGCGGAGCCTGGGCCGGGTCCAGCCGAGGGTCTGCTTGAACAGCCGGAATGTGTGTTCGAGATCGAATCTTCGGAGGTAGGACTGCCACCAGCGGTCGATGTCGGCGGCGGTGGCGCCGGTGGCCGAGGACCACAGCCACACCGGCTTGGGATCGCGGTCGCCGGGCAGGTGGTCGACTTCCAGACGGAGCAACGTGCCCTCGATGACGGGGAGTTCGCCGTCGTGGTTGAGCCAGCATGTGCGGTGGGTGAGCCGGGGATGCATTCGGTCCCAGCTGACGGCGGTGGCGGTGCCGTAGCGCGTGGTGGCGGTCGTGGTGGTGTGCCCCGGCTCGGGCCAGGTGGCGGGCTTGTTCAGGGCGAACTCGGGTCCGTGCTTGGGCGGGCGGCCGTTGGTGCCGGGAAGTCTGGGTGGTTTCGGGCGTCTCAGGACCCGGTCTGAGCGGATGCGTCCCAGGAGTTCGACGGGCAGGTCGGCGAGCACGAACGCCAGGCGGGTGACGTCGTAGCCGGCGTCCATGACCACCAGGACGTCCGGGTCACCTTGGGCCCAGTGACCGGCCGCGATCAGACGCTCGACGACGGACCGGAGCTGGTCGGCGGTCACCGCGGTGGCGTCGTCCTCGGGTCCGAGCCGGACCGCGTCCAGGATCCCGGTCCAGGAGGTGCGGCCGCTCTCCAGCGCGACGACGAAGGAGTAAGGCCAGCCGGGGATGAACTGCGCGGCGTTCTTCGCACGCCCGTGGACGTGGCAGAACAACCTGTCCGGGCGGGTCGCCGCGTCCGAACGCAGCCACGAGCTGACGTCCACGGCCAGGACAATGCGCCCGTCGTTGGTTCGGGGAAGCGGTAGTGCGGCCAGTGCCGCCCGCAGCCGGTCCGCCTCGATCCGGCCGCCGTTCAACGCGTCGTAGAGGGCGCCGTGCCCGCGACGGTGCTCAGAGGCCAGGGCCAGGTCGACCAGGGCCTTGACCGGCCCGTCCGCGCAGAGCAGGGTGTCGGTCAGCTCGAACAGGGCGTCCGCGCGGGCGCTCAGGCAGTCGTAGAAGCCGTTCCGGAACCGGGACAGCACGGACAGGGACTCGACGCGGACAGCGTCTTCCAGCAAAATCGTCCTCACGGCCTTGCTTAGTGATCATGGGTGCTTCGCAACGCACATGATCACGCCAAGGCCGTACCGCTGTCCGGAGAACGGCAAAAGCCCGCCGGGGGCCGAGCCCGCTCGGGGGGCAACGTTCGACCTACGCCTCGGTACTCGGCTCAAATCGCAGGTATCGGCCCCAGATCAGGGCCTTGCGATACGGACCATCCCCGCCACTGTCGAACTGCGGCTCATCGAAACGGACCCAGTACGCCAGCTCCCCAGGGCGTGCCTGAGCATGCTGCACAGGCGCCGGGGCAGCGAGATCATCGATCGTGCCGAGGAACTCGCGCTGCCACGGCCCGTCCCATGCGGCATCACGCAGTACCCGTACCCGGCTCCTTCGCGCTGGCGTACTCGCTGACCAGTCTTGCTCCAACGGACGGCCGAGGAGGTGTTCGAGGGCCTCGCGGTCCAGTGTGGTTGCCGGGTCGGGGTCAGAGGCAGACGTCATGCCCTCATCCTCCCGCCAGACCGCTCAGAGCCCCAAAGGTTAAAGAACAAGCGTACGTCCAGCAGTCCGGGCATCATCGCAGCTCAGAAGGGGTGTGGGTGCTGTAACCGGACGTCAAGCTCAGGATAGCCAGCCGGTGCAAGTCCGGTCCGGGGAGACGCCAGGGTCCCCGGT
>NZ_JAPNLM010000004.1:199588-416747 GCF_026627255.1 Streptomyces antarcticus | reverse complement strand
GCCCCCACCCCCCACCCCCACCGCTGGCAACTCAGCCCCGACCTCAACCACCCCATCCTCTTCGAACACACCAACGACCACCACCCCGGCATGGTCCTCATCGAAGCCGCCCGCCAAGCCGCCACCGCCCTCCACCCACCCGGCACCTACACCCCCACCACCATCACCACCCAATTCCACCACTACGCCGAACTCGACACCCCCTGCTGGATCGACGCCACCCCCACCACCCCCCACCACACCACCATCACCGGCCACCAACAAAACCGCACCATCTTCCACTCCACCATCACCAACCACCCCTAACCCCCACCCCACCCACACCCACACCCACACCCACACCGCACCGCACCGCACACCCACACCGGCACCGGCACCGGCACCGGCACACGCACACGCACAACACAGCACGGCACGGCACGGCACGGCTCCACACCCGCACCGCACCCGCACCGCACCCGCACCGCACCACACCCACACCGGCCTTGAAGTCGTCTTGTCGCAGGGGTCGATGGCTGATGATCGTCGCGGCATGCCGGAGGTATGAGGTATCCGCAGGGTGCGGGTCTGACCGCGAGAGGCACACATTCCGTGAACGGGTCCGGATGGGAGCGGCCAGGAAGCTCGTCGATGGGCGGGACGGCCCCGATCGCCAGAGAGCTACGGATCAGCATCCGGCCGGTTCAGCGGTGACGGCAGGCCTGAAGGGAAATCGGCCAGGACGGAGTCCGTCCCCGTGGTCCGGCGTCCCGGCCGAGGCCGGGCAGGTTGCTGTTCGCCGTGCTCAAGGAGAAGCTGGCCAAGGCCCGGTCGCTCACGTCTGGCCTGATCAACGATGCACGCTCACCCGGATCAAGACCCTGACCGGGCGGCGGTCCCACAAGTCCATGACTGTCGGGACCTCGCAGACGCTGCGGAGACACAGCTGGAGCCATCAGATTCCGGCCCACCGTGCCGTCAAGCGGGACGACGCAGCCGCGACCGGCCGGGGGTGAACGAGAAGTGACCGCACCTGGAAGCACCACGGCGGCGCCCGGCGCCCGGCTCGTCTTCGAAGACGAAGCCGGATCCTCGATGACGCCGCCGACCTCCCACGCATGGGGCCTCGGTCATCCGGGTAAGAGGCCGCCCCAGCGCCGCTCCTCCACAACGGCCCAGTGCTCCTACAGACCCGGCGAACGCCCCACCCGACCAACCGGCGCACACAGCACAACCACCATGAAAGCAGCGGCCGCAAAAGCTTCACCTGGACCGAGTATCACGACATCCTCATCGCAGGTCGGCATCCGCACACGGCGCACCAACACAAGGGGCGACAGAGGGCTTTACGCCACAGCCGGGGAGAGCTCCCCCTCCGGTACCACCACCAGGAACGCGTCCCGCTCCAGGTCCATCACCACACTCGCCACCACACCCTGCGCACGACGCTGAGCCGCGAACTCCTCCGCCGGCCAACTCCCTCGCGGCCCACCCGCCGGAAAGCACTCCAGTACCTTCACACCAGACATCTCAGCCACCTTCAACCTCCGTGCCGTCCGCCACGTTTCACGCCTATACCCCGCGGACAGCCTGGCATCCCTCCACCCCCCACACTCGCCTTCACCACACCCCACGGAAGCCTCAGCAGCACAGGACGGAGGGCGTGTCAGCGATCTTGTAAGAAGCCGTTGCCATACCGATCATGGAGTCTGTCGATCGAACTGGAGTCTCGATCGGGTGATCGCGGGCACTGCCCGGCATGAGAGCAGGGCCTGGCGGTATACGGGGAAAATCCAGGGAGCGGACGGCCGCGCGCTGCTACGGTCGGGCGCTATGAGCTGGCTCCCCGATAACTTCGTCCATCCCGTCCTGGTACCGCTGCCGGGCAGTGGTCATCACCTGCGGCCGATCCGGGAGACGGACACCCCGCTCGACTATCCGGCTGTGATGGGTTCGCGCGAGCGGCTGTGGACCATCTACGGCCTAGCCTGGGGCTGGCCCGCGGCCACCATGACCTACGAGGCCGACCAGGCCGACCTGTTGCGGCACGAGAAGGAGATCGCCGCACACCAGTCGTTCAACTACGCGCTGTTCGACGCGACGGAGACAGCTCTGCTCGGCTGCGTCTACATCGACCCACCGGAGAGGGCCGGCGCGGACGGCGAGATCTCCTGGTGGGTGGTGGACGAGCTGGTGGACAGCAAGGTCGAGCAGGCCCTCGACGAGCTGGTGCCGCAGTGGATCGCCGCCGACTGGCCGTTCGAGCAGCCGCGCTTCCTCGGCCGAGAGATCTCATGGTCGGACTGGCTCGCCCTGCCGGAGCACCCCGCGGCGTAAGAAGCCGGTGTCGTACCGATCATGGAACGTGCAGGTCGAACAAGGTTCCTGGTCGGGTGGTCTTGCGGTGGTGCGGACATGAAGGCGGGGCCTCTTGGTAGCTCGGGGTGCGAACCTCACCGAGCGGCCCAAGGAAACCCCGTTGTCCCATGTGTACGCTCTCGCGCCCGTGGACTTCAACTCGCCTGGCGTGTCGTGCGATTGCCTCGCACACGTGCACGGGAACCCGGCTGATCACCCGGACCGGGTGCGCCGGTATCCCTCGGAAATGACGGACACGGACTGGTCGGCGGTGCGGCCATTGTTGCCCACCCCGGCCTTGCTGGAGGGCCGCGGCGAGCAGCCCTAAGCGTATTGCCACCGGCAGATGCTGGATGCGATCCGCTACCTGGTCGCGGGCGGGATCTCCTGGCGGGCGATGCCCGTGGACTTCCCCGGCTGGGACCGCGTCTACGCCTTCTTCCGCCGCTGGCGGCAGCACGGACTGATCACCGAGTTCCACGACCGGCTGCGCGGGCGGGTCCGCGAGCGCGAGGGACACGAGGCGGAACCGACGGCCGGGATCATCGACGCGCAGTCGGTGAAGGCCGCCGCGACGGTGCCCGCCGACTCACGCGGCTACGACGGCGGCAAGCAGATCAGCGGCCGCAAGCGGCACATCATCACAGACTGCCTCGGCCTGCTCCTGGTCGTCGCGGCGACCGCCGCGAACGTGGGCGACCGCGCAGCAGCCGGGCCCCTGTTTCTGCGGCTGCGTCGGCTGCACCGGGACACCTGCCTGGTCTGTGCCGACGGCGGCTACACCGGCGGACTCGTCGACTGGTGCCGTCAGAAACTCGCCTTCGCTCTCGAAGTCGTCAAGCGCACCGACGACATGGAGGGGTTCGTGGTGCTGCCGAGACGCTAGGTGGTCGAGCGAACCCTGAACTGGCTGATGTATTCGCGCCGTTTGTGCCGGGACTACGAAACGCTGACCGTGACCAGTGAGGCGATGATCCTGTTCTCGATGATCACGCGGATGAGCCGCCGGCTGGCCCGGCCACGAGCCGACGGCCGGCACTGAACGCCCCCGAGGCCTCCTGGAGCAACCACCCGCGCTCGGCCAGGCGCTTGGCTTTCGACCGCACACCTTCGACCTTCGCCGCAAGCGCGTTGTCGATGCCCAGTGCCGTCGCGATGTCCTTGGCCCGCACCGGCTCGTGGACCGGCCGGTCCTGAAGCACGTCCAAAATCCGCTGGTTGGCCAGCGAAAGCACCGACACCGACACCCCTTCCCGCCAGGGCGGCACGACCGCTCCTGGTACCGACGCGGACACCGACACAGGAGCAGGCGCTTGTTAGCCTTCGGCCTCCGTCACGACGTGGTCTCTTCAGCAGATGCGGCCAGGGCGTCGACGAGCTCTTCGCGCGCGATCACTCGCTGGTCCAGCTCGATCTCGGCTGCCTCCAACGCCGCGGTCATACGGGACGCCTCCTCCCGCAGGTCCTCCACCCGCTCGCGGGCAGCCGTTTCCCGCGCCTCCAGCAACCCCAGCATCGACGCCACCGCACACCCCTCGACGATCAAGCGGAAACAGAACGTCGAGAGCCTCCCTCACCCGACCGAAACCATGCTGAACAGCAGAAACTCAACGATCACATCAGGTAAGACAACGGCTTTTAAGTCGCATGGTGTCATTGAATGCTGAGCCGGTCCTCGAAGGAGTGGGTGGGCGGAGGCCGCGCGCCTCAGCCGCCGGGGCGGGTCTGACGTCGTCGGCAGCGCCACCCCGGCGGCCGGTGTCCTACGTGAGGGGCGGCGCGGCGGGCCGATGAGCGGGGTGCGGACGGGGGGTGGTGAGCCCGATGAACACCACCATCTCGTGGCGCCCATGATGGTCTGTTGTGCTGTGGTCTCGCAGTTGTTGGTCAGCCAGACGTTGCCCGAGGGGTCGACCTGGACTCCCGTGTAGCGCTCCAGACTGTCGCTGGTGTAGCCGGTTTCCGCCGGTGAAATGGGGTCTCCGGTCCGCAGGCCGGGCGGGCAGGCGGAGAGCCGGGCGCCACAGAGGTGGCTCAGGCGCTGGCCTCCGAAGTTCGCCACCCAGATCGTGTCGCTGCCGTCCACCGCGATGCCCCACGGCAGGACGAGTCCGCCGTTGACGAACGGCATGACGAGGGGTGGTGCCGTCGGAGCGGATCATCGTGACCGAGGCGTCGATGTACTGGGTGACGGCCTGCACCACCGTCTCGGCGAGCATCGCGGAGGTGGTCCCCCGCACGCGGCCACCACCGCGCCGCCGTTGGACATCCATACGTTGCCCAGGCTGTCGGAGGCGATGCCCATCGGGCGCCTGGTGCCGCCAGCCGTGACCGTGCGCAGGGGTTGGCCCTGCGGAGGCATCTGCACCACATTGTCGCTGCCGTTCCCGGTGACCCGGGCCTGGCCCGGGGTGTCGATGGCGATGTCGAACGGCTTGACCAGCCAGTCTCCTGCGGGCGCGATGTTCCTGGCCTGCTCGGGGCGCCCGTGCGGGATGCGCGTCACTCTGCGGCCGCCGCAGTTGGCCACCCAGATGGTGCCTTCGCGGTCCCGTACGACTCCCTGGGGTCCAGCCCGCACCCCCTGCCCTTGAAGCCGAAGTTGGCGACCCGGATGCTCCCGCCGGGATCCTGTGCGACGCCCCGAAGCCGCTCCCTATAGCCCTTCGCCCGGTAGGGCGCCCCGGGGGCGCTCTGGCCGGTGGGGGTCATTTGAGAGAGGAGGCTCGATCCGCAGGCGGGCCGGGCTCCGCCGGACCGGGGTTGTAGACGTGATTGTTCGGGATCCAGGCGTTGCCCGCCGCGTCGAACGCGATGCTGCCCGGGCCGTCCAGCATCGTGGCCGTTGCCGATGTGGCGCAGTGCGATGGTCCATGCGTCGGGCGCCGCGGCGAGCGCGGGCGATAGTGCGGTGCGGTGCGGTGCGGCGGAGGCCAGCGCGAACAGTGCCCGGACGTCGCGGCCCGGGGCGCGGGCGATGTCCGCGGCGGCCTGGAAGGTGTTCCGCGGCGCACGGGTTGTCCGGGGCGTCGCGCCAGCCGGAACAGTTCGTCGCACGTCCGGCCCGCGGTGCAGCCCGCCAGGGTGTCGGACAGGCTGTTGCAGGTGCGCAGGGCGAAGTCTGGTTGTCGTTCGGCGCGGCGGCGAGAACCTTGGCGATCTTGCCGGTGCCGATGTCGGTGTCCTGTCGATGTCGGCCACGTTGTGGGCGGCCGTGGCCGCATTCTGCAGCCCCGAGTGGGGACCGGACACCTGCGCGCGGTGAACTGTGCCGGCGCGAACCCGGCCGCCACGGTGGTGCGCTCGCGAAACCACTCCGTTCTCGAACGGGAACGGCTCGCCTTGCCCGCCGTGACGGTACCCGATCCCGAAGGGGCCGCCCAGGTTCCCGGCCGCTCCACCGGTTCGGCCCCGAGGAACGCGACGCGGCGCCGTACGTGCGCCCACCGGACGACGCGAACACGGCGCCCGGCGTACGTTCGCAGCCCGTCCGGCCGAGCCGTGCACCTGGACCCCGGCGACACCGCGCCGTTGTCTCCCGGCGGCGCGCACAGCCGGAAGGGAGCGGGAGACAGGGTGGGCAGACGAACGTACGTTGCCGGGGGCGCGCCCGGCGGGTACCGGATCCGGGACGGCGGAACGCGGACTGCGGCGCGCAGCGTGCGGAACACGGTGTGCGGAACACGGTGTGCGGCGGCTGTCTCAGCCCGTGTACTTGCGCCACAGTTTGACGGTCGTCTTCGGGTTGCTCGCGGAGTTGGACTTGTGTGTCGCCAGACAGCGGTACTGCTGGCCGAGGTGGACGACGCGGTCGTTCTCCTCGTACTGCCGATTGACTTTCCATTCCGAGAATCCTGCGGCCATGTGGAGACACCTTTCGCCGGGCCGGCTCGCTGCCGTCCCCCTCGAATCTTCGCATCATCCGAGCGGGTCCCCGTCCAGGGCCTGTCCGTACCGGTCCGGTGCCTCCCCCGTCTACGTGTGTGCGGCGGGTGTCAGGTCGCGGTGGGGGCCTTCCCCGCTCCGGCCGGGGTGGGACGGACGGGGCGGCGGCGGGAGACCGCGACTCCTGCCAGGCAGATCGCTCCGCCGAGCAGGGTCAGCCAGCCGGGGATCTCGTCCAGGGCGATCCAGGCGATGAGGACGACGACGGCGGGGACGGCGTAGGTGGTAGCGCCCATCTTCCCGGCGGTGGTCCGGGAGAGGGCATAGGTCCAGGTGGTGAAGGCCAGGGCGGTGGGGAAGAGGCCCAGATAGATCATGTTGAGGGTGGCCGTCAGCGGGGCCTGGGGCACCTGGGCGAGGAGCTGACCGGCGAAGGGGAGGGTGACCACGGTGCCGACGAAGCATCCGTAGGTGGTCACCTGGAGCGGGCTCGCGTACCTCAGTGCCGGCTTCTGGGAGACGACGCCTGCGCCGTAGGTGAGGGCCGCGACCAGACAGAGCAGAACGCCGAGCAGGGACGAAGCGCCGCCCCGGGAGGTCGACAGACCCACTACCAGCGCACCAGCGAAGGAGACCGTCATGCCCAGCAGCAGCATGCGCGGGAAGCCCTCCTTCAGGAGCCAGCCGCCGAGCAGGGCGATCACGATCGGGCCGATGTTCACGATCATGGCGGCGGTTCCCGCGTCGACCTCCTGCTCGCCCCAGTTGAGGGCCACCATGTAGAGCCCGAACCAGAGGACGCCGGAGGTGAGGATTCCGGGCCACGCCTGCCGGGGCGGAAAGGGAACCCGCTTGACGGCGAGGACGAGCGCGAGGGCGAGCGAGGCCGTCAGCAGACGTCCCAGGGCGAGGGCTCCCGGGTCGTAGTGGGCCGCGGCGGCACGGATGGAGACGAACGCGGAAGCCCACAGCACGACGGTGAGGCCGGCTGCCAGCAGGGCGCGGTGATCGGTTCTGGGGTCGCCAACCGTTTGATCCATGCGGGTCAACGTACCCACACCACCGACTGGTTGCCCACACGGTTTCTGCGGCGTGGAACGTCTCGCGGACGGCGGCCGCGCAGGCCCCGGGGTACGTGGCGGCCTGCGGCCGAGCGGGGCGGCCGGGGCCCGTCGCCCGGCTGCGGGAGACGGGCCCCGGCCAGGGCACGCCCGGCCCCGTCGGCCTCCGAGCGTGGCGGCGCGGCCATACGCTCGGGACCTCCGGGCGACGGCGCCACCACCGCGCCGAGCCGTCCGGCCACCCGCGCCCCACCCTCCGGTCCGAGCGGAGTCGGCGGCCCCGGCGGACGGAGCCGAGGAAACCACGGAAGCCACGGAAGCCACGGAAGCCACGACAGCCAAGGAAGAAGCCGCGGAAGCGGGGACAGGACCCTAAGCAGCGGCCCCGAACGAGGCCAGGTCCTCGCGCACGGCCCGGACCACCGCGTCCTGGCGCTCGGCCAGGTAAAAGTGCCCGCCCGGGAATCCGCGGAACGTGAACGCCCCCGCCGCCAGCTCCCGCCAGGCCATCGCCTCGGGCACGCTCACCCGCGGGTCCTGCTCGCCGCACAGCACGCTCACCGGAACGCGCAGGGCCGGCCCCGGTGCGCAGCGGTACTCGTCGACTGCCCGGTAGTCCCCGCGCAGGGCCGGCAGGATCAGCTCCTTGAACCCGTCGTCCGCCAGGAGCCGGGGGTCGGTGCCCGCCAGCGAGCCGAGTTGCGCGAGGAGGGCGTCGTCATCCGGTGGACAGGCGTCCTCGGCCCGCCGCAGCAGCGGGGAGCGCCGCCCGGAGACGATCAGCCCGCGCAGGGATCCGGCCCCGGTCCGGGATCCGGACCCGGCCTGGGATCCGGACCCGGCCCGGGATCCGGCCCCCGCCTCCGCCTCCAGCCGGCGGGCCAGCTCGAACGCCACCAGCGCGCCCATGCTGTGCCCGAAGAGCACCAGCGGGCCGTCCAGCCACGGCCGGAGCGCCTGGTGCACCCCGTCCACCATGGCCCCGATGCTCCCCGGGGCCGGTTCGGCGAGCCGGTCCTGGCGGCCCGGGTACTGGACCGTCAGCACCTCGGCGTACGCGGACAGCGCCTGCGAGAAGGGGAAGTAGTACGAGGCGTTGCCCCCCGCGTGCGGCAAGAGCACCAGCCGGGGCGCGGGCCCCGGCGGTGCGGGGTGGAACCGGCGGAGCCACGGGTCGGGCCCCGGCCCCGGGCGGCCGGCGCCCTCGGCGGTGGTGTGCGCGGTGGTCATGTCCGCTCCTCGAACTCGTCCGTCAGCAGCCGCTTCTTCTGCGGCTTGCCCATGGCGTTGCGCGGCACGGCGGTGATGAACCGGACCTCGCGCGGCCGTTTGTGTACCGACAGGTGCGCCGCGACGAAGTCGGTGAGCTCGGCGCCCGTGACCCCTTCGGCGACGACGAAGGCCACGATCCGCTGGCCCAGGTCGGGGTCCGGGGCGCCGACCACGGCGGCCTCGCTCACCCGGGGGTGGTCCAGCAGCGCGTTCTCCACCTCTCCCGCGCCGATCCGGTACCCACCCGACTTGATCATGTCGACGGAGGCCCGGCCCACGATCCGGTGGACGCCGTCCGCCTCGTCGACGGCCGCGATGTCACCCGTGCGGAACCAGCCGTCCTCGGTGTAGGCGGCGGCCGTCGCGTCGGGGCGGCCCAGGTAGCCCGAGAACAGGGTGGGGCCGGTCAGCTGGAGTTCCCCGATCTCCGCTCCCGCCTCGGCCGCGATGCGGGTACGGATCCCCGGGAGCGGGGTGCCGACCGTGCCGGGCCGTACCTCGCCGCCCGCGCGGCCGCTGACGGTGATCAGCGTCTCGGTCATCCCGTACCGCTCCACCGGCCGGTGCCCGGTGAGGGCCTCCAGGCCGCGGAACACGGGGGCGGGGAGGGCGGCGCTGCCCGAGACCAGCAGCCGCGCTCCGGTCAGTGCGGCAGCCGCGTCCGGCTCGGCGGCGATGCGCGACCAGACGGTGGGCACGCCGAAGTACAGGCTGCCGCCCGCACGCGCGTACGCCTCAGGGGTGGGACGGCCCGTGTGCACCAGGCGGCTGCCCGTGCGCAGGGCACCGAGCACCCCCAGGACCAGCCCGTGTACGTGGAAGAGCGGCAGACCGTGCACCAAGGTGTCCTCGGCGCTCCACTGCCAGGCGTCGGCCAGCGCGTCCAGGTCCGCGGCGATCGCCGCGCCGCTCAGCACGACGCCCTTGGGCGGGCCGGTCGTCCCCGAGGTGTACAGGATCAGTGCCGGCTCCCCGGACACGGGTACGGAGGTCTTCTGTGGCCCCTCGGTGCCGCGCCGGGCGAAGTCCGCCCCGACCATCACCGCACCGGAGTCCCGCAGGATGTGCTCGCGCTCGGCCGGTCCGGCGTCGGGCGCGAGCGGTACGACGGGCACCCCCGCCAGCAGTGCGCCCACGACGGCGGCGACCGTCTCCAGCGACGGTGTCGCGCTCACCGCCACGGCCCGGGCCCCTGCCACGTCGGCGGCCACCCCTTGGGCCGCGCCCAGCAGTTGCTCGTACGAGGCCGAACGGCCGGCCACGGTGACGGCGTCCGCGCGATCCCCGTAGACACCGGTGAGGGCGGTCAGCATGGCGGCAACTCCCCTGACGAGACAGCGAAAAGTCTGCGGCCACAGCCTACGGGGACGATGCGGCCGCCCCGCACACGCACAGCTCACCGCGGATCAGCGGATCAGCGGATCAGCGGACGGCGCGGGACCGCGTACGCGCGGGACCACGCCGGAAGCGGGGCCGCGCCGGGCCCACGCCGTTCCGCCGGGACGGGCCCCGGCCGGGGCGGCGGATCAGGGGCTGATGCACCAGCCCGGGCGAGTACCGGCGGTCCAGGAGGTGGCCGCCTTGCGGCGGGCCGTCGCAGGCGCCCAGCGGGCGGCTTCACGCTCCGTTGCCACGTCCTCCCGTGCCTCGTCCAGCGCCTCGGCGATCCGCGCGGCCAGGGCCGCCGACAGGGCCACCGCGACCGCGGCCACTTCCTCGGGTTCGGGCGAGCCACTGGTGATGCGCCACGAGGGCGCGGCCGGGGCAGCCTGGGTGCGGCCCGTGTCCTGTTCGGCAGGCGGCGTCATCGGCTCCTCCGTCTCCCGGGGCCGTCCATGCTCCGGCGGGTACCGCCGAAGCGCACCGGCGCGCACCGTTCGTGGCCGGGCCCGTACGGATCATGGGCACCGCTGCGCCCGTACGGCGGCCCGGTCGCCGTTCCCCCATTGTGCGCCCGTTCCCCGCCGGGGGCCTCGCGGGACGGCGTACCCGTGAGGGCCGCACCACCCAGCCGGAACCGGGCCAACCGGGCGGGGCCCGGCGGCACCGTGCCGCGCCGCGCCACACCGGGCAGGGCCACACCGGGCAGGGCCGCGCCGCACCGGGCGGGGCGACCGCCGACCGCCTTCGGCTCGACCGCCGACCGGCTTCGGCTCGGGCCGCCGCTGCCCCGACATCGGCGGTGCGGCCCCTCAGCGTCGCTCCAGCGGGACGTAGTTACCCTGTGATCATGTCTGAAGCCCTGTCCCTGGCGGCACTTCGCCTGGCACCCGTCACCTCGCAGAACATCGATGCCGTGTGCGCGGTACAAGTACGCCCTGATCAGAGTCACTTGGTGTCCCCCGTCATGAAGTCCCTGGCGGAGGCCTACGCCCACGGCGAGGTTGCCTGGCCACGGGCCGTCGTCGACGGCGGTGAGGTGGTCGGCTTCGTCATGGCTTTCCTCGACATTCCCTGGAACCCGGCCGAGAACCCCGCCGACGTGCGATCGGGGATCTGGCGGCTCAACATCGACGCCGCCCACCAGGGCAAGGGGTACGGCCGCTTCGCGGTCGGCGCCGTCCTAGAGGAGATCCGCAGCCGGGGCACGGACCGGGCGTACGTCTGCTGGGACACCGGCGAGCACACCCCCGAACCGTTCTACCTGGGGTTCGGCTTCACCCCCACCGGCGAACTCAGCGGCGGGCAACGGGTGGGCGTCCTCGCCCTGGCCCCGTCGCCCGGCAGCTGAGGCCCGCCCCGTCACGGCCCGCGCCGTCACGGCCCGCCCGTACGGCGGCCCGGTCCGGGCGCCCGCGGTGACGACCGCGCCGTCGTCACCGACGGGCAAGCGGGCTCGTTCGCCTTCATCGGTGGCCGGGAGGCCGGAGGATCACGGCCTTCGCCCAGTCGGGTCGGTTCGATTCGCCCGGTCGGATCAAGCGGAAGCGGCCGACCGCCGCGAATGGCCCTCCACGGGGTCACCGGACAGGCCGTGGGACTGAGGAGGTGCCTACCGTCGCTGCCTGAGACATCGGCTCGCGAAGCGTGTGGAGGCATCATGTCCCATCGGGGCCGCTGGCTGGCGGGCACCTTCACGAGTACGGTCGCGGTCGGCCTGCTCGTCACCGGCGGCGCCCTCGCCCCGCTGCCGCGCGTGGGTTCCGGCCGCGACGCCGGGACCGAGGTCGCGGTCGGCGCCTACCTCCACTACGGCTCGCCCGGCGTCGAGAGGATGGAGGAGTTCTCGCGCTGGCTCGGGGGGACAGAGCTGCGTGCCGGGCACACCTACCTCCCCGGCGACACCTGGTCGAACATCGAGGGGGCACCCGATTCCCTGCGCAGCTGGGCGCGTTGGTGCAACGCGCGGGCGGATCGGCTGTTCGTCCTGAACGTGCCCATGCTGGAGCACAACGAAGCCGGTGTCCCCGACGCCCGGGTCGCCGAACTGATCCGCTCCGGCGCGCGGGGTGAGTACGACCACCACTTCCGGCGGCTGGCCACGCGTCTGGTCGACCTCGGGGTACCGGACACGGTGATCGTCCTCGGCTGGGAGATGAACGGCTTCGACTACACCCACCGGTGCCGGCCCGACCCCGAGAGCTGGAAGGGCTACTGGCGTCGCATCGTGGCTGCCATGCGCGCGGTGGAGGGACAGCGGTTCCGCTTCGACTTCGCCCCCAACCGCGGCGGCGACGCGATCGCCTGGACCTCGTGCTACCCGACCTGAGCGCGTACGTGAGCGACCGCGATCTCGCCGATGAGGGTTCGCTGCTGCTCTCCGAGGCCGTGGCCAACGCGGTGGAGCATACGGAGAGTGACCGTCTGCGTCTGGTCATCCGGCACGACGCGGAGACCGGCGCGCTCATGTGCGCCGTACGGGACGCGTGCGCGGAGGTGGCGCGCCCCGCGGGGGAGGCGGGCGCGCGCGAAGGAGGCACGGTCATGGACAGCGCCGTGTGCGAGTCCGGCCGGGGCCTGGGGATCATCGACGCGCTCAGCGCGGCCTGGGGCATCAGTACGGACGGCTTCGGCAAGTGGCTGTGGTTCTGTCTCGACGGCACGGGGGGTACTGACCGCAGCTGACCGGAGCCGGCCTCCTGGCGGCGCGGCGCCCCGCGCGGGCCCGGGTTGTCTTCGCGTGCCGGTACGAGGCGTCGTCCGCCGGTGCCGGGGCGTCCGGCGGCGGCCGTCAGGCCTCCGCCCGGCGGGTTCCGTACCCTGGCGGCATGCGCATGCGCCCCACGTTGAGCTGGACGCCCACCGAGGACCTCCTGCCCGGCACCACGGATCCGGAGCCGGTCGCCGACGCGCTGAGGACCGGCGGTGTGCTGGTGCTCAGCGGGGCAGGGATCTCCACGGAGTCGGGCATCCCCGACTACCGCGGCGAGGGCGGCAGCCTGAAGCGGCACACCCCGATGACCTACCAGGAGTTCACCGCGAGTGCTCAGGCCCGGCGCCGGTACTGGGCGCGCGGCCACCTCGGCTGGCGTACGTTCGGCCGGGCCCGGCCGAACGCCGGGCACCGGGCCGTGGCGGCGTTCGGGCGGCACGGTCTCCTCTCGGGTGTGATCACCCAGAACGTGGACGGCCTGCACCAGGCCGCCGGCAGCGAGGGCGTGGTGGAACTCCACGGGAGCCTGGACCGGGTCGTCTGCCTTTCCTGCGGCGCCTTCAGCGCACGCCGTGAACTCGCCCTGCGGCTGGAGGAGGCCAATGCGGGCTTCGCGCCCGTGGCAGCCGGACTGAACCCCGACGGGGACGCCGACCTCACCGACGAACAGGTCGGGGACTTCTCCCTGGTGTCCTGCTCGAGGTGCGGCGGGATCCTCAAACCGGACGTGGTGTTCTTCGGCGAAGCCGTGCCGCCGGAGCGGGTCGGGCACTGCCGCGAACTGCTCGGCGCGGCGACCTCACTGCTGGTCCTGGGCTCGTCGCTGACGGTGATGTCCGGGCTCCGGTTCGTCCGCGAGGCGGCCCGGGCCGGGAAGCCCGTACTGATCGTCAACCGGGACCCGACCCGGGGCGACCGGCACGCCGCCACCCGGGTCGCGCTCCCCCTGGGCACGACGCTCACCGCCCTGTCCGGCCGGCTGGGCATCCCCGTCGACGGCCGGCCGGCGACCTGAACCAGGGCCCGGGGCGCAGGCTGACGCCGGCCCCCCGTTCCGGCGGCCGGGGGCGGGAGACCGGCCGTCCGGGCGAGGCGGAGGGCGACCCCACGGGCATCGACGGCAATTGCACCGACGAGTACACCGACGTCAAGGTCGAGTGGGCCGTACCGCCCGTGAAGGACGACTCGAGGCTCCTGCTGGTCGTCACCAACACCGGCACCGAGCCGTGCACGCTGCGGACCCATCCGGTCCTCCGGCCGAAGGACGGCCACGGCCGGCTCGTGGAGGTCTTCATGAACTCCAGGCCGCAGGCGGAGGTGACCCTCGCCCCCGGCAAGGAGGCGTACGCGGGACTGCTCCTGCGCCAGAGCTCCAAGGACGTCAGCACCCTCGTGAAGGACATGGCGCTCGCGCCGCACGGCCAGAGCCCCGACAGCCCCACGGGTGAGGGGGTGCTCCTGGAGATGCCGAAGGGCGGCGTGTACGTGGACGACGCGGACCGCGTGACGTACTGGAACAGCAGCTCGGAGGCCGCCGTAACGCCGCTGTTCACCCGCTGACAGGGTGGCCGGCGGGCTCCGGCCACGGAGCGCGGATGCGGGTGCGGGGAGGTGCGGGGCCGGCGGCGGATTTCTTACGGGTGACCTCAGGGGCATGCCTGCCCCGCCGCGTGCGGTGGGGGTGCTTGGCTGCGGTGTATGGCCCCCTTCCGTACGTCCCTCAGCCCGGGCGGGCGCGCCGGCTGCTTGTCCCTGTTCGTCGTACCGCTCCTGTTCACCGCGGTGAGCACGGCGCGGGCGGACCCGCAGCCGCCCGCACCCCCGTCCGCTGACACCATCGCCGCGAGCCCTTGCGACCTCGTGAGGCCGGCCGCGGGCTTCGTCTGCGTACCGGCGCCCAAGCAGTGCTTCACCGCTCCCTGTCCCCAGTACGACATCGTGCCCGCCGTCCCCGGCCCGGTCACCGAGCCGGAGGCCACGGCGCCTGGGGCCACCGTGCCTGTGGCCACGGTGCCTGTGGCCACGGTGCCTGTGGCCACCGAGCCTGCGCGTGCCGAGCCGGTGGCCACGGCACCCGCGGGCGCCGCGCCCGCACGGTAGGCGCGGCGGCCCGGCCGCACCCTGCCACCGCTCGCACCCCCGCGCCGCCGGGAACCCACGGAGAATCATGTCCACGTCAGCCACCCCCGAAGCCCGTGCCACGACGCTGCTGCGCCGCCCCCGACTGTGGCCTCACCGGACTGCTGGCCCTGCTCCTGTCCCTGCTCTACATGGGCGGCGTCGTCAACCCCAACGCGGACCTCCGCGATCTGCCCATCGCCCTCGTCAACGACGACCTCGGCAAGCCGCCGCCCGGGCAGCGGGAGAACCTCGGTACACAGATCGCGGCCGCCATCGCCTCGGACGACGCGGGCGGCAAAGCCGGTTGGCGCCGGCTGACCCGCGCCCAGGCCCAGACCCAGCTCGACTCGGGCAAGATCTACGGCGCGTTGGTCATCCCGGCCGGCTTCACCGACTCCGTCACCGCTCTGACCACCCCCGGGGCCACCCGACAGCCGATGATCACCGTGCTCACCAACCCCGGGAAGGGGAGCCTGGGCTCCTCCCTCGCGAGCCAGATCACCACCCAGGCCGCCCACCGCGCCTCGCGGTCCGTCGGCCGGCAGCTCACGGCGTCCGCCGGCGCCCGGGCGGACACCACCACGAAGCTGCTGCTCGCCGATCCGGTGGACGTGGTCACCCAGATCGGTCACCCGATCGGCGCCCACAGCGGACTCGGCCTCACCGCCTTCTACTACACGCTGCTGCTCGTCCTGGCCGGTTTCATGGGCGGCAACGTCATCAGCAGCTCGGTCGACACCGCCCTGGGCTACGCCGACAACGAGATCGGCCCCTGGCACACCCGCCGCCCGACCGTGCCGATCAGCCGTACGCAGACGCTGCTGCTGAAGATGCTGATGACCGCGGGCATCACGTTCGTCAGCACCGCCCTGGTACTCCTGGCCTGCGTCACCGTCCTGGGAATGGACGCCTCCCACCTGCCCCTGCTGTGGATCTACTCCTACTGCGCGGCCCTGGCCGTCGGCCTGGGAGTCCAGGCCATCAACGCCGCGTTCGGCGGGCTCGGCCAGCTGGTTTCCATGTTCGTGTTCATCGTGCTGGGCCTGCCGTCGTCGGGTACCACCATCCCGCTCCAGGCCGTGCCCGGCTTCTACCGCTTCCTGTCCCACTTCGAGCCCATGCGCCAACTCGGTTACGGGGTACGCGCGATCCTCTACTTCGATGCCCGCGCCGATGCCGGACTCGCCCGCGCCTGGGTCATGATCGCGATCGGCACCGTCCTCGCCCTGGCGTTCGGCTTCGCCATGACCGCGTACTACGACCGCAAGGGTCACAAGCGCTTCACCCCGCAACCCGCCTGACCACGACTCGTCGAAGCACCCGGCCGAGCCGGGGCCGGCCCGAGGCGAAGGCGCGGACCCGCCCGTCACCGCGCCCGGCTCCACCAAGAAGTATTGCCGCGAACAACACCAATTCCCCATAAAACGAAGTCACTTCGACGCAAGAACAAACTGGTTGACTGGTTTACTTCGCCTCTGTTCCACTACATTGGCCCTACAGAAGCAGCCGTCGACGGGGAGAAGCACGTGGCCAGGGTCAGGCAGGAACGAGCCGAGATCACCCGGCAGGCCATCCTCGACGGCGCGGCCGTCGCCTTCGACCACTCCGGATTCGACGGCACGAGCCTCAGCGACGTCGTCCGGCACGCCGGGGTCACCAAGGGCGCCCTCTACTTCCACTTCCAGTCCAAGGACGCCCTCGCCCGTGCCCTGATGGACGAGCAGTTCCAGGTCGCCGAAGGCGTCGCCACCATCGAGAACCCGGGCTTGCAGACCGTCATCGACCTCACCCACCAGATGGCGCACGCGCTGCGCACCAACGCCCGCGTCCGCGCCGGGATCCGCCTGCTCATCGAGTTCGGCTCGTTCACCAACCCCGACCCCTCCCCGTACAACTCCTGGATCGACACCTGCCACCGGTGCCTGATGCCGGCTCAGGAACGGGGCGACGTCCACGCCGCGCTCGACGCCTACGCCCTCTCCACGTTCCTGGTCGGCTCGTTCACCGGCATCCAGGTCACCTCACACGTGCGGACCGCCCGCGGCGACCTCCACACGCGCGTCCTGGACATGTGGAACTACCTCCTCCCCGGCATCACGCCCGCCGACCGCCTCCCGCTTTTCGACCCGGCGGGCTCACCCGGCTGCCGGGCCCGGCTCGGACTCGCCGACGCCGCCCCCACCGCAGCCACAGTCACGGCCACGGCCGGCTGACCCCCAGAACCAGGGCGGCCTCACCCACGCCGTGGCGAACCACGGGGGTGCTCACCACGGCGTGACAGAGGCCGCCCTGCTCCTCCCCCGAAACCGGCACATGCGGGAGCGCGGCGCGTGCCGGAAGCAAGGAGCAAGGGAGCAAGCGGGGCTCCGACCTGCTGTGACTCCGCACACCCTCCCTTGACCAGGCAAGGAAGGGTTACCTAAGTTCGACGGCATGACCCCGCCTCTCACCACACCTCCCACCGGCCCGTCCGAGCCCGCCGCCTCCGGGCTGGTCGACTTCACGGTCGACCTCACCTCCCAGGAGGTCCTGCGCCGGGCCCAGGTCATGGCCGCACTCGGGCCCGACTGGGACCCGATCGAGGTGCTGCGCGGCGAGGACGCGGCGTACGACCTGCTGTACTCGGGGCTCGACGCGCGGCAGCAGCGGCTGTACGACGACCTGGTCACGGCCGGCGTTCTCCCGGGACGCGGAGGCGGCCGTGCTGCCTCTTGACCCGCAGGCCGACATCGGGCGCCGCGCCTGGGTCGCCTGCCCGAACTGCCGCGACACCCACGGGTGCGCGCCGTGCGAGGAGCGGCGGGCGTGCTCCACGCACTGGCGCTACCTGCTCACCAACACCGGCAGCCTGCTGCACCTGCAGTGCCCCGGCTGCACCCACGTATGGGTGCACGAGAGCGGCTTCGGTGCCACGCGCTCCGTGTGGAGCCGCATCACGAGCGGCCTACCGCGGCTCTGACCCCGGCCTGCCCGGCCCGCCTGAGCCGCCCCGGCCCGCCTGACCTCCTCGCGCCCTCACCCGGATCGCCCCTCTCCCCCACCGCGCTCGTGGCATCGCGCCTCCGGCCGGGCCGCAGACGTATGGTCGCGTGACGAATGCGGCATATCGGTCACGAGAGGCGGCGCGGTGAAGCGGATGGGACGGCCGGGATTCAGGGTGGGCACCGTCGCGGTGGTGGCACTGGCGGGGCTGGCATGCCTCACGGCGGGCTGTACGCCGAACAGCGCGCCGAAGGCCCTGGGGCCGTCCGCGAGCACCGGCAGCGCCGCCGCCACCGGCACGGGTGAGCCCACCGGCACGGCGGTGGCCCGGAAACCGCTGCCCGCCGATGTCGAGCGGAAGCTGCGGAACGCGGTCGACAACGCCTGGCGGACGAACAAGGTGCCCGGCGTGCGCGTGGACGTCAACGTGCCCGGGAAGGGCGAGTGGGGCTACTCCGTCGGGGCGGCCGACCTCCGCACGAAGGAACCGATCGCCCGGGACGACAAGGTCCGCATCGCCAGCATCACCAAGACCTTCACCGGCACGGCCGTGCTCCAGCTCGTGCGCGCCGGAAAGCTCCGGCTCGACGACTCCCTGGACACCTACGTCAGCTGGCCCGGCGGCGGCGACATCACCATTCGCCAGCTGCTGAACATGACCTCGGGGATCTACAGCTACACCGACGATCCGGCCTGGCTGAAGCAGTACACCGCGCACCCCGACGCCCCGTTCCGCACGCAGGACGCCCTCGACATCGCGCGCCGCCACGCGCCGTACTTCGCGCCGGGCAAGGGCATCAAGTACTCGGACACCAATTACGTGCTGCTCGGCGACATCGTGGAGAAGGTCGGCGGGAAGCCCCTGGCGGAGTGGATGCGGGCCGACATCGCGCGGCCGCTGAAGCTCACCGCCACGAGCTATCCGACGGACTCCGACATCCAGGAGCCGTTCGCGTCGGGGTACACGGCCGGGCCGGACGGCACGATGGCCGACACCACGCGCTCCAACCCGTCCTATGCGGCGGGCGCGGGCGCGATGCTCTCGAACCTCGTGGACCTTCGGGTCTGGGCCCGCGAAGTCGCGACGGGCGAGAAACTGCTCACCCCCGAACTCCAGCGGCAGCGGCTCCGGTTCGTCCCGATCGCCACCGAGCCGGTGCGGGTGGCGTACGGGCTGGGCATCGCGTCGTTCGACGGGTGGCTCGGGCACAACGGGACGATCCTCGGCTACAACACGGCGATGTTCCAGGACCCGAAGGGCGGCGCCACCGTGATCGTGGAGATGAACCGGTCGTTCGCGACGCTCGACGAGGACCACGCCACCGAGCTCTTCCTGGAGATCGCGAAGATCATCACGCCGGAGACGTAGGCCGGAAGCCGCCCATGTGCCGCTGGTGCCGCCGCGCGGCACGGAAGGCGCCCGGTGCGCGGCGCCCGGATCCCGGATCCCGGATCCCGGATCCCGGATCCCGGGCCCGTCAGCGTCGGAGCACCTTGCGGGACACCACGTTCCCGAGCAGCCGGGCCGCGCTGTACGAAGTGTGCTGCGGGGGGGAGGGGGGAAGTGACGCGCGGCCGGGCCACGGCAGGGCCGGATGGGCCACCGCATGCCGGAGGGCGGCCGCGTCGCCACCGCCGCCGCTCCGGCCACTGTCATCGTGGGCCACCGCGTTCCGTCTCCCCCTGGAGGTACCTCCGTGTCCCCACGCCCGTACGGCCTCGAGCGTCGGATCCGCCCGTCACTGCGCCTGGTCGCGGCGACCGCCGTGTGCGGCGCCGTACTCGGCGGTCTGACCCAGCCGGCGCGGGCCGGGGAGGACCGCGATCCGCCTGCCGGAGCCGCCCTCCAGCAGGAGCTGCGGGACCTGGTGGCCACCCCCGGCGGTCCCCCCGGCGTCATCGCCGTACTCCAGGACGGCGACCGTACGGAGGTCTACCGGGCGGGCGTGGCCGACGTGGAGAGCGGCCGGCCGCCGAAGGCGAGCGACCACATGCGGATCGCCAGCGTCGCCAAGGCCTTCAGCGGGGCGGTGGCGCTCCGGCTCGTCGACCGCGGCCGGCTGCACCTGGACTCCACCATCGGAGAGGTGCTGCCGGGCCAGCCTGCCGCCTGGCACCGGGTGACGCTGCGGCAACTCCTCAACCACACCAGCGGATTGCCCGACTACTCGGGTTCCCAGGACTTCATCGACGTCATCTCGGCGGACCCCCGCCACCGCTTCGACTCACGGCGGCTGCTGGAGTTCGTCGCCGACGAGGACCTCGCGTTCCGCCCGGGAAGCCGGTACCAGTACTCCAACTCCGACAACATCGCCGTCGCCCTCATGGCCGAAGCGGTCACCGGACACCGGTACGAGCGACTGCTCCGCGAGCTCGTGTACGAGCCGCTGGGCCTGGAACGGACGAACCTGCCCCAGGGATACCGGCTGCCCGATCCCTTCCTCCACGGCTACCAGGTGGCCCCGCCCGCCGAGCCCGTCGACGTCAGCGAGGCCGTGAGCGCGTCGGGAGCCTGGGCCGCCGGCGGCATCGTCTCGACGCCGAAGGACCTGACCAAGTTCATCCGGGGCTACGCGGGCGGCAAGCTCGTCTCGAACCGGACCCGCGAGCAGCAGTTCACGTTCATCCCCGGCGCGCTCTCGCAGCCCCCCGGCCCCGGCCGCAACGAAGCGGGACTGGCCATCTACCGCTACACGACGCGCTGCGGGGTGGTGTACGGCCACACGGGCAACACCGCCGGTTACACGCAGCTGGTGGCGGCCACGGCTGACGGCAGCCGTTCCCTCACCTTCTCGATCACCGCGCAGACCTCGCTCACCATCGCCCCCGACCTGCTCGCGCAAGTCCGCTCGGTCCAGGAGGACTTCGTGTGCGCCCTGCTGCGCGAGTGACCCCCGCCCTCGCACGCGGGTTCACCCGATGGAGTGAACGCCCGGGCTCCGCGACAGGGTGACCCGTCGGGCTGCGGCCGGGGCATCCGCCGTGCGGGCGGGGTGAGTTGAGGCGATGCGGGGTATGCCGGAGTCAGCTGCCCCGCCCGCCGCCGACTGCCATGATGGTCGGGCGGACAGGACCGCCCGTCGGCGGCAGCGAGGGAGGGCAGGGTGTCGGAACCCGAGAACGCGAAGGGCCCCAAGGTCCCGCCGAACTACCCCCCGAAGACCCCGCCGCCGCCCAAGAGGCCGGTCGAGGCCCCGCGACCGAGCGGGGAGGCGGAGGCGGACACGTCGGCGCTCGCCCGCCCGGACGACCACCGGACGGCGACCCGGGACCGCGTAAGGATGACCGTACGCAACCGGCGCGCGGCCAGCTGGACCCTCCCCGCGGACCGCTGGGCGGCCGGCAAGGCCGCCTCCCGGATCGTCGGGGCGGTGCGCGGCTGGGGCTACGAGCACCCGGGCGACGAGTCGGTCCGCCGGTCCGCGGAGCTCCTGGTCGGCGCCGCGGTCGCGGACGGCGGCAAGCGGATCAGCGTGCACGCGGCCGACCAGGACGAGATGATCCTCATCGTCGTCCTCAGCCACCGCTCCGGGCCGGCCCCGGACGACGACGCGTTCCTGACCCGTGTCGCCGCCGTCAGCGGAACGGCGAGCTGCGGCAGCGACGCCGCCGAGGACGGCCGCCGGGTGTGGAGCCTGCTGGACACCCGCCCGCGGCGGGCCTTCGGGGGCGCGTACGCCGGGCGGCCCGGACAGGACTGAGGAGCCGGTCGGCGGCGAAGCCCCCGTATCGTCGGCTCTCACCCGCGGGCAGCCCGCGGCGCGTCGGGGCTCCCTCTCACCCCCTTCCGCGACGTCACGCACCGCGACGCCGGAGCTACCGGACACGACCCTCGGCCGGGGCCGCCGCCTCACCTGGGAGTCGGCGCCGAAGGCGGCGTAATCTGGTCAAACCGCCACAGGCAGCACGCGGAACGCGCCGTACGCGCCGGTACCGCGCCCACACCGCGAACGATCCAGGGAGGCGGGCGTGTGACCGATCCCTTCGGCTTCCTCAGGATCCCCCGCAAGCCGGTTCCCGCCCGTGCCGTCGGGGAGCGGGTGGGCGACTGGCACGAGGTGTACGCGGGCCAGGCGCTGCTCCCGCTCGTCTCCCAGCAGGCCGACCGCTGCATGGACTGCGGCATCCCGTTCTGCCACACCGGCTGCCCGCTGGGAAACCTCATACCGGAGTGGAACGCGTACGCGGCCAGGGGCGACTGGCGCGCCGCGTACGAGCGGCTGCACGCGACGAACAACTTCCCCGAGTTCACCGGCCGGCTCTGCCCGGCGCCCTGCGAGGACGCCTGCGTGCTGGCGATCAACGCGGATCCGGTGACGATCAAGAACGTCGAGCAGGTGATCGCGGACGAGGGGAGGCGCCGCGGATACGCCGCGCCGAGGCCGCCCGAACGGCACAGCGGGAAGACCGTCGCCATCATCGGCTCCGGACCGGCCGGGCTGGCAGCGGCGCAGCAGCTGACGCGGGCCGGGCACGCCGTGGTCGTGCACGAACGGGCCGACCGGGTCGGCGGGCTGCTGCGCTACGGCATCCCCGAGTTCAAAATGGAGAAGTCGCACCTGGACCGTCGGATCGAGCAGATGCGAGCCGAGGGCACCGCGTTCGTGACGGATGCGGACGTCGGCGGCTCGACGGGCGCGGCCGAGCTGCGGAGCCGGTGTGACGCCCTCATCGTCGCGGTCGGGGCCGGTGAGCGGCGGGAGCTGCCGGTTCCCGGCCGTGCGCTGCGCGGCATCCACCAGGCGATGGACTACCTCACTCTCGCCAACCGGGTGCGGGAGGGCGACCACGCCCGGTCGCCGGTCACCGCCGAGGGCCGGCACGTGGTGATCGTCGGCGGAGGCGACACCGGCTCCGACTGCCTGGGCACGGCCCTGCGGCAGGGTGCGCTCTCCGTGGTCCAGCTCGACATCAACCCGGAGCCCGGGCCGGACCGGTCCGACGGGGAGCCCTGGCCGGTGTACCCGAAGGTGTACCGCGTGTCCCATGCCCACGAGGAGGCCCGCGGCCGCGAGGGCCGCGATCCCCGCTCCTTCTCCTGCGCCATCCTGCACTTCGAGGGGGACGCCTCGGGCCGGGTACGGGCGATGCACCTGACCGCCGTCGAGCCGGAGGCCCGCAGGCCCCTGGCGGGTACCGACCGAGTGATCCCGGCCGGGCTGGTGCTGCTGGCCCTGGGGTTCTCCGGGCCCGAGCGGGCCGGCGGCCTGTGCGAGCAGCTGGGCCTCGAGCGCGACGACCGCGGGACCTTCGTACGCGACGCGTCCTTCGCGGCCGGCGGCGGGCGGGCGCCCGGCGTGTTCGTCGCGGGCGACGCCGGGCGCGGCCAGTCCCTGGTGGTGTGGGCCATCGCCGAGGGGCGGGCGGCGGCCGCCGCGGTGGACCGCTACCTGACCGGCTCGACCTGCCTCCCGGCCCCCGTCGCCGCCCACGACCGGCCCATGACGGCGCTGGGCCGCATGCGCTACGGCGACTTCTAGTGCTGTGGCCGCAACGGTTTGCCGGGCCGTGGTGTCCGGTGCGGTGCGTCGCAAGGCGCAGGGCCGCGCCTCGTACTGGACGTACCGGTGTGGACCGACAGCGCGGCGGGGTACCGGGCGCCGCGACCCGGTGAACCCTTGCGGCCACGGCACCAGGTGTCCGGCGGCCCCGCGGTGAAGGCGCGGGACGCCGGGGCGTGCAGAACGCGCGGGACGGGGTAGACGCAGTCCATGATCACCTCCATGACTCTCGCGGCCGACGGTTCGACGTCCCTCTTCCTCATCGTTGCCGGTGTGGTGGTGGCCGCGCTCCTGATCGGGGCGTTCTGGTACGGCAGCCGGCGCGCCGCAAAGCTCAAGGACCCCGGGGCACGGCCGGCGGATCAGAGCCCGCAGGCTCAGGCCCGTCAGGACTCCTGGCAGACGCCCGACGAGGACCCCGACTCGACCCGCCCGCGGCCCTGACCCGGCCGATGGCCGGCGGGACCCCGCGCGGGTCCGGGGCGTGCCGCTCCGACGTCGCCCAGCAGCCCTCTTCAATTGGGCTGCTGGGCGACGTCTGGGGTCCGGCTGGTGCTGCGGCCACGAGAGGCTTGCCGGGCGTGGTGTCCAGTGCGGGTCGTGGTGTCCGGTGCGGTGCGCCGCAAGGCGGAGGTCCGCGCCTCGTACTGGACGTACGGGTGTGGTCCGACAACGCGGCCAGGTACCGTGCCGCGCGCCGCGGCACGGTGAACCCTTCCGCTCACAGCACTAGATGATGCCCTGGGCCAGCATCGCGTCGGCGACCCGTTCGAACCCGGCGATGTTGGCGCCGGCCACGTAATCGCCGGGGGTCCCGTAACGCTCGGCCGTCTCGTGGGCCACCGCGTGGATCGACCGCATGATGCCCGCGAGTTCCTCCTCGACACGGTCGCGGCCCCACGCGACCCGGCCCGCGTTCTGGGCCATCTCCAGTGCGCTGACCGCGACACCGCCGGCGTTGGCGGCCTTGCCGGGGCCGAAGGCGACACCGGCCGCCTGGAAGAGGTGGACGGCCTCGGGGGTGGTGGGCATGTTCGCGCCCTCGGAAACCGCCTTGACGCCGTTCTCGATGAGCGTGCGGGCGTCGTCGGCGCCGAGTTCGTTCTGGGTCGCCGACGGGAAGGCCACGTCCGCCGGGACCTCCCAGACCCGGCCCCCGGGTACGAAGCGGGCGGAGGAACCGCGCCGCACCGCGTACTCGCTGACGCGCCCGCGCTCGACCTCCTTGATCTGCCGCAGCAGGGCCAGGTCGATGCCCTTGTCGTCGACCACGTAGCCCTTGGAGTCCGAGCAGGTCAGCGGGTTGGCGCCGAGCTGCTGGAGCTTCTCGATCGTGTAGAGGGCGACGTTTCCGGAGCCGGAGACGACGGCGGTGAGGCCGTCCAGCGACTCGCCTCTGACGTTCAGCATCTCGGCGGCGAACAGCACGCTGCCGTAGCCGGTGGCCTCGGGGCGGATCGACGAGCCTCCCCAGCCGATGCCCTTGCCGGTCAGGACGCCGGCCTCCCAGCGGTTGGTGATCCGCCGGTACTGGCCGAACAGGTAGCCGATCTCGCGGCCGCCGACGCCGATGTCACCGGCCGGTACGTCCGTGTGCTCGCCGATGTGCCGGTACAGCTCGGTCATGAAGGACTGACAGAAACGCATGACCTCGGCGTCGGACTTGCCGTGCGGGTCGAAGTCGCTGCCGCCCTTGCCGCCGCCGATGCCCAGCCCGGTCAGCGCGTTCTTGAAGATCTGCTCGAAGCCGAGGAACTTCACCACGCCGATGTCGACGGACGGGTGGAAGCGCAGGCCGCCCTTGTACGGGCCGAGGGCGCTGTTGAACTCCACCCGATAGCCGCGGTTGACGTGGACCCGGCCCCGGTCGTCCGTCCACGGGACGCGGAAGATGATCTGGCGCTCGGGCTCCAGGAGCCGCTCCAGGAGTCCGGACTCCGCGTATTCGGGGCGCGCGGCGAACACCGGGGCGAGGGTGTCGAGCACCTCCCGCACGGCTTGGTGGAACTCGGGCTGAGCCGGATTGCGGCGCTCGATTTCGGCCCGGAGTGCGTCCAGCCTGTCCTTGGCGACGGTCACGTGTGTTCCTCTCCCATGCAGCCGGCCGGGCGTGCGGGCCCGGGCGGGGAGCGTACCGTGCGTGCCGGTGGCCCCGGAGGGCGGCTCCAGCCCCGCTCCAGCAGGCGCCTCCCGGCCCCCGGTCTTTCGCCGGCCGGGTCCCCCGCCCCGGGGGGCGCGGGACCCAGGTTCACGAGGGGAGGGGACCCAGGTTCACGAGGGGAGGGGACCCAGGTTCACGAGGGGAGGGGACCCAGGTTCACGAGGGGAGGGAGAGCGACCACCCCGCGACGTCCGCGAGGCGGCCGCGCCACAGGGCGTAGCGCATGGTCTGGTTCGCCGCGCCCGTGAGGAACGTGGCGTCGCGCAGGTGCACCCACCGGGGCAGCAGGGCCGGTGTGCGGGAACCGAGTTCCTCGCGGACGGCCTCCCGGACCAGCCGGGGAACCCGGGCGAGTGATTCCGAGCCCGACCCGGACGCGTCGCGCAGGCTGTTCTCCCACTCCTCCTCGTACGCCTTGCGACTGATCGCCTGGCCGTAGAGGACGCCGCCGGGGATGTTCAGCGAGACACCGAAGTGGGACTGCCCGGTCTCGTCACCGTCCAGCATGCTGATCAGCATCTGCAGGTCGAGGTCCAGGAACGGCTCGACCACGTTCGGATGCGCGGTGTCGTCCCGCTGGTCCGGTCCTGCGGCTTCGGATTCGTACATCGAGGCTTCCCTCCCGCCGGCCGCGCCGACCGGGAACCTGGTGGCACCGTCGACAGCGCGAACCGCCCCCACCGTACCGGGGGCGCCGACCGCTCGGACCGGCGGTCGGCGCGGTGGGAGCGCGGCCGCCCCGGCGTTGACGGGCCGGCACCCCGCGACGTCCGCCGCGGCCGGATCCCGGTCGTGGACCAGTACCGGGGCTCCCGCCGCGGCCAGTTCAGCCGCGAGGACCGCACCGACCGCGCCGGCCCCGTGGACCAGCGCCCGCGGCGTGGGGCGTCTGGCGTCCTGCGGCCGTGTGGCGCCCGTCAGCTCTGGTCGCGTACGGCCCACGGGGAGCCGTAGGCGGTCAGCAGGTCGAGGAAGGGCCGGGGCGGCAGGGCCTCGGGGCCGAGAACGCCCGGCTCCGACCAGACCCCGGTGGCCATCAGCTCCAGCGCCACCACCGGATTGACCGCGGTCTGCCAGACCACGGCCTGGGAACCGTACTCCCGCATGGACCACTCGTTGTCGACGACGTGGTAGAGGTACACCTCGCGCGGCAGGCCGTCCTTGACGCCCTTGACCCAGGTCCCGGCGCAGGTCTTGCCCGTCATCCGGTCCCCCAGGGTGGCCGGGTCCGGCAGGCAGGCGGCGACCACGTCTCGGGGCGAGACCCGGACGGGTCCAGCGTCGCTGTGCACCGTCACCGGGGTGGTCGCGTCCAGGCCCAGGGCGTGCAGGGTCTTGAGCTTGCCGATGAAGTCGTCGCCGAGGCCGTACTTGAAGGTGACCCGGCGGGCGTCGACCCAGCGGGGGATCAGCAGCACCTCCTCGTGCTCGACGTTCACGCACTCGACCGGGCCGATGCCCTCCGGGAAGTCGAAGACCTCCGGCTCGCTGAAGGGTTCCGTCGTGAACCAGCCGCGGTCCGCCTCGTAGACCACCGGCGGGTTGAGGCACTCCTCGATGGTGGTCCAGATGCTGAAGGACGGGGCGAAGTCGTAGCCCTCCACCATCAGATTCGCGCCGTCGCGCACGCCGATCTCCTCGATCTCGTCGAAGAGCTCGTCGGCGGCGTAGCGGGCGAACACGTCCGACAGTCCGGGCTCCACACCCATGCCGACGAGCGCGAGCCGGCCGGACTTCTCCCACTCCCGGGCCCGCTCGAACTGCTCGTCGCCGAGCTTGACCCCGCATTCGTCGTACGGCCGGCCGGGGTGCGGGCGGGACAAGGACATCGCCATGTCCAGGTAGTGCGTGCCGGCGGCGAGGGCCGCCCGGAACAGCGGCATGACGAACCGCGGGTCCGTGGCGTTCACGAGGACGTCGCACCGCCGCTCGGTGAGCAGTGCGGTGACGGCCGCCTCGTCCGAGGCGTCGACGCGGCAGGCGCTGAACCGGACGCCCTGGTCGTCCAGCGCGGCGACGGCGGCCTCGGCGCGGGACAGGTCGTAGTCGGCGACCACGAGGTGGTCGAAGAAGTCGCGGCGGGCCGCGATCCGGGTGATGGCCGTCCCGACGCCTCCGGCGCCGACGAGCAGTACACGCATGACAGGAGCCTTTCGTCAATGGAGAGGTTCGCTCCTCCCGGGAGGGATGAAACCCGGGCGGTGAGATTAAGGTCAATGGTGTTGGCGTAAGGCCGACGGGTGTGCGGCGTGCGAATGACCCGGGAAGGAGGCGGTGCGGTCGTGGCGAAGAAGGTGGTCCCCGAGGAGGCGCGGAGGCGGCGCCGCCCCACCCTGCGGGGGACGGTCCTGTCGGAGCGGCTGATCGTGGAGACGGCGCTGCGGATGCTGCGCGAGCACGGGGGCGCCGGGTTGTCCGCGCGGCGGCTCGGTGCGGCTCTGGGCGCGGATCCGAGCACCCTGTACCGGTACTTCTCGGGGATGGACGATCTCACGCTCGCGATCGGCGAGGAGCTGATCGGCCGGGCCCTGGCGGGCTGGTCCCCCACCGGCGCGTGGCGCGGCGACCTGCGGGAACTCGGCCTGCGCATCCACGGCGCGTATCTCGCCCACCCGCAGGCCGCGGTGCTCACCGCCAGCCGTGTGACGGGGCGGCCCCGGGAGATCGCGGCGGACGAGGCGATCCTGGGGATCCTGCGCACGGCCGGGTTCCCGGACCCGGACGCGGTACGGATCTACCACGCCTTCATCGACCAGAGCCTCGCCTTCGCGGCGCTGGACGCCGGCGCCTTGGCGCTGGCCGACGCCTCGAGGGAGGCCGACGAGGGCCGGTGGGAGTCCACGTACGCCCGGCTGCCGGAGGGCCCCTACCCGCACATCGCGGCGACGGCCGGGCTGCTGGCCGCGCGCATGACGGCCAGCGCCTACCCGACGGCGCTGGACATGCTGCTCGCGAGCGCGGCGGCGGAGCTCGCGGGCGCGGGACCCACCGCGTGTCCCGCCACGGGCCCTGCCGCGCGCCCTGTCGTCGCCGTGCCTGCCGCCGTGCCTGTCGCGGACTGCGGAACCTGACGGCCGGAAAGGGCCCGGCGCCGGGGCGGTCGGCCGGGGCCGCGCCTACGGCGAAGGCCGCGTCCGCGGCGATGCGGGACGCGGCCTTCGCCGGAGGTGTACGGGGTTCAGAAGTTCGGGCGCCGGAAGTAGTCGCCGGCCTTGGCGAGGCCCACGATCACCCAGACGCCGAGGCCGAGGAAGATCAGCCCGATCAGCAGGGAGAGGATGCTGGCGCCGACCGGGGTGTGCCCGTTGGAGCCGAGCGCGGCCAGGTTGGCGAGCAGGCCGAGCCCGGCGAAGAAGGCCTGGAGCGAGCCGTAAACGATGCCGGAGACGCGAACTCCCGTGCGGCCCTTGCTCATCTTGAGGGCCGTCAGGAAGGGCCACAGCGCCAGGGCGACGCAGAGGATGCCCACGATGATGACCATGCCTCCGGCGAGGGCGCCCACTTCGCTCGCGGACGTGCTGGACGAGCCAGAGAGCGCGGAGGCGAAGAGCGCGCCGCCGAGGATGGCGAACAGGCCGCCCAGCGCCTGCAGGCTGCCCAGGACGAAGAGGATGACGCGGGCGCCCTTCGCGCCGCCGGGCATCTCCATGTGCGCCCCCGGGTATCCGGCCGGTCCGCCGGGGTATCCCTGCTGGGGCGGGTAGGCGTATCCGCCCGGCGGGCCCTGGGGCGCGTAGCCGTAACCGGGCTGGCCCTGCGGGGCCTGGGGCGGGTAGCCGTAGCCGGGCTGGCCCTGTGGGGGCTGGGGCTGCTGGCCGTAGGGGTTGTTCGGGTTGCCGTAGCTCATCTCGGGGTGTCCCTCCGTGGAAGTGCGGGGACGCACGGCACGCACGCGGAGGAGAGAGGTGTGTCTTGCGGTCCGCCCCCCGGCACTGCCCGCGGCACTCATCAGGGTGCATCGTCGTCTGAGCGGTGAGGACTTGTCCAGTTCGCCGCCGGGCGGCCGCAGGGCGGTGCACCCCGGGCGATCCCCTGGACGCCTGCTCCGGCACGGCAAGACCCGTTGCCGATATGGCAATCTGCTCGTATGGACGACGACATCGACCACGCGCTCGACGCGGTCGGACCCCGGCTGCGCGGCCTGCGCAGACAGCGCGAGACGACGCTGGCCGAACTGTCGGTGACGACGGGCATCTCGGTGAGCACCCTGTCCCGGCTGGAGTCCGGTACCCGCAGGCCCAATCTCGAACTGCTGCTCCCCTTGGCCCGGGCCTACGGCGTCACCCTCGACGAACTCGTGGGCGCGCCGCCCACCGGTGATCCGCGCGTCCACCTGCGTCCGGTCAGCCGCCACGGCATGACGATGGTGCCCCTGACCCGCCGGGCCGGCGGCATCCAGGCGTACAAGCTGGTGATCCCGGCCGGCAGCCGCCGTCGGGTGCCGGACGCGAAGACCCACGAGGGCTACGAGTGGCTGTACGTACTCAACGGGCGACTGCGGCTCGTGCTCGGGGACAAGGACCTCGTGCTCGCACCCGGTGAGGCGGCCGAGTTCGACACCCGGGTGCCGCACTGGTTCGGCGCCTGCGACGCCGAACCGGTCGAGTTCCTCAGCCTGTTCGGCACGCAGGGCGAGCGGGCCCACCTCCGCGCCCGCCCCCGCCCGGAGCCGAACCCCGGCGGAGCTGCCTGACGGCCGGCGCGGAGGGCCGCCGACGCTTCCTGACGGGCGATCCGCCGGCGTCGACGTGCCAGGTCGCCGTCGCCCGGTCGCGCGCGGGGTCACCCGGGTGCCCGGCAGCGGATGCCGGGGGGGCCGCCCGGCCTGCTCCCATGGTCGTGGCGGACCGTGGACGCGCCACGGGACCGGAGGCCGGCGGGGGCGTAAAAGCGCCCTGTCGCATCGGCTGTCAGCGGGCCGTGAGACGCTCCCGAGCGCGTGGCCTGCGGATACGGCCGCGCGGTACAGACCGGGTGGGGAGCATGGGACAGAACGACGACCGCGGACCGGACGTCTCCGACGAGGAGTGGGCACGGTTCAGCGCACAGGCCGGGCAGGGCGGCGGGGACGCCCCCAGGGAACCATCGGCGCGGGCGCGGATGGTGACGGAGCGTCTGCGGCGCGAGGAGGCGGAGCGGGCGCGGGCCGGCCGGGGCTCTTCCGGCGCACGCCGAGGCAGGGCGCGGGCGACCCGCCCGGATGGCGGACCGGGCCCGCGTGGCAGGAGAGGGAAGGCCGGGGCACGGGCAAGCGGAGGCTGAAGGCCACCCTGGCCGTCGTCTGCATCGCCGCGCTGGCGGTGGTCGCACTGTGCCCGGAGCTGGTGATCGACCGGATCACCGGGAAGGCCGAGGACCGGCGCGAGGCCGGCCCCGCCGCCCCCGGCGCCCCGCTGGCCGGGGAATCCGCCCGGCCCTCCGAGGCTCCGGCGGAGCTCTACCCGGACCCGGACCGGCCCACGCTGACGCAGCCCTTCAGGGGCTCGCCGGCGCTCCAGTGGGCCGACGGCGCGGCCGGAATCGAGGTGCCGGAGGCGGCGGCGACCGGTGGGATGACCAAGGACCAGGTGGCGGACGCCCTGGCCAAGGCCAAGCCGTTCCTGGTCGCCGCCAATCTCGATCCCGCCACCCTGCGCGGGGAGCAGCACGCCACGGCGCTGTCACTGCTCGATCCGAAGGACAAGCGGACGAAGGACCAGCTGGCGGCGGCCTTCGCACGGCCGAGCCTCGAGCAGAACCCGCTGGACCTGTTCAGCTGGTACGACCCGGCCGAGCTGCGGCTCGTGGGCGAGGTCGTCAAGGTCCGCGGCCGCATGTGGGTGGAGCCCGGCGAGGGGCCGGGGCAGGCCCACGTCGTGGTCGACTACTCGTTCGTCTACCCGTTCGCGAAGGCCAGGGGCGGTGCGGACCAGGTCGAGAGGACGATCGTGCGCCGCGAGGCGACGTTCTCGATAGCCGACCCGCGCAAGTGGACGGCGACTCCGGGCAGGCTCTGGATCGTCGCCTACCAGCGGGACATCGCCAACAGCTCCTGCGACAAGTACGACGGCTACCTGCACCCGACCTTCGTCGAGGACCCCGCGACCGGCCCCACGCCCTCCGGGACGCCGATGGACCCCTACGACCGCAGCAAGACCATCGAGGAGTCCTCCCAGGAGGGCTGCACGGCCGTGTCGCGGTCGTGAGGCAATGCCGGACGGGCCCCCGCCGCACGGGCGGGGCCCTGAGGCAACGCCGGACGACCGGCCCCGTGCGCCTCACCGCCACCCTCCGTCACCCCCGCCCCCGACGGCGGGCACGCCGTGAGAGGTCGGTGGGCGGCCGCTGACAGATCACCTCCGGGCGAGTGGACGACCCGCGTGCGGGTAGCCGCCCTGTGCCGAGCCCGCGGGAAGACGTGCTGCGGGAGGCGTTCGATTCCGGAGGTGACCGATGTCCAGTACGGCCCTGAACAGGGGAATGACCCCACAGTCGATCATCTCGCTGCCAGGCGTGTACCGCCCTCAGGCGGATACCAGGCTCCTCGCGTACGCACTCGCTCAGGAAGAGCTGAGCCCTTCGACGGAACTGCTGGAGATCGGTACCGGAACCGGAGCCCTCGCCCTGAGCGCGGCCGCCCGGGGCGCACGGGTCACGGCCGTCGACGTGTCCTGGCGGGCGGTGGCGACCGCCCGTCTGAACGCGCTCCACCGGCGGCTGCCCCTGCGCGTCCTGCACGGGGACTTCGCGACCCGCACCCGGGGCCGGCGCTTCGACATGCTCCTGACGAACCCGCCGTACGTCCCCTCCCCCGAGCCCGGGCTGCCGTCGCGCGGCCCGCAGCGGGCCTGGGACGCCGGCACCGACGGGCGCCGCGTCATCGACCGGATCTGCGCCGACGCGCCCGCCCTGCTCCGCCCCGGAGGGATCCTGCTCATGGTGCACTCCGGGCTGTGCGGGGCCCAGGAGACCGTCGGCCGGCTGGAGCGGGAGGGTCTGACCGCCCAGGTGACCGCCCGGGCCTCCGTGCCCTGGGGGCCGGTGCTGCGCTCGCGCCGGGCCTGGCTGCAGGGCCGCGGTCTGGCGGAAGAGGGCGCCGAACTGGAGGAACTGGTGATCATCCGTGCCCAGCACCTCTGACCGCGCCGCGGACGCCTCCGCGCCCGCCGCCACTCCCACCGCCTCCACTCCCACCGGTTCCACTCCCCCCGCCTCCGCTCCCGGCGGGCGCCGCCCGGCCCGCCGTGTCAGCGTGGACCGGAGCGGTCCGGTCCTGGTGGAGGGACCCGTCGAGATCCTCCTGGAGGACGGGACCCTCGCCCGCTCGGACCGGTTCGCCGTCGCCGTGTGCACCTGCCGGCGCAGCCGCATCTACCCCTGGTGCGACACCAGCCACCGCCCCCGGGAACGCACCGCACCGCCGCCCGGCGGCAGCGACGCCGACACCGGCACCGACACCGACACCGACGGGAGCCCGCGATGACCGGGGCCGCACCGACGACCGCCTTCGCCACCACCACCAGTACCGGCCCTGTCCTGGTTGCCGGTCGCGGCGGGCTTTCCGGCGCCGTGGTGGAGGCGCTGCGTCACGGTGGCCCGCCGGACTACGCCCCGGGAGCGGTATTGAAGGCCGACCCGTGGGGGGAGGACCTCCAGCTGGCCCTCTACCTGCTCTACGAACTGCACTACCGGGGCTTCGCGGGCGTGGACGACGAACGGGAATGGGACCCGGACCTGCTCCGGCTGCGCCAGGCCCTGGAAGCCCGCTTCCTGCACGCCCTGCGCACCGATCTGTCCGCGGCGCCCGCATCGGTGGACGAGGCCTTCGCCCCGCTGCTCGTGGAACCCGCCGACCCCGCCGGCAGCCTCAGCCACCGGCTCGCGACCCGGGGCGAGCTGTGGCAGCTCCGCGAATACGCCGCCCTGCGCTCCCTCTACCACCTCAAGGAAGCCGACCCGCACCTGTGGGTGATCCCCCGGCTGACCGGCCGCGCCAAGGCCGCCATGGCCGCCATCGAGTACGACGAGTTCGGCGCGGGACACCCCGACCGGATCCACGCCCGGCTCTTCGCCGGCCTCATGAACGACCTCGGCCTGGACCCCGCCTACGGCCGCTACCTCGACCAGGCCCCCGCACCCCTCCTCGCCACCGTCAACCTCATGTCCCTCTTCGGCCTGCACCGCGCCCTGCGCGGCGCACTCGTCGGCCACTTCGCCTGCCTCGAGGTCACCTCCCCACCCGGCTCCCGCCGCCTGGCCAAGGCCATGCACCGCTGCCAAGCCGGCCCCGCCGCCGAACACTTCTACACCGAACACGTCGAAGCCGACGCCGTCCACGAACACGTCGTACGCCACGACGTCATCGGCGGCCTCCTCACCGACGAACCCCACCTCGAACCCGACATCGCCTTCGGCTGCGCCGCGACCCTCCACCTCGAAGACCGCCTCACCCACCACATCCACACCGCCTGGGAACAAGGACACTCCTCACTCCGCACCCCGCTGCCCGAGCGCTGACGGCTCCGCGCCCGGGGTGCCGGTTCGTACGGAATGCGCCAGTCTGGGCACGGACAGCAGGCGTACCGGTCCTGCGCACGCAGTACGGAGGAGGCCGCGGTGGCGGACGGCAGCGATCCACGGCCCGACCCCGGAGCCGGTGCGGTTCCCCCCGGGCCGGGCGGCGCGGCCGCTCCCCCGGCGTCCCGCGTCACCCTGAAGGTCAACGGCACGGAGCACGACCTGCGGCTGGACCACCGCGTCACCCTGCTGGACGCCCTGCGCGGGCACCTGCTCCTGACCGGAGCGAAGAAGGGCTGCGACCACGGCCAGTGCGGCGCCTGCACCGTGCTGGCCGACGGCAGGCGGGTCAACAGCTGCCTCCTGCTGGCAGTAACGCAGGACGGAGCCGACATCACCACCGTCGAGGGGCTCGGGAGCACGGCCGGCGACCTGCACCCCCTGCAGCGGGCCTTCCTGGAGCGGGACGCCTTCCAGTGCGGCTTCTGTACGCCCGGACAACTCTGCTCGGCCGTCGGAGCCATCGCGGAAGCCGCCGCCGGGCACCCCTCGCACGCCACCGGCGCGGACGCCCTGACCGACCCCGGCCCCGTCACCCTGACGGCGGAGGAGGTCAGGGAGCGGATGAGCGGCAACCTGTGCCGCTGCGGTGCCTACCCGCGCATCGTCGACGCCGTGAGGGACGTGACCGCGTGAAGCCGTTCGCCTACGTCCGCGCCGCCGGCCTCGACGAGGCCGTCGCGGCCCACGCCCGGCACCCCGGAGCCCGCTACCTCGGTGGCGGCACCAACCTCGTCGACCTGATGAAGCTGGGGGTGGAGAGCCCGACGGCCCTCGTCGACATCTCCCGGCTCCCGCTCGACGGCGTGGAGGAGCTGCCCTCGGGAGGGCTCCGGATCGGCGCCATGACCCGCAACAGCGACGTCGCCGCCCACCCCGCCGTCAGGGCCCGCCACCCCGTCCTGTCCCAGGCCCTGCTGGCCGGCGCCTCCGGGCAGCTGCGCAACATGGCCACCACCGGCGGGAACCTGCTCCAGCGCACCCGGTGCTCCTACTTCCAGGACGTGTCCAAGCCCTGCAACAAGCGCGAGCCGGGCACCGGCTGCGGCGCCCGCGACGGGCTGCACCGCGATCACGCCGTCCTCGGGCAGTCCGAGCGGTGCATCGCGACGCACCCCTCCGACATGGCGGTGGCACTCGCGGCGCTCGACGCCGACATCGAGCTGTACGGCGGGGACGGCGCCCGCACCGTGCCCGCGGCGGAGTTCCACCGGCTGCCCGGGGACCGTCCCGAGCAGGACACCGTGCTGCGCGCGGGGGAAATCGTCACCGCGATCGTGCTGCCCGCCCCGGGGCGCGGGGCCGTCTCGCTGTACCGCAAGGCGCGCGACCGGGCCTCGTACGCCTTCGCCCTGGCCTCCGTCGCCGCCGTCCTGGAGCTCGACGCGGGCCGCGTACGACGGGTGACGCTCGCCTTCGGGGGGCTGGCACACCGTCCCTGGCGGGCCACCGCGGCCGAGACCCTGCTGGTCGGCGCCGAGCCGACGCCCGACGCGCTGCGCCGGGCGGTGGAGGCAGAGCTGGCCCCGGCCCGGCCCCTGCGCGACAACGGCTACAAGGTGGCTCTGGCCGCCAACCTCGCCGTCGACGTGCTGGGGGCGCTGGCCGCCCGCGCGGACGGCCGTCCCCGCATCCCGTAGCCCGCGCCCCGTAGCCCCGCGCGCACCCGCAGTCCCGCGTACGCCGGGACCGTCCAGAGGAGCTCCCATGCGGCACGTCGTACTCGGTACCGCGGTCGGCCGGGCCGAGGGCCCGGAGAAGGTCACGGGCGCCGCCCGGTACGCCGGCGACCACGCCCCGGCCGGCTGCGCCCACGCCTGGCCGGTGGCCGCGACGGTCCCCCGGGGCCGCGTCACCGCCGTGGACGCGGCCGCCGCGCTGGCCCTCCCCGGCGTGCTCGCCGTGCTCACGCCGCACAACGCCCCGCGGCTGGGCCCGTCCGACGACCCCACCCTCCAGGTGCTCCAGGACGCCGGGGTCCCGCACCGGGGCTGGTACGTGGCGCTGGCCGTCGCGGAGACCCCGGAGGCGGCCCGGGCGGCCGCCTCAGCCGTCGTCGTCACGTATGAGGCAGCCGGGCACGACGTCGGGTTCCGCGCCGACCACCCCGGGGCCTACACGCCCGAGGAGGCCAACGGCGGGCATCCCGCGCACCGCGAGCACGGCGACCCGGACGCGGCCCTGGCCGCCGCGGCCGTACGGGTGGACTGCTCCTACGCGGTGGCGCCGCTGCACAACCACCCGATGGAGCCGCACGCGGCCACCGCCCTCTGGGACGAGGCGGGCGGCCACCTCACCGTCTACGACTCGAGCCAGGGCTCGGGGCCGGTCCGAGCGGCCCTCGCGTCCCTTTTCGGCCTGCCCGAGGACCGTGTCACGGTCGTCTCCGAACACGTCGGCGGTGGATTCGGCTGCAAGGGCACCCCCCGCCCCCATGTGGTCCTGGCGGTCATGGCCGCCCGCCACACCGGCCGCCCCGTCACCCTCGCCCTGCCCCGGCGCCACCTGCCCGCCGTGGTCGGGCACCGGGCTCCGACGCTGCACCGGGTGCGGCTCGGTGCCCGCTCGGACGGCACGCTCACCGCGCTCACCCACGAGGTCACCACCCACACCTCCCGCGTCCGGGAGTTCGTCGAGCAGGCGGCCGTCCCGGGCCGTGTCATGTACGCCGTGCCCGACAGCCGAACCACCCACCGGGTCGTCGCCCTGGACGTGCCCACACCGTCCTGGATGCGCGCCCCCGGGGAGGCCCCGGGCATGTACGCGCTCGAATCGGCCATGGACGAACTCGCCGACGCCCTCGGCATCGACCCCGTGGAGCTGCGCGTCCGCAACGAACCGGCGACCGAGCCCGACAGCGGCCGCCCCTTCAGCAGCCGGCACCTCGTGGAGTGCCTCCGGGAGGGTGCCGACCGCTTCGGCTGGGCCTCACTTCGCACGCCGCGCCGGGAGGGGACGGTCCTGTGCGGCACCGGGGTCGCCGCCGCGACGTACCCCGTGCTGATCTCGCCCTCCACGGCGCGGGCGCACGCCCTCGCGGACGGAAGGTTCCACGTCGAGGTCAACGCCACCGACATCGGGACCGGAGCGCGCACCGTCCTGGCACAGGTGGCCGCCGACGCCCTGGGCGTCCCGCTCGACGCCGTGACGGTGGCCGTCGGGCACACCGGTCTGCCGTCGGCCTCCCTCGCGGGCGGCTCCAGCGGCACCGGCTCCTGGGGATGGGCGGTGCACGACGCGTGCGCCGCGCTGACCGCCCGCATGGCGGGCCGTCACGGGCCCCTCCCCGGCGGGGGGCTGTCCGCGTCGGCCGACACCGCCGGGTCGGCGGGGCAGAAGTCGCCGTACTCGCGCCACGCGTTCGGCGCGCACTTCGCGGACGTACGGGTGGACACGGTCACCGGCGAGGTGCGCGTCGCCCGCCTGCTGGGGGTCTTCGCCGCCGGGCGGATCCTCAACCCCGTCACGGCGCGGTCCCAGTTCGTCGGCGCGATGGTGATGGGCGTGGGCATGGCGCTGACGGAGCACAGCAGCGTCGACCCCGTCCACGGGGACTTCGCCGAGAGCGACCTGGCGTCCTACCACGTCCCGGTCCACGCCGACGTGCCGGACATCGAGGCGCACTGGATCGACGAGCACGACAAGCACCTCAACCCGATGGGCAGCAAGGGGATCGGTGAGATCGGCATCGTCGGGACGGCGGCCGCGATCGGAAACGCCTTCCGGCACGCCACGGGACGGCGCCTGCGCAGCCTGCCGCTCACTCCCGACCGCGTACTGGACGTGCTCGCCTGAGGGCGGCGGGGCGCCGGTCCGGCCGCCCCGGGGATCCGGCGGCGACGGGGCCGTGCACTGCGGGGGCCGGCCCTGAAGTAGCGTTCCGGTCATGAGCATGCCGCCGCCCCAGTCCCCCGGCCCCTACGGGCCCGCGCAGCCCCCGACCCCGTACGGCGGCCCGCACCACCCCGCGCACCCCGCGCCGCCCGCACAGGCCCCGTACCCGCCGCAGGGCTACCCGCAGCAGCCCTACGCCCAGCCGTTCCCCGCGCAAGGGGGCTGGGGGCAGCCGCCGATGGGGCCGCCGCCGCGCCGGAAGCGGACCGGTCTGGTGGTGGGGATCGTCGCGGCCTCGCTCGTCGGCCTCGGAGTCATCGGCTTCGCGGTGAAGCTCCTGGGCGACGCGGGACAGGTGGCGAGCGGCGCCGGATTCCCCGATGCCCAGTACCGGCTCACGGTTCCGCCGACCGTGCTGAACGGCACGTACACCCTGGCCCAGGACCTGTCGGAGACCGAGGGCAAGAAGGCCCTCGCCGGGGCCTACGACCCGAAGATCCGCGACCCGAAGCCGGCCGTCGGCCAGTACACGTCCGGTCCCGCCACGGGGATGAGCGCCCTGGTCTTCTCGGGGATGTACGGCCAGTTCAAGGACCCCGCGGCTGCCCGCCGGAAGATGATGGGGGGCGCGGCGGACGCCCAGGGAGCGACCGTCGCGGTGCCCGCCAGGGACATCACGCCGCCCGGCTCCGGCATCACGGTGACCTGCCAGGTCCTCACCTCGACGCAGGGCGGTGCGACGAGCACCCTGCCGATGTGCGCGTGGGCGGACGAGAACACGGGGGCGTCGGTTGCCGTCGTGACCCCCGAGACCGTGCGGCGGAGCCCCGGGTCGGTCGACCTCCAGAAGGTGGCCGCCACGACGCTCGAGGTGCGCGAGGAGACCCGCAAGCCGATCGGCTGACCCCGACCGTCCGGCCGGTCCGGTCCGGCGCCCGGTCCCGCACCCCGGGTCCGGGCGGTGGGCGGCGGCATCGGGCGCCGGACCGCACCGTCACCTGGTGCGGCCCGGCGGGCCTCAGCGCTCCGACAGCTCCGACGGGGCCTCCTGGACCACCCAGCCGTTGCCGTCCGGGTCCTCGAAGGTCATGAACGAGTTCCAGGTGTCGCCCTTGCCGTCCTCCCAGCCCGTCGCGCCGACGTGCCGCACCGGGGAGACGTCCACGCCCCGGGCCACGAGCTCCTCGCGGGCCGCGTCGATGTCCGTGACGCAGATCTGGAGGCCCTGCAGCGTGCCCGGCGCCATCGCCTTCGTCCCGGGCGCCGCGGGCATCCCGTGGAGCATCGCGATGGAACAGCGCGAACCGGGCGGGGTCAGCTGGATGATCCGCATCCCGGGGGCGACCTCGTCGTCGAGGTCGACCTTGAAACCGACCTTGTCGGCGTAGAACTCCTTGGCCCGGTCCATGTCGGCGACGGGGACGGGGAGGACTTCGAGCGTCCAGTTCACGGAGAACCTCCTCAGAAACGCCGGCGAGCCCCGGCAGGTCCACCGTCTCCCACGACCCCGCCGGCGCGCACGCCGAAACGCCAATCCGGTCCGCTCCCGTCCGGGTTCGCCCCGCCGGCCGGCGTCAGGAGACGAAGACGCTCCTGTTGCCGTTCGGCCGGTAGGTCTCGCCCGGGTCGACGAAGTGCTCGACCCGCCCCGAGCAGTCGGGGCCGGACCACACCGCGACGGCCGACGCCGTGTAGTTGGACACCACCGGCGGGACGAAGTCGCCGAGCGGGAAGCAGCCGACGGGCTCGCGGTGGGACACACCGTCGACGATCAGGATCCCGTGGGCCGCGTACGCGGTGCCGGGGGCCGAGAGCGCGAGCGCGGCGGCCGCCGCCGCCGTCCCGGCCAGCGTCGCCATACATCGGTTCATGCGCCTACCTCTTTCAGGAGCCGGCCCGGTTCGGGCGGTGCGGTCTCCGCCGGTCTACCGCGCGCCCCGCGGTCCGGACAGGCCGCGGGGGCCGCCGTCACCCGGCCGGGTGCACCGGTTCACCGGCGGAGTGACCGCGGCGGGATCCCGGTTGACCCGGGGGTCCTTCCGGGCGTGGCCGGTCCGGCCCGTCGGGGGGAGCCGCGTCCACGGCCGGGTTAGGCTCGGGACCAGGCTCTGAAGGGGATGGTCCGCATGTGTCGCTGGCTTGCCTATCTGGGTTCGCCGATCCTGCTCGACGCCCTGCTCTACCGGCCGGATCACTCGCTGATCAACCAGAGCCTGCACGCCCGCATGGGCGTCGAGTCGACCAACGGAGACGGCTTCGGCATCGGCTGGTACGGCGCCGACGGCGACGGCACACCGGCGGTCTTCCGCGACATCGGGCCCGCCTGGAACAACCGGAACCTGCGGGAGCTCTCCGCACACGTCCGCTCGTCCCTGTTCTTCGCGCACGTCCGCGCCTCGACGGGCTCCGCGATCCAACAGACGAACTGCCACCCCTTCCGGCACGGCCGCTGGATGTGGATGCACAACGGGGCCATCGCGGACTTCCACCGGCTCCAGCGCGACCTGTGCATGGCGGTCGATCCGGCACTGTTCCCCTCCATCGAGGGGTCGACGGACTCCGAGGTGATGTTCTACCTCGCCGTCACCTTCGGCCTCGACCAGGACGTTCCCGGCGCGGTGGCCCGGATGGCGGGGCTGGTGGAGCGCCTCGGCAAGGAGCACGGCGTTCCGGAGCCGCTGCAGATGACCGTGGCGGTGAGCGACGGCGAGCGGGTGTGGGCCTTCCGGTACTCCAGCCAGGGCAAGTCCCGGTCGCTGTTCTACAGCAGCCGGGCCGAGACCGTACGGCACCTGTACCCGGAGCTGGACTACCTCAGCGAGGTCTCCGACGAGACCCGGATCGTGGTTTCCGAGCCCCTGGGGGACCTGCCCGGCGTGTGGAACGAACTTCCCGAGGCGAGCTACACGGTGCTCCCCTCCCACCCGGAGACGGACTACCTCCCGTTCATCCCCGACGCCGGCTGAGGCGGGCGCGGGGGCTGAGGCGGGCGCGGGGGCGTCATCGCCCAGCGGATCGTCCGCGTGACGGCGTGGCCGGTCAGGCGTACGCAGGTCTCCCCCGGGCCGGTGGCGGTGCGCAGCGCGAGCGCGGTGCGGGCCCACGGCGGGAGCAGTGCGACCGCGTTCGAGGCCAGCAGGGCGTACGGCGGCCGGGCGGCCAGGGGCAGGGGCGGGTGGCGCAGGATGAAGCGGGCCGCGTCGAGGGCTTCGGGGGTGGCGCGCAGCTCGGGCCGGTACTCCGCCAGCCGGGCGGTCAGCCCGGCGCGGTCGCGGGGCGGGTCGGCGATCCCGAGGGCGGACGCCACCCGGGCGGTGTCGGCGAGGTACGCGTCGCATCCGGCGGCGTCCAGGGGGTGTGCGCCGAAGCGCTGGTGGGCCCGTAGGAAGCTGTCGACCTCGGCCGCGTGCACCCAGCCCAGCAGGTGCGGATCGGCCGCGTGGTACGGCTCTCCGCGGGCGGTGGTTCCCCGTACCCGCTCGTGGACCGCGCGGACCCGGTCCACGGCGAGCTGGGCGTCCGCCGCGGTGCCGTAGGTCGTGACGGCGAGGAAGGTGCTGGTGCGCTGGAGGCGGCCCCAGGGGTCGCCGCGGAAGCCGGAGTGCGCGGCAACGGCTGCCATGGCCAGCGGGTGCAGTGACTGGAGCAGGAGGGCACTGAGGCCCCCGATGAACATGGACGCGTCGCCGTGGACCGTGCGGATGGGCCGCTCGGGGCCGAACCAGCGGGGTCCGGGGGCGCCGTGGATGCGGGCCCGGTTGGCCGGGCCGCCCGGGCCGGCGACCCGGGTGAACAGCGTCGTTCCGAGTCGCTCCCGCAGGTTCCGGCCGCCACGGGCGGCGGGCTCGTCCATACTCCTGTTCTGCCCCGCCGCCTCACGGTTCACCCGCTCCGTTGGGGACGTGGAGCCGACGCCGTCACCCGCGGACGAGGCTCCGGACGTTCTCGACGCTGCCGCAGTCGGCCGACAGGTGCCTCTCCCGCTCCTTGAGGAACGCCGCGCCCAGCTCGGCCCTGCGCTCGTCGGGGACGTTCTCCCGGGCGCCGTTGAGGATCGTCCGCTCCTCCTCGTCGAGGTGGTGGGAGACCGCCTTGACCAGGTCCTCCAGCCGCGAGTCCCACGCGTCGGAGCCCACCTCGGAGACTTCGAGGAGTGCCAGCAGCGCCTCGTTCCCCTCGGCGTGCTCCTCGGCACCGTGCTCCACTTCCTCATTGTCGACGTCCTTGAACCGCTTCAGCGCGCCGTACACCTCGCTCTCCTCGGCCTCGCCGTGCGCGATGAGCAGCGCGGAGAACTCCGCGAGGGCGGCCGCCCGGTCCGACTCCACGCTCCGCATCCGGCGGAACAGGTCCTCCATGGTGCGGTGGTCCTTCAGGATCATCGCGACGACGTCCTGGTCCTGCTGGTTCTGGGCGGTCATGCCGCAGCCTCCTCGTGGGTGTTCCGTCGGGTGCCGCGTGCTCGGTGACGGCCGGTTCAAACCCCGGGCGGCGGGCGCGGGCCCGCCCCGCGCCGTCGATCCGGGGGTCCGGTGGTCCGGGGATCTGGTGTTCCGGTGGTCCGGTGGCCCTTCGGCCCGTGTGGTGGTAGCGGAATTCGGGTTTGTCCGGGGGTGGTGGGGGCAGCCGCGTCAACGAATACGAACAGCCCCCGAATGGAGGCGCGAGATGTCATCGAACACGCTGATAGCCGTCATCGTCGTGGCGGTGGTCGTGGTGATCGCGCTCACGGCACTGCTGTGGGCGCTGGCGCGACGACGCCACCTGCGTGAGCGGTTCGGACCGGAGTACGAGCGCACGGTCGAGGAACAGGGCGGCCGCAGGGCCGCCGAGCGCGATCTGCGCGCCCGGGAGGAACGGCACGACGGCCTCGACATCAAGGAGCTGCCGGCCGAGCGCCGGGACCAGTACGCGCAGGAGTGGAGCGGTGTCCAGCAGCAGTTCGTGGACCACCCGCAGGGTGCGGTGGCCGAGGCCGACGAGCTGGTGACACGGCTGATGGGCGAGCGCGGCTACCCCACCGACGAGGGGTACAGCGGACAGGTCCGGGACCTGTCGGTGGAGCACGGGCGCACGCTGGAGGAGTACCGGGCCGCCCACGCGGTCAAGGTGCGCAGCGGGGCGGGAGAGGCGACGACAGAGGAGCTCCGAGGGGCGATGGTGCACTACCGCGCCCTCTTCGAGGAGCTGCTCTCCGACCAGAGGAGCCGTTGACATGCAGCACCGCGACGAGAACACGCAGGGGCCCACCGAGCCCGCCCTGACCACGGAGGACCTCGCCCACCCGGCTCAGGCCCCGGTCCCGGGCCACGAAACGGAGCGCGAGACAGGCCGCGAAGCGGGCCGGGACACCGACCCTGACACGGGCATCGACACGGGCCGCGACACCGCCGTGTACCCGGGCGACGCCACCGGCGACCCCTACCGCCCCGACACCTTCGGCGACGGCGTGCGGGGCGACGACATACGGAGCGCTGAGGCCGACGCCCACCGTGCCGACGAGGCCCGGGCCGACGAGGCCGACGCCCACCGGCCCGAGGAGATCCGGACCGGTGACACCGCGGAGGGCGAAGCGCCCCGCGCCTCCGAACCTCCGGGCGACACCGCGGGGGACGGCGAGGCCGAGCCGCTCCTCGGTACCGCGGAAGCCGAGGGCTACCGCACCACCTGGACCGAGATCCAGGGACGTTTCGTGGACGACCCGCGGGAGGCCGTCAGGTCGGCGGACACCCTCGTGGCCGAGGTCATGCAGGCCTTCGCGGGCACCCTGGCCGATCACCGGGGCCGGCTGGAGAAGCAGTGGGACAGCGGTGAGCAGGTGGCCACGGAGGACCTCCGGCAGGCTCTGCGGGCCTACCGCTCGCTGATCAACCGGCTGCTCGACACCTGAGGGTCGGGGAGCCGTCCGGGACGTGTATGTCCAGGACGCAGATGTCGTCCCGGTGACCGGGACGAAGGGCGGCCAGGGTGCGGGCGAGCGTCTCGCCCCGGCCGTCCCTCAGCAGCTGCCGGGCGAGGACGGCCAGGCGGGCGAGGCCCGCTTCGATGTCCTCGCCCGGCTCCTCCACGAGGCCGTCCGTGTAGAGCAGCAGGTGGTCGCCGGGCAGCAGGTCGATCATGGCCTGGCCGTACGCGGAGTCGGGGGTGGCGCCCAGGAGGCTGCCCTGTGGCTGCGGCAGGAAGCTCGCCTCCTCCCCCCGGACGAGCAGGGGCGGCAGGTGTCCGGCCCGTACCCAGTTCAGGCGTCGGTCCCATGGCTGGTAGCGGGCCATGACCATGGTGGCGGTGGCGCCGACGGGGTCCGAAACAGTGTGCAGCAGGAGGGTGTTGAGCCTGCTCAGGACGTCGGGCAACGCCGATCCGGTGACGGTCATCCCCTTCGTGGTGAACCGCAGTTGGGCCATCGTGCCGACGGCCGCCAGGCCGTGGCCGGCGACGTCCCCGACGACGAAGAGGGCGCTCTCGTCGGGGAGTTCGATGGCGCTGTACCAGTCGCCTCCGACGTTCACCCCGCTGTCGGAGGGTACGTAGGCGACGTCGACGCACAGTCCCGCGAGTTCCAGTGACTGTTCCGGGATCGGCAGCAGGGTGTCCTGGAGCCGGGCGGCGAGGGCGTGTTCGGCCCGGAGCATGCCCCGCTGGACGAGGACGGAGCGCTCGCTCTCCAGCAGTGCCAGCTCCGTGCCGCGCTGCGCGGTCAGGTCCTGGAAGAAACCGTGGACCTCGACGGGGGTGCCGTCGGCGTCCTTCTGCGCCTCGGCGACGAGCCGCAGGTGGCGTACGCCGTCCGAGACGGTGATGCGGAACGGCTGGTCGACGGCCTTCCCCTGCTCCAGCAGCCGTCTGACGGCCGTGCTCATCCTCGGCACGTCCTCGGGCACCAGGTGCGGGGGGAGGTCCTGGAGCCGGAGGGGACCCAGCGCCGGATCGCGGTCGAAGACGGCGTAGACCTGCTCGGACCAGCCGGCGGTATCGGTCGGCAGGCTCCAGGCCGCCCACCCGAGGTTGCCGAGCCGCTGCATGTCGGCGAGCCGGCGGGCCTCGCGCTCGCCGGCGTCGTGGCGGATCCAGGACACGACGAGCCCGTCCCCGAGCTTCGCGGCCCGGACCGAGAAGACGGACCGTTTCGGCAGTCCGGCGGCCACCTCCTCGTACGTGAAGGGCTCGCCCTCGTACGCCGTCCCCGTGGCCAGTGTGTCCAGGTACCCCTTCCACAGCGGGGTGCCCACCACCGTCGGGTAGGTCTCCAGGACGCGGCGGCCGACCAGGTCCCCGCCCCGGCGCCCGGCGATGTCGACCGAGTCCGGTGCGGCGGCGGCGATGAGGAAGTCGTCCACCTCCCCCGACGGCGCGCGCAGGGGCGTGAGCAGGATCGCGGTGCCGGACAGCACGTCGAGGATCCGCTGGACGGCTTCCGCGCCCTCACGGCCGGCGGGATCGGCCCCCGCGCCGGCCGATCTGGCCCCGGCCCGGCGCGGCCCGGCGGCGGGGGCCCGGCCGCCGCGGCCCTTCAGACCGGCGATCTCCGCCCGCAGCCCGGCCACGACCCTCGCCAGCGCGAGCACCTCGGGCGCGGGGCCGTCCCCGGGGAGCGGGAGCGGGGCATCGCTCTTCACTCTCTGAGCATCCCACGCGCCGCGGCGAGCGGCTGTTCGCCGTACGGGGCGCCGGGCACACGGTGGTGCGCGTCCGAACCGACGGAGTCGAAGGCGGATACGGTCACCACGAAGGTACCGGCGCGGCTGGACCGACGGCCCTGGTCCCGGTGGCACTGGATGACCGTGCTCGGGCTCGGCACCGTATGGGTGCCGGACGGCCTCGAGGTCACCATCGTCGGGAACATCTCCGGCCGGCTCTCCGAGGACGGCAGCGGTCTCTGCGTCACCGACGCGCAGGTCACCGGCGTCGCGGCCGCCCCTACTTCGCCGTCATCGCCTTCGGCAACTTCCTCGGGCCGCCGCTCCTGGGCCGCATGTTCGACACCGTCGGCCGACGTCCGGCGATCTCGGCACGTACATCCTGTCCGGTCTGCTGCTCTTCGGGACCGCCTGGCTCCTCGGCGCCGGGCACCTCACGGCTCTGACCATGACCGCCTGCTGGTGCGTGGTGCTCTTCTTCGCCTCCGCCGGGGCCGGTTCGGCCTGCCTGACGGTCAGCGAGCTCTTCCCGATGGAGACCCGCGCGATGGCCGTCGCCGTCTTCTACGCGATCGGCACGGCCGCGGGCGGCATTTCCGGCCCGCTGATCTTCGCCGGGCTCACCTCCGGCGGGGTGTTGTCCGACGCGGCGCTCGGCTTCTGCGTCGGAGCCGCGCTGATGGTGGCGGCCGGGGTGGTGGCCGTGTTCTGCGCGGTCGCCGCCGAGGGACGTTCCCTGGAGCGGATCGCCACCCCGCTCTCGGCCCGCCCGGCCGACGCGCCCTCGTCCTCCTGAGGGGGGCGCGGGAATGCCGCGCGGGCGGTCGCGCCGGGTCATACTTGGTCACGGCGCGGCACGGCGGCTTCCCACAGACAAGCAGGGTGAACATGTTCGAACCGGTGCGGGAGAATCCCTACCCCGACAGTCACGTCCTCGGCGAGGGCCCCGAGCCGCATCCGCTGCTGGGGCCGGTGCTGCCACTGCTCGGACGGTGGCACGGCCGGGGCCGGGGCCAGTACCCGACCCTGCCGCAGGACTTCACGTACGAGCAGGAGATCACCTTCAGCCACGACGGCCGCCCCTTCCTGCGCTACGAGGCACGCGCGTGGCTGATCGACGGGGCCGGGCAGGCCGTGCGCCCCGCGGGGCGCGAGTCCGGGTGGTGGCGGGTGACGCCGGACGCGTCGCTGGAGGTCGTACTCGCCCACCCGACGGGCATCGTGGAGACGTACGTCGGGCGGGTGTCCGGCACCGGTTTCGAGATCGAGACCGGGAGCGTGGGGCTGACCCCGCTCGCCAAGGAGGTCACCGGAACCCGGCGCCGCTACACCGTGGACGCCGGGGAGATGACGGTGGTCCATGACATGGCGGCGGTGGGACAGCCCCTGACGCACCACCTCACGACGCACCTGCGCAAGCGCGCCTCCTGACGACGCGCGCGCGGACGCGGACGTCCCGGTCCGTGGGCCTCGGCCGAGGGCGGCGCCTCAGCCGAGGGCCGCGAGCAACTCGCGCTCGCGGCCGGCGCTGAGGCCCGCGCGCCGCGGCCGGTCCAGGCCCCGCTCCCGTTCCCAGAGCAGGGTGTCGGCCAGCAGTTCGGCGCGCGGGCGGTGACGCAGGCCGGCCGCGCGGGCGGCGGCGCCGGTGCGGGCGGACCAGCCTTCCCAGCCCGCTTCGTCCAGCCACAACGGCATCGACTCGGGACCCATGAACCCGGCCACGCCGTGCGCGAGCAGCCACTCCGGGGCGGCGGCGACCACCGGCCCCGCGTGCCCGCCGATGGAGCGGGAGAGCGCGATCCATTCCCCGAACGGCACCACCGGCCCCACCGCGTCGTACGTCCCGGTGATCCCCGCCTCCGCGGCGTCGAGCAGCCAGGACGCGAGGTCCCGCACGTCGACCACCTGGGTCGGCGCGGCAGGTGCGTCCGGCACCAGCATCCGGCCCCGAGGTTCGCGGGCGGACCGCGCCACCCAGTAGCCGGACCTGTCGCTGTGGTCGCCGGGACCGCCGATGAGGCCGGCCCGCGCGATGACGAGCCGGTCGCCGAGGGCCCGCGCGGACGCCTCCTCACAGGCCGCCTTGGCCTCGCCGTACTCCGCCCGGCCGGCCTCGCCGCGGCCGGTCGGGGGCAGCAGCGGCGTGGACTCGTCCGCGCCCCGTACGGCGTGGGAGGCGTAGACGCTGACGGAGGAGACGTACGTCCAGTGCTTCGCCCTGCCGGCCAGCGCGGCGAGCGCCGCACGCACGAATCCGGGCTGCCACGACACCTCCAGGACCGCGTCCCAGGTCCGGTCGAGCAGCGGATCGTACGCCGAGGACTCTCGCCGGTCGGCCGTCACCAGCACCGCCCCGTCCGCCACTCCCCCGCTCTCGCCGCGGGCGAGGCACGTCACCCGGTGCCCGCGCCCGACCCCCTGCCGCGCCAGCTCGCGGCCCACCCATGCCGTCCCGCCCAGTACGAGGATCTCCATTCCGGTACTCAAGCACCGCCGGGGCCACGGGGCCGCGGAGTTCACCGAGGGCGGAGTTCACCGAGGGCGGAGTTCGCCGAGGGCGGAGGCGGCCGCGACGGCCGTGGTCAGCGGCCCGCGCCACGTGGCGTAGGGTGAGGTCTACCGACGCGGGGTGGAGCAGCTCGGTAGCTCGCTGGGCTCATAACCCAGAGGTCGCAGGTTCAAATCCTGTCCCCGCTACTGCACGGTGTGGCCCGAGTCCTACGACTCGGGCCACACCTGTTTCCGGGGCGCCGGCCGGTTGCCCCGTCCGGGTGGACGTCTTCCGCCGGTCGGACCCTCGTCGGGGATCGCGTCTGGTCAGATGGGGTGAAACGGCGGATCCGGTCGTTTCCTGACCCCCACCGGGAACCGTTGACCGGAATGTGAGCACTTCGAGCACCGCCCCGATCCTGTCCGGAGTCCCCTCGTCAGCGGCTCGTCCGCCCCCCCGGGAACCGGCCCCGGACACCGCGCCCGGCGGCATAGTCGCCCGATCGGCGGTTGCCGGACCGGCCGTTCCCTGGACGCCCGTTCCCCGATCGGCCGGGTGTCGGCGTGGTCGGTGGTGACGTCATGACGTTCATGCTGCTGACCTGTGCGCCGATGCTCGCGGCCGTCCTCCTGCTCAACTGGAAGCCCCGCGAGCCACGGCACCGCCGCCACCCCGTCCGCGCACCTCGGCCGCCCGCGCGGCGCCGGACCCTGATCCGCTGCCACCTGTCGCCGCCGCTGCTGAGCGCCATGACCTAGACCGTCCAGACCGTCCAGACCGGACCGAGGGGTGGGGCCCGCCGGGTCCCACCCCTCGGCCGTGGGCTTCAGCGCCGGCTCGGCGCGTGGTGCAGGAACTCCAGCCGCTGCCGGGCCAGCCGCAGGTGCCGGGGGTCGAGGGAGGGCAGGCGGTCGAGCAGCAGGATCAGTTCGGTGCCTGCGTCCAGCGCCGCGGCGGGGTCCTTGAGCTGGGTCCAGCAGTAAAGGGCCCCCGCCGCCGCGGCCTTGACTTCGGGGGCGTCCGCGTCCTGGCGGGACAGACGGGCCCGGCCTGCGCTCGTCCACAGGTGTGTCGCCAGCCCGAAGTCGCCCGCCATCCGGGCGAGGTCGGCCCGGATCTCCTCCCACTCGGTCGCCTCCTGTGAGGCGTACCCGAAGGTCGTCAGGACGTACTGCTCCCAGGCCTGGGCGAGCGTGGCCGCCTCGAGGTGCCGGCCGGCCGTCGCGAGGGAGTGGATGTGGGGCCGCGGGTCACGGCCGGGCGGGGAGTCCGGCACCCGGACCGCGACGGCCGTGACCGGGTGGGGGTCGCGGGCCCGTTCCTTCCGCCGGACCGGCAGCGTCCGGGTGCTGAGGTCCTCATCCGAGGCGCTGGACGGCACGGCGGACCACGGCGGCCCCGGCAGCCCCGGCGGTCGGAACCCGGCTTCCGCGGTCGGCCGGGAAGCGTCCTGCGGCAGCGCGGACGCCGGGCCCGGCGCCGGCGTCCGCGCTGCCGTGGCCGCGAGTTCCCTGGCGGTGGGCAGGACGAGCGCGCCCGGAGGCAGCGCCGCCGATCCCACGGTGAGGGCGTGCAGGTGCAGGTTCGCCGGGCGCCGGGTGCTGCGGCGCAGCTGCTCGATCCAGTGCCGGGTGTAGCCGCTCACGCTGTTGCCGCCGCCGCTGAACCCCGGCGGCGAGACCACCCCGTACACCTCGGCGGACGGCGAGGCGGGCAGGCTGCCGTACTCGCGCAGCAGCGGCCACGCGGCCTTGTCCGCCGCGAGGTCGAGCAGCACGGTGGTCAACCCGGCTGGTCGGCCGCGCAGTTCCAGTCCGAGCCACTCCCAGGGCAGGCCCGTGTAGCGGACGGTGCCGGCCGTGGTTCCCGGCAGGGCGAGGTGCAGCCGGTTGCCCCGGCGGTCCACCGTGAGCCGTCCCGACAGGTACACGAACAGCGGGCCGGGCGTGGCCGCCGCCGTGCGCAGCCGCATGAGCACGGTGTTCGGGTCCCGCGCGCCGTCGAGGTACGTGGTGTCGCTGGGGGTGTCGCTGTTCAGCAGCATCGAGGCGGGTACCACCCCGAGCGCGGCCAGGTTCGCGCTGGGCGCGATCTGCACGGTGCGGCGACGGACGGCGGCGTCCCCCGCTATGAGGAGCACGTGCCCCCGCTGTTGCTGCTCCGGACCTCTGTTGTGCATGAGCAGACCGTACCCACTCCGCGTACCCGCCGACTGCCCCGGTGGACGCGGGAGTTCCGCCGTGGCGGGCCCGACGGGGGCGCTCCCCCCGCCCGGATCGCACCCTCGGCCTGCGGAAACGATTGCTCCGGGTTCTTGATGGCCTACCGTTTCTACCTGAGGACCGCTCGACCGGGCGTGCGGCGCCGCCCGGCGGGAGAGCCGCGCGGGGCCTGACGGCCGCCCTGGACGTGCGGGACGAGAAGACCACCGGACCCCGTGGGGATGACCGTGCGCCACAAGACAGCATTGCTCGCCGTGTCCGCGCTCGTCCTGGCGGCCGCGGCCGTCGGCTTCCGCTCCCAGGCCGGCGTCGCACCCGGCGGCGGCGACGGGGCGGCGCGCTCCGGGCCGGCCCCCGGGAACCAACAGCCTTACGGGTCCGAGGACTCGGGACCGGACCCGCACCCGTACCCGTACCGGGGGGAACGGTGGACGCGGGCGGTCGCCGACCTGCTCGGCCCCTGACGAACGCACGGGCGCCCCGCGGGTTGGCGCCGCCGAAGACGTACACGCAGCTGCCGCGCAGGCCGGTGCCCTCGGTGCAGGGGGACGTGGCGGCCGCCGCGCCGGTGCGTGCCGTCTGGACGGAGGGCAGGCTGATCCAGGCGTTGGTCTCGACGCTGTACGCCTCGACCACCGCGCTGACCGCGGGTCCGGCGACGGTGCCGCCGACGGCGTACACGCACTCGCCCCGGTGTCCGGGCGGGCACGGGGCCGTCGTCACGGCGGAGCCGGTGCGGGGCGTCTTGACCGCCGGCAGCGTGGCCCAGGTGTTGACGGCCGGGCTGTACGCCGCGAGGTCCGCCGGAGTCCCGGTGCCGGGAACGGCGTACACGCACTTGCCCTGGAGGCCCTCGGGGCAGTTCGCGGTCGCGCCGCCGAGCGCGGACCGCGCGACCGGCATCGACGGAACCGTGATCCACACACCCTGCCCTGCCCCGTCACCCTCCCCCGCGGCCCGCACGGCGCGCGCGCCGCCGCCCACACGACCGGGCACCGCGGCCGGTCACCTGCCGGCGTCCTCCGCGAGGGTGTGCGCGACGAGGGCGTTGGCGTGGCCGTGGCCGAGCCCGTGCTCGGTCTTCAGCCAGGAGACGATCTCCATGTGCCCGGTCAGTGGCGAGGAGCGGATGAGGTCCTTCCACTCCGCGACCGGGCGCCCGTACTTCTTCTCGATGGAGGGGAAGTAGCTGGCAGGGCCTTTCACCGGCTCGCTCATGTCGTGGTGTCCCGTCTGCTGGTAACGCGTCCTGCGCCCACTGCGAAGGACGTGTCGCTTCTGTAGACGTCGACGGCCGGGCGGAATCATCGGTCCGGCGCGACCCTTGTCCGCCGGGACGCCGTGCGCGACCGTTACCGGCCCCGCATCCGCCTCCGCACCTGGGCCGCAGCCGCACTCGCGGCTCGCGGTCACGGGTTCCGGCCGGCGCCCCGGGCGGTGGCGGTGTTCACGTAGTCCAGCAGGTTGATGAGGAATCCGAGGGCCTCGGCCACGTCCTGCGGCGAGCCGACGGCCTGCGGGTCCAGGTGGCCGCCGAGGCGGAAGGGCCGGCCCGCCGTCTCCAGGACGACGGAGCCGGCGGCGAAGGCGGGGGGCGGGGTGGTGTTCGCGACGAGCTCCAGCAGTTCCGGGGCCGCCCGCAGCAGTGCCCGCTCGTCGTGCTCGGCGAGCGCCGCGCCGAGCACCAGGGTGTCGTCCATCTTCATGATCGTGATCAGGTTGCCCGCGCCGACGGAGAGGGTGACCGCCCGGCCCGCGTCCAGTTCGGCTCCGGCCCCGTGGAGGCCCATGCCGTCCAGCAGTTCTTTCACCCGTACGGTCAGGTTCTGCGGCATACGCGGTTCCTCCACTCGGCAGGCCGGGACTGTCGGTGGGGGCTGCGCCCGGGGCCCCCGCCGGCCATCCCATCAGGCCGGGCGGGGTGCTGTCACGGGGACGGCGGATCGGCCTGGGGGTCGACCTCTAGGTCGGCCTGGAGGTCGGCCTAGAGGTCGATCCAGTACCGGCGCTTCGGGCCGATCAGGGTTTCCCGTACGTCCTCCAGGACGCCGCCGTTGCGCTCGATCGTCCGCACCGACGCGCTGTTGCCCGGGTCGCAGGTCAGCAGGACCCGGTCGATCCCGAGCAGCCGCGCCTCGTACAGGACTTGGGCCAGGGCCCAGGTCGCCAGCCCGCGCCGACGCGCCGAGGGCCGGATGCTGTACCCGATGTGGCCGCCCGCGTCGAGCAGGAAGCCGTTCAGGTAGTGCCGCAGGTCGATGGCGCCGAGGTAGGTGTCGCCCTCGGTGATCCACCAGTACGTGGCGTGGACCCGCCCCTGCTCGACCGGGAGCGTACGGTCCCCGTACGCGTGCAGCCGCTCCACCCAGGCCGCGAAGCCCTCGGCGCTGTCCACGTCGTCGTCGGAGCCGAGGCTCGCTCCGTCCATGTGGGCGTCGTCCGCCCACTCCTCGCGCGCGGCGAGCCAGGAAGCGTGCAGGCGCGGGGTCGGTGTGATCAGCTCAGGCATGTTCGGGACGATAACAGTCCGATCATCCGACCAAACCTCCTCGTCCTCGCGACGGGGTTCCCGATCGAGCCGTACCGGGGTGGCCGGCTGCGGGCAGCGGGGTCTCGACCGCGTGGGCGGCCGCCATGCGGGCCAGGTCCGCGGTGAGCGAGTCCAGCCACGCCACGGCGGTGAAGAACACCGGAGGCGCGTCGAGGGTGGCGTCCGACGCCTGCGGCCCGCCCGCAACCGCGACCGCGTCGGGGCCTGGTGCCGCGCGGGTCCGCGCGCCCTTGGGTACGTCGAAGCGGGCGGCGGCCAGCCCGAAGCCCTCCGCCACCCAGGCACCGTACGCCCGCACCCTGGCGTCGGCCCGGGGGGCGGGCGGCGATCCGTCCGCCGCCGCCAGCACCCTCCGGGCGCCCCACAGCACGTGGTGGCCGGCCATCAGCGCGCTCTGCCAGTCCGGGCCCGGGCCCGCCGGGCGCTGCGTCTCGCCCTGGTACTGGGCGTAGGCCGACTCGGCCAGCACCAGGGTGTGCTGTACGTCCGGGTCGTCGCCGTACGGTCCTGCTCCGCCGGCCGGGTGCCCGCCGTCCGCCGGGGGCAGGAGGCCCGGGGTGACGGCGCGCGTGGCGGTCGTCACCTCGGCGGCGGCGGCCCGCAGCAGCCGGGCAACGGCCCGGCCCACCTCGTCGTGGGCGCCCCGCGGCCAGGCGAGCAGTCCGCAGGCGAGGCCGATGACGCTGCCCACGAGCACGTCCAGGAACCGGTATTCGGCCAGCTGCCATGTGGTCGGGGCCAGCTGTGCGAACGCCACGGCGACGACCAGCGTGAACAGCGCCTGCGCCCACCCCACGCCGCGCACCGGGCCGACGAAGAAGGCGACGAGCATCAGGGGCGGCAGGGCGATCGCGTACGGCAGGCTCGCCTCGCCCGCGAGGGCGAGGACGCCCCCGGCGGCGAGGGCGCCCAGGCAGGTCCCGGTCAGGGCGGCGCGTACGGTGGCGCGGGTCTGGACGGCCGTGGTCCGGGTCAGGCTGAGGACCGCGAGCATCGCCCAGAAGCCGTGCGGCAGGGAGTCCAGCCCGGCCACCGTGCGGGCGGCCGCGAGCGCCAGGCTGATCCGTACCGCGTTCTGGAAGTGGACGGACCGGGGTCCCGCGTGCCCCGACAGCCGGACCCACCACAGCCGGAGCGTGCTCTTTCCGGCGTACCAGAAGCGGCCGGGATCGCCCTCCGGGAGGGCGTCGCGCCCGCGGACGGCGAGGTCCGCGGCCGTACCGAGCACCAGCGCCGCGTCCGCCACCTCCAGCAGCGCCGCCTGGCGGCGGCGGTCGCCCGGGGCGGACGGCAGGAGGCGCGCGCTCTCGGCCCGGTCGTGCAGCAGCCCGCGCGCCGCGCTCCCGGCGTCATCCGCGGGGGGCCCGTCCGACAGCAGTGCGGCGGTCGCCCGGGCGGCGCGCTCCGCCGAGCGGATCAGCGCCAGTCCCGTGGGGCCGGGGCGGGCTCCGGCGAGCGGGCCGGGCAGGTCCTTCAGCCGGGCCAGCAGGGTGCGCGCGGCAAGTCCGGTGTGCGCCAGGGCGCGCTCGTGCACCCCGGGGCCGGCCGGACGCTCCCCCTCCGGCACGTGGGACGGCCGCAGTGCCTCGCCGGCGGTTCGGGCCAGCTCGGCGAGCGGCGCGGGCAGGGCGTACGGCGGCTCCCGCAGCGCGGCGGCGCACCGGGCGGCGGTCGTGGCGGCGTCGGCGGCCCGGTCCCGGTAGGTGGGGAGGCGCGGGTCGGGCAGGACGTACGCCTCGGCGAGGACCAGCAGCACGATGCCGGCGACGGCGCCCGCCAGCCGCTCGCCGAGGGCGCCCGGCAGGTACGGCGGGAAGCAGGGAAGGATGTAGAGCAGCTGGAGGCCCGGGGCCGCGCCGGCGGGGCGCGGGCCGCCCGCCGAGGCGAAGGCCAGGCAGAAGCCGATGACGAGCATGCCGGCCACGGCGGTCCAGGTGCGCACGGCGAGGAAGGTGCCGATCGTCACCAGGACGCAGGCCACGGGCAGGACCCGCACGATCTGGGCGGCCCGCTGGCGGCCGGTGCCCGGGATCCGGGACAGGGCGGCGAGGGAGACGGCGGCGAACAGGGCGTACGTGGCGGAGACGGGGCGGTCCAGCACGTACAGGAAGACGTAGAAGCCGGCGCATGCGGCGAGTGTGACCCGGACGGCCCGGCGGGCCGTCGCCGCCGTCGGACCCGTCCCCGCGCGTAGCTCCGCGGTGGCCCGGGCGAGCGCCGGGGGGCGCCCGGGGGCGCCCGCGTCCTCGCCGCCGCCGTCCACCGTGTCGGCGCCCGTATCCGTGTCCCTGCCCATGCCGGCTCCGCCCGCCCGCTCGCGGTCCCCGGCTCCAGGATCCCACGACCGGCGGGGAGCGGCATTCGCGAACGCACACGAGAAGTGTCCATCCCGTGCAGAAGGTTCGAAGAGTGTGGCCGTTCCGGGGAGCGGACGAGGAGTTCCCTTTAAGAAACCTTGTTGAATATCTCCCTGGGCCGAAGTGACCTTGAATCACCTCCGCGAATCGACCATGGTTTCGATCAACTCCCGGAGATCTTTCGGCTCCGGAGGGTTTGCGCGACAACGCTTGACGCCCCACACGTCAAACACGAGGAGAACCCTCTACATGTCAACTCACAAGCACGCACGCACCCGTTCGCGCGGAGTTCGGGTCCTGGCAGTCGTCACGGGAGCCGCGACGGCAGCCGGCGTGACCTTGTTGCTCTCCCCTCTCGCCGGTGCGGCGACCCCGGCCGAGGGAACGGTCTACGGACTGGGCGCACCCGGTGCGCTGAGCGGCAGTTACATCGTCATACTCGACAAGTCGGCCGACAAGAAGGCACTTGCCAAAAAGTACGGTGGCGAGGTGCGGCGCGAATACGCATCTGCCATCAACGGCTTCTCCGCGTCCGGGCTTTCGGAGACGGACGCCAAGCGTCTGGCCGCCGATCCGACCGTGGGCAAGGTCGTCCAGAACAAGAAGTTCACCATCAACGCCACGCAGGAGAACCCTCCTTCGTGGGGCCTGGACCGCATCGACCAGGAGGAGACCGCAGCGGACAAGAAGTACTCCTACCCCGACGCGGGGGGTGAGGGCGTGACGGCGTACGTCATCGACACCGGCGTGCGGATCAGTCACAAGGACTTCGGCGGCCGGGCCGAGCACGGCTTCGACGCCATCGACAACGACGAGATCGCCGACGACGGCAACGGCCACGGCACGCACGTCGCCGGAACCATCGCGGGGACGTCCCACGGTGTCGCCAAGAAGGCCAAGATCGTCGCCGTCCGGGTGCTGGACGACAACGGGTCCGGCAGCACCGAGCAGGTCGTCGCGGGCATCGACTGGGTCACGCAGCACCACAGCGGTCCCTCGGTGGCCAACATGAGCCTCGGCGGCGGCGCCGACGAGGCGCTCGACGAGGCGGTCAGCCGGGCGATAGCCGCCGGCGTCACCTTCGGTGTCGCGGCGGGCAACGAGTCCTCCGACGCCGGCCAGGGTTCGCCGTCGCGGGTTCCGGAGGCGGTGACGGTGGCCTCCAGCGCGGCCGACGACTCGCAGTCCTCGTTCTCCAACTTCGGCTCGATCGTCGACCTGTACGCCCCGGGCTCGGACATCACCTCGGCCTGGAACGACAGCGACACCGGTACGAAGACCATCTCCGGCACCTCGATGGCGACCCCCCACGTCGTCGGTGCCGCGGCCGTCTACCTGGCCGGGCACAAGGGCGCGTCGCCGGCCGACGTGGCCGAGGCGCTGACCTCCGGCGCGACCGCCGGGAAGATCACCAACCCGAGCAGCGGCACCCCGAACAAGCTGCTCAAGGTCTCCGCCGAGTAACCCCTCCCCCACATGCCGAGGCCCCCGCACCCGATCAGGGTGCGGGGGCCTCGGCATGTGCCCGGCAGGGGCGGGGCGGCGGATCACGCCCGGGAGGGGGCGGGGGCGACGGATCACGCCCGGGAGGGGGGCGGGGTCAGCGGACCCACGGCTCCCACACCTCGCGGTTGTTCTCCACCCACTTCTTCGCCGCCTGCTCCGGCGGCAGCTTCTCCTCGGCGATCATCAGGGACACCTCGTTCTGCTCCTCCACGCCCCAGTGGAACTTCTTCAGGAACGCGGCGGCCTTGCCGCCCGACTCCGAGAAGCGCGTGTTCAGGTACTTCTGCAGCGGGGTGTGCGGATAGGCGCAGGCGACCTTCTCCGGATCGGCGTCGCAGCCCTCCTTGTACTCGGGCAGCTTCACCTCGGTCATCGGGACCCGCTCGAACAGCCACTGCGGGGTGTACCAGTAGGTCAAGAACGGCTTGCGCTCCTTGGCGAACTGCTTGATCTGGGTGATCTGGGCGGCCTCTGACCCGGCGAAGACGACCTCGTAGTCCAGGTCGAGGTTCTTCACCAGGGCCTTGTCGTTCGTGACGTACGACGGGGAGCCGTCCATCAGCTGGCCCTTGCCGCGGCTCTCGGGCGTGCGCATCTGGTCGGCGTACTTGTCGAGGTTCTTCCAGTCGGTGACGTCGGGGTGCTCCTCGGCGAAGTACGTCGGCACGAACCAGCCGATGTGGCCGGTCACGCCGAGGTCCCCGCCGGGGGTGATGGTCTTCTTCCCCTTGACGTACCGGTCCTCCTGCTCGGGGTGGCCCCAGTCCTCCAGGATCGCGTCGACGCGGCCCTGGCTGAGGGCGTCCCACGCGGGCACCTCGTCCACCTGGACGGTGTCGACGCGGTAGCCCAGCTCGTGTTCGAGCAGGTAGGAGGCCACGGCGGTGTTCGCCTGGGCGCCGACCCAGGACTGCACGGAGAGCGTGACGGTCTTGGCGCCCTGGGCGGCGGCGTACGGGGAGGACTGGCGGGTCATGTCGGCCGCGCCGCAAGCGCTGAGGACGGCGAGGCCGGTCGTGGCGGCGAGCGCGGCGGCGAGACGCCGACGCCGGTTGGTGCGCGGGGGTCGGACGGTGCGCGGGGGTCGGGCGGGCATGTCAGGCCTCCTTCGCGGGCTGGGTGACGCGGTCGAGCAGCAGGCCGAGGCATACGATCGCGGCGCCGGCCACCAGGCCGGTGGCCAGATCCCCCTGGGCGAGGCCGAGGACGACGTCGTAGCCGAGCGCGCCACCGCCGACCAGGCCGCCGATGATGACGACGGCGAGGACCAGGACGACCGCCTGGTTGACGGCGAGGAGCAGCGCCGGGCGCGCCAGCGGCAGTTGGACCTGCCACAGCTGCTGCGAGCGGGTCGCGCCGAGGGAGCGGGCCGCTTCCATGGCGGCGGGGTTCACCTCGCTGAGGCCCTGTGTGGTGATGCGGACGACCGCGGGCAGCGCGTACACGACGGCCGCGGCCGCGGCCGGGGCGCGGCCGACGCCGAACAGGGCGACCACGGGGATGAGGTAGACGAACTGAGGCATGGTCTGGCAGACGTCGAGCACCGGGCGCAGCAGCCGCTGGGCGCGGGCGCTGCGGGCGGCGCCGACGGCGATGGCGAAGCCGAGGACCAGGGTGACGGCGACGGCGGCCAGGACCTGCGAGAGGGTGTCGAGGGAGGGTTCCCAGACGCCGAGCACGCCGATGGCGGCGAGGGCGAGGACCGCGGTGAGCGCGGTCCGCCAGGTGCCCACCAGGAGGGCGACGGCTCCGGCGAGGAGCAGCAGGGTCCACCAGGGGGCGGCCTGGAGCCCGGTGCGCAGCGGGTCGAGGACCCAGCCGGTGAAGCGGGCCGACCAGTCGGCGGTGCCGCCGACGACGGGCACTCCGGAGTACAGGTGGGCGGTCATCCAGGCGACGGCCCGGTTGACGGGCTCGGCGATGGGCACGGTCCACGACTCGGGCCACAGGGAGGTGTCGGCGATGCGGCCGGCGACGGCGGCGGCGACGGCCGCCAGCACGGTGAGCAGGCGCCCGTACCAGCCGCCGAACACCCGGCGTAGCAGGTGCTTCTCGCGGGCGGGGTCGGGGGTGGCGCCGAGCCGGTTGCCGGCCGCGTCGGCGGTGCGGTCGAGGACGACGGCGAGCAGCACGATGGGGATTCCGGCGGCGAGGGCCGCGCCCACGTCGACGGAGGCGAGGGCCTGGTACACGCGATCGCCGAGGCCGCCGGCGCCGATCACGGAGGCGATGACGGCCATGGACAGCCCGGTCATGATCGCCTGGTTGACGCCGAGCAGGAGCTGTCGGCGGGCGAGCGGGAGCCGCGCGCTGAACAGGCGCTGGCGTCCGGTCGCGCCGAGCGAGGCGGAGGCCTCCAGGACGCCCGCGTCGGCGTCGCGCAGCCCGAGCGCGGTGAGGCGGGCCATCGGCGGGGCGGCGTAGACGACGGTGGCGAGGACGGCGGCGGGCACGCCGATGCCGAAGACCAGCACCATCGGGAGCAGGTAGGCGAAGGCGGGCAGGACCTGCATGGTGTCGAGTACGGGGCGCAGGGCGCGGTCGGTGCGCGGGGACAGCCCGGCGGCGAGGCCGAGCAGGGCGCCGACGGCGACGGCCGCGGTGACGGCGACGGCCATCAGGGCGAGGGTCTGCATCGTCGGGACCCACATCCCGAGCAGTCCGCAGGCGGCGAACGCGGCGACGCAGGTCAGGGCGAGGCGGATGCCGGCGAGGCGCCAGGCGACCAGGCCGGCGAGGGCGGTGACGCCGAGCCAGCCGGCGGCGAGCAGCACCGTGTAGACGGCGCGGACGCAGATCACGACGGCGTTGCTGACGTGCCCGAAGAAGTACAGGAACAGCGGGTGGCTGTCCCGGTGGTCGATGATCCAGTCGCCCGCCCGGCCGAGTGGGCCGGACAGGTCGACGGCGAGCTGGGCGGGCCAGCTGCCGGCGCCGGGGAAGGCGAGGGCGAGCGGGACCAGCAGCGCCGCGGCGACGGCGAGCGGCAGGAGCTTGCGGGCGGCGCGGTGGCTGAACAAGGCGGTGGCGCGGGCGGCCGCGGGACGGCCGGTGGACGCGTGGCGGCGGGTCGGCCCGTCACCGTCCGGCCGGGTGTCGCGGGCCTCACGGGTGTCGCGGGCCTCGCGGGTGTCGCGGCGGCCGGCGGTGGCGCGGCCTTCGTCGCGGGCGTCCGGGCGGGTGCGACCGGTTCCGGGGGCCTGGGGGCGGCCGGAGTCGCTGGGGTCGCGGGGGTCGCGCACGGAGGGGGTGGCGGCGGTCATCCGCACCACCTGCCCGTGCCGGGGACGGGGGGCGCGCAGGGCGGTCGGCGTATCACGCGGCCACCTCGCGCGCGGCCGGGGCCGGGAGTCCGGCCACCACCGCGAGCAGCGCGGCGTCGTCGACGACGCCGAGGCACCTGCCGCGGTCGACGACCCGGGCGGGGCCGCCGCTGCGGGCGACCGCCTCGATGGCCTCGACCACGGTCGTGGCGGGGGCGAGCGCCGGGCCCTGGTCGGCCTCGCCGGGCGCCGCGGGGCGCATGGCGCTGCGTACGGTGAGGACCTGCTCGCGCGGCACGTCGCGGACGAACTCCCGCACGTAGTCGTCGGCGGGCGAGCCCACGATCTCCTCGGGGGTGCCGAGCTGCACGATGCGGCCGTCGCGCATCAGCGCGATCCGGTCCCCGAGGCGCAGCGCCTCGGCGAGGTCGTGGGTGATGAAGACCATGGTGCGGCCCTCGTCGTGGTGCAGCCGGGCGACCTCGTCCTGCATCTCGCGCCGGATCAGCGGGTCCAGCGCACTGAACGGCTCGTCGAACAGCAGGACTTCGGGGTCCGCGGCGAGGGCTCGGGCGAGCCCGACGCGCTGCTGCTGTCCGCCGGAGAGCTGTCCGGGGCGGCGGTCCTCCAGACCGTCGAGGCCGACCTTGGCGACCATTTCGGCGGCCTTGGCGCGGCGCTCGGCGCGGCTGACGCCCTGGATCTCCAGGCCGTAGGCGACGTTGTCGAGCACGGTGCGGTGCGGCAGCAGGCCGAAGTGCTGGAAGACCATGGCCGCGCGGTGGCGGCGCAGCTCGCGCAGCCGGGCGGCGTCCATGGCGAGGACGTCCTCGCCGTCGATGGAGAGCGTCCCCGCCGTCGGCTCGATCAGCCGGGTCAGGCAGCGCACCAGGGTGGACTTGCCGGAGCCGGAGAGACCCATCACGACGAAGACCTCGCCCTTGCGGACGTCGAAGCTCACGTCGCGGACGGCCGCGGTGCAGCCGGTGGCCTCGCGGAGTGCGGCGGGGGCCAACTCGGCGTGCTCCGAGCCGGGGACCTTGGCGGCCGCGGCCTTGGGCCCGAAGACCTTCCACAGGCCACCCACGGAGAAGACGGGGGTGTCGGCCGCCTCGGGCGCGGCCGGGTCATGGGTCATCGCGTTCACGTCGTGGGTCATCGCGTTCACCGGCTCTCGCCCCCCAGCAGCTCGGCAGCCTTTTCGCCCACCATGAGAACTCCGATCATCGGGTTGACCGCGGGCATCGTCGGGAAGACCGAAGCGTCCGCGATCCGGATGCCGTCGAGGCCGCGGACCTTGAGGTCAGGACCCACGACGGCGGCGTCGTCGTCGGCGGCGCCCATCTTGCAGGTGCCGGCCGGGTGGTAGACGGTGTGCGCGACGGAGCGGGCGTACGTGCTCAGGGCCTCGTCGCTGGTGATCTCCGGTCCGGGGCAGACCTCCCGCTTCAGCCAGCCCGCCAGGGGCTCGGCCGCGGCGATCTCGCGGGCCAGTTTGATGCCGTCGACCAGGGTGCGGCCGTCGTAGTCGTCCTCGTCCGTGAAGTAGCGGAAGTCCAGGGCCGGCTTGACCTCCGGATCGGGGCTCGTCAGGTAGAGGCGTCCGCGGCTGCGGGGCTTGGGGATGTTCGGGGTCAACGAGACTCCGTGCGCGGGGCGTTCGTAGCCGAGGCGCTCGGGGTTGTCGGTGAAGGGGATCTGGTAGAAGTGGAACATCAGGTCGGGCCCCGGCGATTCGGGGTCGCGCCGGACGAACAGTCCGGCATCGCTGTCCATCGCCGAGTTCTCCGGGATGGGTCCGTCGGTCTCCCAGACGATGACCGACTCCGGGTGGTCGAGGAGGTTCTCCCCCACGCCGGGCAGGTCGTGGACGACGGGTATGCCAAGGGCCTCCAGGGCCCCGCGCGGTCCGATGCCGGAGTGCAGCAACAGGCGCGGGGTGTCGACGGCGCCGGCGCACACCAGCACCTCGCGGCGGGCGGTGATCAGCGACTCCGTGCCGTCCGCGGCGCGTACCCGTACGCCCCGGGCCCGGGTTCCGTCCAGCTCCAGGCGGTACGCCCAGGTCTCCAGGAGCAGCCGCAGGTTCGGCCGGGCGTCCATCACCGGGTGCAGGTACGCCACCGAGGCGGACGAGCGCTTGTTGGTCTCCGGGTGGTAGGCGAGGTCGAAGAATCCGGCGCCCTCGTGGAAGGGCTTGCGGTTGAAGCCCTCGACGAGCGGCACGCCCAGCGCCGTCCGCGCCGCGTCCACGAAGTCGCGGGCGATGGCGTTGCGGTCGTCCTCGCCGACGGGAACGATGTTGTTCAAGAGCCGGTCGAAGTACGGGGCCATGGCGGCCGCGTGCCACCCCTCGGCGCCCGCGGCGGACCACTCGTCCCAGTCGGACGGCAGCGGCTTGAACGCGATGAGGGTGTTGTGCGAGGAGCACCCGCCGAGCACGCGGGCCCGGCTGTGCCGGATGTTGGAGTTGCCGCGCGGCTGCTCGGTGGTGGGGTAGTCGTAGTCGAGCTCGCCGCCGAGCAGGCCCATCCAGCGGCGGAGCGTCAGGACGTCGGGGCGGTCGACATCGCTGGGGCCGCCCTCGATGACGGCGACCGTGACGTCCGGGTCCTCCGTGAGGCGGGAGGCGATCACCGAGCCGGCGGTTCCGCCGCCGACGACGACGTAGTCGTACTCCTGCTCCACGGTCCCGCCGACGCGGTGCGCGGCGGTCGTGGTGGTGGGGGTGGTGACGGGGGTGGGGGTGGTAACGGGGGTGGTGGGGGTGTGCGATCGCGTGGTCATGTGGGTCCTCTCCCTCAGCCCGCGAACCAGCGCACGGGGCGCGGAGCGAGGTTCTGGTACACGTGCTTGGCCTCGCGGTACTCGGCCAGGCCCGCCGGCCCGAGTTCGCGGCCGATGCCGGACTTTCCGAAGCCGCCCCACTCGGCCTGCGGCAGGTAGGGGTGGAAGTCGTTGATCCAGACGGTGCCGTGGCGCAGCCGGCCGGCCACGCGGCGGGCCCGTCCCTGGTCGGCGGTCCACACCGCGCCGGCGAGCCCGTACTCGGTGTCGTTGGCGAGCGCGACGGCCTCGTCCTCGGTGCGGAAGGTCTCGACGGTGAGGACCGGCCCGAAGACCTCTTCCCGTACGACGCGCATCAGGCGGTGGCAGCCGTCGAGGACGGTCGGCCGGTAGAAGTAGCCGGGGCCGTCGGGCCGTTCGCCGCCGGCGCGCAGCACGGCGCCCTCGGAAAGGGCGGAGGCCACGTACTCCTCGGTCCGCGCGAGCTGGCCGGCGGAGACCAGCGGGCCGCACTCGACGCCCGGGTCGGTACCGCGGCCGAGCCGGATGAGGTCGGCGCGCCGGGCCAGTTCGGCGACGAAGCGCTCGCGCAGCGACTCCTCGACGATGAGCCGGGATCCGGCCGAGCACACCTGGCCGCTGTGGATGAACGCGGCGTTCAGGGCCTGGTCGACGGCCGTGTCGAAGCCCTCCTCGGTGGCGCAGGCGTCGGCGAAGACGACGTTGGGGTTCTTCCCGCCGAGTTCGAGGGCCACCTTCTTGACGGAGTCGGCGGCGGCGCGCATGACCTTCGTACCGCTGGTGAGGCCGCCGGTGAAGGAGACGAGGTCGACGTCGGGGTGGGCGGCGAGGCGGGCGCCGACCGGGTCGCCGGGGCCGGTGACCAGGTTCGCGACGCCGGCGGGAAGCCCGGCCTCGACGAGCAGCTCGATGAGCGCGGCCGTGGTCAGCGGGGTGATCTCGCTCGGCTTGACGACGAAGGTGTTGCCCGCGGCGAGGGCCGGGGCGATCTTCCAGCTGGCCTGGAGCAGCGGGTAGTTCCAGGGGGTGATGAGGGCGCACACGCCGACGGGCTCGTGGACGACCACGCTGTGGATGTCAGGGGAGCCGGCGTCGACCACGCGCCCGGCGCTCTCGCCGGTGACGAGGTCGGCGAAGTAGCGGAAGGCGGCGCTGACGCAGTCCACGTCGACGCGGCCCTCTTCGAGGGTCTTTCCGGCGTCCAGGCTCTCCAGCAGCCCGATGCGCTCGCGGTCGCGCTGGAGGAGGTCGGCGGTGCGGCGCAGCAGCTCGGCGCGCTCCGCGACGGGCGTGGCGGGCCATTCGCCGCCGTCGAAGGCCGCGCGCGCGGCGCTGACGGCCGCGTCGGTGTCCGCGGTGGCGCCCTCGGCGACCACGGCGAGCACGGTGGCGTCGACGGGGTCGAGTACCTCCCTGGTCGCTCCCGAGACCGCTGAACGCCACTTTCCGGCGATGTGAATCGTCTTCTGCTCCGACACGACGCGCTGTACCTCCGGTTCCGCACCGCGGCCTACCCGCGGTGACCTTGCACGTGTCGCGTGTGCCCCCTTCCCCCGAAGCCATGTCTCATCCGTCACTTGAAGTGATCGGAGTCACTCCGTGTTGCCCCTGGCCGGTGGCGGGTTTGGCTGGAGCGTGGCGCCGGGGCGGGTGCCTTCCCGCCGGGTGCGCACCGGGAGACTGGCCTTCGCGACGGACCGTACGGAGGCCACCAGTCGGCTGCTCGTCCTGTCGGCGGAGGACCCCGCGTCGGGACCGGCGGTGGCACGGGTGCGGATCCCGGTCCGGGTGCCGCTGGGCCTGCACGGCGCCTGGCCGCCGACGGAGGGATGACCGGCCGCCGGGCGCGGCCCGCCACGGGGGCGGGCGGGCCGTACGTACCGGTCGCGGTACCAGCCCGGCACAGCAGCGGGGCGCGGGGTCCGGGTCGCGGGGCACGGGAGTCGGGTCGCGGGGCACGGGGGCCAGGTCGCCGGGCGCGGGGGCCAGGTCGCCGGGCGCGGGGGCCAGGTCGCGCCACACGGGGGCCGAAGGTCCGCTCCCGGGGCTCCGCCCCGAACCCCGCGCATCGAACGCCGGCGGGGCTGGGTGGTGCCGCTGCTGCGCCGGGCCCGGCCGGGCGGGCGCCGTACCGGATCGGCTCAGGCGGACGTGCCGCCGCCGTTGGCGGGGGCCGCCTGGCCGGCCTGCCGCTTGAGGAGCCTGCTCAGCCAGCCGCCGACGACGATGAGGGCGACGCCGAGCCACCACAGGTGGCCGTCGAACACGAGGACGGCGATCCCCACCGGGACGAGCATGCCCGCCAGTGGGAGGAGCAGGTCGGAGAGGGGCGGGACCGCGTGGTCGCCGCCGCGGGCCCGGGCGCGGGCGACGTCGGGGTACCAGACCGTGAAGCGCAGGGCGGCGACGATGGCCAGGATCTGGATGATCCATCCCGTCCAGATGTTGTTGGGGTTGCGCAGGACCAGGTCGCCGTAGGCGCCGGCGATGGCCGCCACCAGGAAGGCGAGTCCCCACACCCCGGTGATGATGTAGTTGGTCCGAAGGAAGGCGGGCGTCTTCCAGAAGGCCGGGTCGACCTGTTCCCGGGCGTACTGGATGGTGAAGGGCATCCCGACGGCCATGGAGCCGAAGGCGATGAGCGTCAGCGCGATGTTGGAGATCTCTCCGGCGTAGGTCTCGAGCCACTGGTGCGTGCCCGCGCTCGCGACGAGCCCGATGACCGCCATGATCGCGAAGAACACGAGGTCCGCTACCTCGAGGATCTTCACGGATCCGCCGTGCCCCGCCAGGCGGCTCCCGGCGACGAGAGCGAGCGAGCTCAGCAGCGCCGCCCCGACCGCCCACTCGAAGCGTCCCGGACCCACCAGGAGCGAGAACACGATCCAGGGGGACATCCCGATGAAGGGGCTGTCGAGGAGTCCCGCCACCCTCTCGCGCAGAGGGGAACCGGCCGTCTTCACCATGGGCCCGACCTTCCTGCCTCCTCCCCGCAGTCCTCATCCCGACGTACGCCGCCCGGGTGCGGGCGCCAGGCGGGCGCCCGCGTCCGCCCCGGGGGTCGGACGGGATGGCCGTGACGACGCCCTTCAGCAGGCGGCCGGCCCCTTGAGGGCGGCGTCGCACTCCGTGGCGCCGCCCCGGGTGACCTCCGCGCACAAGGTGGCCTCCACCTTGCCCAGCAGCCGGGCCAGTTCGGTGCGTTCGGACGCGTCCAGGCCGTCGAGGGTCTGGCGTTCCAGCTCGCCCCAGGCCTTGCGGACCTCGACGAGGAGCCCGCAGCTGGTGTCCGTCGCCTCGACCAGGGAGGCGCGCCGGTCGGCGGGGTCGGGGCGGCGGCGCACGTGGCCGGAGTGTTCGAGGCGCTGGAGCATCTTGGTCACCGTGGAGGGGTCGAGGCCGACCGCCTTGATCAGCTCGGACTGGCGCACGGCGCCGCTGTCCCAGAGCTGCATCATCACGAACTCCTGCCCCGGGTGCAGTCCCAGGTCCCGCAGGACCCGGCCCGCCGCGATCCGGTGGAGTCGGGAGACCCGGCTGATGGCGTGGCTGACCGGCCCGTCCAGTACGGCGCTGGGCGTCGCGGGGCACTCCGGGGTGGTGCGTGGTTCCTGAGCGGCATCCGCGGTCATGGCGGCGCTCCTCCTTCGTCGGGTCCGGCGGGACGGGTCCGGTACGCGCGCACGCGCCTCCGGGAGGGCGTCCAGGCGTTCGTGTCGGGCGGGCTTTCATGTCGGGCGGGCTTTCGTGTCCGGATTTTACCCGCCTCGTAAATTTTACCTTGGTCGGCCAAGTAATGGGGTACGCTGCCTTCCAGAGCCAAAGATTGGCCGACCAACTAACTCGTGAGGCGAATATGACCAGCGCTTTCGAACCGGTTCGCATTGCCGGCGGCACCCTTTCCAACCGGATCGCCGTGGCCCCCATGACCCGCAGCCGCGCGGGTGTGGGCGGCGTCGCGACCGCCCTCGTCACCGAGTACTACACCCAGCGCGCCTCAGCGGGGCTGATCATCACCGAGGGCGTCCAGCCCTCCGCGGTCGGACAGGGATACCCCTTCACCCCCGGCCTGCACAGCGCCGAGCAGGTCGCGGCGTGGCGCGAGGTCACCGATTCCGTGCACGCGGCCGGCGGCCGGATCTTCGCGCAGCTGATGCACGCGGGCCGGATCGGCCACCCCTCACTGCTGCCCGACGGCCTGATCCCCGTGGCCCCCTCGGCGGTCGCCGCCCAGGGCCAGCTGTTCACGGGTGAGGGCATGAAGGACTTCGTGACCCCGCACGAGCTGACCGGAGCCGAGGTACGGGCGACCATCGCCGACTTCGCCCAAGCCGCCCGCAACGCGGTCGAGGCGGGCTTCGACGGCGTCGAGCTGCACGGGGCCAACGGCTACCTGATCCACCAGTTCCTGGCCCCCGGCACGAACCGGCGCACCGACGAGTGGGGCGGCACGACCGAGAACCGCGTCCGGTTCGCGGTGGAGGTGGTCAAGGCGGTCGCCGCCGCGATCGGCGCCGAACGCACGGGCCTGCGTGTCTCCCCCGGGAACGCGTACAACGACATCTCCGAACCCGACCCGCAGCCCGTCTACGAGGCGCTGGTCAAGGAGATCAACGGAATCGGCCTGGCCTACCTCCACGTCACGGAGCACGGACCCGAGGTCCGCGAGACCACCCTCGCGCTGCGCAAGCAGTTCGACGGCCCGCTCGTACTGAACCCGGCGACCGAGGGCCCCACGGACCACCGTGCCCTCACCCTGATCGAGGACGGCACCGCCGACCTGCTCGCCTTCGGCGCCCTGTTCCTGGCCAACCCGGACCTCCCGGACCGCCTGCGCACCGAGGGCCCCTACAACACCCCGGACCCGTCCACGTTCTTCGGGGGCGACGCCCGCGGGTACACGGACTACCCCTCCCGCTGAGCCGGACCGATGTCAGACCCGCGTGACAGCGTGGCCGGATGAGTACGCTCCCCCACTCGTCCGGCCCGGCCCCGCGGTCCGGCGCCACCCCGGTGCACGAGGACCTGGGCCTCGCGAAGGCCCGCGTCTACGACCCGTGCGGCTTCGCCTGCTCGCAGCCGGTCCCCGAGGCCGAGAGCGCCGACTACGCCGCCCACGCGTTCACCCTGGACGGCCTTGCCGTCCGGTTCCGGGCCGCCCGTTCCACGCCCAGGAAGGCCGGCCAGTTCGTCACGGTGTGGCAGCGGTCCCAGGACGGCCCCATCCGGCCCTTCTGCGACACCGACCCCGTCGACCTCTTCGTCATCGCCACCCGCGAGAACGGCCACGCCGGGCAGTTCGTCTTCCCCGTGGACGCCCTCCGCCGCGAGGGCGTCGTCTCGGTCGGCGGCATCGGCGGTAAGCGGGGCTTCCGGGTCTATCCGCCGTGGGTGACCACCGGCAGCCGCCAGGCCGCCCGGGCCCAGACGTGGCAGGTCGCGTACTTCCTGCACATTCCCGGGGACCGCCCGGTCGACCCGGCACGCGCCCGGGCGCTCTACCACCCGTAGCCCGGCCACGGCCGAGGGGCGACCGGTCACGGGAGCGCGCCCCGCCCGCCGTGTCGCGCCCGCCGGTGATGTCCGGGCCCGGAGTGACGGGGGTCAGGCCGGGTGCCCGTCGGCATCCGTGCGGTCCGCCTGGCTGGAGAACTTGCTCAGGAAGACGTCGTACCACCCGTCGGGGCGGCGGGTGAGGGTGGCCCCGTCCTGCCAGACGCCGTTCTCCGCCCACCACCTGCTGCCGTACGGGTCGCCCTGGTTCTGGTGGATGTTGTGCATGCCGAGGCCGTGGTCGAAGGGTTCCCCGAAGACCAGGATGGGACGGCCGGGTACGAGCAGGGGCTCCAACGCGTCGGCGGCGTCGAGGTGGGAGCCCGATACCCACGGCCGGGGCGGGTTCAGGCGGTCCAGGAACCGCCGCAGCCAGGCCGGGGGGCGGCGTACGAACAGGCATCCCGGCCGGTCCGCGAGGGCCGGGTGGCGGAGGTGGTCGAGGGCTCCCGAGCCCGGGCTGGTGGAGAGGTCGTGGTACCCGGGGGCGAGCGCGGGCACCGGTTCGAGTACCGAGGGGGCCAGGGTGAACACCTTCCACCGGACTCCCGTCGCGGACTCGGCGCTGTCCACGTCCACGGCGCACCGGTACCTCCCGGCGGGTGCGTCGACCTCGAGGTTGACGTGGAACCACCGCCCCTGGGTGTCGGGCCGGTCCCGGAAGTGGCGGTGCAGCGTCCCTGACAGCACCCCGTAGGCGTCGAGCGGCATGCCCCCAGTGAACCACCGGCACGGCCGCCGCGCGCCCACCCGGCCGGCGACGACGGAATCTCGCATACGCGGCATTTCGCCGCCCGGTCCCGTCGCCGCCGTGGTTGCATCCTCATCGGGGCCCGCGCAACCGGGGCCCGCGCATCGGAACCACTGAGGAGGCCGGATGTCCGGTTCGGCTGACGGCCCGGCTGGTCCGGGGGCACGGCTGCGGCTCCGCCGCCGCGCGGCGTTCCGCCGGCCGACGCGCGCGATGCGCAGGGGTCTGTCCCAGCTCATCTGCGCGATCGCCGGACTCTTGCTGGGGATGGTGGCCCCCATGGTCGCGGTGGGGCCCCAGGTGGAAGCCGGACGGGTGGTGTCGCTCCTGTTCACCATCGGGTTCGGCGTCATCAGCCTGGTGAGCATCATCTATTCGATGCTGTTCCTGGTCGTCCAGTTCTCCGCGAGCACCTTCACCCCGCGCCTCGGGCTGTTCCGCGACGAGCCGATCGTCTGGCGCACGTTCGCCTTCACCGTCGGGGTGTTCGTCTTCTGTGTCACCTCCGGGCTGACGATCGGCGTGGGCCCCAGCGTTTCGGCGTTCGTCCCCGTCACCGCCATGGTGCTCGCGCTGGTCGCCATCGTGTTCATGCGGACGCTGCAGATGAAGGCGTTCGACTCGATCCAGCTCGGCCACTCGCTGACCGCGATCGCCACCCGCGCGCACCTGCTGTTCGACGAGCTGTACGTACAGCCGTACGTGCAGCCCGCCGGAGCCGTCGGGGACCCGCACCCGGAGACGGCCGGGGCCACCGGGGCCACCGCGGTCCCCTGGTCGGGAGCGGCGGTGGTGCTCCAGCAGTTCGACGTCCCCGCCCTCGTCGGCGCGGCACGGGAGCACGACTGCACGATCGCGTTCCGGGTCGCCCCGGGCACGACCCTGTCCCGGGGCGTCGAACTCGCCGGGGTGTCCGCCGGCGGGCTCTCCGAGGAGCGGCTGCGCGGCGCCCTGCTGACCGGCGTCGAGCGCACCTTCGACCAGGATCCGGAGCTCCCGTTCAGACTCCTCGCCGACATCGCGCTGCGAGCCCTCTCCCCGGCCGTCAACGATCCGGCGACGGCCGTGGACGCCCTGGACCGTCTGGAGGACCTGCTGACCCGCCTCGCCGGACGCGAGCTCGACATCGGCCGCTTCCACGACGACGCGGGCCGGTTGCGGGTGACGATCCCGGTGCCCGGCTGGGAGCAGTTCGTCCGGACGTCCGTCGACGACGTCGTCTTCGCCGCCGCGGGCTCCCCGATGGCCCTGCGCCGGATGCGCGACCTTCTGCGCGGGCTGGCGGAACGGGCCCCCGAGGGGCGGCGCGGTGTCGTGCGCGACCGGCTGCGGTGGGTCGAGCGGACCGGCGAGGAGCGGTATCCGCTCGTCTGGACGGCACCTGGGGGCGGATACGGGCACGGCGACGTCGGGTGAGGCCGCCACACCCTCGGACCCGTCGTCCGGGCGTGGGAAGGGAACGGCCCGGTAACCGCCGGACGCGCTCCGGTCGCGGAATGCGCGCCGCCCCCGTCTCCTGATCCCATGGACCGCGAAGCATCCGAGCGGCAGGACGGCGTCGGCCGGACCACCAGGCTGCGCACCCGCGTGCTGATGGGGCACCTGCTCCGCTCGGCGGCCTCGGTCGTCCTGCTCACCGGCTTGTACTACCTGATCCCCTTGGACAGCGGGTTCACCGTCTCCACCGTCACCCTGCTGACACTCGGCCTGGTCCTCTTCGGGGGTCTGGTCACCTGGCAGACCGCCGCCATCACCCGTGCGCCGTATCCGCGGCTGCGCGCGCTGGAGGCACTGGCCACCGCGGTGCCGCTGTTCCTCGTGCTCTTCTCCGCGTCGTACTTCCTGCTGGCGCAGGAGGTTCCGCAGTCGTTCACGGAGTCCCTGAACCGGACGGACGCGCTGTACTTCACGGTCACGGTGTTCGCGACCGTCGGCTTCGGGGACATCGCGCCCACGACGGAGACCGCCCGCGCGCTGACCACGGCACAGATGATCGCCGACCTGTTCGTGGTGGGAGTGATCGCCAAAGTCCTGTTCGGCGCGGTCAGGATCGGGATGCGGAGGCGCGGAACAGACGATCCGGGGCCGGACGACGCCCTGTGAGACGTCTGATCCGGATTCGTGCCGGGCCCGCGCCGGCCGTCGGCCTCCCCGGCGGCGGAGCGCGCCGCACGGGTGGACCATCGAGGGAGCGAAAAGGAGTGAATCATGACGGAGCCGCGCCCCCGATCCGAGCCGCCCGACGACGGGACCTCGCCGCCCGGAGGCGGGACGGCCCGGGCCGTGGACGGGAGCGGCCCGCAGGAAGCGGAACTCCTGCGGCACCTGCTCCGCACTCCCGGGTACCTGAAGGTGCTCCTGTTCGGCGCCCTCATCGGCATACCGGTGTCCCTCGCCGCGTTCTGGTTCCTCGTCGCGCTGCACGAGCTGGAGGGCTTCCTGTGGGCGGACCTCCCCGGGGCGCTGGGCTGGGACGCCCCGCCGTGGTGGTGGCCGTTCCCGCTGCTGCTCGTCGCCGGAGTCGGGGTCGGCCTGGTCGTCGCGCACCCGCGCATCGAGGGCGGCCACGTTCCCGCGTCCGGCCTCAACATGGGCGGCGCCTCGTCGGCCGCGCTGCCCGGGGTCCTGCTCGCGGCGCTGGCCGCGCTGCCGTTCGGCGCCGTACTGGGGCCGGAGGCTCCGCTGATCGCCCTGGGCGGCGGTTTGGCCCTGCTGTTCCGGGACCTCGCGCAGGCGCCGGCGACCCCGCAGAGCACCGCGCTCCTGGGCGCGGCCGGAGCCGCGGCGGCCGTCGCCGCCATCTTCGGCAACCCCCTGGTCGCGGCCGTGCTGCTGATCGAGGTGGCGGGCGTGGGCGGGCCGCAGCTGTTCGCGGTCATGCTTCCCGCCCTGCTGTCCAGCGGCGTCGGCTCCCTGGTGTTCACGGGCCTCGGCCGCTGGACGGGGCTGGCCACGGGGGACCTGTCCCTGCACCTGCCCGGACCGCTTCCCCGCCTGGACGCCGCGGACGTGGCCTGGGCGGTGCTGATCGCCGTATCGCTCGCCGCCGTGCTGCACCCCCTGCTGGTCGGCGCGCGGGCGCTCGGCGGGTACGTCACGGCGCGGCCCCTCGTACGGACCGTGCTGTGCGCCCTGGGCGCCGCGCTCTGCGCCGCCGTGTACGCGCTGGCCACCGGGCGCTCCCCCATCGAGATCGCCTCGTCCGGCCAGGCGACGCTGGCCGCGATGGCCGCCGATCCGCACGCCTGGGGCGTCGGCGCGCTGATCGCCGTCCTGCTGTTCAAGGGCGCCGCGTACGCGCTGTGCCTGGGCAGCCTGCGCGGCGGCCCGGTGTTCCCGGCACTGTTCCTGGGAGCCGCGGCGGGCGTGCTCCTCGCGCCCCTGCCGGGCCTGGGGGTCGTACCGGCGATGGCGGCGGGCATGGCGGCGGCCACCGCGACCGTGCTGCGGCTGCCGGTGAGCAGCGTGGTGCTCGTGATCCTCCTGCTCGGCAGCTCCGCCATGATGCCCGTCGTGATCCTGGCGGCGGTGGTCGCCTTCGTCGTCTCCGAGCTGCTTCCGCCCGGGCGGCGGACGGCGCACTGACCCGGAGTCCCGGTCCGCCGGAGTGCTCACGCAGGACGAACAGGTGGGGTGCTTCATCAACGCCGCACGCCATCCGGCGCCCGGCGGCCGCTACCGACGCGGCGGATCCCGGCACCGGTACGCCTGGCCGGCGGAGCTCGACCTGATGGCGCGGAGCGCCGGGGTCGAACCGGAGCGTCGCGTCGCGGACCGGGAGGGCCAAGGCAGCGAGACGCCCCCGGCCGGGGTCGGGCCGGGGGGCGTACGCACCGTGCGTAGGGCCCGGCGCTGTCACCGGTCGCGCATAGGATCGCGGCGTGCACCGACTGGAACTCCTGCGCCCCGACCACGCCCCGGCCCTGCTGACGTTCGAGCGCGAGAACCGGGCGTACTTCGCCGCGTCCGTGCCCGACCGCGGTGACCCCTACTTCTCCGGCTTCGACGCACGGCACGCCGCCCTGCTGGCCGAACAGGCCGCCGGGCGGGACTTCTTCCACGTACTGGCGAACGACGCCGGCGAGATCCTGGGCCGGGTCAACCTGGTCGACGCGGCGGACGGCGAGGCCGAACTCGGCTACCGGATCGCACAACGGGCCGCCGGGCAGGGCCTGGCCACGGCGGCCGTCCGCGAGGCCTGCCACCTGGCCGCCACCGAGTACGGTCTGACGGCGCTGCGGGCGGTCACCACCCTCGACAACACCGGCTCGCTCACCGTCCTGGCCCGTACGGGATTCCTCCCCGCGGGCGAACTTCTGGTGGACGACCGACCGGGCCGCCGCTTCACCCGCGACCTCCGGGAGCGGACGGCCGACCCGACCCCGTAAGGACGGCGGCTCGTCCGGACCCGCGGGACCGGGCGGCCGGTGGCCCTCACTCCCGTCCGGGCGGCCACGGCTTCGCCCGTGCGATGACGAGGGCGACGTCGTCGTGGTCGTCCGGGCGGCGCAGTGATTCGAGGAGCCGGTCGCAGGTCTCCTCCAGCGGGCGGTCGGCGTCGGTGAGGAGGTCCAGGAGGAGGGCGAGCCGCTCGTCGATGGGCTGGTCGCGGGTCTCGACCAGCCCGTCGGTGTACAGGACCAGCTGGTCCTGGGGGCGCATGCTCACGGTGGTGGCCTCGAAGGGGATGCCGCCGACGCCCAGCGGGGCGCCGGTGGGCAGCTCGAGCAGCCGGGGGGTCTCGCCGGGGCGGAGGAAGACCGGCGGCAGGTGTCCGGCGACGGAGATGCGGCACTCGGCGCGGTGCGGGTCGTACACGGCGTAGACGCAGGTGGCGATGGTCTCTTCGAGGGCGGCGGTGGTCCGGTCCAGCTGCCGCAGCACCTGGGTGGGGTCCAGGCCCAGTTCCGCGAGGGTGCGGGTGGCGGTGCGGAGCTGGCCCATGCTGGCGGCGGCGTTGATGCCGCTGCCCATGACGTCGCCGACGACGAGCGCGGTGGTGCCGCCGACCTGGGGGATGGCGTCGAACCAGTCGCCGCCGATCTCGCTCGTGGCGGCGGCGGGCTGGTAGCGGTAGGCGACCTCCAGGCCGGCCGTGTCGGGCGGGTGGTGCGGGAGGAGGTGGCGTTGCAGGGCGAGCGCGGTGTGGTGGGCGTTGCGGTACCAGCGGGCGTTGTCGATGCACACGGCGGCCCGCGCGGCGAGTTCGCCGGCGAGCACGATGTCGTCGTCGTCGAAGGGCAGGGGGTTGCGGGTGCGTTTGAGGTCGAGGGCGCCGAGGACCTCGCCGCGGGCGATGAGGGGTACGGCCAGGTAGGAGCGCAGTCCGGCCCGGGCCAGCATGGCGGCGGCGTCGTCGTCGCGGGCGATGCGGGAGATGTCGCGGGCGTGCACGTGGGCCACGAGGACCGGGTGGCCGGTCGTCACGGACCGGGTGACGAGGCGGTCCGCCTCGTAGCGGGCGATGTCGCCCGGGGGGTCGGCGGCGCGTACGGCCTCGCTGGGGTAGGCGGCGGCCACGGCCAGTGCCCGGAACACCGCGGGCTCCTGGTCGGAGGACTTCAGGCTGGGGCGCCCGTCGAGGACGGAGTCGAGGATGTCGACGGCGGCGATGTCCGCGAGGTCGGGGACGACGACGTCGGCCAGCTCGCGGGCCGTCTGGTCGAGGTCGAGGGTGGTGCCGATGCGGACGGTGGCGTCCGCGATCTGTGCGAGGCGGCGGCGGCTGCGGGCGATCTCCTTGGCCGCCAAGTGGCTCTGGGTCACGTCGACGATCGAGGTGGCCAGGCCCAGGACCCGCCCGCCGGCGTCCTCCAGCCGGTAGTACGACACCGACCAGGCGTGTTCGTGGTGCTGGTCCTCGTGGGTGTGGCCCGCCGTGAACTGCTCGACCAGCGGGGTGCCCGTGGCCAGGACCTGGCGCATCGCCGCCTCGACCGCGCCGGCGTCGTCGAGGAAGGACAGGGCCTCCCGTACGCTGCGGCCGATGTGCTGGGAGGCGGGCAGTCCGTTGATGCGTTCCAGCATCGGGTTGACCAGGACGTAGCGCAGGTCCGTGTCCAGGACCGCGAGGCCGATCGGGGACTGGGCGACGAGGCGGGCGGAGAGGGCGAGGTCCCGCTCGAGGTGGCGCAGCCGGGCCCGGTCGGTCGCGATCCCGAGGGCGTAGAAGTCCCCGTGTTCGTCCAGGAGCCGCATGTTGCGGAACTCCACCAGGTGGCTTCCGCCCGCCTTGTGCCGGACGGGGAACGCCCCGGCCCAGTCCCCCGCGCCGCCCATGACGCGCGCGAAGAGCTCCAGTACCAGGTCCAGGTGCTCAGGGGCGGCCAGCAGCTGGGCGGCGGGCCGGCCCAGCGCCTCTTGCGCGGACCAACCGAACAGCTGCTCGGCCTGGGGGCTCCAGAGGGCGATCCGGCCCTGGGAGTCGAGGACGATCGCGGCCACGTTCAGTACGTCGAGCAGCCCGCTGGGCGGGGAGATCCGGGCCTCCCCGGCCTCCGTCGCACGGACGGCTTCGGGGGGCCCGGTGCCGCCGGGCTCGAACCGGCCGGTCTCAGCCATCACGGGCACTCCCTTCCGGCTTCCGGCCCGGAGCCGGACCTGCCTGGTGCGGGCCGCGGCACACGGCCGGCTTCCATCGTCCCCCGGAACCGGCGTCACAGCCGTCCGGGCGCCCGACCCGGCCACCCACGCCCGCTCTGACCAGCGGAAACCCCCGGGGCGGCTGACGTGGCCCCGCTACTCTCCGGTAGCCGATCCCGCACCGCCACCCCCGTCCGGGGGCGGGGGTCCGGGGGCGGGGGTCCGGGGGCGGGGGTCCGGGGGCAGAGGTCAGGGCCGCGCCGTCAGGCCCATTCGGTGGGGCCGCCGCCGATCCAGCTGATCCGCGGGTCCTCGCGGGCGATCAGTTCGGCGCCGTCCTCCAGGCCGATGCGGCGGAGGAACTCGACGACGTCGCCGACTCCGGACGCGATGCCGAGCCGTTCGTCGACACCGTGGGCGTGCACGGTGACCGGGCGGCCGCCCTTGGCCAGCAGGGGGTGGATGGTGACGTGCGTACGGTCGGGCATGCAGCAAGGCTGCCGGGCGGGCACGGTGCGCGCATCCCGGCGGATCTGGATGGCCCAGCCACCCCGGCGCCCCACCGGTCCGGGCCGGGCCGTCGGCGGCGGGGGGTCAGTGCGCGTCGTCGGCACGGCCGCGGTCGCCGGCCGGGGCACCGGGGAGCCGCGCCAGCGTCACCGTCCGGAGCAGCCACTCCACCGGGCCGTACCGGAAACGCGCCATCAACCGGGCGCTGAGCGCGAGTTGGGCGCCGTACAGGACGAGTGCCCCGAGGACGACGACGGCCGGGCCGAGGCGGCCGTACCGGGCGAGTCCGTAGCCGGTGAAGACGAGGGCCATGACCAGGGACTGGCTCAGGTAGTTCGTGAGGGCCATCCGGCCCGCCGGCGCGAGGACGGTCATCACCCGCGCGCCGCGCGCGGTCCGCATGAAGAGGAGCATTCCGCAGACGTACGCGGCCGTGAGGGCGGGCGCCGTGACCGTCCCCACCATCTGGCCGAGCACCGCCCACCGGGGTCCGAGCGGACCGCTGGTGGCCAGGGCCATGAACACGCTGCCGGGCAGGCCCGCGGCGACGCCGAGCAGGCAGACGCGCCGCAGCCGGGCACCGTGGTCCGCCCGGTCGCCGAGGAAGTGCACCTTGCCGCAGCGCAGGCCGACCAGGAAGGCCGCGACGACGAGACCGCCCATCACCGGTACGGCCAGCAGCGCTTCGGGGAGCTGGTCGAGGTTGGCCCGTACGACGGCCGCGGCGTCGCCGCGGTAGCCGGCGATCAGGTCGGGGAAACCGGCGGCGAGCTCGGCGTCGAGGTCGGCGGCCTCCGCGTCCGACAGGAACAGGGAGGCCAGCCCCACGAGGAGCAGGAGCCCGCCGACGCAGCCGTACACGATCTTCGCGGCCAGGAGCGCCGCCTGGGGCGAGCAGCCGCGCACGGCGATCAGGATCAGGCCGAGCACCGCGTACGTCATGAGGATGTCCCCGCTGAACAGCAGGACGGCGTGCAGGGCTCCGAGCGCGAACAGTCCGAGGGAACGGCGCAGCAGACGCGGCACCGGCCGCTCGCCGTCGCGGTCGGCCGAGGTCAGCTGGAGGGAGAAGCTGTAGCCGAAGAGGAACGAGAACATGAGGTAGAACTTGCCGACGACGAAGGTCTGGACGACCCCCTCGACGGTCCGGTCGACGAGGGAGGCGTCCGGGTCATCGATGCCTCCGAGGGCGTACGGGCCGGCCATCATCAGGGCGTTGACCAGCAGGATGCCCAGGAGTGCGAAGCCTCGCAGGGCGTCGAGCTCGGATATGCGCGGCTGGGCCCGTTGTACCTGCGAAGCCGTTACGGCCACCGCTTCCCCCCCCCAAGTGGTCCTGGTGCCCGGGGCGCCGCCCCCGGCCGGGGCCCCTGTCCGGGCCCGCCGTCCTACCGTAATTGATCACTTGTCGCACGGCGGCTCCACCAGTCCCCCGACTCCGGAGCCGTGGCCGGGCGGTGATCCCGCGGGGGCGGGTCCGAGCCGCCGGCTACGCGCCGGCCGCGCGTCGGCCCAGGAAGGGTTCCGCCACCAGGCGGGCCGTCCGGCAGAGGGTCTGGCCGTGCCGGGCGAAGAGGTCGTCGCGCGAGTCGAAGTGGCCGAGGTCGGCCAGGACGTGGGCCGAGAGGTCGCACGCGGCCCCGGAGCCCGAGGCCGGGCAGGCGGTGGTTCCGTCCCAGTCGATGGCAGTGCGGGACAGGGCCTCGAAGAGGATCTCCGGGCCGGCGTTGGTGAAGCCGCCGCCGGATTCCCCGCTCAGCGCGTGCAGGTCCCCGAAAAGCTCCGAAGTGGTCAGCCAGGGGGCGGTGGGGTGGTCGGCGGGCGACAGCCCGTCGATGCGGAACTCCGGCCACGCCAGCAGCACCTGGTCCGGGACGAACGGCCGCAGGCGGGGGAACCGCGGATTCCAGAACGCCCCGTCCACCACCAGGCCGCGCACCCGCGTGGGCACCCCGGCAGCCCGCGCGACCGACTCCAGTACGGCCAGCCGCTGGCTGCACGAACCGCGGCCTCGGCGCAGCACCTCCGAGAGATCGAATGCAGCGCTGGACAGTGGCGTACGACGCGGGAAGGCCCGAGGGCGGGCAGTGCGCCCACCTGGACCAGGCAGAGGTCGAGAGCAGTGGGCCCCGGCCCCCGGGCTGTGCGCAGTGCCTCGCCGCAGGACGCGGTGGGTCCATCTGCGCACCTGCCTGACCTGTGGAAACACCGGCTGCTGCGACAGCTCCCGCGGCAAGCACGCCTGGTCCCACGCCGAGAGCACCGGCCACGCGGTCGCCCGCTCGGCCGAGACCGGCGAGGAATGGGCCTGGTGCTACGAGGACCACGTGTTCCTCCGGCCGGCCGCTCCCGGCGCCCGCGGTTCGGGTGCATCCCTACGACCCGGTCGCGGCGACGCACCCGGTCGCGGCGAAGCAGGGGGTACGAGCGGCCCGGCGTCCTGACCCGGCCCGGCCCCCGATTCCCCGGTCCCGTGATTTGCGGCCCCGCATTCGGCCAGGCCTTGATCAATGGCCGCCCCCACACCTCCGTGCCGATCATTCGGCCATGACCTCAGAGATCATCACGGCATCATCGGCGGGTACCTGGCAGCTGGGCGACCTCCGGGTCAACCGGCTCGGCTTCGGTGCGATGCGCCTCGCCCAGACCGGCGAGGGGTTCGCGGAGGGGGCCGCTGCCCGCGACCGCGACCGCGACCGGGGGCGGGCGACAGCCGTACTGCGCCGGGCGGTCGAGCTCGGTGTGAACCACGTCGACACCGCCCCCTTCTGGCTCGACCACGCCACCCCGCGGCAGCTGCGCGCGGTCGCCGTCGCGGTGCGCGGTCGCGGTACGGTCCCGGTGCGCGGCACACCGCCGGTCAGGTCGCGGTCGGGCCCGGACGGCGGTGCGGCGGGGTCAGCCGCTCCCACAGGAAGCTGTGGACGAGCGCCTTGTTGAAGGCGGTCTGCCGGTGGTCCGTGGCTCCGGCGTGGCCGCCGCCCAGGTGCTCGTGGAAGAGCACGCTCTGGCCGAGTTCCCGAAGCCGGGCGGCCATCTTGCGCGCGTGGCCGGGGTGCACCCGGTCGTCCCGCGTGGAGGTGAGCAGGAGCAGGGGCGGGTACGGCACGTCCGCGCGGGCCTGGTGGTACGGGGAGATGGCCGTCAGGTGCGGCCGGTCGGCGGGGTCGTCCGGATCCCCGTACTCGGCGATCCAGCTGGCGCCGGCGAGCAGCCGGTGGAAGCGGAGCATGTCGAGCAGCGGTACGTGGGCGACGACCGCGCCGAAGAGGTCCGGGTGGCGGGTGAGCATGGCGCCCATCAGGAGGCCGCCGTTGCTGCCGCCCTCGATGCCGAGCTGGGCCGCGGTGGTGATGCCGCGGTCGACGAGGTCCCGGGCGACGGCGGCGAAGTCGTCGAAGGCGCGGACGCGGTGGGCCCCGAGGGCGGCCTGGTGCCAGGCGGGCCCGTACTCGCGGCCGCCGCGGATGCCCGCGAGGACGTACGTTCCGCCGCGCGCGAGCCAGGCCCGGCCGATGACCGGGCTGTACTGCGGGACCTGGGAGACCTCGAAGCCGCCGTACCCGTAGAGCAGCGTGGGTCCGGGACCGGGGCCGTCCTCGGGACCGATCACGAAGTACGGGACGCGCGTGCCGTCGGCGGAGGCGGCGAAATGCTGGCGCACGGCGAGCCCGGCCGTGTCGAACAGGGCGGGGGCCTGCTTGAGGGTCTCGCCGGGGCCGCCGGCCTCGCCCCGGTGGAGGGTGGCGGGCTGGAGGAACCCGGAGACGGCCAGGAAGTACTCGTCGCTCTCGTCGGGGTCGGTGCAGATGACCGAGGCGGTGGAGAGCGGCGGCACGTCCGCCAGGGGGGCACGGGTCCACACGTGCCCGTCCGGTCCGGGGGTGAGGAGTTCGAGGCGGGAGGAGACGTCGGCGCGGGTGGCGAGGATGAGGTGGTGGCGGGTCCAGTGGTGGCCGGCCAGCGCGGTGTGCTCGTCGGGGGCGAAGAGCACGGCGGGCTCGCGGGCGCCTTCCGCGTAGGCCCCGGCCTGGTAGGCGTCGAAGTCGAAGGCGAGGAGGGTGCCGGCGGCGTGGCCGAGCCAGGGCGACTTCGTCGTCACGATCAGCCACTGGCGGTGGACGTACTTGACCGCGTCGTCCGGCACGTCGACCGGCACCAGGCGCCCGACCGCGCCGCCGGCTCCTCCTTCTTCGCCTCGGCCCTCTCCCGGGCCGCGGAGGAGGAAGAGTCGCCTGTTCCAGAAGTCCTGGTGGGTGGAGACGAAGTCCCTGGCGTAGCCGGGTGTGTGGTCGTGCCAGCCGTCGGCCGACAGATCCGAGGGCTCCCCCTGGTGGACGAGTTCGGCTTCCTCCAGGGGCGTTCCGCGCTGCCAGCGGCGTACTTGGAGGGGGTAGCCGGACCCGGACATCGAGCCCGGGCCGAAGTCCGTGCCGATCCAGACGTGGTCGATGTCGATCCACCCGATCCGGGTCTTGGCCTCGGGGACCGCGTATCCGTCCCCGACGAACTCCCGTGCCTCGAGGTCGAACTCGCGCACCACGCAGGCGTCCGAGCCGCCGCGGGAGAGCATCACGAGGGCGTGGCGGTGGTCGGGGGCGAGAACGTCGCTCCCGGCCCAGGCCCACTCCTCCCCCTCGGCCTCGGACAGCGCGTCCAGGTCGAGGACGGCCTCCCAGGCCGGCCGGTCCTTGCGGTACTCCTCCAGGCCGGTCCGCCGCCACACGCCCCGCACCCGGTCCGCGTCCTGCCAGAAGTTGTACAGGTACCGGCCCCGGCGGACGGCATACGGAATCCGGTCGGCGTCGTCCAGCACCTCGCGCACTTCGCGCTCGAGCACCTTGAACCCGGGCGTGCCGGCCAGGGCGTCCACGGTCTCGGCGTTTCGCTCGCGCACCCAGGCGAGGGCCGAATCGCCGGTCACGTCTTCCAGCCACAGGTGGGGGTCTTCGTCGCTCATCCGCCGATTGTGCAGCACGCCGGTCCGGATGGTCAGCGACCGCCGCCGTCGAGCGGCCGCAGGAAGCGGCGCTCGTACCGCTTGATGCAGCGGGTGTCACGTGCCAGGTCGAAGGCCGCCTGGCACTCCGGGTCGGACATGCTGTCCGTGCGGTACTGCTCGTAGACGGCGAGGCTGGGGAACGAGAAGAGGGCGTAGGCGATGTCGCTGTCGCCCTCGCTCGGCAGGAAGTAGCCGTGATGGGTGCCGCCGAACCGGTTGACCAGCCCCACCCAGCGGCGCCCGTACTCCTCGAAGTCGGCGAGCTTGTCGACGTCTATCTCGTACTTCAGATGAATGGTGATCACGGACCCATCATGCCGTGTGCCCGCTGCGCCGGCGCGCTCCGCAGGCCGCCCGGGCCGCAGCCGTGCTGGGGCGTCGGCGCGGGGGCGCTGTGGGCGGCGGGCCGGTTCAGGGCGCTGTGTCCTGATCCAGTCGCCCAGGCAGACGCCGCCCCGCGACAGGACCTTGTAGAGCTGGGCCAGGCGGCGCGGACAGGTGGGGGTGAGGTCGGCCAGCGGGTCGCGGCGGCTGAAGCGGATGGCGGTGACCTGGCCCAGCAGCCATGCGGGCAGCGCGAGTTCGCTGTGCGCGACGCGGAAGAAGTGCTGGTGGATGCCGTTCTCGTTGACGAGGGTGTAGGGGCGGGTGGTGTCGTACAGCGCCAGGTCGCCGGGCTGGAGCACGGCCTCCCGGCCGTCTTGGACGACCATGCTGCTGCCGGTGACCTGAAGCCCGACGAACACGCTCGGCGGCATGTCGTCGCGGGCGAGGGACGGCACGAAGCAGGGTCCGCTGTGCCCGCAGGTGCCCAACCCGTACGGGCGGATCTCCAGCCTGACGGAGGACTGCCTGGGCGGGCGGCTATCCGGCGTCCGGCCGGGAGTCGTCCGGCCGGGAGTCGTCCGGCCGGGAGTCGTCCGGTTCCTTCGGTACGGGCCAGCGGTGCGACACCCGCCCGGACGCGAGCTGTTCGACGACCTCGGCCAGTTCCTGGCACGCCTGCTCGATCCCCAGGCGGATGGTCTTCTGTTCGGTGACGAGCGCCGACAGCAGCAGCGAGGTCAGGGCCGCGGCGCCGTTGAGCGCCTGGAGGTTGGCCATGCCCTGGAGCAGCGTGTGGTCGCCGAACGGGCCGAGCCGGCCGATCGCGGCCGCGTTCGCCAGGACGGACACGAGCAGCATGCACGGCGCGCTGCCGGCCAGCTGGAAGCGCAGGGCGGCCCAGATCAGGAGCGGGAAGACGAGGAAGAGCACCGCCAGGTCGCTCCTGGTCGCCAGGAGGGTGATCCCGACGGCGGACACGGTCAGGGCGCACACCTCGGCCCACCGGTACGTCTCCAGGGGCAGGCGGGCCCGGCGCAGCACCAGGAGCAGGGGCGTGATCACGAGCACGCCCATGGCGTCACCGGCCCACCACGTCCACCACACGGTCCAGAACCCGCCGTCCGGCAGGACGTCGGTGAGTTCCAGCAGCCACGCCCCGACGGTGGCGCTGATCAGCATCGGCACCATCCCGCCGAGGAAGACCAGGGCGACCCCGTCGCGCAGCCGGTCGAGCTCGACGCGGAAGCCGACGCGCCGGAGCATCAGGCAGGCGCAGACGGGGGCGAGGGTGTTGCCCGCGACGATCCCGAGCCCGACGGGGTCGATGGGACTGATCGACTGGATGACGAGCAGGGCGCCGATCGCGATCCCCGGCCAGACCTTCAGGCCCATCCAGAGCAGACAGCCCAGGGCGATGCCGGTGGGCGGCCACAGCGGGGTGACGACCGCTCCCTCGACGACCACCTGCTGGAGCAGGCCGATGCGCCCGCCCGCGTAGTAGGCGGCGGCCACGGCGACGATCCGAAGCACAGCCGGGAACAGACGTCGGAAGCCCTCGGTGCGCATCACTGCATCAGACAACAGCCGGCGGTCGTCGGTGGCGCGTGACACGCGCTATGGCGCAGGCCGCGTCGTGCGATCCGGAGGGGGGCCGCCCTCGTGCCGCAGCACGAGCACGGCGGCGTCGTCCTCGTGGCCGGTGGAGTCCGCGACCTTCATCACCTCGGCCGCCAGGTCGCCCGGATCCGCGCCGACGCCCGCCCGGATCACCTCGGCCACCCGGGCCAGTCCCGCTTCGATCGGGAAGGAGGGGCCTTCCACCACACCGTCGGTGACCAGGACGAACGAGCCGGCCGTCGTCAGCGGGAGCCGGGTGACCGGGTACTCGGAACCCGACAGCATGCCGAGCGGGAGGCCGCCCTCGTCCTCCACGACGCCGTACTCCCCGCCCGTCGTGGCCCACACGCCGGGCACGTGGCCCGCGCGGGCGCTCTGGATCTCCCAGTTCACCGGGTCGAAGCGGACGAAGGTGCAGGTCGCGAAGAGGTCGCAGTCGACCGACAGGAGGAGTTCGTTGGCCCGTCTGAGCACCTCGCCCGGGTCGGCGGCGGAGGCGGCCACGGCGCGTACGGCGATTCTGACCTGACCCATGAAGGCCGCCGCCTCGACGTCGTGGCCCTCCACGTCACCGATGGAGAAGCCGAGGGCGCCGCTGGGCAGCCGGAACCCGTCGTACCAGTCGCCGCCCACGCTCAGGCCGTGGCGGGCGGGCGCGTACCGGGCCGCCGTACGGAGCCCCGGCAGCGCGGGAAGGGAGGCGGGCAGGATCTCGCGCTGCAGCGCCTCGGCCAGCTCCACCCGGGCCTGGTGGAGCTCGGCTCCCTCCCTGGCCTGGGCGGTCAGCCTCCCGAGCCTGGTCAGCAAGTCGTCCGCGGTCGCCGACCGCTTGGACTTATGGGAGGTCATGGGGCGCTCCGAGGTACGTCCGCTTCAGGGCCCTGGCACGAAAACCCCGCCTCATCATATTTCGGCCGCCCGGTATTCACACGGCGAGCGGCGTTCAGCCGCTGCGGGCCGTCTGGAAAGCGCGTCGGTAGGCGTGGGGGCTGGTCCCGACGAGGCGCTTGAAACGGTCCCGGAAGGCGGTGGGCGATCCGAAGCCGACCTGGGTGGCGATCCGGTCGACGGGGTGCGCGGTGGTCTCCAGCAGGTACTGGGCCTGGCGGATCCGCGCACGGTGCAGCCACTGGAGCGGGGAGGTGCCGGTCTGCTCGCGGAAGCGCCGGTTCAGGGTACGGATGCTCATGCCCGCCCGCGCGGCGAGGTCGTCGAGGGTCAGGTCCCGGCGGGCGTTGTCCTCCATCCACCTCAGGAGGGGTTCGATCACCGAGCCGCGCGGGGCCGGCGGCTGCTCGTGGACGATGAACTGGGCCTGGCCGCCTTCCCGTTCGAGGGGCATGACGGCGAGGCGGGCGGCGTCGGCGGCCACGGCCGAGCCCAGGTCGGACCGGATCAGGTGCAGGCACAGGTCCAGGCCGGCCGCGGCCCCGGCCGAGGTGAGCAGCAGGCCGTTGTCCACGTAGAGCACGTCGGGGTCGACGTCGACGGCGGGATGGAGGGCGGCGAGCTGGGGGGCGGCGAGCCAGTGGGTGGTGGCCCGCAGCCCGTCCAGGAGTCCGGTGGCGGCAAGGACGAACGCGCCCGTGCAGATGGACGCGAGGCGGGTGCCGTGGGCGGCAGCGCGTCGCAGTGCGTCGAGGACCTCGTCGGGGACGGGGGCCGAGGGGTCGCTCACGCCGGGGACGATGATCGTGTCCGCCTCGTCGAGCGCGGCGAGCGGCCAGGGCGCGCGCAGGGTGAAGGCACCGGCGTCGACCTCCTCGACGGGCGCGCACACGCGGACGCGGTAGGCGGGGCGGCCGTCGGGGAGCCGGGTGCGGCCGAACACGTCGATCGGGGTGGACAGGTCGAACGGGATGACCCCGTCCAGGGCGAGGACTGCCACGGTGTGCATGGCCCAACCATAGGAGACCACCGATACCGTCCAGCTCCCCGAAAGCCTTCTCATGCCTCTTACGCCCCAGGTCAAGGCGCTCTTGGACGTGTTGGCCAGAACCCGTTGGCATCTGGCATTCCAGCCACTACAGCACGGCCGCGCGGCTGACTACGGTCGGTGTCGGCGCCGCTCCTGGTGCCGATGCCGATGCCGGCGGATCCCCGCCGGCCGCGACAGAGAGGAACCGCCGCGGATGCTGTGCCAGATCGTGCTGTTCGACGGATTCGACCCGCTGGACGTCATCGCCCCCTACGAGGTCCTGTTCGCCGGCGGGATGGCGGCGCCGGGCACGCTCCGCGTGGAGCTGGTCTCGGCGGAGGGCCCGCGCGAGGTGCCCAGCGGCTCGGGGCTCCTGACCCTGCGGGCCACGGCGGCGCTCGACCCGCGACGCGCGGACCTCGTCGTCGTACCGGGAGCGGTGGGCCCGCTCGGCGATCCCGCGGGCGCGGGGGACGCGGGGAGCGGGGACTCCGTCCCCGCCGTGCTCGCCCGTTCCCTGCGGACGGGGCTGCCGGCCCTGCTCGGGGAAGCCCTGGGTCGCCCCGGCACGACCGTGGCCACCGTGTGCGGAGGTTCCGCGATCCTCGCGGCGGCCGGGCTGATCGCGGGTCGGCACGCCACGACGAACCACCTCGGCCTCCACCTGCTGGAGACCGCCGGTGTGATCGCGGTCGGCGCACGCGTCGTCGACGACGGAGACCTGGTGACGGGGGCGGGCGTCACCTCGGGCCTGGACCTGGGCCTGTACCTGCTGGAGCGCGAGATCGGCCCCCGGATCGCCCACGCCGTCGAGCAGCTCTTCGCCCACGAACGCCGGGGCACCGTCTGGCGCGCCGCCGGGCCGGTCCCGGCCGGCTTCTGACACCCGTAGCCACCGACACCCGCCCGGCCGTCACCGGCTACGGCCGTCTCCAACCCGCGCCGTCACCGGCCCCCGACCTCGTTCCCCCGCACTCACCGACCGCCGCGCCCGGCGCCCGTCGCCCGGCGCCCAGCGCCCGTCGCCCAGCGAAAGCACCGCACCCGTCATGACGAAGTTCCTCCTGACCGTCCACGTCCTGGCCGCCATCATCACCATCGGGCCCGTGACCGTGGCCGCCAGCATGTTCCCGCCGTCCGCCCGCCGCGCCCTGGCCGCGCCCGACGACGCGACGGCCCGTGCCACGGTGCTGACCCTGCACCGCATCTGCCAGGTCTACTCCGTGGTCGCGGTCGCGGTACCGGTGTTCGGCCTGGCGACCGCCAACAGCCTGCACGTCCTCGGCAGTCCCTGGCTCCTGGCGTCGATCGCCCTCACCGTCGCCGCCGCTGCCGTGCTGGCCGCGCTCGTCCTGCCACGGCAGAGCTCCCTGCTGGCCGCCCTCGACGGCGCGGAGGGCGGGCCGGACGCCGAGGCCGCGGGGCGGGCCGCGCGGCGACTGGGCATGTACACGGGGGTGTTCAACCTGCTCTGGGCCACCGTGACCGTACTGATGATCGTCCGGCCGGGATCGACCACGGGGGCCTGAGTCCGCCGCGGCCGGTACGTGGCGAGGCCGACGGGCTCACCCCGTGTTGGCGGCCATGGGTGCCGGGCGGTCAGGCGGCGCCCGATGGCCGGAAGTTGGTCCAGACCTGTTGACGGCGGGCCATCCGGAGCAATAGGTTCCCGGTCACACGGCGGTCAGGCATCGGCTCCCCCCACCAGGCCCACCGCCCTCACGGGACACCCCTTCCGGCGGCCGTACGCCACGTCTCGCGTTCCCCGTCACTCCCCCCACGGAGGCACTTCCTTGCGTACCCGCATCCGCACCCGCACCCGCCTCGCCTGCGGCCTGGGTGCCACCCTGCTCGGCGCGGCCGCGGTACTGACCTCTCCCGGCTCCGCGTTCGGCGCGAACATCCTCACGAACGGCGACTTCGAGTCCGGCACGACGGCTGGCTGGTCCTGCGGCGGAGGCCTGGGCTCGGTCGTGAGCTCCCCCGTGCACGGGGGCGGCAAGGCGCTGGCCGGCGCCGCGGGCGCGGCCGACACCGCCAAGTGCACGCAGACCGTGGCCGTCCTGCCGAACACCGCGTACACGCTGTCCGCATGGGTCCGCGGCAGTTACGTGTACCTCGGCGTCACCGGCGGAACCTCCACCTGGACAACCTCGGCCGGCGCCTACACCAAGCTCACCGTCTCCTTCACCACCGGCGCCTCGCAGACCAGCGCGCAGATCTACCTCAACGGCTGGTACGGGCAGGGAACGTACTACGCCGACGACGTCACCCTCGACGGACCCGGTGGCGGCGCGGACACCGTCGCCCCCACCGCGCCGGGCAGCCTCGCCCCCACCGGGAAGACCTCCTCCAGCGTCTCGCTCGCCTGGACGGCCTCCACCGACAACGTCGGCGTCACCGGTTACGACGTCTACCGGGGCGCCGACAAGGTGGCCACGTCCACCACCACCGGCGCGACCGTCACCGGCCTCTCCCCCCGCACCGCGTACTCCTTCACGGTGCGCGCCCGCGACCTGGCGGGCAACACCTCGCCGGTGTCCAACAGCGCCGCCGCCACCACCGACGACGGACCCGTGCCGGCCGGCTTCAAGCAGGCGGCGCCGTACCTGTACCTCGGCTGGGGCAACCCGCCGAGCGCGACCACGGTGATGAACGCGACCGGGGTGAAGTGGTTCACCATGGCCTTCATCCTGTCCTCCGGCGGGTGCAACCCGGCCTGGGACGGCCAGCGCCCGCTGACGGGCGGGGCGGACCAGAGCACGGTCGACGCGATCCGGGCGGCGGGCGGCGACATCGTCCCGTCCATCGGCGGCTGGCAGGGCACCAAACTGGGCCCCAACTGCGCCACCCCGGAGGCCCTGGCCGGCGCCTACCAGAAGGTGATCGACGCGTACGGGCTGAAGGCCATCGACGTCGACATCGAGAACACGGACGAGTTCGAGAACGCGGTGGTCCAGGACCGCGTGCTCGGCGCCCTCAAGATCGTCAAGCAGAACAACCCAGGCATCAAGACCATCCTGACCTTCGGGACCAGCACCACGGGACCCACCTCGTGGGGCAACCGCCTGATCGAGCAGGCCAAGGTCCTGGGCGCCGACATCGACGTGTTCACCATCATGCCGTTCGACTTCGGCAACGCGTCGACGGACATGTACGCCAGCACCGTCAGCGCGACCGAGGGGCTCAAGACCAAGCTCAGGTCCACCTTCGGCTGGGACGACGCCACGGCCTACGCGCACATCGGCATCTCCGGGATGAACGGCATCAGCGACACCCAGGAAACCACCACGGTCCAGAACTGGACCGGGATCCGCGACTGGGCCAACTCCCACCACATCGCCCGGCTCGCCTTCTGGTCCGTCAACCGCGACCGCGGCTGCCCGGGCGGCGGGCTTCAGGAGACCTGCTCCGGCATCGCCCAGAGCGACTGGCAGTTCACCTCCATCACGGCCGGCTTCACCGGCTGACCCGGACCGCCGTTCGTGCTCCGGCTCGCGGGCCGGAGCACGAACGCGTCGGGAGGTGCGAACGCGGGCCTCGGTGACGCCCTCGGCCGCGGCCCGGGCGGGCGGGGCCGCGGGGCCCGGGGCGGCCCGGCGGGCTCGTGCCGGGTCATGGCGACCCCTACGAGCACCACCGCCATGCCCGCGAGGACGCACGGGCCGAGTTCCTCGCCCAGCACCATGGCGCCGAGCGCCACCGACACCACCGGCAGCGGGTAGCGGGTAGCGGGTAGCGGGTAGCGGGTAGCGGGTAGCGGGTAGCGGGTAGCGGGTAGCCGACGGTGGCGGCGTTGGTCGCGCCCTCGTCGGCGATGATCCGGTACGTCAGGTGGAACGTGATGCCGGTGGCGAAGCCCCGAGGACGAGGACGGCGAACACCGTCACGGACTGCGGCCGGACCGCGTCCAGGCCGCCCGCGGGCAGGTCGGCGCCGTCAGCCCCGTGACGGCGATGAGCTGCGCCGCGGCGGCTTCGCCGTGGGGGTGGGGGTCACCCCGTGCCGGACCCGCCGTCCTCCGCCCTCGGCCGGCGGCCGTCGTCGGCGGGTGCGCCGGCCGCCGCCGGGTCCAGGATGCGGTTGAGGAAGTTCCGGGTGCGCTCCTGCCGCGGGTGGCCGACCACCTGCGCCGCCGGGCCCTGCTCGACGATGACTCCGCCGTCCATGAACACGACGCGGTCCGCGACCTCGCGGGCGAAGCTCATCTCGTGGGTGACGACCATCATCGTCATGCCCTCGCCCGCCAGTACCCGCATCACCGACAGCACCTCGCCGACGAGTTCGGGGTCGAGCGCCGACGTCGGCTCGTCGAAGAGCATCACCTCCGGCCCCATCGACAGGGCCCGCGCGATGGCCACCCGCTGCTGCTGGCCGCCGGACAGCTGTGCCGGGTAGGCGTCGGCCTTGTCGGCGAGCCCGACGCGTTTCAGGTTCTCCAGGGCGACGGCGGCGGACCGCGCCTTGTCCCTGCCCAGCACCCGGCGCTGGGGCAGGGTGAGGTTCTCCGTGACGCTCACGTGCGGGAAGAGGTTGAACTGCTGGAAGACCATGCCGATGCGGCGGCGTACGGCGTCGATGTCGACGTCGAGGTCGGTGACCTCGGTGCCTCCCACGAAGACCTGTCCCCCGCTCGGCTCCTCCAGCAGGTTCACACAGCGCAGCAGCGTCGACTTGCCCGAGCCCGAGGGCCCGATGACGCACACCACCTCGCCTCGGGCGACCTCCAGGTCGATCCCGCGCAGCACGTGGTTGTCACCGAAGGACTTGTGCAGTCCCCGGATCTCGATCTCCGGGCGGTCCGTGGCCATCGTGTCGTCCACCGCTTCCGTCTTCCGTGGCATCTGGTCCTCACACGGCCTTGTCCGCGCGGGCCTCGAGGCGGCGCACCACGAAGCTCAGCGGCACGGTCACCAGGAGGTAGCAGAGGCCGGCGACGAGGATGGGGGTGGAGTTCGCGGTCTGGCTGGCGAGGTCCCGTCCGAACTTCGTCAGTTCCCGCTCCTGCAGGGTCACGCCCAGGAACAGCACCAGCGAGGAGTCCTTGAACAGCAGGACCAGTTCGTTCGTCAGCGGCGGGATGACGATGCGGAAGGCCTGCGGGATGATCACGGACACCATGGCGCGGGCGTGCGAGAAGCCCAGTGAACGGGCCGCCTCCATCTGCCCCTTGGGAACCGCCTGGATGCCGGCCCGAATCGTTTCCGCCATGTACGCCGCCGCCACCAGGCCGAGACCGAGGGCCACCTTGCCGTACGTACCGCCGGGGATCTCGGTGCCGGGGAACGCCAGCGGTACCGCCACGCCCACGAAGATGAAGATCAGCAGGGCGGGGAGGCCCCGGAACAGCTCGATGTAGACGCTCGCGACCCACCGGTAGGGGGCTACCGAGGACAGCCTCATCATCGCGATGACCAGGCCGAGCACCAGGCCGAGCAGGAACCCGGACATCGTGTAGATCACCGTGTTGCGCAGAGCGGTGGTGATGATCTCCGGGAAGAGGCGGAGTGCCAGGTCCTTCTGCGCGAACTGGTTCTGGAGCCGGTCCCAGTCGGCAAGGACACCGATCAGGACCAGCACGGCGACGAAGACCGCGTACTGGATGCCCTGCGAGATCCGGCGCCGCTGCCGCCGGGTCAGGCGGGACGTCACGGCGTGGCCTGGGGCAGCGGCCCGATCCACTGCTCGTACAGCTTCTTGTAGGTGCCGTCGGCCTTGGCGTCCGTGATCGCCTTGTCGATCGCCGCCACGAGGGCGGTGTTGCCCTTCTTCACCGAGAAGCCGTACTGCTCACCGGTCTCGATGCTCTGTCCGAGCGCGAACTCGGCGGCGTTCTTGGGGTCCTTGAGCCATCCCTGGACGACCGGGTAGTCGATGACCACCGCGTCGACCTGCCCCGTGCGCAGCCCGTTGAGCACCGCGTCCGAGCTTTCGAAGGCGACCGGGTCGAAGCCCTGGGCCTTGGCGTAGCTCTCGCCGGTGGTCTCGGCCTGGGCTCCCAGCTTCTTCGACGTGGCCTTGACGTCGGCGAGGGAGGTGACGCCGCTCTTCTTGGTGGCGAGGAGCGCCTGCGTCGCGTCGAAGTACGGGACGGAGAAGTCGACGTTCTTCTTGCGCTCGTCGGTGATGGTCATGCCGGCCGCGGCGAGGTCGCACTCGCCGGAGTTCAGGAAGGCGCCCGTCTTGAAGTTCTCGAAGGGCGTGTCGAGGATCTTCTGCTCGACCTTGAGCCTGCTCGCGACAAGGTCGACCAGGGCCACGTCGAAACCGACGACCTTGCCGTCCTGCTCGAACTGGAACGGCGGGTAGGGCAGGTGGGTGCAGGTGGTCAGGTGGCCCTTCTCGACGACGGGGACCCCGCCGGCCGCCTCACCGGCCCCCTCGCCACCGGAGGAACAGCCCGCGACGAGGAGCGCGCACGCCGCGGCGGCGCCGGCTGCGGTGCGGATGCGGAAGCTGCTGCGGTTTCCTCTGGCCGTCCGGAACACGGTTGACCTCCACGAGTGCGGGGCGTGCGGCGGTCGCGGGACGAGACCGTCCGCCGAGATCGTAAGCCACGGGTGGCGTGCGGCGAGGGATCATTCGTGATGCGTTCCGGGGCTGGGGAGACACATCCGGCCATGATCGCGAATCCCGGTGGTCGCGGACCGGCACGATCTCCCCTTCGGCGCTCTCCCCCGGGCGGGGGAGACCGATCGCTCCGGTGGGGGACGTGGCCGGGCCCGGTGGCGTTGGAGCATGGAATTCCTGCTGCTGGAGGGGGAGTTCGAATGGACCGATGGGACAGGTGTGGCCGGCGGGCGGCCTGCGGGGCGGCGCTGGCGCTGACCCCGTACCTCCTGATCATGGTGTTGTGGGTGGTCGGCTCCCTCGTCGGGGTGCTCCCCGCCGGCCGGGGGTTCGGCGTGGCGGAGTGGCTGGCCCTCAACACCGTCACGATCGGCATAGCGGCGATCGGCATGGCGGCGATCGGCATCACGCCGGCGCTCGCCCTGCTGCGGCCGTGGGGGAAGCGGATACCGGGGGCGCCGGTCGCGCTCTGGCGCCTGAGTGGGGTCGGGGTTCCTCGTCTCGCTCCTGCCGTTCGGCGTCATCGGTGCGCTCCTGGACGCGGGCGGTGACTCGCGGGGCGATGGCGGTGGCGGGGGTGGGGCCGGGGATCCGGGTGTGCCGGCGTGGGAGGGGCTGCTGATGGAGTGCGGTTTCCTCGGCATGGGGCTGGGGCTGGCCCATGCCATCCCCGCCTGCCCGCGGCGCCGCCGGCCGGGCTCTCGCCTGCGGGTCGGCAACGGCCCGCGCACGGACCGGCCTTGCCCCTCTGCCGTGGCAGCGGCGGTCGGCCTGGTCTGGCTCTACTGGGCGGCCGGTGGCAGCCTGGGCACCGTACATCCGGCCGAGCGGCGCATCCGGTGGTACCGGCCCTGGGCGGCAGCAGGGGATCATCGGGTGGTGGCCGTCACGAAGCGGCCCGGGGTCCCGGCGGGCCGGTGCCGCTCTGCCGCTGCCGCATCCGCTGCCGCGTGCGACGCTGGAAGGGCCAACCGGGCCTGACTGACCCCGCGCGGCCCGGCCGACCCATGGACGCCGCCATGACCCGAATGCCGTTCCTCGCCTCCCGTACCATGCCCGCGGCTCTCGCCGGCGCCGCGCTCGTCGTCCTGCTGGCGGCTCCGAGCGCGCCCGCGTTCCCGTCCGGGTCCGCCTCCGCGCCCGCCCGGGCCGCCGCGCTCGTACAGACGGCCTCGCTGTCGATCCCCGCCATCGGGGTGTCCGGGCTGCCCGTGATCCCGTACCCGGGCAGCCCCGACGACGCGCCGGGCACCCGGATCCAGGACCAGGGGGGCGCGGCCAGCCCGTACGGTCCCGGCGGCGGGGTCGGACCCGGCGACGTGGGCAACTACATCGTGACCGGGCACCGGATCACTGCGGGCGGGCCGCTGCGGGCCCTGCCGTCGCTGCCGACGGGCGCGTCCGTGTTCGTCACGGCCGGCGGCGTGACGTACCAGTACACGATCACCGCGACCCGGACGACGTCCTTCCGCGCGCAGGCCTCGATGGCCGCGCAGCGCGCCGCGGTACCCGGCTCTCCCGGCGCGGCGCCTACCCGGGCGATGATCACGGTGACCACCTGCCTCACGCCGGAGGACGACGCGGCGGGCAACTTCTGGCGGGACGCGCAGAACAATCCAGAACACCGCCTCGACAAGATCGGCGTCCTCACCGCCACCAAGCCCTGACCGGCTACCGCCGAGCCCCGACCAGCACCGCCACCGAGCCCCGACCGGCTGCCCCGACCGGCTGCCCCGACGAGCCGTGACCGGAAGTCGCCGCGGCCGGTTCCCCGTGGCGGAGCGACCGGATCCCGTCGAGCCCTGGACCGACCCCGGTCGGGCGCCGGGCACACCGGCTGCGCCAGCCCGCACGCCGCTGCCCCACGACCCACACCGAGGACCGCACGGCTCCGCTTGACGGGTACGCGGCGCGGCAGGTAGGGAGATGCTGTCACGGCACGGGGTTCGAAACGGGGGAAACATGAAGCCGCTCGAAACGGGCGATCCCATCTCGGTAGGCGAGGGCCGCTATCGGCTGGTGGGACGGCTCGGCCAGGGGGGCATGGGCGTGGTCTACCTGGGCCGTTCCCGGTCCGGCCGCGCGGTGGCCGTCAAGGTCGTACGTCCCGAGCTGAGCACGGAGCCCGGCTTCAAGCGCCGGTTCGCCGCCGAGGTGGCGGCCGCCCGGCGGGTCGGCGGATTCCACACGGCGCCGGTCGTCGACGCAGAGCCGGAAGGCGATCCGGCCTGGCTGGTGACGGCCTTCGTACCGGGCCCCACCCTGCAAGCGGTCCTCGCCCGCGTCGGGGCGCTCCCCGTGGACACGCTGACGGTCCTGGCCGCCGGTCTCGCCGAGGCACTGGAGGCGATCCACCGGGCCGGGGTGATCCACCGCGACCTCAAACCCGCGAACATCATCGTCGCCGAGGACGGGCCGCGCGTCATCGACTTCGGCATCGCGCGCGCTCTCGACGGGACGGCGCTGACCCAGACCGGGCTGCAGATCGGCACGCCGGGATTCCTGGCGCCGGAGCAGCTCACCAGTGGCATCGTCACTCCCGCGGTGGACATGTTCGCCCTGGGAGTGGTGCTCGCCCAGGCCGCGGGCTGCTCCCCCTTCGGCGACGGCCCGTCGGCGGCCCGGCACTACAAGGTCGTGCACGAGGAACCGGACCTGGCCGCCATCCCCGACGAACTCCGCGAGGCCATCGCCGCCTGTCTGTCCAAGGACCCCGGGGCGCGGCCCACCCCGACGGCGTTCCTCGGCCGGCTGACGGTCCGCCACCCGGCCGGTGACGGCTGGCTGCCGGACGAGGCCACGCAGCTGCTCCCGCGGCACGACCCGGCGGAGCAGCCGGGTACGGCTGACGTACGGGACGGGCCGGACACCCCGTGGCCCGTACCGGCGCCGGAAGTCCCCGCGACGACCCCGCAGACCGCGGCCACGGCCACACCCGATCCGCGGGCCGGCGCTCCGGCCACTCCCGACCCCCGTACGCGACCCACGCGCCCCGCGACCACGGCGACCGGCTCCGGGTCCGGGTCCGGGTCCGGGTCCGCCGGCCGACCGGCCGGTGCGGCCGCTCCGGCCCCCACCGCGACCGACGTACCCGGATCCGTCCCCGTACCCGTCCCCGCGAGCGGTTCCTCGGCCGGACCCGTGTCCGGACCCGGCGCCGACCCCGGACACGGTCCCGGCGGCGCGGACGCGTGGCAGGCCGTCACCGTGCCCGGCGGGCCGGACACGGAGCGGCCTGCGGTCCGGGGCAGGGCCGGACCCCGGCGCGGCCGCCGCGCGGTGGTCGGGGCGGCGCTCCTGGCCGCTCTCGCGATCGGGGGCCTGTTCCTCTGGCAACCCTGGAACGGGTCCTCCGACGACGGTGCCAAGCCGGGTGCCCCCACTCCCACCCCCAGCGGCAGCGCCGCGCCGACTCCGGCACCCTTCCCGACCGACCCGCTTCTGATCCGTCAGGACACCGCCCCCGGCTGGCCCGCGACGTGTCACGGCGTGATCTCACGCCGCGACGCGGCGACGGACACGCCCCGCCGGCTCGTCCCGGGGAGGGCCTGCGACGTCCTGCCCCAGTGGTCCCCCGACCGCACGTCGTTCGCCTTCACGCGGACCACGTCCGAGGGGGCGTCCGTCTGGACGGCGAACGCCGACGGCTCGAACGCGCGGCGGATCGCCCCCATCGCAGGCGGCAGGGTGACGTGGTCGCCGGACGGCACCCGGCTCGCCGTGCTGCGAAAGAAGGACGGCGTCCAGCAGCTGTTCGCGGTGAACGTCTCCGACGGCGCCGCTCAGCAACTCACCGCGGGCACCGGCCCGGTCGAGGATCCGGCGTGGTCGCCGGACGGCAAACGCATCGCCGTCTGCCTGCAGACCGAGCCCGAGAACTGGCAGATCCACCTGGTCGACCCGGCGGCACCGGGCCGCGCCCCCGAGCAGGTGACGAGGCTGCCCCACCCGGCGCTCGACCCCGTGTGGTCCCCGGACGGCAGTACCTTCGCCTACACCGCGGGCACCTCCGGCCAGGGCACCCAGGGCGACATCCGTCTCGTGGCCGCGGACGGAGCCGACGACCGCGCCCTGGTGGCCACCGGTGCGCACGAGATGGACCCGGCCTGGTCCGTCGACGGCGGCTGGGTCGCCTTCGTCCGCGGCCCGTACGAGAAGCCGGTGGTCTGGGCCATCCGCGCGGACAAGACCGGCGAACGCGCCCTCACCGCCGACGGCGCCTCCGAGGGTCACCCGTCCTGGCGCTGAGACCGCGGGTACCGGCCGCCGCCGGGGCGCGGTGGCCCTCCGGGGCGTCCTCACGGTCGCGTTCGTGGCGTGTGCCGCCCTCGGCGTGTTCATGGAGAGACGCCGCACGAGGCGGTGATCCGTACGCCGGCCGACCGCCGCCGAACGGGGCGGGCCCGCCCGCTACCCTTTCGGCATGAGCATGCAAAAGGCCGCCGGCGTGAGTGTGGACGCGATGATCGAGGACCTCCGGACGCTCGTCGAGGTCGAGTCCCCCTCGCGCGACGCCGACGCCCTGACGTCCTCGGCCAAAGCCGTCGCCGCCGTCATCGAGAGCCGCCTGGGCGGGCACGCCGAGCTGGTGGAGAGCGAAGCCGGGCCGCACGTCCACTGGTCGGCCGGGGGCGAGCCCCACGTCCTGATCCTCGGTCACCACGACACCGTGTTCCCGCTCGGCACCCTTGAGCGACGCCCGTTCACCGTGCGGGACGGGCACGTGACCGGACCCGGCGTCTTCGACATGCTCGGCGGTCTCGTGCAGGCCGTGCACGGCCTGGCGACTCTCGACGACCTGTCAGGCGTGGAGATCCTGGTGTCCGCCGACGAGGAGGTCGGCTCGCGCACCTCGCGCGCCCTCATCGAGGAACGGGCCCTTGCCTGCGGAACCGTGCTCGTACTCGAGGGAGCTGCCGACGGCGGGGGTCTCAAGACGGGCCGCAAGGGCTGCGGCACGTTCGAGGTCTCCATCGCGGGCCGGGCGTCACACGCGGGCCTCGAGCCCGCGGCCGGCGTGAACGCCCTGGTCGAGGCGTCACACCAGGTACTGGCCATCGCAGGACTCGGCCGCCCCGACGTCGGCACGACCGTCACCCCGACCGTCGCGTCCGCGGGAACCCTGGACAACGTCGTTCCCGCGGAGGCGACCGTCACCGTCGACGTACGGGTCGAGTCGGCCGACGAGACCGAACGGATCGAGTCCGCGTTCGCGGCACTGACTCCGCGTCTCGACGGGGCGAGGATCACCGTACGGGGCGGCATCGGCCGGCCCCCGATGCCCGAGTCCGCATCGGCCGAGCTCTTCGCACTGGCCGGACGCCTGCTTCCCGGCCTCGAGGGCAGGGCGGTCGGCGGAGGCAGCGACGGCAACTTCACGGCCGCGCTCGGCGTACCGACCCTCGACGGCCTCGGGGCCGTCGGCGGCGGCGCCCACGCCGACCACGAGTACCTGGTGATCGCCTCGATGGCCGAGCGGGCGCATCTCGTGGCCGCACTGGTGGACGCCAGACGGCCCTCCCCGCCTGCCTGAATCACGTCCGGCCCGCGGCCTCGGCCCGAACGGCCCGACCGGCCCGACCGGCGACCGGCAACCGGCGACCGGCGACCGGCGACCGGCGACCGACCGTCACGGCCTATCCGGCGGTCCGAGCCGTGAGAAGGGTGAGCGCGGCGGCCACGGTGTCGTGCAGGGTCTCCCGGACCGGGACGCCGTGGCGGCGGGCGACGTGAATGAGGTAGCGATTGCGTTCGGGGTTGGGGCAGTCGGGCGGACAACCGAGGACGGCCCGGCCCGTGCCGACGTCGAGGCCGAACTCGACGTTGGTGGTGAAGCCGGGAAGGGACGCGAGGTCGCGGGGGATCCAGAAGAGGATCGCGTCGGCGTGCCGGCGGGCGTCGGTCTCCCAGTCGACCTGGTCGTCGTAGTCGGCGGCGCGGACCCCTCCCCGGGACTCCGGGCTCAGTACGGTCAGCCGCTGCGGGCCCGCCCACTGGGCGGCGAGTTCCCCGATCGCGTCGGGCCGCCAGGACGGGGCGGGCTGGTCGGCGCGCGGGGTGGGCCCGGCGAGGAAGACACTGGGCCCGGCAGCCGGGAGGGGTTCGCGGGCGTAGACGAGGTACGGGGTCACGGTCATCGGGTCTCTCCGGTTTCCGGCGGGGTCCAGGGGGGCGGCAGGCGCTCGGCCGCCGACGCGTCCGGCAGCCGCCGTCCGGTGCGCGGGGAGGCCGGGCGCGCCTGGTCCATGGGCGTGTGCCCCGCGCAGGCCGTTTTGCGCGGGCCCGGCCGACGGCTCCTGTGAGGCAGCCGTCCCGGGCGGGCTTCCGAGCGGGCGGCGCGTAAGGCGGCGCATCGGGGGCACTCGTGCTGCACAGCGTCGAGTCGAGGGATCGCCGTCCGGCGGCGGATCGGCAGGCGGTCCGCTCCGGCGACACGGGCAGTCGTCCGTACGCGCGGGGCAGCCGGTTACGGGCGTGGCGCGCAGCCCGCCCCAGCGAGGAGGTTGCGGTGAACCAGGCATGGGTGCATCTGCTGGTCATGGCTGTTGCTCTGGCCGTCCTGTTCCGCGAGTTCGCCCGGAGCGGCGGAAGGTGACCCTCCGGCGACGGCGCTGACCGGGTGGCCCCGGCAACTGCCCGGGCCACTGGAGACCGCCCTGGAGTCGGCCGTCGCGAGACCGCCCTGGAGTCGGCCGTCGCGAGACCGCGCTGGAGTCGGCCGTCGCGTCGGCGCCCGGGAGCCGATCACGGTTTCCGGCATGCAGTTCGCAACGAAACGAAAAGAAGGAATCCGTGGTGAATCCACCTCGATCGCTCGGCCCGGACGGATGGCTCGGCCGGGCCAAGGCGGGTGTCGCGGGCATAAGTGACCGCCGTGCCCGGCTCCAGGCCCGCCAGGAAGCGGAGTACGTCGAGGCGTGGGACGACGCCATCCAGGTCGAGGAGCGGCGTTCGGACCGCATCGCGGCCCGGGACGCCGCCGACGCGGTGCCGTGGGGCGTGCGCGTGGCCGCCGAGGCCGGCTGGCGGCTCCTGGTGCTGGCCGCCACCGTCTGGGTGCTGATGCGGGTGATCGGCGCGGTGCGGCTGGTCGTGCTCGCCTTCGCGGTCTCCCTCCTGATCACCGCGCTGCTCCAGCCGACCGTCGCACGGCTCCAGCGGCGCGGCGTGCCGCGCGGGGTGGCCACCGCGCTGACCGCCGTGTGCGGGTTCGTCGTCCTCGGACTCGTCGGATGGTTCGTCGTCTGGCAGGTGCTCGACAACCTCGACACCCTCTCCGGCCGGGTTCAGGAGGGCATCGGCGAGCTCAAACAGTGGCTCGTCGACAGCCCGCTGCACGTCACGGAAGGGCAGATCAACGACGTCGCCGACCGGCTGAGCGACAGCATCGGCACCAGCACGAGCGCGATCACCTCCACCGGTCTGCAGGGCGTGACCGTACTGGTCGAAGGCCTCACCGGCCTGCTGCTGGCCATGTTCTGCACCCTCTTCCTGCTCTACGACGGCGCGCGCATCTGGGACTGGACGCTCAAGCTGGTCCCGTCCTCGGCCCGTCCGGGTCTGGCGGGAGCCGGGCCGCGCGCCTGGCGGACGCTCACCGCGTACGTCCGCGGAACCGTCATCGTCGCCCTGATCGACGCCGTGTTCATCGGTGTCGGCATCTACATCCTCGACGTGCCGCTCGCCGTGCCCATCGCCGTCCTGATCTTCCTCGCGTCCTTCGTGCCGCTGGTCGGTGCGGTCGCCTCGGGCGCGCTGGCGGTCGTCGTCGCCCTCGTCACCCAGGGAGTCTTCACCGCGCTCATGGCGCTGGTGATCGTGCTCGTGGTGCAGCAGATCGAGGGACACGTGCTCCAGCCGTTCATCCTCGGACGGGCCGTACGGGTCCATCCGCTGGCCGTGGTCCTCGCCGTCGCCACCGGCGCCACCGTCGCGGGGATCGGCGGGGCCGTCGTGGCGGTGCCGCTCGTGGCCGTCGGCAACACCGTGATCGGATACCTCAGGTCGCGCGGCGCCTCGGGAACCGCCGCGCCGGACACCATCGAGCCCGCCGCCGGGAACAAGGGCGGGACCGGCCCGGAGACAGGGGGCGGGGACGGGCCCGGCCACGGGCACCACGGCACGGACATCCCCCGGCAGGCCGACGACGGCACACCCCCGTAGCGCCGTCGTGCTCGCCGGCCCGAGGTCAGCGAGCCCGACGGCGGGAGTTCCCCGTGTGGGGGCGTCGGCGGGCGACGGCCTCGGGCGCCGCTTCGGGCGAGGAGAACCCGCCGGGCACGGACACCCGCGCCGGACCAGGATCGGCCGGGGCGGAGCCGGAGGAGAAGGGGGAAGAGGAGGAAGAGGGGGAAGGGGACGCGGACGCGTTCGGCACGGCGCCGCCGGCGACCGGGCGCCGGGAGCGGCCGAGGACGGTGACGTGCGAGATCAGGGGCGCGCACGCCTGGCAGATCTCCGCGAGGGTCCACACCTGGCCGACGGCCGGGTTGTGGACGAGGAGCAGCAGCGGGGCGCCCGAACAGGCTGCGCGGGCGTCTTCGTGGAAGGCGCATCCGGCGGCCCCGCAGGCACACGCGGCGTTGGGGCGGACCGTCGCGAGCCGGGCGTGCGCGCGAACGTGCTCGGCGGCGAAGCGCCGCATGGCCGCGATGTCCTTCGACCGGGGCGGCATGCGGCACGCCTCGACGCTGCAGGAGACGGAGACGGTGTGGTCTCCGTGGCCGGTCAGGCGGACCGTCCAGGTCCGCCCCGCGACACGGGATCCGGGAATCATGGTCAAGGGAGGGCCGTCCGTTCACGTATGTGGTGGCATGCCGACCGTTCGGCTGGTGCGCGTGGAGGTGCTTCGCGCGGGCTCGGCCCGGTTCGCAGGGGCGCGCGGTGGCGGCCGGGCCGCGAGGCGTAGTACGTCGCGTCGAGGAGGGGACATGTGGCCGAACACGGCCTACTCGTCTTTTTCGCACGTGGCCGGTCAGCTGTCAACGGCGGCCCACCGGGGCGCGGGGAGGCACGAAGGGCGCAGGGCCGCGCCCCGGTGATCGACTTCGGTGGGCGGGCCGGGTGAACGACCCCGGCGGCCGGTGGCCCGGCTCAGTCCTTCACCGCGCCGCCGAGGCCGGACACCAGGCGGCGTTGGACGAGTACGAAGAAGACCAGCACCGGCACCGTCATCACCGTGGAGCCGGCCATGATGCCGCCCCAGTCGTTCTCGTCCGGTTTGAAGAACACCAGCAGCGCCATCGGGAGGGTGGACTGGGAGGTGTCGCTGATGATGAACGACTTGGCGAAGAGGAAGTCGTTCCAGGTGGAGATGAAGGAGAAGACGCTCGTCGCCACGAGCCCCGGGAAGACGAGGGGGAAGAGGATCTGCCACAGGAAGCGCGTGCGGCTCGCGCCGTCGATGCAGGCGGCCTCCTCCAGCGCCTCGGGAACCGCCTTCACGAAGCCGCGCAGCATCCAGATGGCGAACGGCAGTGAGAAGGCGATGTGGGGCAGGACCAGCGACCAGAGCGTGTTGAGCTGGCCGGTGTCCCGCATCAGGAAGAACAGCGGGATCGTCAGGGCCTCGATCGGCACCATCTGCGCGACGAGGAACATGATGAGCAGGGTCGTCCGGAACCTGAAGCGGAAACGGGTGACCGCCGTCGCCGCGAGGAAGGCGATCAGCGCGGACGCGAGGACCACGGATCCCGCGACGAAGAGGCTGTTGAGGAAGTAGCGCCCGAATTCCTGCTGCTCGAACACCCGGCGGAACGAGTCGAGCGACGGGGACAGCGTCCAGGGGCGCGCCTCGGTCGACTGGATCTCACCGGCGGGTTTGAAGGCGGAGAGCACCATCCAGTACAGCGGGAACGCCACGACCACCGCGACGACGAGCGCGGACGCCTCGGCGGCCAGCCGCCACGGGCGGCGGACGCGGAGCCTGCCGGTCGGAGCCGTGGAGGCACCGGCTCCGGTGGCGGCTCCGGCCCCGGTCGTGGACGCGGCCCCGGTCGTGGGCGTGGGCGTGGGGGGAACGGCCGGTGTGACGGTGCGGCTCACAGTTCTTCTCCCTGACGTCGCATGAGGCGCAGATAGACGAGGGTGACGGTCAGGAGGATCAGCAGCATGACGATGCCGATCGCCGAGCCCAGGCTGTACTGCGAGGACGCGAAGGCCTTCTGGTACGCGTACACGTTAAGGACGAGGTTCTGTCCGGCGATTCCCCCGCCGGCGGTCATCACGTAGATCTGGGTGAAGACCTTGAAGTCCCAGATGATCGACTGGATGGTGACGACGATGAGGATGGGCCGCAGCATCGGCGCGATGACGGAGCGCCAGGTCCGCCACTGGGAGGCGCCGTCCAGCGAGGCGGCCTCCAGTACCTCGGAGGGGATCGCCTTGATGCCCGCGTACACGGTCACCATCACGAACGGGAACGAGCACCAGACGACTTCGAAGAGGACGAGTGCGAAGGCGCTGTGGCGTCCGTACGTCCAGGAGAAGTCTCCGAGGCCGAGCATGCGGTTGACCGGGCCGTGGTCGGGGTCGAAGAGGAAGACCCAGACGGTGGAGCCGGTGACGGCGGGCGTCGCCCACGCGCCGAGCGCGGCCAGCATCAGGGCGAGCCTGGGGAGCGCCCTGACCCGGGTCAGCAGAACGGCGAGCGCGCAGCCGACGCCCAGCGTGGTGACCACGCAGGCGGCGGCGAACACGACGGTCGCCAGCAGGACCTCCCAGAACTGGCTGTCGGAGAAGAGGGTCCGGTAGTTGCCGAGGCCCTTGAAGGTGGTGGGTTCGCCGCCGCTGACCTGGGCCTGGGTGTATTCGAGGAAGGAGATCAGGCCGAGCTGGTAGATCGGGTAGACGAGCAGCGCGGCGAGTACGACCAGTGCGGGTGCGAGGTAGAGCCAGGGCGTCCAGCGGCTGCCGTGGCGCCCTCCGGAAGCCCGCTCGGGCGGGGTGACGGGTGGAGGGACGGGGGCGGGGGCGGTGGCCGGGGCGGTCTTCTCGGGGACCGCCTTCGGCAGGGCGGCCGTCGCTTCGTGCTTCATGTCGACGGGCCCGGTCAGCCGGCGTCGGAGAAGGCCGTGTTCATCTTCTTCGCCGCGTCACCGGAGGCGGCGGCCACGTCCTTCTTGCCGCTGACGATCTCCTGGAACATCGTCGGCAGGACGGTCGAGGCGTCGATCTGGCCCCATCCGGAGGAGGCCGGAACGAACTTGGTGCCCGCCGCGAGGGTCCGGACGAACGGCTCGACGAACGGGTCCTTCTTCGCCACCTCGGCCCGGACGTCGGTGTAGGTGGGCAGGAAGCCCATCGCGTCGAACAGCCCCCGCTGGGCGTCCTTGCCCGCGAACCTCTTCATCAGGTCGACGGCCAGGGTGCGGTGGGTGCTGCTCTTCAGGACGCCTATGTTGTTGCCGCCCGCGAACGCGGGGGCGATCTCGCCCTCCTTGACACCGGGCAGCGGGACGACGGCGTACTTGCCCTTGACCGCGCCTGCCTCGACGGCCTGGTGGCTGAAGTCACCGCCGATGGCCATGGCCGCGGTGCCCGAGGCGAACGCCGTGACGGTCGCGTTGCCGCCCATGGCGGCGCACTTGGCGGCCGGACAGTTGTCGTCGCCGAAGAGCGAGGTGTACGTCTCGATGCCCTTGCGCGCGGCGGCGCTGTCGATCGCCGAGGTGTAGGTGCCGCCGCTCTCCTCGGCGAGCTCACCGCCGTTGGCCCAGATGAACGGCATCGCTCCGTAGGTGTACGCGCCGCCGACGGCGATGCCGTACAGCTCGGGCTTGGCCTGGCGGATCCTCTTGGCCGTGGAGACCAGCTCGGCCTGGGTCTTCGGGGGCTGGAGCCCGAGCTCCGTGAAGACGTCGGTGCGGTAGTAGAGGGCGCGTACGCCGACGAAGAACGGGGCGCCGTACACCTTGCCGCCGACGGTGACCGACCGGGTGGCGGTGGGATCGGTGTCCTTGGCCTCCGCCCAGTCACCGAACTCCTTGCTGATGTCGGCGAGCCCGCCGTCCTTGACGTATCCGGCGGTGTCGGTGTTGCCGTACTCGATCAGGTCGGGTGCGCTCTTCGGGTCGTTGAAGGCGGCCTTGATCCGCTGGGCCCTGGTCTCGACCGGGATGTACTCGACCTCGACCTCGGCATCCCCGTGCTGTTGTGTGAAGGCGGCGATCGCCTGGTCCACGACCTTCTTCTTCGGGTCGTTGTTGACCTCTTGGAAGAGCCAGACGCGCAGGGTGCCGGACTTCTCGTCCTTCGAGGCGTCATTGGCGGCGGTCTGGGGGGCGCAGGCGGTGGCGGTGAGCCCGGCGAGGACGAACGCGGCGACAGGTGCGGCTATGCGGGAGCGGAGCTTCATTGGCGATCCCCAGGAGAAGAGTGCGAGTGCGTTGCGTCATGCGCAACGCCTGTTCCGTACTGCACAACTGGGAGGAGGCTAGAACGACTTAAACACGGGGACAAGTGGTCTCAACCACTCTGTGACCGGACGAAGCGTCCCGTGCAACGCACGACGCGGCGATCCGGGTGCGCGGAACGCGCGGCGGGGCGCTCGACCGCGTGCGGCGGACGGGTGCGGTGGACGGGTGCGGCGGACTGGTACGCGGCGCCCGGGACCTCGGGTTTCCGAACGTCAGAACAGGGTGGCGGATCGCCCCGGGAGGGAACTGCGGCCGTCCGGGGGCGAGTAGCATCCCGCAGCAACACCGTGAGGTATGAGGAGAGTGAGCCGCCATGGCCAACGAGCCGGACACCACACCCATCCGTAGCCTGTACGCGCAGCGGTTCGCCGTCGATCTCGAGACCAACCGCAAGGAACAGGAAGCCGCCTCCGCCCGGATCGCCGAACTCGACGCGCGTCTGCGGCAGCTGAAGGCCGACGAGAGCTGGCTCTGCGGCATGCAGGGCGCGCTGCCCCCGGGCTCGGAGGGAGCGGCGTCCGCGGCCGCGGACGGAGCGGGCGGCCACCTTCCCGCGCAGCCCGTACGGACGCCCGCGATCGTGACGGCCGCCCTGTCGGTGGCGACCGTCGGAACGCCGGCGAAGGAGGCCGTGCCCCGGCCGCGGCGGGCTCGGAAGGCCACCGGCGGAGCGACGGTCGCCAAGAAGGCGGCACGGCCCAAGAAGGCCCCGGCGGCAGCGGCGGCCCCGACCGTCCCGGCTGTTCCCGCGGCCTCCACCACGGCCGCCGCCCCGGCGCCGGCGACCACGACGGAGCCCCCGCTGCGCGAGCTGGTCCTGGCCCTCCTGGTCGGCGCCGCGGAGCCCCGCATGGTCAGCGAGGTCACCTCGGCCATGGCCGAGGCGCACCCGGGACGCCCGGCCTCCACCCAGGTGGTGCGCAACACCCTGGAGACCCTCGCCAGGAAGGGTGCCGTCGAGAAGGAGAACAAGCAGGGGTCGGTCATGTACACCGCGCCCCGGCCCGCGCCGAACGAGTCGGCGGCCGACGCCGCGGCGGCCTCCGCCACCGTGGAGGGCAAGGCGGCGGCACGGTCCTGACCCGTCGCCGACACCGCGAAGGCGGTCAGGACGCTCCCCGCACGCTCGGACCCTGCCCCACGGCGGGCGAGACGTCGGCGATGGGCCGCGCGGGTGAATCCGGGAACTGCCGGGGGACGGAGCGTCGTTGTCCCCGCGTAGGTTTCTCCCCCGTCGAAGGAGCATGCCGTGGCCCTGACCCGAACCGACCGTGAGCTCTTCCTCGCCGAGCCCCATGTGGCCGCGCTCGCCGTGAGCGCGGGCCCCGGCGGCGACCGTGCCCCGCTGACGGTGCCGATCTGGTACCAGTACGCTCCCGGCGGCGACCTCTGGGTCATGACCGGCCGGGACTCCCGCAAGGCCGAACTGATCCGGGCCGCGGGCCGGTTCAGCCTGTTGGTCGACCGTGTGGAACCGACGATCCGTTACGTGTCGGTCGAGGGCTCCGTCGTGTCGGAGCAACCGGCGTTGCGCGAGCAGCTGGTGGAGATCTCCTCGCGGTACCTGCCGGCGGAGAAGGTGGACGCGTACGTCGACTTCGCCTGGAAGGACCACGGCGAGCAGATCGTGTTCCACATGCGTCCGGAGCGGTGGCTGAGTTCGGACCTCGGCAAGGTCTGATCCACTCCCCCGCCCCACCGCACGCCGGGCTTGCCGCCCGAATACAGCGGTTCCGCCGGCCCGCGGCTTTTCGTCCCCCAGGACACCCGCGGCGGCCGGTACGTCTCGGAGCTGAACCAGTCGTGGGTCGCCGTCGTCGATCCGGTGATCGGCGGTGCCCGCCGCTCCGCTGGAGCACCGCCGCCGGGCGGATGACCCGGGGCGAGCAGGTCGGCGAGGACATCGCCCCGCCGGGGTCCCGGGCCACCGGCACGGGTGTCGCGCTCGGTGCCAAGCCCCGCCTCGCTCACCCTCAGCGTCGGCTTCGGCTTCGGCTTCGGCTTCGGGCGGACGTTCTTCGACCGGCCCGGCGGGGCCGCGGCGATACGGCGGACTCGCGGGCGGGTCAGACCTTCCTGACCACGCTGGACTTGAGCTGCATGGCACCGAAGCCGTCGATCTTGCAGTCGATGTCGTGCCCGTCGACACCGTCGACCAGGCGGATGTTGCGCACCTTGGTGCCCGCCTTGATGCCCGACGGGCTGCCCTTGACCTTCAGACCCTTCACCACGGACACGGTGTCTCCGTCGGAGAGCACGTTGCCGACGGCGTCCCTGACGACCCGCTCCCCTGCGGTCTCGCCGGAATCCGAGGCGCTGAGCGGCCATTCGTGCGCGCACTCGGGGCAGACCAGGAGCGCGCCCATCTCGTAGGCGTAGGCGCTCGAACAGGCGGGGCAGGGAGGCACGGGGGTCTCGGTCACCGAAACAGTCTATTTCAGGCCATCCATGCCGATGTGCCTGGGCCGCCCCGCCGCGACGACGCGGCCCGGACCTGTCCCGCGACCGGGATCAGAACGCGAAGACGGAGTTCCCGTTCAGGGTCGCGGACATGACGCAGGCGTTGGAGAAGGTGTGCTTCCATGCGACGCGGCTGCCCTGCCACACGCCGTCGGCGGTGACCGTGACGGGGTCGTAGTGCATCGGGCAGGCACGGTCCGGGTTCGGGGCGGCGAGCAGGCGGTCGAACGTTCCGGCGGCGGCGTTCAGGGCCGCGCAGGCGGCCTTGGGGTCGGGGTGCGTCCCGCGGGCGCTCGGAGCGCAGCTGAGCGTGGACGCCCGGACGACGGTGGCCGTCGCGTCGTCCCCCTGTGCGACGGTGAAGACCATGGCGGAGGGGGCGTACAGGCTCGCAGGCTGGGCCTCGGCCAGACCGGCGGCGCCGGCGAGACAGAGGAGGGCAGAGGCGGATACAGCGGCGACACGGTAACGCACGACAAGCTCACTTTCGATTCGTTGGTTGAACGCGATTCTTCTTTTCGATTCCGCGTTCAGATGCCAGCAAGCTTGTCGGATCCAAAGGGAAGTTACACCCGCGTGGTCGACTTACGGACACAACGTCCGCATAGCGGTAACCGAATGGTCGTTCGGCCAGCTCACGCGGGGTGCGCTCGCTGCGTAGCTGCCCGCGAACAGGGGGTGATCACCGGGTCGGCGTGCCCCGATGAGCCCGCTGACCTGCGGCCCGCCGCGCGCGGTTCACCGAACGGCCATCCAGCTTGACCGGATCTCTCCGTTCGGGTCGCCGATCACGGCCACGTCGCCGGCCCGCGCGGCGCCGGCGGGTTCCAGGACCCGGGCGTAGGGCGGGAACTGCTCGTAGAACGCGAGCTGTTCGACAGCCGTCCGGTGTGCGGACTCGGCGTCGTCGGTGACCACGCCGTGGACCATCGCCACGATCCGCGGCGACCAGCAGCGGTACGCCCGCCTCGGCTCCGGGCACCCGCGCGGGAAGCGGCGTCGTCGCGGTGAGCAGTTCGCCGTGTCAGTCCGCGGTGCCGGTCTCGGTCAACTGCCGTAGTGCGGTGAGGGCAGCGCCAACGGCTCGGACTTCGCGGAGCCGGACGACGGGCCGTTCGAAGGGGATGCCGAGCCGGCTTCGATCAGGAGCTTGGTGCCGAGGGCGAGTCCGAGGTGGTAGCGGCCGTGCGTCGCCGCCTGCGCGGTCTGGGCCTGGCTGGAGACGAGCAGCGGGTGGCGGCCGAAGATCGGAATCGCGGAGGTGCCGACCTCCAGGCCCGGCACCTCCCGGCCGACGATCGCCGCGAGCTGCGCGGAGTCGGCGCCGAAGTCTGCCCGAACCAGGCGGACCGCAGCCCGGCGGCAGCGGCCTCCCGGGCGAGGAGCATGGTGGCGTCGATCTGGTTCCCGGGGCCGGATGCGTGGAGTGCCGATCCCACAGTCATGTCATGGAGAACGGCGGTCGGCCCGGCCCATTCCTGCTCTCGTGTGACGGTTTCCTGTGAGGTGTGTGTACGGGCGCGGTGCGTGCGCGGGCGGCCGCACGGACGCGGTCCGGCGTCACTCCGGCACCGCTTCCCCGCCGGGCGGGCGGTGTTCGCCGGGTCGGCGAGGAAACCGGTGGCCGGAGCGGTAGACGAGGAGGGCCACGTCGTCCTCGTGGTGCTCGTCACCGAGCAGGGCGGTGCAGATGTGGTCGGCGACGAGATCGGGTGCCAGTCTCAAGGCCCCCTTGAGGGCGGTGGCCGCCCGGTCGATGCCGACGTTGATGACCTCACCCCGGCGCTCGACCAGACCGTCCGTGTAGAGCAGGACGGTGGAGTCGTCGGGGATCGCGGCCGTCGCCTCAGGGCGTTCTCGGCCGGTGACGACGGCGAGCGGCACGGACTGGGCGGCGTAGAGCCGGTGGACGGTTCCGTCCGGTTCGGCGACGAGGCCGGGCATGTGGCCGGCGCTGCTGTAGCGCGCGCTCCGGGCCTCCGGGTCGATCACCGCGCAGAAGACGGTGGTGCAGAAGGCCCCGGGGAGCAGTGCGGCGAACCGGTCCAGGGCCGTCAGGACCCCGGCCGGGCCGTTGTTCTCCAGCAGCAGGGCCCTGGCCGCGCTGCGGAGCTGCCCCATGGTGGTGGCGGCGGACAGGCCGCTGCCGACCACGTCGCCGACCACCACGCCGTAGCGGCGGCCGGGCAGTTCGAGGACGTCGTACCAGTCTCCCCCCACCTCCAGGGTGGAACTGGCGGGTTCGTAGCGGACGGCGAACCCCGCGGGCAGGTCGGCCGGACCCAGGATCGCGCGCTGGAGGGCGAGGGCGACCTGACGGTGCTCGTCGTTGACCCGCGCGCGGCCCAGCGCCCGCTGCAGATGGCCGGTGAGCTGGACCATCAGGGTGCGGTCGGCGAGGGTGAAGGGGCGCGGGCGGTCGAATTCGAGCCACAGCAGCGCGTGGTCGGCGCCGTCGTACAGGGGTGCGCCGACGGCGGTCACCGTCGTCGGGGATCCGGTCGGGGATCCGGTCGGGGTCCCGTGACCGGCGGTGGTGAACAGGGTCCCGGCGCGGGCGTGTTCGGCGGCGGCGCCGGGCGGCAGGGCGGGGCCCGAGGGATGCTCCGGGCCGGTGGTGGCGGTGAGGCCGGGCACCTCCGCCGGTCCCTCGGTGCCGGGGCTCCCGGAGGGGGCGTACCGCAGGAGGGACACGCGCTCCGCCTGCCAGCAGTCGCGGAACTCGGCCAGGCCGACCCGCACCACGTGCGCGCAGTCGTCGACTCCGGCGAGGAGTCCCGCCAACCGGGCCACCGCGGCGTCGCGTTCGGCGGTGAGGTGCTGCGCGGTGACGTCGCGCAGGGTGCCGACCAGGAGATGCGTCCCGCTGTCGCCGTTCCGGTCGTGCAGGCTGTCCAGGGCGACGTCGACCCACAGGCGGTGCCCGTCCCGGTGGCGCAGGGGCAGCACGAAGCGTCCGTGTCCGTGGGCCCGGACGGTCTCCAGGGCGGCCTCCACGAGGGCGTACCCCTCCGGGTCCTGGTCGGCGGTCGGCCACCAGGGGTGCGGGACGGGCCAGGGCAGGTGCGGCGCCTCGTAGCCGAGGAGCTGGGTGAAAGCCGCGTTGACCTCGATGACGGCGTGGTCGGCCCGTGCGACGAAGAAGCCGTCCTGCATGGCGTTGACCAGGGCGGTGCGCCATGCGGACTCGTGGTTGCGCAGGCGTGCCAGGTTCAGGTTCGAGCGGACCCGGGCCAGCAGGTCGGTGGAGGAGAACGGTTTGGCCAGGTAGTCGTCGGCCCCGGCGGCGAGTCCCTCGGCCGCGGCGGCCTCCCCGGCACGGGCGGACAGGAACACCAGCGGGGTGCGGGCCGTCGCCGGATCGGCGCGCAGGGCGCGCAGGAGGGCGAAGCCGTCCAGGCCGGGCATCATGACGTCGGCGAGGACGAGGTCGGGCCGCAGGCGGCGGGCCTGGCGCAGTGCCTCGTGCCCGTCGGCGGCCACGACGACCCGGTATCCGGGCTCCAGCAGGCTGGCCAGATAGGTGCGGAGGTCGGCGTTGTCCTCGGCGATGAGCACGGTGTCGCTCCCATCCTCGCCGTCGGGCACGGGCGGCCCGGCGCCGGCGCCCCCGCGGAAGACCGGGTCCGGGGTGTGGTCCGGGGCGGGCACCGCGGTGGGCGCGGGGGCCGGAGCCGGCGCGGGGACCGGGGCGGCAGCCGGAGCACCCCACTGGGCGACCTCGGCGACGTAGTCCTCGACGACGGTGCCCGCGGGCGCGTTCAGGGCCGGTTCCCCGGTCGGGTGCGCGGGGACGCGGACGGTGAAGGCGGTTCCCCCGCCCGGGCGGCCGGCGGCCTCGACGCCGCCCCCGTGGAGTTCGGCCAGTTCCCTGACCAGGGCCAGCCCGACGCCCGAACCCTCGTGGGACCGGCCGGCCGCCCCGCCCACCTGCCGGAACCGCTCGAAGACGTACGCGAGTTCCTCGGGCGGGATGCCCATGCCGGTGTCGGCCACCTCCAGTTCGGCCCATCCGTCCCGGATCCGCAGCGCGACCCGGATCTCTCCGTCCGGCGTGAACTTGACCGCGTTGGACAGCAGGTTGAGCAGGATCCGCTCCCACAGGACGGGGTCGACGAGCACGGCTCCCCGGTCCGCGGGGCAGTCGACGGTGAACCGGAGCCGCATCCGTTCCACGGCCGGCGCGAAGGATCCGGCGATGCCGCGCGTCAGCGCGCCGAGTTCCACCGCGACGGGTTCCAGGACCAGTCGGCCGGCCTCCAGGCGGCTGAAGTCGAGCAGGGTGTCGACCATCCGGCGCAGCCGCCCTGCGTTGCGGTGGATGATCTCCAGGCGTTCGCGGTGGGCTGGCGGGAGGGGGTACCGGGTGTCGGCGAGGGCGTCCTGGGCGGGTCCCGCGATCAGGGTCAGCGGGGTGCGCAGTTCGTGGCTGACCCCGGTGAAGAACTTGGTCTTGGCCCGGTCGAGCTCCGCCAGTTCCTCGGCCCGCCGCAGCTGGGCGGCCATGGCCCCGGCGTCGGAGACGGCCGCCGCCAGGTGGCTGGCCGCGAGGTTCAGGAAGCCCCGGTAGGCGTCGTCCAGCACCAAGTCGGGGCTGACTCCGAGGACCACCGCCCCGCGCGGCCGCTCGCCCGCCGTCGTGACGAGGGGCAGGACCACCGCGGCGTCGGCGGGCGCGCCGTCCGGCGGCGGCGCCCATCCCGGCACCGGTCCGGCCAGTCCCGTACGGGTTCCCGTGACTCCGGCGGAGACGGCCTGCCAGATCCAGGCGCCCCCGGCGGCGTCGTGTTCCGCGGACGCGGAGACCGTGCGCGGCAGCGGGCCCGAGAGAGGCGGCGGGGCGGCGTCAGGGTCGCCCAGACCGTACGAGGCCACGGCCCGGGCCCGGCCGCCGTCCTCGTCCAGCACGTAGACGACGCCGAAGGGCACGTCGTCGCGGTGGGCGTCGAGGACACGCACCGCGGCCGCGCAGGCCTCCGCGACATCGGAGATCCGCGCGGACCGGGCCTCGCCGAGTTCGCGCAGCGTCCGCAGCCGGCGCGTGCCGAGTACCTGGCCGGTGGTCTCGGTGACGACGGTGAACACTCCGCCGATCCCGCCGCCGGCCACGGGGATGGCGCTGTAGGCGAAGGTGAAGTAGACCGCCTCGTCGAAACCGTGGCGGCGCAGCGTCAGCCGGAGGTCCTCGTGGTGGGTGGATTCGCCCCGCGCCATGACGTTGCCGATCATGCTGCCGACGACCGGCCAGGCATCGGCCCAGACCGTCGCGCAGGGTTCGCCCAGAGCGGGGTGCTTGGCGCCGAGGATGGGTACGAAGGCGTCGTTGTAGATCATCGCCAGGTCGGGGCCCCACATGACGAGCATGGGGAAGGGCGAGTTCAGACACACGCCGACGGCGGTGCGCAGCTCCGGGCACCACGTGTCGACCGGACCCAGGACGGTGGTGTTCCACGGGGCGTCCGCCATCAGCCGGTTGAGCGCGCTGTCCGGATCCACCGCGAGGAGCTCCCGCGGGAACCGGGGCGGGTCCTCGTGCCGCTGGGCGCCGGGCACCTCACCCTCCACGGCGTCCGCCTCCCCTCATGTCCGCGTTCACGGCGTTCTGGTACTCCCTGCCAGGTCACGGGGGCGGAGCCGAGTCAATCGGACCCTGGGCTCGTGGGCAAGCCGGGGCGGACGGCGCCGACTCGCGTACGGCGCCTGGCGCCTCCCGCAGAGCGCCTCCCCCAGAGCGCCTCCCGCGGCGCGGCGCCGCCCTCGCGGCGGGGTCAGGACCGCGGGGCTCCCGCGCGCGCCGCCTGGACCGTGGGGAACAGCCGCAGGACGTCCTCGACGCAGACCAGCTGGAACAGTCGGGCCACCACGGGGGACGGCGCGGCGATCCGCAGGTCGACCCGCTGGTTCGTGGTGAGCATCAGGCGCAGGAAGGAGGAGTCGCTGAAGGTGATGCCGCTGGCATCCAGGATCACCGCGCGGTGCGCGGCCGCGGCGGATTCGATCTCGGCGGTCAGCGTGCCGATGGTGTCGGCGTCCAGATCGCCGTGCGGGGCGACGACGGGCAGGGCGGGGAGGTCTGCGCTTGTCGGCATGCGCCGATTATGTCGAAGATCCGCTTCGGCGGCCGCCCGGACCGGGGGAACGCGTCACGGCCGGCCCGGCAGCTCCTTGCGGAGCATCAGTTCGCGCTCGGTCAGCGGATCGCCGGGGCCGAGGCGCTCGGAATGACCGGGCGGCGGTCCGGGCGCCGGCCGCGGCGAGTTGACCCGCTTCATGGAGAAGCTGGGGATGAGCATGCGGCGCTGCACCTCATGATCGGGCGGGTCCATGCCGACGAGCGCGACGAGCTTCGCGGCGGCCCTCCAGGGCACCAGCACCGGAAAGTCGGGCGGGGACCGGTCGGAGGAGAGCCGGGGGCCAACCAGCAGCTGCCGCGTCTCCGCCTACCCGGTGACGGCCCACGCGGTGCGCCCGTCGTAGAGCCGGACCCGCGCGAGCGGTCCTTCCTTCCCCAACTCCTCGTATCCGGGCCGCGGGGCCGCGGGGCGGCGGGGCCGTGGGGCCGTGGGGCCGTGGGGCCGTGGGGCCGTGGGGCCGTGGGGCCGTGGGGCCGTGGGGCCGTGGGGCCGTGGGGCCGTGGGGGAAGAATTCTCCGGCCGTGCGCGCTGAGGGACGTATGACACGTGGACACGACATCACCATCGAGCAGGGCACCGAGCACGTGCGCGTCGTGAAGGACGGGCAGGTCCTGGCCGAGAGCCGGCGGCCCCTGGTGCTGCGCGAGACGGGCTGCCCGCCCCGGTACTACCTGCCGCCCGAGGACGTCCGCACCGACCTGCTGACCTCGTCCGACGGCCGCACGCACTGTCCGTTCAAGGGGGACGCCGGATATTGGTCCGTGCCCGGGGCCACTGACCTCGTCTGGGCGTACGCGGACCCGAAACCGGGCGTCGCCGCGATCAAGGACCACTTCTGCTTCTACGACACCGAGATCGTCTGACCCGGCCGCGGCGGCGCGCGTCGGACCTCGGTGCCGGAGTTCGTTCGGACAGCGCAGCGTGCGCTCGCCGAGACGGGGCATACGGGGGCGGACGAGTAGCCCAGTCCCGGAGGCCCGCCTTGCTGTCCCGAGTGTCCGCTCTGATCGCCGTACGCCTGAACGACGCGGACGGGGACGAAGTACCGCTCCTCGGCCGCTTCTCCTACGACAGCGCCGACCCGTACGCCGTGCGGGCACAGTTCTTCGCCGGGCAAACGGTCCTGCCGTACTGGTGCTTCGACCGCCAGATGCTGGCCGAGGGCCTCCAGCGCCCGGTGGGCGAGGGAGACGTCACCTTCCGACCGCAGCGGACGGCCGGCGGCGAGGAGATCCGCGTCGGCCTGCGCGACTCCGCCGGAGGGCAGGGCGTGGTCCTCCTCGTGAACGCCCGCGCGGTCAAGGGCTTCCTCGAGGAGACGTACGCCGTCACCGCACCGGGCTCCGAGACCTTCGACGCCGACGGGTTCCTCGAGGACCTCCTGGCCCGCTGACCGCCCCCGGCCGCGCCCCTCCGCCTGTGCGCGGGGGCGTGGCCGGGGGCCGACCGGCCCCCCTAGTCAGGAGGCTCCTGGGCCCCGGCACCTCCGGAACCGGCTCCCGTGCCCGTGCCCTCCTCCGTCGCCTTCTCCGCCCCCTTCTCCTCGGCTTCGTCGGGCCGTGGCCCGTCGGACCCGGCGCCCGGAAGGTCGGGAGCGCCTGAACCGGCCGGAGGCAGGTCCGGGGTCACGGCGTCGCGTTTCTCCGGTACGGGAGCCGGAAGTTCCGGCTCTGAAGCGCTGGACATGGCGGTTCTCCTCGCTCGGTTCCCATCGGTGGTACTGGGCTGCGTCTGCCCCGCTCCGGGCGAGGAAACCCCTGCTCCTCACGGGCGTGCCGGGCCGGGTCCGGGGCCGGCCCCGGGCCCTGGGGTCATCCCCCGAGCCGGCGCCCCGTCGCAGCGAGGGTCTCGGCGAGGACGCGCACGGCCTTCGGGCCCACTCCGTGCATCGCCAGCAGTTCGGCGCCCGTCACCTCGTCGCCCTCGGCCGGCGGGAGGCGCAGCCGGACGCGTCCGTCCTGGTCCGCCGAAGCGAGCCACGTGTCCCACACGGTGAAGGAGACCAGGCCGGCGGAGGTGACGCGCTCGCTGGTACCCGGGAGGGAGAGAGCGGTCCTGCGAAGCTGGGCGAGGGTGGTCATACGTCACTCTGACACGCCGGCCGGGGCCCGCGTCCGGCGCTCCGCGCCCGTCCCCCGCCCGTTCGCGTTACATCCCCTGTGCCCCGCATTCCGCTGCGGGGCCGTCCCGCGTCAGACGGTGAGCACCGCCTTGCCCAGCAGCTTCCGTGACTCGATCGCCTCGTGGGCCGCGGCCGCCCGCTCCAGCGGGAACGTGCCGCCGATCACCGGGTGGAGATCGCCCCTGGCCGCCGACCGGAGGACCTCACCGGCGAGCGCGGCGTGCCGCGGAGCCGTCAACTGGACGTCCCCGATGCCGAGCAGCCGTACGCCCCTGGCTTCCGCGCCCGCCCGGTCCACCGGGGCGAAGCCGCCCGTGGGGGCGCCGTGGGCCGAGAACCGGCCGCCGTCCGCGACGAGGGAGAACGCGGCCAGGCCGATCTCACCGCCCACCCCGTCCAGGACGACGTCCGCTCCCCCGCCCCCGAGCTCCCGGCGGGCCCGCTCCACCCAGTCGGGCGCGGCCGCGTCGATGACGGCGTCCGCGCCCAGCTCCCGTACCAGGGCGGTCTTGTGCTCGCCGCGCGCCACGCCGACGACCCGCGCGCCCGCCGCCTTCGCCAGCTGGACCAGTACGGTGCCCATGCCGCCCGACGCGCCCACGACCAGCACCTGTTCCCCGGCGCGGAGGGCCGTGGTGGCCAGCAGCTCCGTCGCCGTCACGCCGTCGTGCACCAGGGCGGCCGCGTCCGTGAGGGAGACCTCGTCCGGCACCGCGGCCAGGGCCTCGACCGGGGCCACGGCCAGCTCCGCGTAACCGCCTGTGGAGCCGATCGAGGCGATGACGCGGCGGCCGGCCCACGCCGGGTCCACGCCCTCGCCGGTGGCGCGGACGGTCCCGGCGATGCCGCCGCCCGGGACGTACGGCGGGGTGATCGGGAAGAACCCCTGGCCCCAACCGGCGCGCACCTGCGTCTCCACGAAGATCGTGTCCACGGCCGCCACGGCGACCAGCACCTGGCCCGGCCCCGCCACGGGGTCCGGCAGCTCCACCGGAACCAGTACCTCCGGGCCGCCGAACTCCCTCGCCTGTGTCGCACGCATAGCGCTCGTCCCTCCGCCCGGGCCTCCGGTCTCTCCGGTGCCCGTGCCAGGAGTCTCCAACGTCAAGCGCGGTTGAGGTCAAGCGGCCGCCGACCACGCAGGGGGACTTCCTTAACGGGACGTTAGATCTGTCGGCCCGGCCTTGTCCGGGTGCGGGGACGACCCGATGCTCTGGTTGCCGCCCGCCCGGCGCCGCGGTGCCGGGTGCGCCTCCGTCCCGCACCACCAGCTTTCCGTCTGGAGCCGCCATGCCTCCGTCCGCCGCCAAGCCACCCGTCCCGCCGCCCTCCCCGACGCCCGCCCCGTCGCCGGTCCCGCCGTCCGCCCGCTCATCCGCGGAGGAGCGCAAGAAGCGCCGCCTGGCGCTGATCGGCGGGTCGCTCGGGAACCTCGTCGAGTGGTACGACTGGTTCGTCTACGCCAGTTTCGCGATCTACTTCGCCGACTCCTTCTTCCCCGGTGACAATCCGACCACGCAGCTGATGAACACGGCGGGGATCTTCGCCGTGGGCTTCCTGATGCGCCCCGTCGGCGGCTGGATCCTCGGCCGCGCGGCCGACCGGCACGGCCGCAAGAGCGCCCTGACGCTCACCGTCACCATGATGTCGGTGGCCGCCCTCCTGATCGCCGTCGCTCCGACCTACGGCCAGGCCGGATACTTCGGCGCGCTGGTGCTGCTGCTGGCGCGGCTGCTCCAGGGGCTGAGCATCGGCGGCGAGTACGCGGCCAGTGCCACGTACCTCACCGAGGCGTCGGCCCGCGACCGGCGGGGGCTCGGTTCGTCGTTCCAGTACGTGTCGATGACCTGCGGCCAGCTGCTCGGGCTCGGCATCCTGATCACGATGCAGCACACGCTCACCACCGACCAGCTGGAGAGCTGGGGATGGCGGATCCCGTTCCTCCTTGGGGCACTGTTCGCGGTGGTCGTCTTCTGGCTGCGGCGCCGGCTCCAGGAGACCGACGCGTTCCGGGAAGAGGCGGCCTCGGCCGGCGCCCACGACGACAGCGCGCGCGGCACGCTGAAGGCCCTGTGGCAGTACCGGCGACAGGCGGGCCTGGTCATGGCGCTGACCCTCGGCGGCACCGTGGCGTACTACACGTACACCACTTACCTCACCAAGTACCTCGTCGGCAGCGCGGGCATGGAGAAGACGACCGCCACCCTGGTCAGCTTCACCGCGCTGACGCTCTTCGCCGTACTCCAGCCGTTCGCCGGGATGCTGTCGGACCGCATCGGCCGCCGCCCCCTGCTCATCACCTTCGCGGTGGGCTGCACGGTCGGCACGTACCCGATCATGACCGCCCTCGGCTCGGCGTCCTCGTACTGGTCCGCCCTGGGGCTGTCCGTGCTGGCCCTGGTGATCGTCACCGGCTACACCTCGATCAACGCGGCGGTCAAGGCCGAGCTGTTCCCGACCCGGGTGCGCGCCCTCGGCGTGGCGCTGCCGTACGCCATCGCCAACGCGCTGTTCGGCGGCACGGCGGAGTACGTCGCGCTGTGGTTCAAGAGCAGCGGCCGCGAGTCGATGTTCTTCTGGTACGTCTCCGGGTGCGCGCTGGTGTCCCTCGTGACCTACGTACTGATGCCCGACACCCGCGATGTCGCGCTCACGCGTGCCGAGGCGGGGGCCGAGGCCGGGGACGGCGCCGGGGCCGCGGCCGGGGACGAGGCCGACGCGGGCCGACCCGGTGGCGGTCCCGGCCAGGACCGGCCGGCGACGGCTCCCGCCGAGTCGGCCCGCTGATCCGGCCGGGTGACCCGGGACGGCCGCTCCCCTAAACTGCTGTCCCGGGACACGGGGCAAGCCGCGCGGGTCACACACCACGAACCGGGCGTCACGAGCCGGGCGTCACGAGGAACTGTCTATGCACGCGCTTCTCGTCGAGGACGACGACCGCATGGCCCAGGCCCTCGCCACGGCGCTCGCCCGGCGCGGGCACACCGTCCGCAGGGTCGGGCGCGCCCTGGACGCCCTGCGGCACGCCCGCGAGGCCGAGTTCGTCCTGCTCGACCTGGGCCTGCCCGACCTGGACGGCCTCGAACTGCTGCGGCTCCTGCGTACGGTCTGCGACGCGCCGCTCATCGTGGTGACCGCGCGCTGCGAGGAGCGCGACATCGTGCAGGGGCTGCGGGCGGGCGCCGACGACTACGTCGTCAAGCCGTTCCGGATGGCGGAGTTGATCGCCCGCATCGACACCGTGCGCCGCCGGACGGACGCCCGGTCCGGCCGCTCGGGAAGCGGGCCCGCGGACGGCGCCGGCCGTCCCGTGCGCTCCGGCGACGTCGAAGTCGACCTGGCGGGACGTACGGTCACGGTGGCCGGGGCCGGGATCCGGTTGACCCGGCGCGAGTTCGACGTACTGGCGCACCTCGCGGCGCGTCCCGACGAGGTCCACTCGCGTGCGGAGATCCTGGACCGGATCTGGGGTGACGCCTTCCTCGCCGCCTCCCGCTCGCTGGACGTCCACGTGGCGGGCATCCGCGCCAAGACGGGCCGCTCCGGACTGGTGCGCACGGTCCGCGGGTTCGGCTACCAGCTCGGCTCCCCGGCCCCGCCCGACGAGCGGGACGTACGGCGTGCCGGGCACGGCGTACCGGACGGCCCACCGGGCGGCGGGCGGTGAGGCGCAGGCTGCTCGCCGTGCTGACGGTCCTGATGGGGGTGTCGGCGCTGCTGCTCTGCGTCCCCCTGGCCGACGCCTACGCCCGGGGGCGCACCGAACACCTGCTCTTGCAACGGCGTTCGGAAGCCGTACGGTTCGCCGACCTGGCCGACCGGATGCGCACCGGCGCCGACCGTGCGGAGCTGTCCGCCGAGATCAGCCGTTACGCGCAGCTGTACGGAGCCGGGGTGGCCGTGGTCGACACGGAGGGAACGACGGTGGCCCGGGCCGGGCCCGGGTCCTCCGGGGAAGCCGGAACCGCCCCCGTGCCGGGAGCCGCCCCCGCGCCGGGAACCTCCGATCCGCCTGGGGCGGATGCCCCCGAAGCCCCGGCGGACGCCTCCGCCGCGGTGTCGGACGCCCGTCGCCGGGCGCTGACCGGCCGGTCCACCGACCGGCTGCCCGTCATCCGCCCGTGGGGGCCGAAGACCGTCGTGCTCGCCGAGCCGGTGGGCCGGGACGAGCGGGTCAGCGGAGCGGTCCTGATGACCGTTCCCACCGGCGCGGCACGCCGGGACGTGACGGTGCGCTGGGCGTTCATCGCCGGGGCGGCGGTCGCCGCCTTCGCGGCGGCGGCCCTGGTGGCGGCGGGGATCTCCCGGTGGCTGATGCGGCCGGTCCTCGATCTGGACCGGGCGGTGGAGGGGCTCACCGCCGGCAGCCTCGGGGTGCGGGCCGCCTCCGATACGGGACCGCCGGAACTGCGCCGTCTGCGGCGGCACTTCAACACCATGGCGGAGGCGGTGGCCGCGTCCATCGGACGTCAGCGCGACTTCGTGGCGGACGCCTCCCACCAGCTGCGCAATCCGCTCGCCACGCTCGTGCTCCAGCTGGAGAACGTCGAGCCGCACATCGAGCCCGGTCCCGGCCGGACCGAACACTCGCGCGCCCTGGACGAGGCGGAGCGCCTGGAGGAGCTGCTCGACGGGCTGCTGGCCCTCGCACGGGTGGAGTCGGGCACGGCGGAGCGGGGAGATCAGGACGTGGCCCGGGCGGTCCACGAGCGGGTCACCGCCTGGGCCCCGGTCTTCCGTGACGCCGGACTGGAGCTGACGGCCTCGTGCCGGCCGGAGGGCCTCCGGGCCCGGTCCCTGCCCGACGCGGCCGGCCGCATCCTGGACGCGCTCCTCGACAACGCGGTCAAGTTCGTGCCGCGCGGCGGCCGCGTGTCGGTGCGCGCGACCCACGGCGCGGACGGATCTGCCGTGGTACGGGTCGCCGACGACGGACCGGGGGTTCCCGAGGAGCAACTGTCCGTGATCGTACGGCGCTTCGCGCGCTCCCCCGCCCACCAGAACGTCCACGGCAGCGGGCTGGGGCTGGCCATCGCCGACGAGATCGCCCGCGCCAGCGGCGGCCGGCTCGACGTCGGCGGCAACGCGCCGCACGGCCTGGCCGTGGAGTTCCGGCTCCCGCCACCCCCGTGACCGCCCCACCCCGGCGCCCCCGCGCCACCCAGCTGCCGCCCCGTCCTTCCCGCGACCGCTCAGCCGTACACGGACCGGTAGTGGTCGACCGCGCCCGGGTGGAGGGGAACGCCCCCGGTGGAGATGGCGAACCGGGGTTCCAGCCGGGCCCCGGCCGTCACCTCCCGCAGCAGGTCGCGCCACCGGCCGAACAGCACCCGCAGCAGCTCCCGTACGGCATCGTCCGGCACGTCCGCACGCGCCAGGAGGTAGTTGCCGACCCCGATGGTGCCCACCGGTTCGGTCATCCCGTACGCCCCCGCCGGAAGCGTGACCGCCTGGTACACGGGGCCGTACCGCTCCCGCAGCGCCCCCACGTAGCCGTCCAGCGGCAGCATCCGCAGCGGGAACGCGCGCGCGAGCGCCGACAGGGCCGGCGTGGGCACGCCGCCGGACCAGAACAGCGCGTCAGCCGAGCCCTCGCGCAGCGCGCCCACCGACGCGTCGAGACCCAGGTGCCGTTCGCGGACCGGCGTGCGGCCGCCGTCCGGTCCGGCCGCCCGCAACACCCGGTCCGCCACCACCTGTACCCCCGACCCCGTGGCCCCCGCGGCGACCGTGCGGCCGGCGAGGTCCGCCACCGATCGCACCGGCCCCCGTGCCGGAACGACGAGGTGCGTGTGGTTCACGTAGACCCGGGCCAGCGCCGTCACCGCAGCGGGACGGGAGAAGGGCTCGCGCCCCGTGACCGCACCCTCGGCCACGTCCGCCATGGCGAGCGCCAGGTCGACGGAACCCTCTTCAAGCCTCCGCAGGTTGTCCACGCTCGCCGCCGTACCGACCGCGGCGATCTCCAGCGGGCCGCCGCCCGCCGCGACGGCCTGCGCCAAGGCCCTGCCGAACGCGTTGTACGGACCGCCCTGCGGTCCGGTGGCCAGGCGCAGCCGCCGCGCGGGGCCGTCGCCCGCCGAACACCCGGACAGCGCCGCGGCGAGGGCGCCGAGTCCGGCGCCCACGGCCCGCCTGCGGTTCCACTGCGCGCTGCTCACGGCGGAAGCGTAACCACCCCGCGCGCCCACCGCGGGCACCCCGGTGCGCAAGACTTCCGGACCTGTTCACCCGCGCGTGGCCCGCACCCTCCCGGACCGGTCGGGTACTGCCGGTCGAATGACGTCGGGGCAGAGGTCTGGACCATGCCGGACTCGCCAATTCCGTGTCTCATTCCGCCCGTTGCCCCACTCTCGCGCAAGTGGTCTATACCTTTGGCATTAGGGTGGGCCATCTGAAACAGGCACATACACAGCCGTGGGGGGCTTTATGACCGTGCATCACCTTCCGCAACCTCCATCCGACGAAGAGCTCTACTGGTACTTCGGCCCGCAACGCCGCTGGGTCCTGGTCAGTACCTCGCTCGCCTTCGTGTTCACGGCGGCGACCATGTTCACCTTCGCGCTGCGGACCCCGGCCCTGTGGGCCTTCCTCGCCGTCCTCGGCCTCAACGTCGTGGCCCTCGCCCTCTCCTCCGTCAACAGCCTGCGCCAGCGCCGGCTGACCCGGCAGTCGCACGAGGTGCTCGTGCACGCCTGGAGGCCCGCCGACCTGCCGTCCGTCGACCTGTACCTGCCCACTTGCGGCGAACCCCTCCCCGTGCTGGCCAACGCCTACCGCGCGGTCGCGGCCGTCGACTGGCCCGGCGCGCTCACCGTCTGGATCCTCGACGACGCCGACCGTCCCGAAGTCGCCGCGCTGGCCGCCTCGTACGGCTACGCGTACGTCGTGCGCCCCGACCGCGGCCACCTGAAGAAGGCCGGCAACCTGAACCACGCGCTCACCCTCAGCGGCGCCGAGTTCATCGCCATCCTGGACGCGGACTTCGCGCCGAGGCCGGACTTCCTGCGCCACCTCGTCCCGTACCTGGCCGACCCCGCCGTCGGCATCGTGCAGAGCCCGCAGTGCTTCGACACCGACGAGACCATGGACTGGATCCAGCGGGCCGCCGGCTCCGCCCAGGAATGGTTCTTCCGCTGGATCCAGCCGTCCAGGGACGCCAGCGACGCCGCCATCTGCTGCGGCAGCAACGCCGTCTACCGGCGCACCGCCATCGACCTCGCCGGCGGCTTCGCCCGGCTCGACCACAGCGAGGACCTGTACACCGGACTCGCCCTCCACGAGCAGGGGTTCCGCACCCTGTACGTACCGGTGCTGGTGGCCAAGGGCACCTCCCCCGACGAGGTCACGTCCTTCGTGAACCAGCAGTACCGGTGGGCGATGGGCAACCTCCACCTGCTCGGCACGCCCGTCCTCAAGCGCATGCGCGCGCCCTGGCGGATGCGGCTGTGCTTCTACGAGGGCATCGTCGGATACCTGACCACGGCGGTGAACACCTTCGCCGCGCCGCTGCCGCCGCTGGTGATGATGTTCTGGTACCCCGACCACATCCGGCCCTGGCACGTGCTGCCGCTGCTGGCCCCGCTGTGGCTCTGGCACGTGCTGCTGCCCCGGATCAGCCGGACCCGCTGGCGCGTGGAGGTGATCCGGGCGAACGTCCTGACGAGCGTGGCCGCCGCCACCGCGTTCCTGCACACGCTCCGGGGCCGCAGCGCCGCCTGGGTGCCCACCGGCGCACGGAGCGCGGCGGCTCCCGGCGGAATGGCGCGCCGGGTGGTGGCCGTCTCCCTGGTCTGGCTCGTCCTCTCCAACGGCGCGGCCGCCGCGGGCCTCGCGCTGGCCGTGGCCCGCAACGGCTGGGAGCCCAACTGGGGCCTGCTCCTCTACCTCCTGGTGCAGTGCCAGATCAACGTCCCGCTGATCCGGGACCTGACGGCCGAACTGCGCCCCGCCGCACGGGCCCGCCGCGCGGCGGCCCTCGCGGTCCGGCACCCGGCCGCCGAACCCCTGCGCACCCGCGTACGGGCGGCCCTGCGTTCCCGTACCGGCATGCTCCCCCGCCGCTGGCCCGAGACCCTCGCCGCCTCGGCGGTCCTCCTGCTCACCGGCCTGCTGGCATCCGGGTGGGTCAACCCGATGCTCCCGTGGCTGAGTTGAAAGGCTCCATCACCATGCCGTTCCCCGTGGCTCCCGGCCCGCGTCCCCTGCGGGGGCGCGCCGCCCAGCCGCCCGGCCCTCCGGCGTCCGGATCCCGCTCCGGCGGCGAGTCCGGACCCAGCCCGCACCGGTCCGCATTCCGCCCCGACATCGAGGGGCTGCGCGCGGTCGCCGTCCTCGCGGTCCTCGCCTTCCACGCCGGGATACCCGGTACGGCGGGCGGTTTCGTCGGCGTGGACGTCTTCTTCGTCATCTCCGGCTACCTGATCACCGGGCTGCTGGTCCGGGAAGCGGTCACCACCGGCCGGATCCGGCTCGGCGACTTCTTCTCCCGGCGCGCCCGCCGGCTGCTGCCGTCCGCGGCCGTGGTGCTCGGCGCGGTGGCGGTGGCCGGAGCCTGGCTGACCGTGCCCCTGCGCCGCGCCGACCTGGAGTACGACGTCGTCGCGGCCGCGCTGTCCGCCGCGAACTGGCGGTTCGTCTCCCAGCAGACCGACTACCTCGCCGCCGGCCACGGCCAGAGCCCGCTGCTGCACTTCTGGTCCCTCGCCGTCGAGGAGCAGTTCTACCTGTTCTGGGCCCCGCTGCTGGCGGTGATCGTGCTCTGCGCGGCCAGGGCGGTCCGGCGCGGCCGGGCCGTGCGCTCCGCCGTGGCGCTCGTCGCGGCGCCGCTGGTCCTCGGCTCGTTCGCCCTGTCCCTGTACTGGACGGGCCACTCCGTGTCGCTCGCGTACCTCGGAACGCCCTCGCGGGTCTGGCAGTTCGGCGTCGGTGCGCTCCTCGCGCTGCTGCCCTGGCACCTGATGCGCGGCCCGCGTCCGCTGCGGCTGCTCTGCGGCTGGGCCGGCGCCGCGGCGATCGGCTGGTGCGTGGTGTCGTACGACGCCTCCACCCCGTACCCCGGCCTCGCGGCACTCGTGCCGACCCTGGCCACCGCCGCCGTCATCCTCGCCGCGATACCCGGCCGGGGCGAGCGCGACGTCCAGGGCGCGTACGGCGTCGGGCGGCTGCTGGCGGGCCGGGCGCCCCGTGCGCTCGGGCGGCTCTCCTACAACCTCTACCTGTGGCACTGGCCGGTGCTCGTCCTGGCCGAGGCCCGCTTCGGGGCGCTCGGCTGGCCCGCGAAGACCGGGCTGACGCTCGCGGCCGTCCTGCCCGCCCTCGCCACCATGCGCTGGGTCGAGCAGCCGCTGCGGCGCAGCCGTACGGTCTCCGAACTCCCCCGGCGCGGCCTGTCGGTGGGCGTCTCGGCCATCGTGCTGCCGGTCGTGCTCGCGCTGGTCGTCGGCAGTACGACGCTGCACCTGCTCGGACCGGCCACCCCGGGCGACATGAAGGGCCTGCCCCCGGGCGCCGCCTCCGGCCCCACCCTGCTGGCCCGAACTGCCGGTGCGCCACTGGCGGACGGCCCCGTGGTGCCCAGTCCCGTCCAGGCGCGCAAGGACTTCCCGCCGGACGCGCCGTGCGAGGTCGCCCCGGCCGTGACCAGCAGCCCCGACTGCCTGTTCGGCGCGGTGAACAGCCCCGACCGGATCGTGCTGCTCGGCGACTCGCACGCCGGCCAGTGGTTCTCCCCGATGCTGGCGCTGGCCGCCGAGCGGGGCTGGGCCCTGCAGGAGCTGGTGAAGCAGGGCTGCCCGCTGGCCCGGCTGGAGGTGCACAGCCCCCAGCTCGGACGCGCCTACCGGGAGTGCGACACCTGGCGGGCGGACGCCCTGGAGCGGCTGCGGCAGCAGCCGAAGCCCCGGCTCATCGTGATCGCCTCGCTGAACCGGTACACCGCCGACGCGAAGCTCCTGGCCGAGGGCTGGGAGAAGACCCTGGAGCAGCTGCGGGCCCTGGGGGCACCGATCGTCTACATCGAGGACACCCCGGTTCCGGGTACGGACGTCCCGGCGTGCGTGTCCGGCAGCCCCGACTCCCCCGACGCCTGCGCGTTCAGCCGCGCGGACTCCCGGCAGCCCGATCCGCTGGCCCCGCGCATCGCGTCCGGCGCGCTGCCCGGCGTACGGAGCATCAGCGTGAACCCGGTGCTGTGCCCGGGCGACGGCCCGACCTGCCCGGCCGTGGTGGACCGGATCCTGCTCTACCGGGACGACGCCCACCTGACCAACGTGGCGGCGGTCGTCCTGACGCCCCGGCTGGAGCGGCTGCTCACGGAGTCCGGCGCCCTCCCGGCGCGGTCCCCGGCCGCGACGCCCACGCCCGGCACGTCCGGAACGGCCGCCGCAGACGGGTGGACCCGGCTGCTGCGGGACGACTTCGACGGTCCGGCGGGCAGCGCCCCGTCCCCCGCCGACTGGATCCACGACACCGGCACCTGCTACCCGGGCTGCCCCGCGCCGCAGTGGGGCACCGGCGAGATCGAGACCATGACCGACTCCACCGACAACGTGCGGCTCGACGGGAAGGGCGCCCTGGAGATCGTCCCCACCCGGAAGGACGGCGCGTGGAGTTCGGGGCGCATCGAGACGAAGCGCTCGGACTTCGCCGCGCCCCCCGGAGGGACGCTGCGCATCGAGGCCTCGATCGCGCTGCCCGACGTCACCGGGGCCGCGGCCGCGGGCTACTGGCCGGCGTTCTGGACGCTGGGGGCGCCGCTGCGCGACGGGTACACGGGCTGGCCGGGTGTCGGGGAACTCGACGTCATGGAGTCGGTGAACGGGCGGGACACCGTCTTCGGCTCCATGCACTGCGGCGTCCTCGACGGCGGCCCGTGCGCGGAGCCGGTGGGCCTGACCTCGGGCCCGCAGCCGTGCCCGGGCTGCCGCACGGCGTTCCACTCGTACGCCGTCGAGGTCGACCGCACACCCGGCGCGGAGGAGGTGCGCTGGTACCTGGACGGACGCGTGTACCACCGGGTGTCCGGGGACCGGATGGACGCCGGAACCTGGAAGCGGGCCGTGGACCACGGGGTGTTCCTCATCCTCAACGTGGCCATGGGCGGCAAGCTCCCGGAGGCCGACGGTGCGACCGTGGGGCCCGCGACCGAACCGGGCCGTCCGATGCGGGTCGACCACGTCACCGTCTCGACCCGGGCGGGTACCGGCTAGCGGGCCCGGACAGGCGCAAACGCCGCAGGGGCAGCCGACGCGGTCGCGTCGGCTGCCCCTGCGGTGCTGTCCGGGTGTCAGCCACGGCCGACGAAGTGACCGAACTCCGCGTAGTCCCGCTCGCCCTCGCCGGAGCACGTCGAGGTCCAGACGGGACCGAACCGCGCCGGAACGGCGGCCGCCGACGAGCAGGTGAACGCGAAGCTCGAGTGCCCGCCGGAGAAGGCCTCGCCCTCGACACCCTCGTTGGCCAGGGAGGCGCCGGCGCCTCCGAGCAGGACGCCCGCGGCCAGGACGGAGACGGTGAGGGCAGAGCGCATGCGCATGACTACTCCAATGGATCTTTGGAAGACGCGCCGGGAAGGACGCGTCGGCCGGTTCAACGTCACGGAACGTCACGAGAAACGGCGCGCCACTCCAATGGCCGATCGAAGGCGACAGGTGGGCTCATCGCACCGCACGCGGGGGCGGTGAACTCCCGCCCGCGCGCATGGACCGCCGGCCGCCTGCCGTGAAGCGCACTTCCGCCGCCAGGGGTTGCGGGGCCATGACGGTACGGGCCTCCGGCAGGACCGTCCCGGACAGGACGGCCAGGAGCCGGTCGGGTGACGCTGTGTCATCCAGGACCACGCGGATCCTGAGGCAGGGGTGCGCCTTCGTCCCGTGCAGGGTGGTGCGGGCGGCGCGGACTCCGGGCAGTGCGCGGAGGCGGCCGGTCACCGCGGCCGTGAGGGCGCCGGAGTCCAGTGCGGTTCCCGGCGCGGGCAGCGGCAGCCGCCGCACGGTGCGGCGGCCCTGGATGCACCGGATCGTGACCAACCGCTGTGTGAACACACTGCGCTCCCGGCGGCCCGTGGCCGACCTCGACGAGGTGCCCGAGCAGCCCGCGCCCGATCACCTGAACTCCCCCGCACGCGCGGCGGAGTCCCAGGCCGCGGTCCGCGCGCTGGGAGAGGCGATGGCCCTCCTCTCGCCGGAACAGCGCGCCTGCTGGGTCCTGCGGGAGATCGAGACGATGCCGTACGAGACGATCGCGGAGATGGCCGGAATCAGCCAGGAAGCCGTACGGGCCAGAGTCTTTCGTGCTCGGCGCTGTCTGACGGAGGCGATGGGCGCATGGCGATGGACGAACCCGAGTACGCCCCGGACACCGGGGACGACGGACTCCTGCCCTGCGGCAGGGATCTCGCGACCCTGTGGGACCGGTGGCAGCAGGGCCCGCGGGGCGCCGCCGACCCGCACACGGCCGACTGCCCGCACTGTGCCCCCGCCCTCGCGGATCTCGCACGGCTGCGCGACGTCGTGCGCCGCGACGGCGAGGAGACCGGTACCGACTGGCAGGCGGACGCGTCCCGGCTCGCCTCGGACGTCATGGACGTCGTACGCCTCGAACTGCGGCCCGGCCGTACCCTCGCACTGGGCGACGCGGACGAGGACGCCTGGACCACGAGGCCGTCGCCGCCCGCGCCTTCCGCGCCGCGGCCGAGCGCGTCCCGGGCGTCGGGGCGGGAAGCTGCCGCGTCGGCCCCGAACCCGGCCCCGGACACCGGCCCGGGTACGGATCGAGGTCACCGTCGGCGCGGCCCGCGACCTGCAACGGACCGCGGACCGGATCCGCCGTCAGATCGGGGAGGCCGCCCGGCAGGAGCTGGGCATGCGGATCACCTCCGTCGACGTGGTCGTCACCGACCTCCACCACGAATCCCCCGATGAGGACCCGCGATGACGAAGGCGAACAGCGGCGGACCGTCGCCGTCCCCGGCCGTGATCGGCGAGGCCGTGCTCGGCGTACGGGGCGTGGCGTTCCTGCGGCCCGCGCTCGGCGCGCGCCTGCGCTCCGCCGTCGCCGCGGCGACGGCGGCAAGCCCGGGACACGCGGCGTCCGCGCCCCGCCACGCGTCGGGAGTCAAGATCAGCGCCGCTTCCGGTGACCGGGCGGCGGCCGTCGACGTCCACGTCGTCCTGCTGCGCGGGTACCGCGCCCTCGACGTGACGCGTGCCGTCCGGGAGGCGGTGCCGCACGTCGTACCCGGACGCGGCGCGGACGATCCCGGTACACGTCATCGTGACCGGGATCGTGTGAGCCGCGCCGCCCGGCGGTTCAGCCCGCGGCGCCCGGCAGGTACGCGTCCAGCAGTACGAGGACCAGGACCCACCCCGCGAAGGTCGCGGCGACCGCGCCCACCCGGGGCAGCCACCCGCACGCCGGCGTCCCGCCCGCCACCGGCGGCATCCGGTCCGCGGGGCCCCCTGCGCGGGCGCGCTCGCCGGTGCCCCGGCGGCCGGGGAGCCGGGGCACGGCGGCACGTCGGACCGGGGGCTGCGGCTGGCGGGCAGCACGGCGGCGGGCCGGGCCACGGCAGGCGGGGCGGCGGCGGGCGGAGCAGCGGCAGGCGGAGCAGCGACAGGCAGGGAGGCCGCCGGCGGGGCGGCGGGCCGGGGCCCGAGGTCGGCGCGCTGGGCGAGGCCCTGGAGGAAGCGCCGGTAGGCGTCGCGGCGTTGTCCCGTCGGCTCGCTCCGCCCCGACTCCCAGGAGCGGACGGTGGCCGCCCGCACGCCGAAGGCGACGGCCACCTGCTGCGGGGTGAGGCCCCACAGTTCGCGGAGCCTGCGTCGTTCACCCGGCGCGGGAAGGGCGTTCTGGGCGGTCTCCCGGGCCGACAGCCGGGACATCGTGCGCGAAGTCGTCATACCCGTATGACAATCCACCCGCATCTTCGTGACGGGCACGGTCCGGAGATCACCCGTATGCGGGACCGGACGGCCACGGCTGCGCGTGGCCCCGGTTCGGCGCCGGGGCCACGGGGGGCGACGGACGGTTCGGGGCCGTCCGTCGCCTCACAGGCGGTGCTCCCCGACTGGTTCGAGCGCCCGCCGGTTCACGACCGTAGCCGTGCCCGCCGGATCGCGGCGCCGAACCCTCGTGTGGGTGACGGCCGCATCACGGGCGGCCGGGCGTTCGGGCGTACGGGGGCGTACGGGGCGAGCCCTACGCCAGCCGCCACAGCGGAGCCGCCCGCCGCGGGTACACGGTCGCGCCCGGTGTGCCGAGCAGAGACCTGGCCTCCGGGGCGGTCAGGCCGAGTTCCTCGGTGGTCCTGCGCGAGGTGACGTACGCGAGGCCGTCGGCGGGCAGGTCGCCTTTCCAGGCCGTGAACCGGGCCAGTACGGTCGCGGCGTCGCGGGACGCGCGGGACGCGCGGAGCGCGAGCGGCGTGTGCGGCCTGTGCGGCCTGTGCGGCGTACGCGCCGGCCCGGAACGTGGCGAACGTATCCGGGGCTGGCTCCGCAGACCCACTGGGTGGAACCATGAGATTCCCGGCCCCCGCGCGGGCGCGTCCGTGGGTGCGCACCAAGCCGCGTTCGGCGCGCGGGGGCTCCGCGGCGGTGACCGGCCCCTCTCCGGGGCTCCGTCAGCCGGCCGGTGGCGTCGTGAGCCGCGCGCACCGCGTGACCACGGCCTCGAGGTCCCCTTCGGTACGCAGCAGTTCGCGCTGGACGCGTGCCCCGTTGCCGCGCTCCATGAGGCGGGCGATGCCCTCCCGGACGCGTTCGTCGTCGCCGTGGTCGGCCAGGGCTTCGCGGACGTGGGCGTAGAGCGCCTCGACGGCTCCGGCGGGAGAGGTCTCCCGCATCGTGCGCGGGTGCAGGAGCGGGCCGTCCAGGCCCGAGCGGCCGGCCCGCCACGAGGCCAGCCGCAGCAGGCTCGTGCTGATCGCGGCCGGTGGCCGCCCGTCCCGCCACTCGCGGGCGGCGGTCTCGACCAGGCCGCGTACCAGGGCCGCCAGCAGGACCGGAGTGAACGCCTCGAGGCACACGTCCGCGACCCTGACCTCCACCGTCGGGTAGGCGGCGGACAGCCGGGCGTCGAACCAGATCATGCCCTCGTCGCGCAGCACGCCGGTGTCGACCATGGCGCGGACCTGCTCGTGATAGCGGTCGGCGGACCCGAAGACATCCGTGGCTCCGGCTGACGGCAGCCGGTTCCAGACCCGGCTGCGGTAGCTGCCGTAGCCGCTGTCCTGGCCCTGCCAGAACGGCGAGTTCGCGCTCATCGCCGTCAGCACGGGCAGCCAGGGGCGGATCCGGTCCAGGACCGCGACGCCTTCCTCGTCCGACTCCACCGACACGTGAACGTGACAGCCGCAGGTCAGCTGTTCCTGCGCGGTCAGGCCGAACTGCTCGCCCACCCACTCGTAGCGCCTGCCCGCGCTCATCGACGGCCGGACGGGCAGCGGGGAGGTGCCGAGGGCGGCCACCAGCGCCCCGGCGGACGCCGCGTGCCGGGCAGCCTCCGCCCGCCACCGGGTGATCTCCTCCAGGAGCTCGCCCATCTCCGTCACCGGCTTGGTGGCGAACTCCAGCTGCTCCTCGTGCAACTCCTTCTCGAAGGTGTGGGCAGGCGCCCCACCCCTGCCCGGCAGGTGTCCGGCGGACCGGTCCGCGGCCGCCAGCACGACCCCCGACAGGGCCAGCGGCTCGCCACTGCGGGCGTCCACCAGCAACAGTTCCTCTTCCACGCCCACGCTTCGCACATCGCCCCAATCGGTCTTACGTCTCGTGCAGTACCGCCCCTGCCCCCTCGCACGGTCACTCATGCGGGAACGGGTCGGTGCGGCACGGGCCGGATCACGGCCGGGGGCGTCCGGTCGGGCCGGGGCAACCGCCGGCAGGTGCCGCGGCGTGTACGGGACGCCCGGCGCACCGGAGGGCTGCCGGGACGCTTCCAGACGACGGGGATCTCGTTCCCGCGGGGACGAAGCGGTCGCCCGAGTCCTCGACGGGCCGGATCGGCCGGGAGCCGCTCAGAGGCCGAACTCCGCGCGGCGCGCCTCGGGCACCAGGTCCGCGTACTCCGGGTGCTTGCCGATCCACCCTCGGATGAACGGGCAGTACGGCAGGACGTCCAGGCTCCGCGCCCGGGCGTCGTCGAGGGCGCCGCGGGCGAGGAGCCCGCCCAGGCCGCGACCGGCGAAGCGCGGGTCGGTCTCGGTGTGGGTGAAGGCGATCCCGCCCCCGGAGAGGGAGTAGTCGGCGAAGCCCGCCGTCTCGGTGCCGTCCTCGCCGGCGAGGATCTCGTAACGGGACTTCTCGGGGCGGTCCACCACGCGTCGTTCCATGCCTGCTGCTCCTGCTGCCGTTGGTCGAGGGGGTGTGGGACGGATTCTGCCAGGGGCCGACCGGCCGACCGGCCGCCCCTCGTCGCCTGCACCGGCGCGCCGCCTGAAGAGGCCGAACTCCAGGTCGCGCGCCCTTATGGCACCAGTGCCGGGTGACGGTCCTCGCCGCTCGCGGCGGAGGCGGCGGTGAACCGGGCGTGCACGGGAGCGAGCGCGGGTGACGCGGGCCATCCGTCGACCGCGCGAGGAACTGCCAGTACCGCTACGCGTCGGCGGTGGCGGTGCCCCTCAGACGGGCCGGAGCCGGCGGCGCAGATCGCTTCCGCCCGCGCGCTCGGAGGCGTGGGCGTAGGGGCCGACCGGTGTGCCGCCAGGGGATGCGCCGTTGGCGGAGGCCGGCAGGAGGACGGCGGACACGGCTCTCGGCGTGCGCCCGCGGCACCGGAGACCCGGCGTGACGTGCGTCAGATCCGCTCACGGTCCGGCGTCCCGGGCCGGCCGTCAGAGTTCCGCGCGGGTCGCGGACTGGGCGGCGCGTACGGCGACGTTCGCCGCGTCCTGTACGAGCGGCGCGGTTTCGCGGCCGCCGTCGGTCAGGGTCCACCCGCACAGTGCCGCCCAGGCCAGGGCCGCCGAGGCCGCCTTGGCGCGCTCGGAACGCCGGGCCAGGAAGGTACCGAAGAGCAGGGCGTCCCCCGCGTCGACCGCGACCCGGCACAGTACGGCCGTACGCAGCGCGGCGCCCGCGGGGACCGTCACCATCGCGGCGCCGATGACCGCGTCCCGGACTCCCAGCGCCCGGATCAGCAGCGCGGAGGAACCGTGCTCGGGCAGCCCGCAGGGGCGGGCGAGAACGCGGGGGCTACAGGCGACCGCCACGCCGTATCCGAGGGTGGCCACGCCCATGGCCCTGGCCGCTGCGGTACGCATTTCGGATCACTCCGTTCGCTGGGCCCGGCCCGCCGGACGCGGGCTCGGTGCCGGGGCCCGCCTACCCCCGCCGACGGCGCCGAATCGCCGCGCCCGGGCTGACCGGGACGGGGCCCGGCCGGGGAAGGGAAGGGCGGGAGCGGGTACTCCGCGCTGTCAGCGGCCCCCGGAGTCCGACCGCTGTGACGTGTCCGGGCGGGCCTGCTCCTCGCGTCCGACGCCTGGCCCCTGTCGCTTGGCCGAGCTGCCCCCGGCATCCTCGTCGCCCTCGCTCGTCGGCGAGCGCCGTACGACGGCGTCGTCCGCCTGCTCGCGGGCCTCGCGGTCGCCGCTCTCGCCCACGGCCTCGGACGGTGTGGTCCGCGGGTGGCGGGGGGCCTTCTCGTGGTCTGCCATCTCGTCCTCCTTCTTCGGTCATGCTGTCGTCAGGCGACTACCCCGCCCCAGCGCCCTCAGACGCGTCGGCCGCCCGGCTCTCCTTTGCGAGCCGGCCGACGGATCAGTCGGGGAACGCGGTCGCCCTGATGTGCGGCATGGGCGCGCTGGAGATCCGGTACCGGGAGCCGGGCTCGAGCTCCGCGGGCCGGAGCCGGACCGCCAGGGGCCCGGCCCATTCGTAGCCGTGGTTTTCCCCGTGTCGTACGAGCGCATCGGTGAGCTGCAGCCCGATTCTCCGGGCGTGCCGGGCGATCTTCCGGTAGACGTCCGGGGGCAGGTCGATCTCGTAGGCGTTGGGCGCGATCACGCGGCAGCGGCTGCACACCACGGCCCGCTCGTCGCACTCGCGCTGCAGCGCCTGGACCAGTTCGACGGGCTCGCGGTGGCGGATCCGGTCCATGAGCGCGTCCTGCCAGCGCTCGACTGCGTCCTCCCAGCGACTCAAGGCATTCATGGTGCGCGTCTGCCCTCGGTACGCCGCCTTAGCCGGTACGAAGCCCGTTCCCGAGCCCGTTCCCGAGCTTGTTCCCGAGCTTGTTCCCGAGCTTGTTCCCGAGCCCGTTCCACGGCCGCGGACGCCGTACTTCCCGTCAGCCGGCAGCAGTTGTGCGACCGCCGGCGGACCGGGCGGCCGCGACCTTGGCCGGCCGCGCCCCGGAGCGGGCACGGCGGGCCGCCACGCGCAGCCGCAGCGCCACCCGATGGCGCCAGAGCGACGCGACGGTGAAGGACAGCAGGCCGCCGAACACGGCCAGGAGCATGAGGGAGACCCACATCCGGCGGCTTCCCGGATGCTGCCCGCCCTCCCAGGCGGCTCCCGCCGCCCAGAGGACGAGTCCCGCGGCGTACACGGTGCGGATGCGGCGCAGCTGCCGGACGGCGCGCGGGGCAAGGGGGGCGGGCCTCATCGATTCCATGGCGAGCGACTACCCCGAACCCGCGCCCGCTACCGGCACGGTTCGAAACACCTTCCCGTACGTCTCAGAGCATGATGAGCAGACGCGTCTTCGGCTTCAGCTTCCGGTTGACCGAACGGCTCTGGACGTAGACCTCCAGCTGGGGATTGCTCCCCGCCTTCACCGAGACGGTCCCCCGGACGCCCGTGCCGAACAGAAGACTGCGTGCCGCGTCCCCCGTGTACGCGCGGTCGGTGTCCTTCTCCACCACGATGACTTCCTTGTCCGGCTGCACCTGCACGCGGGTGCCCAACTGGTAGTAGCACGAGCCGCGTTCGTACGTGACGCCCGGATGCGAGTCGACGAAGGACCGTATCTCCGTTTCCGTGTCGACCTTCAGGAGCCGGTACTTGTCGGCCGGGACCGGCTCGAGGTTCGCCCGCACGTCGTCGATCGACAGGTCCTGGCCGACCGCGAACAGGTTCTTCGTACCGCGCACACCCTTCTCGCGGCCGCGCAGGAAGCTGGTGGCGGCGGCGCGCACCGTGCCGATCGCCTCCTTCACCCCCTCCTGGGAATCCGCGTCCCATATGGCGATGTTTCCGGCCGGGAAACCGTAGTTCTGGGCGGTTCGCTTCGCCAGGGAGTTCGGGACGAGGATCGCGGAAGTCCAGTGGTCCGGGAGTGCCCCCATCCGTGCCGCGATCCTGTCGAGCCAGGGGCCGAGGACCGTCATGTCGCCGTCGTGCCGCCTAGAGCCTCCGGAGGCGTTCTCCTCGCCGTCCGTCACCACGATCTGGAGGAAACTGTGCTCGCCGTACTCCTCCCAGATGTGGTCCAGGTCGTCCAGGGATTTCAGCGAGGCTTCGATGAGGGCGGTGGCGCCGTTGTTGACCTTGTACAGGCCCCGCATGGACGGCAGGTGCTTCACGTCCATGTCCCAGACGAGGTTTTCCACCCTGTGGTCGAAAGAGTAGAGGCTGATCCGGGTCTCATGACCGAGCTTGTCCGACTCCGCTTTCAAACCAGCCACGAACTCGTCCACGACGCGAATGAGTTGGCTCTCGTGCGGGCGCATGGAACCCGAAGCGTCCACGACCAGCGCGACGTGATTCACCTTGTGCTGGATTCTTTTTGCGGACATGTTCCTGCTCCTTCTCCACGGCTCCCCGAGTGATGTATCCACACTATGGGGAGCCACTGACAACGGAGCCTTACGGACGATCACCCGGAATTCCCTCAGCCCGCCCGCCCCGGGGCCGGGTCGCCGCCAGAGCCCTCCGCGTCGTCGAGCCGTGCCGTGACGGGGGTGGCCGCGACACCGTGCAGGAGTACCGAGAGCAGCACGGTGAAGGTGACCACGGCCCACAACTCCCGCGCCGGGGCCGCGAAGTCCGCCTCGCCCAGCGCGTACGCCAGGTAGAAGAAGGAGCCGATGCCCCGGATGCCGAAGACGGCGATGGCGGCCCGTTCCCTGCCCGTGGCCGCGCCCCGCGCCTGGACGGCCCATCCCACGGCCGGGCGGATCACCAGGAAGAGCAGCAGTCCCAGGAGGGCTCCGCGCCAGGTCAGGGCCGCGAGGCCGCCGTCGGCGATGAAGCCGCCGACGAGGAAGAGGACGACCGCGGTGAGGAGCCGCTCTATCTGGTCGGTGAAGGCGTGCATGACGCGGTGGTAGCCGTGGTCGCGTTCGGCGCCGCGGATCGTGCAGGCGGCCACGAACACGGCGAGGAACCCGTAGCCGTGGAGCAGCTCGGTCAGCCCGTACGCGGTGAAGGTCGCGGCGAGGGCGACGAAGCCCTCGCGGTGTTCGGAGAGCCGCAGCGCCTTCCAGGAGGCCTGGAAGAACATCCAGCCGAGCAGTCGGCCGACGACCACCCCCACCAGCAGCCCCACCGTGCTGCGTACGAGTACGTCGCTCCAGGCCCAATGCCAGAGCCCCTCCGTGGACCAGCCGGTCGCGGAGGACGCCGTGAGGGCGATGGCGGCCAGGACGAAGGGGAAGGCGAGTCCGTCGTTGAGGCCGGCCTCGCTGGTCAGCGCGAAGCGGACCTCGTCCTCGTCGTCCTTCTCGTCGGTCGGCTCACCCACGCGCACTTCGGCGGCCAGGACCGGGTCCGTGGGCGCGAGAGCGGCGGCCACCAGCAGCGCGACGGCCGGAGGCCATCCCAGGAGCCACCCCGCGGCGGCCGCCGTGAGCAGGATGGTGAGCGGCATGGCCAGACCCAGCAGCCGCCACGTAGTCGACCAGGCCCGCAGGCCCGGCGGCCGGTTGATGGCCAGCCCCGCACCCATCAGCGCCACCACGACACAGGCCTCCGTGAGGTGCTCCACCACACCCCGGTGCCGGACGGGGTCGAGCTCCGGGAGCACGTCCAGCGGCAGCAGGAACACCAGGAATCCGGCGGCGAGGAACACCATGGGCAGGGACACGGGCCGTTTCGCCAGAGCCGTCGGCAGCACCGCCGCGCAGAGGGCTCCCAGCCCCGCGCATGCGTACACCACGTCGATTCCCGTCAATCCGACCACCACTCCTGTACGTGTGCGTATCGATCGTCACTCGCCTACCCGATCCGGGTCGCGGAACCTCGCCGGACCGACCCCTGCCAGGTCAGGCGGGGCGACCGCAGAAGGGAGCGCGAGTGCCGTGGCAAGGGATCGGCTCCTCGTGGTGCCCGGTGTTTCCGAAGTGCCGGTCCCGGTGGAACTCGGGGCGTCCTCGAGAACAAATTCCGCCGGTAAACCGGGTGACGCCGGGGATTTCCCCGCCGCCCTTCCCTTTTCCCCATTCCATGCCGTGATTCGATGCCGTGCGCGGCGGATTACGTGTTCCGCTCGAGCTCCGCCTGCCCCGCACCCGGAGACTCATTCACGCGCACCCGTTCGGCCCGCCACCTGCCAAATTGGGGGAGCGGCCCGCGGGCGTGCTTTGCTCGTCCTCGCGTGGGCACACTCCACGGGACCCGCGGTACGACATCCGGGCACCTGGCCGCCGCCGGTCAGGGCCGGGTGCGAACGAGGAGGAGAGCTTCATGGCAGACGACCGCCAGTCCGCTCGGCGCGGCCCCGAAGGCCCCGCCGACATGGACGACACCGACGACACCGGCGTCGCCGGGCAGAACCGCGACGCGCTCGCCACGAGCGATGAGGACGCGTTCGCCGCGAGCGATAAGAACGAGCTCCTCGACGAGGACGCCAAGAATATCCTCGAGGGACGCCGGCACCCCCTCAAGGACCTCGATCCGGAACAGGTCGGCAAGTAGGGAGGCGGGGCGCGATGGCGAACGCACGGATCAGCCCTGGGCGGCGCTGGGCGGAGGACCTGTCCGCGCCCCGGCGGGCGGCGCGGGGAGCCGTCCGCTCCCTGCCCCGGCCGTCAGAACTCGGCCCCCGCCTGCGGAAGTGGACCCGGGCCGCCGTTGCCCGCGGCGGGCCCCACGGCCGGACCGCGGGCGGCGTCGCCGTGTGCGCGACCGCCGGGGAGCCGCGGTCGTACGCCGGGCGGTCCGGCGCCGCCGGGGCGGCGGTCACCGGCCGGGCGCCGTGCGCGGACGCCCTGCCCGACGGCGCCGACGGCCGGCGCGAGCGGGCCCGCCGGGCGGTCGCGTCCCACACCAGCGGGCGCGACGGCCTGGCCGCGCTCCTGGACATGCTGGCCCTGCACCCCGGGCAGGACAGGACCCAGGAACGGGACGACACCGCTCCCGGCGCCGCCGGGGACCTCCCCGCCTCCGACGACGGATAGGGCTCACGTCCGCGACGCGCGTACGCCGGGGAATGCGCGCACGGGCGGCGGCGTTATCGCACACATGGACGATTCGGCCCGTGGTGAGCCCTCTCGGTACGGATACGCGTCCGCCCGCGCGCGGCTGGCCGCGGACCGCGCCGACACCCTCGCGCGGACCGCGGCGCTGATCCGCGACTTCGACGGGATCGTCGCGGCGAACGCCCTGGTGGCGGTGGACGACGAGCACGACCCCGAGGGTTCGAGCACCGCCTTCGAGCGGGCCCACGTCGCCGCCCTGCTGGCCCGAGCGCGAGAACACCTGGACGACGTCGACCAGGCACAGGAACGGCTCGTCCGCGGGGACTACGGGCGGTGCGAGAGGTGCGGCGAACCGATCCCGGCGGAGCGCATGGAGGCACGCCCGACCGCCACCACGTGCGTGCCCTGCGCTCCCTCCGGCCCCCGCTGACGCGGACACCGGGGCAGGGGCGGGCGGGGTGCGCGGTGCTCCGCGGCATACCCTTTGTGCCGCCGGGCCGACGGAACGTAATATCACCTGGTCATCACCGCGACGGGAGACAGGAAGCCGGTGCGATTCCGGCACGGTCCCGCCACTGTGACCGGGGAGTACCCCCCTTGTGCGAGCTGCCGCGCCCGTCGCGGCAGGGCAGGGGGACGAGGACCCGGGAGTCAGGACACTGGCCTGTCGCGGGCCCGATCCGAGGAGCGCGGACTCCGCAGGAGGCTCTACGTGTACGACGTCATGCCCCGCCCCCCTTTCTCTCCCCCGTCCGCCCGGCGCCGCCGCGCCCTGCGCGCGGCCGCCGCGGCCCTGGCCCTGTCCACCGCCGTACTGACCGGCTGCGGTACGCCGAAGGACGGTCCCGACACCGCGCAACCGTCCGGCACTCCGGGCTCGTCCGGCGCGCCGGCGCAGGGGTTCCCCGTCACGGTCGACAACTGCGGCACGCGGACCACGTACGACAAGGCGCCCGCCCGCGTCGTCACCATCCACCAGCACCCCGCCGAACTGATGCTGTCGCTCGGGCTGAAGGACCGGATGGTCGGCACCGCGTTCCCCGACTCGGCCGTCCTGCCCGAGTTGAAGAAGGACTTCGAGGCCGTTCCGGAGCTGGCGGAGAAGGAACCCTCCTTCGAGGCCGTCCTCGACGCCGATCCCGACTTCGTCTACGGCGGCTACGGCAGCGCGTTCGCCGAGAAGGAGGGCCGCTCCCGCAAGGCGTTCGGCGACGCCGGCATCAACACCTACCTGAACCGCGAATACTGCGGGAAGAAGCAGGTGACCATGGAGGACACCTACGACGAGATCCGGACCGTCGCCGGCGTCTTCGGCATCGCGGAACGGGGCGACAAGCTGGTCGCCGACCTCCGGGGACGCGTCAGCAGGACCACCGAAGCGGTCAAGGACGCACCCGTCGTACCAGTCTTCGTCTACGACAGCGGCGACAAGTCGGCGTTCACCGCGGGCGGCAAGGGCCTCGGCACGGAGATCATCAAACTCGCCGGCGGACGGAACGTCTTCGCGGACCTCGACGATGTCTTCGGTGACGTCTCCTGGGAGCAGGTCGTCGACCGGAAGCCGGAGGTGATCGCCATCTACGACTACGCGGGCACCGGCAGCGTCGAGCAGAAGAAGGAGTTCCTCCTCTCCCAGCCCGCGCTCGCCGACGTACCGGCGATCAAGAACAAGCGGTTCGTGGTGGTGCCGCTGACCTCGACCCTGGTCGGCGTCAGGCCACCGTACGCCGTCGAGGAGCTGGCGCGCGGGCTGCACCCCGAGCGGCTCCGGTGACCGCCGCCTCGCCCTCACCCGCCAAAGCGGCTCCCCCCGCTCTCCCCGCCGGACGCGACGTCCGCGGCGCGGACCGGCCGCGGCGCTGGTCCTTCGTCGTGACCCTCACGGTCCTCGGCGGCCTGCTCCTGGCCTCCGCCACCGCGGGCATGGCCATCGGGTCGGTGCACGTGCCGCCCGGTGACGTGTGGGGCATCGTGACGCACGCGCTGGGCGCCGACCGGTCCGAGCCGGCCTGGTCACGGGCGCGGGAGACGATCGTGCTGGACGTACGGGCCCCGCGGGTGCTCCTCGGAGCGGTGACCGGCGCCGGGCTCGCCGTGATCGGGACCGCCATGCAGGCCTTGGTCCGCAACCCGCTCGCGGAGCCGTACCTGCTGGGAGTCTCGTCCGGGGCCTCCCTGGGCGCCGTCGCGGTGATCGTCTTCGGCGTGAGCCTGTTCGGCCCGCTGTCGCTGTCGGTCGCCGCCTTCGCCGGCGCGCTGCTGACGCTGCTGCTGGTCTATTCGACGGCCCGCGCCGGCGGGCGCATCACCTCGGTACGGCTGGTGCTGTCGGGCGTGGCGATGGCAGCGGTCCTCACGGCGTTGACGAACATGCTGCTGCTGACCTCCGGCCGGGGCAACGAGGCTCGGGCCGTCCTGGCCTGGACCCTGGGGGGACTGGGCGGCGTCCAGTGGGACACCCTGTGGCTGCCGGGCGCGGCCCTGCTCCTGGGCATCGCCGTCCTCCTGGTCCAGGCACGCTCGCTGAACCTGCTGCTGGCCGGCGAGGAGGCCGCGACGAGCATGGGGCTGGACGTGGCCCGGTTCCGGGGCCGGATGTTCGTCCTGCTGTCGCTGGTGACCGGTGTCCTGGTCGCCGCGGCGGGGCCCATCGGGTTCGTGGGGCTGATGCTGCCGCACGTCGTGCGCCTCTTCGTCGGCGGCGACCACCGCCGTGTGCTTCCGGCGGCCGCGCTCGCCGGCGCGGTGTTCCTGGTCTGGGCCGACATCGCGGCGCGGACCGTCGCCGCGCCCATGGAGATCCCCGTGGGAGTGCTGACGGCGCTCTGCGGCGGGCCGTTCTTCCTGTGGATGATGCGCCGCGACGCCCGCCGCGCCACGAGCCGAGGAGTGGCATGAGCGGCGCCGAACTGACCGTCGAGGCAGTCACCCTCACCGCCGGCGCACACCACCTGGTGCGTGACGTGTCGCTGACCGCCCGTCCCGGAGAGGTGGTCGGCCTGGTCGGGCCCAACGGCAGCGGCAAGTCCAGCCTCCTGCGCACGGTCTACCGCGTGCTGCGGCCCGACGCCGGCAGCGTGCGCGTGGACGGCGCGGACGCCTGGACCCTGCCGGTACGGCGGCTCTCCCGCACCGTGGCCGCCGTGGTGCAGGACGCGGGCGCCGACTTCGACCTGACCGTACGGGAGGTGGTCTCGATGGGCCGCACCCCGCACAAGCGGCTGCTCGACGGCGACAGCGCCGAGGACGCCTCGATCGTCGCGTGGGCCCTCGACGCAGTGGATGCGACCGCACTGGCCGACCGCTCCTTCGACCGGCTCTCCGGCGGCGAACGCCAACGCGTGCTCATCGCGCGTGCGCTGGCCCAGCAGCCCGCCCTGCTGGTGCTCGACGAACCGACCAACCACCTCGACATCCGGCACCAGTTGGAGGTGCTCGGGCTGCTGCGGCAGCTGCCCGCCACGGTCCTCGTGGCCCTGCACGACCTGAACCTCGCCGCGTACTACTGCGACCGGCTCTACGTCCTGTGCGACGGGGCGGTGACCGCCTCCGGACCGCCCGGGGAAGTGCTGACGGCAGAGCTCCTGGCCGACGTGTACGGGGTGGCGGCCGAAGTCGGCGTGCACCCGCGGACGGGCGCGGCCCAGGTGTCCTTCCTCCCGGGGGCCCCGGCCGCCCGGGCCGGCGCGGGGGTGGGGGACTCCGCCGGGCCGTGAGCGTACGGAAGCGCTACGGGCCGCGCGGTGCGCGGGCGGCCCTACGCCTCCGGCCCGGCCGTGCCGACCGCGTTGGCGGCGGCGCAGTCCGGGTGGCCCCAGCGCTTGCCGTTGTTGGCGATCAGCTCACCGGCCGCGTACGTCTTCCCGCACGGGCAGGTTCCCGGGAACTTGGCCTTGATCGACCGCGGTTGTCCGCTCCCCGCCGACGCCCCGGCCGACGGCTTCGCGCGCGCCGGCGCCCCCTTGGCACGCGAGGGCGTGCTGCGGGCCGGTGCGGGTTGCGGCATGTCCGCGTCGCCGAGGGCGGTCCCGGCGGCCTGCTGGGAGACGGCGGCGGCGCTCGCGGCCTGGTCCGCGATCGCGTTCAGGTGGTCGCCGTCCGCGCGGTGGGCCGGCACGTACACGAACGTCACGTCTCGGTCCCCGAGCAGCAGGTCGATCGCCTCGACGAGCTCGCGGTTGGCGACGGGCTGGCCCGACGACGTCTTCCACCCGTTGCGCTTCCAGGCCGGAAGCCACTGCGTGACGGCCTTCATGGCGTACTGGGAGTCCATGCGCACCTCCACGGAGGCGCCCGGGACCACGGCTTCCAGGAGACGCTGCAGGGCGGTCAGTTCCCCGACGTTGTTCGTGGCGCGGCCCAGCGGCCCGGCCTCCCAGCGTTCGGGGCGGCCTTCCGCGTCGGCGATGACCCAGGCCCAGGCGGCGGGCCCCGGGTTCCCCTTGGCCGCTCCGTCACAGGCGGCGATGATGCGATCAGACATCCCCCGATCATGCCCCATCCGCGGTCCGGCAGATACCCACCCGATCGGGGCCCGCGGGCCGAGCGGGCCCGACGCGGCACAAGTCGGTGACGGGGCCGGGGAGCAGGAGGACCGCCGGCCAACCCTGCCGGTCGGGCCCGGGCTTGTCCATCCGTGCCGGCACCCACACCCCCTCCCCGTTCCAGGATGACACCATGGACCCGCGCCCGCGGCGGTTCCCGCCGCGTACCGGCCCGGCGACGCACCACAAGTCGAACAGATCAAGAGGGGGACAGAGCTGTGCCTGCTCCACGGATGAGCACCACACCGCTGCCCGGCATCGGTGTCCAGTACGACCTCACGACCCGGGAACACCGGCACATGTCGGTGGTCGCGCACCGGGACGGAACCCGGACGGTCAACGTCTACCGCTCCGACGACCCCGACGCCTGCGCCCAGTCGCTGCACCTGACGGGCGCGGAGACGGCCTCGCTGATCGACGCGCTGATGCCGGCGCACCACAGCCCGAACGTCCTGCACACCACCGACCTCGGGCTGGTCGCCGAACGGATCGAGCTGTCCGCGCACTCGCACTGGAACGGACGGGTGCTGGGCGAGACCCGGATGCGCACCGAGACCGGGGTCTCGGTGGTGGCCGTGCTGCGCCGTGCCGAGGCCCGGCCCTCGCCCGCGCCGGACTTCCGGCTCGCCGGCGGGGACACCCTCATCGTGATCGGCACCCGCGAGGGCGTCGACGCGGCGGCCACGATACTCGGACGGGAGTGACCGCCTGTGCACTCTGCTCTCTTCCTCATCGAGTTCGGCGCGATCATCCTCGGCCTGGGTCTGCTGGGCCGACTGGCCGGCCGCTTCCGCTTCTCCCCGATCCCCCTGTACCTGCTGGCCGGTCTGGCGTTCGGCACGGGCGGGCTGCTGCCGCTGGGCGCCAGTGAGGAGTTCGTCGCGATCGGCGCCGAGATCGGCGTCATCCTGCTCCTGCTGATGCTGGGCCTGGAGTACACCGCCAGCGACCTGGTGTCGAACCTCAAGACCCAGTACCCGGCCGGTCTGGTCGACTTCGCCCTGAACGCCGTACCGGGTGCGGTGGCCGCGCTGCTGATGGGCTGGGGCCCGGTCGCCGCCGTGGTCCTGGCCGGAGTCACCTGGATCTCGTCCTCCGGCGTCATCGCCAAGGTCATGGGGGACCTCGGCCGCGTCGGCAACCGCGAGACCCCGGTGATCCTCAGCATCCTGGTCCTCGAGGACCTGGCCATGGCCGTCTACCTGCCGATCATCACCGCGCTGCTCGCCGGTGTGAGCCTGGCCGCGGGCAGCCTCACCCTGGCCATCGCGCTCGGTGTCGCGGGCGCCGTGCTCTTCGTGGCGGTCCGGTACGGGCGGCTGATCTCCCGGTTCGTCTCCAGCGACGACCCCGAGAAGCTCCTGCTCGTCGTGCTCGGCCTGACCCTGCTGGTGGCCGGCGTCGCACAGCAGCTCCAGGTGTCCGCCGCGGTCGGCGCGTTCCTGGTCGGCATCGCCCTCTCCGGGGAGGTCGCCGAGGGCACGCACACACTGCTCAGCCCGCTGCGCGACCTGTTCGCCGCCGTGTTCTTCGTCTTCTTCGGCCTGCACACCGACCCGGCCAGCATCCCGCCCGTCCTGTTGCCGGCGCTCGCGCTCGCCGTGGTCACCGCGGGTACGAAGATCGCGACCGGGTACTGGGCCGCGAAGCGGGCCGGGATCGGGGTCAAGGGGCGCTGGCGGGCCGGCGGCACGCTGGTCGCCCGCGGCGAGTTCTCCATCGTCATCGCGGGGCTCGCCGTCACGGCGGGCATCGAACCGGCGCTGGGCCCCCTCGCCACCGCGTACGTCCTCATCCTGGTGGTGGTCGGTCCGCTGACCGCGCGCTACACCGAGCCCGTGGCCGCCTGGGTCTCCGCGCGGCGCGCGCCCCCGGCGCCCGTGCCCGCGGCCGTGCCGTCTCCGGCCAAGTCCCCCGAGGCGGTCCAGGACCAGGACCCGGCCGGCCGGACCTGATCCACTGACGGCGGCCGCCGGCCGCCGGCCCCGGCCCCGGGAGCCGGGAGCCGGGACGGCAGAGCGGGACCGGTGGGGCGTGCGGTGAAGACCGCACGCCCCACCGGTGCGTCCGGGACCGGGAGGGCCGCGTGTCCCTCCGAGGACCGTGTGACGCCACTCACAAGGCTTCTCGGCATCCGACGTCAACCGGTCTGCCCACCGGAACCGCGCTGGACACGGAGCCCTCCTCGACCCCCTCGAACCACGTCACCCGGTAACCCGGTGCACTCCCCGCAACCCTGATAGCCCCATCGGCCCCGGTAACCCCGGAGGCACCCGCACCACCACAGCGCCCGCGCACCCCCGGTCGGCGGTCCGGCGCGCCCTCAGCCGATCAGGAGATCCCCATGTCCGTTTCCGCACCGCCCCGGCCCGTCGGGGTCGCGCCCGCCCCCGCCCTGGGCGGACGGCCGGTGGGCCGCCGCGTCCCGCGGCTGGACCCCGCCGACCGCGAGGTGCTGTGGCTGTACGCGCTGACCCGCACCGGACTCTGGATCACCGCCTGGGCCGTGCGCTGGCTGTTCCCCTCCAGCGGCGAGAGCCGCGAGCCGGCCCCGCTGCTCGCGCCCTGGCAGCAGTGGGACTGGCAGCACTACCCGTCGATAGCCAGGGACGGCTACTTCCCGGGCGGCGCCGGCCCCTGGACGGCGGGCTGGGACAACCGGGAGGCGTTCTTCCCCGGCTTCCCCCTCACCCTGCGCGCCGTGCACACGGTCGTACCCCACTGGACCACGGCCGGGGTGCTGATCTCCTTCGTCGCCGGGGGCGCGGCCGTCCTGGCCCTCGCGCGGATCGCCCGCCACCAGCTGCGCGACCTGGACGCGGGCCGCCGTACGGTGATGTTCTTCCTGCTCTCGCCCTGCGCGGTGTTCCTCGCCGCCGGGTACACGGAGGCGCTGTTCCTGGCCCTGGCCCTGCCCGCCTGGCTCGCGGCGCAGCGCGGGAACTGGCGGGCCGCCGCGGTGCTGACCTGCCTGGCCTGCTCGGTCCGGGTCACCGGGCTCTTCCTGGCGGCCGCGCTCGTCCTCCACTTCGTCCTGACCGCGAAGGGCCGGGCCGCCTGGCGCTCCGCCCCCTGGCTGCTCCTGCCCGCGCTCGCCCCGGTGCTGTACGCCTGGTTCCTGTCGGCCCGTACCGGGGACTGGATGGCCTGGAAGCACGCCCAGGAACGCGGCTGGTACCGGGACTTCCACACGCCCTGGGAAGCCTGGTCCCACACGTGGGAGGCCGCCTTCCAGCGCACCCAGGCCACCGGGTACGCGGTGATGTGGCAGGCCGAACTGCTCGCGATGGTGACCGGCCTCGTGCTGCTGGTCGTACTGGTGCGGGGGCGCCGGCTGCCCGAGGCGCTCTACACGGCCCTGACCCTGTGGGCGCTGGGGACCTCGTACTGGTTCACGTCGGTCCCCCGCTCCACCCTCCTGTGGTGGCCGCTGTGGATCGCGCTGGCCGGGTGGAGCCTGCGCCGTCCACGGGTGCAGGCGGCGTACGTGTACGTGGTCGCACCGGTCGGCGTGATCGTGGCCGTCACGTTCCTGACCGGCCGCTGGGCGGGCTGACCCCGGCCGCGGACCCCGCCGTGTCCGTACGCGCACGGCCGCGGACCCCGCCGTGCGCGTACCGACGGGTGCGGGGCGGGCCCCGGCCGTCCGGAACCCGCCCCGCACCCGTCCGTACGCGTGTGCGGAATTACGCGTGTACGGAATCCCGTGGTCTACGACCGGCCGCGGGGCTTGCCCCGCTTGGCCCCGCCCTTGGCCGCGCCCGCGCCGCCGGAACCGCCCCGGGCGTTCTTGCCGGCCGGCTTCCCGGACCGGCCGCCGGCCGACTTGCCGGCCGTCGCCTTGCCGCCCCCCGAGGTCCTGCCGCCGGCCGCCTTGCCCTGGGCGCCGCCCGCCGCGGCGCGCTTGCCCTTCGGCTGCGGCGGCGTCGGCGGGCGGCCGCGGGTGCTGTTGACGGTCCGCCCGCGGACGATCCCGATGAACTCCTCCACCAGGTCGGTGGTTTCCTCCTGCGGCCACGACAGCCCGACGCGCGACTCCGGAACGTCCGAGACCGGCCGGTAGGTGAGGTCCCGGCGGTGGTGCAGCCTGGCGAGCGACTGCGGGACGACCAGTACGCCCACGCCCGCCGCCACCAGCTCGACGGCGTCCTCGGTGGTCTCGGGGCGCTCGATCGCGGGGCGTCCCGGCGGGTTCTCCCAGTCCAGGGTGTCGTCCAGGGGGTGCAGCACCAGCTCGTCGGCCAGATCGGCGGCGGACACCTGCTCGACCGCCGCGATGACGTGGTCCTTCGGGATCACCACGACCGTGGTCTCGGTGTAGAGCGGGATGGCACTGAGGTCCTCGCGGTCGACGGGCAGCCGTACGAACCCGGCGTCGGCGCCGCCCGCCCGAAGGACGCCGAAGGCCTCGTCGACCGCCACCGCGACGAGGGTCAGCGGGACGTCGGGCAGCCGCTCGTTCCAGATCCGGACCCATTTGGTGGGTGTCACGCCCGGAACGTAGGCGAGCCGGAACGATTGGGTTACTTCCGAGCCTGTCACCCGGCCAGATTACCCGGCGTGGTCAGAGGTACCGCACACGCTCGATACTCTTGACTCCATGACGTCGCACCAGAGCCCCCAGACGATGAAGCCCGCGACCGCGGCGAAGAAGCTGGGCGTGTACCTCGAGGCCACCCCCGCAGAGTTCCAGGAGGGTGTCGTCTCGCGCACCGAGCTGGGTGCGCTGCAGTCCGACCCGCCCCAGTGGCTGCAGGACCTGCGGCGCAACGGCCCGCACCCCCGGCCCGTGGTCGCCGCGAAGCTGGGCGTCTCCATCGCGGGCCTCGCCCGCGGCGGGGTCACCGAGGCCCTCACCACCGAGCAGATCGAGGCCCTGAAGACCGAGGGTCCCGAGTGGCTGGAGAAGGAGCGCGCCACGCAGGCCGATGTCCGCAAGGAGACGGTCCGCATCAAGGAGAAGAACGCGGAGCGCGCGGCGAAGGCCGAGCAGAAGGACGCCTGACCCTCCCCGGAAGGCCGGACGCACAGGACGCACGGAGGGGCGGCCGGAGCTTCACGAGCTCCGGCCGCCCCTCTCGCGCGTTCCGGGGCCGGGGCGGCGGACAGCCGGTCTCAGGTGGTCTCCGCGGGTACGGAGCCCGGACGTCCGGGGGGAGCCGCCTCCCGCCGGCCGAGGGGGAAGACCGCACGCTCCCGCCACGCCGTTCCGTCGTGGGCCATCAGTACGACCGAGGAGACGTGGGACGCGATGGGCAGCCGGCCGAGGAGGCCGGCTTCGATCTCGTCCGCGGCGGCCTCGTCCTGCCCCTGGGCGATGGTCAGGTGCGGGATGATCTCGGTGAACCGGCCTCCGTACGGCGGGGCTTCGGGCCAGCGGGCGGCGACGGCCTCCGTGAGCGCCCGCAGCGGGGCGGCCGGCTCGGGGACGAGGTACAGGACCTCGGGGAGCCGTCCGCACTCGCGGAAGCGCAGATCGAAGGCGCGGTGGCCGGCCACGATCCCGGTCAGGGCGGCGATCACGTCCGCGTCGAGGCGGCTCTCGTCGAGGAAGGGGAAGAGGACGGTGACATGGGCCGGTACGCCGTCGTGCGCCGAGGGGTCGAGCCGTTCGCGCCACGCGCGGACGGCAGGTTCGGCCTCCGGGACCCGCACGATGAGGCCCGTCTGTCCTGCCTGAAACGTCTGAGAGCTCATCGCCTGCCCGGTGTGCGCGTGGAGGGGGACGGTGGTGCCGCCGTCGTGCGGACGGTACCGAGCGTACGGCCCCGAGTCGGTCCGCACCGGCGGACCGGCGGGTGCGCCGCTCCCCGCACGAGCGTGCCGGCGGCGTGCGGTCCGGGCACCCGCGCCACTCGCCGGGTTCCTACCGGATGGGGTGGATCTGTGCGGTCCGCGGCCCGGAGGATCCCACAAGACCGTTCCGTGCGGGTGTAGTTGGTGTCATCCACGGGGAGGACTGGGGTCGGGCGGCCCGTGAGGCGGGCGCGCCCGCGGCGGCCCGGTCCCGGGCCGCTCGCTGAATGATCAGAGGGGCGAGCATGGCCAGTGGCACCGTGAAGTGGTTCAACTCCGAAAAGGGCTTCGGCTTCATCGCCCAGGACGGGGGCGGACCGGACGTCTTCGCCCACTACTCCAACATCTCCGGCAACGGATACCGCGAACTGACCGAGGGCGAAACGGTGTCGTTCGACATCACGCAGGGCCAGAAGGGCCCGCAGGCGGAGAACATCATCCGCGCCTGAGCTCCCCCTGTCGTCGGCGGGCCCGCACCGGTGGTGCGGGCCCGCCGTCACGCCTTACGGGGTGGGGGCGGCGTTGCGCCAGACCGTCACGTCGAGGGTGAGGTACTTGCTGGGCGAGTCCTCCGGCGAGAACCCCTGGACCGTTACCAGGCCGAGGTGCCCCGTACCGGTGGTGACGCAGACCTGGCGGCCCTTGGACAGCTTGTTCACGTAGACGTTCTGGGTGAACCGGGTGTCCGCGCGGCACGCGGCGAGCGAGCCCTCCTGCCCCGGATCCAGGAGGACCAGGTTCCCGCCGGAGGTCTCGGCGTCGAGGTACCCGCCCGTGTCGTAGGAGAGCTCGTATCCGCCGTCCTCGCCCTGTTGCGGCCGGACCTCCTCCCCGAGGGTCAGGTGGTATCCGGCGGTGAGGTTGATGCCCTTGTAGTCGGCGGGCTTCGGATCGGCCTTCGGCTCTGCCGCCCTCGACGAGCCGGTGTCCTGCTTCGAGTCGGTCGTCCGTCCGCCGGCGTCCGGCTGGCCCTGCGACCGGCCCTGGTTGTCGAACACGGAGTACGCCGTCCCCGCCACCACGATCGCCAGGACCACCGCGGCGGCGACGGCGAGGACCGGCCCGCGGCGGGGTCCCGCGCCGTTCGGCGGTACGGGGTACGGCTGCGGGTGCGGGTGCGTGGGGAACTGTGTCGGGGCGTAGGCGTGCGGGTGGCCGGGGGCCGGCATCGGCGCCGGAGCGGCGGGGTGCCGGGGGCGGGGCGGCTCGTACCCCTGGGGCGTGGGCGGGCCGAAGCCGGACGGCGGCGTGGCCGGCGCCGCGGACACGGTAGGCGCGTACCCCGGGGGCGGTGTGGCGGGCGCGACCGGTGTGGTGGGCGAGTACGCGACGGAGGGGGCCGAGGACGGCGGCGGCGGGGTCTGTACCGGGGCGGGGGCGGCCGCACGTACGGTGATGTCCGCGGCGACCGGGGCCGGCAGCCAGTCCTCGGGACGGCGCAGCACGGTCTCCGCGTTGGCGGACTGGCACAGGCCGATGACCTCGGCGACCGAGGGCCTGGCCGAGGGATCCTTGGCGAGGCAGCGGGTGACCAGCTCGGTCAGCCGGTCCGGGACTCCGGTGAGGTCGGGCTCCTCGTGGACGATCCGGTAGAGCACGCCGTGTGAGGTGCCCTCGCCGAAGGCCGGGGAGCCCGTCGCCGCGTACGCCGCGACCTGGCCGAGCGCGAAGATGTCGGTGGCGGGGGTCACCCGGTGCCCGGCGGCCTGCTCGGGGGCCATGAACGCGGGGGTGCCGATGGTGACGCCGCTGCCGGTGAGCGAGGTGGCGTCGGCGGCGAAGGCGATGCCGAAGTCGATGACGCGGGGGCCGTCCGCGGCGAGCAGCACGTTGGACGGCTTGAGGTCGCGGTGCACGATGCCCGCGCCGTGGATGACGTGGAGGGCCTCGGCCATGCCCGCGACGAGCAGCAGGACCGCCTCGACGGGCAGCGCGCCGTGCGCGACGACGGCGTCGGAGAGCGAGGGGCCCGGTACGTAGGCGGTGGCCAGCCAGGGCTGCGCGCCTGCCGTGTCGGCGTCGATCACCGGGGCCGTGAACAGCCCCTGTACGCGCTGCGCCGACTGCACTTCCTGGGCGAACCGGCGGCGGAACTCGGGGTCTTCACCGAACTCCGGCCGGATCACCTTGATGGCCACGGGCCGTCCGCCGGGCGTGTACGACAGGTACACCTTTCCCATGCCGCCCGCGCCGAGCTTGGCGGCCAGACGGTATCCGGCGATGGTGGTCGGGTCGTCCCCCGCGAGCGGCTGGAAGATCTGTGGGGCGTTGCCGCCCCGGTCCGGCTGCTGACCGTTCATCAACTCGTGTCTCCCCCGCAGAACGCCGTATCGATCGGCACCCTATCCAAGGACGACGACGCCCCGCAGGCCGGACCATTCCCACCGCCGTCCGGTGGTCACGGCGCCCGGCACCCCGGCCGGAGACGGCCTACAGGCCACCGGCGACCCGCAGGACCGCGCCCGTCGTGTACGAGGCGTCGGCGGAGAGCAGCCAGGACACGGCGCCGGCGATCTCGTACGGCTCTCCGGCCCGGCCCATCGGGATGTGCGGCGCCACCTGGGCCGGGCGCTGCGGGTCCTCGTGGAAGTCGGTCCACACGGTGCCCGGGGCGACGCAGTTGACGCGGATGCCGTCGGCGGCGACCTCTTTGGACAGTCCCACGGTGATGGCGTCGACGGCGGCCTTGGCGGCGGCGTAGTGCACGTACTGGCCGGGGGCGCCGAGGGTGGCCGCGGCCGAGGAGATGTTGACGACGGCCCCGCCGCCGGTGCGCGCCATGTCGCGGACGGCGCGCCGGGCACAGAGGAGGTAGCCGAGCACGTTGACGTCGAGGGAGCGGCGGATGCCGGCCGCGTCGGCTTCGGCCAAGGGGCCGTTGGGGCCGCTGACACCGGCGTTGTTGACGAGGCCGGTGACGGGGCCGAGGCGGGCGGCGGTGTCGAAGAGGTGGTCGACCGCGGCCTCGTCGGCGGTGTCGACGCGGACGGCGGTACAGCGGCGGCCCGCGTCCCGGACGGTCCCGGCCACCTTGCCGGCGGCCTCGGCGTCGGAGTGGTAGCCGAGGACGATGTCGTGGCCGTCTGCCGCGAGGCGCGCGCAGATCGCGGCGCCGATGCCGCGGCTGCCGCCCGTGACGACGGTGACGGGCTGCTGGTGCACGGGGTGCTGGTGCACGGAATGCCTCCGTCCGCTGACGTCCCGCCCCGGCCGGGCGTGATCGCCCGCTCATCGTACGACCGGGCCCGCACCGTCACGCCGTCGCGCCGTCTCACCGTCTCGCCGTCGCGCCGTCTCGCCGGAGCCCATACGGGGTCAGGCGGAGTGAGGCGGGGCGCGGACGCACAGACCCCCGACCCGGTCGGCGCCCGGCAGCTGCGCGGACAGCTTCCCGGGGGCGATGAGTTTGCATCGGCCCTGCCGCCGGAGGGGACCAGGCAGGCCGCGAGGGTGGTCTCGCCGCCTCGTATGGCGGTGACGATCGAGCAGTTGGCCGAGTCGGCCACGGGCCGGGGCAGATCGGCCAGGCAGTCCGGGGCGGGCATCGTCGAAGAGGCCGAGGGGGTGTCGCCGAAGTCGTTCCGTACGCCCGAGGGCGGGCCGTGCGGTGTCCGGTGCGTGCGTGCCGGGCGTCGCACGGCAGGAGCGAGTTCGACGGCACCCCCCAGGGCAGCGCGCGTGTCCGTACGCCGACAGCGGCGCCGGCCGGGGGCTCGGGCCGTCCTCACCCCCGGCCCACCACGAGGGAGAGCGGTGCACGGGCGGGGACCGGGGGCAGCCGCAGCGGGCGCCGGCCGGGGGTGAGCGAGCCGAGCACGCGCGGACCGCGCGCCCCGGTGCACTCGGGGGCGTTGCCGGGGAGGCCGTGCAGGGTGAGGAAACCGAGGACGGCGAAGGCGTAGGCCTCCTTCTCGGCGGCGGGCAGTCCGAGCGCGCCGGAGTCCAGCAGGGCCGTACCGGCGGCCAGTTCCTCGCGGAGCATCGACATCAGGACGGGATTGCGGGTGCCGCCGCCGGAGGCGACGACCTCGGTGGCGCCGAGCGGACGCAGCGCGTCGGCGACGGTGCGGGCGGTGAGCCGGGTGAGGGTGGCGAGGAGGTCGGGCGGTGTGAGGGAGTCGAAGCCGTCGAGGGCCGTGCGCAGGTAGCCGGAGTGGAACAGCTCCTTGCCGGTCGTCTTGGGGGCGGGCAGCCGGTAGTACGGCTCGTCGAGCAGCCGCCGCAGGAGCGCGGGAACGACCCGGCCGCGGGCGGCGAGGGCGCCGTCCGCGTCGTAGCCGGCGCGCCCCGAGGTCGCCGCGTGGACGGCGGCGTCCATCAGGGCGTTGCCGGGGCCGGTGTCGAAGGCGACCGCCGGGCCCGTCGCGGGGAGGGCGGTGAGGTTGGCGATGCCGCCGATGTTCAGGGCGGTGGGGACTCCGGGGCGCCCGCGCAGCAGCATCGTGTCGATCAGGCTGACGAGCGGGGCGCCCTGGCCGCCGGCGGCGACGTCGCCGGGGCGGAAGTCGGAGACGACGGGGCAGCCGGTGGCTTCGGCGATCCAGGCGGGCCGGCCGAGCTGGAGGGTGCCGTGGACCCGGCCTCCGGAGGCCCAGTGGTAGACGGTCTGCCCGTGTGAGGCGATCAGCTCGGCTCGGCCCCCGCACAGTTCACGGTCGGCGCGGACGGCGAGCGCGGCGAAGGCCTGTCCGATGCGGGTGTCGAGCCGGCACACGTCGGCCATCGTGGTGGGCGAGGGAGGCAGGGCCGCGGCGAGCGCGCGGCGCAGGGCGTCTTCGTACGGGGCGCTGACCATGCCGAGCGGGACCAGCCGCAGGGTGTCGCCCGCGCCGTCGAGCGTGAGTTCGGCGGCTGCGGCGTCGACGGCGTCGTGGGAGGTGCCCGACATCAGGCCGACGACCTTCACCGCAGCGGCACGAGGTGGTCGTCGCCGCGCAGGGTCGCCAGGGCCGCGGCGCTGAGGGCGCAGGCGCCGGCGGCGTAGTAGGCGGGGATGTCGGTGGAGCCGGTGAGGTCGGTCAGGGCGGTGATCACGAGCCCCGCGCAGCCGGCGAAGACCGCGTTGGCGAGGGCGTACGCCACCCCGAGCCCGGTGCACCGCACGCGTGCGGGGAACATCTCGGCGAGCATGGCGGGCCCGGGACCGGCGAGCAGTCCGACCGTCGCACCCGCGCAGACCAGGGCGGCGGCCTTGGCGGGGGTGGAGGTGCCGGGGTCCTGGAGGACGTGGAGCAGGGGGAGGGCGAACAGGGCGACGGCGAGGGCGCCGCAGAGCATGACGGGGCGGCGGCCGACCCGGTCGCTGAGCGCTCCGGCGGGGAGGATCGACGCGGCGAAGCCGAGGTTGGCGAACGTGGTGGCGATCAGGGCCTCCTGGAAGGACGCGCCGAGCGTGGACTGGAGGTAGGAGGGCAGGACGACGAGGAAGGTGTAGCCGGCCGCCGACCAGCCGGTGATCCGCCCGATGCCGAGGACGACGGCGCGGGCGGTCGATCCGGCGGCGGGGCGAGCGCCGGAGCCGCCGAGGCAGGGAGCGGCGGCCGAGGGGGTACGGGGCCACGCCGTACGCCAGGGCCGCCCCGCACGCCCCGGCCGCGCCGTACGCCCGGGCCGTTCCGCACCCCCGGTCCCTTCCGCCGCCCCGGGCCGGACCGCCACGCCGGGCCGGACCGCTGCCCCGGGCGCCGCCGCAGGGCCCTGCGGTTCCACCAGTCCGGTGCGCAGCCGCAGGACGGCCAGGCCGAGCGGCAGGGCGAGCAGGAACGGCACGCGCCAGCCCCACTCGTGCAGGGCGGCCGGGGAGAGGACCGTGGCCAGCAGCGCGGCCGTCCCGGCACCGGCGAGCAGCCCGAGCGCGACGGTGAACGACTGCCAGGCGCCGTAGCGGCCGCGTCGCCCGGGCGGCGCGCATTCGGTCATCAGGGCCACGGCGCCGCCGAACTCCCCTCCGGCCGAGAGGCCTTGGAGGGCGCGCAGCAGGGTGAGCAGCCACGGGGCGGCCGCGCCGGCCGTCGCCTGGGTCGGAAGCAGGCCGATCAGGGTGGTGGCACACGTCATCAGGCCGATGACGAGGACCAGGACGGGACGGCGGCCGACGCGGTCGCCGAGCCGGCCGAACAGCAGGGCGCCGACGGGTCGGAAGAAGAAGGCCAGCGCGAAGGAGGCGTACGTGGCGATAAGCGGCCCGGCGCCACCGCTGCCGGAGGCCGTGGCGGGGGTGAAGAAGTGGGCGGCGATGACCGTGGCGAAGCAGCCGTACACGCCGAACTCGTACCACTCGACGAAGTTGCCGGCCGAGCCCGCGAGCAGCGCCCGGCGCGGGCGGGTGGCGGTGGGCGGCGCGGGGCTCGCCAGGGAGGGGGTCACCCGTGCTGGCTGCCCGCTCCGGGCGGCCGGGATGCCCCGCGGGGCCCGGGTTCAGCAGATCGGCCCCGGTGCGCCGGCCCCGTACCGCGCCGTGGTGCGCGCCCGGCCTCCGCCCCGGGAACGGCCCGCCGGCCGCCCCGTCGCCGCCGGTCGGCCCCGCGCCCCGACAGCCCACGCCTGCCCCGCGCCCCGGACGCCCCGGACGCCCCGGACGCCCCGAGAGCCTCCGACCGCACCCCACCGGCCCCGACCGCTCTGCCCTACCCCGCCTACCCCGCGGCCTCGACCGGCGCGGCCGCCCGGACCGCCTCCGCGAAGTGCCGCGGCCCCTGCGGGGCATACCGCAGGAAGAGGTTGGGCTCGATGAGCTCCAGTTCCATCACCACGGGTTCCCCGTCCCCGCCCAGTGCCAGGTCGACCCGGGCGAACACCGGCGCGCCCGGGGCGGGCACCGCCGCCAGGGCCTCGCGCGCCGTGCGGAGTTCCGCGTCGGTCGGCTGGTAGGCGGTGACGCCGGGGTGGGCGACGCGGAAGTTGTCGATCACCCCGGCCTCGGTGAGCAGCGGCCCCTTGCGGATCGCGTGGCTGTACGCGCCGCCGAGGAACACCAGCGCCCGTTCCCCCTCCTGCACCCGGCGCAGGTACGGCTGGACCATCACCGTGCGGCCCCGGTCCAGGAGCATCCGGGCGTGGCGTGCGGCGTCCGCGTGCCGGCCGGGCTCGTAGCGGGCTGTGTCCCGTGCTCCGGCGGACACGGCGGGCTTGACCACCACTCCCCCGGGCCGGTCGAAGTCCGCCTCGCCGTACGGTCCGCCCGGTTCCAGGAAGCGGGTCGGCACGACGCGGACTCCGCGTGCGGCGAGGTCGGCCAGGTAGCGCTTGTCACTGTTCCAGCGCACCACGGGGGCCGGGTTCCACAGGCGGGTGGCTCCGGCCGTCGCGTCGGCCCAGGCCAGGAACTCGCCGATCCGCTCCGCGTAGTCCCAGGTCGACCGGATGACCGCCAGGTCGAAGCCGTCCCACGACGTGCGGGGGTCGTCCCAGGCCACCGCCCGCGCCGCCAGCCCGTCGGCGCGCAGTGCCTCCGCGATCAGCGGGAGGTCGGCGTCGTGTGCGACGCCCTCACCGCTCGTCACCACCGCGACTTTGACGGCCCGCATCGCCCGCTCCCCTCGTCGTGCGCCGGACGACTCCCGGCGCACGTCCGATCGTACGAAGAGACGCGCGGCGGCCGGGCTCCGGCCTCAGGCGCCCGCCCGCCAGACCGTGGTCGCGTTGCAGAACTCGCGGATGCCGTGCCCGGACAGCTCGCGGCCGTACCCGGAGCGCTTGACGCCGCCGAAGGGCAGTGCGGGATGGGAGGCGGTCATGCCGTTGACGAAGACCCCGCCGGCCTGGATGTCTCGTACGCAGGCGTCCACTTCCTCGTCGCTGGCGGTCCAGACGCTGGAGCTCAGACCGAAGGGGGTGTGGTTGGCGCGTTCGATCGCCTCCTCCAGGCTGCCGACGCGGTAGAGCGTGGCAACCGGCCCGAACGTCTCCTCCTGGTCGATGCGCATGGAGGCGGTGACGTCGGCGAGGACCGTGGGCTCGTGGAACCAGCCCGCGTCCAGCCCTTGGGGCCGGCCGCCCCCGCACAGGACGGCGGCGCCGTGGCGGACGGCGTCCTCGACGAGTTCCTCGAGGTCGGCGCGGCCCTGTTCGGTGGCGAGGGGGCCGACGTCGGTGGCCTCGTCCATCGGGTCGCCCACGGTGAGCGCGGACATGGCGGCGGTGAACCCGGCGGCGAACTCGTCGTACACGTCGGTGTGGACGATGAACCGCTTCGAGGCGATGCACGACTGGCCGTTGTTCTGCACGCGCGCGGTGACGGCGGTCTTGACGGCCCGGGCGACGTCCGCGGAGGGCAGCACGACGAACGGGTCGCTGCCGCCCAGTTCCAGGACGGTCTTCTTGACCTCGTCGCCGGCCACGGCGGCGACCGCCCGCCCGGCCGGCTCGCTGCCGGTCAGTGTCGCGGCGGCGACCCGGGGGTCGCGCAGCACCCGCTCCACGCCGTCGGAGCCGATCAGCAGGGTCTGGAAGCAGCCCCGGGGGAATCCGGCCCGGTGGAACAGGTCCCCGAGGTAGAGCGCTGTCTGGGGCACGTTGGAGGCGTGCTTGAGGAGGCCCGTGTTCCCGGCCATCAGCGCGGGTGCGGCGAACCGTACGACCTGCCAGAGCGGGAAGTTCCACGGCATGACGGCGAGGACCACCCCCAGCGGCCGGTAGCGGACCAGTACGGAGTCGGCGCCGGAGTCGCGGACGTCGCTCTCGGCGGGGTGCTCGTCGGCGAGCAGCGATGCGGCGTGCGCGGCGTACCAGCGCATGGCCTTCACGCACTTGGCGGCTTCCGCGCGGGCCGCGGCCAGTGGTTTGCCCATCTCGGTGGTCATGGTCCGGGCGATGTCCTCGTTGTCCGCCTCCAGGAGGTCGGCGGCCGCGAGCAGGAGCGCGGACCGCTCGGCGAATCCGGTGGTGCGGTAGTCGGCGAACGTCGCGGCGGCCTCGGCGAGGCACTGCTCGACCTCGTCGGGGCCCTGGGCCCGGAAGGTGCGCAGGGTCTCGCCTGTGGCGGGATTCACGGTGGCGATGGGCATGGCTCGGTTCCTCCCTGGGGGCGGGCTCGCCTCACGACCCTCCCCCGGTGGCCGCCGGGCCGCAACGCGAGCGCGGTACGCCAAGTACGGCGCGTGAGCGGGACGGGCCCGGTCACGCCGCCCGGTCACGACGGGGCGTGCAGCAGCTCGGGGCCGTTGTTGCGGACGTCGTTGACGGCGGTGGAGACGGCGCGCACGTTCAGGCGCCCCGCGGCCGGTGTGCCGAGCAGGGCGCGGAGCTCGTCCGGGTCCTGGTGCGTGGGGTCGAGCCAGGTCTCGTAGTCGGCCGGCGCGATGGCGAGCGGCATGCGGGGGTGGACGCGGCCGGCCGCGTCCACGGCCTCCGTGGTGATGATCGTGCAGGTGGTCCACCAGGCCGCCGGATCGTCGTCGTCCGTCACCGCCTTGTCGCGCCAGAACTCGTAGAGGCCCGCCATGGCCAGCACCGAGGAATCCTCGGGCGTGATGAAGTACGGCTGCTTGTACGCCTTCGCCGCGTCCGTGGCCGGGACGGGCTCCCACTCGTAGAACCCGTCCGCGGGAAGCAGGCAGCGGCGTTTGGCGAAGGCGCGTCGGTAGGCCGGCTTCTCGTGCACGGTCTCGGCACGCGCGTTGATCATCTTGGCTCCGGTGTCCGGGCGCTTCGCCCAGGAGGGGACCAGCCCCCAGCGCAGCGGCCGCAGGCCGCGCTCCACGACGCCGCTCTCGCGATCGGGGCGCTCCAGGACGGCCCACACCGGGTCGGTCGGAGCGACGTTCCAGCTGGGCGCCAGGGTTTCCGCGGGGTCCCATCGGGTGACCCCGAACAGGTCGGCGAGGTCGCCCGGGCCGCGGGTGGAGGCGTATCGGCCGCACATGCCTTCCACTGTCCCACGGGTCCTGGCGGTGGGCCGTGGAAACGGGGAATCCGAGGCCGTATACGCGGCCGTCCGGGTTTCCCGTGTGCAGAGCGCTCCGGACGGGGAAGGGGCGCGGTGACCGGTCCGGCCCGATCACCGGGCCGCCCGAGAGAGGACGGACACCGTGACACGACCGAGGATTCTCGTGGTGGGCGCCGGCTTCGCCGGAGTGGAGTGCGTCCGCAGGCTGGAGCGCCGGCTGACACCGCAGGAGGCGGACATCTCCCTGGTCACGCCGACCTCCTACCAGCTGTACCTTCCGCTGCTCCCGCAGGTGGCGTCCGGGGTGCTGACCCCGCAGTCCATCGCCGTCTCGCTGCGGCGCAGCCGCCGGCACCGGACCCGGATCGTGCCCGGCGGCGCGATCGGCGTGGATCCGGTGGCGAAGGTCTGCGTCATCCGCACGATCACCGGCGAGGTGACCGAGCGGGAGTACGACCACCTGGTGCTGGCGCCCGGCAGCGTCACCCGTACGTTCGACATCCCCGGGCTCACCGAGCACGCGCGGGGCATGAAGACCCTCGCCGAGGCCGCCTACCTGCGCGACCACGTCATCGCGCAGCTGGACCTGGCCGACGCGAGCCAGGACGAGGCGGAGCGCGCGTCCCGGCTGTGCTTCATCGTGGTCGGCGGAGGATACGCGGGCACGGAGACGGCCGCCTGCCTGCAGCGGCTGACCCATCAGGCGGTGAAGCGCTACCCGCGCCTCGACCCCCGGCAGATCAGCTGGCACCTGCTGGACCTGGCTCCCAAGCTGATGCCCGAGCTCGGCGACTCCCTCGGAAAGGCCGCCCTGGAGATCCTGCGGCGGCGCGGGATCGAGGTGTCCCTCGGGGTGAGCGTGGCGAAGGCGGGACCGGAGGAGGTGACCCTGACGGACGGGCGGGTGCTGCCGAGCCGGACGCTGATCTGGACGGCCGGAGTGGCCGCGAGCCCGCTGGTCGCGACCCTGGACGCGGAGACCGAGCGGGGCCGGCTGGTGGTGACCCCCGAGCTGACCGTGCCCGGGGCTCCCGGGGTCTTCGCCCTGGGCGACGCCGCCGCCGTACCGGACCTCGCGTCGGGCAAGGACGGCGCGATCTGCCCGCCGACGGCGCAACATGCGCTGCGGCAGGGGCGCACGCTCGCCGACAACCTGATCGCGACGCTGCGGCGGCAGCCGCTGCGGCCCTACTCCCACCGGGACCTGGGGCTCGTCGTCGACCTCGGCGGCACGGACGCCGTGTCCAAGCCGCTGGGCATCCCGCTGCGCGGCCTTCCGGCGCAGGCGGTGGCCCGCGGGTACCACTGGTCGGCGCTGCGGACGAACGTCGCCAAGACCAGGGTGCTGACGAACTGGATGCTGAACGCGGTGGCCGGGGACGACTTCGTCCGTACCGGTTTCCAGCGGACGCGGCCGCCGAGCCTGCGGGATTTCGAGTACACGGACTCCTACCTGACGCCCGCCGAGGTGCGGGCCCACACGGCGGCCCTGCGGGCGGCCGCGGGGTGAGGGCGCCCGGCCCGCCCCCGCCGGTGGCGGGGGCGGGCCGGGACGCGCTCGGTCAGGCGTTGACGCAGGTGTTGCCGAAGGCCGGGTTCAGCAGGCCGATCACGTTGACGCTGTTGCCGCAGACGTTGATCGGGATGTGCACCGGGATCTGGACGACGTTGCCCGAGAGGACACCCGGCGAGCCGATGGCGACGCCCTCGGCGACGGAGTCCGCCGAGGCCGCGGACGCCCCGCCCAGGACCACGAGGCCGGCTGCCAGGGCAAGGCCCGCACTCTTCCAAACACGCGACACGTGACTTCTCCTCGCTACTGCCGTGGCGGCGCCTGAGCACCGCACGGCCTCGGCAGGGGCCGACACCGTACCTTCGGCGGCCGGGGCGGGCCGGGCCGGGACCCTGCGGCCCCTTTCCCCCGAACGAAGGCCGTCGGCTCCTCTGTTCGGCGGCAGTCGGCGTGCCGGGGAGTGCGCCGGGTCCCGTAGGCTCGGCGGATGGCGAAGTACTTCGACGTTCACCCCGACAACCCCCAGCAGCGCACCATCGGTGGCGTGGCTGACCTCATCCGCTCCGGCGCGCTCGTCGCGTACCCGACGGACTCCTGTTTCGCGCTGGGCTGCGCGCTCGGCAACCGCGACGGCATCAACCGGATCCGGTCGATCCGGAACCTGGACGACCGTCACCACTTCACCCTGGTGTGCCAGAACTTCGCACAGCTGGGCCAGTTCGTGAACTTCGACAACGACGTCTTCCGCGCGATCAAGGCGGCGACTCCGGGGAGCTACACCTTCATCCTCCCGGCGACGAAGGAGGTGCCGCGCCAGCTGCTGCACCCCAAGAAGAAGACGGTCGGCGTCCGCATCCCGGACCACGTCGTCACGCAGGCCCTGCTCGCGGAGCTCGGCGAGCCGCTGCTCTCCAGCACCCTGCTGCTGCCCGACGAGGACGAGCCCCTGACCCAGGGCTGGGAGATCAAGGAACGGCTCGACCACGTGGTGGACGCCGTGGTCGACTCCGGCGACTGCGGCACTCAGCCGACCACGGTCGTGGACTTCTCCAGCGGCGAGGCCGAGATCGTGCGGCGCGGGGCCGGCGACCCGTCCCGGTTCGAGTAGCCCGGACGAGCCCCGCCGCCGGGGGCCCCGGCGGCGGGCACGCACGCAGGCCCGTGCCGGCACCGCCCGGGCCCCCTACAGGCCCCGTCCTGCGGCTGCGCCGGGTACGTGCCCGGTCCGCCCGTTCAGGTCGTGGGGTGCAGCCGGGCCGGTGCGGGTGGCCGGTTCGGCCGGCGGGTGTCCTCGCCGGCCAAGGCGCTGCCCGCGAGCCAGGTGTCCCAGTCCACGTTCCAGTCCCCGAAGCCGTTGGCGAAGGGGTCCATCTGCTCGCCCCCGCTGTTGACCACCTCCACGACGTCCCCCTCGCGGACCGTGTGGAAGAACCAGGCCGCGTCCTGCGTGCTCATGCCCGTACAGCCGTGGCTGACGTTCTCCTCGCCCTGCGCCTCGACCGACCAGGGCGCGGCGTGGACGTACTCCCCGCTCCACGTCACCCGGGTCGCGTAGAGGACGGGCAGGTCGTAGAACTCCTTGGTGCCGCGCTTGATGCCGATGGAGTCCCCGCGCATGCGGACCTTGTACTCCTTGCGCAGCACGACCTTGATGCCGCTGCGGGTCAGGAAACCGGCCTTGCCCGTGGTGACGGGGATCGTCCTGACGACCTGCCCGTTGCGGCGCACCGTCATCTCGTGGGCCGCGGCGTCGGTGACGGCCTCGACGCGGTCCCCGACGGTGAACGCGACACCCTCGGAGGGACCCCCGTAGAGGTCCGCGCCGACCTGCACCCCGTCGAGTCCGCTGCGCACCCTGACCACCGCGTGGGCGGGCCAGTACGCGCGCGGCCGGTAGTGCAGGGTCGATTCGTCGACCCAGTGCCAGGCCCCCTCGACCTGCGGCTCGGACGTCACCTGGAGCGCCTGTTCCAGCCGGGCGCGCGCCAGGAGGTCTCCGGCGGGGACCGGGCGGCTGAGGGCGGCCGTCACGATCTGCCCAGCGCCGTACGTTCCCGGGCGGGGTCCGAAGTCGACCATCAGCCGGCCCCCGTCGGCGGGCGGCGCGGTCCGGAAGTGCAGGATCGCGGCGACGGGGGTCCCGGCCGCGTCCTGCGCCCCGACCCGCAGGGTGTACGCCTCTCCGGCCCGCAGCGGCTCCGTGTTCAGCCAGCGCCGGCCCTCCTGGGTCAGCTCCCCGGCCAGGTGGCGGCCTCGGCCGTCCCGTACGGTCACGTCGGTGAGCAGGCCTTGGTCCGCCAGGCCGATCTCCAGCGGCGCTCCCGCGTCGGTGGGCAGCGCGTCCGCCCGGGCGGCGCGGGCGGCGTCCCCGAGCGGCGGCCTGCGCAGTACGGACGCCACCCCGGCGGCCGTGGCCAGCACCCGCTGCTCCCGCCAGCGCTTGCACAGCGCGGGCCGGAAGGTGTGCACGGCGCACCAGCCGTCGGCCTCCCGGGTCCCGTCGTCCAGCGCCCTGCCGACCAGCAGGGTGACCGCCGCTTCCCGGTGCGGGCCGCCGGGGGCGCCGTCCGTGCCGTCCGGTCCGGGGGCGCGACCCGGGGCCGCCGCGACGAGCAGCATGACCCCCGTGGCGGCGGCCGCGGCGCCCCAGGCCCGGGTGGGACGCGGCCGACCCCTCCCAGCACCTTGCGTTCGTTGCGCTCGTTGCGTTCGTGACATGGCCACGCAGCACTCCCAGATCTCACACGGCCGGATGGCAGCATCAAAACGATCGGGAGCCAAAATGATGATCATGAACTCGGCCTTGCGGCCGAACGGGCCCGCCAAGAGAACTCGTACGGAGCACTCGCGGGCCGCCCGGCGGGCACCGGGCCTCGGGAACCCGATCACCGGCCCGCGCGTCGTAAGCGGCGGTCGAGATATCCGAAGCAGCCGAGCGGGGCGGGGGCGAGGGCATGCGGGGCGGATGGTCCTGGACGAGAGGGCGGGCGCTCGCGGCGTCCGCCCTGCTGACGGCGGGCCTGCTGGGGTTCCACTCCGCCGTGCCGAACGCCGCGGGCCGCCCTGGAAGCCTGATGGAGGCGTTCCTGCCCTGGCTCGGGCTCGCGGTCGTGGTGCTGGCCGGACTGGCCCTGTGGCGCCGCTCGGCGGCCGCGGCCGTGGCCGTGGCGCTGCCGGCGGCCGTGTGGGCGTACCTCTTCGGCGGGCTGCTGCTTCCGGCGGAGCGGGCGGAGACCGACATCGTGACGGTCCAGCACAACGTCAGCGACGAGAACCCCGACCCCGCGGGCACCGCGCGGGCCCTGGTCGCGGCCGAACCCGGGCTGATCGCCCTGGAGGAGCTGACGCCCGCCGCGCTGCCCGCGTACGCGTCGGTCCTGGCGGCCGACTACCCCCACCACGCGGTCGAGGGCACCGTCGGACTCTGGTCGAAGTACCCGCTGACGGACGTGCGGCGCCTCGCCATCCGGCCGCGGGGCATCGGCGAGGACTGGAACCGGGGGCTGCGCTCCTCGGTCCGTACCCCGCACGGCGAGATCGCCGTGTACGTGGCCCACCTGCCCTCGGTCCGCCTCGGGGTACGCGGTTTCGGCTCCGTGCTCCGGGACGAGAGCGCCGGGCTGCTGGGCGCGGCCGTCGCGGCCGAGCGGCTGGACACGGTGATCCTGCTCGGCGACCTGAACGGCACGGTGGACGACCGCGGGCTCGCCCCGCTCACCTCGCGGCTGGACGTCCCGCGCCGGGGCCTCGCCTTCAGCTGGCCCGCGGCGTTCCCCGTCGCGCGCATCGATCAGGTGCTGGCCCGCTCGGCGACCGTACGGGACGTCCGGACCCTCCCCGCCACGGGCAGCGACCACCTCCCGGTAGCCGCCCGCGTCCGACTCGGCCGCCCGTAACCGCGGCCTGTACCCACTCCCGCCCCGGGTGAGCGCGGCGCTCTCGCGTACCTTCCCGGAACCGGTCAGCGTGCGCGGGGGGTACGGGAGGGCCATCTTCCGCACTCCGCCGGCCGACACCCCGCGGCGCTGGACGACGTGGCCCACCACCCGGCCCCCGCGCGCCTCTACCTCGGCGGAGACCTCCGCCATGAGCGCGGCAAACGCCCTCTCCTTCGCGGAGAAGAAGCCCGCGAGCACGACGTCCGCGCCCGGGACGACCGGGGCGGGGGCGGGGGGCGTTGCGCCCGGCCCCGTCGCGTCCTCGCCGCCGGGCCGGGTGGAGGTCGCGTCTCCGGTACGTGTGCACGCCACACACTCCAGGCGGGCCCCCGACGAAGGGCGCGGCGGTTTTCCTCGTAGGGTGCCGGGGATGAACCGACACGTGTCTTTCGAACGGCTCCACAACTTCCGCGACCTGGGCGGCTATCCGACCGCGGACGGCCGAACGGTGCGGTGGGGGCGGCTGTTCCGGGCCGACTCGCTCGGCAAACTGGAGGGCGGCGACTGGGAGCGCTTCCTCGGCCTGGGCATCGAGACCGTCATCGACCTGCGCTACCCGTGGGAGATCGAGTCCAAGGGCCGGGTACCCGGGCATCCGTCACTCGCCTACCACAACCTCAGCGTCGAGCACCGCCCCTACGACCAGGCCGCCCTCGGACCCGACGTGGAACCGGGGCCCTACCTCGCCGAGCGCTACGTGGAGGTCGCCCACGACGGCGTCGCCGAACTCCGCCTGGCGCTGGGGGTGCTGGCGTCCCAGGACGGCCCCGCGGTCTTCCACTGCGCGTCCGGGAAGGACCGGACCGGTCTGCTGGCCGCGCTGGTCCTGGCCCTGCTGGGGGTGTCCGAGCAGGACATCGTGGACGACTTCGCGCTCACCGGGCTCGCCACCGGCCGGCTCCTTGACGACTGGCGGGCCGGGCACCCCGGCCGCACGCGGGTCTGGCCCGGGTACGGCCGCGCGCCCGCCGAGGTGATGAGCCTGTTCCTCGCGGCCCTGGCCGCGGAACACGGGTCCGTGCACGGCTACGCGGCGGACCTGCTCGGCGCCGACGCCGCCCTGGTCGAGGCCCTGCGCGTCCGCCTGCTCGAACCGGCCGCCGGGGCTCCTGCGCACGGGGATCACCCGGAGCGCTGAGCGGCGCCCCGGCGGGGCTGCCCGAACTCCCGTACGGGACCGGCCGGCCGCCGCGGCGGCGAACCGGCCCCGCGGCGGCCGGCGGGCACGGCATACTCGGGGCATGGCTGACACCACCGCGGTCGAGCTCGACACCGACGTACACGACCGGCTCGCCGCGCTCGCGGCGGCACGCGGCCTGAGCCTGCCGGACTACCTCGCCGGGCTTGCGGCCGCCCAGGAGCGCGAGGCCGGGCTGGCTCGCGCAGCGCTGGCCTTCGAGCGGGCGGTCGAACGGCCCGGGTTCCGCGAGGGCTTCGCCCGCGACTTCGGCCCCGGCGGCGCGGGCACCCGCGCGGCGTAGGCTGCCGGATCCCCCGCGGCCGCGATCACCCCCCTGAGCGTGACCGAGAGTGAGATGTAGAGTTCCGCGGACCTACGGCGGTCACAGGACGGCCGTGCGTTGACGGAGGCTGTCGAGGGATGAGTGTGGGCATAGCCGCGGGCGACAGGAAGCCGCGTCGGCTCGCGGCCCTCGACGCCGTCCGGATCCTCGCCGCACTCGGCGTGGTGTTCTACCACTACGTCGCCCTGGACAGCGCCTGGGGAGAGCCGACCGCGGCCGTCTTCCCGCGCCTGCGGCCGCTGGCCGTCTACGGCTGGCTCGGCGTCGAGGTCTTCTTCCTGGTCAGCGGCTTCGTCATCTGCATGAGCGTGTGGGGCCGCACCGTGGGCGACTTCGCGGTCTCCCGGATCTCCCGTCTCTTCCCGGCCTATTGGGCGGGCATCGCCTTCACCTGCCTCGTCCTGCTGACCTGGCCCGAGGTACGCCCCCTGAAGTCGTTCGCGGACGTCGTGGTGAACCTCTCGATGCTCCAGGGCGGCGTCGGCGTCCCCAACGTGGACGACGCCTACTGGACCCTCTTCGTCGAGCTCAAGTTCTACGTCCTGTTCGCGGCCGTCGTCGCCCTGCGCGGAGTGACCTACCGCAGCTGCGTGCTCTTCTGCGGGCTCTGGACCGTGGCCGGGGTCGTGGCCCCCACCGCCGACAGCGTCGCACTGTACTTCTTCGCGATCCCGTCCCACTCCCCGTACTTCATCGCCGGCATCGCCTTCCACCTCATGCGGCGCTTCCGGCCCAACGCCGTCCTGTGGGCCGTCGTCGGCGTGCAGTTCCTGCTCGCCCAGCACTACGTGCACGGACGGATGATCTCCAGCCTGGGCCGCGCCGTCACCGACCGGACGCCCGCCTGGCCCGCCCACGTGATCATCACGCTCGGCTTCCTGGTCATGGCGGCCATCGCGCTGGGCGCCCTCGACCGGGTCCAGTGGCGCTGGCTCCCCCACGCGGGCGCGATCACGTACCCCTTCTACCTGATCCACATGATGGCCGGGCTCACCCTCATCCACCGGTTCCGCGACGACGTGGCCCCCGTCCCCCTGGTCCTCTCCGTCACCGCCCTCATGCTCACGCTCGCCTGGGGCATCCACCGGTTCGTCGAGCGCCCGCTGGGCCGCATGCTGCGCGACAGCCTGCGCCGCGGGGTCCAGGACATCCGCACGGGCACCCCCGGCGGGCCGACGGGCTTCGGCCGGGTCCCGTCCCAGCCCGCCGCCCCCGACGCGGAACGCGTCACCTCCGGACGCTGACGGACCCGGGCGTGCCGGTGGAGCGGCAGGGAGGCCCGGGCGGCGGGTCAAGGCATGTGGTCGGGGTCGCAGCTCGCCCGGCGCAGACCGATCGTGCGCAGGGCCCGCATCAGGGCATCGGAGTCGCCCTCGCGGACGATGTGGACGGCCCCGTCGACGGCGAGGGCGAACACCTCCCGGGGCACACCCGAGGCCGCCGTCCGCAGGACCACCCCGCCCGGCGGGTCCAGGGCGCGCACCCCGTGGAACACGTCGAGGACGCCCGGAGCCGCGTCGAGGCTGTGGAGCCCGGCGGGCGGGTGCAGCGCGCGAGCGGCGACGTCACGGCGCGCTCGGACGGTCACTTCTTGATCGCGTCTGACACCCCAACGACCGTTTTACGCCCGGGTCGCGGAAGTGATCACATGAACAGCCCTTTGGAGTAAACACATTGCGCCACCGGTCGACGCCACCGCCCCCGGGGGGGCCGGCCTTCCCGAGCGCCGCCCGGTCCGCAGGGGCGGGCGCAGGCTCAGCGGCCAGGCGGCGACTCAGCGACCGGGCGCAGGCTCAGCGGCCGGGCGGGCCGGGCCCTGACGCACCACGCGGCCCGCGTCCATCACGGCGGTACGGTCGCCCAGCGCGTCCGCGGCGGCGAGGTCGTGGGTGATGAACACCAGGGCGAGCCCGTCGCGTTCGCGGAGCCCGGCCAGAAGGTCGAGGACCGCGCCGCGGGCCGCGGGATCGAGGCCCGAGGTGATCTCGTCACAGACGAGCACCCGCGGCCGGGCCAGCAGGGCCCGGGCCAGCGCGGCCCGCTGGAGCTCCCCGCCGGACAGCTCCCCCGGGCGGCGCCCTGCCGAACCCGCGGGCAGGCCCAGTGCCTCCACGGTCCGCCGGGCCTGCGCGAGCGCGTCCGCGCGGTCGGCCCCCCGGAGGCGGACCGCCGTCCGCGCGATCTGGCCGAGGACCGGCCGGTGTTCGTCGAAGGCCGCCTTCGCGTCCTGGAACACGTACTGCACGGAAGCGAGTTGCGCCCGGCTGCGGGACCGCAATCCGGGCGGCAGCGGTACGCCGTCGAGCACGACCCCGCCCCGGTAGCCCGCGTGCAGCCCCGCCACACACCTCCCCAGGGTGGTCTTGCCGCTGCCCGACCGGCCGATCAGCGCGAGGCACTCCCCCGCCGACACCGAGACGCCGACGCCGTGCAGGACCGGGAGGGCGCCGCGCCCGGTGCGGTGTACGGCGGTCAGGTCCCGGACCTCCAGGCGCGGCGGCCCGGCCGCGCGCTCCGACGGCCGACCGGACGGGCGCGGCGGGGCCGTGAACGGCTGCGCCGAAGACGGGGACTGCGGCGACGGCGACGGCGACTGCGGCGACGGAAGGGACGGCGGCGCCTCGGCCGGCGGCGCGCCGAGCACCGTGTCCGCGGGGCCCCGGTCCACTACGCGGCCGGCCCGCAACACCACGACCTCGTCCGCCAACTCCCTTACGACGTCGAGGTCGTGGCTCAGCAGAACGATGGCGACTCCCTGCTGGGCGAGGGCCGCCAGCTCCCGTACGACGCCCCGTTTGGTGTGCGGGTCCTGCCCGGTCGTGGGCTCGTCCGCGACGATCACCCCGGCGCCGAAGAGCAGCGCCTGCGCGAGCACCACGCGCTGCTGCTGCCCGCCGGACAGCTGGTGGGGGAACCGGCGCAGCACCTGCGCCGGGTCCGGGAGCTGCGCCCGGAGCAGGGCCGCGTGGACCCGCTCGCGGACCGCCCGGCGGCCGCCGCCCCCGCGGGCCGCGACGTCGCGCAGCAGCGCGCCGACGCGCCGGGCGGGGTGCAGTACGGCGGCCGGGTGCTGCGGTACGTAGCCGACGCCGTTCGGCAGGGTGCGTACGGTGCCCGTGACGCGCGCGCCGGGCGGGTACTCGCCGAGGAGGGCGAGCCCGGTGGTGGTCTTGCCGCTGCCGGAGGGCCCGACGAGGGCCGTCACCCGGCCGGCGCGGACCGTCAGGCTCACGCCGTCGACGACGGCGCGACCGCCGGTCTCGATCCGCAGGTCCCGTACGTCCACGAGGACGGTCATCGCCGTGCTCCCTTCCGGTGGCCGCCGCGCTGCAGGGCCGTGTCGAACAGCAGGTTGACGCCCGTCGAGAGCGCGGCGACGAGCAGGGCGGGCACCACCACGGCCCAGGGCTGGAGGAACAGCCCGGTGCGGTTGCGGTCGACCATCACCGCCCAGTCCGAGGTGTCCGGCTGCACCCCGACGCCGAGGAAGGCGGCGGTCGCCACCAGGTACAGGGCGCCGGTCAGCCGGATCCCGGCGTCGGCGGCGAGGGTCCGGCGCAGGGAGCGGGCCACGTACCCGACGGCGGTCCGCCACCAGGACTCCCCCTGCATGCGCAGCGCTTCCACGGCGGGCCGGGAGGCGACCTCGGCGGCGGCCGCGTGCACCACCCGCGCCGCCTCCGGTACGGCCGCCAGCCCGACCAGCGCGGTCAGCCCGGCCGGCCCGGGAGCGAAAGCGGCCGCGACCAGCAGGACCAGGAGCAGCGAGGGTACGGCGATCAGTACGTCCAGCGGCCGCATCAGTGCCTCCTCCAGCCAGGTCCGGCGGGTCAGCGCGGCGGCGAGGCCGACGGGCAGGGCGACGAGGTAGGCGAGCAGCGTCGCCCCGAGGGCCACGAGCACCACCGACCGGCCGCCGAGGAGGACCTGCCGCCAGGCGTCGCGCCCGGTGAAGTCGGTGCCGAGCCAGTGGTCCGGTCCGGCGGAGAAGGACACCGCCCGGGGGCCGGCCGGTCCGGCGAGCAGCGGCCCGAGGACGGCGAGCAGCAGCGGTACGGCGACGAGCACGGCCCCGGGCGCGTACCGCGCGGCGGCGCGGATCACGCGTCCGCCCCTGGTACGGGTCCCCCGTCCGCCTCCGGTACGGGTCACACGTCCGCCTCCGGTACGGGTCACGCCGCCACCTCCGAGCGGGGGGCCAAGCGGCGCGCGAGCAGGTCGGCGCCGAGGTTGGCCATGACGGTGACGAGGCCGTAGACGACGGCGAGGCCCTGGACGACCGGTACGTCGCGGGCGGCGAGCGCGTCGATGAGGACGGTGCCGAGGCCGGGGACGACGAAGAGGGCCTCGACGACGATCACCCCGCCCAGCAGCCAGTCGCAGGTGCGCGCCAGCTGCTGGCCGGCCGGTGCCAGCGCGCCCGGCAGGGCGTGGGCCCAGCGGACGCGGGAGGCGGAGAGCCCGTAGCGGCGGGCCTGGGCGACGTACGGCGAGGCCATCGCCTCGATCATCCCGGCGCGCACCAGACGGCTGAGGGTGCACACGGGCCGGGCCGTCAGGACGAGGACGGGCAGGACCAGCACGGCGGGGTCGCCGGTGACCGCGGTGCCGACGGCGGTGGCGGGCAGCCAGCCGAGGTGGAGCGCGAACACCGCGGCCAGCAGCACCCCGAGGGCGAACTCGGGCACCGAGTGCACGGCCACGGTGACGGCGCTGACGGCCCGGTCCGTGAGGCCGCCCTCGCGGCGGGCGGCGAGCATGCCGAGGCCGAGGGAGAGCGGCACGAGCAGCGTGAGGGTGGCGCCCGCGAGGATCAGGGTGGGGCCGGCGCCGGCGGCGAGGTGCCCGGTGACGGGCCGTCCGGTGGCCAGGGAGGTGCCCAGGTCCCCGCGCGGCATGCCTGCGACCCACTCCAGGAACCGTTCGGCGGCGGGCCGGTCCAGGCCCATGGCCTCGCGGATGCGGGCGATGCGCTCGGGGTCGGGCTGGTCCCCGGCGAGGGCCACCGCCGCGTCGCCGGGCAGCGCCTCGGTGAGGACGAAGACCAGCAGGACGACGGCCGCCGTCTGCCCCGCGCCGAGGAGCAGACGGCGGCCGGTCCAGGCGAGGCCGCCGGTCACGCGAGCCAGGTCCGGTCGAAGCGCGCCCAGTCGAGGGTGTTGGCGGGGGCCGTCCTGGACACCCCGCGCACCGTGGGGGCGGTGGCGACGATCCAGTCGGCGAACCCCCAGATCAGGAAGCCGCCCTCGTCGTGCAGCCGGCGCTGCATCCGCTCGTACAGGGCGGTGCGCTGCTGCTCGTCCGGGGTGGACTGGGCCTGCTGGTACAGGTCGTCGAAGTCGCGGTGGCGCCAGTGGGTGGCGTTGGTGGTGGAGCCGGTGAGGAGGCGCTGCGAGACGTGGGACTCGATGGGCATGGCTCCGGAGCGGTAGGAGGCGAAGGTGCCGGAGGTCTGGATGTCCTTCCAGTACGTCTCCTTGTTGCCGACCTTCACCTCGACGGTGACTCCGGCCCGGGCCGCCTGTTCCTTGAAGATTCCGGCGGCTTCGACGAATCCGGTGGCGGCGGGCGCGGTGTCCAGGGTGACCTTGAGCCCCTCGGCTCCGGCCTCCTTGAGGAGGGCGCGGGCCCGGTCGAGGTCCTGGGTGCGCTGGGGCAGTCCGGAAGCGTAGTAGCGGCAGCCCTTGCCGAAGAGGTCGTTGCCGATCTCGCCGGTTCCGGAGAGGGCGCCGTCGACGAGTTCGCGGCGGTCGGCGATGAGCAGGAACGCCTGGCGGACCCGCTTGTCGTCGAAGGGCGGGCGGTCGGTCTTCATGACGAAGCCCTGCATGGAGCTGCCGGGCAGCCGTACGACGTCGATGCGGCCCTTGCCCTGGTGGGCGCGGGCGGTGGCCGGGTTCAGTTCGTGGGCGTACTCGACCTGGCCGCCGAGGAGGGCGTTGACCCGGGCGGACTCCTCGCCCGCGATGAGGAATTCGAGCTCGTCCAGGTGCGGCGCGCCCTCCCAGTAGCCGGGGTGGCGCTTGACGAGCAGGCTGCTGCCGGGCGTGAAGGAGACGAAGCTGAAGGGGCCCGATCCGACGGGCCGGTCGAAGGCGGTGGCGCCCCGGGGGACGACGTACGCGCCGAAGGCGGCGAGGACGTTGGGGAATTCGGCGTACGGACGCTTGAGCCGGAACTCGACGGTGGCGGCGTCCACGGCCCGGCTCGCGGCGAGGTCGATGGGCTCCAGCGAGGCCTTGGCGCGGAAGGTTCCCTTCGGGTCGGCGATCCGGCGGTAGCTGAAGAGGACGTCCTCGGCCGTGACGGGCCGTCCGTCGTGGAAGGCGGCGGGGCGCAGGGTGATCCGCCAGGTGTCGAGTGCGGCGTTGGGTTCCCAGCGGGCGGCGAGGCGGGGTACCGGGGCGAGGTCGGCGCCGAAGTCGGCGAGCTTGTCGAAGAGGGCCTTGGCGCGGGCCGCGTCCACGAACAGGTTGGCGGCGTGCGGGTCGAGGGTCTCTCCGGCGCCGCCTCCGGCGAAGGCGGCGCGCAGGCGGCCGCCGCGCCGGGGCGTCCCGCCGTCCGGGGCGTGGTCGGCCGTGGTGCCGGGGCCGGTCCGGCAGCCGGCGGCGAGGGCGAGCGCTCCGGCTCCGCCCGCGAGGAGGAGGCTTCGGCGGGCGGGGCCGGTGGGTGCGGTGGGTGCGGTGGGGTCGTTCGCGGTGTGCATGGCGTGCGGTCTCCATTGCGGTGCGGGGGCTTCGGGCGGTTCGGTGCGGCGGGGGGTGACGGGGAGGCGCCCGGAGGTCACCGGGCGCCTCCTTCCGTACGGGTGCCTGCGGCGGGCGGGCCGGGCGGGGCCGGTGACAGGACGGCGGCGGGCGGGGCCGGTGAGGCGCCCGCCCCGGGTGGGCCGGACTCCGCCTCCGGGCCCGCGGGCAGGGCCCGGCGCCGGTGCAGCCGCGCGACGGCGGCGGCCGACGCCAGGCCGAGGGCGAGGCAGCAGGCGAAGGGCAGCCAGGAGGGGCCGGTGCGGTCGGCACTGTCCATGGCCCAGCCGATGCCCGCACTGCCCGCGGCGGCGGCGATGCCGGAGACGGCGTAGAAGAGGCCGTAGTACGTGCCGGTGAGGCCGGGCCGGCCGAAGGCCGGGATCAGCTCCATCACGAACGGCTGGGCGATCATCACCCCGAGGTGCAGGAGCAATACGCCGGAAAGCACCACCAGCAGGTTCAACGGGTGGGGCCCGGAAGCGCCCGCGACGAACATCGGGGGCACGAAGCCCAGCCCCATCACCGCGAGGCCGGCCGCGATCCAGCGGGCGCGCCCGCCCGCGGCCCCGAGCCGGCGGGTGATGCGGAGCTGGAAGAGCACGTTCGCGACGGTTCCGATGAGGAACAGCAGCCCTATCGAGCCGTCCCACCCGGAGGCCCGTACGGCGGCGTGCGGCAGCAGCAGGTACAGCTGGTTCTCCAGCCCGAACATGCCGATCATGGCGAGGGCGAAGGGAAGGAAGCCCCGGCTGCGGGCCGCCTCGCGCCAGTCCGCGAACACCCCGGTGTCGGGGGCGGGGATCTTCCGGACGGGCAGCACCAGGAGCTGGGCCAGGGTCAGCAGGGCGAAGACGCCGGCCGCCGACACCGCGGCGGCCCGGAAGTCCACGAGGAGCAGCAGGGAGCCGAGCAGGGGGCCGAGGAGGGCCCCGGTGGTGGCGAAGACGTTGAACAGGGCGAAGGCCTCGGCCTTGCGGTCGCCGGCCTCCAGAACGACGTAGGTCCGTACAGCGGGGTTGAAGAGGGCCCCCGCGAGCCCGCTGAGTATGGACGCGGCGAGCAGCAGCGGCAGCGCGTCGCCGAGGGCGAACAGGGCGAACCCGACGGTCCGCAGCGCACAGCCCGCGATGATCACCCCGCGGGCGCCGAGCCGGTCGGCGGCCGAGCCGCCCAGCAGGAACAGGCCCTGCTGGCTGAGGTTGCGCAGGCCCAGGACCACGCCGACGACGGCGGCCGACAGCCCGAGGTCGTCGGAGAGGTGCGTGGCGAGGTACGGGATGAGCAGGTAGAAGCCGGTGTTGACGCCGAGCTGGTTGACCAGGAGCAGGCGCACGGGGAGCGGGAAGCCGCGGACGGCGGTCAGGGTCTTCACCGGGGCTCCACGGCGTCGGCCCGCCGGTTCCGGACGCCGCCCCCGCCGGTCACCCGGCGTACGCCGAGCCCGGGCCGCCCGGAGGCGCGTACGGTGCCGTCCGCCCCGCCGATGCCGGTCCAGGGGTCGTCGGCGAGCAGCAGGTGCCCGTCGAGGTCCACCCAGCGGGCGCGGCCGGCGAGGTGCACGGCGGGGGCGATGCCGAGCGAGCTGGCGGTGAGGCACCCGAGCATCAGGTCGGTGCCGGTGCCGCGCAGGGCCGCGTGGATGCGCAGGGCGGCGCGGACGCCGCCGCACTTGGCGAGTTTGACGTTGACCCCGTGGACGCGGCCGGCGAGCGCGACGGCGTCCTCGTAGGAGACGGCGTCCTCGTCGGCGATGACGGGTACCGGGGAGTCCGCGGCGACCCGGGCCAGGGAGTCGGGGCTGCCGGGGGCGACGGGCTGTTCCACGGCGGTGACACCAAGGGCGGCGAACCGCGGCAGCAGGTCGCGGGCCCGGCGCTCGGTCCAGGCGCCGTTGGGGTCGAGCAGGAGGCTCGCCCCGGGTGCGGCGGCGTGGACGGCCTCGACGCGGGCCAGGTCCTCGGCGGGGTCCGGGTGCCCTGCCTTGACCTTGAGGACGGTGAACCCGGCGGCGGTGAGGCGGGCGGCCAGTGCGGCGGCCTCGGCGGGCCCGGTGATGCCGATCGTACGGGCGGTCGCGACGGCGGGACCCTGAACGGCGCCGGAGTCCGCTCCTGCGAGGGGACCCTGACCGGCGCCGGGGTCCGGGTCCAGCAGCCGGTGGGCGGGCTGGCCGGCGCGCTTGCCGACCAGGTCCAGTACGGCGGCCTCCAGCGCGGCGAGCACCCCGGGCGGCAGCCCGTGCCAGGCGCCGCCCTCCCCCGGGCGGCCGGTCTCGGCCCAGGCGGTCTCCGGGTCGGGGAACCGCTCGGTGGCGGCGCGGGCGGCGGCGAGGTGGTGCAGGATCCGGGCGGTGGGCAGGCCGAGGTGCTCGCTGCTGACGGCCTCGCCCCAGCCCCGCAGGCCGCCGTGCTCGACCACGGCCCAGACGGCGTCGCGGCGGGCCATGACGGAGCGCGAGATGCGCAGCGGCTGTGCGAGGCGCAGGTCGGCGGTGTGCCAGGTGAGCTTCACGCGGCGCCTCCGCGGACGGGCGCCGGGACGGACGTACAGCGGGTCCAGCCGGTGGCCTCGACGGCGCGGGGGTGCGGGATCTCGACGGGGCGCACGGCCCGGTCGGCGGTGTCCAGGCCGTGGGCGTGGCAGAAGTCGTCGTCGTAGACGGTACCGAGGTAGCGGTGCGGTCCGTCGGGGAAGACGGTCGCGACGACCGCGCCCGGTTCGACGCGGGCGGCCCAGGCGGAGACCAGGGCGACGGCGCCGGTGCTCCAGCCGCCGCTGACGAAGCTGGACCTGGCGAGGCGGCGGCAGGCGTCGACCGCCTCGGCGGGTCCCACCCAGTGCACCTCGTCGAAGGCCTCGTGGGCGACGTTGGCCGGGTGGATGCTGCTGCCGAGGCCGCGCATCAGGCGCGGACGGGCGGGCTGCCCGAAGATGGCGGAGCCGACGGAGTCGACGCCGATGACCTTCAGCCGGGGCCAGCGGCGGCGCAGCGGTCCGGCCAGTCCCCGGCTGTGCCCGCCGGTGCCGACGCTGCACACCAGGACGTCCAGGTGGTCGAGCTGGGCGGTCAGTTCGGCGGCGAGGGAGCGGTAGCCAGCGGCGTTGTCGGGGTTGTTGTACTGGTCGGGCCAGTAGGCCCCGGGGGTGTGGCGCAGGACCTCGCGCAGCCTGGCGATGCGGGCGGCCTGCCAGCCGCCTTCGGGGGCCGGACGGTCGACGAGGTCCAGCCGGGCTCCGTACGAGCGGAGCAACTGCCGCATGTACGGCTCGAGTTCGGTGTCTCCGACGAGGATGACGGGGTGGCCGAGGGCTTGGCCGGCGAAGGCGAGGCCGACGCCGAGGGTGCCGGAGGTGGACTCCACCACGGGTGCGCCGGGGAGGAGTTCGCCGCGGGCTCGGGCGCCACTGAGCATGGAGACGGCCGCGCGGGCCTTCATCCCGCCGGCGCCGAGGCATTCCAGCTTGGCCCAGAAGCCCGGGTGTCGGTACGGGAGTTCGGTGCGGATCCGGGCGAGCGGGGTGCGGCCGAGCAGGGGCAGCAGTTCGGGGCGGGCGGCGGTGTCGGCCGCGGGGCGGGGCAGGATCGGGGTGACGGTCATCGGGTGCCTCCGTAGCGGTGCACGGTGCCCGGTCCGCCGTCGAGCCAGAAGAACGGGTACGGCTCGGCGGACACGGCCGTGACCCCGGCGCCGAGGAACCGGGGCAGGACGGCGCTGCCGGTCTGGGCGAACATGACGAGGGGCTTCCCCGTGGCAGCGGCGTGGTCGAGCAGCGGCTGGAAGGTGCCGTTGCCCAGGGTCATGCCGGAGGCGAGGACGGCGTCGCAGTGCTCCAGTTCGGCGAGGGCGTCGGTGCGGACCGGCTCGCCCCATTCGGTGGCGCCGCCCTTGAGGTCGCAGGGCACGTAGCGGGTTCCGCGTTCGCGCAGCCGCTCCAGCAGGGAGTTGACCACGCCGACGACGAGGACCCGGCCGGGGCTCCCGCCGGCCGGCGGGGGCAGCAGGTCGACGACGGCGCGGGCCCGCGCCCGGGAGCGGTACAGCGAGCCGCCGGCCGGGAGCGGGTGGGGGCGGGCTCCGTGCTCGGGGGCGTGCGGGCGTACGTGCATGAGGTAGGCGTCGAGCGCGGCGATCCGTACGGGGAGCAGCGGGTGGTCGAGCAGGTCCGCGACGCGGGCGCCCGCGCAGTCGTCGAGCGCGCCCGCGGTCAGGGTGCCCGGTTCCACGGCGCAGGAGCCGACGGCGGCGCCGAGGCGCAGGCTGAGCACCTCGTTGCGGTAGCCGCCGGAACGGCCCTCGTGGCGTACGGCCTGGGCGGTGGTGAAGGCGAGGGCTACGCGCTGCCCTGCGGGGTCGGGTCCGTGGAGGCCGGCACGCACACCGTCGAGGAGGCCGGTGACGGTCCGCGCGGGCGGTTCGCGCAGGGCGGTGGCGCTCACGCGGGCACCGCCGCGGGGATGTCCTGGCGGTCGTAGGCGGGGCGGAGCCGTCCGAGGAGCCGTTCGGCCGTGCCGCGGGCGCCCGGGCCCTCGGTGTCGGCGGTCATGATGTGGCCGAGGTATTCGTTGTTGCTGGTCGCGGGCCGTACGGTACGTCCGGGCTCGGCGAGGTCCAGTTCCAGGACGCCGGGCTCCCGGCGCACTTCGTCGGCGCCGTCGACGGCGGCGAGGGTGCCGGCGACGGCGGGCAGCAGGAAGGCGACGGCGGCGCTGCGCACTCCGGTGGGGCGGGGGGCGAGGTCGGGGGCGCGGCCGAGCGCGACGTCCACGCAGGCGGCGGCGAGGTCGATGCCGGTGACGTGGCGGACCAGTTCGGTGATGCGGTTGCCGGCGGGCCGGGGGTTGACCTCGACCAGGCGGGGGCCGGCGGGGGTCAGCCTGATCTCGGTGTGGCAGACGACGTCGTCGAGGCCCAGGACCCGTACGGCCCGTACGGCGGTCTCGGCGGCTTCCCGGGCGGATGCGGCGCCGATGTCGGCGGGGAACATGTGGGCGGTCTCGATGAAGGCGGGGGCTCCGCCGAGGCTCTTGTCGGTGATGCCGACGACGTGGACGGCTCCGGCGTGGGACACGGTCTCGACGCTGACCTCCGGGCCGGTGAGGAGTTCTTCGAGGAGGAGGACGGGGGCGCGTTCCTGGCCGCGGGCGTTGACGGGGAACTCGGCCACGGCGCGGCAGGCGCGTTCCAGCTCGGCGTCGTCGCCGACCTGGCGGACGAGCATTCCGGCGCACAGGTCGACGGGCTTGACGACGAGCGGGTAGCCGATCTCCCGGGCGGCGGCCCGCGCCGCCGCCGCGTCGGTACAGACGGCGAAGCGCGGGCCGGGCACCTCCGCCTCCGCGAGGACCCGGCGGGTCCGGTCCTTGCGGCAGGCGTTCTCCACGGCGCGGGGGGCCGGGCCGGGCAGTCCCAGGCGCTCGGCCGTCCGCGCCACGGCGGGCAGGTAGTAGTCGCAGGAGGACAGGACACCGTCGAAGCCGAGCAGCCCGTGCAGTCGCTCGGCGAAGGGCAGCAGCGTCTGCGTGTCGTTGGTGTCGGCGGTCACGACGTGGCGCGCGGCGAGCAGCGGGTGCGTGCCGTCCGCGGGCGCCGTGGGGCGCAGGTAGTGGTGCAGGTCCCGGGTGAGGAAGGTGAAGTCGTGTCCGCCTTCGCGGATCGCGCGAGGTAGGAGCCTGCTCATCGACCCCACCCAGCTTTCGACAACCAGCAGGTGTCCCAAGGGATTTCCTCTCGGAGGGCATGACCGTGGAGGGCATGCGTGTGAAGCCGGACTCCTGGCGGCAGGCGTCCGGACCGAACCCAGACGGACGTTATCCGAAATCGTTTTCATTTCCAATAGTGGGTGCGCTGTGCACTCGCCGGGGCTGGCCTATGCTCGGAGAAGGGGCCGCTGCGACCCGTGGAGGGCGGCTGTCATGACCGAGGCGAACGAGGCGGACCGCGCCGACTTGGCCCTGAAGGCCAAACACCGCGCCATGTGGGCCCTCGGCGACTATCCGTCCGTGGCCACGCACGTCATCCCGCAGCTCGGATCCGTACTCGTCGACGAGTGCGGCGTGCGGCCCGGCGACCGGGTACTGGACGTCGCCGCGGGCACCGGCAACGCCGCCGTTCCGGCCGCGCTTGCCGGGGCCGACGTGGTGGCGTCCGACCTCACCCCCGAGCTGCTGGAGATCGGCCGCACGCTGGCCGCCGAACGCGGCGCCGAGCTGGAGTGGCGGGAGGCGGACGCCGAGGCCCTGCCGTTCGCGGACGGCGAGTTCGACACGGTGATGTCCTGCGTGGGCGTCATGTTCGCCCCGCACCACCAGGCCGCCGCCGACGAGCTGCTCCGGGTCTGCCGCACCGGTGGAACCGTGGGGCTGGTCAGCTGGACCCCGGAGGGGTTCGTCGGCCGGATGTTCGCCACGATGAAGCCCTACGCTCCCCCGCCGCCGCCCGGAGCCCAGCCGCCGCCGCTGTGGGGGAACGAGGAGCACGTCCACGAACTGCTCGGCGACCGCGTCGCCGACGTCGTCGCCCAGCGCCGGACGGTACGCGTGGACCACTTCGCGCGGCCCAAGGAGTTCCGCGAGTTCTTCAAGGCCTGCTACGGGCCGACGATCGCCGTGTACCGCAACCTCGAGGGCGATCCCGACCGGGCGGCCGCCCTGGACGACGCCCTCGACGGACTCGCCCGCGACCACCTGTCGGACGGGGCGATGGACTGGGAGTACCTGCTGCTCACCGCCCAGCGGCGCTGACCTCCACCCGAGGCCTCACCCCAGGGCGGGGTGTGCCTCGGGGTGCGCGTCCCACCAAGCCTTGTGGAAGGCGTTGTTCTCCACGTCGGCCACATAGGCGCCGGCCGCGGCCTCGAACAACAGCTCCGCCTGCCGGGCCGACACCGTGGACCGGTTCCAGGCCAGGCGGATCCGCCCGGTGACCGGCGCACCGAGCAGGGGACGCATCACGGTGCCCGCGGCCGTCGGGGCCGTCGGCTGGGTGAGGGAGACGGCGCGGCCCGCGGCGATCAGGTCGTAGTGCATCTTGCGGTCGGTGATCCGGTAGCGCAGTGACGGCGTGAACCCGGCCTTCACGCAGGCGGCGAGGAGCGCCTCGGGGCCGCCGTCGTCGTCCACCACCAGCGTCATCCAGGACTCCCCCGCGAGGTCGGCCAGGTCGATCACCTGCCGGTGCGCGAGCCGGTGCTTCTCCGACAGCCGCACGCAGAACGGCTCCTTCGGAACCAGCGTCCTGGCCGCGCTGCCCCCGGGGAGCGGCACCTCGTGGCCGTTCACCTCCCCGTACACGATGGCGTCGTACTGCCCCGCGCCCAGCATCCGCGCCAGCGCGGTCACCGAGTCCTCCAGGTCGACCGTGATCTCCTGACCGGCCATGGACCGGTCGGTGCGGACCAGCAGGCCGTCGAGCAGGACCAGCAGGATGCAGCCGAGCCGCAGCGGGGTGCCGGTGGCGATCTCCCGCGCCTCGGCGCCCAGCGCGTCCATCTCGCTCAGCACCCGGCGCGCCTTGGCCAGCACGAACTGGCCCAGTGCCGTGGGCTCGACGCCGTTGCGGCCGCGGACGAACAGTTCGCCTCCGGTGACCTTCTCGATGCGGCGCAGCTGGGCCGAGAGCGCGGGCTGGGACACCCCGAGACGTCGTGCGGCGCCCCCCAGGCTGCCCGCTTCCGCTATGCGGCAGACGGCTTGCAGATGCCTCAACTCCAGCTGCATCCGGGCAGCGTACGCAGCGCGCCGCCGCCGCACCATAACCCGGGCCTTATGCCTGCCGGGATGTCCCAATCCCGCCATGTCCACGCCCATACTCGGCGGCGAACGTGCACGTTCCCCATCCCCGCCCCCACCCCCCACGATCGGAGTGGACGTTGCAGCCCACCAGATGGACGGCAGCCGTGGCAGCCATGGCGCTGACCGTGAGCCTCGCCGGCGCCCTGGCCGGGACGGCGTCGGCAGCGCAACAGGCGCAGCCCGCACCGTCACAGCAGGACTCCCCGGCCGCCCGCGCGGTCGCCGCCGCCGACCAGGCCGTCAACAGCGGTCTCGACTCACTGGTCAACTCCTCGCAGGAGCAGTACGAGCGACGCCTCGTCACCCCCTGGGTGCAGGACCTCTTCTCGGTCGCCTACGAGCGCAGCTACCGCGGCCTGCCGGTCGTCGGCGGCGACGCGGTCGTCCTGGCCGACGGCGCCGGCAAGGTGCGCGCCCTGCAGTCCGCCTCCTCCGTACGGATCGACGTCGCGACCCGGCCTTCCGTCACCGCCAAGTCAGCCGAGTCCACCGCCCGGACGAAGCTGGCCACGGTGGACAAGGTCGAGTCGAGCCGGCTCGTCGTCCGCCTGAAGGACGACAAGCCGGTACTGGCCTGGGAGACCGTCCTCTCCGGCCGCACGAAGACGGCGCCCAGCAAGCTGCACGTCTTCACGGACGCCCGCGGCGGCGGCTTCGTCGACAGCTACGACGACGTCGTGGCGGGCAGCGGCAACAGCAAGTGGAACGGACCGAACCCGCTCACCATCGACACCACGGCCTCGGGCTCCACCTACTCGCTGCGCGACCCGAACCGGACCGGTCTGAGCTGTGCGGACTACAGCACGGGCACGGTCTTCTCGAAGTCCTCGGACTCCTGGGGCACCGGCAACCCCACGTCCAGGGAAACCGGCTGCGTCGACCTCATGTTCGCCGCGCAGAAGCAGTGGGACATGCTCGGGCAGTGGCTCGGCCGCAACGGAGTGAACGGCAACGGCCGCAGCTTCCCCGCCAAGGTCGGACTGGGCGAGCTGAACGCCTACTGGGACGGCAGCCAGGTCACCATCGGGCGCAACAGCGCCAACGAGTGGATCGCCGGCGTGGACGTGGTGGCCCACGAGTACGGGCACGCCATCGACTCCAACACCCCCGGCGGGACCAGCGGGCAGGAGTCCGGGCTCGGCGAGGCCACCGGTGACATCTTCGGCGCGCTGACCGAGGCGTACATCAACCAGCCCTCCCCGTACGACACGCCGGACTACACCGTCGGCGAGGTGATCAACCTCCAGGGCCGCGGGCCGATCCGGAACATGTACAACCCGCCCGCCGTCAACAACGACCCGGCCTGTTACAGCTCCGCCATACCCGGCACCGAGGTGCACGCGGCGGCCGGCCCGCTCAACCACTGGTTCTACCTGCTGGCCGAGGGAACCAACCCGGGCGGCGGCAAGCCCAGCAGCTCCACCTGCAACCAGACCACCCTGACCGGCGTGGGCGTCCAGAACGCCGGTAAGGTCTTCTACGGCGGCATGCTGCTCAAGACCAGCAGCATGTCCTACAAGAAGTACCGCACGGCCACGCTCAGTTCGGCGAAGTCCCTGGACCCCGCCACCTGTGATCTGTTCGTCAAGACCAAGGCCGCCTGGGACGCCATCAGCGTGCCCGCGCAGGCCGGCGACCCGACCTGTACGCCGAGCGGGCAGAACAACGACTTCTCGCTGGCCCTGAACCCCTCCTCTGGCACCGTCCAGCAGGGCGCCTCGGTCACCACGACCGTCGCCACCAGTACCACCACCGGGACCGGCCAGTCGGTGACCCTCACCGCGAGCGGGCTGCCGGCCGGGGTGAGCGCCTCCTTCAACCCCGCCACGGTCCAGTCCGGCCAGTCCTCCGTGCTGACGCTGACCGCCACCGCCAACGCGGCTCCCGGCGCGTCCACCGTCGTCGTCAAGGGCCAGGGCTCCACGCTCTCCCACACGGTCGACTTCGCGCTGAACGTCGGCGGGACCCAGCCCCCCAACGACCCCCCGAACGTCAGCGTGGCCAACGTGCAGGCGCACCTGGCCCAGTTCGGCGCGATCGCCTCGCAGAACGGCGGCAACCGCCGTGCGGGCAGCGCCGGTTACACCCAGTCCCTGGCCTATGTGAAGGGCAAGCTGCAAGCCGCCGGGTACACCGTCACCGAGCAGAACTGCACCTCCTGCACCTACCCCTCCAACAACCTGATCGCCGACTGGCCCGGCGGACCCGCCGACCAGACCGTCGTGTTCGGCGCGCACCTCGACGGCGTCTCGGCCGGCCCCGGCATCAACGACAACGGGTCGGGCTCCGCGACGCTGCTGGAGAACGCCCTCGTCCTGGCGCAGAAGAACCCCACGATGACGAAGCACGTCCGCTTCGCCTGGTGGACGGACGAGGAGCAGGGCCTGAACGGCTCGAAGTTCTACGTCAACCAGCTGAGCAGCGCGCAGCGCAGCGCCATCAAGTCGTACTACAACTTCGACATGGTGGGTTCCACCAATGGCGGCTACTTCATCAACAACGTCAACTCCACCACCGCCGCCCCGCTGATGGCGTACTGGACCTCGCTGAACCTCGCGCCTGAGGAGAACACCGAGGGCCAGGGCCGCAGTGACGACTACTCCTTCCAGCAGGCGGGCATCCCCACCTCCGGCTACGCGGCCGGTGCCAGCGCCCGCAAGACCTCGGCCCAGGCCACCAAGTGGGGCGGCACCGCGAACGCCGCCTACGACCCCTGCTACCACAGCTCCTGCGATACCACGAACAACATCAGCGCCACGGTCCTGGACCGCAGCGCCGACGGCGTCGCGTACGCCGTCTGGAAGCAGGCCGTCGGCGGCGAGACCCCGGCGCAGGACTTCTCGCTGAGCACCAGCCCGTCCGCGGGCACGGCCGCCCCCGGCGGCTCCACCTCCGCGATGGTGAACACCGCCACGGTCAGCGGCGCCGCGCAGACGATCGCCCTGTCGGTCTCGGGCGCTCCGGCCGGCGTGAGCGCCACGCTCAGCCCGACGTCCGTGCAGTCCGGCAGCTCCTCCACCCTCTCCGTGCAGGTCGGCGCGAGCACCGCGCCGGGCACCTACACCCTGACGGTCACCGGCTCCGGCACCGTCAGCCACTCCACCACCTACACGCTGACCGTCAGCGGTGGCGGCGGCACCTGCACCCCGCGCCAGCTCGTGGTCAACGGCGGCTTCGAGAGCGGCTCCACCCCGTGGACCGCCACCTCCGGCGTGATCACCAACCAGGCCGGCCAGGCTCCCCACGGCGGCAGCTACAAGGCCTGGCTCAACGGCTGGGGTTCGGCCCGTACGGACAGCGCCTCGCAGACGCTGACCATTCCGTCCGGCTGCTCCGCGTACCAGCTGTCGTTCTTCCTTCACATCGACACGGACGAGACGGAGAACGTGGTCTACGACCGGTTCACCGTCTCGGTCGGCGGCCAGACCCTGGACACCCTGTCCAACCTGGACGCGAACACCGGCTACACGCAGAAGACGTACGACCTCTCCCGGTTCGCCGGCCAGAGCGTCGCGCTCAAGTTCAGCGGCGTGGAGGACCAGTCCCTCCAGACCTCCTACGTCGTGGACGACGTCGCGCTCCAGGTGAGCTGAGGCCCGCCTGACCGTGTGACACCGGCCCGGTCCCCTCGACGAGGGGGCCGGGCCGGCGCGTTCGCTCAGGCGTCCAGTGCGGCGATGACCTCGGCGGTGCCGGCGACCCGGCCGATGCGCGGGAAGATCTTGCCGAAGCTGTGCGCGTGGGACTCCGCGTCGGTGTCGGCGGTGGCGTCCTCCGCGAAGACCAGCCCGTAGCTGTTCTCCCAGGCGGTACGGGCGGTGGACTCCACACCGACACTGGTGGAGATGCCGGCCAGGACGATGCGGTGGATGCCGCGGCGGCGCAGCTGGAGGTCGAGCTCGGTACCGGTGAAGGCGCCCCAGTGCCGCTTGGTGACGACGACGTCGCCGAGGGCGGCGAGTTCGGGCGGGATCTCGGAGAACGCGGCCGGGGGCGCGGCCGCCGGGCCGGGGCGGTCGACTTCGGTGGTGGGCAGGTCGCCCCCGTCCGCGGACCAGGCGACCTTCACCAGGATGACGGGCAGCTTGTGGGCCCGGAAGGCCTCCGCGAGCCGGATGCCCTGCTTCAGCACCTCGCCCGCGGGCCTGGCCGTGGGGAGGGCGAGGATGCCCTTCTGCAGGTCGATCAGGACCAGGGCGGTCTGCGCGTCGAGGCTGAGGTCGGACATGGAGGAGCTTCCTTCGGTTCGGGGGCCGTTCGGGCCGCGCGACGAGGCCCGCGGCCCGCAGGCCGCCGACCGAGGCGTTGAGCGGCACTGCTCGCCGGAGCGCTGTTCGCCGGGCTGGTGTTCCCCTGCCATGACACGACGACAAGGGACATACGGCATAAATACACCGTCTGACGTGGCATTCCCGCGTGGACGCATCGGGTGTGGCGCGACGGGCCGGGCACTCCCTGCGGGGACTCAGGGGGGGGTCTACCTCTCCCGTGACGCCTCCGCCCGTTTCGACGTGCACCTCGCGCTGGGCACCGCCGCCATGGTCGGCGTTCCGGTCATGGCCGGAGAGCCCGTCTCCTCCACGATGAGGTCCGGGTGACCCGCGGCCACCCGGGCCCCCATGACCACCGACACCATCAGGACCGCGCCGTCGGCGGAGCGGACGGGGCCACCACACGGTCCACCTGGGGCAGTCGACGCATGCGCCCGGTGAGGTCCCGGGCGGCGGCGTCCGCCGCCGCGTCCGGCGGGCCGGACCGGGACCGTATGAGTACCTGCTCGGTCGGCCTGCGCTCCAGGCTGCCGTCGGCCGCGATCGCCTCGGCGCGGCCGGCCTCGCCGAGGCGGAAGTCCTCGGAGGTGGCCTGGTGGGTGCCGAGGGCGATGCCGGCACCGGGACAGAGGACGACGAAGGCGAACCAGCCGGCGATCGCTCGCCCTGCGTGCCGCGCGCTCCATCGGGCCATACGGACGGGTAGTTGGGTCATGCCTGGATCATGCTCGGCGGGCCTGGGCGGCCATGACGTCCGGCAGGCTGAACTTCGCGTCCACCGGCCGGTGGACCCTCAGGCCTGACGCTAGGGGTCCTGACGCTCGGGGCCTTGACGCTTCGGGGCCTGCCGCTCGTCGCCCTGACGCTCGGCCGCGACCAGCGCGGTCAGTCCGTAGTCCAGTTCCGAGCCGTCGACGAGCAGGGCCTCCACCGTGCGCGTACGCGGATCGATGTCGGCCTCCAGGCCCTGGCCCCGGTAGCGGGGGTATCCCGAGGCGCCCGTCTCGCCGGTGGCCTCGACCACGGCGGACCGCAGGGCCTTGGACGCCGGCTCGGCGCCTCGAAGGTTCTCGATGTGTCCGGGTACCAGCAGGATCTCGAAGCGCTGCGGATCAGTGGTCATGCCCCGAAGCTAGACATGCCCCGGCCGGGCAGGCAAGGACCGTCGTGCCCTCGGCCGTGTCGTGCGCCGGCGGGGACGCGGGAGCGCGGGTTCCGGCGGGACGGGCCGCAAGTGCGGGTCGTCGTCGGTGACGGCGTCCGGGAGCACGGTGGCCGGCGTGGTCCGCCGGACGGTCTCGCTGAGCGCCTGCACCGGGTTGGCCTCGACCGCGACGTGCGGCCGGACGCCGTGGGCGGCGAGGCAGGCGTCGACGTGTCCGCGGGTGGCGAAGTCCCCGCCGAGCAGGGCCAGTCGGCGACCGGCCGGCTCGCGCACGGAGAGCGGCCCGGCGGGCTCCGGGTCCTGGGCGGTGGCCGCCGTGACGAGGCCGAGGGTCTCCGTGAACAGCGGCGCGGCGGCGATCCCGGCCGCGTGGGGGCCGTGGAAGGCGATGCCCGGGTCGTGGTCGTCGGCGAGCAGCCCCGCTTCGACGCGGTCCTGGGGCATCTCGCGGACATCGAGGGTGATGCCGGGGTGGGCGGTGTACAGCGCGGCGGCGGGCGGACCCAGGAGGTACGCGGAGAAGGTGGGGGTCAGGGCGAGGCGCACGCTTCCGCGGGAGAGGCCGGCGATGTCCTGGACGGCCCGCTCGGCGGTGGCGAGGTCCCGTAGGGCGCCGCGCGCGTGGTGGACGTACGTCGCACCGGAGCCGGTCAGCCGGACGGCGCGGCCCGTGCGGTCCAACAACTGCGCGCCGACGGTGTGTTCGGGCTGCTTGATCTGCCGGGAGAGCGTGGACTGGGAAGATCCGCAGTTCCTCGGCGGCGCGGGTGAAACCGCCGTGCTCGGCGAAGGCGGTCAGATGGCGGAGGTGACGCAGTTCCAGGGCCATGACGCGCACCGCGCGCGGCGCACACCACGGAGCCCCCTGCCCCTGACGAGGGGCGGGAGGCTCTGTGGTGTGCGATGCGGTGCCCGCCTGGACGGCCTCGCGGCTGGCGCACGCCTGCGGAAGGTTCGGATCCGTGGATCCGGGTGGGACAAGCCGGGGCCCCGTGGGCACTCGCGCAGGCGTCGGAGGCCCCGGCTCGCAGAGGGGACTGCGTCAGCTGCCGGCGGACAGGTTGCCCGAGAGGACCGGGATGTTGCTGAGGATGTGCGAGAGCGGCTCGTCGCCCTTGGCCTGGGTGGAGTTCTCGGTGCACTGCTGGTTCTGCGGGTTGGACAGGACGTTGATGTCCTGGACACCGACGTTGACCAGTGCGACCAGCGACTGGACGTTGAGCTTGGCCGGCAGGCCGATGCAGGGCTTGTTCAGGGTGCCCTGGACGAGGCCGAGCTGCGGGCTCAGGTCACCGGCGGTCTTCTGGTTGCCGTAGATCTGCTGGGCACCGTTGCCGTTGACCGTGTTGATCCCGTTGTCGTTGCCAATGGCCATGGCCGGGGCGGCGACGGCGGCGCCGGCTCCCAGGATCGACGCGGTGGCGGCGGCGGTGGCCATCATCTTCTTGATCATCATGGTTCAAGGTCTTTCTGTTGCACGAGTGCACGGTGGTGAGCGCCTTGATCAACGCCCGGACCTCCGACAGGTTCCGCAGCTTCACCCGATCGGCCGTGCGCCCGGCGCCCCGGGCGGGGAGCGCGGCACGCCCCGCACGGCCTGTACGGTCGGCCGGAACGCACGGAAAGGCGGGTCGTACGTGGTGGCCGCACGGTATGTCACAGAACTGGTGGAGTCGTTCGAGCGGCACGCGGAGCGGCCGGCGATCGGCGTCGGCCCCGATGTCGCGCGTTACGCGGAGGTGCTGGACGCGGTGTACCGGCTGGCGGGGGTGCTCGCGGAGGCGGGCGTCCGGCGCGGGTCGGGACTCGCCTGCGTGACGGGCCGCAACCGCCCCGAGGTGCTGGCGGTACGCCTCGCCGCGCACGTGCTGGGCGCGCGGCTCACGCAGGTGCTCGCCGGACCGGCCCTGTACGGGCTGGACTTCATCCTGCGGGACTGCCGGCCCGGCCTGGTGGTGCACGACGTGCCGGTGCCGGCAACCGGGGTTCCCCGGATCGGCCTGGACGAGCTGCTCGGGCGGGCCGCCGCGCGGGAGGGCACGGTGATTCCCGTACGGGCCCGCGAGGACGACGTGGCCCGCGTGACCTACACCGGCGGGACCACGGGACGGCCCAAGGGGGTGGCCTCCACCTTCGGCGCGATGGCCGCGCGGAACTCCGCGCGCGACGCGGGATGGGCGGAGCCGGTCTACCTGTCGGTCACGTCCCTGGCCCAGCGGTCCGGCGGGCGGTGCGTGGAACAGCTGCGGGCCGGGGGCCGGGTGGAGGTCCTCGACCCGTTCGGGCCACGGGAGTTCGCCGCCGCCTGCCGGCGTCTGGGGCGGGTGTCGACGTACCTGACCACCTCGATGGTGTACCGCCTGCTGGACGACCCGGAGACCGCCGCGGGCGTGCCCGGTCTGGAGGCGGTCTCGTACGGCGATTCGCCCGTCCACCCGGAGCGGCTGCGGGAGGCGGTGTCCCGCTGGGGCGGACGGTGGCAGCAGGGCTACGGCATGAACGAGGCGGCGGTGATCTGCCGGCTGACCCCCGCCGACCACGAGGCCGCGGTGACCGGCAGGCCGGAGCTGCTGGCCTCGGCGGGGCGGCCCGTCGCGGGGGTCGAGGTGGAGGTCCGCGACGAGCGGGGCGCGGCGGTGCCCGGCGGGCGTACGGGCGAGGTGTGGATGCGGTCGGCGGCGATGATGGCCGGGTACTGGGGCAGGCCCGACCTGACGGACGGGGCGCTGAGCGGGGGGTGGCTGCGGACCGGGGATCTGGGGCACCTCGGGCCGGACGGGTACCTGTACCTCGACGACCGGGTCAAGGACGTGGTGATGGTCGACGGGGACAACGTGTACTGCCTGCCGGTCGAGGCGGCCCTGACCCGGCATCCGGGGGTGACGCGGGCGGTGGTGGTGGGCCGGCACAGCGACCTGACGGGCGAGGAGGTGTGCGCGTTCCTCGTGCCTTCCGCGGGCTGGACCGGGAGCGCGGAGACGGCCGTGGAGGCGTGTGACCTGGTGGAAAGGGCGCTGGCTCCGGCCCACCGGCCCACGGCGGTGTTCTGGGAGCGGGAGATCCCGCTGACGGCCCGCGGCAAGCCGGACAAGCGGCTGCTTCGGGAGCGCCTGGGCGGCGGTCCGCCGCCGTAGCCGGGGGCTCCCCGGTCACCGGCGGCGGCAGGTCTCGGCCTTCTCTTACGGGTCTTGCCGGGCCGGCGACGCCCGGCAAGACTCCCGGCACCACACCTGGCCGCGCTGTCGGAGCGCCCGGGTACGTCCCCCGTACACGTCCCCCGTACACGGTGCGCCCCTGCGTCTTGCCGTGCACGGCACCGGACGCCGCGGGCTCGGCCGACAAGATCCGAAAGAGACGGCCTGGTCTAGACGAAGGTGACGGTGACCCGGCTGAAGCCGAGGGAGCGCAGCAGCCCCTCCAGCATCGCGGCGGTGTTCTTCTCCGCCCGCTGGGTGAGGCCGCTGTCGCGGGCGGCGTCGGCGATGTGCCGGACGGCGAGCTTCTGTACGGCCTGCTCACCGGCCGGGTTGCCGGAGAAGAAGTCGCCGAGGCGGTCCAGGAGTCCTCGTTCCTTGGACACCGCGTAGGAGCGGGCGGGGTCGAGGGCGGGGTCGCCGAGGCCGGCGTGCGGCAGCCGCAGGACGGCCTCGGTGCGGTCCTCGTTGACGGTGACGCTCTGCTCGCCGAGGCGGCCGAGGTCGACGTACGCGCTGACCGTGCCGGCGCCCACATACAGGGTGCGGGTGCCGCGGATGGCGTCGGGCAGCAGCTTCGCGTCCTTCTCCAGGTCCACCACGACCTGGTAGTTCCCGGCCGCGCCCTCGTACCGGCTCATGTCCTGGATCGACTTGAGCACGGCGGGGCCCGTCCGGTCGCGGGTCTCGTCGCCGAAGAGCGCGCCGAAGCCGGGGACGAGGCTGAAACGGCCCGCGATGACGAGCAGCGCGGCGAGGGCCACGAGCACGGCTGCCGTCCGCACCAGCCAGCGGGAGCCGGATCTCGCCGACTTCCCCGGTTCTTCGCGGAGTTGAGTGGAAGTCTCCATGCCTTCCGGATGCCCCGTCCGCGCGGGGCTACCCCCTCCCCCTCAGCGGCGCGCGGCGGCGTACCGCCAGAAGTCCCGCATGAGGCCGGGCGAGGACGGGCCGCTCAGCTCCCGCTGGGTGAGGAGGACGGCGACCGTGCCGGTGGCGGGGACCACGTGGGCGGCGGTGCCGGTGCCGCCGGTCCAGCCGTAACGGCCCGGGACGTTCCACGGGTCGAGGCGGTCCACGTCGACCGAGCCGCCGAAGCCCCATCCCTGGCCCTCCAGGAAGAGGGTTCCCGCCGCGCGCTGCTCCGCCGTGAGGTGGTCGGTGGTCATCCGGCGCACGGACTCCGGGGAGAGCAGCCGCCCGCCCTCGTACGCGCCCTCCGCGAGCAGCATCCGGCCGAAGGCGAGCCAGTCGTCCGCCGTGGAGACGAGGCCGCCCGCCCCGGAGGGGAAGGCGGGCTGACGGGCCCACTGGCCGTCGGGGGCGTCGAGGAGTTCGGGGGCACCCCCGTCGGGGGCGGCGCGGTAGTAGGAGGTGAGGCGGTGGAGCCGGGCCTGCGGTACGGCGAAGCCGGTGTCGGTCATGCCGAGGGGCTCGAAGACGCGCTCCGCCAGGAGGTCCGGGAGGGGCATCGCGGCGGCGCGGGCGAGGAGGACTCCGAGGATGTCGGAGCAGGTGTTGTACAGCCAGGCCCGGCCCGGCTGGTGGAGGAGCGGGATGCGGGCCAGGGCCGCGGTCCAGGCGTCGGGGCTGGCGACCTGCTGCGGCTGTGGCGGGCCCTGCTTCAGCTCGCTGAAGAGCAGCTGGACCGCGGGAAGCGAGAAGTCGGAGGGGAAGCCGTATCCCGCGCGGAAGGTGAGGAGGTCCTCGACGGTGATCGGGCGCTGGGCGGGGACCACGTCGTCGACGGGAGAGGACGGCGTGCGGACGACCATGGGCGCGGCGAGTTCGGGGAGCCAGCGCGCGACGGGCGCGTCGAGGGTGAGCGAACCGTCCTCGACCAGCATCATCGTCGCCGCGGCGGTCACCGGCTTGGTGATCGAGGCGATCCGGAAGAGGGAGTCGCGGGCCATGGGGGCCGAGCCGGCGGTGTCGACGGAGCCGGCGGCCGCCACCTCGACGTCGTCGCCGTGGGCGATCAGTGCGACCGCGCCGGGGAGGGTTCCGTCCTCGATGTGTGCCTGGAGGAGGCCGTGCAGGTCGCTCGGACCGTGCGGGTCGCTCATGTCCACCATCTCGCTTCTCTCGCGTACGGGTGCTCGTGGAGCTCGCGTACGGGTGCTCGTGGAGCTCGTGGGAGAAGACTGCCGCCGGCCCGGGGATTCATCGGTCCGGCGCGAGGGTGGGGGTGGGGCCGCGGATCGGCCGCGCGGGCCCGGCCGGGGGCCGGGTGCGCGGGTTCCGGGGCATCGTCAGGCGGCCGGTACGACCGAGGCCCTTATCGCCGCGGCCCACTCCTGGAGCAGCTTCGCGTGACGCACGCGTTCGGCGTCGGACAGGCGGCCCTCGGCGCGGGCGAAGAGGCAGCGGATGTCGGCGTTGATCTCGGCGAGGGGGCGCTCGGGGGCGGTGGTGTCATTGGTCGGGCTCACGTGATCAAGAGTAGGGGGCGGGTCTGACAGCCGGGTGCCGTGTCCGTCATGCGGACGCCGTCGGTCACTCGGCGATACGGGCCGCCCGCGCCTGGAGGTAGCGGCGCTCCGGGATGCTGAGGGTGAGCCCGGCCGCCCTGGCGTAGGCGGCGCGGGCCGCCGGGAGGTCACCGGCCCGTTCCAGCAGGTGGGCCCGTACGGCCTCGAGGCGGTGGGTGCCGGTCAGCCGGTCGTCGCCGTCCAGGGCGGACAGCAGGGCCAGGGCCCGGCGTGGTCCGTGCACCATGGCCACGGCGACCGCGCGGCCCAGCTGCTCCGCGGGGCCGGGCACGATCCGGATCAGGACCTCGTACAGGGCGAGGATCTGCGGCCAGTCGGTGTCCTCGTCGCTCGCGGCCTCGTCGTGGACGGCGGCGATCGCGGCGCGCAGCTGGTAGGGGCCGAGCCGGGTGCGCGTGAGGGCGTCGGTGAGCAGGGCGACTCCCTCCGCGACGGCGGCGCGGTCCCAGCGGGTGCGGTCCTGCTCGGCGAGGGGGACCAGGCCGCCGTCCGGGGTGGTGCGGGCGGCGCGGCGGGCGTCGGTGAGCAGCATGAGGGCGAGCAGCCCGGCGACCTCGCCGTCGGCGGGGAGCAGCCGGTGGACGGAGCGGGTGAGGCGGATCGCCTCGGTGGCGAGGTCGGCGCGCTGGAGGTCGCGGCCGGAGGTGGCGGTATGGCCCTCGTTGAAGATCAGGTAGAGGACGTGCAGCACGTCGGCGAGCCGGTCGGCGTGCTCCTGTGCCTCCGGGAGGCCGAACGGCGCCCCCGAGGCCTTGATCCGCCGTTTCGCGCGGCTGATGCGCTGGGCCATCGTCGCCTCCGGGACGAGGTGGGCCCGGGCGATCTCGGCGGTGGTGAGGCCTCCCACGGCGCGCAGGGTGAGCGCGGTCCGGGCCTCGGGGGAGAGCTCGGCCCCGCAGCACAGGAAGAGCAGTTTGAGCGTGTCGTCCTCGGCGGGGGCCCGGTCCTCGCCCGGCGGCGGGGTGGTGAAGGCGTCGCGCGGGGTCAGCGCGGCGGCGGTCTCCTCGCGGCGGCGGCGGGAGTCGTCGGCGCGCAGCTGGTCCACGAGCCGGCGGGAGGCGACCCGGATCAGCCAGCCGCGCGGGTTGCGGGGGCGGCCTTCGGCGGGCCACTGGCGTGCGGCGGCGAGCAGGGCCTCCTGTACGGCGTCCTCGGCCGCGTCGAAGTGTCCGTAGCGGCGGACGAGCGCGCCGAGGACCTGCGGGGCCAGGTGGCGCAGCAGGTCCTCGTGCGCGGCGGCCTCCCCGGACGCGGGGGTTCCGCGTCCGGGGCCGGGGGCGCGTCCGGGGGCGCGTCCGGGGCCTGGGGCCTCGGTCACATCTCGGTCCCCGAGGCGCCGCCCACGGGATGGACGACGACCGGGGGATTCGGGGCGCCTTCGGGAACGGGGCAGGCATGGGCGCGGGCGGCGATCTCGGCGGCCCGGGCGAAGTCCGGGACGTCGATGATCCAGTAGCCGGCCAGTACCTCCTTCGTCTCCCCGTACGGTCCGTCGCTCACCACGGGGGCGCCGTCGGCTCCGGCGGTGACCAGGCGGGCCTGGCGGGGTTCGGCGAGTCCCTGGCCGTCGACCCACTCGCCCGCTTCGGCGAGGTCGTCGTTCAGGGAGCCCATGTGGTCGAACATCGCCTTCACGTCGGCTTCGGACCAGGCCGGGTTGCCCTCGCTCGCCCGGCCGGCCATGGCCTCGTAGTCGGCCTGCTTCCCGAGGACCATCAGCATGTACTTCATGGGGTGCCACTCCTTTGTGTTCGCGGGCCCCGACGCGGGCGGGGGGCCTTTCGCAGGGGACGTCGGAGCCGTTCCTCCCATTTCGACACGTCGGCTGCGGCGGCGCGCGCCGGATTCGCCGGCCGGCGCCTACGGGAGGGACAGCTTGCCCCACTTGAGCCGGAGGATCTCGTCGCAGGCCCCGACCACCGGCTGCGAGTGGGTGACGACGATGACGCACTTTCCCTCGTCGTGGGCGAGCTTGCGGCACACCTCGACGGCGGTCGGCGCCGGCTACCGCCCCGACGACGCGTGAGGACCCCGCGCTTTCCGCGGCGACGTGTGGGTGCCCTGCGGGCGCCGCGCGGCCCGTACGGTCCGCCGGTGCGCCGACTGGGCATCCGGGGGCGGCTGTTCGCGGGTTTCGCGGGGGCGCTCGCGGTGTGCGCCGCGCTGGTGGTGGCCCTCGTCTGCTTCGGCATCCGGTACCTGCCGACGTACGACATCCCGGTGGTCCGGTGCCGCCGCACTCCGTGCGGACGCCGGTGAAGGGGAGCCCGTACGAGGGCGCCGCCACCACCAAACCGGTCCGCACGAAACAGGACGTGCGGGCGGCGGTGCTCGGCGTCTCGGCCGGCGGGGTCCTGGTGATCATGGCGGTGGGTCTGGGCGCCGGCTGGGTCGTCTCGCGGCGGCTCCTGGCGCCGCTGTACGAGGTGGCCGGCGCGGCCGCCAAGGCCAGGGACGGGGGCCTCGCCTACCGCATCACCGCGGCGTTCTGCCGCGCGCGGTCGCGGGTCGGTACCGGGCACGGGCTGGGGCTGGCGCTGGTCCGCTCGATAGCGGTGGCCCACCGGGGCTCCGCCTCGGCGGCGGCGAACCCGGAGGGCGGGCTGACGGTGCGGGCCTCGTTCCCCGCCCCGTGAGCGCGGAACCCGTGGAGGCGTGGAGCCCGTGGAGGCGTGGGACCCGCGGAGAGGCCACGGAGCCCGCGGGGCCGGCCGGCCTCGGCCGTTCCGCGGCTGTGGCAACGCGTGAACGGCCGGGAGGCGTTACAGGGGGTGGGTCAGTTGTTGGAGCCGACCGTGTTGTCGTGGCCCGCGTTGAACACGTCGTCCGCGGCGAACTGGAGCCAGTCGCCGAAGACGAGCGTGTAGGAGTTCTGCGGGGCGACGTTGACCGTGACGTCGGCGGCAGCCGCGGACGCACCGCCGAACACGATGGCACCGGCGGCGAGGACGGAGAACAGGGTGCGCGCAGAACACATGATTCCACCTTTCGCAAGGGAGACAGAAGGGGATGAATCGCACCCCAGAACCTAGAGAGGACCCACCCCGCTGTCCCGCCACTCGGCGGGGGCCGGCCAACACCAAGCCGATTGGTCGAACCACCGCGGCACGGGCGCCGGGCCGCTCCCAGGGCGGCGCCGTGGGGGCGCACGCCACCGCCGCACTACCCTGACCCCATGAAGATCATCGACTTCGAGCCGGGCGATCCCCGGCTGACCGAGGACCTCCTCCCGGTGCTGCTGGAACTGCGCACCCACCTGACGGAGGACCTGTTCCGTTCGATCCTCGCGGAGGGGCACAGCCAGGGCCTGCGCTTCTCCGGCGCGTACGACACGGAGGGCCTGTGCGTGGGCGCGGCCGGCTGGCGGATCGTCGCCAACACCTTCCAGGGCCGCAAGCTCTACGTCGACGACCTGGTCACCCGGGCGACGGCGCGCTCCACCGGCGTGGGCCACGCACTCCTCGCCCACCTGGAGGAGCACGCCCGGGCGGCCGCGTGCACGGCCCTCACCCTCGACTCCGGCACCCAGCGGACCGATGCCCACCGGTTCTACTTCCGGGAGCGACTGGCCGTGACCGCCTTCAACTTCGAGAAGCGGCTCACCTGACACCTACGTCGGCCACTTTCCGGGAATTGGCCTTGCCGTGATCCGGATTGGCCTCGGTACGTTCACGGCATGCGCATCCAAATCGTAGACGCCTTCACCAGCCGCCCCTTCGCCGGAAACCCCGCGGGCGTCTGTCTGCTCCCGGCCGGGCCCTGGCCGGACGACCACCGGCTCAGGCGTATCGCCGCCGAACTGAACCATTCGGAGACGGCCTTCGCCCGGCCGCTCCCGGCCGGAGCCGGGACCGGCTGGGAGATCCGGTGGTTCACTCCGCTCGTCGAGACCAATCTGTGCGGCCATGCCACTTTGGCCACGGCGCACGCCCTGCGGCAGGAGGGGCTGCTGACCGGCCCGGTCCGCTTCAGCAGCCGGTTCAGCGGCGTCCTCACCGCGCACCCCGAGCCGGACGGGTCCCTCACCCTGGACTTCCCGGCCGCCCCCGGAACCGAGGTCCCCGTCCCCCGCGGACTGACCGAGGCCCTGGGGGTTGCGCCGGTCGCGACGCTGCGCACCGGGGCGCTCGGCGATCTGCTCACGGTGCTCCCCGACGAGGCGGCCGTACGGGGGGTACGGCCCGACCTCGGGGCGATCGCCACCCTGACCCGGCGCGAGGAGCTGCGCGGCGTCATCGTCACGGCGGCTGCGGCGTCGGCGTCGGCGTCGGCGTCGGCGTCGGCTCAGCCTGCCCCGGATTCCGCCGGGGGGTCCGGCGAACCGGCGTACGACTTCGTCTCCCGGTTCTTCTCTCCCGCCGAGGGCATCCCCGAGGATCCGGTCACCGGCAGCGCCCACACGGCCCTGGCGCCCTACTGGGCGGCGCGGCTGGGCCGCACGGACCGCATGACCGGCTTTCAGGCCTCGGCACGGACCGGCCTGGTCGGGGTCGCGGTCCACGGCGACCGCGTCCACCTCACGGGGCGCGCGGTCACGGTCCTGGAGGCGGTCCTGCGCGTCTGACCGTGCGGGGAAGCGCGGGGCGCGCGGGCAGAAGGGGCGTGCGGGGCGCCCGGTGTGCGCCGATCCTTGCGGGCGGCCGGCTCAGAGGCGGTCCTCGCACTCCAGGATCCGGGTCCGCGGTGCGCCCACCAGCGCGGGAGCGGACTCGGGCGAGGACCAGACCCGGGCCGTGAGGAACTCCAGGAAGCCCTCGGCCTGCTCCGAGGTGTCGAAGTCCAGCTCAACGACCACGTACGCCGGGTCGTCCACGGGGCGCAGGACGCGGTGGCCGCGCACACCCGCCTCCCGCCGGGCGGGGGCGAAACGGTCGAAGGCGCCTTTCCACACGGCGAAGTCCGTGACGGGGTGCTCGACGTGCAGGCTGTACATGGCGCCTCCTCGGCGGACCGGAACCGGACCGGGACCGGACCGGGCCCGGCGGGCACTCCCCATCCTGCCGAAACCCCGCACGGCGCGCCCCGCGACGCGGTGCCGACGAGCGAGCCGGGGCCGGTCCGAGGCCTCGGACCCCTGCCCGCCGGACCCCGGCCGCCGTGACCGAACCGTCGCCGGTCCGAGGCCCGCGCGGGCTCGTCGGCGGGCGCCGTGCTTGTTAGGTTCCTGCTCCTGACACAGCCGATCCGGGGGGCACCGCTGTCATGTCCGCACGCGCCAGATCCTTCCGACTCCTGTCCGCCGCGGCCGTCACCGCCGTCCTGCTGGCGGGCACCGCCGGGTGCGGGGAGAAGGACCGTACGGCGAAGGGGGCGGCCTCCGAGCCGGCCGCCCCGCCTACGCCGACCGCCCCGGCCGCTCCGTCCTCCGCACCGGCTGCCGCGAGCGCGTCGGCCCCGGCACCCGGGGGGTCCCCGTCGGGCGGCGTCTCGGCCATTGCCTCCGTCCCACCGGCCCCGTCGTCCTCCGCCGGCGCCGCGCCTCCCGCCGCGCCCGCGCCGCGGGCCACGACGCCGCCTGCGGCGCCGACCCGCCTGACGGTGGCAGTGGAGACCCGGGGCGGCCGGCTCTCCCTCGTACGCGGGGGCCCGGCGCAGGAGTTCACGGTCACGCTGCGGAACGGCAACACGGCCGCGTACCGGCACCTCCTGGTCGCGTTCCAGATGGAGACGCTCGTCGACGGGTCCGGCGGCGGGCCGGGCGCCGGACCGGGCTTCGCCCTGGAACGGCGCGAACCGGCCTCCGGCGCCTGGCGCCCGGCCGCCCTGCGCGTCGCCAACGACCGCATGCCGCCGTCGCTGTTCACGGGCGGCTCCGCGCTCGCCGTCGGGGAGGTCCGCGTCGAGCGCTACCGGCTGCGGGCGAACGCCGCGGGCCCCGCCGGCAGCACCCCCGTGGTCGTCTCCTTCATCGACACGGACGCGGACCGCGAGGCGGCCGGCCACGTGAACCTCGTCCACGCGACCCGATGAGGGAGGTCCGGGCCGGAACGCGCGCCAGAACCGCGCAGAACGTGAGGAATCGGTACTGTCGAGGCCGTCCAGGACTCCTCTGGCGGTCGAGAGAGGTACGAGGATGGCCAAGGCCCATTTGGTGGGAAGCGGGATCGCCTCACTGTCCGCGGCGGCGTTCCTGATCCGCGACGGAGGCTTCGCGGGCCGGGACATCGTCATCCTGGAGGAACAAGACCGGGAGGGCGGGAGCCTGGACGCGGCGGGCTCTCCGGAGGCGGGCTACACCATGCGCGGCGGCCGCATGTTCGAGATCCATTTCGACTGCACGTACGACCTGCTGGGGTCGATCCCGTCCCTCGACGACCCGTCCAAGTCGGTCACCGAGGACACGTTCGCCTTTCACGAGGACTTCGCCTGGGACGACCACGCGCGCCTGGTCGACGGCGGGGGCAGGGTGGTCGACGCCCACTCGATGACCTTCTCCGAGCGGGACCGCCTCGAACTGGTCCGGTGCGTCGCCACCCCCGAGCACCAGCTCGACGGGAAGCGCATCACCGACTGCTTCAGCGAGGGGTTCTTCACCACCAACTTCTGGTGGATGTGGTGCACGACCTTCGCCTTCGAACCGTGGCACAGCGCGATCGAGTTCCGGCGCTACCTCAATCGGTTCATCCACCTCTTCAAGACCTTCGACACCATGTCGGGGATCTACCGCACCCGCTTCAACCAGTACGACTCGATCGTGCGCCCGCTGCTGGAGTGGCTGACGGACCAGGGGGTGACGGTACAGCTCGGCACCCGCGTCACGGACCTGCGGCTGGCCGCGGGCGACGGGCTGACCGTCGAGGCCCTGGTGTGGGAGCGCGACGGGCGCGGCGGTGAGACCCCGGTCGGGCCGGACGACCTCGTGATGGTCACCAACGGGTCGATGACCGCCGACTCCACGCTGGGGACGACCGACTCCGCACCCGTCCTGGACACGTCGGGTGCGGCCGGGTCGTGGGCGCTGTGGGAGGCCCTCGCTGCCGGCCGGCCGGAGCTGGGCCGGCCCGAGGTCTTCCACTCCTGCGTCGAGGAGTCGACGTGGGAGTCGTTCACCGTCACCACGAAGGACCCGACGTTCTTCAAGCTGATGCAGGAGTTCAGCGGCAGCGAGGCCGGAAAGGGCGGCCTGATCACCTTCAAGGACTCAGGGTGGCTGCTGACCATCGCCCTCAACCACCAGCCGCACTTCCGCGACCAGCCCGAGGACACCTTCGTGTGGTGGGGGTACGCGCTGTTCCCCGACCGCGACGGGGACTTCGTCAAGAAGCCGATGACGCGGTGCACGGGACGGGAGATCCTCGACGAGGTGCTCCGGCACCTGCGGTTCGGGCAGCGGCAGCAAATCCTCGACGGGTCCGTCGTCATCCCGGCCCTGATGCCCTACATCACCAGCCAGTTCCTGGTGCGCTCCGGGGGCGACCGGCCGCAGGTGGTTCCCGTGGGGTCGACGAACCTGGCCTTCATCGGGCAGTACGCGGAGGTCCCGGACGACGTGGTCTTCACCGTCGAGTACTCCGTACGCACCGCCTGGACCGCGGTGGCCACGCTGCTCGGTCTCGACCGGCAGCCGCCGCCCGTCTACAAAGGGCAGCACGACCCCAGGGTGTTGGTCGAGGCGCTGCAGACGCTGCACCGGCGCTGACCGGGGAGGGGTTCGCCGAGGGCGAGCACCGCGGTCCGCCAGGCGTCGGTGACGGCCTCGCGGGCGCGGTGGGTCGCCTCCGGAACCCCGGCGGGGAGCCGGAGCGGGGCCCCGATGTGGACGTGCAGGCCGGGGCGCCGGAGCGGGGCGGTGACGGTACCGGCGAGCTGCTTCACGCGTCCGCCGGAGCACAGGCGGCGGACCCCCGCCTGGCCCACCGGGACGACAGGAGCCCCGGTCGCGGCGGCGAGACGGGCCAGGCCGCTGCGGAAGGGGCCCGGGGCGGACTCCCCCGCGTCCCGCCGCCCCGGCAGCCGGCCCTCGCCGTAGAGCAGCACGCTGCGGCCGGAGGCGAGGGCCGCGGCCGCCGCCTCCAGGGACTCGGCGGCGCGCGCGGTTCCCCGGTGGACGGCGATGTGGCCCTCGCGCCGGAGCGCGGACCCGAGCACGGGCACCCGCCACAGGCCCGCCGTGGCCAGGACCACGGGCTCGATCCCGTGCCGGCGCAGCGCGGCGACGACGACGGCGGGGTCCGCGAGGGAGGTGTGGTTGGCGACGACGATGCCGCCGCCCGCGGGCACACCGTCGGGGTCGGCGGTGACGGTCAGCCGGCCGAAGGCGGGAACGACGGCGGCGGCGATCAGGCTGAGCATGGACGGCCCCGTTCGGTGGTGCTGTGGCTCGCTGAGCTGGTCCTCTCCATGATCGGTCGGCGAGGTGGCGGCCACATGAGTAGGCGTACTCAACCGGTGTGGGGGCCACCGGCACGGGCGTGGGAGCACGCCGGCCCCGGGGGGCCGGGCGCGGCGGTCAGGGGGTCGGCGGCTGCTTGAACTCGATCTCGACGAAGACCAGCCGTCCGGTGCCGGAGTTGACCACCTCGTGCGCGCCGCCGGCCTGGCGGGCGTACGTCTCCCCCGCGCGCAGCACCGACTCGGTCCGCGAGCCGTCGGGGGCGATCACGGTGATGCGGCCGTCCTCGACCGGAACCACCACGTAGTCGTACGCGTGCACGTGGTGGCCCGTGGTCGCTTCCGGCTCGAAGTCCCAGCGGGTGACCCGGGTCCTGGCGTCTTCGTACTGCACCGTGGCCCGGGCCGTCGTCTCGGTCGTCATGGCCGCTCCTCGTGTCGTGTGCGCGGGTTCCGCCCGCGCGCCGGTCCGGCGGCCCATCATGCCCCGCAGGACCTGCCGGGCCGGTGACCGACCGCCGGTCTTGACGGAGCGGCGACTCAGCCACCGGGCTACGCCGTGGTCACCGTCCCGCTGTCCGCAGTGGGTGTGCGGTGCGTACGCCTGCCCTTCACCGCGAACACCGGCTGGCCGGCGGGCCAGTTGTCCGAGCTGGAGGTGTACGCCCCGTAGTGCGGAGCGGGTGGTGAACGGCGGCCGGTGCGGTCCGGGAGTGGGCTGCTTTCCGCTGGTCGGCAGGGGGAAGTATGACCGAACGGTCACAGGATGCGGCAACGGGAACGCGGGGGGCGCGACCTCCATCTAGGGAGGAGGCGGGGCCCGCGCGCGGGTGTCGCCGGCGTGACGACATCAGCGGAGACCGGCGGGCTGCCGGGTGCGAACGGCAAGGCGGGGCCAAATGAAGGCGGTAACGGTGGCGGGCGGTTCCTCGGAGAATCCGAAGGTCGAAGTACCTGAGGAAGGGCCGCAGCCCCCGGAGGAGTCGAGCACCCCGTCCACGGCGGATGTGCCGGACGGGGACGCGGCAGCGGCGACGGACGCCGATGCGGGGGCGACGGGCGGTGACGTGCCGGAGGACGCGGACGGGACCCCGGGTCCCGCACGCGAGGAGGACCCGGCCGAGGGAAGCGGGGACGACGACCGCGCCGAGGCCGAGGGCGCGGCCCATGCAGCGGCCGAGGGCGAGCCGGACCGGCCGGCCGACGAGGACGGCGCCGAGGCCGGGGCAGGGGGCGAGTCGGGTGAGACCGGGACCGAAGCCCGCCCTGACACGGAGGCCGGGGCGAGCCCTGGTCCCGCGGCCGCGGCCACGGACGGCCCGGACACCGAAACGGCGGACTCCGAGCACACGTCCGGGACCTCGACCGAGACCGCGGACGACGCCCCGACCGCACCGGACACCACCCCGTCGGCCGCAGCGGACGGCAAGGCCGGGGCGAGCACGGAGGCCGAGCCCGGCACCGATGCGGAAACCGACTCCGAGCACGACGCGGCCCCCGCGACCGACGCCGCCGCCGACGCCGATGCCGACGCAAGCTCCGAAGCCGAAACCGACGCCGCTTCCAAGACCGCTTCCAACGCCGCCGCCGCCGATGCCAGGTCCGAAACCGAAGCCGAAGCCGCCTCCGAGCCCGCTTCCGACGACGACGCCGCCGCCACAGACGCGCCCGCTGAGGGCGGACCCGCCACCGAGGACGCCCCGGACCGCACCGGCTCGCCGGCCGAGGACGCGGAGGCCGCCGGGACCGGCGGGACGAAGCCGACACCGGCCGACCCGGCGCCGCCCAGGCGGCCGTCATGGGCGCAGGGCGCCGAACCCGGTGCGGCGCCTAAGCCCGACGCCGTATCCGGTGTCGGCTCGGAGTCAAAGTCGGAGTCGGAGTCCAAGGCCGCTTCCGCTCCCCATCCCAAGTCCAAGCCCACGTCCACGTCCACGTCCACGTCGGAGCCCGAATCCGAGGCCGTGCGGACGAGTCAGTTCGTCGCCCTCAAGCCCGTCGACATCCCCCGGCCCGCGCCGCAGCCCACGACCGCGCTCCCCCTCGTGCCCCCACCGGCGCCCGCACCCGGCCCGGCCCCCTCACCGTGGCCCGTGGTCACCGGGCCGAAGGGCGAGGTACCGCTCGACCTGCTGGCCGAACTCACCAACACGGCTCCCCCGCCCGAGACCCCCCGCCGCACCGCACTGCGCCGCGTCAAGATCTGGACGCCGATCCTGCTCGTACTGGCCGGAGCCGTCGCGGGCGCCCAGCTGCTGCGGCCCCTGCCCGACCCGAAGATCGTGGGTACGGAGTCCCTCCACACCATCGACGGCCAGTTCACGATCCCCTGGCCGGCCAAGGGCCAGGGTGCCGTCCGCGTGTCCGGCTCCGGTGACATCGGCACCTTCGGCGAGCAGAAGCCCGTCCCGACCGCCAGCGTCGCCAAGGTGATGACGGCGTACGTCATCCTGAAGAGCCGCCCGCTGCGCAAGGGCGAGCCCGGCCCCGACATCGTGGTCGACGCGAAGGCCGTGGCGGACGGCACCTCCGAGAGCGAGTCCCGGATCACGGGCCTCGTCGCCGGTACGAAGTTCAACCAGCAGGACATGCTCAAGATGCTCATGATCCCGTCGGGGAACAACGTCGCCCGGCTGCTGGCCCGTTGGGACACCGGCACCGACTCCGAGGCCGCCTTCGTCGAGAAGATGAACGCCGCCGCCAAGGAACTCGGCATGAACGACACCACGTACACCGACCCCAGCGGCCTGGACGCGAGCACCGTCAGCACGGCCACGGACCAGCTGAGGCTGGCCGAGGCGGTCATGGAGGACGAGGCGTTCCGCTCGGTGGTCGCGCTGCCCGACGCCCAGATCAAGGGGCTGCCGGGGCCGATCTACAACAACAACGACCTGCTCACCGCGCCCGGCCTGAGCATCCGTGGCATCAAGACCGGTTCGAGCACGCCCGCCGGCGGCACCCTGATGTGGGCGGCGTACAAGTCGGTCGGGGACGAGACGCCGCTGATCCTCGGCACGCTGATGGACCAGCGCGTGGAGAGCGGGCCGGACCCGGACGCCTCGAACAGCCTGATCCTGGTGAAGGCCAACAGCAAGAAGATCATCGAGGCCGTGCGGTCGGCACTGGCCTCGGCGCCGGTCATCCGCAAGGGGCAGGAGGTCGGGTACGTGGACGACGGGCTCGGGGGCCGCACCCCGCTCGTCGCCACCAAGGACGTGAACGTGGTCGGCGTCCCGGGCCAGCCGTTGCGGATCTCCCTCGGTTCCACGGCCGGGGCCGGTCCGGTGCCGCACTCGGCGAAGGCCGGGGCCGAGATCGGCGTGCTGACCGTGGGCGAAGGGGCCGGCGCCAAGAGCGTTCCGGTGGCGGTGCGGGGCGCTCTGGCGGAGCCTTCGTTCGGTACCCGGCTCACCCGCCTGGGCTGAGCGCGCGGCCCGGCCGGGCCCGTGGAGCGAAGAAGGCCGGTCCCCTCCGTGCGGAGGGAACCGGCCTCTTGTGTCAGCGTCCGCCCCGGGAGGTGCTCTGCCTCGTCAGGGTCATCGGAAGCGTCATGAGGTGCGATTCCTCCGCCGCGTCAGGCCTGTTCGCCTCGCACCGGCGACGAGCAGCCCACCACCTGCGAGAACCACGAAGATCGAGTAGGGAACGACGCCCACCACCTCGAAGAGGAACAAGGCGAGGAGAACGAGTCCGGCCGCCAGTTCCGCAGCCGCGATCCACTTCTTGTTCATGAGTGAGCTCCTTGGGTGTCTCGCGCACGGGAGGGGCGGTTTGGAGCGCCCCGGGGTAACGGGGCGGGGGCAGGGACGGGGGGCGGGGCGGGCCGGGGCGGCTATGCCGCTTCGCCGGCGTTCGCGACCATGCGGACGAGGGTGTCAAGGAGTTCCTCGGCACTGGCGTTCAGCCCTTCCGCGCCGAGGTGGCCGCTGAGCTCCATATCCGTGATGCCGTGGGTGCTGGTGAGCAGCAGGGCGCCGTAGTGCCGCGCGTTCCGCTCCCCGACGAGGTCGGCGACGATGGCCAGGAACTCGCCCTGGAAGCGGCCGGCCGCGCGCATGCGGTCTGCGGCCGGGTCGACCCCCGGTCCGCAGAGCTGTTGCCGGACGCGGTCGAGCCCTTCGCCGAGGTCTTCTGGGCGGTGTCCGCGGCGCCTGAACAGCATCTGGTAGAGGTGCGGCTGGTCCCGGCCGACTCCGACGAGGACGCGGAGAGCGCCGAGGAGCGTGGCGGAGGCCGACGGGGCCGGCTGGGCCCGCAGGGCGTGGACCTGGTCCGCGATCCGTTCCCAGCTCTCGGTCGCGAGGGCGGTCAGGAGGCTGTCCTTGCCCGTGAAGTGCCGGTACGGCGGTGGCGGAGTGGCGGCGGGTCTTCGAGGTCAACCTCTTCGGCCACATCGCCGTGACCCAGGCGCTCTTGCCCGCGCTGCTGCGCAGCAAGGGCCGGGTGATCAACATCAGCTCGATCGGCGGCAAGTACGCCATGGCCACGTACGGCGCTTACGCCGGCGCCAAGTTCGCCCTGGAGGCGGTCAGCGACTCGCTCCGCCGGGAGGTCGCGCCGCTGGGCGTCCAGGTGGTCGTGGTCGAGCCCGGCGGCGTCCGCACGGAGATCGCCGCCCGCGGGATCGCGACGGCGAACGACCTGGCCGCGCGGATGACTCCGGAGCAGGAGGAGCGTTACGGCGGCCTGGTCCGGGCGAACAACGAGCTGATGGCCTCGGGTACCGCGTCGGGTCTGACCGCCGACGCCGCCGCGCTGGTCATCGTGAAGGCCGTGACGGCCCGGCGGCCGCGTACCCGCTACACCGCCGGCCGGGATGCCGCCCTGGTCATGCGCCTGGGCCCGTTGCTGTCCGACCGCACGCTCGACCGCATCCTCGCCGCCAACCTGCGCCGCCACACCCCGAAGGGAGCCACGGCATGACCCACGGTACGAACCACGGCATGACCCGCACGGCCCCCGCCTCGCGTCGGCGTTGACCCGTACGCGGTCGGGCCGGGACGGGCGGGGGCCTGCCGGTACTCCTACTCCTACTCCTGCTCCTCCAGCCGGATGGCCCGCTTCAGGTCGTGGTGCGCCTTGCCCCCCTTGCCCTCCTGCTGCTCCAGCAGGGCGGCCGCGATGGCGTCGAGCTTGCGCTGGATGGCGTGTTCCGCGCGTCTCTCGGAGTTCTTCAGCAGGGCCAGCAGCAGGAGGGCCACCGCGCCCATGGCGTCACCCGTCAGGTGTTGCCAGCTCATGGACAGGTGCAGTACGTGGGCGACGAGAAAGGCCGCCACGAGGAGCACGCAGAGCACGGCGAACCCCGCGGAGCTGGTGAAGTTCGAGGCGAGCTCGGCGAATTTCTCGAATCGGCCGATCTTGCCGTTGGAGTTCTTCTCCGATGGATGTTCGATGCTCATGCTGCCCGCCTGCCCCGGCGGGACCTTCGGCACACCTCGGGCGAACCCCCGCTACCCGCGGGGCTGGGGCAGACGGCCCTCGTACGGGGCCGTGGAGACGGCCCGGCTCCGGGCGGTCACGGTTCCGGGGAGCCCCCGGGACCGTGACCGCCCGGGCGGTCAGGCGCCCGGCGGGACCCGGTGCGGGCGGCCGGAACCGCGCGTCAGGGAGTATCCGAAGAGGCCGGCGGCAGCCCCGAGCACACCGCCGGCGGCGGTCCAGATCCAGCGGTCGGACCACCAGCCGCCGGCCCAGCCGTCCTCCGGCTCGCGCAGCGCGGAGGTCACGGTGGCGGGCACCAGCGGGGCGGCCAGGGCCCCGTCCACCGCGTGGGCGCCGCCGGCCTCCTTCACCTCGGCTTCGACGGCCGCGCGCACCGGCAGGCCGAGGTCCTCCTCGGGGGCGCCGATGACCGTCAGGCGTACGTAGTAGCTGCCGGGCAGCGGGTCGTTGGCCCACGGCTCGGCGTTGGCGCGGACCGTGCGCAGGGTGCAGGACAGGTCCGCGGCGACGGCGTTCGCGGCCGCCGCGACGGTCTGCGTGCCGTACGTGCAGGCCTGGCGGCGGCGCAGGCCGTCGTACACGTCGAGCCGCCAGGTGGAGGCGCCGTGCCGGGCCGAGGCCTCGGGGAGCGTCACCTTCGCCTTGACGGTGACGCGCTGCCGGGCGTCGATCGGGAGCACCCAGTAGAGGTAGTCGCCGGTGGAGGCGGCCGCCGTGGCCTGCTGGCCCGGGCGGAACGCCGCCGCGGTGCGGAAGCTCGTACCGGCCTCGGTCGGAGCGGGTCCGCCCTCTCCGGAGGCGCTCGGGCTCGGGCTAGGGCTCGGGCTCGGGCTGGCCGACGGGGTGTCCGCGGAGGCCGTTCCCGCCACCGCGAGGGCGGCGGTCGCGGCCAGCAGGGCGGCGGTCAGCGTGCGTACGGTGCGCATCAGTTGGTCCTCCAGACGGAGACGCGCCAGCGGGAGATCCATCCCCACACCAGACCGGCCAGCAGGCCGAAGACGACCAGTACGGCCAGCAGCCACCAGCCGCGGCCGAGGCCGAAGGACGCGGCGTCGGAAGCCTCGTCGGGGCCGTCCACCACCTCGATGGTCAGTTCCACGGGCATGCCCGGGGCGGTCTTGACGGACGCGGGAGCGGAGAAGGAGTTGCTGACCTGGACGCAGACGGTCTCCGCGGCCGGTTTGGCGTCGCCGTCCGCGCCGTCGGCCTCGGCCTTGGGGTAGCGCAGTCCGGTGGACAGGACGTCGGTACGTCCGTCGCCCGCCTCGGAGCCGCGGACGATCTCGCGCCCGTGGACGGTGGTGGCGCGCAGCAGGACTCCGTAGTCCCGGTTGACGGCGCGGTCGGCGGCGATGCTGACGGAGGCGCGCAGTTCCTGGCCGGGCAGGACGTCCACGCGGTACCAGCGGTGCTCGCCGAAGGACTCGCGGTCGCTGTACAGGCCGGGCTTCAGCTGCGGGGCGCCCTCGCACTGCTTCGCACCCTCGGTGGCGACCGGGTTGACGACCGGGTCGGCGGCGCGGTCGACGAGCTGTTTGACGCGGCCGGAGAGTTCCGCGGTGTGCTGCACCGAGGTGTAGGTGCCGCCGGTGGCCTCGGCGATGCAGGTCAGCTGGGCGCGGGTCTTGGCGTCCGGGACCAGGCCGAGTGTGTCGATGACCAGATGGATGCCCTTGGCGGCGATGTCGCGGGCGACCTCGCACGGGTCGAGCGGGGCGCAGGTGTCCTCGCCGTCGGTGATGAGGACGATCCGCTTGGTGGCGTCGCCGCCTTCGAGGTCCTGGGCGGCGGCAAGGAGGGCCGGGCCGATCGGGGTCCAGCCGGTGGGGGCCAGGGTCGCCACCGCGGTCTTCGCCTCGGTGCGGTTCAGCGGCCCGACCGGGTAGAGCTGTTTGGTGTCCTTGCAGCCCTGCGCCTTGTCGTCGCCGGGGTAGGTCGCGCCCAGGGTGCGTATGCCGAGCCGCACCTCGTCGGGCACCGCGTCGATGACCTCGTTGAAGGCCTGCTTCGCCGCGGCCATCCGGGACTGGCCGTCGATGTCGGTGGCCCGCATGGAACCGCTGACGTCCAGGACGAGATCGACCTTGGGGGGTTCCTTGGCCGCGGGTCCGTCGGCGGCTGTGGCGCTCGCCGGGAAGAGCCCGACGACGAGGGCGGCGAGCAGGCCGCACGCCCCGGCCGCAAGCCGTTTCGATGTGATCATCGCCGGATCGTATTGAGGATCGTCCGGCAATCCAAAACGGGTGCCCGGCCCGGCCTTTCGGCCCGGGCGGGGGTAGAACGGGCGCGGAGCGGGGCGGGGCCCGGAGGGGAGGCGGGCGCGGGGAAATCCCGGTGCGCGGCCCGGGCCGTGCCTCCTGGGCCGCCCCGATGAGCGCCCGTACCATCCGCATCACCGTCCGCGGTTCCTTCGACGGCCTGACCGGCCGCCAGCGGGCCTGCGCCGACGCGGAGCGGGACGGCGGTCCCTGACGCTGAGGGCCCCCGGGGCGGCCGGCTCTCAGGGGCCCGCGGGCCCGGCAAGATCCGAAAGAGACGCGCTGTCCTGGCCGTTCGGGGCGAAGACGGCTTCGAGGTGGGAGGCCAGCCGGTGCGGGTCCGGCGGGCAGAGCCGGGCTCCGAGGTAGCCGTCGGGGCGGACCACGAAGGCGGTGGGACGGTCCACCCCGTACAGGCGGGCGAACTCGCCCGCCGTGTCGTGGTGCACGGGCAGGGTCGTGCCGTCGGCCGGGGCGTCGGCGGCGAGGACCGCGCAGATCTCGATCCGGTCCCCGGTGCGGGCGCGGGCGGTACGCGCGAGCGCGTCGAAGCCGGCGGCGCCGTCCGGACCTCCGGTACCGAACAGCAGAAGTACGTGGCCGCGCTCGCGCAGCAGGTCGTACAGGCGCTGCGGGTAGGCGGCGATCGGCCCGGTGAGGCCCCCGCAGTCCGGGGCCCGGTCGCCGGGGCGCGGGCCGGCCCCGGCGGAGCCTGCTCCGGCTCCGGCTCCGGCTCCGGCATCACCATCGGCACCGCTTCCGGCGTCAGCACCGGATCCGTCACCGGCGTCACCATCGGATCCGTCACCCGGCGGGTCCACGATCGGACTGCCCCGGTAGGTGACGAGCAGTTGGGCCTCGCGCAGCAGCAGGGTGACGGGGTCCTCCGGGTCGGCCTGCACCCCCTCCGCCGCGTGCCGGACGGTGCGGCCGACGACCTCCTCGCCGACGGGCCGCCGCTCGGCGTCGTAGCTCGCGAGCAGGCCCGGACGGGCGGCTCCGCCGACGGCGAGGGCGAGTTTCCAGGCGAGGTTGAAGGCGTCCTGGATGCCGGTGTTCATGCCCTGGGCGCCCGTCGGGGGGTGGATGTGGGCGGCGTCGCCGGCGACGAACACGCGCCCGTCGCCGTACCGGTCCACGATGCGGTGGCTGATGCGGAACACCGAGGCCCAGCGCATGTTCGACGCGGTCACAGGCCGCGGGGAAAGCCGGTCCAGGACCGCCTGGATGTCGGGCAGCGCGGGGGCCCGGCCGCTCTCCAGGCCGTGCGCCACCCCGTTCCCGGCGGTCCTGAACGTCCGGTCGCCCCCGGGAGCCCGCCCTGCGTCCGAGAGCTCGGGCGGGACCAGCATCGACAGGCGGTACCGGCCACGGCCGGGCAGCGGGATGCCGACGAGGACGTCGTCGACCGCGCCGTCGGCGCCGCGGTGCATGGCGCGCACGCCGTACCCGGCGGGCAGGTCCCAGTCGACCTCCACGTCGGCGAGCATGTACCCGTCGGCGAAGGCGCCGCCCTCGAAGGTGAGCCCGAGGCCCTTGCGGACGATGCTGTGCGCGCCGTCGCAGCCGATCAGGTACCGGGAGCGGACCTCTTCCTCCGTGCCGTCCGCGGCACGCAGGACGCTGGTGACTCCGTCGGCGTCCTGGGTGAACGAGACGAGCTCCACGGACCGTTCGATCCTGGTGCCGAAGCGGCCCAGGAACGCCTCGAGGATCCGCTCGGTCTCGTACTGCGGCAGCGCGGCGAAGCCGTACGGCACTTCGGGGGGCATGACGAGTTCGATGCGGACCCTCTCGGCGCCGTTGTCGTACACCAGCTGGCCGCGCATCGGGACGGACGCGTCGAGGGCGTCGCGCACCAGGCCCATCCGGTCCCAGACCTCCAGGGTCCGGGGCTGGATGCCCACCGCCTTGGCGAACGGCAGCCTGGCCGGCAGCCGGTCGGCGATCCGGCAGCCGACGCCGTGCCGGCGCAGTTCCCCGGCGGCGGTGAGGCCGACGGGTCCGGCGCCGGCGACCAGCACGTCCGTGGTGTAGGTGCGCGCCATGGGCGCCTCCCTGGGAGCGGCCCCGTACGGGTCGGTGCCCTCCCATGGTCGCCCGGGGGCGCGCGGAGCGGCTACTCGATCACGAGCTCCACGTCGATGTTGCCGCGGGTGGCGCGGGAGTACGGGCAGACCTCGTGCGCCTGCTTGACCAGCAGCGCACCGGTCTCGCCGGCCAGCGACTCGGGAAGCTCGACGCGCAGGACCACGGCCAGGCCGAACGCGGGGCCGTCCTTGCCGATGGACACCTCGGCGGTCACGGAGACCTCGCTGGTGTCGGCCTTCGCCTGGCGGCCGACGAGGCCGAGGGCGCTGGCGAAGCACGCCGCGTACCCGGCGGCGAAGAGCTGCTCGGGGTTGGTTCCGCGGCCGTCGCCGCCCAGCGCCGGGGGCATGGCCAGCGCGAGGTCGATCTGACCGTCAGAGCTGACGGCGCGGCCTTCGCGGCCGTTGGCGGTGGCGACAGCGGTGTACAGGGCGTCCATCGGAGTTCCTCTCGCAGGGGTGAACCGTGGTGCGGGGCCGGGGTGGCCGGCCGCCGCGCTCCACAAGTAGAGCACGCAATTGAGTTGCGCACAACTCAATGCCGCACACGCCGCCCCGGGTACACTGGCCGACATGACCGAGAAGCCGACCGAACCCCTCACCGACCAGGACTTCCTGCGCCTGGACGGGCAGATCTGCTTCGCCCTGAACGCGGCGACCCGGGCGGTCGGCGGGCTCTACCGCGTCGTCCTGAAGGACCTGGGCCTGACCTACCCCCAGTACCTGGTGATGCTGGTGCTCTGGGAGCACGGCGAGCTGCCGGTCAAGCAGATCGGCCGGCACCTGCGGCTCGACTCCGGGACGCTGTCGCCCCTGCTCAAGCGACTGGAGGCGGCCGGGCTGGTGGCGCGCGAGCGCAGCACCGAGGACGAGCGGTCCGTGCACGCGCGCCTCACCGCGGAGGGCGCCGCCCTGCGCGACCGCGCGGTGGAGGTGCCCCGGCGCATCGCGGCCGCGACCGGCTTCGACCTCGCCGAGATCCACGACCTCCACGCCCGCCTCGGGCGCCTCACCGCGGCCCTCGACGCCGCCGTCCCACCGGAGGCCTGAGCGGCTCCACGCCGCCCGACACCACCTGGGGGCTCACTCCTCGTCGTCCGCGTTCGCCCGGTTCTCCCGGGCCGTCATCTGGCCCTGCACGAAGGCGTCGGTGTGCGGCGCGTACGGGCGGCCGTGGTCGATGAGCAGCCCGGTGATCCGCCGCCACTCCGCCACCGTCGCGGCGGTGTCCTCGTCGGCCCGCTCCAGGTCGCCCGCCGCCTCTTCGGCGGCCTCCAGGGCGGCGGCCGTCTCGTGGTACGTCATCCCGGTGGCCGCGTGCCGCACCCGGTCGCGGGCGGCGCGTTCCGCCCCGGAGGGCTCGTGGGGTTGTGTCGCCTCGTCCTCGGTCATGCCTCGTCCTTGGTCATGCCTCGTCCTTGGTCATGCCTTGTCCTTGGTCATGCCTTGTCCTCGTTCGTGGGCTCGCCGCCCTGCCGTCCCGCTCCCGTCCCGATCCCGGGCACCCGGGCCTGTTCCCCGTATACCCCGGACCTGGGCGTTCATCGCGCGACGCGCCCGTGCGGGGTGCCCGGCACCTTGCCACACTGGGGCCAGGAGGTACGCGATGGACCCGGTTGCGGCGCTTGACCGGATCGCCTTCCTGCTGGAGCGCGCGCAGGCCCCCACGTACCGGGTGCGCGCGTTCCGGACGGCGGCGGCCGCCCTCGTCCGCATGGGCGGACCCGAGACCGCCCAGCGGGCCGCGGCCGGTTCCCTGGAGGCCGTCAAGGGCATCGGCCCCAAGACCGCCCAGGTCGTACGGGAGGCGCTCGCCGGATCGGTACCGGGCTACCTGCGGGCGCTGGAGGACGAGGCCGCGGCCCTCCCCGAGGGCCCCCCGCCCACACCGCGGGCGCTCGCCCTGAGGGCGGCCCTGCGCGGGGACTGCCACGTGCACTCGGACTGGTCCGACGGCGGCAGCCCGATCGACGCGATGGGGCGGGCGGCGGCCTCGCTGGGTCACGCGTACGCCGTGCTCACCGACCACTCGCCGCGGCTCACCGTCGCCCGGGGGCTCTCTCCGGAGCGGCTGCGCGAGCAACTGGACGTGGTGGCCGCGCTCAACGGGCAATGGGCGCCGTTCAGGCTCCTGACGGGCATCGAGTGCGACATCCTGGACGACGGTTCGCTGGACCAGGAGCCGGAGCTGCTGGAGCGGCTGGACGTGGTCGTCGGCTCCGTGCACTCCAAGCTGCGCATGGAGTCGCCCGCGATGACCCGGCGTCTGCTGGCGGCCGTGCGCAACCCCCTGATGGACGTACTGGGCCACTGCACCGGGCGGCTCGTCACCGGGCGGACCCGGCCCGAGTCGCGGTTCGACGCGGAACGGGTCTTCGCGGCGTGCGCCGAGGCCGGTACCGCCGTGGAGATCAACAGCCGGCCCGAGCGGCTGGACCCGCCGCGGCGGCTGCTGCGGCTCGCGGTGGCGGCCGGGACCTTCTTCGCGATCGACACCGACGCGCACGCCCCGGGCCAGCTGGACTGGCAGCTCCTCGGCTGCGAACGGGCCGCCGAGTGCGGAGTCTCCGCCGGCCGCGTCGTCAACACCTGGGAGGCGAACGACCTCCTGGCCTGGACCCGCACCCGGCGCGCCCCCTGACGGCGCCCCTACCCCCGCATCCGCACGACCAGCAGCACCGCGTCCGCCCCGGCCAGGGCCAGTACGGCCAGGAAGGGGAGCCGGCCGGCGGGGCGGCGGGAGACGAGCAGGGCCGTCGCCGCCGCCCCGCCCAGCAGGCCCCAGCCGTACGCCGTCATCCGCCCGGGCGGGCCCGCCACCAGCACCGCCGTGGAGGCCAGGACGAGGAGCCCCGCGACGACGGCCGCCCGCCGCACACCGAGGCGTTGCGGCAGGCCGGTGATCCCGGTGGCGAGGTCGTCGTCGATGTCGGGCAGCACGTTCGCGAAGTGCGCGCCCGCGCCGAGCAGAGCCGCGCCGGCCGTGAGCCACGCCGGCGGCCACGGCGCCCCGGGCAGGCCCAGCGTGACGAAGGCGGGCAGCAGGCCGAAGGCCACGGCGTACGGGACCCAGGAGACGGCGGTCGCCTTCAGCCGGAGGTTGTACGCCCAGGCGGCCGCCACCGCGGCCAGGTGGACGGCGCCGGCCGCCCGCCCGGCGGCCAGCGACAGCGGCACGCAGCACAGCAGCGCCAGACCCGCGGCGCCGGCCACGGCCGCCGGGGACACCGTGCCCGCGGCCAGGGGTTTGTCCCGGCGGCCCGCGGCGAGGTCGCGCCGGAGGTCCGCCCGGTCGTTGCACCAGCCCACGGACAGCTGCCCGGCGGCCACCGCGGCCACCGTCAGGGCGGTTCCGGACGGGCCGCGCCCCACCGCCACCGCCAGCGCGGCGGCGAGCAGGGTGACGGCCGCCGCCGGGACCGGGTGACAGGCCGCCAGCAGGCCCAGAACCGCACGGAGGCGTCCGGCGGCCGACGGGGCCGCTGCGGCGGGGCGGGGGGATGCGAGGCGCGCGGGCACGACGCCACCGTAAACGGCGCCGCGCCCGGTCCGCCTCATTCGTAACGAAATGTCAGTTCTTTTCTATTGTGAATCAATGACACGTGTCCTGGCAGTGAGCAGCGTGTTCCCTCCCCACCGCCACCCCCAGTCCGAGATCACGGCAGCGCTCGCCCGCTTCCTGCCGCCCGGTTCCGACACCGCCCTGCTGCACCGGGTCCACGCCTCGGCACAGGTGGAGGCCCGCCACCTCGCGCTCCCGCTGGACCGGTACGGGCCCGGAAACGACTTCGGCACCACGAACGCCCTGTTCGTCGAGGCGGCCCTCGATCTCGGCGCCCGGGCCCTCGAACTCGCGCTGGCCGGGGCCGGCATGACGGCCGACGCGGTCGACCTGGTCATGTCGACCACGGTCACCGGGCTCGCCACCCCGTCCCTGGAGGCGCGGCTCGCCGGCCGGGCGGGGCTGCGCCCCGACGTGAAACGGGTGCCGCTCTTCGGGCTCGGCTGCGCGGCGGGCGCCGCCGGGACCGGCCACGTCCACGACCACCTCACCGGGCATCCGGAGCACGCGGCCGTGCTCCTGTCCACGGAACTGTGCTCGCTCACAATCCAGTCAGCCGACACCTCGATGGCCGCGCTGGTGGCCGGGGCGCTCTTCGGCGACGGCGCGGGGGCCCTGCTCGCCGTGGGCCGCGGCCATCCGCTGTACGCCACGGCGGCCGGGCCCACGGTGGTGGCCTCGCGCAGCCGCCTCTACCCCGGTACCGGACACCTCCTCGGCTGGGACATCGGCCACTGGGGCTTCCGGATGGTCCTCGGCCGTGAACTCCCCGACCTCATGCGGCTGCACGTGGCCGAGGAGGTCGAGGCCTTCCTCGCCGCGCACGACCTCAAGCCCGCCGACGTGGACGCCTGGATCTGCCACCCCGGCGGGCCCAGGCTGCTCGACGTGCTCGCGGACGCCCTGGCGCTCCCCGATTCGGCCTTCGCCGTGAGCAGGCGCTCGCTGGCCGCGGTCGGCAACCTCTCCTCGGCGTCCGTCCTGCACATCCTGGGCTCCGTCCAGGAAGCCGGCCCGCCGCCGCCCGGATCGGTCGGGCTGATGCTCGCCTTCGGTCCGGGCTTCGCCTCCGAACTCGTCCTCCTGCGATGGTGACCCCGATGACCTGGTACCTGATCCTCATCGGCCTCGTCTGCGCCGAGCGGCTCGCCGAACTCGTCACGGCGCGCCGGCACACCGCGTGGAGCCTGGCGCGCGGCGGTGTCGAACACGGCCGCGGCCACTACCCGGCGATGGTCGCCCTGCACACCGCACTGCTCGCGGGCTGCGTGGTGGAACCGCTGCTGGCCGGACGGCCGTTCGTCCCCGCGCTCGGCTGGCCGGCCCTCGCCCTGGCCCTCGCCGCCCAGGGCCTGCGCTGGTGGTGCATCCGCACCCTCGGACCGCGCTGGAACACCCGGGTGCTCGTCGTGCCCGGGCTGCCGCTCGTCGCCGGCGGACCGTACCGGTGGCTGCGCCACCCCAACTACGTCGCGGTCGTGGTGGAGGGGTTCGCGCTGCCGCTGGTGCACGGCGCCTGGCTGACCGCGCTCGGCTTCACCGTGCTCAACGCGGTGCTGCTGCGCGTAAGGATCCGCTGCGAGGACGACGCCCTCACCGGGGTGTCCCTGCCGCGGGCGGCTCCGGCGGCGGCTTCGGGCACCGTGCGGTGATCGACCTGCTGATCGCGGGCGGCGGCCCGGCCGGGCTGGCCACCGCCATCCACGGCGCCCTCGCCGGCCTCGAGGTCGTCGTCGCGGAGCCGCGGCCGACCCCCATCGACAAGGCCTGCGGGGAGGGGCTGATGCCCGGCGCGGTCCGCCGCCTGAAGGAGCTGGGGGTGCCCCTGGCCGGCCAGCCGTTCCACGGCATCCGCTACGTGGACGGCGTGAGCGGCCGGCACGCCGAGGGGCTGTTCCACCACGGCCCGGGCCTCGGCACCCGCCGGACCGCGCTCCAGCCCGCACTGGCCGGACGCGCCGCCGCCCTCGGGGTCCGGGTCGTCCCGCGCCGCGTGGACGGGGTGGTCCAGGACGGCGACCGCGTCCACGCGGCGGGGCTCACCGCGCGCTACCTGGTGGCGGCCGACGGGCTGCACTCCCCCGTCCGGCGCGGTCTGGGCCTGACGTCCCCGCCGGCGCCCGGCCGCCCGGCCCGCTACGGGCTGCGCCGGCACTACGACGTCGCGCCGTGGAGCGGGCTCGTCGAGGTGCACTGGGCGGACCGCTGCGAGGCGTACGTCACCCCGCTGGCGCCCGACCGGATCGGCGTCGCGTTGCTGACCTCGGAGCACGCCCCCTTCGACGTACAGCTCGCCCGGTTCCCGCTGCTGGCGCAGCGGCTGTCCGGGGCCCGCGGAACGCCGGTGCGCGGGGCCGGGCCGCTGCGCCAGGGCGCGCGCGTACGGGTGGCCGGGCGGGTCCTGTTCGTGGGCGACGCGGCCGGGTACGTCGACGCGCTGACCGGGGAGGGCCTCACGCTGGCCGTGACCGCCGCCGGGGAACTGGTGCGCTGCGTACGGGAGGGGCGGCCGCAGGCGTACGAGCGGGCCTGGCGGGAGCTGTCGCGGAGCTACCGCACGCTGACCGCCTCCCTGCTCTGGGCCCGCCACCGGCCCCCCGTCGCCCGGCGGATCGTGCCGCTGGCCGCGCGGCTCCCGCGGGTGTTCACGGGGGCCGTGAACCTCCTGGCGTGACACGGCACCCCGCGCACGGGGCGCGGGGTGCCGGTGCCGTACCGGGGGTGTCGGCCGGTGCTAGGCGGAGCGCTCCTGACGGTTCCTCAGGGCCAGTCCGGACAGCACGGCGCCGGCCGCGGCGCACAGCACCGCGATGACGCCCGCCCAGGCCGGCGAGCCGCCCACGGCCCCCGCCAGGGGGTCGTAGTGCGTGGCGCCGCCGAACACGTGCAGGGCGACGACGCCGAGGGCCGTGACCGCCCCCGCCCGCCAGACCAGCGGGGTGTCGCGGGCCGCGAGCACCGCGCCGACGGCGAGGCACAGGACGGTGACGGCAAGGGGCAGGAAGCCCACGGGGGAGGCGGTGGAGAGCAGCGTCAGGTCGGCGGGGAGGTGGAGCGCGCCGCTGACCAGCAGGGCGACCGCCATGGGCCAGCGCAGTACGTGCCGCAGGGCCGGGGAGGCCGCCGGCCGCACGGCGGCGGGGGCCTGACGCGAGCGGGGCGGCGCCTGGGGCGCGGGGGGACGCGCCTTCGGCTCCGTGGGCGGCACGGGGCGGGCGGCCGCTTGCGCGTACGGGGCGTCGTACAGCTCCGTGTACCCGGGGTCGTACCGCTCCCCCGGCGGCTCTGCGCCCTCGCCGGGCCGTTCGGCGGAACCGGCGGGCGCCCGCTCCGGCGCACCGGAGCCGTCGGGACCGTCCGCGCCGAGGATGGTCACCAGCAGCGCCACGTCCTCGATGGACCGGCCGACGGCGGCGGCGCGCAGCGTGATGTCCGCCTCCACCACCTCGTGCGGGTGCTCGCCCAGGAGGGCGACCATCTGCCGCACTTCGTCCACGGGCCGGGTCACGGCTGCCGTGCGGAGCGCCTCGTGTCCGGGGTTGGGCGACTGGCCGGTGTCCTTGAGGAGGCTCACCAGCGCAGTGACCTCTTCGAGCGGGCGGCAGGTCGCCGCCGTCTCGAGCAGGGTGCGTACGGACTCCTGGCCGGGAGCGTCCGCTGCGAGGGTGTCGGGGATCCCGGGGCGGTCTTCATGGTCCGTCGCCTCGAGGGTGATGGGGTCATTCATGGAAAGCTCCGTTCGCCGACACGCGGGTCTACACATCGCGCGCCGGTCATCGTGCGTCATGGGAAGCGCACGCTTTGTTACATTTACTGTCAGCTCTAATCACTGCGCCATTCGGGGCGCGCAAACGGGGGACTCCCCGTGGGGGCTCCGGCCGGGCTCCACGGGGACAGGGCGTCAGCCGTGCCCGACATGCGTCTCCTGCGCCGCCGATGGGGCTCCGCGCTCCCGGCGGCCGCCCTGTCGCTCCTCGTCGCCGCCGGCGCCGTACGGCGGCGGGTGCGACCCCGGTCCGCGGGAGCCCGTCGGTGGCCATCACGGAGAAGCCCTCGCGGGCACCGGAGGCCTTGAAGACGGCAGCGGCATGGACCGCCGGCTCGGACGGCCCCTCGCCGTACATGCCGGGATGCTCGCCGTAGGTCCGTTGCCAGTGCGCACGCTGAACCTCGGCCAGCCCCTGCTCCGACTCCGACGTACCGACGACCTCCTCGTCGGGCCGGCATCGAACAACCAGCCCCTGTCCGCCCCCCCTAGAAGGACCCATGTCGTCGCGTCGCCTCGCCGCCCGCTGCACCGGGGCGGCCAGTGCTGTCGATTACCTTCGGGCACATCGACTTCGGTCCGAACCGAGTGCCTCCCGAAGCCCTGCGGTCTGTCATGACACACGGTCGGCGGATCTCGGACGGTCGGGGGAGGCGGGGCCGTGGCGCCGGATCGTACGATGACTGCATGAGCAGCACCATGCAGTCGAGCCGCCGCCCGGCCGGGCGTGGCTTCGTGCTGCTGGTGCTGGCGGTGCTGGCCGGTGTGCTGGCCATGCACGGCCTCGTACCCGGGTCGGCGTCTGCGCAGGCGCCGGCGGTGACCGACGGCCACTCCATGGCGATGGTCCACGAAGTGACCGCCCAGCAGGTGACGGGTGCCTGCTCGCACACTGACGGCGGAACGGGCCACGCGGAGCATGCGGATGCCACGTGTGCGGCAGCCGGTGTCGGCGCCGCATACGCGCCTCCCGTCCTGGCCGCAGCTCTCGACACCGGGCCCGCGCCGGTGGCGCTGCCCGGCAGTGCCGCGGGGACCCCGGAGTGTGGGCGTGCTCCGCCCGATCTCGCTGAGCTGCAACTCCTACGGATATAGGACCGCCCGCGCGGCCCCTCCTTGCCCGGCTTGGCCGGCGAGAAGTGCCGCGCTTCGGCACGTCCTCGTTCCGTATCGGCGGCCGCCCCGCTCGGGCGGCGCATCAAAGGAGTCGCACCACCATGAGCAAGAACCTCGTCCGCCGGACCGCCCTCGTCGCCGCCGCGGGCGCCGCCTCCCTCGTGCTCGCCGCGTGCGGGTCGGGCGACGCCACCTCCTCCGGCCCCAGCCCGTCACCCTCGGCCTCCTCGTCCGCTGCGGCCTCCCAGGGCCAGCACAACGCGGCCGACGTCGCGTTCGCCAAGGGGATGATCCCCCACCACCGTCAGGCTGTGGAGATGGCCGGCCTCGCGCCCACCAGGGCCGAGTCCGCCGAGGTCAAGCAGCTGGCGGAGGAGATCAAGAAGGCCCAGGGTCCGGAGATCAAGACGCTGTCGGGGTGGCTGACCTCCTGGGGGGAGCAGGTCCCCGCTGAGGGCGCCATGGACCACTCCATGCACGGCGCCGACGGCGGAATGATGACGCCCGAGGAGATGGACAACCTGAAGAAGGCGTCCGGCAAGGCCTTCGACACCGCCTTCATGCAGCTCATGATCAAGCACCACGAGGGCGCGGTGGCGATGGCCAAGGCGGAGAAGGCCGACGGTTCCTTCCCTGAGGCCAAGACCATGGCGGGCGCCATCGTCACCTCGCAGACCGCCGAGATCACCAGGATGAACAACCTGCTCGGCAAGAGCTGACCCACACTGGGCGGAGGGGTGGGGGGGGGGGGGGGGGGGGGCGCGGGCC
>NZ_JAPNLM010000004.1:0-199578 GCF_026627255.1 Streptomyces antarcticus | reverse complement strand
TGCCGAGGCCGTGCGGCCTCGGCACACCCCTCCGCGTTTCGCTGGGTTCAACACCCTCGCGGAATACCCCCGGGGGGTATACGGTTGTGGTGTGGGTCCGCGGAAGCGGGGTCACACTGGACGGGATTGGGGATGACGGTCATGGACCACAGCGCACACCACACCAGCAGCGCTCACGACCACATGGCGCACCAGGCGCAGGCGGGGCATGCCGGGCACCAGAGGGGCTCGGTGACCTGGAGGGCCGCCGCGAAGGCGACGCTGCACTGCCTGACCGGATGTGCGATCGGCGAGATCCTCGGCATGGTCATCGGCACCGCCCTGATGTGGGGCAACGTCCAGACGATGATCCTGGCCATCACCCTCGCGTTCCTCTTCGGCTACTCGTTCACGCTGTTCGCGGTCCGGCGGGCCGGCCTGGACTGGAAGAGCGCGATCAAGGTCGCGCTGGCCGCGGACACCGTGTCGATCGCGGTGATGGAGCTCGTCGACAACGGCATCATCGCCCTGACGCCCGGGGCGATGGACGCCCACCTGTCGGACGCGCTCTTCTGGACGGCGCTGCTGGGCGGATTCGCCGTGGCCTTCTTGATCACCACTCCGGTCAACAAGTGGATGATCGGCCGCGGCAAGGGCCACGCCGTCGTCCACGCCTACCACTGACCCAGCCGTACGGCACCGCGCCCGGCCGCACCCCTACGATGCGGCCGGGCACGTTCGCGCCCAGGGGCGTTAGCTGGATGTACCGGGGGCCTCGATGGCGGCCGCCCCGGATCCGCCGGCCTCGCGGGGAACGGAGGCACCCTGATGTCCACCGTCAAGGACATGCTCGCCACCTACCCGGCCGACCTCGGCGACATCGACCAGGCCAAGCTCACCGCCTGTATCGAGGAGTGCATCGCGTGCGCGCAGGCGTGTACGGCATGCGCGGACGCCTGCCTCTCCGAGGGCATGGTGGGCGATCTGACCAAGTGCATCCGCACCGACATGGACTGCGCCGACATCTGCACCGCCACCGCCGCGGTCCTCTCGCGGCACACCGGCTACGACGCCAACATCACGGCGGCCGTCCTTCGCGCGTGCGCCATGGCCTGCAAGGCCTGCGGCGACGAGTGCGCCAAGCATGCCGACATGCACGAGCACTGCCGCATCTGCGCCGAAGCCTGCCGAAGCTGCGAGCAGGCATGCAACGAACTGTTCTCGGCCCTCGGCTGACGCTCGCACCGTCATCCATCCCACCCGGCAGCCGACATCCCGGCCGGCAGATCGGGAGCCACGGACCCACTCGTCCGAGGGAACACACACCCCACAGGAGGTCCACGGCCGACGTGACGCTATGCTCCCCGGCATGGTTTTGGCCCGGGCGACCCGTAACGCGCCGCGGTCCCGCTCTCGTGCAGCGGGCCCGTGGCGATTGTGGGTGCTCGCCGCGCTTCTCCTTACGTTGATGTACAGCCACGGGGTCAGTGCGGAGAGCGCCGCAGGCCACGCCCATCTCGGGGCGCCGACCAGCCCGGCAGCCCTGAACGCTCAGGACCCGGGTGCCGCCGGGCACAGTCACGAGGCGCCCGACCTGCACTCCGGCCCGGGGCACACCGACCACCAGGATGCTCCGGAGCCCGATCACGCGGCTCACCAGTGTGTGTCCGGCCAGCCCCAACAGGGCGCCGCGCTGCCCGCCCCGTGTGAGGCGCAGGCTATTCACCGGCCTCCGTACGCGTATGCAGTCGGCGCCGCTCGGCCTGTCAGGGCCCTCTTGACATCTGCCCCGGTGCCGGACTCAGCGGTCCTGCGCATCTAAGCCTTGACGCCCGCCGACCGGTCGGCGCCCTGTCGGGCACACCCTTGAGCCATTTCCGCCAGGGCATCGGCGGCGGCCCGGCCATGCCTTGCGCCTTGCGGCTGCCATGAGGTGGCGTGCGGCGCGGAGCCGTGGGCCGGCTCACGTTGCGCTGTTCCCAGCGCGTCCGATCTTCGGCCACGACCTGCCCGCCTGCCTCGTTGAGAGCCCCAGGCCCCACTGAACTTCCCTCGAAGGGCCCGCTTTGTCCTCCTCGCCCAGTCTCGCCACGACGACCCCGCCGCAGCCGACCCGAAGCCAACGCCGCTCCAACAGCAAACGGGAAGGCGCTTCCCTGCCGTGGCGCTATCTCGGCTACGTCGGCTACTACGTGGGCGCCGGCCTCATCAGCGGAGCCGTCGTCCACCACCCCATGGCTCCCGCCCGCTACTCGATGATCGCCGCGTCCGGCCTGTTTGTCTTCCTGCTCGCGACCGTACTCAACGACATCATCCTCGCGTCCGAGAGGCAGCCTCTGTCACGCATACTGCGCGTGCTCGGCACCTCGACGATGCTCTCGTTCGGCCTCGGGATGCTCAGCGGCGGCATGCAGCACTTCGCAGACCTGCCCGAACGCTGTGCCGTGCTGATACCGCTGGGCATCGTCCTGTCCTTCGTCGCCTACTTCCTGAAGGAGGCCAAGAGGCCGTGGCGGCGCATCTTCAGCCTGATGGGCCTGGCAATTGTCGCCGTGACGGCCCTCACCTTCCTCGGCCTGCGCCACATCGCCCCCACCATGGCCGAGTCCGGAGGACATAGCCACAGCGATGTCGTGCCCGAGAAGGGAAGCGACGAAGGCAAGGAGGGCGGCCACGGCAGCGACAGCACCAACCCGACCTCCCAACCCACCGCCTCGCCGAACGCCACCCACCCCAGCAAGGAGCCCGGGCACGACGACGGACACCAGCACTGAGCCGGCCTGCTTGCGCCATCAGAACAAAGTCAGAGCCGAACCCGGCACGTCTGAGGCGGCAGGGGTCAGCGCGGCTGTGGGACCTGCTCGCGCCGACGGCGTCCGTAGCGGGTCACCCCGCGCGGCTTGAACACCGACAGGGCAGCCGCCGTCAGGAGCACCAGCAGGGCAGCGGCCGCGTCCGCGATCAGTTGGATGCGCATGCCCCGGAGCTCGCCGCCCGCGAGGGGGGCCCGGGCGGTCGCGTCGGCGAGGTGTCCGACCGGCTGCATGTGGACCAGGAGCAGAACGGTCGCGGCCACAGTGATCAGCAGTTTCGCGATCACCCAGTGGTGCCGCAGCAGCCCCCACACCGTTCCAAGGGACTGCACCAGGCCGGTCAGCAGGGAGGCAATGCCGAACGGGACGATCACGTACCAGCCGATCACGTCCATGGCCAGGTAAGCGCCCCGCACGGTCTGGGGCGCGCTGCTGGTCAGGCCGGCGACGGCGAGGGCGAGGAAGGCTGCGACCGCGCCCAGCCAGCCGACCGAGGAGGTGACGTGGACCGTGAGGGTCAGCTTGCGCAGCCGCGGCGAGAACGGGGTCACGGCGCGTGCCCCGCCATGCCGCCGCCGGCCAGGTGCACGATCACGAACACCACGGTCAGGACGACTGCGATCGCCGCGGAGACCCTCACCCAGCGCGGCGCCCCCTCGCCGTCGTCATCGTGACAGTCCGGTGAGCCTGCCATGATGCCTCCCCTCTTTTTCGAGACACTCTGTCTCTACCTGAAACTGAGTGTATGCCCTGTGGACGTCCGTATCCTGGGTGGGTGCCGAAGTTGTGGAACGAGACGATCGACGCCCACCGCGCCGCCGTGCGCGAGGCGATTCTGGACACCACCGCGAAGCTGGTGGCCCAGAGCGGCCTGCGGTCGGTGACCATGTCCCAAATCGCCGAGCAGACCGGCATCGGCCGCGCGACGCTCTACAAGTACTTCTCCGACGTCGAAGCCGTCCTGCTGGCCTGGCATGAGCGCCAGGTCACCGCCCATCTCAAGCAGCTCGCAGGCATCCGCGACGAGGCCGGCACCGCCGTGGAGCGCCTGAAGGCGGTGCTGGAGACGTACGCGGGCATCGCCCCGCAGCGGCACGGCGGCGAAATCGCCACCCTCCTGCACCAGGGCGAGCACGTCTCGCATGCCGAACGGCACCTGCACGGCATGCTCCAGCACCTCCTCGCCGAAGCGGCCGAAGCCGGTGATCTGCGTAGCGACGTCCCGCCGGCCGAGCTCGCCCAGTACTGCCTTCACGCCCTGACCGCGGCGGCCACCCTGACTTCCCAGGCGGCTGTGACCCGCCTGGTCGCCGTCACCCTCGACGGCCTGCGCCCGGTTCCCTGAGCCCGCAGTGCCTTACGGTCGCCAGCTTCGCCCAGGCGTCCGAGCCGAACCCACGCCGGACTCGCCGTGAAAGCGAAGAATCGCCGCCGGTTCTCAGGGACAGTCCTCCGAGATTCGGCGAACTGGTCGGTTTCACCGGGCGGTCGTGCAGAGCGGCTCGTGCTCGACGACGATGCCGCCCCGGTCCCTGCTGCCCACCCTGGGCACGTACGAGCCCTTCACCCCCGAACCGCGCACGGTCGGGGACGGGGCCGCTGCGGCGGTCCGGCTCGGCTGCGGCCCACCGGGGGGAGCGGTGGAGACGGGAGCGGTGGACTGCCTGCGGCGGCTGGACGCCCGCTCGCTCGCCGCCCCGGAGCTGATGCGGCGGTTCTCGCCGGTCTCCTACGGAAACGCCTCGCTGCCGACGGAGCCGCGGCGGGCGCTCCGGGAAGGGCGTTTCCACCGGGTGCCGGTGATGCTGGGGACCACCCGCGACGAGATGCGGGTCTTCCTCGGGCAGACCCTGGCCGCGTTCCCGGTGGCCGACGGGGCCGCCTACCGGGCCCGGCTGGAGCAGTCGTCCGACGCGGGGACCGCCCGCGCGGTCGAGGCGGAGTACCCGGCTGCCGCCTACCCGAACCCGTCGGTGGCCCTCGCGACCCTGCTGTCCGACGCGTCGTTCACCTGTCCGTCGCTGCGGGACGCCGACGCGCTCGCCCGGCACGTGCCGACGTACGGCTACCTCTTCGCCGACGGCGACGCGCCCAACGCCACCGGCCTGCCGGAGGTGCCGGGGCTGCCCTACGCCGCGTCGCGCGGCTTCGAACTGCCCTACCTGTTCACGTCCGTGCCGCTGGGGGCGCCGCAGCGGGAGCTCGCGGACCGGATGGCCGGCTACTGGACGGCGTTCGCCCGCACCGGGATCCCGGCGGCGGCGGGCGCCCCGGCCTGGCCGCGGTACCGCTCCCCGGCCTCCGTACTGAACCTGGCGCCGGGGGCCGGGGGAATCCGTACCGTGGACGCGCGGGCCGCACACCACTGCGCGCTGTGGGACGCGCGGTGGCCGGCCGCCGGGGGTTCCGGGTGACGGCGCCGCGCCCCCGCTCCCCCGGCCACGCCCCGCGTGTTCAGCTCGCGGCGTCCGGTATCCAGGAGCCGTGGATGGTCGCGGGCACGCGGCGCGGCAGGTGGACGGTGGCCACCGGTGCGGCGCCCAGGTCGGAGGCGTCCAGGACGAGCAGCCGGGAGGCGTCGGCGGTCAGGTCGCTCACGACGGTCAGCAGGTATCCGGCGTCCTCCGCGCCCGCGCCGCCCGCGGCCGGTACGAAGACGGCCTCGCTCGGCAGTTGCCCGGTGCCGAACGGCAGCAGGGAGCGGGCCCCGGTGATCCGGTCGTACTTGACGAGGGCGTGCTCGCCGACGCCGAGGTCGTCGGGGAACGACAGCGCGTACTGGAAGCGGTGCTCGCGGCCGGTGAAGTCCTCGTTGATGGTGGGGAACTCGACGGTCAGGTCGTCGGTCCACTCCTCCCGGACGGCCCCGGCGGCGAGGTCGACCGTCCAGCGGCGGCTCCGGGAGCCGGAGTTGGGCTCGGCTCCGCGGTCGGGGGCGCCGACCCACCAGTTCCAGGAGCGCTGCCAGCCGTCCCGGCCCACGGACGGGCCCTCGATGACGATCCGCCCGTACGGGGCCTCGTAGGCGTTGGCGAGGTGCATGGCGTACCCCTGGCCGATCTCGAACCAGCGGATCCTCCGGGCCCCGCCGGCGCCGCGGGGCATGACGCCGATGCGGGAGGGCTGCTCGTCGCTCCAGCCGTACGGGATCCCCGAGTTCTCGCTGGGGTCGAAGGTGACCGGCCCTTCGAGGAACACGACGTGGTGCTCGGTGATCGCGAAGTCGTGCTTGAGCGCGGCACTCGCCCCGGGAACGTCCTGGCTGTCCAGGACCTGGCCGTCGGCGGACGCCACGTGGTGGATCAGGTACGGCGGGAACGGGGAGGAGGCGAAGAAGTGCAGCTCTCCGGTGCGGGGATCCTCCTTGGGGTGGGCGGTCATCGCGGAGGTGAGCTTCCCGCCGAAGTCGTGGGCGCCGACTGTCTCCAGGTCGGCCGTCAGCTCGAACGGCAGCGCGGCCTCGCTGAGCGCGAGGATCCGTCCGGCGTGTTCGATGACGTGGGTGCCGGCCGTACTGGCCGTCAGGTCGGGCCCCTTCTCCGTCATGTGCGGGCGCCGTCGAGGGCGGGGGTGTGGACCCAGCGGTTGCGGTACCACTCGGCGCGGCCGTCGCGGAGGCGGATGCCGTGGACCATGCCGCTGCCCTTGAACCAGTGGGTGGGGGTGATGCCGGGCTTGGGGTTGTGGCTGTTGCGGATCAGCCGGCCGGTCAGCTCGGGGGGCAGGGCGCCCTCGACGGTGAGGCCGGTCGCGGTGATCTCGTCGGCGACGGGGGCGTAGTGGCCGGTCAGGTAGGGCTTGGACGGGTGCTGACTCATGACGGTGACCTCGCTCGGCTTCTTCTTCTCGGGTGTCGCGGCTTCTCGGGTGTCGCGGCGGGTGTGTGTGCGGCGGCGCGTGGGGCGGGGCCGGGGGCGGGTGGGGCGTCCCCTAGGCGGGGGTCGCGGCGTCCGCTTCGGCCCGGGCCTTCAGCAGGTCCAGCCACTGCTCCAGTGACTGGCGGAGCATCGCCTCGAGCTCGGCGGGCCGTTCCTCGACCGGCGCCCCCGCCCACGACTCCTCGGTCCGTACGGTCACGGGGCCCTCCGGGTCCGGCTGCTCGAACGTCCAGACGTGGACGCCGTCGATGCCGTGGGCCGGACCGCCCCAGACGATCCGAGCGCCGGGTACGACCTGGAGGAGCGTGGAAGTGATCTCCAGACCGTGGGTCAGCCAGCGGAAGGTGGATCCGGGCGCGAGCGGGCCGTCGTACGCCACGGAGTCGATGCCCGTGTTCCAGTCGGCCCAGCGGGCGATGTCGGTGTGCAGGGCCCAGACCGTCGCGAGGGGTGCGCGGACGGTGGTCTCGAGGCGGACGACCACGGGGGCGTTCTCGTCGACGGTGGCGTGCGGTGCGTTCACGGGGTACTCCTGGGTTCGTGGGTGATGGGTCAATTGTAAGAGTGATTGACCACTCACTCTTCGGGTCAAAGGAAGGGCGAGCCATTCGGCCCGCCCGTCCCGCGTGCGGTCAGTAGTGCCGGACCCCCGCCGTGAGGGTGCGGGTCCAGGGGGCGTCCACGTCCTGCGCGTCGACCGAGACCAGCAGGTGGCAGAGCATGCCGATGGCGAAGAACCGCTGGACCTCCGCCTCTCCGGCGCCCGAGGCGCCGCGGACGTACTCCACCATCCGGGCGTACCCCGCCCGGACGGCCTCCCGTACGGCGGCTTCGGAGACCGCGGCCGCCTGGGCGTGCGTCAGGACCAGGAGCAGGTCCTTGTCCGCGATCAGGTGGGCGTACGCGTCCCCCATGGCGTGGAGAACGGCCTCCGGGTCACTCCCCCCGGCCTCCGCGGCACCCTCCTCGAGGCTGGCGCGGACCCGGGTGAAGCAGTGCTCGACCACGGTGGTGAACAGCACCTCCTTGTTCGGGAAGAGCCGGTAGACGTACGACTGCGAGATGCCGGCCGCCTTGGCCACCTCGGTGGTCGTCGTGCCGAAGTAGCCGCGGGCCGCGAACGCGCCGATGGCCGTGCGCAACACCGTGTCCCGGCGCTCCTCGGCGGAGGAGAGCTGTCGTCGTCGTTCCGTGTTCATGTGAGTAATAAACCACTCACACTTCTTTCCGTCAAGCGGTCTGGTCTACCGTTGCGCCCATGACCGGTTCCGCGGCCCGCCCGCTCCTCTACCTCGACGTGGACGGCCCCCTCATCCCGTTCGGGGCGGGTCCGTATCCGCCCGGGGACGACGCCAACCCGCTCCTGGCGAGGATCGACCCGTCGCTCGGGCCACGGCTGGCCTCGCTGGGGTGCGTGCTCGTGTGGGCCACCACCTGGATGGAGGAGGCGAACGAGTGCGTCGCGCCCCGGCTCGGACTGCCGGACCTGCCGGTGGTGCAGTGGCCGGAGCCGTCCGACGCGGACGGGCGGGGCGGGATCCACTGGAAGACCCCCGCGCTCCTCGCCCACGCCGCCGGGCGCCCGTTCATCTGGGTCGACGACGAGATCACCGGCGCCGACCGGGCGTGGGTCGCCGCCCGCCATCCGGGCCGGGCCCTCCTGCACCGCGTCGATCCGGGGCTCGGCCTGGCCGAGCCCGATCTCGCGGCCCTGCGGGCGTGGTTCGGCGGCGGCGCGGGTCCCGGCCAGGACGGCCCGGCTGTCAGGTGAGGGGTGGGGACGCCCAGGAGGCGGCGACCAGACTGCGTTCCGCCGCCGACAGGTGGGCCGCGGCCGCCAGCCAGGCCCGGGCGTAGCCCTCGGCGGAGGGGTCGCCGAGGCGGCCGAAGGCGTCGCGGGGGCGGCGGTCGGCCTCGGCGGCCAGCGCGGCGGCGCAGTCCGCCGCCGCGGTGAAACCGGCCCGGCGCAGCGGCCCGTACCCGGAGCGGTGGTCTGCGTCCCGGGCGGACTCGGCGACGGCGCGGCGGCCTCCCGCGACGCCGGTCTCCAGGAGGCGGCGTACGCGCCACAGCGGGGAGTCGGCCAGCGGGTCCGGGCCCGCCGGCGCGGGGGCCGCGGCCGGGGCGGTGTCCGGGGTGGTGTCCGAAGTGGGGCCCGCGGGCGGGAGGTGCTGCCCCTGGAGGCGGTCGTAGCCCAGGTCGGCGCGGCCGAGCCACTCCTCGGGCAGCCGCAGGGTGTGGTCGGCGCCGGGGACCGGGCCGACGGCGAGCGGGCGCAGGGTGGCGGCCCGGTCCAGGTCGGGGCGGCCCAGGACCCGGATCCGGAGTCCCGGGTGCCCGGCGAGGCGGCGCAGGTTGTCCGCGTGCGGGAGCTCCGGGTGGGGGTGGGCGGCGCGCAGCCGGAGCAGGGGCCCGTCCGGCCGGGCCTCGCGGACCAGGAGGTGTTCCCCGGCCGCGCCGACGACGGCCACGTCGCAGCCGAGCAGTGCGGGCTCGGCCCCGTCCTGGGAGGCCAGGCCGTCGGCGACGGCCTCGGCCGCCGGGCGGGCGAAGAGCGCGGCGGCGGGCGCGTCGCTCCAGGACGTGCCGGGCAGCGGGGTGGCCTTGACCCCTCGTCCGGCTCCGAGCCTGCCCTCCGGGGAGACCGTGGCACCGGCGATGCGCAGTCCGCCGCGGGCCAGTCCGGCGTGGTCGAGGGCGGCTCCGCCGAGGGCCACGGAGGCGGAGCCCGCGCCACGGGCCCGGGCCAGGCCGCCGGGGCGGACGTCGGCCACCGAGTAGCGGGCGCCGTCCGGCGCGAGGAGGTGGGTGACCACTCCCCCGTACCCGGTGGCGGAGAGCACCGGCTCGCGGCAGAGGCCGTACACCCGGAGGCTGCCGCCCGGCGCGTAGGCGCGGCGGGACGTGCCGGTCAGCGCGGGGTCAGTGGATCCGGAGGCCAGCAGGGCCGTGGTGTACAGGAGTTCCCGGAAGGCCTCCGTCAGGTCGCCGAGGCGCTGGGCGGCCTGCCGCTCGCGGGCGGCGCGCAGGCCCCGTACGACGCGCAGGGCGGCCGCCTCGGCGCGCGGGAGTGCGGCGAGGCGGGCCGTGTGCGCGGCGCGCAGCAGTTCGGCCTGCACGACGGCGCCGCCGGCGGTGACTCCGGCGGCCAGGGCCTCGGCGGCGGCCTCCCAGAGCGCGGTGGCGGCCGCGGTCTGGGCGCCGGTCAGAGCCCGTTCGGGCGGCGCCGGAGTCTCGGGGCCCGGCGGGGTCCCGGGCCCCCGCGGCCTGGCCGGCTCCCCGGGCACGGGCGGCGCGCCCACGGGCAGGGCCTCGGCGGGCGGGGTGTCGGCGAGGGGGGTGTCGGTGAGGGGGGTGTCGGCGAGCGGGGTATCAGCCAGGGGGGCCGCGCCCAGCGCGGCGGCCCGGTGGAGGCAGCGGGGCGCCAACAGGCAGCTGCACACCGCCTGTTCGGCGCGCGTGAGCGTCCCTTCGGGTCCGGGGCGCAGGGTGACGACGGCGTCCTCCCCGAAGCGGATGCCGACCCTGCCGTCCGGCTCGCGGACGGCTGCGGCGGCGCAGCTCGCGGTGACGGCGTCCAGCTTCTTACGCAGCCGGGCGGTGAGGTTCTCGACCGCCTCCGCGAGCACCTCGGGGGCGACGGCCGGCAGGGGGGTGTCTGCGCTGCTCAACGGGGTTCTCCACGGAGTCGTTCGCCCACCCAGCGGGCGAGGGCGAGGGGGCTGAGGGCGGCCACGGGCATCCCCGCCGCGACGAGTCGGCCCGCCACCGGGACCGAGTACCGGGGCGTGCCCGCGTCGTCGAGCGCCGCGCAGCCCAGCAGGTGGGCTCCGGAGGCGGCGAGGGCCCGGACCTCGCCGAGGAGGCCGCCGATCGGGGCGCCCTCCTCGAAGTCGCTGACCACGACGACGAGGGTGCGGCTCGGGACGGTGATCAGCGAGCGGGCGTGGGCCAGTCCGGCGGCGATGTGCGTGCCGCCGCCGACGCGGACCTCCAGCAGCAGTGACAGCGGGTCCTCGACCCGGTCGGTGAGGTCCACGACCTGGGTGGAGAAGGCGAGGAAGTGTGTGGACAGCGTGGGCACGCCGCCGAGTACGGCCGCGGTGAGGGCGGACCAGACGACCGAGGCCTCCATGGAGCCGGAGACGTCGACGACGAGGATCAGCCGCCAGTCGGCCTCCCGGCCCGCGCGGGTGGCGAAGACCGGGTGTTCGGGGACCACGACCACGCTGCCGTCGGGGCGCCTGCGGGTGTGCGCGAGGTTGGCGCGCAGGGTGCGGGCGAGGTCGAGGCGGCCGCCGCGGCGGCGGGTGGGACGCGGGGTGGAGAGCCCGGACAGTGCCGGGCGCAGCCGGGTGGCGAGTTCCTTGGCGAGTTCGTCGACGAGCCGCCTGACGAGGGGGCGCAGCCGGGCGAGCTGGGCCTCCGGCATGCCGCCGGCGAGGGACAGTACGGAGCTCAGCAGTTCCACCGAGGGCCTGACGCTCGCCGGGTCCAGCTGGGCTAGCACGTCGGTGCGGCCCGTTTCGGCGGCCCGCGCGAGCACTTCTTCCCGTACGTCGGCGCCGAACAGCGCTTCCAGTTCGCCCGACCATTCCCGGGCGGTGGGGAAGGACGCCTCCCGGCCGCCGCCCCGGCCCGCGCCGCTGCCGCCGTCGAGGTCGGCGGCGCCTTCGCCGCGCCCGGCGCCGTACAGCTCGTCGAGCGCGTGGGCGTAGCGGCGGGCCCCGGCGGGGAGCCGCTCGCGTTCGCGGCCGAGGAGCAGGCGCCAGCGGTCGGCGGGGGCGAGCCGCCGCGTGTCGGGTACGGCGTCGCGCGGCGCCTTCGGGCCCCCGGGGCGATCCACGGGCGCGGGCACGGGCACGGGCGGCGGGAGTGCCGGCCCGCGCGGCGGGAGCGCGGGTTCGGCCGGCGGGAGCGCGGGTCCCGTCAGCGGGAGCGCCTTCAGCGCGGCGAGTCCGGCGGCGTCGGCGGCGGCCCACAGGGCGAGCAGGGCGGGCGGTGCGTCCAGCGCGAGGTCGACGTGGTCGCCGAGACGCTCGGTGACGGTGGCCAGCAGCCGGTCCCGGGCAGCGGGCGAGAGCGCGTCGAAGCCGCCGCGCAGGGCGGGGAGGCGGTCCAGGAAGGCGGGGTCGTCGAGCTGTTCCACGCGGTCCAGGAGCGGGGCGAGCGCGGCCGGGGACGCCTGGAGCAGCGGCCCGGCGGCGGTGAGGAGCCCGCCGAGCCGGCGGGTCAGGGCGCGCCGGCTGTCGGGCCCGGCCGCGGCGTCGATCCATCCGGCGGCCCGGTCGCCGAGGTCCGCGGCCGGGTCGAGGTCGAGGAGGACCCGTACGGCCAGGGCGGCGCCCTGCATCAGCGGGGAGGCGTCCCGGGCGAGGGCGGCGAGGGCGGCGTCGGTGCGCAGGCCGAGGTGGAGCGCGGCGGCCCGGTCGGCGAGCGCGACGAGGGCGGCCGCGTCGGCGGGGTCGTCGCTGCCGGCGAGGCCGGGCAGGGAGCGTACGGCGGCTTCGAGCAGGTCGCCGGTGAGCGCGGCGGCGGTGGCGCGGGCCTCCTCGCCGGCGCCGGGGAGGTGGCCGCGGTGCAGGGCCTCCAGGAGGTCGAGGGCGTCGAGGAGTTCGGGCAGGGTGGCGGTCTCGGGCAGGACGGAGGCCGCCTCGTGGAGCCGTACGCCGACCAGCTCGGGCAGGTCGCAGCGCGCGGCGGCGGCCAGCCCGGCGAGGATCCCGGCCGGGGTCGGACCGCCGTCGGCGGCGGCGCGGCGGGCGGTGTCGCGCAGCGTCCCGGCGGCCGCCTGGGCGGCGGTGACGCCGCGTACCCCGGCGAGGTCCAGGCGCGCCGGCACGGACGGGGTCCAGGCCAGGCGCCACTTGGTGCCGAGGGCGGAGCCGTCGCCAGTGGCGGCGACGGCGACCGGCTCCCCGTAGGCGGCGCCGCAGACGGCGAGGCGTTGCAGCAGGACCTCGCGGCGGCCGTCGAGGGGCGAGCGGAGCGGGTCGAGGCGGAGCTCGCGGGGGGCGGGGTCGTCGGGGCCCGGGAGCCGCAGTTCCGCCAGCTCGGCCTCGACCGAGGGGCCGAGGCCGGAGCGGGGCGCGTGCGGGGTGATCCGCCCGCGGGACGTGCCGACGAACACCGCCTCCAGGGCGCGGGCCAGTGCCCGGCCCCGGCCGAGGGGTTCGCCCTGGCCGAGGACGGTGGTGACGGCCTCGATGAGTTCGCCGCGGCCCGGCGCGGGGAGTCCGCGCAGGACGGCGAGGTCGCAGGCGAGGCGCAGGGCTTCGGCGCCCTCGCCGGTCCCGGCGGTGTGCCCGGCGCGGCGCAGCTCGCGGCAGAGCCGGGTGACGGCGACGGAGGCCGCCTCCCGCACCCGGACCGGGTCGCCGGCGGCGTGCAGGACGGCCTGCTGCCAGAGCGGGTCGCGGATGCCGGCGGGGTACCCGGAACGGGAGTCGAGCAGGTCGAAGGAGTACGGCACGAACGAGGTGACGGCCCCGCCCCCGGATTCGGCATCCGCCTCCGCGACCCCGCGCCCGGCGCGGATGCCCGGTGCGGGCGCGAAGCCGGTGCCATGGCCGGGCACACTGCCGGTGCCCGCCGCGGACGACCCCGGGCCGGGGACGACGCCAGTCCCGGCCGCGACGCCGGATCCCGCGGCGGAGGCGGTGCCCGCGGCGGACGCGGTCCCGGAGGGTGCCGCGCCGGTGGGCGCACAACGCGCGAAGCCGGTGCCATGGCCGGACACGCTGCCGGTGCCCGCCGCGGACGGCCCCGAGCCGGGGGCGACGCCAGTACCGGCCGCAATGCCGGTTCCTGCGGCGGCGGCGGTGCCCGCGCCGGACGCGGTCCCGGAGGGTGCCGCGCCGGTGGGCGCACAACGCGCGGAGCCGGTGCCCGTGGTGGGCGTCAGCGGCTCACCGGCGGTGCCGGAGCCCGCGGCGGAGCCCACCCCCGAAGGCGCGGCGCCACCGGGCCCGAAGCCCGCGGAGCCGGTGGCCGCGGCGGACGACGTCGAGGCTGCGGCGACGCCGGGGCCCGCGACGGCGGTGCCCCCGGTAGAGGTGGTCTTCTGCGGCGCGGGGGCGCCGGTGGGCGGGCCCAGGAGGGCCGGGGCGTGGAAGGCGCCGATCACGGCGGCCACCGTCCGGCCGCCGGCCGCCGCCGTGGCGATCACCTCGCGCATGTGGGCCTCGCGGGCCAGGTCCGTGGCCGGGACGGCCGCGTCCTCGCGCAGGGCCCAGCCGACGCCGAGCGCGGCCCGCCGTACGGCTTCCGGGGAGCATCCCGGGGCGAGGACCTCGACGGCACGGTCCCACATGTCCTCGCCGGTACGGCCCGTACCGGCGGCGGCGAGCCCGTCCGCGTACGAACGCCCCGGACCCTGGTCGGCCTCGGGGAGCCCCGGCGCGAGCGGGTCCCGCTCCTCGCCGGAGGGCGGGGCCGGCTCCGGCACCCCGTCGAGGGCGGGCTCCGGCGCCCCGGGCCGGTCCGGTCCGGCGTCCGCCGGCGTACCGGCCCACGCGCGGGACGACAGGGGCAGGTCGCAGCACAGCACGGTCGCACCGCGGGCGCGCGCCCAGCGGATCGCGGCCAGTTCGGGCGAGAAGTCCGCGAACGGGTAGAACGCCAGGCGGCCGTCCTCCCCCGTGCCCGCCAGGGCGACCGGGGCCACCGTCTCGGGATCGGCCAGGTGCTCCAGCCAGGGCTGGAACTCCGCCGGCAGCTCCACGCACACCACGTCCGCACCCGACGCGTCCAGCAGGTCCGCGACCACCGCGGCCAGCGCGGGGCTGTGGTGGCGCACCCCCAGCAGGTACGGCGTACGGGACGCCGCCAGCGCGGCGACGGCGTCGCGCGGGTCGGTACGCGTCATCGCAGGCTCCCGCGCAGGTCCCACAGGCGGCGCCACATCGCCGAGCCGTCCTCGGCGCGGCGGCGCACGGGGCCGTCCCAGTACCCCAGCAGCCGTGCGTGGTCGGCCGGGTCGTCCTTCCGTACGACACCCAGGAGGTGGCCCGGCAGCAGGTCCAGCACGTCCCCGCCCGGAAGGTACGCGGCGGCGACGCCCAGCGACGCGGCCACCTGCACGGCCTCCGCGGTGGACATAACCGTACCGGGGCGCTCCACGTCCCAGCCCTCGGCGGAACGCCCCGAGCGCAGGTCCCGGAAGACGGTGACGAGGGCGTCGAGGACGGCGTCGTCGACGCCGAACGCCGCGCCCGCCCGCTGGACGGCGGCGACCGCCTGGCGGCGGATCAGCGTGGCCTCCGCGTCCGCGTCCGCGATCGGGGCGACGGTCTCGAAGTTGAAGCGGCGCTTGAGGGCGGCGGACATCTCGGAGACGCCTCGGTCGCGGAGGTTGGCGGTGGCGATGACCGTGAAGCCGGGTGCGGCCGAGACCACCGCGTCCTCGGTGGCGGTGAGTTCGGGCACGCTGACCCGGCGGTCGGACAGGATCGACACCAGCGCGTCCTGCACCTCGGGCAGGCAGCGGGTGATCTCCTCGACCCGGACCACCCGACCGGTCCGCATCGCGGAGAGCACCGGGGAGTCGACCAGGGCCTGCGAGGTGGGGCCCTGGGCCAGCAGCAGCGCGTAGTTCCAGCCGTAGCGGAAGGCGTCCTCGGTGGTACCGGCCGTGCCCTGCACGGTGAGGGCGCTGGTGCCGCTGACGGCGGCGGCCAGCAGTTCGGACAACATCGACTTGGCGGTGCCGGGTTCGCCGGTGAGCAGCAGGCCGCGCTCACCGGCGAGGGTGACGACGCAGCGCTCCACGAGGGAGCGTTCGCCGACGAACTTGGCGGCGATGGCCATCCGTCCGGGCATCCCGGTCCCGGCGCGCCGCTCGGGCAGGACGAGTTCGGTGCCGTCGCTGCCGCTGCCGCTGCCGCAGACGAACGTGACGACGGCGCGCGGGGTCAGGGCCCAGCCGGGCGGGCGGGGGCCGGGGTCCTGGGCGGCGAGGAAGGCGAGCTCGGCGGCGTACCGCTCCTCCGCCGGGAGTACCTGCCGGGCGGGGGCCGCCGGGGCGGGCTGGTCGGTGAGGGTCATCGGGGTGTTCCTCCGGTGGGGTGGGGCTGGGGGGGTGGAGTGGTGACGGGTCGTGTGGTGGGTGGTGCCGTGCCGCCAACGGCTCGGGGCCGGGCGGGCGGTCACCGATGGAGGCGGTGGTCGGGCGGTCGGGCGGTCGGGCGGTCGGGCGGTCGGGCGGTCGGGCGGTCGGGCGAGGTGCTCGGACTGGACAGTGCAACACGGGCAGGACGCACAGGAGTCGGGACGGATACCGGCCGGGCCGACCCGGTGCCGACCCGGTGGCCGAGGCGCATCGGCCGTTCCGAAGCCGGTTCCGGGCCCGGTAGCCGAGGCGCATCGGCCGTTCCGAAGCCGGGACGGGCGGACGGGCGGCCGGGTCGCACCCCTCCGCCCGGACACGGCCGGGCCGAAGCGGTCGCGGTCCGAACACCACGCCCGGCCGGAACCGGGAGTCCCACCGGGGCGGCCCGAGGGCCCGGGCGCCGAGGAACCCTTGCCGGAGCCGGCCCCGCCCCGGCTCACAGCCGACGCAACCGACAGCCGGGCCCGGCTGCCCGCCAAGCCCAACGGCAATCGAGCCCAACCGGCAAGGCCCGGCCGACCGGCAGCCCCCGCCGGCGCGGAAGTCACCGGTCGGCCGTCGCCGCGGTAAACCCCGCAGGCCCGGCAGACCCGGCAGGGCCGCGCCCGACAGACCCGACAGACCCAGCAGGGCGCGGCGCCCGGCAGGGCCGGAAGGGCCGGAAGGGCACGGCGCCCGGCAGACCCGGCAAGGCCCGGCAGACCCGGCGCCCGGTAGACCCGACAGGCCCGGCAGACCCGGCGCCCGGAGCCCGGCAGGCCCAGCGGCCCTACCGGCCCCCACGGGCCCCGCGTGCCCCGCGGCGCGTTCAGCCGCGGCGCCTTCGGGTGCGCTTGACCTGGAGCTGTTCGAAGCGGGGCCCGTCGCCCTCCCGGACGCGTGCCCAGGCCCGCCGGTACAGTTCCGCCGCCGGTTCGCCGGGCACCAGGACGCCCAGGGCCGGCCCTCCGCCCGCCGCCAGGCCGTACAGCGGGAGCTTCCACTGTTCCACCGGCAGCACCGGTGAGGACTGCTCGCTCCATCCTCCCGGGAGGAACAGCGTGCGCCCCGCCCGGCTGCGGCTGGCCGTCACCACCAGGTCGGTGGCGGCCAGTTCGGCGCGGGCCGCCTTGAGTCGGGCGGGCTTCCAGCCCGTCCAGCGCGCCGTGTTGCGGTCGGTGGGGTCGGGCATGGCCAGCAGTGCCAGGTACAGGGCGGCCGCGTCGGCGCCGAGGCCGTGGGCGGCGGAGACCTCCGCCACCACCTCCGGCACCGAGCGGCTCGGGTCCTGCGGCCACCACGTGCCGTCCGCGTCGGCGGTTCCCGCCGCCGGGGTTCCCGGGTCGGCGAGCAGCGCGGCGAAGCGCGGGTCGTGCACGGCCCGCAGCGCCACCTCGACGCCCGAGGGGTGCTGGTCGGTGCCGCGCAGCATCGGCAGGTACGGGTCGGACCCCGTGGAGTCCAGCAGGGACGTCCGCAGCGCGGGCTTGGGCCGGCCGTCGGCGGTGGGCAGCAGGACCGCGCCGTAGCGCTCGTGGTCCCCGGCGGTCTCGGTCGGGGTGCCCGCCGCCGACCGGAAGTCGGCGAGGCTGGTGTAGGTCCAGAAACCGAGCAGCAGGTCGGGCGCGGCGAGCCGCTGCCGTACGGCGGTCAGCGCGGGCGGCAGCACGCCCCGTACGGGGTCGCCCGCGGGCAGCCGGTGCGCGAGCCAGGCCGCCATGGCCACGGTTCCGAACAGGACGGAGGAGGTGAACGGATCGGTGGCCGGCTCGCGGGGCTCCACGTGGTCGCCCCGCACGGTCCAAGCGACGTCGACGCTCAGCTCCCGCGACGCCGCGGGGTCGAGCAGGGCCGGCAGCGAACGGTGCGCGGGCCACCCGCCGGACACGGCGCGCGCGGCCTCGGTGGCCAGCCAGTCCGGTACGGGCGTACGCCGGCCCACGCGCGCGTTCCACACCTCCGCGGCGGCGGCCGCGTCCGGGCCCTCGCTCCACAGCCGGGCCGGGTCGGCGGGCAGCAGCGCGGCGACGACGGCCCGTCGCACGTCGACGTCGAGGTTCCTGAGATCGTCGCGGGCGGTGGCGGCGTCGGCGGCCTTGAGGCCGAGGACCGTACGCAGCTCCGGGGGAAGGAAGTTGCGCCCCCAGCCGTCGAGGTGCGGCATTCCCGCGACGACGAGCCGCGCGAGCGCGCCGGAGGTTCCGGTGAGGCGGCCGAACTCCTCGGCGGCTTCGGCCCGGAAGGGCGCCGGGCCGTGCTCGGCGGCCGCGGCGAGGAACCCGGACAGCCAGCCGGGGCCGCGCCGCCGGTCGCCGAGCGGGGCGTCCCCGCGTGCGGTGTAGGGGCCGGGCACCTCGAACCGGCCGGTCGGGTCGTGGAACAGGGCGCCGAACTCGTGCCCGTCGGGGGCGGACGCGGAGTGCTCGGTCAGGGCGAGCGCGGCGCCGCCGCCGAGGGTGAGGACGGAGCGCTGGTGGAGGTTGCGGCCGATGCCGTCCGGGGTCTCCAGGTGGCGCCGGTCCAGGTGGAGCAGGATCCGGCGCCAACGGCCCGCGGAGCCTTCGGCCGAGGCCAGGCCGAGGGCGTCGACGGCGGCGAGCAGCCCGGCGAGGGCCGCCCGCTGCTCCTCGTCGGCTCCGGGCGCGACGGCGCGGTAGGCGACGGCGGCGGGCTCGTCCAGCAGCCCGGTCCACGTGAGCCCGGACTGCGGCAGCGCGGGGGCGTCGAAGTGGAGCCGGCCGGGGACTGCGGCGGCGTCGGTCCGCGCGCGGGCGACGGCGAGTTCGCGCAGCAGCCGGTGCGCGGAGTCGCTGTCGCTGCCCCAGCGGTGGTGGCCGGAGCCGATGAGCCCGCTGAGCGCGTCGCCGATCAGCCGGTCGGCGGGGCCCCGGACGGTGTCCTCGGTGGCTTCGCCGTCCGGGTGGAGCCGGGCGGCGACGGCGTCGAGGGCCTCCTGCTGGGTGAGGGTGAAGCGGAGCACCTCGACGATGCCGCCGATCAGCTTGGGTGCGGTGACCCGCGGCAGGGCCGCGCTCACCAGGCCGGGCAGGTCGGTGACCAGTTCGGCCGCGGCGGCGGCCTTGAGGAGGGCGGCGACGCTCTCCCGGTCGGCCGCGCGCAGGGCGGCCGAGCCCTCGGGGTCGCGCGGGCGCAGGGCGTACCAGTGGGACAGCGGCGGGAGTTCGACGCTGCCGGTGGCGAAGGCGGCGTGCCCGTGGTCCCCGCGCGAGGTGGCGGTGACCACGCCGTCCGGGTCGGTCAGGCTCAGCTCGCGCCAGTGGTGGGAGAGGGCGCGCGGCCGGTGGTCGCCGGGGAAGGTGACCGCGGCGACGGGCGCGTCGTGGCCCTCGGGGACGGTGACGGACCGGCCGCCGGTGTCGCTCCCGTGCCAGCCGTTGCCCTGGAGGCGTACCGCGCGCCAGCCGAGCAGGCCGCCGGCGGGGGCGCCGAGCACCGAGCCGGCGACCTCGGGCGCGGGGCGCAGCCAGGAGCCGTGTCCGGGCGGGGTGGCGGTGTCAGGGTGGCCGTGCGGCGCGTCGGTGAGGAAGGCGGGCCGGGAGGTCCGGCCGTAGGCGGGGCCCGCGGGGTCGTATTCGATCCAGCCGCCGTCGTGGTGCTGGTCGCGGGAGCGCCAGACCCAGTACGAGGTGCCGTCGCCGAGCAGCGGGTTCTCCTCGGGCAGCCGGGTGTCGCCGGCGTGCAGGACGCCCGCTCCGGTGGCGCGGCCGCCGCCCGGCAGGGGCAGGCTGATGTGGTCGGACCGCAGGGACCAGTGGTTTCGGTCGGTCTCCAGGGTGATGACGGTGCCGGGCGAGGTGTGCCAGTAGCCCTGGACCTGGCCGGCGCCCCAGGAGGACCAGAAGACGAGCAGTTCGCCGTCGACGTAGTGGAATCCGAGGCGGTGTCCGGAGCCGGCGGGCACGCGCAGGTCGTGGGTGAGGACGGTGGAGTCGGCGTCTATGACCCGGGCTTGCGTCTGGTTGGCGACGATCAGGTGGGGCCAGGCCTCGACCACGGTCAGGTCGGACGAGCGCCGGTGCGGGGAGAGTTCGGCGACGGCGCTCTCCCAGGAGGTCCACTGCAGTTCCTCGAAGAGGCCGCCGCGCAGGGTGCGGGCGAGGGTCTCGGCGAGGTCGGTGGCGGCTGCCGCGGCGACTTCCGCGGGGGCCAGTGCGAGGCCTTCCGCGGGCAGCCAGGTCAGGCGCCGGATGGCGTCGGGGACTCCCGGCAGGCCGGCGGCGGTGGAGTCCGCGGCGACGCTGCGCACCCAGCGGGTGAGCAGCGGGCGGCCGCCGGGCGAGGCGGCGACGGCCTGGATGATGTCGGCGCCGCTGGTGGCGTCGCCGAGGGCGTTCAGCGCCCGGTCGAACGCCGGGTGGAAGCGTGCGTCGGCGGCGATGGCGAGCAGGTCGCGGCGCTGGTCGGCGCGGGCCCAGTCGCGCAGGCCCAGCTGGTCGTGGCGGCGTCGCCGGTCGCTCTCGTCCGGGTCGGCGACGGGGAGGCCGAGGGTGAGCAGGAGGTCGAGCAGGTCGGCGTCCTGGACGCCGATGCGCAGTCCGGCCTCGCGGCCGGGGCGGGCGAGTTCGGTGCGCAGTGCCGGGGCGCACCGCTCGACGAGGCCGAGCAGGGCCGGGAGCGTGGGGTGGAGGCCCCAGCCGGCGTGGCGGGCGGCGTGGAAGCGCTCCAGCCAGCCGGCGGCGCCGTCGGCGCAGCGCTGGTCCGCGGGAAGGTCCTCGGAGACCAGGCCGGCGGTGGCGCCGGACTCCTCCAGGATGCCGAGCCACAGGGCGGTGAGCTCGGTGCTGTCGCCGCCGCCGGGCGGCGTCAGTCCGAGGAGGGTGCCGCGTACGGCGGGAACGCGCCGGGCCAGCGCGACGAGGGCGCTGCGGTGGGCCTTCCACCAGCCGGTCGCGGCGCGCAGGGTGGCGGGCAGCGGCAGCAGTTCGGCGAGGTAGTCCTGTTCGGGCTCGGTGCCCGTCAGGCCGGCGGCGCGGGCCAGGCGGCGCAGTTCGGTGGCGGCCTGCGCGGAGGGCGGCAGCCCGCCGGCGGTCCGGCGTACGCACAGGCGGCGGAAGCGCGCGTGGGCTTCGGCGGGGGTGACGCGGGCGGCCAGGTCCTTGCCGTAACCGGTGAGCACCTTCACCGGCAGGGCGCCGGCCAGGGCGAACTCGAGGAAGACGGCGTCGAGGCGGTCCTCGTCGACGCCGAGGCCGTGCTGGGCCTCGGCGGTGCGGGCGCGGCCGAACAGCTGGGAGGCGTACGTGGTGTTCTCGACGGCGAGGAAGGTGCGGGCGGCCTGTTCGTAGAAGACGGGGAGGAAGTGCGGTACGGACGCGGCGAGCCGGCCGGCGAGTTCGTGGCAGGCGTCGAGGGCGGCCTTGGGCTTGGTCTTGGCCTGGCGGGCGAGCCGGTCCAGTTCGGGGACGACGGCGAGGGCGTGGTGCCCGTCCTCGGGGTGGTGCACGAGGACCCACTCGGGGAAGCCGAGGGCCTGGCGGCGGCCGAGGCCGACGACGGCCGGCTCGTCCCCGTCCCGTACGAGTCCCAGGAACCCCGCGGCGAGGTCCTCGGCGGCGCCGAGTTCGGCAGCGGCGAGCCGGACGACGACGCGGTCGTCGCCGAGGGCGGGGTGCCGGTAGGTGCGCGCGGTCAGCTCGACCGCGGTGGGCCCGGCGCCGGTGGTGCCGGGCGGGAGCACGGCGCCCGCCTTGAGCAGGAGCGCGGCCTCCCCGGTGCCCGCCTCGACCGGTGGCGCGTCCACCCCGGTACCCGCCGCCCCGGTGACCGCCACCCCGGTGCCCGCCGCCCCAGTGGCGTCGAGCGCGCCCGCCGGGCCGTCGGTGCCGGCTGTGACCGCTCCGGTGCCCGTCTCGTCCTTGTCCGTCCGGTCGGTGCTCACGCGTCCCCGCCCTCCTCGATCTTGCGCCCGGCGTACAGCGCCGCGGCCATCCTCATGCCCTCGGACCAGGCGACCGGTCCGACCTCCGCCAGGCGTACGGCCCGGCCGTCCTCGTCGTGCCAGTTCAGGCCGCCGGTACTCGTCTCGTCCTCGTAGTACGGCTCGCCGATCCACACGGCCGCCTCGACGGCGCGGCCGCGGCCCGCGTCGCGGACCTTGCAGGTCGCGTAGCCGCCGGATACCCGGTAGCCGAGGCCGGTGGCCCGGGCGGCGAGGCCGAAGCGGGTGGCGAAGACGCCGCCCGCGTAGTCGCGGACCTCGGTGGCGGTCTCCGCGAGCCCGTCGGGCTTGTGCCAGGTGGCGCGGTGGATCTGCTCGACCCTCTGCTCGATGCCCAGTTCGGCCGCGAACTCCCGTACGTCTTCCAGGTCGGGCAGCAGCACCGGGTGCGGCAGGGTCACCGTGCGCGGGGAGAGCCGGACCGTCTCGCCGTCGAGGTCGACCACCTTCAGATCACCGGAGGCGGTGGCGTCGCGCAGGAAGCCCGTCTCCTTCGGGTCCTCGCCGACGACGGCGAGGTCGCGCAGGGCGCGCTGCCAGGCCTCGTCGGGCCAGACCCGGGCGATCAGCGCGGTCGGCACCGGCAGTGAGGACACCATCCAGGCGTCGACCTGGGCGACGCAGGACGCCTCGTGCCGGTCGAGCCATTCGGCGAGCCGGCGCAGCCGGTCCACCTCGGGATGGTCCTTCAGTGCCTTGGGCAGTGTCTTCAACTGCTTCCCGCTCGCGCGGCCGGCGGTCGACCGCGCCGCCACCCGCCCCTCCACCAGGGCGATTTCATACCCCTCGCCCGCTGCCAGCCATGCCATCCGCCCGCACCTCTCCCGCGTGTCCCGCCCGGTTCCGCGCAGCCTTGTCCAAGGGGGTGGGACCCCCCTGAGCTGCGGTATGCCGGGAGACTAGCGAGAGCCACTGACAACACCCTCCGGAGGGTCGCGGTCCGGTTGAATGTCCGGTTCTGGGTAGGCTCCCGGGGACATTGACGCGGAGTCGGGTTTGGGGTGGGGTCATGGTTCGTCAGATACGCGTGCCCGGTGCGGTGCTGGCCGCGGGGCTGCTGCTGGCCGCGGCGGGGTGTTCCGGGCCGTTGGGGACCGGCCCCGACGGCAAGCCGCCCTCCACGGCGCGGACTCCGGCGGCCTCCCCGTCGGCGGACGGGGGCACACCGGCCGACCCCGGCAAGCCGGGTGGTGGCGGCGAACCGGCGGCCGGCGACGCCCTGCCCGGCCTGGTCACCGCGGCCGTGGCCCGTACCCGACTGGCGGCGCTGAAGGTCGCGCCCGTCGGCACGATGGCGGGGTACAGCCGCGACAGGTTCACGCACTGGGCGCAGCAGGGCAACAAGTGCGACACCCGCGAGACCGTCCTCAGGCGCGACGGCGCCGACGTCAAGCAGGACGGTGAGTGCAAGGCGGTGTCCGGCAGGTGGAAGAGCCTGTACGACGGGGTGCTCGTCACCGAGGCCGGGAAGATGGACATCGACCACATGGTGCCGCTGGCCGAGGGGTGGCGCTCGGGCGCCGCCGGCTGGGACGCCGCCCGGCGCAAGGCCTTCGCCAACGACCTGACCCTCCCGCAGCTGCTGGCCGTGACCGCGGCCTCGAACCGGTCCAAGGGCGACCAGAGCCCGGACCTGTGGCAGCCGCCGAACAAGGCGAGCTGGTGCCAGTACGGCCGGGCCTGGACCACCGTGAAGTCCGCGTACGAACTGACCGTCACCGAACCGGAGAAGAAGATGCTCACCACGATGCTGGACACCTGCGCCTCATGACCGGCGCGACGCCCGCGCCCCGGCAGTGGCAGGACGAGGCGCAGGCCGGGCCCGGCGGCGCGATGACCGACGAGGTCGGGATCATCACCGGCCCGCTCACCGTGCGCACAACGGAACAGGACGGGGGCCTGGTCCGGTTCGACGTCCAGTACACCGACGCCGACGAGTGGTACACCCTGACCGGCAGCCCCCTCCCCCACCGGGGCGACCCGGCCGCCCTGCACGCGGCCGCCGTCGCCGCGGTCAGGGCGGGCGGCGGGGCCCAGGCCCCCGGAACGGGCCCGGCCTGACCGGGACCCCTGCGGTGCGACCCCGCGTCCCGGCCCCCCGCCCGGACCCGCTCACAGCACGGCGACGCCCAGCGGCCGGTCACCCGCGGCCAGGCGGCGGGTGGCGCCCGAGTCCAGGTCGACGACCGTGATGCCGTTCCAGTACCCGTCGCGGGTGAACCCGCCGGTGACGTAGGCGGTCCGGCCGTCCCGCGAGACGGCCACGTCCTCGTGCGGGCCGTCCAGCGGGAACACCCGCTCCGTCCCGTCCGGGGAACGCACCGTCAGCGAGGGTCCCTCGCCGTCGCCGGGCTCCACCGCCCCGGTGCCCACCACCAGGAGCCGTCCGTCCGCCGTCATCGTGGCGCCGTGCTGGTGGGTGTCGGCGGTCATCGGCTCGACGGTGGTACGTCCGGTGCGCGGGTCGACCACCGCGAGCCGCTCGCCCTCGAAGGGGAGCAGCAGCTTCCCGTCGGCCGGGCGGACGGCCGCGTAGTGCGGCTTGAGCCAGGAACCGAGTCCGCCCCCGGTGCCGTAGGGGGCGACCTCGATCCGGCGCGGACGCAGCGAGCCGGCCGGGACGACGGTCACGTCGAAGGAGTCGTGGCCGGTCACGTACACCTCGGCGCCGTCGGGCGACACGTCCACGTCGAAGGGGCGCCGTCCCACGGGGACGACGGCGGTGACCTCGCGCGCCGCCGTGTCGATGACCTCCAGCATGCCCGTGGTGCCGGGCACGTTGACCCCGACGTAGGCGTGCGCGCCGTCGGGCGAGAGCGCGATGCCCATGCCCCCGCCGCGGTACTCGCCGTCGGCGGCCGGGCCGGTGTCCGTGCGGTGGGGGATGCGGGCCAGCCGTTCGCGGGTGCGGGTGTCGACGACGGTGACGCCCTCGGCTGTGGCCACCCAGGCGCGGCCGTCGGCGCCGACGGCCAGCCCGTACGGGGCCCTGCCGACGGGTACGGAGGCCACGGCGCCGCGCACCGGGTCCACGAAGGTGACGGTGCCGGCGCCGAAGTCGGCGGTCAGGAGCGTGCCCGGGGGCGTCGCCGCGGCCGCCGGAAGCGGGGCGGACGCGGAGGGCGCCGGGGCGGAGGGCGCCGGGGCGGCCTCCCCGGGTCCGGCGCAGGCTCCGAGCAGCAGGGCGGCGGCGAGCGCCGCGAGCGCCGTACGGGAGCCTCGTGCGCGGGGGGTCACCGGCCGGTCCCCCGGTCCTCCTGCGCGGCCCGCACGAGGCGGGCCATGCCGTGGAAGCCGCGGCGCACGGCGTGCTCGTACGGGGTGGTCCCGTGGTGGTCGGCCAGCGCGGGGTCGGCGCCGGCCGCGAGCAGCAGCGCGACGACCTCCTCGTGGCGCGGGCCGCCGTCGCCGAGGATGACGGCCTCCAGCAGGGCGGTCCAGCCGAGCCGGTTGACGTGGTCGACGTCGGTGCCGGTCTCCTCCAGCACGGCGCGCACGTAAGCGGTGTGTCCGCGCTCGGCGGCGGGGATGAGGGAGATCCCGCCGAACCGGTTGGGCTGCTTCAGGTCGGGGCCGGCGGGCAGCAGCAGGCGCATCATGCGGACGCTGCCGGTGACCCCGGTGACCAGCCAGGGGCTGTCGGCGCGGGAGTCCGGGGCGTTGGGATCGGCTCCGGCCGCGAGGAGCAGGGCGGCCGCGGCCGTGTGGTCGCCGAGTGCGGCGAGCAGCAGGGGGGTGCGCAGCTGGTCGTCGCGGGCCTCGACGTCGGCGCCCGCGGCGAGCGCCGCGGCGACCGCGGCGGGGTCGCCGCGCCGGGCGGCGTCGAGGAGCGGTCGGTCGTGCGGGTCCATGGGGTTCCTCTCGGCTCCGGGGCGGGAGGGGCCGCCTGCGCCCTTCCTCTCCCCCGGTCCATGGTGGTCCCGCGGCGGGCCCCGGCCGGTCCGCCCGGCGGCCGCAGCCCGAGGGCGGAGCGGACGACCCCGGGGTCATCCGATCGGCCGATGCGCACCGGCCGGCCGTCCTGTCGGGCGCCGGCCGGGGCGTGGGCTCAGGCCTCGTACTCGGTCAGGTCGATGCCGTGGACCTGGAGCAGGTGCCCGTACGCGGGGTGGGTGGTGTCGCGTTCGGCCACCATGCCGAGCTTGCGGATGACGTTCTCGGACTCGTCGTTGCCGGCCCGGTTGATCGCCACGACCCGGTCCAGGCCGCGGTCCTGGAGGGCGAACTCCAGGGTGGCGTGGGCGGCCTCGGAGGCGTAGCCCTGGCCCCAGTACTGGCGGCCGAGGCGCCAGGTGATCTCGACGGCGGGCATGACCTCGGGCAGGTACTCCGGCAGCGAGAGGCCGACGACGCCGATCAGCTCGCCGGAGCCGAGCAGCTCCACGGCGAAGAGGCCGAAGCCCTCCTCGTCCCACTCCTCCTCCATGCGCTCGAGGTCCTCGGCGGTCTCGTCCAGATCGAGGACCGAGCCGTCGCCGATCCACCGCATCACCTCCGCGTCCCCGTTGATCTCGGAAAGGGGGATGAGGTCGTCGTCGTGCCAGCGGCGGAGGATGAGGCGGGGGGTGAGGATCTCGGTCATGCGGCCCATCCTGCCGAACGGCGCTGCGCAGCGGTAATCGGGCCCGGCATTGCGGCCGTGTTGCAGGTTCGTGGCCATCGCGGCGAGAAGGTTCCCGCAGGTGGGGGTGGGCTTCTACGGTCCGTCGGGAATCGCGACCAAGGAGTGTCCCGCCATGCCCCTCGACCTGTCGGACGAGAGCCAGTACGACCGTGCGCGCCTGCGGCAGTGGGCGCGCGGACGCGCCCGCTCCGTGACGGGCACGGCCTGGACCCTCGGCGCGATCGGCGTGGCCCGCTGGCGCGGCGCCCGGCTCTCCGACGTGCTGCGGCGGGCGGGCGTGACCCGAGCGGCCGTCGACGTGCTGCCCCGGGGGCTGGACGACGAGGTGGTCACGAACGGGGTGAACCTGGGGCGGGTGCGGCGTCCGCTGCCGGTGTCGAAGGCCCTGGACGACGTGATCCTGGCGTACGAGATGAACGGCGAGCCGCTGCCGCTCGACCACGGCGGACCGGTCCGGGTGGTGGTTCCGGGCTGGATCGGGATCTCCTCGATCAAGTGGGTCGGGGACATCGAGGTGAGCGCCGAGCCGCTGTACACGCCGTGGAACACGGACCTGTACCGGCTGTTCGGGCCCGGCCAGCCCCCGCAGGGCAGTGCCCCGCTGACCCGGCAGACCCTCAAGAGCGCCTTCGAGCTGGAGGCGGGGGCGACGCTCCCCGTGCACCGTACGCGGCTGCTGACCGGCCGTTCCTGGTCGGGCGCGGCGCCGGTGCACCGGGTGGAGGTCAGCACCGACGGGGGCGCGCGCTGGCAGCGGGCCCGGCTCCACGACGCGCCGCGCCGGGGCGGCTGGGTGCGCTGGTCGCTGCCGTGGACGCCGCGGGCCACGGGTCCGGCCGCGCTGCTGGCGCGGGCCACGGACGCCACCGGGCGGACACAGCCCGCGACGGCGGCCCACAACACGCAGGGCTACCTGTTCGACGCGGTCGTGCGCCACCCGGTGACGGTGGTCTGAGCGGCTGCTCAGGGGGTGTGGAAGCGGACCTCGGGGGCGTCCGCGGCCGGTCCGTCCAGGACGGGCTGCGGCCGGCCGCGCAGGTGCAGGTCGAAGAAGGCTCCGACGTAGCGGCGGGTCAGCTCGACGGAGCGGGCGCCCGGGAACGGGGTCTGCGGGTCGGGCAGGCCCAGCTGGTCGCCGATGGCCGGGAAGTCGGTGAAGGTGAAGTGGCCCGAGCCCGCGAAGGTGATCCAGCGCTTCCAGCCGTCGAGCCGGGGCCAGTCCCGGTCCCAGCTCGCGTCCCCGCCGGGCACCGTGTCGGCGGCCCCGAGCAGCAGGAAGGGGCGGCCGCCGAGCCCGGCCCCGGGGACGGGGGTCATCAGCGAGCCGTCCATGTCGACGCCGGCGCGCACGCGGGGGTCGACGGCCATCGTGGCGGCGGCCGAGGCGCCGCCGATGGAGTGGCCCGCCATGGCGATGCGGCCGGGGTCGATGAGTCCCGCGTGGCGCCAGGCCGGGCTGCGTCCGGTGAGGCGGTCCAGGAGGAACGAGACGTCCCGGGCGCGGTTGTCGGTGACCGCCCGGTAGCCCGCGTCCCCGCCGGTCGTCTCGCACGCCAGGCATTCCAGCACCCGGCCGCCGGGGAAGGCGGTGCCGACGCTCTCGTACGCGTGGTCCACGGCGGCGACGACGTAGCCGCGGGAGGCCAGGTCCTCGGCGAGGGAGGTGAGGGTGGCGCGCGGGACGGTGAACCCGGGAGACAGGACGATCAGCGGATGGCGGCCCCCGACGGGCCGCGCGTCGGTCCGGGAGTGGGCCTTGGTGCCGGCCAGGGTCTCGACGGGGATCACCCCGTCCAGCCCCCGGGAGACGAGCAGCAGCCGGGCCTCGGCGCTGGTGAGATAGCGCACCGGGCCGCCGGTGCCGCGCCGCGCCGGATAGCGCATGGTCACCATCAGCTCGCGCGGCCCGGCCTTCGCCCAGGGGTCGGTGCGGCCGCGGTCCACGAGGTGGAGCGTGTCCTGCCCGACGGCGAAGCGGCCGGTGGGGCGCGGGAGTTCCGGTAACGTCCGGCGGCTCTCGGCCGTGGCCGGGGTGTCGGCGGCCGTGACCGGCGCGTCGGCGGCCGCGGCGGGGCCCCCGGCCACGAGCGGGAGCGGAAGGAGCAGGGCGAGCAGGGCGGCGGCGGAGACCGTACGGCGTCGGTTCATGGGTACGACGCTACTGAGCGGCACCTGCCGGTTCGTCAGCTCGCAGGAGGAGCGGGGCGTCCGACCCGGGTGGGGCACCGGATCCCCCTCAAGTCGTACGCTCCCCGCCGGAGTCGATCGCCCGGAGCTTCTCGCGCAGGTACGCGTGGGAGTCGACGGGGTCGTGCCGGACGCGCCCGATGGGTGCGGGGAGGGACTCGACCGGGGTGTGCGCGTCGCACTCGTAGAAGTAGACGAGGGAGACGAGCTCCTCGGACGGCGCTTCGGGGGGCGGCGGGAGGACCCGGTGGCGGCCGGCGCGCCAGCGGTCGCCGGTCCAGCGGGCCATCAGGTCACCGATGTTGACGGTCAGGGCCGCCGGGTCGTAGGGCGCGTCCTGCCAGCCGTCGGCGTCGGTGTGGACCTGGAGCCCGCCGGCGCCGGGCTCGCGGTCGAGGACGGTGACCGTGCCGAAGTCGGTGTGCGCACCGATGCGGAACTGGCCGGGGAGCGCCGGGCCGACGACCTCGGTGCCGGGGTACCAGTTGATGTTGAACCCCCAGGTGGGGTGCGAGGTGTGACGGGTGAAGTGGTCCCGGTCGAGCCCGAGGGCTTCGGCGAGGAGTTCCAGCAGCTCGTCGGAGAGGGCCCGCATCCGGGACAGGTACGCGGTCACCAGCGGCCGCAGCTCCGGTACCTCGGCCGGCCAGGCGTTGGGCCGGAACCATTCCGCGTCGACGGCGGCCCGGCCGGTGGGGTCCTCCGCCGCCCAGGACCAGGACTCCTTGAGGTCCGGCGGGGAGGGGGCGCCCTCCGCGTAGCTGTTCGCCTCGGCTCCGGGGCCCAGCCAGCCCCGATCGCCGACGGTGACGGCGTACGGCTCCTTCGCGCCGGCCGGCAGCCGGAAGAACGCGCGGGCCGCCTCCCTGATCCGTGCGGGCAGCGAGGGGTCCACCCCGTGCCCGGTGACCAGCAGGAATCCGGCCTCCCGCAGGGCCTGGTCGACGCGGGCCGCCGTACGGGCCCGCGTTTGGGGGCCGCCGGACCGCCACGGTCCGAGATCGATCACGGGAATCCGGGGACCAGCCATGGGACACCTGCCTTCCGCACCGTGCCGGACGTCGTGCGCCTCTGTGCCGGCGGACCGGAACGAGGACCCGCCGGCACCGAGGCTAGCGCCGCCCGCCCGGGTGCGCCGCGTTCCGTGCGCCGCCCGGCCCCGGGTGCCGCGCTCACCGCTGGTGACCGGGCGGTGGCCGCACCCGACCGTGACGACCGTCCGGAATGGGACCAGAATGAGTCCAGGGCCCTTGAGGGACGGAGCGAGCGGTGAGGATTTCTACGAGGGAGGTCTTCGGGGCTCCGTGCTGGGTGAGCCTGATGGCCCGCGACCTCGGCACGTCGCAGCACTTCTACGGCGCCGTCGCCGGCTGGACCTACCGGCACGCCCGGCTCGGCCAGGCCTTCTCGGTCGCCGAGCTGGACGGGGTGCCGGTGGCGGGCATCGGCGCGCTCGCGGCGGACCTGGGGGTCGCGGTGGCGTGGACCCCGTACTTCGCCGTGGACGACGCCGACGTCGCCGTGGACCGCATCCGCGAGCGGACCGGCACCATCGCGGTCGGCCCGGTCTCCTTCGAGTCCGGCGGCCGGGCCGCCCTGGTCGCCGACCCGGAGGGGGCCGTCTTCGGGATCTGGGAGGGCGCCGTCTCCTCCGACTGGCGCGTCGGCCGGGGGCCGGCCCCGGCCTGGCTGGAGCTGCGCACGCGCGACGCGTTCGACGCGGCGATGTTCTACGGCGCGGTGCTGGAGTGGGCCACCGGCCGCGCCGGCTGCTGCGAGGTCTCCTACGAGGACGATCAGGTGGTCCTGCGGCAGGCCGGCGAGCCGGTGGCCCGGCTGGGCAGCGGCCCGGTCGAGAGGGCCGCCTACACCCCCCACACCCGGCCCCGCTGGCACGTGCACTTCCGCGTCCCCCATCTCCGGCCGGCGGTCGAGGCGGCCGCGGCGCTGGGCGGCCGTACCGTCTCCGACGTCACCTCCAACGCCTCGGAGCGGTGGGTCGCGCTGCGTGACCCGGACGGCGCCCTGTTCACCCTCACCACGTCGCTGACCACCAAGCGGGCACAGGAGCATCACGCTCGGTGACGGTTCGAGATGCGCGCGGACGGCCGTGCTGATTCTCTGGTTCCGCCCGCTCTCCCCACGGATCCAAGGAGCGATCATGAGCGATGCAGGCGAGTCCCACGGACGGTCCGGGCAGTTGCGGGCCAAGGCGCAGGAGCTGAACGCGGCGGCCGAGCGGTCCACCGACGCCGACGAGCGGCAGCGGCTGCGCGACAAGGCCCGCCGCCTCCAGGAGCAGAGCGAGCAGGAGAGCCGGATGGACGACCGCGGCATGGACCCGATGTAGAGCGGCGTCCGCGGCATGGACCCCGGGCGCATGGAGCAATCGCGTCCGGGTATCCGCGTGCTCGAAGCGTCCGGCAGGCGGCACCGCTGTTGGAGGCCGCGGACGCACCGGCCACGAGGGAAGGATTCACGATGTCGCACGTCGAGGAGCACGTCGAGGTGAACGTCCCCCTGCGGACGGCCTACAACCAGTGGACGCAGTTCGAGGAGTTCCCCGCCTTCATGGAGGGCGTGGAGCGGATCGAGCAGCGCGGCGAAGCGCTCACGCACTGGGTGACGAACGTGAACGGCGTGGAGCGGGAGTTCGACGCGCGGATCACCGAGCAGCTCCCGGACCGGCGCATCGCGTGGATGACCGTGGACGGCGAGGCCCGCCAGGCCGGCCTCGTCACCTTCGAGCCGGTGGACGCCACCACCACGCGGATCGAGCTGCACATGAACTGGGTCCCCGAGGGTCTCGCGGAGAACGCCGCCGACAAGCTCGGCTTCGTCCAGCGGCAGGTCGCCGGCGACCTCAAGCGCTTCAAGGTGTTCATCGAGACGCGAGGCGTCGAAACCGGCGCCTGGCGCGGCGAGGTCTGAGCGCCATGAGGGGTGGAGTGGCGAGAGAAGGCGTCCGGACCGCGTCCCGGGGCGGTGCGGGCCGGAAGATCGCAGCCCGGGTCGGGCTCATCGCGCGCGGAGTGCTGTACGTACTCGTCGGCGTCCTTGCCGTCCGCATCGCGTTCGGTGAGGGCGGCCAGCAGGCGGACCGCCAGGGCGCGTTGCAGGAACTCGCGGCGAAGCCGTTCGGCGGTTTCCTCGTGTGGGCCGTCGGTATCGGGCTCGTCTGCATGATGCTGTGGCGGCTGTCGGAGGCGGTGTTCGGCGCGGCCGGCCCCGACGGCGGCAAGACCTCCAAGCGGCTGGCGTCCGCCGCGCGGGCCGTCTTCTACGGGGTCATCGCGTTCTCGGTGCTGTCGTTCGCGGCCGGTTCCGGGGGCGAGTCCGGCGACCAGCAGTCGCGGGACATGACGTCGAAGGCGATGGAGCTGCCCGGCGGTCCCTGGTGGGTGGGCGCGGCCGGTCTGGCGATCGGCGTCGCGGGCGTCGTGATCGCCGTCCAGGCGGCGCGGCGCACCTTCCGCAAGCACCTCGCGATGGACGGGGTGTCCCCGAAGGTCCGCAAGACGGTCGACGTCCTCGGCGTCGTGGGCGGGGTGGCCCGCGGCATCGTCTTCGCGGCGGCCGGCGGTTTCGTCGTGTACGCGGCGGTGCGTTTCGACCCCGCGGAGGCGAAGGGCATGGACGACACCCTGCGTGCCCTGACCCAGACACCGGCGGGCCCGTGGCTGCTCGTGGCGGTCGCCGCGGGGCTCGTGCTGTTCGGCGTGTTCTCCTGGGCGATGGCGCGCTGGCGCCGCGTCTGACGACCGCGTGCGGAGGCCGCTGCCGGGACCGTTCGGGGTCCCGGCAGCGGCCTTCGCATGTCGTACGGGGCGGGTCGGAGCAGTACGTTCCACCGCCCGGTGGACTTCAGCGTGCGGGCGGCCTCGGGGTCGCGGACCGAGCGGCGGGGGTGAGCGGGACGCTCCGCTCCCCTCAGTGGTTCTCGGTGGGCTGGAGGTCCCGGGGGATGAGGGACCAGGTGGTGGCCGCCGCGGCGACCGCGAGGACTCCGGCCATCAGGAACGCCGGGGTGATGGCCAGGGTGTAGGCGTGGGAGGCGGTGTCCAGCAGCGCCTGGCCGACGGCGCCGCCGAGCCGTTCGGCGGTGTGGGCGGCCTCGCCGACGGAGTCGCGCGCGGCGGCGGTGCTGGGGCCGTCCAGGCCGAGGGCGGGGAGGTTGCCCCGGTACAGGGCGGCGGCGGTGGAGCCCAGGATGGCGACGCCCATCGCCGAGCCGAGCTCGTAGCAGGTCTCCTCGATGGCGGCGGCGCTGGAGACCTCCTCCGCGGGGGCGGCCGAGATCAGCGTGACCGAGGCCACCGTGGTGGCGAGGCCGGCGCCCAGACCCATGATCGTGAGGGCGGCCGCGAAGGCCGGGTAGCCGAGGTCGGTGAACTGCTGGAAGGTCCAGGGCAGGGCCATCCCGGCCGCCAGGACGACCAGGCCGGCGCCGAGCACGTGGCGGATCGCGAAGCGCTGCATCAGGCTCGGCGCCACCATGGAGGCACAGATGAGGGCGAGCGGGGCCGGCAGCAGGCGCAGTCCGGCCTCCAGCGGGGTGTAGCCCTGGCCGTACTGGAACCACTGGGTGACGAGGAACAGGATCGCGCCCATGCCGACCATGGGCAGGAAGATCGCGGTGGCCGCGACGCTGAAGGCGGGCTTGGCGAACAGCCGCACCTGGAGCAGCGGGTTGTCCAGGCGGAGCTGGCGCCGGACGAAGACGGTCAGTGCCACGGCGGCCAGGAGCAGCAGGGCCCAGGGCAGCGGGTCGGCGACGCCGCTCTTGCCGAGCTGCTTGATGCCGCCCGCGAGGGCGAGCATGCCGACGATGGACTGGCCCACGCCCCACCAGTCCCACGCGCCGGCGGCGCGGGGGGAGCGGGATTCGGGAAGGTAGCGCAGGCCGGCCGCGACGATGACCGCGGCGACGGGGAGGTTGAGCAGGAACGCCGAGTGCCAGCCGTAGTCCTGGACCAGCAGGCCGCCGACGACCGGGCCGAAGGCCATGCCGCCGCCGAAGACGGCCGCCCAGACGGCGAGGGCGAAGGCGCGCTCCTTGGCGTCGGTGAAGACGCTGCGCAGGATCGACAGGGTGGCGGGCATGATGGCGGCGCCGCCTATGCCGAGGAGTGCGCGGGCGGCGATCACGTGCCAGGCCTCGGTGGAGAACACGGCGATCAGGGAGGCGACGGAGAAGATGCCGAAGCCCGTCATGAGGAGTCGCTTGCGCCCCCAGCGGTCACCGAGCGCGCCCGCGGTGACGAGCAGGCCGGACAGGGCGAGCGCGTAGACGTCGATGATCCACAGCTGCTGGACGGCGCCCGGCTGGAGGTCTCCCACGAGGGAGGGGAAGGCCACGTTGAGGATCGTGGTGTCCATGGAGATGAGCAGGAGACTGCCGGAGAGGATCGCCAGGACGATCCACCGGCGGGGGTCCTGCGAGGGGGTGTGCATGGGATTCCGTTCTGGGGTCGTGCACGGGGGTGGGGCGTGGCGGTTCAGGGTGCGGGGGGCGGCACGGCGGGCCGCGTCCCGCCGAGGAAGGACGTCAGGACCAGGCGGCCGATCTCGCGGGGGGCGAGGTGGCCGTCGCGCACGCCTTCGGCGGCCGCGTCGAGCAGCCCCCAGAGCGAGTACCAGATCCAGTAGGGCGGCAGGTCGCCCCGCAGCCGGCCGAGCCGCTGGCCGAGGGCGAGGAAGGCGAGGGCCCGCCGGTCCTGCCGGTCCACGCCGGCCCGGAACTCGGGATCGGCGAGGACGGTGGCGTCCCGTGTGGTGAAGCCGTAGAGGTGCGCGGCCGGCAGCAGCGCGACGACCAGCTCCTCCAGGGCGCCGTCGAAGGCGGCGCCGTCGGCGGAGTCCGGCAGGTCGACCGGGCCGAGGCAGCCGTCGACCACGCGGATCGCCCGGTCCGCGACGGCCTTCAGCAGGGCCTCGCGGGTCGCATAGCGGCGGCTGAGCGTGGCGCGGCTGGTCCCGATGCCCGCGGCGATCTGGACCATCGACGCGCTGTGGTCGCCGGCCAGGACGCGCGCGGCGCCGTCCAGCAGTTCTTCTTCCTGCACCATGATGAGCCTCCTTCGCCTCGAACGATACAAACTTGTCTCACATGAGGCAAGTCCGATCCAAGGCGAGCCGCCCGTGACCGCCGCGCCCGGTTCGGCGGAACCTGCCGGTCAGCGCCCCGCATGACGCGGCGGCGTCGGGGTAGACGCCGAAGCACACTCGGGGAGGGAAGCCACATATGAGGCACCAGAACAGAGACGCGGACGCGGACGAGGTCCCGGGCGACGGCCGGAACGAGACCGCGGTGGAGCGCGCGGACCGGCAGTGGCAGGAGCTGGTCCAGGAGATACGGGTCGCGCAGACGGGCGTGCAGATCCTGTTCGGCTTCCTGCTGACCGTCGTCTTCACCCCGCACTTCCAGGGGCTCGACCAGACGGACAAGACGCTCTACATCATCACGGTGATCCTCGGATCAATGGCCACGGGCGCCCTGATAGGGCCGGTCGCCTTCCACCGCATCGTCTCGGGGCGCCGGATCAAGCCCGAGGCCGTGGCCTGGGCGTCACGGCTCACCTTCGTCGGCATCGTGCTGCTGCTGGCGACACTGACGTTCGCCCTGTTGCTGGTCCTGCGCGTGGCCACGCACAACGCGGTCGTGCCGTGGATCGTCTCCGGGGTGCTGGCCTGGTACCTGCTGTGCTGGTTCGTCCTGCCGCTGTGGGCGCGGGTGCGCTACACCACCAAGGACTGAGCCGGGCGCAGCGACCGGCCCGGCCGGCTGCGGCCCGGCTCCGACCCGGCTGCGACCCGGCTGCGGCCCGGCTCCGACCCGGCTGCGGCCCGGCTCCGACCCGGCTCCGACCCGGCTGCGGCCCGGCCGGCTCCAGTCCCTTCGGCTACTCCCCGGCGTGGCGGGCCCTGGCACCCGAGCGAGTGCGGCCCGCGGTCTGGGCGCGCCGCGGATGACGGCGCACGTACTCGTGCTCCAGCTCGTTCATCCGCTGCGTATGGGTGACCAGCGCGTCGTCGGATCCGTACAGCAGGGTCTCGTGGCGCGTGCGGTGGATGGCCTCCAGCTCCTTCAGGAGCCGGCCCTCCTCCAGGTTCCGCGCCGAGGGACCCCCGTCGTGCTCCGCCATGGCACATGCACCTCCTCCAGGACACCAGCGTAGGACGGCCCGCGCCCCCCGCGCCCGCCCGGCCACTCCGGGACGGCGCGGGGGGCGCGCCCGTACGGTCAGCAGATGCGCGGCAGCTGCTCCCCGATCGGGAGGTCCACCACGCGGGTGCCGCCGAGGCCGGTACGGGCCACGACGAGCCCGGGGTGGGCCTCGACGGCCTCGCCGATGACCCGCGCGTGGCGGCCCAGCGGATGGGCGCGCATGGCGTCCAGGACGGCGTCGGCGTGCTCGCGCGGGACGAAGGCGACGAGCTTGCCCTCGTTGGCCACGTAGAGCGGGTCGAGACCGAGGATCGCGCAGGCGTTCGCCACGGCGGGCGGCACCGGGATCCGGCCCTCCTGGATGACGACGCCCGCACCGGAGGCGGCCGCGATCTCGTTGAGGGAGGCGGCCAGCCCGCCCCGGGTGGGGTCGCGCAGCACGTGCAGGTCCGGGGTGACGGCGAGCATGGCCGCCACCAGGCCGCCGAGCGCCGCGCAGTCGCTCTCGACGTCGACGCCGAACTCCATCCCCTCGCGCACGCTCATGATGGCCACGCCGTGCAGGCCGATCTCGCCGCTCACGATGACGACGTCGCCGGGTACGACCCGCTGGGGGCGCAGGTCCACGCCCTCGGGGATGAGCCCGATCCCCGAGGTGTTGATGTAGACGCCGTCGCCGTGGCCCGCCTCCACCACCTTCGTGTCACCGGTCGCCACTTCCACGCCCGCGGCGCGCGCCGCGGCGCCCAGGGCCTCGGCCACCCGGGCCACGATGGAGATCTCGACGCCCTCCTCCAGGATGAACCCGCACGACAGGTAGGCGGCCCGGGCGCCGCTCATGGCCAGGTCGTTGACCGTACCGTTGACCGCGAGGTCACCGATGCTGCCGCCGGGGAAGAACAGCGGCCGCACCACGTAGGAGTCGGTGGAGAAGGCCAGGCGGGCGCCGCCGAGGGTGACGGCCGCGGAGTCGCCGAGCCGGGACAGCACCTCGCCGCCGAAGGCGGGGGCGAAGAGGTGCTCGACGAGTTCGGCGGAGAGCGCTCCGCCGCCGCCGTGGCCCATCACCACGCGCGGGCGGTCCCGCAGGGGTGCCGGACAGGTCCAGCCGGTGATGTCGAGTGCGGTGTCAGGCAACGGGGCTCGCCTCCAGCGGTGCGACGGTCCCGGGCTGCGGGGCCGGGGTGAGTTCCAGGCGGCGGTACAGGTAGTACGCCGCGCACGCGCCCTCGCTGGAGACCATGGTGGCGCCGAGCGGGTTGCGCGGGGTGCACAGGGTCCCGAACGCCTCGCACTCGTGCGGCTTGAGGAGCCCCTGGAGGACTTCGCCGCTGCGGCACTCGGCCGGCTCCAGCGTCGTGATGCCCGTCACCGAGAAACGGTGCTCGGCGTCGTACTCCCGGTAGCGCTCGGAGAGCCGCCACCCGCTGTCGGGGATGACCCCGATGCCGCGCCAGGCGCGGTCGGTGACCTCGAAGACGTCCTCCAGCATCGCGAGCGCGGCCGGGTTCCCCTCGGGGCGGACGGCCCGCGCGTAGGCGTTGTCGACGGTGTGCTCGCCGCGCTCCAGCTGGTGCACGGCCCGCCGTACGCCTTCGAGGATGTCCAGCGGCTCGAAGCCCGTCACCACGATCGGGACGCGGTGGCGCTCGGCGAGCGCGGGGTACTCCCCCGTGCCCATCACGCTGCACACGTGCCCGGCGGCCAGGAAGCCCTGGACCCGGCAGCTCGGCGACCGCATGATCGCCTCGATCGCGGGTGGCACCCGGACGTGCGAGACGAGCAGGCTGAAGTTGCGGATGCCCAGCTTCCTCGCCTGGTGGACGGTCATGGCGTTGGGCGGGGCCGTGGTCTCGAAGCCGATGCCGAAGAAGACCACCTCGCGCTGCGGGTTCTGCTGGGCGATCTTCAGCGCGTCGAGCGGGGAGTAGACGACGCGTACGTCGCCGCCCTCGCTGCGCACCTGGAAGAGGTCGCGGCCGGTGCCGGGGACGCGCAGCATGTCGCCGAAGGAGCAGAAGATCACGTTCGGGCGGGAGGCGATCTCCAGCGCCTTGTCGATGACCTCCAGCGGGGTGACGCACACCGGGCATCCGGGTCCGTGAATCAACTCCACCAGATCCGGCAGGAGTTGGTCGATCCCGTGCCGGATGATGGTGTGGGTCTGGCCACCGCAGACCTCCATCAGGGCCCACGGGCGGGTGACCGTGGCATGGATGTCGTCGAGCAGCCGGCGGGCGAGCTCGGGGTCCTGGAACTCGTCGATGTACTTCACTGGCGTGCTTCCTCCTGCGCTGCGTCGCCGACGGGGCTGTCGCCGAAGGGCCAGTCACCGCTGGCCTGCGCGGCCTGCTCCCACGGGTCGCCGAACTCCTCCTGCAACATGCCGAGCTGGGCGAACAGTTCGAGCGTCTGCTTGGCCGACTCCTCGTCGAGGCGCTGGAGGGCGAACCCGACGTGGACGATGGCGTACTCGCCGACCTGGAGGTCGGGCAGGTACTCCAGGCACACCTCCTTCTGTACGCCGCCGAAGTCGACGGTGGCCATCCGGGTGCCGTCCTTCTCCCCGATGTCAAGCACTCTGCCGGGTACCGCCAGGCACATGGGGTTCTCCTTGCTGTGGGTGGTGATCCGTGGCGTGGGCCGCCACCATGAGCTGACCGAGGGACAGGCCCCCGTCGCCCGGCGGGACCGTGCTGTGGCGCAGGACCGTGAAGCCGTCGGCGCGCAGGGCGCGGGCACAGGCCGAGGAGAGCAGGGTGTTGGCGAAGACCCCGCCGGTCAGGGCGACGGTGTCGAGGCCGTGGCTCTCGCGGGCGAGGCCGCAGAGGGTGACGACGAGGGCGGCGACGCCGGCATGGAAGCGGGCCGCGATCACGGAACGGGCGACGCCCGCGCGGACGTCGGCCACCACGGCGGCCAGCACGGGTGCCGGGTCGGCGGCGAGCGGGCCCGGTGCGCCCGCGGCGGGCGGGCGCAGCGCGAAGGCGTACCCGGCGGGAGGACCGGACCCCGGACCGGACCCCGGCGCCGACCCCGGACCGGACTGCGGCTCGGGTGCGGCGAGGGCGGCGGACTCCAGCTCGATCGCGGCCTGGGCCTCGTACCCGGCGAGCTGGCAGACGCCCGCCAGGGCGGAGACGGCGTCGAAGAGGCGTCCCATGCTGGAGGTGGGCACGCAGTTAAGGCCACGGTCCAACTGGGTCGCGAGCACGCGCAGTTCGTCGGGCGGGCACGCGGCCGTACAGGGCAGGTCGGCGCTCCAGGCGAGGCCGGCGGCGCGCAGGTGGGACAGGGCCATCCGGTACGGGCGGTGCACGGCGGCGTCGCCGCCCGGCAGGGGCACGTAGGCGAGGTGGGCGAAGCGGGTGTAGCCGGCGTAGTCGGCGAGGAGGAACTCGCCGCCCCAGACGGCGCCGTCGTCGCCGTAGCCGGTGCCGTCGAAGGCGACGCCGATGACGCGCCGGGTACCGTCCAGGCCGTGCTCGGCCATCGCGGAGGCGACGTGGGCGTGGTGGTGCTGGACGCGGACCAGCGGCCGGGCGGCCGCCGCGCCCCGGGCCCACCGGCCGGAGCGGTAGCCGGGGTGCCGGTCGGCGGCGAGGAGCCCGGGGGTGACGCCGGTGATGGACTCCAGCTGGTGTTCGGCGCGCTCGAAGGCGTACTGGGTGGAGAGGTCGGCCATGTCGCCGATGTGGGCGGACAGCCAGGCCCGGCGCCCCTCGCCGAGGCAGAAGGTGTTCTTCAGGTCTCCCCCGGCGGCGAGGACCGCCGGCACCGGGAGCGGGAGGGCGACCGGGAGCGGGGCGTAGCCGCGGGAGCGCCGCAGGGTCAGCGGTTCGCCGTCGCAGACGCGCACCACGGAGTCGTCGCACGGCACGTGGATCGGGCGGTCGTGGGCGAGCCAGGCGTCGGCGAGGCCCACGAGCCGGTCCAGGGCCTCTCCGTCGTCGGTGACGATGGGCTCGCCGGAGAGGTTTCCGCTGGTCATGACGAGCAGGCGGGGGCCGGGAGGATCACCGGGCAGGCCGAGCAGCAGGTGGTGCACAGGGGTGTACGGGAGCATCACGCCGAGGTCGGGGCAGCGCGGGGCCACCTCCTCGGGCAGGGCTCCGGCGGAGTCGGCCCGGCGGCGCAGCAGCACGATGGGCCGTACTCCCCCGGCGAGCAGGGCGCGCTCCGCGGGGCCGAGGTGGACGAGGTGTTCGATGTCGGCGGGGTCGCGGGCCATCAGCGCGAACGGCTTGTCACCCCGGGCCTTGCGGCGGCGCAGCTCGGCCACGGCTCCGGCGTGCGCGGCGTCGCAGGCGAGGTGGTAGCCGCCGAGCCCCTTGACGGCGAGGACCGCCCCCGCGGCCAGCAGGCGACGCGCCTCGGCGACGGGGTCGGCGGCAGGCACCTCGCGGGGCGGGTGTCCGGCGAGGAGCCGCAGCCGGGGCCCGCAGGCCGGGCAGGCGACCGGCTGGGCGTGGAACCGGCGGTCGGCCGGGTCGGCGTACTCGCGGGCGCAGTCGGGGCACATCGGGAAGCGGGCCATGGTGGTGTGGGCGCGGTCGTACGGCAGCCCGGTGACGATGGTGAAGCGGGGCCCGCAGTGCGTGCAGGTGATGAAGGGGTGGCGGTGGCGGCGGTCGGCCGGGTCGGCCAGTTCGGCGAGGCAGTCGGCGCAGGTGGCCACGTCCGGGGAGACGAGCGTACGGGCGGGGCCGCCGGTCCGGGACGCGACGATGGTGAACCCGGCGCCGCCGGAGAGGGGGACCTCGCAGTGGTCGACGGAGTCCACCACGGCCAGCGGGGGCGCGTCCGCGGCGAGCCGGTCACAGAACTCCGAAACGGCCGCCGCGGCGCCCTCGACCTCCGCGACCACGCCCTCGGGGGTGTTGGTGACGTGGCCGGCGAGGCCGAGGCCGGTCGCGCGGGTGTACACGTAGGGCCGGAAGCCGACGCCCTGCACCACCCCGGTGACCGTGACCCGGCGCCGCTGCACCGCCTCCATCAGCGGGTCGGTACCACGGCGGACGGGGCCCCGGGCGGGAACCCGGCGGCCTCGGACGGAACGTGGCCGTGGCCGGCGCGGTGGGTGTGCGAGCCGGTGTGAGGGTGGTCGTGGTCGTGGTCGTGACGGTGGCCGTGGTCATGACCGTCACCGTGGTCATGACCGTGGTCGTGGTCCGGTCCGTGGTCGTGGTCCGGTCCGTGGTCGTGGTCCGGTCCGTGGTCGTGGTCGTGCCCGTGTGCCTCGGCCCGCTGCCGCTGCGCCATCACCGGTGCGTGCGGGGCGGTGCCCCCGGCGACGGCCAGGGCCCGGTCGAGCAGGGCGCCGGCTCCCGCGCCGCGGCGGGCCGAGGTGAACACCACTTCCACACCGGGGTTGACCTGCTGGACGTTGGCCAGGAAGGCCGCCTGGTCGAACTCGACGGCTTCCGCGATGTCGGTCTTGGTCACCACGACGAGGTGGGCGAGTCCGAACGCGGTCGGGTACTTCAGAGGCTTGTCCTCGCCCTCGGTGACCGAAGCGAGCACCACGCGCAGGGATTCCCCGAGGTCGTAGGAGGCCGGGCAGACCAGGTTGCCGACGTTCTCCACGAACAGCAGCCGGGTGTCCCCGGGCAGCCAGCCGTCCAGGTGGCGGCCCAGCATCCCGGCTTCCAGGTGGCAGAGCCCGTCGGTGAGGACCTGCTTGACGGGTACGCCCGAACGCGCCAGCCGCACCGCGTCGTTCTCGGTGGCGAGGTCCGCGGTCAGCGCGGCGACGGGGACCCCGCGCTCACGGGCGAGCAGCAGTTCGCGTTCCAGCAGTTCGGTCTTGCCGCTGCCCGGGCTGGACAGCAGGTTGACGATCACGGTTCCGCGGGCGGCGAGTTCGGCGCGCAGGGTGTGCGCCGCCTCGTCGTTCTTGGCGAGCACCGCCTGTCGTAGATCGACCACTCGGCACATGGTTCAGGCCTCCTCGGGGATCGGTTCGCGGACGGGCGCGCACGCCGGGCCGTCCTCCCAGTGCACGCTGGCGATCTGCAGCTCGCGGCCCGAGAGCAGTTCCACGTCCGACGCGCCGCCGCAGCCGGGGCAGCACAGTTCGGGGGGCATGCCGACGGGCCATTCCCTGTCGCAGGAGCCGCAGCGGGCGCGGGCGGCCACCGTCTCGGCGGTGAGCCGGGCGCCTTCGAGTACCGTTCCGGCACAGGCCAGCTCGAAGCAGAAGGCGAGTGCGTCGGGGACCACGCCCGCCAGTTCTCCGACCTGGAGGCGGACCGCGGTGACGGTGGTCGCCCCCGCGGCCTGCGCCGCTTCTTCCACCTGGCCCACGACGGCCATGGCGATCGACATCTCGTGCATCGGACTCCGTCCTGCCGGGGCTCATTACACCGGCCGGGCGGTGGCGCGACGGGTGGGCACGCCGACGCGCCCCGCGCCCCGTACGCCATTCGGACGCCGGAGCGCGCGCGCCGCGTCACATCCGGCGCATGCGCAGGTAGCGCCGGATGTCCGGGAGGAGCTGCGCCAGGACGGCGACGAGGGCGGCGGCGGCCGTCGCGCCGCCGATGAGGGTCTGGGCCTTCTTCATGGGGTACTCCTCAGTTCGCGGCGGGGCCGGTCGTCTTCGTCCTCGGGGGACTGCGGCCGGAGCAGGTCCAAGAGCATGCGTACGGCCTGCGGCACCGCGGCGGCCACCGGCCCGCTGAGGCCGATGCCCTCCTCGGTGGTGGCCGGTTCGCACCCGACGACGAGCGTCCGCCGGGGCGGGGTGGAGCCGGTGCCCGCGCACAGGGTGCCGAGCAGGGCGAGGACCGTGTCGGGTGACATGTGGTGGCCGTCGAGGGCGGCGCCGCCGGGTTCGACCGGGGCCGCGCCGTCGGGTTCGATGAGGTACAGGGTGCCGGGGGCGCCGCCGCGGGCGGCGGCGTCGACGAGGACGAGCGTGTCGTATCCGTCGAGGAGCTGGTAGGCGAGGTGGACGCCGCGGACGCCGAAGTCGACCACTTCGACGCCGTCGGGCAGCGGGTGCGCGGACAGGGCCCGCACGGTCTCCACGCCGAAGCCGTCGTCTCCGAGGAAGACGTTGCCGATGCCGGCGACCAGGGTCGGGCCGCTCACGCGTCCTCCAGGGGGGTGACCTCGTCGGGCTGGAAGTAGAGGAACCGGCCCTGTTCGCGGCGGATGTCGGCGCCGGGGTCGCCCTCGACGGTGACGGCCAGGTGCACTCCGCCGTCGACGTCGTGCAGGACGGCCTCGACGCGGGCGGCGCGGCCGTGGAGGAACAGGTCCTGGGCGTCGGTGCGCCGCAGGCCGGGGCGGAGCAGCACGCGGCTGCCGACGCCCACCGGGGTGCCGTCGACCAGGGCGTGGTCGGGCACGGGGTCGGCGGTGTCCGCGCCCGCGGGGTCCCACCACGGGGTGTCGGGCCGGAACACCGCGTCCGGGTCGCGGAGTTCACCGGGTTCGCCCGGTTCGGGGCGGTTGAGGTCCACGAGGTCGAGGGCCGGGTCGGGCCCGGTGATCTCGCGGAGCGAGCGGACGGCCCCGTGCAGCCGTTCCAGTACCTCGGGCGGCATGGAGTCGGCCAGGTCGATCACGGCGGCCGCGCGGGCGTCCGTACCGCGGGCCTCGCGTTTCTCCTGGTCGGTGAGGGCCGCGGTGCGCAGGGCGAGGATCTCGTCGATCTCGGTGGAGTCGTACATGGCTCCGGCGCTCTCGGGGGCGATGGCCGGATGGTCCTCGAGGATGATCGGGGAGGACAGGACCACGTCGGCGCGGCCCGGCGCGCCGGCCAGCACGGGCCAGGTGTGCCGGTTGACGCAGGAGGCGACGGCCCCCTTCGCCCATTCCGGCGGGTCGGTCATCGACAGGAAGGTGCCGGTGTCCAGGCCCAGCAGGAGGTGTGCGGCGACCAGTGACCGGGGCAGGGCCGCGTCGCGGTCGGCCGGTCCGGCGGCCTCCGGGGTCCACGGGCTGGTGTTCTCCACCACGGCGGTGAGCTTCACCACCCGGTAAGGGCCGTCGAGTTCGGTGGTGCGCAGCCGTACGGCGCCCTCGACCTGCTCGGTACGCCGCACCAGACGGCCCAGGCACCGGCCGTCGGCGCCGAGGACCGGCTCGGTCTCCTCGCGCGCGGGTCGGCGGAACGGGAGGACGACCTCCCCATCCGCCAACTCCGCGACGGGCACGGTCAGTTCGACCCGCTCCTCGGCACCCTCGTCCCAGGGGACGAGCACGCGGTCGTCGAGGTGCAGCTCGGCGGTGTCCGCGAAGTCTCCGCCTTCCAGGGCCTGCTGCACGGTGCGGCGCTGGGCGTGCAGGAAGCGGAGCTCGACGGCGAGGACGGCCTCGCCCTTGGGTTCCATCAGGATCTCGGTCTGCTGGAGGGCGTGTTCCCGGTGCGCGGGCCCCCAGGCCGGCGGGACCAGGACGCCGAACTGCCAGCGCAGCCGGTTCTTGGCCGCCGAGGCGCGGTACGGGTACAGGACGTAGCCCTCGAAGAGGACGGCGTCGGCGACCTGGCGGGCGGTGTCGAAGCGGGACTCCGGCACGGTCGTGGTGGTCATGGCGCCGTCCTCTCCGTGACGCGGGGAGCGGCGCCGCCCAGCCGGGCCGGGGCCGGCTGCGGCGGCTGCGCGACGACCGCGGCGTCGAGCAGGGCGCGTACGGTCGCCTCCCAGGAGGCGAGCGCGTGCCGCGAGCGGAAGGCCAGCAGGTCGGCCATGGTGTCCCGGGGCAGCTTCAGCCAGCCGCAGCCGGGGAAGTGCTGCTCGACCATCTCGCGCCACACGGCCACGGGCATCCGGTACGCGGCTTCGCGGTCCCAGGGCACGGGCTCGACGCGGAAGCCGCCGGCTCCGGTGAATGCGGTGCCGGAGAACAGCATCAGCAGGGGTGCCTCGCCGTCCTCCAGGGCGCTGAAGTACCGGCTCGCGGCGATGTCCATGTCGTAGGTGCAGGGCACGACGAGGTCGGTCTCGGTCTCGCCGGTGAAGCTGGGCACCATGGCGGTGACGTGGGCGAACTGCACCGGCTGGAGGGTGGTCCCCCAGCGGGAGCGCTCGCCGAACAGGTCGGCGAGGCCCTCGGCCTCGGCGGGGCCGTAGCCGCGCCGGGCCGGTTCGACGCGGATCTGGCAGCGCAGGGCGAGGGCGTGCACCCGGGCCTGCGGGTCGGCGGTGGTGATCCGCAGCCGGAAGACGAGGGTGGGGCCGGCCGCGTAGGCGTCGGCGCGCACGCCGGTGCAGGTGAAGGTGAACTCCGTCATGGCAGCCGGACCCCCTCGGCGCTCTCCGCCGGGACCTTGGCCCGGCGCTCGACCTGTTCGAAGAAGGCCTGCAGCGCGGCGCGGGCCTCGGCGCCGCCGTCGAAGCCCTGCCACAGCAGGCGCATCCGCCCCACCAGCTCGTAGCAGACGTCGATCGGCACCAGATGGCAGGTGGTGCGCCCCTCCGTGCGGTGCAGCAGCAGGGCCTCCACGTCGGGTTCGAGCAGGGCGGCGAGCCGGTTGGTGCCGAGGACGCTCTGCCAGGTCTGCGGGTCCAGCTCGCTCTCGGTGGCCCCGGCCGGGCTCGGGTAGAGCGCGACGAACCGGTCGAGCGCGGCGTTGCGGAAGAAGAACGCGACGCCGACCGGGATCTGGAGGAGTTCCCAGGCCCCGTCGTCGAGCGGCCGGCCGGGGTCGGTGAGGTAGCGGTTCGGGACGGCGCGGTAGCGGCCGGTGGCGGCGCCCGGCCGGTCGAAGAGCAGGGAGCAGGCCGTGCAGGCGCACACGAGCGCCCGCTTCTCGGTCTCGACCAGGTGGCGGTGGCCGTCCTCGGGGACGGCCACCCCGCACAGTTCGCAGCGCTCGGGCCGGGGCGGGCGCGGGCCGGTGAAGCGGCGCAGCCCGCGCGGGCCGCCCGTGCGCGCCGGTGCCGGGTGCCCGTTCACGGCACCTGCGCCGGGGCGGGCGGCCGGGTGGAGATCTGGAGCAGGGCGGGCTGCGGGGCCGCGGCCGGTTCCAGTTCCACCCGGGTGACCTCGGGGGCGAAGCAGGCCAGGGCGTCCTCGACGGCCTGCTGGGCGGCGGCGCCCGTACTGGGGCAGCCGCATCCGCTCCCGGCGGTCCGCGGGCGCAGTCGCAGGACGCCGGTGTCCTCGTCGAACCCGACCAGTTCCGGCGGGTCGGCCGCGGCGTCCAGGGCGCGGGCGATGCGGGTGTGGACGTCCTCGGGGTTGAGGTGGTGCAGGGCGAGCAGGCTCGCGACGAGTTCGTCGTCGAGCAGCCGGGCGAGCGGGGCGTCGCCGACCCGCGCGTCGCCGATCCGCTCGACGACGCGGGCGAGGCCCGCGCCGTAGAAGTCCATGAGGACGCGCACCAGTTCCTCGGCGGCGGCGCAGGCCTCGCGGTCTCCGGTGGCGGCGAGGCGCTCCAGGACCTCCTCGACCCGCTGCCCGGCCTGCCGGGCGTCGACGGCGGCGCTCATCCGCCCAGTCCGCTCAGGCCGGTGGGGACGTGCATCTGCTTGACGGTCTTGCCGGGGCCGACGTACATGTGGACGCCGCAGGGCAGACAGGGGTCGAAGCTGCGCACGGCGCGCATGATGTCGATGCCCTTGAAGTTCTCCGGGGTGTTCTCCTCGAAGATCGGGGTGTTCTGGACGGCGTCCTCGTACGGGCCGGGCGTGCCGAAGGTGTCGCGGGTGGAGGCGTTCCACGGGGTCGGCGGGTAGGGGTGGTAGTTGGCGATCTTGCCGTCGCGGATCACCATGTGGTGCGAGAGCACGCCCCGTACGGCCTCGGTGAAGCCGACTCCCAGGCCCTCGTCCGGGACTTCGAACTTCTCCCAGGTCTGGGTGCGTCCGGCGCGGACCTCGGCGAGGCCCTTCTCGGCGCAGTGCAGGGCGATGGCGGCGGCGTACGCCTGGAAGTACGTGCGGGCGCGGTTGCGCTCCAGCGCGTTGCTCCACTTCGGGATCTTCCACTCGAAGCGGGTCTCGGGCTTCGTCATGGTCCGCGGCAGGGTGATGACGACGCTGTGGCCGGTGGCCTGCACGTAGTCGGTGTGGACGAGCCCGGACAGGGCGGTGGACCACAGGCGGGCGAGGGGGCCGCCGCCGGTGTCGAGGGCGAGGTGGTCCTTGCCGTCGAACCAGCGGGGGGACATCACCCAGCTGTACTTGTCGTCGAAGTTCCGCTTCTGCGGAGCGGGGATGGTGTGCTGGTTCCACGGGTGGCGGGGGTCGACCGGGTTGCCGAGCGGGTCGTGGGTGACGAACTGCTCCTGGCCCTCCCAGTCGTCGTAGTACGAGCTGCCCAGCAGGATGCGGATGCCGAGGTTGATCTCGGTGAGGTCGTTGGTGACCAGCTTCCCGTCCACGATCACGCCCGGGGTGACGAACATCTTCCGTCCCCAGTCGGTCATGTTGGCGTACGTGAAGTCGCAGTGCTCGGGGTCGTTGAGGGCGCCCCAGCAGCCGAGCAGCACGCGCCGCCGGCCGACCTCCTCGTACCCGGGCAGGGCCTCGTAGAAGAAGTCGAAGAGGTCGTCGTGGAGCGGGACCACGCGCTTCATGAACTCGCAGTACCGCATGAGGCGGCTCATGTAGTCCGTGAAGAGCTGGACGGAGGCGATGGTGCCGACGCCGCCCGGGTAGAGGGTGGAGGGGTGCACGTGGCGCCCCTCCATCAGGCAGAACATCTCGCGGGTGTAGCGGCTGACCTGGAGCGCCTCGCGGTAGAACTCGCCCTCGATGGGGTTGAGGGAGCGCATGATGTCGGCAATGGTCTTGAAGCCGTGCTCGCCGGCGTGCGGGGCGGCGGTGCGCTCGGCCAGTTCCAGGACGCCGGGGTTGGTCTCGCGGACCATCTTCTCGCAGTAGTCGACCCCGACCAGGTTCTCCTGGAAGATGTTGTGGTCGAACATGTACTCCGCCGACTCGCCCAGGTTGATGATCCACTCGGCGAGGTGGGGCGGCTTCACCCCGTAGGCCATGTTCTGGGCGTAGACGGAGCACGTGGCGTGGTTGTCACCGCAGATGCCGCAGATGCGGCTGGTGATGAAGTGCGCGTCGCGGGGGTCCTTGCCGCGCATGAACACGCTGTAGCCGCGGAAGACCGAGGAGGTGCTGTAGCACTCCGCGACCTTCTTCTGCTTGAAGTCGATCTTCGTGTGGATGCCGAGGCTGCCCACGATCCGGGTGATCGGATCCCAAGCCATCTCCACCAGGCCGCTGCCGTCTCCGGCCGTGTTCGTCTTCGGTGCCATCGTGTCTGCCGTGACCCTTCTTCAGTACGGGAGGGGGTGCGCCGGGGGGCGCCGCGGGCCGGACTGCCGGCGGGGCGCCCCCCGGTTGCGGGAGGGGCGGGACGGTCACCAGGGCGGGCGGTAGCCCGTGGTCAGCTTCTCGCCGGTGTGGCGCCACTTGGGCTCCTGGTCCACGGTGTGCGCCGTGATCGCGCGGAGCTTGCGGATGACGGCCCCGTACGCCCCGCTCGCGGCGCTGGACACCTTGCCGCCGGGGGGTTCGTCCATGAAGGGCATGAACTTGTCGGGGAAGCCGGGCATCGTGCAGGCGATGCAGATGCCGCCGACGTTGGGGCAGCCGCCGATGCCGTTCATCCAGCCGCGCTTGGGCACGTTGCACTTGACGACCGGACCCCAGCAGCCCAGCTTGACCAGGCACTTCGGGGAGTCGTAGGTCTGTGCGAACTGGCCCTGCTCGTAGTAGCCGGCCCGGTCGCAGCCCTCGTGCACGGTCGCGCCGAAGAGCCAGGTGGGGCGCAGCTTGTCGTCGAGCGGGATCATCGGGGCCGAGCCGGCGGCCTGGTAGAGCAGGTAGGTGAGCGTCTCGGAGAAGTTGTCCGGCTGGATCGGACAGCCCGGGACGCACACGATCGGGATGCCGGCCTTCGACTTCCAGTCCCAGCCCAGGTAGTCGGGCACGCCCATGGCGCCGGTCGGGTTGCCCTCCATGGCGTGGATGCCGCCGTAGGTGGCGCAGGTGCCGATGGCGACGACGGCGAGGGCCTTGGGCGCCAGCCGGTCGAGCCACTCGCTGGTGGTGATGGGCTGACCGGTCTCCGGGTCGTCGCCGAAGCCGCACCAGTACCCCTCGGGCTTGATGCTCTCGTTGGGGATGGATCCCTCGACGACCAGCACGAAGGGGTCGATCTCGCCGCGCTCGCCCTTGAAGAACCACTCGATGAACGTGTCCGCGCCGCCGATCGGACCGCATTCGAAGTCGATGAGCGGCCAGTGCACGGCGATCTTGGGCAGGCCGGGGAGGACGCCCATCACGATCTCTTCGATGCTGGGCTGCATCGCCGCGGTCAGGGATACGGAGTCGCCGTCGCAGCTCAGCCCCGCGTTGATCCAGAGGATGTGGATCGGGGGGTCCTCTACCGGGGCAGGCGTTGCTGCGTTCATGGGTTTCCTCCTCGGGGAGGGGTTCAGGAAGGGTTTCGGGGCGGTCGGGGGGCGGGGAGGCGGAGCGCCCCGGGGAGGGGCGCGGCGGGGCCGCGCGTTCGGCCTCACCTTTCTTGCTAACAGCCCGGCGTCTCCCGTGCCTCGTCATGTACGGCCATTGCGGTGAACGGCCGCCCCCGGGAGGGCAGCGGCGCCGTGTGCCGTCCCGGCACGGCCCGCGCGAGGTGGGGCGGGGTGCCGGCCGGGGTCTCCTTGCGCACGAAGGCCCGGCGCAGGGCGTGGTACGGGGCGGCGGGATCGTCGAAGGTCGCGCGCATCGGGGCCAGCTCCGCCGCGCGGTAGGCGGCGAGCGGCCGGTCCGCCTCGTCGCGCTCGCGCCGGGCCTTCTTCGCCGCGATCCGGGCGGGCGTGGCGGGGAACGCCGCCAGGCGGGACGCGAGCAGCGCCGTCTCCGCGGCGAAGGCCCCCGGGGCGCACGGGACCGTACGGTCGACCAGGCCGAGCCGCAGCGCGGCCTCCGCGCTCAGCGGCAGCGCCTCGGTGGTGAGGCGCTCGGCGACGCCGGTGCCGACGCGGCGGGGCAGGGTGTACGTCCAGAACTCGGAGCCGGTCAGGCCCATGAGGCGGTAGTGCGGGTTCAGGACCGCGCCGGAGCGGCACCAGACCTCGTCGGCCGCGAGGGCGAGCATGGCCCCGCCGGCGGCGGCGTTCCCCCCGAGGGCGGCGACGACGAGCCGGTCGGTGGTGGTGAGGACGGCTTCGACCAGGTCGTCGATGGCGTTGATGTTGGCCCAGGACTCCGCGGCCGGGTCGGCGGCCGAATCGATGACGCCGAGGTGGATGCCGTTGGAGAAGAAGTCGCGGCCGCCGCCGAGGACGAGGACCGAGGTGGGGCGGGCGCAGGCGGCCCGGTAGGCGTCCAGCAGGCGCCGGCAGTGCGCGGTGCTCATCGCGCCGCCGGGGAACGAGAACGACAGGAAGCCGGTCGCCCCCTCCTCGCGGTAGCCGATGTCGGACCAGGTGCGGCGCCGCGGGTCGGTGGGGAACGGCGCCGGGTGCTCGGGCAGCGGGGGCAGCCGGTCGGCGAGGACCGTCGTGGCGGGGAGTCGGGGAGTGGCGGGCCCGCCCGGGATGCGGGGGGCCCGGAGCTCGGGGATCCAGACGGCTCCGTCGGCGGTGGCCCGGCAGATCGCGCCCGCCCGGGTGGCGAGCAGCTCCCCGGGGCGGCCGCGCAGCCGGTCCTCGGGGTGGCCGCCGTGCAGGTGCCACTCGGCGCCGAGCAGTTCGTCCCGTACGCCGGGCTGCGAGTCGGCGGCCCGCAGCGCGCCCAGCACCCGCTCGGTGGAGTCGGCCTCCCAGTCGATGCGGCGGCTGTCCTGGCGCATCGCGGGGCGCGCGATGCCGGTGGCCTGCGGCCGCGGGACGTACGCGCCGGAGGCGAACCGGCCGACGGCGAGCAGGACGGCCCGCAGCGCGGCGTCGGCGATCTCACCGCGGTACAGGTCGCTCTTGCCGACCGGCGGGACGGGGCAGTCGGCCGTGGCCCAGACGGGTCCGGCGTCCATCTCCGCCTCGGCCTGGAGGACGGTGACGCCCCAGCTGGCGGCCCGGTCGCGCACGGCCCAGTCGAGGGAGGAGGGTCCGCGGTCGCCGAGCGGGCCGGGGTGGACGATCAGGCAGGTACGGGCGGCCCACACCTCCTCGGGGACGGCCGTGCGCAGCATCGGCGCGAGGACCAGGTCGGGCTGATGGCGGTCGACGGCCTCGGTCAGGGAGACGTGGGGCAGGGCGAGCTCGACCGCCACGCTGTGGCCGTGGTCGCGCAGTTCGGCGTGGACCCGCTGGGTAAGGCTGTTGAACGCGCTCGCGACGAGCAGGACGTGCACGTGATCTCCCAGCGGCTGCCCGGTTCCGGGGCGCCGTGCGCCCCGGCTGATCATGACCGGAACATGACCGGCCGCCTGAGATGCTCGGGTACGCCGGCGGGGACGCGCCCGGCGCCGAGCGGTGGTGTCACCCGAAAGCGCGCCCCTCGAGGGCCAGTCGGCCGCAGCCGGCGCGGCGCGTGCCACCGCTGGCCGGGCGGCGCGTGCCACCGCTGGCCGGGCGGCGCGTGCCACCGCTGGCCGGGCGGGGTGTGCCACCGCGGCCACGCGGCATGCTCCGTGCGGCGGGGGGCCACCTCGGCGGGGCCGGGCGGGTGGCGTACGCACTGGCTCCGGCGTGCGCGGCGAGCACGGAGTCACTCGCCTCCTTGGCCTGCAGGATCAGCGGGTCCTGCCCGTCGCGGCCGAGCAGCAGCACGACCCGGCAGCGCATGCCGACGCTCCCGACGCCCACCACCTTGCGGGCCATGTCCACGACGGTGTACTGCCGCAGCAGGTGCCTGCGGTCCGTCTGGAGGCTGCGCCCGTACCGCTCCACCAGGGACCGGATCTGCCCGTCGAGCGCGTTGCGCTCCTGGTCCGGCATCAGCTGGGAGACCGGCGTGATCAGCTGCGGGACCGCGGCGAAGCGGCGGTGGCCGCCGACGACCTCGGTGAGCTTCTCGAACGCCTGCCGGCTGTCGCGGCCGCGCGCCTTGTGCAGCGCCTCGGACACGTTCTTGCGCCCGCGGGTGTGCAGTGCGCCCTCCGCCGGCGCCTGGAACTGCGCCTCGTCGACCCGGGCGTACCAGACGTCGAGGTTGCCCATCCCGGCGAAGGCGCGCATCTGCTCGCGGTAGGCGCGCACCGCCGACCGTGCGATCTCCGCGCGCTCCCGGTCGGAGAAGCCGTTCTCGCGCCCCGCGATGACGAGGCTGGTCGCGAGCCGTTTGACGTCCCATTCCCACGGTCCGGGCAGCGTCTCGTCGAAGTCGTTGATGTCGAACAGCAGGTTGCGCCACGGGGGCCCTAGCAGCCGGAAGTTCAGCAGATGGGCGTCGCCGCAGAGCTGGACCCGGATGCCCGAGTCGGGTGCGACCGCCAGGTCGCCGGCCGTGATCGCCGCGGCGCCCCGGTAGAAGCGGAACGGTGACTCCGCCATCCGGCCGTAGCGGATCGGCACCAGCTCCTGGACCCGGGTGGCGGACTGCCCCTCGATCACCTCCACCGGGTCCGCCCGGTGCGGCGACGGTTCGAACGGTCCGTGCGCGGAGCGCGGTGCGCGCTTCCGGGCGGCCCCGCGGGCGGCGGTCCCGGGGGCTGCGCGGGCCCGCGACGCAGCGGCGCGGCGTTCCGGGGGGAGCCGGTGGGGGCGGACGGGGGCACGGCCCGGTGCGGGGCGTTGATGCCCTCCGGCGCGGCCTCGCCGTCCCTGATCATGCGGAGGTGAAGGCCGTCGTGCGGGGCTTGGGCGTCCGACGGGATCGCGCCCGCGTGACCGCCGCGTGGATCAGCCGGTCCACGTCCGGGTTGTGCTCCCTCAGGCGCCGGAGCTGGTCGTACGCGTCGAAAAGGCTCGTGTGCCTCCTGCCGGCCCCGCTTGCCACCCCTCCGTCGCGCGGCCGGAAGGCACCGGTGGACTGCCCGGTCCGGCCGCCGGACAGCCGCAACCGGAGCGGCCGTCCGCACCGTCTCCGGTTCGAAGCGGCCCCGTCACCGCAAATGCGAAACGATTTCCGAGTGGAGTCAATAATTCTGGTTACGTCACTTCGACGTTTCCGTATATCCACCGGCGCTCGGGGCCCTACGTCGAGGCTGACCATTTTGCGGCATTATTGACAGAATCACTTGACTCACGCAGCGAGACTCCGGGCGTATCCCCTTTACCGACGTGCCCGCCCTCCCCCCGCACCCGCCCGGGCAGGGAGGACGGTTCCGCGGAGCAGCCGCGACATCTGGGGGGCCGCAGGCCGGCCGGCCGCCGAGTCGACGGACGCGCCCACCGGGAATGCACGCGAGCCCTGGCCCGGTCCGGCATTGACCGAGTATATTCACTGCATATTCACACCCGCTGTACGCCGCCGGTCTCACGCAAGGGGAAATCGCCATGACGGAATCGCAGACTCTGGGGTCACGGATCCGTCGGTTGCGCCGTGAAGCGGGACTGTCACAGATGGACCTGGCCGGCGACAACCTCTCGGCGAGCTACATCTCCCTGCTGGAGGCGGGCAAGCGGACCCCGTCCCCGGAAGTGCTGGAGCAGATCGCCGCCCGCCTGGGCTGCGGTCCCGAGCACCTGCTGGAACTCCTGGCGCCCGAACGCCACGACATCCCCCAGACTGACCTGCGCTACGCGGAGATCAGCCTGCGCAACGGCGACCCCGAAACCGCGCTCGCGACCTACACCGCCGTCCGCGACAAGGCCGCCCGGGCGGGGCAGGAGGGCATCCGGCTGACCGCCGAGTACGGCGTGGCCCAGGCCCTGGAGCACGCCGGCCGGCTGGAGGAGGCCACCGACCGCTATCAAGCCCTGCTGGACCACGCCGGCTACGGGCAGTCCCTGGTCCCGCGGCTCACGGTGGCGGTGGCCCTGTGCCGCTGCTACCGCGAGACGGGCGACCTGGCCCATGCGATCGACCTGGCCACCACCACCCTGGAGGAGGCCCGGCAGCTGCGGCTCACCTCGACCGTGCTGGGCGTCGAACTGCTGGCCACGCTCGTCGGTCTGTACTGCGAACGCGGCGACCTGCACCGCGCCGCCTTCCTGGCGCGCACCGCCATCGAGGAGGCCGAGGGCATCAAGGACCGCAAGGCCCTGGGAGCCGCGTACTGGAACGCCGGAGCGGTGGCACACCGCAGCGGAGCCTCCGCCGACGCCCTCCTGCTGCTGGAACGCGCCCTGGCCATCTACTCCGAGGGGGACGACGCCCGTGCGCTGTCGCGGCTGCGCAACGCCTACGCGTCGGTGCTTATGCAGTCGGAGACCGCCGACATCGCGGAGGCCAAGTCACAGCTGACGCGCAGCGCCGAGAACCTGGCCAGCCACGGCAGCACGGTGGACATGGCGTACTGCGAGACCGCGCTGGCCCGGGCCTGCCTGCTGGAGGGCAACCCCCGCGAGGCGGAGCAGCACGCGCGCCGCTCCCTCGAACTCCTCGGCACCGGACACCGGCTGGAAACGGCGCGCACCCTCCTGGTGCTGGCGGGCTCCCAGCTGCAACTCGGTGACACCGCGGCGGCCGAGGAGGGCAGCGAGCGCGCCGCGCTGCTGCTGGAGGCGTCCGAGGCGGACCGGCAGGCGGCTTCCGCCTGGAACGACCTCGGGGAACTCCTGGAGCGCTCCGGACGCGCCGAGCGCGCCGTCTGGGCCTACCGCCAGAGCCTGCGGTGCCTCGGCCAGCGCAGCAGCCTCCTCCCGACGGCGGGCGGATCCTCCCTGTCCCCGGCCGGCGCCCCGGGGACCACGGGCCGGCCTGACCGGGCCGCCGGGCGCCGGGCGGGCTGAGCAGGAGGAGCGGGCGGCGGAGCCGTAGATCGATCGATAGATCGGTCGTTGATCACCGACGCCTAAGGTCGGAGGAGACGGCGAAGAAGGGGGGACGGCGGTCGCCGTCCCCGGCGCCGCACACCGGCTTTCCTCCCCGACGAGAGAGACGCACCGCATGCCGCACGTACCCCGCCTCCCCGCCGGTGCAGCTCCGTACGGCCGACCGGTCACCGACCCGCTCCGTCGCCGTCCCGCCCGGGTACTGGCGATGGCACTGCTGCTGACTCTGCTCTCCGTCCCCCTCGCCACCGTGCCCGCACCGCAGTTCGGCGACGCCCTGACCCGTGTGGCCGGCGGCCCGACCAGCGACGACATCCCCCTCTGCTGCTGACGAACCCCGTCGACAGTCGCGTATCACCCGCTCCACACCGCCGGCAGACCACCGGTGGTGACAGTCAAGGAGAACCACCTCATGTCGAAGCTCTTCCGCACCTGTACCGCGCTCTGCCTGGCACTGCTCGCCGCGACCGCTCTGGGCGCCGCCGGCCAGCCGCCCGCCCCGACGGCGGGTGGTGTGCACACCTCCGTGGCCGGTGAGGACACCGGGGAGATGACCACGGAAGACATCAACAACACCGGTTCCAGGTTCCAGCCCACGGCCATCACGAGCTGAGCCACGGCGGACCGGAGGCCGCCCGGGCAACGACCCCCCGTGCCCGGGCGGCCTCCGGCTCACGTCACGAGCGGCCGTCGACCAGCCTGCTCCCGTTCCGCGAAGGCACCTCGCCCAGCCCGGCCAGCAGCTTCGCCACGTCCGCCGCATCGGGCAGCCCCAGGCGCGTGAAGACGCCGCGGGCCCGCTCGAGGTGCTCCCTGGCCCGGACCCCCTCCCCCAGATCGGCCAGCGTCCGCCCCATGACGACCAGCGCCTGCGCCAGGTCCCGCTCCGAGCACGCCTCCTCGCAGCGGGCGATCGCCGAGGCCGCGTGCTGCACCGCCTCCTGATGCCGCCCCGAGGCGCGCAGGGTCTCCGCCAGCCGGTAGAGCGCCTGGGCCTCCCGCTCCCGCAGCCCGGTCGCACGACACACGGTCAGGGCCTCGCCGTAACGGGCCACCGCCTCCTCGTACCGGCCCAGTTCGTGCAGGGCCAGGGCGCTCACATACAGGGCATATGCGGCGACAACGTTGTCATCCAGTTCCCGCATCAGCACCAGGGCCGACTCGCAGGAGGCAAGGGCCTCCTCGGGGCGTCCGCTGCGCACGCGGGCCAGTGCCGCGTTGACAGTCGTCACCGCCGCGCCCGAGCGGTGGCCCAGGGTGTGCGCCAGGGCGATCGCCTCGTCGTACCAGACGGCCGCCTCCTCGAAGTGGCGCAGGAACTGCGCCACCAGACCGCGGTCGTTGAGGGCCTGGCGCAGGGCATAGATGTCCCCCGCCGCCCGAGCCGCCTCGGCGGCCAGCCCGGCGTGCAGCCCCGCTTCGGCGACCCTGCCGGCGCGCAGTGCTATGCCGCCGCACAGCACCCGCGCCCGCCCCACGCTCCGCCGGCAGCCGGTCCGTTCCGCGGCCTCCGCGAGCGCCAGCGCCACCGGCGCCATCCGGTCGTCCCAGACGGCGTGGGTGAAGGGGCTGACCGCCAGCAGCAGGTCCACCGCGTTGCCCAGCCGCTCCTGCCCCGTGTCCGGCACGCCCGGGGCGACGGCGCTGAGCGCGGCGGCGACCAGGCCGTCGACCTCGGCCGCCACCCAGGCACGGCCGGCGTGCACGTCCGGGAAGTCGAGGCCCCGCGACCTCAGGGGGCCGAACACGTCGGCCACCGGATCTCCGGGGACCGCGTGCAGGTAGGCGCTGGCGGCCGTCGCGAGCAGGAAGTCCAACAGCCGGCCCAGGGCCTCCGCCGCCTCCTCGGGATCGTGGGAGACGGCCTGCTGGCGGGCGTAGACCCGTACGAGGTCGTGGTAGCCGTAGCGCCCCGGTGTGGCCGACTCCAGCATCGCGGCATCGGTCAGCGATTCCAGCAGGGTCTCCGCCGTGCAGTCGTCGACACCGATCACGGCGGCCGCCGCGGGGATGCCGATGCGGGCCGTACCGGCCAGGGCCACCAGTCGGAACGCCCGTGCCTGCTCGGTCGTGAGCTGCTCATAGCCGAGTTCGAAGGCGGCGTCGATGGCCATTGCGCCGACCCGCAGTTCGGCGAGGCGCCGATGTTCGTCCGCCAGCCGCGCGGCCAGCGTCGCCACCGTCCAGCCCGGCCGCGCCGAGAGCCGGGTCGCCACGATCCGCACCGCGAGCGGCAGGTGACCGCAGGCCTCGATCAGCTCCAGGGCGTCCCCGTGCTCCACGGCCAGCCGGTCCCGCCCGATGATCGCACCGAGCAGGGCCAGGGCCTCGTCGGTGCGGAACGGCTTCAGCAGCAGCTGCGCCGTCAGCGGCAGGTCGAACAGGGGCGACCGGCTCGTGAGGATGACCGCGCAGCTGGACGACCCCGGGATCAGCCCCCTCACCTGGGCGGCGTCCCGGGCGTTGTCGAGCATGATCAGCAGCCGCCGTCCGTCGACGACCGAGCGGAAGAGCCGGCAGCGGTCCTCGACCCCGTCGGGCACCTCATCCTCGGGCACTCCCAGCGAGGCCAGGAAGCCGGCCAGGACGTAGCCCGGTTCCGCCGGGTCGCTCCCGCCGCCGCGCAGATCGACGTACAGCTGCCCGTCCGGGTAGTGGGCGCGGGCCCGGTGCGCGACGTGCAGGGCGACGGAGGTCTTGCCGACGCCCCCCATTCCGGCGGCGGCCAGCACGACCGGGGTCCTGCGCACCGGTTCGGTCAGCACGGCGTACCAGGCGTCGACCTCCTCGCTGCGCCCGACGAAGTCCGGCGCGTCGTACGGGAGCTGGGCGGGCACCGGCCGTGCGGCTGGCGCGGGCGCCGACGCGGGCCGCTCCGGCGGCGACGGCTCCCGCTCCGTGGCGATGTCGCCCTCCGGCTCCGCCCGCGTTTCGGCGCCGGTGTCGGCGCCGGTGTCGGAGCCGGAGCCGGATCCGGTGTTGGTGTCGGAGCCGGTGTCGGCGCCGGTGTCGGCGCCCCACCCCGGATGCGCGGCGGCGTGCGCCGGGGCGGGTCCGGCCAGCGCGGGATCACCGACCAGGATCCGCCGGTGCACCTCGGACAGTTCCGGGCCCGGCTCGATGCCCTGCTCCACGACGAGCAGGTCCCGCACCCGGTTGAACAGCGCCAGGGCGTCGGCCTGGCGGCCGGCCCCGTACAGCGCTCGCATCAGCAGTCCGTAGGGGCGCTCCCGCAGGGGGTGCTCCTCGGTGAGTTCCACCAGGTCCGGTACGGCGGCGCGGTGGTGGCCCATGTCCAGGGCCAGGTCGAAGCGCTTCTCCAGGAGGGCCAGCCTCATCTCGTCCAGCCGGGAGCGCTGACGCTCCGCGAACGGGCCGGGCACGCCGCTCAGCGGTTCCCCCTGCCACAGGCTCAATGCGCTCGCCAGTAACCGCTCGGCCTGCGGCATCCGGTCGCGGGCCGATGCCCGCGCGGCCTCGGCCGCCATCACGTCGGCCCGGCGCAGGTCCAGCGCCTCGTCGCACAGGGCCAGCCGGTACCCGTCGCCGGCCAGTTCCAGAACGGTCGGTGAGTCCCCTTCCGGTTCGAGCAGCTTGCGCAGCCGCCAGACGTACGTGCGGACGGTGGAGACGGCCCGGCTCGGCGGCGTCTGCGCCCACAGCGCCTCGACGATCTGCGTCATGGAGACGTGCCGGTTGGCGCGCAGGAGCAATAGGCACAGGAGGGCCTGCTGCTGGGGTGGACCCACCGGCAGCTCGACCTCACCCCGGTAGGCACGCACCCTGCCCAGTACCTCGAAACGGAACCCTGCGGCCATTCTTGTGTCTCCCCTCGCAGCTGCACGAACAATCGCGCTTGTCCGTGGCATCCGCGTAAGACGGAATTCCCGGGCTCGGGGTTTCCTTCCGACCCGGCGGATGTGCGAGGGGCGCCACCCGCCGTCGGCGGCCGGTGAGTCGGGCCGGTCAGTCGGGCCGGTCAGTCGGGCCGGTCGAACGGGCACTTCCACTGCGGCGGGACCGCGCGCCCGGAGTACTGCCGGGCTTCGGAGACCGTGCCGTGCTCGGCGAGCATGGGGTTCACATCACCCTGCAGCGCCACTTCCTTGCCGCGTATCTTCGTCTGCATCCCCTGGTAGACGCCGGTGCGCTTCAGCTCGGCGAACTGCCGGTGGCAGTTGAAGATCAGAGCCGGCAGGGCGAAGCGCCGCGAGATGCGCGAAGCACGTCGGTGCAGGCCTATGACGAAGAACGGATGGCCGCCGAAGCTGAACCCGAAACGGGGGCTGCACGGATCGTCCGAGATGTCGGGGGCCCACGGGTTCTCGGCGCGGTCGATCGCGTGGAGTGCGCTCAACTGCTGCCACAGCAAGCGCTCGAACTCCTCCTCGTCCGCCGGATCGGACCCGGCGAAGATCGCGGCGAAGGAGTGGAAGCGTCCGGGCTCCGACAGTCGGCCGGTGAGGAACCCTTGCAGGTCCGTGCGGAGTCGGTGCAGGCTCTCCTGGTCGCCCAGAGCCCCGTAGACACCGGTCACCAGCTCTCCGCGGTGAAGCGCCGCCCGTGCTCCCAGGCAGGTGAACTCGTCGGCCCGCAGCCAGGTGGTGAAACGCTCGACCACCTCCTCGGCGCTCTCGCGGCCCGGGGTGTCCTCGTGCCTCATCGCCCGCTCCACCCCCGGCCGGCGAGCGCCCGCAGCACCGTTTCCCGGCGGCGGCGCCCCTCCGCCCGGAGGGGGCCGCCGTCCGTGGCGACGAACTCCGCCCGTACGGTGAGCGAGAGGTGCCCGGCGGGCACCCTCCCGCCCTGCAGCAGGTCCTTCACCGCGACGAGCCGGCTCTCGGTGTCGCCGGCCTCGGCGACCACCCGCAGGACCTCCGCGGCCGACACCGCCTCGGGCACGACGACGCTCACGTTGAACGCGGGCAGCGGCAGCGGCTCCGGCAGCCGCACGGCCGCCGGGACCGGTGTGAGGCCGCCCAGCGCGCCGAGGTCCAGCTCGGCACAGAACACCCGCTCCCCAGCCGCGTCGAGCAGGGCCGCGGCCTCCTCGGACAGCAGCCCCGCCCGGCCCACCGTGGTGCCCTGCACCCGGACGGCGAAGGAGGCGTCCGCCGCGAAGTCCGCGTACGGCCGCGGGGTCAGCTCCGGGGCCTCCTGCCCCGCCGCGCCGGTCAAGGTCCGCAAGAGGCCGCTCAGGTCGGCGAAGCCCACGGCCCGCGGCCGGGGTTCGACCAACGAGGCGGGTGCGGCGGCTCCGCTCAGGACGGCGGCGAACCGCCAGGACTCGTCGCCGTACGCGGCGGACAGCGGGACCTGGCCGAGTTCGAACAGGTGGGCCGCTCCGGTGTGCCGCAGGGACCGGTCGGCGCTGCCGAGGAGGCCCGGCAGCAGGGAGCCGCGCACCCGCATCTCGCGCAGCCCGGCCCGCCCGTGCACGGTGACGGGCTCGGCCCCCGGTGGCGCGGCGACCGCGGTGAGGGGCTCCGAGGGTCGCAACAGCACTGGGGAGAGCACCTGTTGCAGCCCCCGCCGCAGGGCGGCGTCGGCGAGGCCGCGCCGCAGGAGGCGCGCCGGGTCCGGCCACGGGCCCGCGGTGGAAGGCGGCAGCCGGCACGGCACCGTCCGGTACCCCCGGATGCGGGCCACCTCACCGGCGAGCGCGGGGACACCGTCCAGGTCCGGGCGCCGGGCGTCCACCGTGACGTGCAGCGGGCCGCCCTCCGGGCGGGGCTCGACCGCCGTGCCGCCCGCGGTCAGCAGGGAGGTCAGGGTCGCGAGGTCGAGGTCCGGGTCGACCAGCCGGCGCAGTTCGCCGGGGTCCGGGTGCAGGACGCGCGGGGCGGGTGCCGCCGCGCCGGCGCGGCCGGCCGCCGTGACGGTTCCGCCCGCCCACTCGGTGACGAGCCGGGCCAGGCGGGCCACCGCGCGGTCGCAGGACTCCGGGTCGTGTCCGCGTACGGCGGGCGGTGCGTGCGTGTCCGGCTCCGGACCGGTCCCGGGCGCGGCGTGCGCGGCCCTCGGGTCGAGCCACCAGGCCCACACCAGCGTCGCGCGGCCGTCTGCGGAAACGGCGCTCGGCGGAGCGTCGCGTCCCAGCGCGGCCACCGTCCGTTCGCCCGCGGACAGCACCCAGCTGCCGGGGGGCGTGCGGGGGCCGTCGCCGGCAGCGGGTGCGGCCGGCTCCGCGGTCCGCAGTCGCAGGCCGGTGAGGTCCAGTGCCCGGGCGTCGGCCGCGCCGAGGGGCTGGCCCGTTTCGAGCCCGACGTACGCCGCCAGGTCGGCCACCGTCCCGGTGAGCGGTACGCCCGCAGCGCGCAGCCGGTCCGCTGCCGCGTCGGGGAGCCGGACCGCGTGCGGCAGTCGGACGACGGCTGCCGCCACCCGGCCCGGGACGTTTCCTTCGGCGGTGAGCGCGAGTCCGTTCGGCAGGCGCGACAGTTCGAGCGGGGCGAGCGGCGCACGGCCGCCCCGCGCGCGGACTTCGGCTGCCAGGCCGCGTACGGATCCGAGGTGGGCGAGCGCGGGCGGTGGCTCGACCTCCACCGCGCGGTCGGCGTCCAGGACGGCGCGTGCGCCGCTCTCGTGGAGACCGTCGAGCAGCGCGGCGCGGTCGACGTCGCCGCCGCACTCCTGTTCCAGCCAGGCCAGGGGGATTCTCACGGTCGGTCGGTTCCTTTCTCCGACGGCCCGACCGGCAGGCAGGCGTGATCGAACTGCTCCAGCAGGCGCGGGTCGTTGACCAGCAGTTCCCGGATGTCGGTCAGCCCGTGGGTGAGCCTCATCAGGCGCTCGACGGAGCAGCCGAAGCTCAGCCCCACGACCCGGTCCGGGTCGTAGCCCCCAGCGGTGAGCACGTCGTCACGGAGCATGCCGCCGGCGCCGATCTCGACGTGCCCGCGTCCCTCGCACTCCTCGCAGCCGGGGCCGCAGCGCGGGCAGGCGACCTCCACGGCGAATCCCGGTGAGGCGAAGGGATAGTCGCCGCGCCGCACGCGCCACGGGTGTCCCCGTCCGAACAGGCCGGACACCAGCCGGTCGAAGAGCCCCATGAGGTCCGGCAGGCCCGTGCCCGGCTGGACCACCAGTCCGTCGATCTGGGTGAACTGGGAGCCGGAGTAGGGAGAGGAGAGTTCGTTGCGGAAGCAGGTGCCCACGAGCAGGGTCCGCAGCGGACCGGGGGCGGCGGCCCGCATGGCCTGCGGGCCGCCGGAGGTCGCGTGGGTGCGCAGGACCAGGTCCGGTGCGGGGAAGAAGCTCAGGCGGGTCCGGGTCGGGTGGTCCTGCGGGTAGCCGAGCACGTCGAAGTTGTCGCCGGCCGATTCCAGCAGGGGCAGGTCGACGACGTCGAAGCCGAGGGGTGTGAACAGGTCCCCGATCCGGTCCACGAGGGCCGCCACCGGATGGGGACGCCCGGTGCGGGGCCCGGCCGGTGGCAGCCCGGGATCGCATCGGGCGTCGGCCACCGCCGGAGTCAGGACGGCGGGCGTCACTTCGTCCGGCACGCTGTCAGCTCGCCTTGCGGTAGACGCCGATGTGGTTCTCCGAGTGGGTGTCGTAGGGGACGTTGCCCCAGTCGCCCCAGCGCTCGCTGAGCTCCAGTCCGGCGATCCTGGCCATGAGGTCGAGCTCCGAGGGCCACGTGTAGCGCAGGAAGGCCGGGTAGAGCTTGATGCCGTCCTCCCGGATCTCGATGTGGTTCTCCTTGATGTGCTGGGTGGCCCGGTCGAAGGTGTCGGCCTCGATGCGCACGTGGTCGAGCCCGACGTCGTACACGTGGGCGCGGCCGTTGAAGCGGAAGCGCGTCGGGTCGGGGACGAACGTCTCCACGACGAACAGTCCGCCGGGCTCCAGGTGGGCCGCCACCGACTCGAAGCACTGGATCTGCTCTTCCTGCGTCTGCAGCGCGTACAGCGAGTTGAGCAGCAGGAAGATGAGGGAGTAGCGGCGCTCGGAGGTGAAGTCGGCGATGTTGCCGATGGACACCTCGATGGACTCGCCGCCGGGCTTGGTGCGCATCACGTCGACGATCTCCGGGGAGGCGTCGAGCCCGTCGAGCGGCACGCCGCGCTGCGCGAGGGGGAGGGCGACCCGGCCGGTCCCGATGGCGAGTTCGAGTGCCCGGCCGCCGCCCACGCGCTTGGCGAGGAACTCGACGGCGCCCTCGGGCTCCGGCCAGTCGATGTGGTCGTACACGTTCTTCCAGCGGGGGCCGTACGTTTCAGGCTTCCACTCGGTCATGGTTCGGGCCTCTCTCGTGGTCTGTCGTGGGCCGGCGCGGTCGGTGCCGGGCCGGCGGAGGGCGTGGCAGGTCGGTGGGGTGTGGTGGAGGGGGCGTCGGGCGGTCAGGAGCCGAGGACGCGCAGTTCGTGGTGGGCGAGGAGCAGGCGGTCCTCGACCTCGTCGGCGTGCGGGCCGGTGGCCATGACGTAGCCGACCCGTCCGTAGAGGTCCTCCGGAGGGGGTGTCACCGTCTCCCCGCGCGGGCGCAGCTCGCTGATCTCGTGGATCCAGGGGCGGCCGCGCAGCGTGGCGGCTTCGGCCAGGCCGTCGAAGCGCTGACGGGACCGGGGGTAGAGGAAGCGGATGCCGGCCGCGCGGTCCCCGCTGGACGCGGTCTGCGGCGGGCGGCCCAGGGCGGCGGAGACGAGCAGCGAACCGAGCCGCACGCCGCGGGCCAGTTCGACGATGCGGGAGGCGATGTCGCCGCCCGGTCGCGCGTTCAGCTCGATGATGCGCGGGCCGGCCGGGGTCATCTTCACTTCGACGTGGGCCACCGTGCGGTCGATGCCGGCGGCGAGGACGCTGCGGCAGGCGAGGTCGAAGCCCTCGGTCATCTCGGCTCGGCCCAGGGTGCCGTTTCCGGTGATGAAGCCCGCCTCGACCGGGTAGGGGTCGTACGCCCAGATCTTGCGCGCCCAGGAGACCGGGGTGGCCGTACCGTCGTGCACGAGGCAGTCGACGTCGAATTCGAAGCCCTCCAGGAATTCCTCGACGAGGATTCCCTCGCTTTCCAGGCCCATCTTGTCCGCGTGCAGGGCCGCGTCGAAAGCGGCGTCGAATTGTGATTCCTCGTCCACCCGGCGGACCCCGGCGCTGCCGGACAGGCCCCGCGGTTTGACCATCAGGGGGTAGCCGATCTCGCGGGCGGCCCGGCGTGCCGCGGCGAGGTCGTGGACGAGGAGGGAGCGGGTCGGCGAGATCCCGGTGTCGCCCAGCAGGGTGCGCTGGCGGTGCTTGTCGCGCGCCAGCTCGGCCGCCGCCACCGGCACCCCCGGCAGCCCGAGGCTCCGGGCCAGGCGGGCCGCGGTGACCACCATGGTCTCCTCGTACGTCACCACGGCCGCGACCCGGCGCCGGTCCAGGAGGGCCTTCGCGGCCCGCAGCGCGTTCTCGTCGGCGCCGCTGCCGCAGGCGTCGAAGACCCCGGCCGCCTGCACCAGGTGCCGCTGCCAGGTCACCGGTTCGGGGTTGAGCAGCAGCAGGTCGGCGTCCGCGGCCATCTGGGCCAGCAGGCGTTCGTGGCCGGCGCGGTAGCCCGACCCCACGACGAGCAGCGTTTCGCGGCTGCCCGCACTGTCGTGTGTCACGTGCGTTCCTCTCGGTCCGATCGCGTCCGGCGGTGTTCGGACGGGGTGGGGTGATAGTGAGTCAAGTGTCTCTATGACCAGTTGTCAAGATCAGTCACTAATGCAGTCACTAATGCTTCTCCAGGCCGTTCGGCCTTTCGTGTGCTCACGGAGGCGGGCGGAGGGTGCGGACGGTCAGGGCCGGTGGTGTCCGGGACGCCCCGCCGTCCGGTACGGCGACGGCGAGGGCCGCGCGGTGGCCGGGCGGCAGGTCGAGGTCGGCGAAGGCCCACCCCCGGGGAGTCGGCGCCGGCCCCCTCCCGTCCGCGGCGAGGTCGGCTGCCAGCCCCACGCACTGGCCGGCCAGCCCGCCGGGCAGTCCCGTACCGATGCCCTTCAGGTACGCCTCCTTGCGCACCCAGCAGCTCAGGAAGCCCTCCTCCCGCTGTGCGGTCGGCAGTTCGGCGAGCGCCGCGCGCTCGGCCGGGTGCAGGCGGCGGATCATGCCGTCGAGCGGGCTGTCCGGGTGGCGGAAGGCCCGCGACTCGACGTCGACGCCGACGGCGACTGCGGCGAGCGCCACGACGGCCAGGCCTCCCGAGCGGGACAGGGAGAACTCGACGGCCGGCGCCCCGCCGGCCAGGGTGGGCCGTCCGTGCGGCTGCGCGCAGTGCGGCAGACCGCAGGTCTCGCGGGTCAGCCGCACCTCGCGGGGCGCGATGCCGAGACACCCGCCGAGGACGGTCCGCAGCGCGATGTGCGAGGCGACGTACCGGCGTCGCGCGCGGTCGTCGTGGAACGCCGCCGCCCGCGCGCCCTCCCGTCGGTCGAGCACGAGTTCCGGACGCCCGTAGGGGACGGACTCCAGGGGGACGACCCAGACGGCGGCCTCGCCCTGCCCGGGCAGATCGCCGGGTACGGGCCGCCCCTGCGGTGGCGCGCACCGGGGGGACTCGGGGGATGCGATGGGCTCTTCTACGGGGTCGTCTCCTTGCTCGGAGGGGCGGCCGCGAGGCGGCGGACGCTGCGGCCGCGGAACGAGAGCAGGGCGTACAGCGCGAGGCCGTAGCCGCCGAGTTGCAGGGCGAGGTAGCTCCACACCCCGCCTCCGTCCACCACGGGCAGCAGCACCAGGGGCGCGAGGAACGCGCCGAGGCCGTGGGCGAGGGACGTGGCCGCGGCGTAGCTCTCCAGCCGCGCCGGCGGGGCGGTCAGCGTGACGAGCGGCTGGACACTCGGCGCGATCAGGCATTCGCCGACGGCGAAGACCAGCCCGAACAGCGCGCCGAACAGGAGGCGCACGCCCGTCCCCGGCACCAGCACCGCGGCCGTCAGCGCCCCCATGGCGACCACCCAGACCAGGATGGCCGCCGTCAGCGCGGCGACGTACCCGATCCGTTCGATGACCCGCAGGGCGAGGCCCTGGAAGGCGATGACGCCGACGGTGTTGCAGGCGACGACGACGCTGATGGCGGACACGGACAGGTCCGCGTTCCGTAGGATCGCGGGAACCACGGCGTCCACCTGGGCGAGGCCGAAGACGACCAGGGCCGTTTGCATGAGGAGGAGCCGGAGGAACACCCTGTCGCGCAGCGCCGTGCCCCGGTCGCCCCCGTCGTCCCGGGGTACGGCGGAACCGGCCCCGTCCGTGCCCGGCTCGGCCGGCCGTCGCTCCACCCGCCGGAGACGGACGAGGACGGCTCCGTGCAGCAGGTAGCTGACCGCGTTGGCGACCAGGCACAGGGCGTACCCCGCCTCACCGAGGTGCTCCACGGCCTGGCCGCCGAGCAGCGCGCCGACGGCGACGGTCAGGGCGGAGACGCGGTGCTGCCCCGAGAGGACGCGGCTGAGTTCGCAGGTGCCGAAGACCTTGGTGAGCAGCGGCGTCTGCACCGCGTAGTAGGCGCCGGTGCCCGCCCCGGAGAGGCAGGCCGCGGGCATGGTGGAGGCCATCGAGTCCGCCGCCGCCAGCCAGGCCGCGCCGGCGGCCTGGAGGACGGTGGCTCCGATCGCGGACAGGCCGGGGCCGTAGCGCTTCCCGACCTTGCCCGCGAGCGGGTTCACGACGAGACCGGCCATCGCGAACAGCGCGAAGTACAGCGAGACGCCGGAGGTGGGCAGACCGAGCGCCTCCCGTAGGTAGGCCACCATGAGTGGCAGCACGAGGCCGGTCCCGAACGTGGTGGCGCCCCATCCGGCGAGGAACCCCTTGTAGAGGGGCAGCGGCTTCCTGCGTGCCGCCCTTCTCACCGGTCCACCCCCGTGCGGCGTTCACGCTCCGGCATCGGACGCTCCCGCCGGGGCCCCGGCGCGGGCCGAGGTGATCATGTCGAGGGCCTCGCACGGGTCGGAGGCGATGCGGACCGGCTCGGCGGCCCGGGCGACCGCGCCGATCAGGCCGACGCCGCCCGCGCCGTACACCAGCCGGTGGCCGCGGGCGGCGACGAGGCCGCCCGGTGCGTTCGCCGTTGCCACGTGGCGCGGCGAGTGTCCCGGGGACGCGCCGTGGAAGACGCCGATGGACAGGGGGTGTTCAGAGGTATCCATAGCTGAGCCAGCCTCCGTCCACGACCAGGGTCTGGCCGTTGATGTAGTCGGCCTCCGGGGAGGCCAGGAAGAGGACGGGGCCGACGATGTCCTGCGGCCTGCCGCGCCTGCCGGCGGGAATGCGCCCGACGATGGCGTCCTCGGTGAGCGCGGCCGGGTGCGGGGTCTCGATGCGGATCATGCCGGGGGCCACCGCGTTGACGTTGACGCCGCGTGCGGCCCACTCGACGCCCAGGCTGCGGGTCAGCTGCAGGACGCCACCCTTGCTCGCCGCGTACAGCGCCCGTTCGGGAAACGCGGTGTACGACAGCAGCGAGCAGAAGTTGACGATCTTGCCGTGGCCTTGCTCCAGCAGGTGCCTGCCGAAGACCTTGCAGGTGAGGAAGGTGCCGATGACGTTCGTGTCCAGCAGTGCGCGGGCGTCGTCCACGGAGAACTCCGTGGTGGGGCCCATGTCGAACAGCCCGGCGGCGTTGACGAGCACGTCCACGCCGCCGAACGTCTCGGTCACCCGCTCGGCGCAACGCTGCACCTGCCGCTCGTCCCCGACGTCGGCCGGCAGCGCGAGGCTCTCGGCTCCGAGAGCCTCGATCTCCGCGGCCACCGACTCCACTTGGGCGGCGGTGCGGGCCATCAGGGCGACCTGGGCGCCGCGCTCGGCGAAACCGAGCGCGACGGCGCGTCCGATGCCCCGGCCGCCCCCGGTGACGACGACGCGCATCAGCGGGCCCGGAATTCGCCGAACCAGTGCAACTGGTCGGGCTTGGTGCGCGTGGGGACGTTGCGGTACACGTACAGGCCCACGCAGGTGAAACGGTCGGAGCGGAAGGTCCCGAGGATCTCGTCGCTGGTGATGCGGCGCGGTCCGGTGCCCTCGACCATGTGGTCGGAGAAGGAGTTGAGGAGGAAGAGCCCGCCCGGCTTCAGCAGGCGGTGCACCTCGTCGGCGTACCGGCCGCGTGCCTCGTCGCGCATGTTGTGGAAGACGAACGAGTCGGTGACGACATCGGCCGAGCCGTCCGGGAGCGGCACGTCGAGCACGTCGCCCTCAACGAAGTCCGCGGAGGCGCCAGCGAGTTCGGCCCACTTGCGGGCACGGGCGACTGCGTCGGCCGACAGGTCGACACCCGTCACGTCGAGTCCCTGAACCGACAGGAACACGGCGTCGACGCCCGGGCCGCTGCCCAGGTCGATGAGGCGCTGGCCGGGCTTGAGGGTGCCGTCGATGACGCGCTTGACGAGTTCGAGGCCCGGAGAGGCGTTGAACCAGGAGAGTGTGGCGAGCGGCTCCTCCGAGTACACGGAGGAGAAGGTGTCGGTCCAGCTCTGGGTGAAGGCCTTCATGCGGTCAGCTCCTTGGTCGTGCCGCGCGGGGCGACGGGGTTGTCGTCGACGACGAGGCGCACGTAGCCGGGCACGGCCGGGCGGCGCTCGTCGGGGAGGGAGAGGACGACGAGGTCGTCCGTACGGGATTCGACGGTGAATCCCGCGAACCGGTAGGTGACGAGCATCTGCCGGTTGCGTTCGGTGGGCCGGAAGAGGGCGACGGTGCCGGCACCGTGCGCGGCGGCCAGCCGGGCGACGGCCGCGATCAGGGTGGAGCCGACGTTGCGGCCCATCACCCGGCACGACATCAGCAGCAGGCGGATCGTCCACGGGGGCGCGGCGTCGGCGTGCGGGTCCGCCACCGCTGCCGCGTCTGTCCGGCCGGTACCGATGACGGCGAGGCCGATCGTGCCGTACGTGCCGAAGCGGTCGTCGAGTTCGGCGACGAGCACGCGGTGGTCCGGGTGCCGTGTCAGCGACGCGAGCTCGGCCTCGTCGAAGGTGATGCCGGTGGTGTTGAGCTGGTGGGTGCGCTGGGTCAGTTCGGCGGCGCGGGCGAGGTCCGCGGGAGTCGCCTCGCGCACGCGCAGGGTCATGTCGAGCGAACGCAGGAACTCCTCCCCCGGCCCGTCGAACGCCACCTCGTGGCTGCGGCGCCTGCTCTCCGCCAGGTACATCGACCGGCGGCGCCGCGCGTCGTCGGTGACCTGCGCGGGCAGCACACCGCCGTCGGCCACCAGGGCGTGCAGCTCCTGCCTGGTCATGCACCGCACCTGGGGCAGTTCGCTGGCCACTTCGGCCCGCTCGAACTCCGAGTCGTCCACGAACAGGACGCTGTCGGGGGAGATGTTCAGCTCCCGGAGGACGGCGCGCAGCGAGGCGGACTTGGCCGACCAGCCGACCTGCGGGTAGAGGAAGTACGCGTCGAGGCCGAAGGCGCTCAGCTGCTCCGCGACCGGGCCTGGCTCGTTGCGGCTGGCGACGGACTGGAGGATGCCGTGCTCGTCGAGGGTCCGGACCAGCCTCCGGTTGGCTTCGGGGACGCTGAGGTCGTCGCCTTCGAGCAGCGTGCCGTCCCACAGGGTGTCGTCCAGGTCCCAGACCACGCACTTGACCCGCGGGGCGGCCGGGGTGTGCGGCTCAGTGTTCTGCATGGGTGTCGTCCTCTCCGTGGTGCGCCGCCGTCCGGACCGGTGCGCGGTCCGTGGTGCCGCCCCGGCCGCGCAGGAGGTCGGCGGCGACGATGTCCTGGAGCACCTCGGTCGGCCCCTCGATGACCTCGTGGACGCGCGCGGCGGCGTGCAGCCGGGCCAGCGGGTGGTCCTCGGCCTGTCCGGCCGCGCCGAGGAGCCGGGAGGCGGTGGCGGTGGCGGTGCTCGCCGCACGGCTGGCCAGCAGCTTGGCGCGGGCGACGGTCACCGCGGCGGACGGTGCCCGGTCCTCGACCTCGTGGGCGGTCTGCCGTACGTAGCGGGCGGCGGCGTCGGTGGCGAGCGCGGCGTCGGCGAGCAGCCCCCGGACGAGTTGCCGGTCGCCCAGGGTGGCACCGCCCTGGGCGCGGGTGGCGGCGTGGTCGGCGGCGAGGCGCAGGGCGGCCTCCGCGACGCCCACGGCGCCGGCGGCGACGTACAGCCTGCCCAGCGTCAGGCAGGACGTCACCACGAAGGGGATGCCGAAGCCGGGGCGGCCGACCGCGCGGGCGGCCGGTACGGTGGCGCCGTCGAACGTGACGCGGGCGAGCCGTGCGGCGCGCAGCCCCGCGGTGACGGGTTCCGCGCCGACGTGTACGCCCGCACCGGCGTCCACCAGTGCGCAGCTGCCGCGCCCCGCTGTGCTGCCGAAGACGAGGTACGTGTCGGCGATCTGGCCGAACGACAGCCAGCGCTTGGTGCCGGTGACCCGCAGGGTGTCGCCGTCGCTTTCGATGGTGGTGGTCAGGGCGCCGATGTCCGCGCCGGCCTCCTGCTCGGTGAGCGCGAACGCGGCGAGGATCCGGCCTGTCGCCAGGTCGGGCAGCAGCGTGTCGCGCAGCGCGGGAGCGGCCCAGCGGCGTACCGCGTGGCAGACCATGGCGTGGACGACGAGAAGGCTGTGCAGACTGGGTGAGGCGGCGGCCACCAGGCGGTGCACGTCGGTGACGGCGGCGAGCGGCGTCCCGCTGCCGTGGTGGGCGGTGTCCACGGTCAGGCCGAGCAGTCCGAGGCCGGCCAGTGCGTCGATGTCCTCGCGCGGTACGGCGCCCGCGCGTTCCCAAGCCGTGGCCCGGGCGGCGAACGCGTCGTCGCGCAGTGCCTCCAGGAGTGCCTCGGGCGCGGAGCCGGTCACGAGGCCGCCAGCCTGCGGTTGACGAGCCCGGCGAGACCCCGGATCGAGTCGAAGTGGACGAGTTCGAGGTCCTCGTCGCCGATCTCGATGGAGAAGGTGCGCTCGACGAAGTCGACCATCTGGACGGCGGCCACGGAGTCGAGGACGCCGTCGGAGATGAGCGGCCTGTCGTCCGTGATGCCGGGACGCCCGCTGAGCCGGGCAATGAACTCCCGTACGGTGGACGTCACTTCGTCAGGAGTGTGGGACCGGGTGGAGGTGGTGTGCGGGGAAGCCATGGTTCAGTTCCCGTCGTAGGAGTAGAAGCCGCGGCCGCTCTTGGTGCCGAGCAGGCCCTGGTCGACCATCCGGCGCAGCGCCGGATGGGTGGCGAACTCGTCGGTTCCGTAGTGGTCGTGCAGCACCTCCAGGGTGCGGACGACGGTGTCGATGCCGATGAGGTCGGCGGTGCGAAGCGGCCCCGAGGTGTGACCGAGGCAGCCCTTGAAGAGGTCGTCGACCTGGCTCGGGGTGGCGACGCCGTCCGCGACGACGGCGGCGGCGAGGTTGACGACCGGCATGAGGACGCGGTTGATGACGAAGCCGGGCGCGTCCCGGACGACGACGGCCTCCTTGCCCAGACGCCGCAGCATCAGGTCGACGTCCCGCATGGCCGCGTCGGAGCTGTCCTCGCCGCGGACGACTTCGACCATGCCGATCCGGTCGACCGGGTTCATGAAGTGGACGCCGACGACGCGGCCCGGGTCGGCGAGCTGTTCGGCGAGCCGGCCGATGGGAACGGCGGAGGTGTTGGCGGCGATGGTCGTGCCGGGGGCGAGGACCTTCTCCAGCTCCGGGTAGAGGGCTCGTTTCGCCTCCTCCGACTCGGTGGTGTTCTCCACGACGAGCTCCACGTCCCTCAGGGCCGCGAGGTCGGTGGAGGGGCGGATGTCCAGTGCGGGGGCGCCCGCGCCGCCGAGGAGGGTGGCGAGCCGCTGGTGGCGGCGGACGGCGGCGCGGGCGGTGTCGAGTGCGGCGGCGTCGGAGTCGACGAGCGTCACCGCGTACCCGGCCGCCGCGGCGGCGTGGGCGACGCTGGCTCCGATGACTCCGGCTCCGAGCACTCCGATGGTGGGTGGGGTCATGGCGTCCGGCTTTCGTTCTCGATGGGCTCCGGTCGCTGTTGCTCCGGGGTGGCCAGCCAGTCCTCCACCTCGCGCGTCATGCCGCCGAGCGTCGCGGAGGCGAAGACGACCGAGGAGGGCACGGCTCTGCCGGTGAGTTCCTTCAGGCCCGAGATGAGGTGGACGCCCATCAGCGAGTCCCCGCCGAGGTGGAAGAAGTGGTCCTCGGGGTGAACCTGGCGCAGGCCGAGGAGGAGGCGGAAGCGCTCCGCGAGGAATCCGGCCACGGTCGAGGGCGTCACCGGCTCCGCCGCCGGCTCCGGCCGGTGCTCCCGTGCGTCTTCGTCTCCCCCGCCGGCGGCCGCGGCCGCGGCGCCCGCCGGAGCGGACGCGGGGTGCGCGAAGGGGTCGGCGGGCGGCGCCGTGTCCGGCAGGTACCTGCGCCGCACCAGGTTCCTGGGCGGCAGTGTCGTCCGGCGCCCGGGGGCCGGGTGCAGGCGCTCCCAGTCCGCTTCGACGCCGTGGGTCCACAGCTCCCCGAGGGCCTCCAGCAGGATCTGCCGGTCGGGCACGTGCTCGTAGGACTGCCGCACGGTCCGTACGCACACGGCGTCCGGGTCGCTCTGGCCGATCCACGGGCGGGCGGTGCCGGGGCCGACCTCGATCAGGACGCGGTGGCGGGCCAGGACCAGCCCGGCGGCGGTGCGGAACCGGACGCGGCCGACCATGTGGTCGCGCCAGTAGGAGGGCTGGGGCACCTCTCCGTCGAGCCAGCGGCCGAGGACGCTGGAGGCGATCGGGATGCGCGCCGGGCTCAGCCGTACGGCGCGCAGGTCCTCCCCGAGCAGGTCGGCGGCCCGCGTGAGCTGAGGTGTGTGGAAGGGGTGCGCGGTGTCGACCGGCAGGACGGTGAAGCCGTCGCCGCGCAGCCGTTCGGCGAGTGCCGCGACCGCGGCCGGGCGCCCCGAGAAGACACAGTGCCCGGGCCCGTTGTCGGCGGCGAGCCAGGTGCCGTCGACGGCGTACCGCTCGACGTCGGCGGCGGAGGCGAGCACGCCGAGCATCGCGCCCTCCCCGGCCGTCACGACGAGGTCGGCGCGGCGGGCCACGGCCGCCATGGCGTCGTCGAGGCCGATGACGCCGGCCAGCACCGCGGCCACCCACTCCCCCAGGCTGTGCCCGAGGAGGGCCGCGGGCCGGATGCCGAGGTCGATGAGCGTGCGGGCCATGGCGTGTTCAAGGCAGAACAGGGACAGGTGGACCTGGCGCAGCTCGCGCTGGGGCGGTCGGCCGGCGCCGTCGCGGCGCAGCAGGGCGCGCAGGTCGACGCGGCTGCCGTCACCGGTGGGGCGCGCCCGTGGCGCGGCGAAGGACCGGCCGACGGCCCCGTCCGTGAGCTCGTCGGCGATCGTGACGGCGGTCCGCAGGTGCGCCGCGAAGACGGGGTCGGTGCGGGCCAGGTCGGCGCCCATGCCGGGGTAGTGGCTGCCGATGCCCGGCAGGACGAAGACCACCTCGGGCGGTTGCGCCGGGGCCCGCCCGCGCTGCACGCGCAGCCGGTCGGCCGCGAACGCCGCCCCGGCTCCGCCCTCGGGGGTGATGACGGCGTAGCCGCGGTGCGGGTGGCGGTGGCGTGAGGTCTGCGTGGTCCAGGCGGTGTCGGCCGTGCACGACGGGGTGCGGTCGAGGTGGTCGCGCACGGCGGCGAGGTCGGCGTCCAGGGCGTCGGGGTGGTGGCTGGAGAGCAGCACCAACTCCGCGCCCCCCGACCCCTCCCCGGCGGCGCGCGGGCGGGTAGGGGCCTCTTCGAGGACGACGTGGCAGTTGGTCCCGCCGAGGCCGAAGGCGCTCACTCCGGCGCGCCGGGGGCGGTCCGCGGCGGCCGGCCAGTCGAGGGCCTCGCCCAGCGGCCGCAACGGCCCCTCCGTACGGGCGAGGTCGGTGGGCAGCCGCTCGAAGTGCGGGGTGGCGACGAGCCGCCCGCGGCGCAGCGACAGCACGGCCTTGACGAGTCCGGCGAGACCCGCGGCCTCCCGCAGGTGGCCGAGGCCCGCCTTGGCGGCGCCGACGTGGACGGGGCGGCGCACGTCGGCGAAGACCTCGCCGAGCGCGGTCCACTCGGCGGCGTCACCGATGCGGGTCCCGCTGCCGTGCGCCTCGACGTAGTCGATGTCCGCGGGTTCGAGTCCCGCGACGTTCAGCGCGGCCCGGATGACTTCGGCCTGCGCGGCCGGGTCGACGCCCGCGAAGCCGGACTTGCCGGAGCCGTCGTTGTTCATGGCCGTGCCGCGGACGACGGCCCAGACCTCGTCGCCGTCGCGCACCGCGTCGGCGAGGCGCTTGAGCACCACGGCGCCGGCGCCGTCACCGGGTACGGAGCCGCCCGCCGCACGGTCGAAGGGCCGGCACACGCCGTCCGGCGAGCCGATGCCGCCGAGCGGTGCCCCGTAGCCGCCCGGCGCCGGAACCCGTACGGCGGCGACTCCGGCGACGGCGAGGTCGCTGCCGTGGCCGAGCAGGTCCTGGACGGCGAGGTGGACGGCGGTGAGCGCGGTGGAGCAGGCGGACTGGACGGTCACGGCGGCGCCGTGCAGGCCGAGCCGGTAGGCGACGCGCGTGGCGGCGTAGTCGCCCCGGTTGGTGACCTCCAGGGCCTGGGCGTCGACGCCGGGGCGCCCGGCGAGTGCGGTGCCCACCCAGCGCTCGTAGTCGTTGTGGCCGACACCCGCGTAGACGCTGACGGCCGGGGTGCGGACGCGGTCGACGTTCGCGGCGGCCAGCGCTTCGTCGGCGGCCTCCAGCAGCAGTCGGTGCTGCGGGTCCAGGAGCAGGGCCTCGGAGGGGGCGATGCCGAAGCGCGCCGGATCGAAGTGGGCGGGCCGCGGGATCGAGCCGTACGCCGGGACGAACGAGCCGGTGGTGCGCGCACGTCGGGTGATGTTGTCCTCGCCCGCGGCGAGGATCTCCCAGTAGCGCTCGAGGCTGTCGCAGCCGGGCAGGCGCACGGCCATGCCGACGACGGCGACGGCGTACTCGTCGTCCGGGGCCGCGGCCGGAGCCGGAGCCGGGTTCGGGTTCGGGTGGCCGGGCAGGGGCGCGTTCATCTCGGTTCGCCTCCTTCGGACGGGCGTGTGCGGGTGCGGGCGGCCGGTGCGGCGCTCCCGCGCCGCGGCGGGCGCCGCCGTTCGGCGGGGCGGCGTGCCGGGACGGCGCCGGTGCCGGTGCCGTGGTGCTCGGACGCCTCGCCGAGGAGACGGGCGTGGCCGCGCGGGGTGCGGGCGGCGAAGACGTCGGCCAGGGCGATCTCGCGTCCGCAGGCCGACTCCAGTGAGCCGCGCAGCAGCATCAGGCGCAGGGAGTCGCCGCCCAGGTCGAAGAAGTCGTCGTCGACGCCGACGGTGTCCAGGCCGAGGACGCGCGCCACCAGTGCGGCGGCCCGCTCCTGGTCGGGGGTGGTGGGCGGGGCGTACGGCACGTCGAGGGCGGGGCGGGTGCGCGGTGGGACGCGCAGCGCCTTGCGGTCGACTTTGCCGCTGCCGAGGAGGGGCAGGGCGGGGACCGAGGCCAGGTGCGCGGGCACCATGAAGTCCGGCAGCCGGGCGGCGAGGTGCTCGCGCAGCCGCTCGGGCGGCACCTCGTCGCCCTCGGGGACGACGTAGGCGACGAGGACGGCGCCCTGGTCGGGGTCCGGGGTCCCCACCACGGCCGCGTTGGCGACCCCCGGGTGCGCGCGCAGCACGGTCTCCACCTCGACGGGCTCCACCCGCTGCCCGCGCACCTTGACCTGGTCGTCGGCGCGTCCGACGTACTCGACCTGGCCGTCGGGCAGGTGGCGGGCGAGGTCCCCGGTACGGAAGAGGACCTCGGGCCCGGCGGGGTCCAGCCGGTTGGGCCGGAAGCGCTCGGCGGTCAGGTCGGGGCGGCCGAGGTAGCCGTCGGCCAGTCCGGGGCCCCCGGTGTGGATCTCCCCGACGACGCCGGGCGGTACGAGCCGGCCCGCCGCGTCGCAGAGGTAGATCCGCATGTCGAGCGGGACGCCGACGACCGTGCCGGGTGCCCCTTCGGGGCGGGGGACGGCGAGCGGTCCGGTGCGGTGGCACACGTAGTCGGCCTCGCTGAGGGTGTACGTGTTGTGGACCGCGAAGCCGAGGCCGCGCAGTTCGTCCTCGAGGTCCTGTCCGAGTGCCTCACCGCCGACGAAGACGTGGCGCAGCGCGGGCGCCGTCCGGAACGCGGGCTGGGTGAGCAGCAGCCGCAGCATCGAGGGCACGAAGCTGACCGTGGTGACGCGCTGGTCGCGGATGAGTTCCGCGAGGTAGCGGTCGTCCCGGTCCTTGCCGGGCGCGGCCAGCACCGCCGTGCCGCCGGTCGCCAGCGGCCACGCGAACTCGCGGAAGCTGATGGGCGACTTGAGCAGGTGCCGGTCGTCCGGCCCCATGGCGTACATCCCCTGCTCCAGCCGGATGCGGGAGGTGTGCATGCGGTGCGGGCGGACGACGCCCTTGGGGGCGCCCGTGCTGCCGGAGGTGAACAGGACGTAGGCCGTGGTGTCGGGACGGGCCCGGTCGTCGGGTGCGCCGGGCGGGTCGGCGGGTGCGCCGGCCCGGTCGTCGGGTGCGCCGGGCGGATCCCCAGCCGCGGTGGGCCGGTTGCCGGGCAGCGGCTGCCGGAGGAACGCGGCCGCGTCGAGGGCGCGGCCGGCGACGACCCTGTGCCCGGACGCGGTGGTGAGCGTCGCGACGGGCGCGGTGAGGCGGAGGATCTCCTCGGCCCGCAGGTCCGGCAGGTGCGGGTCGAGGTGGACGAACCCGGCGCCGGCCTTCCAGATGCCGAGGACGGCGGTGAAGAGGGTGAGGTCCCGGTCGCCGGTCAGTACGACGAGGGCGCCGGGCTCGTCCACGTGCGGGCGCAGCCGGTGGGCGAACCGGTCCGAGGCGGCGTCGAGTGCGCCGTACGTCAGCTCGGCGGCGCCGTCTCGCAGGGCGATCGCGTCGGGTGTGCGGGCGGCCTGCTCGCGGATCATGCGGTGCAGGGTGGTGTCCGTGTGGGGTGTGTGCGGCGCGTTCCAGGTGTCCAGCAGCAGTTCCCGCTCGTGCGGCCCGAGCAGGTCGATGGTGCCCGCGGGGGTCAGGGGCCGCTGCGCCGCGTGGTGGGCGAGCAGTGCCAGGTGCGCTGCCACGCGCTCCGCGGTGGCGGCGTCCAGGACGGTGCTGTCGTACGTGAGGCACAGGCCCGGGCCCTCCGCGGCAGCGGTCCACACGGGTCGCCCGAGGGCGGCCGGCAGCGTGACCGGGCGGGCCGACAGGACGGCCACGTACGGTTCGCCGTCGACCGGCGGCCGGGCGGCGGCGGGACGCGCCGCTCCGGTGAGTGCCTCCAGGGTGCCGGTCTCCTGGTCCTCGGCGCGGACGTAGCGCACCGGGGTGTCGCCGGCGGCGCCGAGCACCTCCCAGCCGGTTCCGTACCGGTGGAGCAGCAGATGGCTGAGGGCGGCGAGCGCGAGATGCCCGTCGGGGCCGCCGAGCAGGGTGGCCGCGGGCGCGGACAGCGGGACCGTGCACTGCTCGAAGTGCGGCTGCCCGGCGCCGGGTATGCGGTGCGGGAGGACGAGCATCAGTGCCCCCCGCCCGTGGCCGCGCCCGCGCCCGCGGCGACCCTGCGGTGCAGCACGGAGCGGGCGGCGGCCATGCCGGTGGCCGCCCCGTACGTGATGCCGATGATCTTCGAGGAGCTGTCGCCGACGAAGTACAGCCCGGGCACGGACGACTCCAGGTCGTCGGAGAGGTCCAGGTCGGGAAAGAGGCGTTCGACGACGGGCGCCGCGACCGTGGCGGTGCCCGGGACCAGTCCCGGATGAAGGGTGTTGAGCCGGTCGACCATGGTGAGGACGTCACGGACGGTGGACGCGGGCAGGCAGTCGCGCAGGTCGCCGTGGTGGTAGTTGATGAGGCTGGTGGTGAGCGGTCCCTCGGGTGCGGGCCGTCCGGACAGTTCGTCGACGGTGCTGACGACGGGTTTGCCACCGCCGTACGCGCAGACGCGCTTCGCGTACGCGGCGGCGTGGTCGGTGCCGTCGGTCCCCCCGGGCAGGTCGACGGTGGTGAGGATGCCGAGGTTGGACTTGGTCGTGGGCTGGTTCAGGCAGTGCTGCCCGTCGAGGGCGACCGCGTCGAGGAAGCCGTACTGCATGACCCGGCCGCCCTCGCACACGCAGAACGTCCGGACCGAGTGGCCCTCTTCGTTGAGGAACGACAGTTTGGGGTTGTGACAGCCGTCCAGGAGGGGTGCGAGTGCCTCGCGGCCGGCTTCCAGCCGCACGCCCAGGTCGACGCGGCTGCTGGGCCGGTGGCGCACGCCGATGCGCCCGGCGAGGTCGCGGACCCAGGGCAGGCCCAGTTTGCCGACGCCGACGATCACGTCGTCGGCCCGGAACGCGGCGGGCCCGTCGGGCGTGTCGGCGCGTACGTGGAACCCGCCGCCGGTCAGCGGCTCGACGTCGGTGGCCCGGTGGTGGAGCAGGACGCTGCCGCCGCCGCGCTCCAGTTCGGCCTTGAGGTGGGCGATGACGACGAGGGAGTCGTCCACCGTGACGCTCTGCGAGTACGCCGTGTCGACGTGCTGGAAGACGGTGCCGTCGCCGAGCAGGGAACCGCTCGTCTCCCGGGGCGGACCGGCCGGCGGGAGCCCCAGCTCGTAGAGGATGCGGTACGCCTCGGAGATGAGGTCCTGGGCCCGGTCGAAGGAGCCGAGGGCGCGCTCCAGTCCGCTGTAGGAGCGGACCGTCCCGTCGGGCGCCGACTCGATCTTGGAGCGGGTCAGCGAGGAGATGTATCCGAGGTTGGTGTCGAAGTGGAAGGCCGCGCCGCCGAGTCCGGTGAGGCAGGTGCAGCGCGGGCACTGGAGGCGGAACTTCTCCGCGTCGCGGACCGTCCGCCCGTTCATGCGCGCCACCAGTCGGGGACACAGGCTTTCGATCATGTCGCCGCCCGCTTCGAGGAGGACGACGCGCCGGCCGGCCCTGACCAGGGTCAGCGCGGCGAACAGTCCGGCGGGCCCACCGCCGATGACGACGGTGTCGGTACGGGTGGTGCGTTCCTGATCAGACATGGGTGCTCCCGTGGGCCGCGGGCCGCCGCTCCAGGTAGCGTTCGACGAAGGTGCGGTAGAAGAGACGGCTGGTGTCGCGGCCCTCGGCCTCGATGCGTTCGATGAGCCACTGGCAGGTGAAGGGCAGGAGGTCGAGGACGCGGCCGGGGTGCTGTCCGGTGAGCGTCGCGTAGTGGTCCAGGCCCCGCTCCAGTACGGACCGGAACCAGTGGTCCGAGCTGAAGACCTGGTCGTACAGCCAGTCGAAGCCGTGTTCCGGGTAGTCGGGAAAGACCGGGAGGGCGGTGGTGACGAGGAGGTTCACGACGTCCATGGCGGCGATGCCGGTGGCGCGGTAGTCCTCGAAGTCCAATACCCGGGCAGACCCGTCGCGGGCGTCGTAGCGCACGTTCCAGGGGCCCAGGTCGCCGTGGGTGGGCGCCAGCAGGGCCGTGCGCAGGGCCTCGTCGGCGTACGGGACGCCGAACTCGGGGTCACGGACGTAAGCGGCGGCCGTTTCGAGGGCGCGCTCCGGGGTGCCGGGTGTCCGCTCCCCCGACAGGTGCAGTTCGACGACCCGCTCGACGGCCGGCCGGAGCACCTGCCACAGCGCGTCGGGTCCGGTGGCGCCGGCGACGGCGGTGGGCAGGTCGATGCCGGGCAGGTGGGTCATCGTGAACCCGCCGCACAGCGCGTCCAGCGGTACCGGACTGCCGAGGGGCGCGGGTACGGGGAAGCCGCGCAGGATCTCCAGCTCGCGGGCGAGTTTCGGATCGGTGGTGGACAGCGGGACCTTGGCGACGGCGACGGGTACGCCGTCGATGTCGAGCTGGACGAAGGTGCGGCGGCGGACCTTGCGGGCGCCGGCCGGAGTCCAGGTGGAGGACCGAACGCGGTCGGGGCCGGGCTCGGGGGCGCCGTTCCTCTCCAGGTGGGCGGCGAGCATCAGCCGGGCCACCTCGACGGTGTCGACGCTCCGTTCGGTGAGGTCGGCGTGGTCCGCCGGGGCGGGTGCGGTGGCGGCGGGGCCGCTGCCGTGCGGGGTGGGGGTGCGGTTCACGACGTGCTCCCGGTGGTGACGAGGGACACGTCGACGCGGCTCAGGAGATCGGCCAGCGCGGGTCCACCGAGCAGGTCGCCGAGCTCGTCGACGGCGGCGTGCCGTTCCTCGGCCGTCAGCTTCTGGTAGGCGGTCAGACGTGCGTCCAGGTGATCGGCGAGGTGGCGGTAGCCGGACTCGTCCGTGAGCAGTTCGCGGGTGAGCCGGTCGAGGGCCTTGGTGCCCTCCAGGTCGTCCTCGGGGACGGTGAACCGGTCGCCGAGGTCGGTGAGGCTGGCCGCGATGTCGCCGGCGACGGTGCCGCGCAGGGCGCGCAGGTTGGCGATGTGTCCGTAGTGCTGCTCGGGGAGCAGCAGCGGCAGCCGGCGCAGGATGACCGACTCGTGAAGCGAGGTGAGGCTCGGCGGTACGGCGTAGAGCGGTGCGTGGGCGAGGTGGCGGAGGAACTCCGTCTGGGGCAGGAAGGCGTACTCGACCTCGACCTCGCCGTGGGTCTCGGTGACGCGCTGTCGGAACGCCCCGCCGCATACCAGGATGCGGCCCAGTTCGGGTCGGGCTTCGGCGAGTTCGGCGACCCAGCGGCGCAGGACGTCGAGGTAGGCGTTGTGGGACTCGTAGTCGAGGAAGAAGTTCTGGAAGCCGCCGAGGTTGATCAGGAGGCCGGCCGGCCGCTCCGGCGGCGGCTGGGCGAGGGCGCCCTCCAGGGCGTTCCGGTCGACGATGGGACCGCAGAGCTCGACGTGGTCGGCGCCCACCCCGGCCATGGCCGCGATGCGCGCGGGCACGCCGGGGAAGTTCTGCGCGTAGGACCGCCGGGCGAGGAGGTGGGCCAGCAGGATGCGCTCGTGCGGGGCGAGCGTGTCGAAGACGTAGCGGGCCGTGTCGTGGTCGGCCCACCGGACGAGGTGGGCGCGCGCCGCCAGTTCCTCGAAGCTGCGGCCGGTCAGCCAGAAGCCGAGGAGGCTGTCGAAGAAGAGCACGGGGACCTCGGCGCGTACCGCCCGGAAGACGAGTTCGGCGTCCATGACGCTGACCACGAGGTCGGCGTCGGCGAGTCCCTGCGCGAGGTCCTCGCTCCGGCGGGTGTCGCCTTCGGTGATGCGGTGGAAGCGGTGGCTGTGCCGCCGCGCGAAGTCGAGTGCGACGTCCTGGCCGACGAAGTCGACGCTGCTGTCGGCGAGCAGGGGGGTGATGGCGACCAGTTTGGAGACGGGCCCGAATCCGCAGGCCTGGGCGCTGGAGAGGATCCTCATCGTCACGCTTTCCTCGTGTTCCTGGTGAAGCGGCCGAGCACGGCGGACCGGATGCCGCGGCTGTCCACGCCGTAGAAGTGGAGAAGTTCTTCGTGGGAGGCGACCGGCGGGTAGCGGTGGTCGGTCTCCAGACGCACCAGCGGGGGGCCGTCCCGGCCGAGGGTCAGTGCGGTGCGGTCCCCCAGGCCGCCGGGGCCCAGGGACTCGGCGGCGGTGACGACGAGCGCCCGGCCGAGGGCCAGTGCCCGTACGGCGTCCCGGGGGAAGGGGTGGAGGGTGGTCACGGAGGCGACGGCGGCGTCCACCCCGTCGCCGGCGAGGGCGTCGGCCGCGGCGAGTGCCTCGGCCACGCAGCGGCCGGTGGCCAGCAGCAGTACGTCGTCCCCGTCGCGCAGCAGTCGGGGGGTCCGCGGGTCGCCGTCGGAGGCCGCCGCGGGCAGCTCCGGGTCGGGGCGCGCGGAGAGCCGTACGTACGCGGGGCCGTCGGCCGGCAGCAGGGTCCGCAGTACGGACACGGCGTCGGCGGCGTCGGCGGGGCAGTGGACGCTCATGTGGGGCAGCGCCGACATGAGGGTGATGTCGTCGGTGGCGTGGTGGGTGGGGCCGAGGTGTCCGTACCCCAGCCCTCCGCCGACGCCGAGGAAGACCACGGGCAGCGCGGGCACGCACACGTCGAGGCGCAGTTGTTCGTAGGCCCTGCGGACGAGAAAAGGTGCCATGGCGGCAGCGACGGGGCGCATGCCGCTGCGGGCGAGTCCGGCGGCGACTCCGACGAGGTTGGCCTCGGCGATGCCGACGTCGACGTACCGGCGGGGGTGTCGGGCCATGACTCCCTGGAACAGGGCCTGTCCGTCGGCGCCCAGGGTGATCAGGGCGGGGTCCGCGTCGACGGCCTCGGCCAGGGCGGCGGCCAGCGCGGCGCGCATGGTGGGCGGTGCGGCGATCACGACAGCGCTCCTCCCGCGGCGGCGGGGGCCGGGGCAGCGGGTGCGTCGAGGGCGTCGAGGGCCGTCTGGCGCTGGGCGGCGTCCAACTGGCCCATGTGCCAGGCGGGATCGCCCTCGGCGAAGGGGACGCCCCTGCCCTTGACCGTGTGCGCGAGCAGTACGGCGGGACCGTCGCCGGCCCGGAGCCCGGCGAGGGCGTCGGTGACGGCGGCGGTGTCGTGCCCGTCGGCTTCGGCGACGCGCCAGCCGAAGGCCCGCCACTTGTCGGCGAGGGGTTCGAGGGCGCTGATGGTCTCGGTGTCGCCCTCCTGCTGGAGCCGGTTGCGGTCCACGACGGCGACGAGGTTGCCGAGGCGGTGGTGCGCGGCGAACTGCGCGGCCTCCCAGTTGCTCCCTTCGTCGAGCTCGCCGTCGCCGGTGACGACGACGACCCGCTGGTCCCGGCCCGCCAGCCGCGCGCCGAGGGCCATGCCGCAGCCGAGGGACAGTCCGTGGCCGAGGGCGCCGGTCGCGGCCTCGATGCCGGGCACGGCGTCGGACGGGTGGCCCGGCAGCGTGGCCAGGTCGGCCGTGATGACGCCGAGTTCGGCGAGGACCGCGTACAGGCCGTAGGCGCCGTGGCCCTTGCTGAGGATCAGCAGGTCCCGGTCGGGCCAGTCGGGCCGGTCCGGTCGGTAGCGCAGGCCCCGGGTGTAGAGGACGGCCAGCAAGTCGGTCATGGACAGCGCGGCGCCGAGGTGAACCGCCTTGCGTGCGGCCAGTTCGACGACTCGCCGCCGGGCACGCCGGGCCAGTTCGTCGGGGTGGAGCACGACGTCCTCCGGTCTGCCGCAGCGGGGCGGCTCGTGGTCGGTGTGGGTACCGGCCGACGGGGTGCACTGATCGCCAACGCTCCGCCGTCCGGTCCCCGGCGGATCCCGGGACGGCCTTCGAGGCAGCGTCCCAACGCCGGGTGAGGCAGAGTCAAGTCGCTCCATGATTCCTTGTCAAGAGCAGTCACTAATTGAGTCACTAAGCGAGCGGCTAAGGCCGTTGACATTCGGAGCCAGCGGATATTGACTGAAGTGGAGAGACCGTCCGTGCCGCTTCCATTTCCTTACTGCCGCCGACGGGCAACCGAGAGACCCGAGGAGTTCTGCGTGAAACCCCTTGTTCATGCCGTGGTGGGGTGCGGGCGAGTGGCCCCCAACCACGTCGACGGATTTTCCGCGCTGCCGGACGCCGAACTGCGCTGGGCGTGCGACCGCGACCGCTCGCGGGCCGAGGCCCTGGCCCGCGAGTACGGGCTGCCGCACGTGACCTCGGACGCACGGGTCGTCCTGGCCGACCCCCTGGTCGACAGCGTCTCCATCGCCGTTGACCACGCCCAGCACTACGAGCTGGCCGCCGCGGCGCTCAGGGCGGGCAAGCACGTCCTGGTGGAGAAGCCGCTGGCCATGACCGCCGAGGAGGGTGAGGCCCTGACGGTCCTCGCCGAACGCACCGGCCGCGTCCTGTCGGTCGTCTCGCAGCACCGCTACGACCCGGTGGTCGCCGCCGTCCGCGAGTGGATCGCCGACGGCCTCCTGGGACGGCTCGTGTCCGGCACCGTCAGCCTCCAGTGCGGCCGCGACGACGGCTATTACGCCGACAGCTACTGGCGCGGCACCTTCGCCGGCGAGGGCGGCTCCGCCCTGGTCAACCAGGGCTACCACGCGCTCGACGTGACGCGCTGGCTCACCGGCGGCCTCACCGTGGTCGGTGCGGCCGCCGGGCACACGGCGCCGCGCGGCGGCATGGAGACGGAGGACACCCTCGCGGCCGTCCTGCGGGGCCCGCAGGGCGCGTTGGTGACGTACCAGGTCACGGTCGCGAGCAGCATCACCTGGCGCACCCGGATCGAACTCGTCGGCACCGAGGGCTCGGTCCTCTTCGACCTGGACCACCCCGGGACGCTGCACGTCGCCGAGGGCGGCGACGCGCTCCGCGCTGCGGCGCGCGACGTGGGCGCGCAGGTGGCACCGGCCCCCGCCGGCATCGGCTACTACGGCATCTCGCACCGGCGGCAGATCGCCGACTTCGCCGCAGCGGTCCACGACGGTCACCCCATGACGGCCGACGGCGCCGCGGGGCTCGGCACCCTGCGCCTGCTGCGGGAGATGTACCGCGCGGCCCGCTCCGAGGGAGCGGCGCCCGGCGGGTCCACGGCCGCGCCCGGGCCGCGGGTGGCCGCGACGGCGGCCGCGGCGACGGCACCGGGCGGGTGACGGGAGGTGGCAGACATCGTCGCCGTCGCCGGCGTCCCGCACACCCCGGGCTTCCCCACCCTCGCCCGCACCGACACGGCCGCGGGGGCGGAACTCGCCCGACGCTACGCGGCGGTCGAGGAGGTGGTCGCGCGGGCGGACGCCGATGTCCTCGTCGTCCTCACCTGCGACCACATCAACACCTTCACCCCCGACATGTGGCCGACGTTCGCCATCGCCACCGGGGACAGCGTCCGCGGCCCCAACGACGACGTCCCGGGCGTCTCCCCCACCTCGTACGCGCTGGACGGGGACATCGGGACCACCCTCCACCGCGGCCTGGTCGGCCAGGACTTCGACCCGGTGGCCTTGCGCGGCCACTCGGTGGACCACTCCGTCGTGGTGCCGCTGCACTTCCTCAACACGCGCCCGCTGCCCGTCGTCCCCGTGTACCTGAACGGCATGGTGGCGCCCCGGCCTTCGGCAGAGCGCTGCAGACGGCTCGGCCGGGTGCTGCGCAACGCCCTGGAGGACCTGCCGGGCCGTCGCGTCGCCGTCGTCGCGAGCGGCAGCTTCTCCCTGGAGGTGGGCGGCCCCCGCATGCTGCCCGACCAGCTGTACGGCGTTCCGAGGCCGTCCTGGGCCGGCACCGTCGCCGACCGGCTGTACCGGGGCGACCTGGACGGGCTCGTGTCCGAGACCACGGAGCGGCGCATCGAAGAGGCCGGAACGGTCGCCGGCGAGGTCCTGCCGTGGATCGCGGCCGCTGAGATGGCCGCGGACCTGCCCCTCGCCCACATGGACCACCGGGAGGGCGAGGGCCACGCCTTCGCGGCGTGGGGCGCCGGCTGAACGGCCGCACGCAGCGGGCAACGCCTGCGGCTCCGGAACGCGGCGGACGCGTTCCGGAGCCGGGGCGGGAGGACGTGCGGGAACGCGGAACACGGGCCGTGGACACGCCGCGTGGGGCGACACGGCAAGAAGATCAAGAAGAGAGCGAAAGGACACGCCGATGGGCGTCCATGCGATCGACCGTCTCTGCTACGACATCGCACACGATCCGGAAACCCTGGAACGGATGCGCGCGGACCCGCGGCGGGAGCTCGTCCACCGCCCGCTGACCGCGGCGGAGCGGGACGAGCTGCTACGGGGCGACGTCGCCGCCCTCTACCGCCGCGGGGCGCATCCGGTCCTGCTCGTACGGCTGGCCACCTTCCGGGTGCTGGGCCTCGATCCGGCGCTCTACGCCGCTCGTATCCGTACGGCCGAACCGCGCTTCAGCGTGCCGGCGCCGCCGGGACCGGCGTGAGCCACTCGTCGTGCCGGCCGGTGACGGCGCGGACCGTGTCGTGGTAGCAGGACTCCAGCGCCCGCGTGATCTCCCCCGCGGTCTTGCCGTCACCGAGGGGGAACCCGTCGACCTCCACGGCGGGCAGCACCTCGGCCGCGGTCCCCATCAGGAAGATCTCGTCGGCCAGGTACAACTCCGTCCGCTCCACGGGCCGGACCTCGACGGACAGGCCGAGCTCCTCCTCGGCGAGCTGGAAGAGGGTGTTGCGGGTGATGCTGTCCAGGACGCCGCTGGCCAGGTCGGGGGTGATCAGCCGGCCGCGCTTGACCAGGGCTATGCACGATCCGGACGACTCGGTGACGTTCCCCGCGCCGTTGAGGAAGACCGGCCAGTCGGCGCCACGGGCCCGGGCGTCGATGTTGCCCAGCCTGCCGTTGTGATAGTTCGAGAACACCTTCATCGACGCAGGGGAGGCGCCCGGGTTGAAGCGGGGCCAGGAGCTGACGGCGAGCGTGCAGGTGCGTCCCTGCCCGAGCTTGCTCTCGAACTCCCAGGTCTCGATGGCGATCTCGGCCGGCGTGCCGCGCGGCACCATCTGCTCCTTGTGCGTCCCTCCGGCGAAGCCCCACGGGCGCACGTAGAGGTCCTTGCCGCTGGTCTCCCACGAGGAGAGCAGCTCGACGGTGGCCGCGACGAGCGCGTCCGCGTCGAAACCGGGCTCCATCCAGCTCAACCGGAGCGAGTCCAGCAGCCGCTGCATGTGGTCACGGAGCCGGAATCCGTGCAGCGTCCCGCGCGCGGGGCTCCAGTAGGAGTGCACGCCTTCGAAAGCGGCGGAGACCGAGGCGTGCCCGACGGAACTGATGTGCACCGTCGCCTCTTCCCACGGCATGAAGGTGCCATTGCGCCAGATCAAACGCCCATATTCGGAAGACACGCTTGCCCCTCTCGGTGACCCAGACGAACGCAGCTCAACGCGAGCTCACGCAGAGCATGACCGCACTCTAGATTTGACAGTGAGCACTGTCAAGACAGTCACAATCTGAGTCAATATCGGAGGGAAGGGCGCCGGGCTACCGGGTGGTCGCCGCTGTGACGCGGGTGCTGCTGCGCACCCCGCGGTGGTCCCGCCGGGCCTCCGGCAGAGCATCCACGCGGTCGGCGACGCCGACTTCCAGCTCCTCCTGCGCGCACTGCGGGAGGCCGCGTACGGCGAGGCCGGCTGATCCCCCGGGAACGACCCGGCGGCAGCCCCGGGTGGCCCTCCGCCGCGACGCGGCCGGTGGGCCCGGTGGTCGTCGGGCGTCGGGCGCCGGTCGCCGGGCAGTCGGGCAGTCGGCCCGCGGTGGGGCGGTCCGGCGTCAGCCGGTGTCGAGGACCAGGTCCGCCCGGCCCCGGCCCGGTGCGATGAGCCGGGCGTTGGCCTCGTCCGAGCGGACCACCCACGCACGCGCGTGCGCGGGGTCCTTGCCGTGGCGGACGTGCCGGTCGACCAGGCGTCCGATCCGCAGCCCGTCGTCGGGGGCGAGGTACCAGGCCTCGTCGAGCAGGGGCCGCACCCGGGCCCACTCCCCCGCGTCGTGCAGCAGGTAGTTGCCCTCCGTGATCACCAGGGGCACGTGGGCCGGGACCGCGATGCTTGCGGCGATCGGCTCGTCGAGCGACCGGTCGAAGGCGGGGGCGTAGACCGGGTGCCCGCCCGGTTCGCGCAGGCGGCGCAGGAGGGCGGTGTACCCGGCCGCGTCGAAGGTGTCCGGAGCGCCCTTGCGGTCAACCCGGCCGAGCCGGACCAGCTCCGCCCCGGCCAGGTGGAAGCCGTCCATCGGCACCACCACGGCGCCGTCCGGCCCCAGGGCCTCGGCGAGTTTCGCAGCCACGGTCGACTTGCCGGCCCCCGGCGGCCCGGCGATCCCGAGGATGCTCCGGCCGCCCGGACCGGCCCGGTCCACCAGCGCGCCTGCCCGCCGTGCCAGTTCCGTCATGTCCACCCCCGTATCCTGCCGCACCGGCGGCCCGGACCCGCGGGCGCACGGCGGGGCCCCGCCCGGGTGCCGGGCCGGGCCCCGGGCGCGGTCAGGGGGTGAACGTCCAGCGCTGGGCCGGGGTGCCGTCGCAGGCGGCGCGTCCCAGGGTGGTGCCGTTCCCGGTGGCGGAACCGGCCGGAGCGAGGCACTGCCCGGCGTTGCGCAGGGTGCCCTGGGAGCCCGCCTGCCAGGCCTGGCCGGCGCTGCCGTCGCAGGTGCGGACGGTGGTGCGGGAGGGGGTGGCCGCGTCCAGGCAGACGCCCCCGAGCCCGGTGAGACGGCCATCCGGCCGCAGGGTCCAGCGCTGGTTGGGGCCGCCGTGGCAGGTGTAGAGGGTGGGTGCGGTGCCGGGTGTGGTGGCGCTGCCCGGCAGGTCCAGGCACGTGGTGGAGGCGCCGTTGACGAGGGTGGCTGCGGCCGGGAGAGGGGCCGGTCGGCCGGTGAGGGTGATCTCGGCGGCGCTGGTCCAGGGGCCGCGGCCACCCGCCTCCGTCAGGGCTCTGAGGCGGAGGTAACGGCCGGCCGTGGCGGGCAGCGCGGTGTTCTTGGCGGTCGCGGTGTCGGCGAAGGCACCGGTGGCGACGGGTGGGCCCCAGTCGGCGGTGGTGTCGGAGACGTGGACCTCGTACGCGCCGATCCGGCCGTTGACCCCGCCGTCCTGGCGGGGCAGGTAGCCGAGGCCGTCGACGGCGTACCGGGCCCCGAGGTCGATCAGGACCTCGTGCGGGAGCGCGGCCGGGGTGCCCGTGGACCAGGCGGTGTGCCACTGCGTGGCCGGGTTCCCGTCGAAGGCGTTGCGGGCCGCGCCGTTCTCGGCGGCGCCCTCCTGGCTGTCGGCGGAGACCAGGGACCAGCCCGCCTGGGCGATGGGGGCGGAGGAGGGCAGGGCCTCGGCCGGCGGAACGCTCGTACCGGTGGCCGCGATGCCGAAGGCGCCCGCCTTCGCGCCGGTCTTGACCCGCAGGACTCCGGAGCGGTCGGCGGCGTCGAAGAACCACCCGGTGGCGGCGGCGTCGTAGGCCGCTCTGGAGTCCAGGCGCGGCAGGGAGGCGCCGTCCGCCGTGACGGCGCCCGGCGCGGAGGCCACGTGGAGGGTGAACTCGTAGCCGCGGGCAGCCGGTTTGCCGGCGTAGTCGCCCGTCGGAGCGCCCACGGAGACGGTGACCGTGCCGGAACCCGACGCCGGGGCGGTCACGTTTACCTGCTGGCGGGCGTAGGCGCCGTTCTCGTGGGCCCGGGTGCGGCCGTCGTCCTCGTACAGGCTGAAGGCGGACGCGCCGCGCGGGTGGATGTCGTAGGTGAGGGTGGAGACGGGCTTCTCCCCCGTGTAGTTCATCTGCGGCCACATCGGCACGATCGCACCGCCCTTGGCGAACAGCGGCAGCGTGTCCAGGGGCGCGCGATAGCCGTTCAGCCAGCCCGGACCCGCGTACGTCTTCCCCGTCCAGTAGTCCGTCCAGGTGCCGGCGGGGAGGTAGATGCCGTCCCGGACGGCCGTGTCGGAGACGACGGGCGCGACGAGGAGGGAGTCGCCGGCCATGAACTGGCCGCTGGTGGCGTCGCCCCGGGCCACGGGGTCGTCGGGATACTCCAGGACCATGGCCCGGGTGCTGGGCACGCCGGTCTCGTGCGCGACGCGGCTCATCGTGTACAGGTACGGCATCAGCCGCATCTTGAGCTGGAGGTACGTGCGGTTGATGGACAGGTAGGGCTCGGCGAACCGCCACGGCTGCTTGTCCTGGTAGCCGGCGGACGGGCCGGTCGCGCCCCACCCGGACATCGTCATGAAGGCGGGGGTGAAGGCCTTCCACTGGAGGTCGCGGGTGTACGTCTGGGGGCTGCCGCCGAAGATGCCGTCGATGTCGCCCGCCGCGTAGTTGAGGGCGGACAGGCCGGCGCCGGCGATGGCGGGGACGTGCCAGCGCATGTCGTCCCAGGTGCCGCGGGTGTCGCCGGTCCAGACGACGGCGTTGCGCTGGGTGCCGGCCCAGCCGTCGACGGTCCAGACGTAGCGCCGGGCGTCGGAGTTCTTCTCGATGCCTTCGACGGCCTGCCGGACGCCGTCGAAGGCGTACTTGTAGCCGCTGCCGATCCACGCGACGTCCGTCTTGACTCCCCGGCTTCCCGCGGTGCCCACCTCGTCCGCGATGGAACCGAGGCCGGTGGAGGTCCACAGCCCGGTCTGGAAGCCCTTGGCCTTCAACGCGTCCACGGTGGACTTCAGGGGCGCCGTGTAGCCGCAGCCGTAGCCGTCGTTGGGGAGGAACCAGCCGGAGGGCATGTCCACGGCGCGGGCGTCGGCCGCGTACCCGACGACGTCGGGGGTCCTCTGGTGGCGGAGGCGGTCGTGATCGCCCTGGTATTCCGGGTTGGAGGCGTTGAAACAGTCCGCGTTGCCCAGTTCGAAGCCCCAGTGCGGCGCCAGGAAGGGCTTTCCGGAGACGTCGGTGTACGCGTCGAGCACGGACTTCGGGGAGTCCCCGGTGAAGTACCAGGCGTCGAAGCGGTTCTCGTCGTGGGTGAGGGCGGCCGGGGCGTCGAACGCGTAGGAGCCCGGTGCCCAGGTGTTGCGCATGACGCCGTACCCGTTGGTGGACATGTAGAACGGGGCGGGGCTGGCGTTGGAGTTCTCGCGCCAGGTGTTGTCGACGGCGACGGGGACCGTCTTGCCGCGCAGCGCCCACGCTCCGAGCCGCAGGCCGGTGCCGTAGAACTGCTCGTCCGCGCCCCGGGCGAGGTACTGGGTGGTCCGGCCGCCGGTCCAGCTGGTGGGCCGGGTCTCCTGCCAGACCGGGGTGGTGTCGTCGGCCCGGTACACGGAGAACCGCAGGGGGGACTTGTTCACCCGGATGGAGAGGGATCCGGTGGTGATCCGGTAGTGGGCGCCGGCGTCGGTGTGGGCCGCGGTCACCGGTCCGAAGTCGGTGGTGGGGGCGAGGTCGGTGCCCGCCGGGTCGTCGGTGAACGCCCCGTCGGGCGAGAGCCACAGCCGGAAGATGTCGGCCCGGGCGATGACCACGCGAGCCTTGGCACCGCTGGACGTGGTGACCGTGAACGTGTTGCCGGACCGGGTGAGGCCGGTGGCGTCGCCCGCGGTGGCGGTGGCACCGGCGGGCGCTGCGGAGGCGGGCACGGCTGACCGCCCGGCGGCGGCCAGGCCCGTGACGGCGAGCAGGGCGGCGAGCAGTACGGCGGGCGGGCGGTGCCTGCGGCGCGGCGGGCTGCCGGCGCGCCGCGCCTCGTGCGCGCGGCGGCCCGGGACGCCATGGGGGCCCCGGGAACTCAGGGGGCCATGGGGGACTGGGGGGCCATGAAGGACGTGGGGGGCTGGGGGGACCCGGAGTCCTCGGCGGCCGTCGCGCCTGCGGATGCGTGGCAGTCTCATGGGCAGCTCCTCGTGCGGTCCGGATCACGGACACACCGCTTTGGCATGCACATGGCAAGATAGCGCGACCTCACCTCCTTTTGGAGGAAGATGCTCGAAGTTCCATGGAATCACGCAGCTTTGAGCACTTCCAGAGCGCGGAGACCGGCGCGCGCAGGACGGCCACTTCCCCGCCCCGCCGTCGCGCCGGGCGTTGTCAGACCCCTGAGCCATGATCACGGCATGACGACGACCACCGCTGAAGCCCTGGCCACCCGAGACGAGTACGCCGGCGCGATCGCCACCGCCCTGGGGGCGGCCGCCGCGTACTACGGCTCCGGTGAATCCGCCCTCGACGACGCCTCCTTCGACCTTCTGATGGGGCTGATACAGGCCTACGAGGAGCGGTACCCGGAGCACACCGACACCGCCTCGCCCACGGGCAAGGTGGCCGGCGGCGCCGTCGCGGCGGGGGAGGTCGCGCACACGGCGTCGATGCTCTCGCTCGCCAACGCGTTCAGCCCGCAGGACCTCCTCGACTGGGAGGCCTCGCTCGTCCGGCGGCTGGGGGCGCCCGTCGGCGGCGGGTACGTGGTGGAGCCCAAGCTCGACGGGGCCTCGCTGGCCGCCCGGTACCGCGGGGGCCGCCTCGTCCAGCTCGTCACCCGGGGCAACGGCATCGGCGGCGAGGACGTGTCGCACGCCATCGGCACGCTCGTCGGCCTCCCCCGGCAGCTTGCCGTGAACGCCTCCTTCGAGGTGCGCGGCGAGGTGCTCCTGACGGCCGAGCAGTTCGAGCGGGCCAACGCGACGCGCGCCGCGCACGGGGCCGGTCCGTTCTCGAACGCGCGCAACGGCGCGGCGGGGACGCTGCGGGCCAGGGGCCGCTCGTACACGGTGGAGATGACGTTCTGGGCGTTCGGCGCGGTGGAGCTCGACGGCGGCACCGAACTGCCCCGCACCACGCACTCGGACGTCATGGCGTACGTCGCCGCCGCGGGCGTCCGCACGGCGGCCGACACCCCCGCCGGGCTGACGGTGGCGGGAACGATCGCCGGGGCCCAGGAGCAGGTCGACCGGATCGCCGCGCTCCGCGCCGGGCTGCCCTTCGGCATCGACGGGGTCGTCGTCAAGCTGGACGACCTGGCCGAACAGGCCTCCGCCGGCAGCGGTTCGCGCCACCCGCACTGGGCGACGGCGTACAAGCTGCCGGCCGTGGAGCGGCGGACCCGGCTGCTGGACGTGACCTGGTCGGTGGGGCGTACGGGCGTGCTCGCGCCGACCGCCGTGCTGGAGCCGGTGGAGATCGACGGCTCGGTGGTGCGGCACGCCACCCTCCACAACCCCGCCGACATCGAGCGCCGCGGCCTGCGGATCGGGGACACGGTGACCGTCTACAAGGCGGGCGACGTCATCCCGCGCGTCGAGGCCCCGGTGGTGGAACTGCGCACCGGCGGGGAGCGCGTGATCGAGCCGCCGGCCGAGTGCCCGGGATGCCAGGGGGAGATCGACCGGTCCCAGGAGCGGTGGCGCTGCGCCCAGCCCGCCGACTGCGGACGCATCGCCGCGATCCTCTACGCGGCCGGGCGCGACCAGCTCGACATCGACGGGCTGGGCGAGCGGTACGTACGGGCCCTCGTCGAGGCCGGGGACGTACGGGACGTCGCGGACCTGTTCGCGCTGGACCACGCGCGGCTCGCGCGGGCGGCGGGGAGCGAGAAGCGGGCAGCGAAGCTGGTGGAGCAGATCGGGGCGGCGAAGGACCGGCCGCTCTCACGGGTGTTCTGCGCGCTCGGCGTGCGCGGCACCGGCCGGGGCATGTCCCGGCGGATCGCCCGCCACTTCGGAACGATGGAGGCCGTCCGGGCCGCCGACGCGGCCGCGATGACGGCGGTGGAGCTGGTCGGCGAGTCCAAGGCCGCCGCGATCGTCGCACAGGTGGCGGAGCTCGGGCCGGTCATCGACAAGCTGGCGGCGGCCGGGGTCAACCTGGTGGAACCGCGTGTGGAGGGCCGGGACGGGGCGGCGGACGGGCCGCTCGCGGGCCAGAGCGTCGTCGTCACGGGGAAGATGACGGGCCCGCTGGCCGCGTACGACACCCGCGACAAGGTGCGCGAGCTGATCGAGCGGGCGGGCGGCAAGTCCTCGAGCGGCATATCGGGGCGGACCACGCTGCTCGTGGCGGGCGAGAAGGCGGGCGGCAAGGTGGCCAAGGCCGCGGAGGCGGGCGTCGAGATCCTCGGCGAGGAGGCGTTCGCCGAGCGGATCGCCGCGTTCCTCGCCGGCTGACCGCCCCGGCTCACCGCCCCGGCTCACCGCCCCGGCCGGCCTCGCCGGCCAGGGGCTCCGGGACGGCCGACCCGCCCCCGTCCGGGCCCCGCCGTCCGGGCCCCGCCGCGCGGGCTCAGCCCCTGCCGCGCCGGGGGCCCGGGGCCGGTGGGGTGACCGCGAGCACCGGGGGGGCGGGCGAGGACCAGCGGTGACCGCAGGGGTCGAAGACCAACACCACCGGCAGGCCCGGGCGCTGGCGCCAGGAGATGCGCTCCGGCGCGCTCTCACACATCGGGCAGCGGGGCAACGGGCCCGGCTCCGGCTCCGGCAGGCACCCGGGTGCGGCCGCGAGCGGCGTGGAGTGCGTGTCACGCATGGAGGCTCCCTGGTCGTGCGGTTGGGCTGATCGCACTGTGCCATGGACAGGCGCTTGTCCGCACGGGCGAATCATCCAGGGTTTTCGCTGGTCAGAGGTGTGGTCACCAGGAGTATTCCGGTCCTCTTACGGGCACTTGGTGATCAACTGCACCTGTTTCCGGCCGCCACCAGGCCGGATTCGTCCGCCGCGATCACCGCCTGGGCGCGGTCGCGGACGCCCGGCTTGCCGAAGATGCCCGTGATGTGGTTCTTGACCGTGGAGACGCTGATGTCCAGGTCCCGGGCGATCTCGGCGTTGTCGAGGCCCACGGCCAGGAGGTGCCGGATCTCCCGCTCGCGCGGCGTCAGGTGTCGTTCCCCCCTGGTTCCGGCGCTCGTGCCGCTCTCGGCTCAGGCGAGCTTGTCGATCTCCGGGTGGTCGGTCAGCCAGGCGCGGACCGCCTCCTGCTCCTTGCCCTTGCCGATCTCCTGGATCTTCGCCTCCAGGCCGGTGAGCTGCTCCTCGGTGAGCTTGAAGGAGCGCAGCCACTCGGCCACCTCGGGCTCGTCGGCGGCGAAGCCCTTACGGGCGAGGGTGTGGATGCCGTCGCCCTTGCCCCAGGCGCCCTTCGGGTCCTCGAGCTTGGTCAGCTCGTAGGAGGAGTACGCCCAGTGCGGGGACCAGAGCACGGCCAGGACCGGCTCCTTCTTGTCGTAGGCCCGCTTGAGCTCGGCGAGCATGCCGGGGGTCGAGCCGTCGACGACCTGGTACTCGCCTTCGAGGCCGTACTCCTTCAGGACCTTGTCCTTCAGGATCGACATGGCGCCGGCGCTCGGCTCGATGCCGATGATCCGGCCCTTGAACTGCGCGGACTTGCCCTTGAGGTCGGCGAGCGAGCGCACGTCCTTCATGTACGAGGGCACGGACAGCTCCAGCGAGGTGGGGCCGTACCAGGAACCGAGGTCCTCGAGCTTGTTGCCGTACTTCTCCCAGTACTGGGCGTGCGTGACGGGCAGCCAGGCGTCGGTCTGGAAGTCGAGCTGGCCGCCGGCCAGGCCGGTGTAGAGCGCCCCGGCCTCCAGCTGGCGGGCGTCGACCTTGAAGCCGCGGCGCTCCAGGAGCTCCTTCCAGAGGAAGGTGGAGGCGATGCCCTCGTCCCAGGGGATGTAGCCGACGGAGACGGTACGGCCCTTGCCGATGTTCGCGGCGCCGGCCGGGCCGGTCTCGTCGTCCGCGGCGAAGGTGTTGAGGCCGCCCGCGACGAGGGCCAGGACGACGGCCCCGGAGACGGCGTAGGCGGGCTGGGGCCGGTGGTTCCAGACCTTGGCGGCGCCGGTCGCGGCGGACCGGGCCTTGGCGAGGGCGCGCCGGCCGAGCGGGGACACGTGGCGGCCGAGCGCCCCGGTCATCCGGTCCAGGTACATGGCGAGGATGACGATGGAGATGCCGGCTTCGAAGCCGAGGCCGATGTCGACGTTGCCGATGGCGCGGTAGACGGCTCCGCCGAGTCCGCCGCCGCCGACCATGCCGGCGATGACGACCATGGACAGGCCCAGCATGATGACCTGGTTGATGCCCGCCATGATGGTGGGCAGCGCCAGCGGCAGCTGGACGCGGACCAGGGTGTCGCGCGGGGTGGTGCCGAAGGCGTCGGCGGCCTCGACGAGGTCGGAGTCGACCTGGCGGATGCCGAGCTCGGTCATCCGTACGCCCGGCGGCAGCGAGAAGATGATCGTCGCGATGATGCCGGGCACGACGCCCACCCCGAAGAAGATGATGCCGGGGATGAGGTAGACCATGGCCGGCATGGTCTGCATGAAGTCCAGGACGGGGCGCAGGACGGCGCTCACCCGGTCGGAGCGGGAGGCCCAGATGCCGAGCGGGATCGCGATCACCAGTGTGACGAGCGTGGCGACCAGGACCAGCGACAGCGTGGACATGGCGTCGGACCACAGGTCGACGGAGTCGATGAGCGCGAGGCCGGCGAAGGCGAGGAGGCCCGCGAGGAGTCCGCGCAGCCACCAGGCGCCGACGGCCAGGATGCCCGCGAACAGCAGCGGGTGGGGGGCGGAGAGGACGGCGTCGATGCCGTCGTAGAGGCCGGTGACGAGCGCGCTGATCGCGTCGAAGAGCCAGGTCAGGTGGCGCTGGAGGAAGTCGACACCGCTGTCGACCCAGGCGCCGAGGTGCAGACGGGGCATCAGGCCGCCACCTCCGCGCAGGCCATCGGGGGCCGTTGTTCGTCACCGATGAAGGCGATGAGGCGGTCCTGCGGTACGCAGCCCACGACGGCGCCGTCCCCGCCGGTGACGGCCACCGGGTGCGGGACGCGGGCGCTGACGGCGCACAGGTCGGCGAGCGGGGTGTCGGTGGAGACGGTGGGGCAGTCGCAGGCGTAGGCGTCCGCGTCGGGGACGTCCATGACGGCGTCGGCCGTCAGCACGCGCGAGCGGTCGACGTCCTGGATGAAGGAGGCGACGTACTCGTCGGCGGGGCGGATGAGGATGTCTTCCGCGGTGCCCTGCTGGACGATGCGCCCGTCGCGCATGACGGCGATGCCGTCGCCGAGGCGCATGGCCTCGTTGAGGTCGTGGGTGATGAAGACGATGGTCTTCTTCAGGCGTCGCTGGAGCTCCAGCAGCTGGTCCTGCATGTCGCGGCGGATCAGCGGGTCCAGGGCACTGAAGGACTCGTCCATCAGGAGCAGGTCGGCGTCGGTCGCCAGGGCGCGGGCGAGGCCGACGCGCTGCTGCATGCCGCCGGAGAGCTCGTCGGGCCAGGACTTCTCCCAGCCTTCGAGCCCGCACAGGGCCAGGGCCTCGGCGGCGCGGCGCTCGCGCTCGGCGCGGTCGACGCCCTGTACTTCCAGCCCGTAGGCGGCGTTCTCCAGGACGTTGCGGTGCGGAAAGAGCGCGAAGTGCTGGAAGACCATGGAGATCTTCGTGGAGCGCACGCGGCGCAGCTCGCGCGCGCTGAGCGCCGTGAGGTCCTGACCGTCGAAGAGGATGCGCCCCGCGGTGGGCTCGAGCAGTCCGTTCAGCATGCGCAGCAGCGTGGACTTGCCGGACCCCGACAGACCCATGACGACGAAGATCTGGCCGGGCTCGACGCTGAAGGAGGCGTCGATGACCGCGGCCGTCGTGCCGTCGGCGCGGAGCTCGTCGCGGCCGGAGCCGCTTTCGAGCGCGCGCACGGCGTCGGCGGGTCGTCTTCCGAACACCTTGTAGACGTGCTCGGCCTGGAGCGTGGACACATACACCTCACGGGTCGTACGGGGTACGGCGGCGCCGGGCGGGCCGGCGGGCCGTGGAGCGGGACGGGATCGGCCCGCGTGCGCCGCGCGTCCGGCGCGCGGCGCCGGAGATACGTGGTTCCGCTCCGGCGGCCACCATGCCCGGTATTCGCACCGGCAAACGAAGGGGTGATCCACCTCACGTGCGGGTCAGGGACGCCGCCGATATCCGGCCGCAATGGGGGTTGAGCGGCGGAGTTCGGGTAAGCGGGGGCCATGAAACCGTTCAGCAAGGCGATGACGAAGCCCAGTTGGGGAAGCCGGCTGCGCGCGGGCCGGACCGCCGGAGCGGGGGCCGCGGGGGCCGGAACGCTCGCACCGGATGTGACGCGGCCGACAGGCATGAAGCACGTGGCGGAGCCCTCGCAGGCCGCGCCGCGCGAGACGGAAGGGCGGCGCGAGACGCAAGCGCCGCGGGAGCCCGACGGGGCCCAGGGGGCGGAGGAGTCGCGGCGGGCCGTGAAGGAACGGCTGGCGGCCGCCCGGCAGAACGGGACCGCACCCGAGTACAAGGCGCCCGCCCACCCGGCGGTGCGGGCGGCGGCAATGCTGGCCGCCCTGGCCGGCACGGTGGCGTTCAGCGTGGTCCTGGCCCGGCTGACGCTGGAGCCGTCACCGGCCTCGGTGGCCCTCACGTACAGCAATGTGCACCCGGGTCAGTCGATCCGCGCCTACCTGGACCACGGCACGGCCCGGGAGGCGGCGCGCCAGCTCGGCGGGAACCTGCTGCTGGGCGTGCCGTTCGGGGTTCTGCTGCCGGTGCTGGTGCCGCAGGCCCGCGGACTGGCGCGGGTGGCGGTGTCCACGACGGTCGTGATGGTCCTCGTGGAGCTGGTGCAGGGGGCGCTCGTCACGGGCCGGGCCTTCGACATCGACGACGTGATCCTCAACACGGCGGGCGCGCTGCTCGGGTACCTGTTCCTCGGGCGGCGGTTGGGCCGGGCCGTGCATCCGCGCCGGTACCACTGGTGGCACCGCTTCACCCGGCGGTCTCCCGCCGGGTGAAGGGTCCTGCGGGCGCATCAGACCCGGTCGGCGCAGGCCATGCCTGCCGTCGGCCGGGCGTCCGTGTTCCGGTCCTCCAGCATCGAGGTGCGCAGGTGGGCCAGGAGCCGGGTCAGCAGGCGGGAGACCTGCATCTGGGAGATGCCGAGGGCGGCGCCGATCTGCGCCTGGGTCAGCTCTTCCCCGAAGCGCATCTGCAGCATCCGGCGCTCGCGGTCGGTGAGCTGCTCCAGCAGCGGCGCGAGGCTCTGGATGTCGTCGACCAGCTCCATGGCCGGCTCCTCCTCGCCCATCACGTCGGCGAGGGTGTGACCTTCGGTGGGGCCGTCGCCGTGCTCGGCGTGCGGCGCGTCCAGCGAACCGCTGGTGTGGCCGTTGGCCGCGACGAGGCCCTCTATGACCTCCTCGTCCGAGAGGCCGAGGTGGCCGGCGAGGTCCGCGACGGTGGGCGCGCGGTCGAGCGTGGTCGTCAGTTCTTCCTTCGCCTTGGCTATGTCGATGCGCAGCTCCTGGAGGCGGCGCGGGACGCGCACGGCCCAGGAGGTGTCGCGGAAGTGCCGCTTGATCTCGCCGGTGATGTACGGCATGGCCAGCGTGGAGAACTCGTTCTCCCGGGCCGGATCGAACCGGTCGATGGCCTTGATCAGACCGATCGTGCCCACCTGGACGATGTCCTCGATGTCTCCGCCGTCGGCGCGGTTGCGGAAGCGGCGCACGGCGTACTGCACCAGTGAGGCGTTCATCTCGATGAGCGTGTTGCGGACGTACTGGTACTCCGGGGTGCCCTCGGTCAGCTCGCGCAGGCGCAGGAAGAAGACCTTCGAGAGTTCCCGTGCGTTGCCCGGGGCCACTTCTCGGGGCTCCGCTATGCGGGGCAGGCCCGCCGTGCGGGCGGCCTCGCCGCTGCGGCGGGGCCGGGGGACGGAGATCGCGGTGGGGGTGGAGGTACGGGCGGACGGGGAAGGGACCGGCATGGGGTTCGCTCCTTGGGCTGGTCGGCTTGCGGCGCGGGACCTTGACTGCCGTCGATGGTGGACCGCATCTGCTCACACGTCAAGAAACACCAGAAATCCATTTCACGTCTTGCGTCACCTGAATCATTTAACGCATCATGAGTGCATGGGGAGCACGTCTCAGCGCCAAAATTGGACATTTCTGACGAATCACGCCCGCGTTCTGGTGGCCCTCGCCCGGGACCCGGCCATTCGGCTCAGGGATGTCGCCGCGATGTGCGGACTGACCGAGCGCACGGTCCAGACGATCGTGACCGACCTGGAGGCGGACGGGTACCTGCGCCGCGTCCGCGACGGCCGGCGCAACCGGTACGAGATCTCCACCGGCGCCGTCTTCCGCCACCCCGCGGAGGCGGGGGTCCAGGTGGCAGGCCTGCTCGCCCTGCTGACGGGCGCCGCCGCCGACCCGGACGCCCCGGCCCTGGTCGCCGACCTGGACGACAAGGACGGTGCGCAGGACGCGGACGGTGCGCAGGACGCGGACAAACTCCAGGACACGGACGAAGTGCCCCTGCCCGGGGCGACGGCCCTCCCCGACGCCGCCCCGCTCCAGGACCCCGCTCCCGACGGGGCCTCGCCGGTCCGCTGATCTGTGGGAAACCTCACCAGGCCTTCCCCTCCGTAGAGGACGTCCCGGTGGGTGGCGGAAGCCGCCGCGGCGCGTCGTGGCGGCCTACGTGACCCGGAAGCCGGTGGCCGCGTGGTCGCGGCGGTCCCGGTGGAAGGTCAGGCGGTCCCAGGTCGGAAAGGACAGGTCGGTCACGGCGAGCAGCCGGCCGGCGGGGTCGTGCAGGGTGCGCCGCACGCTCAGGCCGCAGACCGGCGAGGCGGCCGGCGGGTGGCTGGTGCGGGTCATGGTGATGGTTTCGGCGACCCGCCCCTGCGCCTGGACCCGGTCGAGCCAGCGGTGCAGCGGCTCGAGGTCCTCGTCGCGGACGTCGGCAGCCCGGTCCCGGTAGCGGGAGAGCTCGGGATCTGCGGCGGTCACCGCGGGGCTGAAGTACGTGGCCGCGTGCCGCAGGGTCTCCCCCGCCGGGCCGTGGTCGCGCTGGTGGTGGACCAGGGTGCGGGATCCGCCGCCCATGCCGAGGAGTCCCGCGAGCGAGGGCGGCACGGTCACCAGGGTCAGCCAGCTCTGCGTGAAGGCCGCGGCGATCACGCACGCGGATCCCGGAGCCGGGGGGCGGGCGGCCGCCGGCCTGTCGGCGGACGCGGGGTTGGCCGCGGCCTCTTCCGCCGGCGCCGGCTCCAGCGCGGGCCGGGTGCCGCGGCGCCCGGTGACGACGAGCCCGTCCTCGCGCAGCTGCTGGAGCGCGGCCCTGATGGTCTGCCGGTTCACCTGGTAGCGGGCGGCGAGGCTGCGCTCGGAGGGCAGCTTGCCCCCGGGGGTGCGCGCGGCGCGGTCGAGATCGCCGCGCAGGGCTGCGGCGATCCGCTGGTACTTGGGCATGGCGGCCGGGCCGCCGCCCCGCGAAGGGGAGGGCATGGCTTCTCCTCTGACGGGTGGTCAAGGACTGCGCGGTCTGCCCGACCAACGTAGCATTGGTCTATACCTCTGAGTGAGGGCGGACCGGGATCGCGGTCCACGTTGGCCGATTCCGCACCCCCCGCCCGTACCCCCCGGCCCGTACGCCCACGCCCCGGCACTTCGCCGTCGCACGCCTCCCCCACCGAGGCCGCGTCCTACACCCGCAGCGGGTTCGGCAGCGGCAGGTAGCGGGCGTCCGCGCCGTCCGCCCGTGTCCAGCGCAGCAGCAGGTTGGTCTTGGCCGGCAGGGACGGCGCGGCCAGCAGCTGCGCGATCTCGGGGAGCCCACGCGTGGCGTCGTAGCGCAGGAACTCCTCCCGCACCGCCGGCCACACGTGCGGCGCGGTGTCCGGATGGTGCTCGGTCAGCGCCCCGGCGATCTCCATGAGGTGGTTGACCACCAGGCAGTACACCAGCCGCTGCCACGCGGCCGCGCGATCGAGCCCGGACAGGAGCCTGACGCCCTCCGCGTCCCGGAAGAGGGCCTGAACGGGCAGGCCCGACGCGTCCACCGCGACCAGGGTGTTCTGCAGGTGGGCCTCCAGGACGACCCCGTGCCGGGCGAACAGTTCCAGTACCGGCGGCACCACGTGCCGCAGGTACGCCCGCCACCAGGCCGCCGGGTCCGCCGCCCCGGCCAGCGGGCTCCCGGGCCAGCCCTCGGCGAGAGCGGCCGCCGCGAGGGGCGTGGCCCCGGGCAGCGCGTGCGCGTGCAGGCCGTCGCGGAGCAGGACGGCGAGCTCCTCGAAGGCGAATCCGGCGGTCCGGTAGCCCCGGTCGGCCAGCCAGGCCGCCGTCGAACCGGTACGGCGCAGTACGGCGAAGCCGGCCTCGACCGCCGCGTCGGTGCCGCGCAGCCGGAGCAGGTCGTGGCGCCACAGCCGGCGTACGTCGTTGGTGATCCGGACGTCGAGGCTGAACTTCACGAACAGGTCGGCGGCCGGATCCGGTACGTAGACGGTGCGGATCGACGCGGTGGGCCAGACCGGCCGCCGGCTCTCCCCGAGCCGCAGCAGCCGCCCGTCGGCGAAGGCCTCGCGCACCCCCGGCCGGGCGCCGACCAGTTCGAGCTGCCACGGGTGGGCGGGCAGCAGCCGGTATCCGGCGGGCGGGCGCGGGCCGTCGAGCACGTCGGCGAGGGAGTCGAGAGCGCCGGCCGCGGCCGGGCCGCCCTCCTCCGCCGCCTGGTCCTCGCGCAGTCCCAGGAAGACCAGCGGGAAGCGGGCGTGGGCCTCCGGCGCGTACGGCAGCCAGCTCGCCGCCGGAGCCCCGCCCCGGGACTTGGGGGCCGGGTGGTGGGGGTGGCCCATGAGCAGGGACTGCTCGGAGCGGACGAACGGGTCCCCGGAGGGCTCCGCCTCCGCCCGCGCCGCCAGCAGCGCGGCGACCGCGGCCCGGCTGTCGGCGATCTCGACCGGCAGCTCGTCGTTCGCGGTGCCGGTGTACCGGCGCAGTTCGTCGGAGGTGAGCTTGACGAGGTCGGTGTGGCCGAGCGGGCACCAGCCGTCCGCCGTGCGCAGTTCGGGACGTACGGGCCGGCGTCCGGCGCGTACCCGCAGCAGCCGTCCGCTGCCCCGCAGCCGGTGGACGCCCGCGCCCTGGGGTTCCGCGGCCTCCCTGAGCAGGCAGTTCAGGAGCGGGGTGGCGGCGTACGCGTCGGCGGCGGCGTTGAGGTCCACTGGTTCCATTCGGTCCATCCGGTGCGCCGGAGGTGCGCGGGGCGTACCACCGGCTGTGATCTTCAGTATCCGCGATGATGACGTGATCATCCTGTGAAGCGCCATTCCGACCCCGGAGCCGCATCGTGCACGTACCCGCCACCCCGGCCGAAGAGGCCGTCGCCGTCGGACTGGACGGTGTCCGCCCGGCGCTCGGCCCCGCGTACGCCGCCGCGCTCGGCGGAGCCCGGGCGGCCGTACTGACCCGGCTGTGGCGGGCGCTGGCCTTCGAACCGCTGCCGTGGGTGGCGGCCCGGGAAGGGGGGCCGGGCTCGCTGACCGTCCTGCTGGCCGGGGGCTCCCGCCTGGAGGGACCGCAGCCGGACGCCTACGCGACCGGGCCGTACGTGGAGGAGCTGCTGCTCGACGGGAGGCCGTACCGGCAGGCCGCCCGGCTCGTCGCCGCCCTGGGGGTGCCGCACGGCTCGGAGTTCGCCGCCGAACTGGACGGCAGTACGGCCTCCCTCGCGCTCTCCCGCGCCGGACAGCCCCCCGCCGGGCCCGACGCGGCCGCGCCGACCACCCGGGAGTGGGAGCAGCGGGTGGTCGACGGGCACCCGTACCACCCGAACTGCCGCTCCCGGCCCGGGTTCTCGGTGGCCGAGGAGCTGGCGTACGCGCCGGAGCACCGGCCGGTGGTGGAACTCGGGCTGGTCGCCGTACGGGCCGAGGAGTGCCTGGTGACCGGGGAGTGGCCGGACCGGCTGCGGGACGGGGGCCGGATCCTGGTCCCGGTGCATCCGTGGCAGGCCGCCCACGTCCTGGGCAAGGAGCAGGTGCGGGCCGGGTTCGCGGCGCATCCCCTGATGGCCCTGCGCACCCTGGCGCCCGAGGGGGGCGGCCCGCACGTCAAGACGGCGCTGAGCACCCGGCTGACCTCCTCCGTGCGCGACATCTCCGGCTACTCCATCGAGACCGCCGCGGCCGTCTCCGCCTTCGCGCAGAGCCTGTCCGAACGCCTCGACGGACGGCTGCACATCACCCGCACGCTGGGCGCGGCGACCGCGCACAGCCCGGACCTGGCGGCCGTGCTGCGCGAGCCCCCTGAGGCGTACGCGGACACGGCCGCCGGGGAGCGGGTGCTTCCGGTGGCGGCCCTGGCGGCGTTCCCGCCGGCGCGATCGGCCGCCTGGCGGGCCGAGTTCGCCCGGCTCGCGCTGTCGGTGTGCCTGCGCGTCCTGGACCTCGGGGTGGCCCTGGAGGCCCACGGGCAGAACCTTCTCGTGGTCCTCTCCCCGGCCGGAGCCCCGGTCAGGCTGGTCTACCGGGACCTCGCCGACATCCGGATCAGCCCGGCCCGGCTGCGGCGGCACGGCCTGCCGGTGCCGCCGCTGTCCGGGCGGCTGGTCACCGACGACATCGGCGTGCTCCGGCGCAAGCTCTTCGGTTCCCTGCTGACGGGCTCGCTCGGTGCCACGGCCGGTTCGGCCGGGGCCTTCGCCGAGGCTTTCGCGGAGGCGGCCGGCCTGCCCGCCACCGCCGACACCGGCGCCCTGCTGACCAGCCCGCTGCCCACCAAGGCACTCACCCTGATGCGGCTGAGTCCGGGGGTGCCGGGCGACCAGTGGGCGGAGCTGCCCAATCCGCTGCTGCCCCGTCCGCCCGCGGCACGCTGACCGGGGCCGGTGGCACTCCCTGAGGGCGGGGCGTCCGCCCTGCCGGATGTATGACGAAGCGAATCGTTTCCCTTGTGGGCCGTCCGGGGGGCAGCCAGGGCGGTGTGGGCCCGCCTTCGCACCGATCGGTCCGCGCGGTGGCAGGAAGGGGACATGAGCCTCCATCGCCGCCGGGTCCTGGGAAGCGCCGCCGCGGCCGTCCTCGCGTCCGTCGGGGCGGTGGGCCGGGGGCCGGACTTCGGCGCGCTGGCCCGCGGGATCGACGGGCGGGTGGTGCTGCCGGGTGACCGGGACTACTCCGAGGCACGGCAGCTCTTCCAGCCCCGCTACGACGCCGTCGCACCCGCCGCGGTGGCGTATCCGGCGCACGCCGGCGACGTCGCCGCCTGCCTGGACTTCGCCCGCCGCTCCGCCGTGCCCGTGGTCCCGCGTGGCGGCGGCCACAGTTACGCCGGCTGGTCCACCAGCGCCGCCGGGCTGGTCGTCGACACCGGGGCCATGGCGGCGGTCTCCGTCGCGGGCGGCGGTGTGCGCGTCGGCGCGGGCGCGCGGCTCGGGGACCTGAACGCCGCCCTCTCCGCGCGGGGGCTCGGCATCCCCACCGGGCTGTGCCCCTCGGTCGGCATCGCCGGACTGACGCTCGGCGGCGGCCTGGGCCTGGCCTCCCGGGCCCACGGCACCACGTCCGACCGGCTGACCGGTGCCCGGGTGGTCACGCCCGACGGCACCGTGCGCGACGTCGGCGCCGACCGGGACGCCGACCTGTACTGGGCCCTGCGGGGCGGCGGGGGCGGCAATTTCGGTGTGGTGACCGAATTCCGCTTCGCCACGCACCCGGTCGGCGACTGCGCCTTCGCCGAGCTCCACTGGCCCGCGGCGGACTCGGCGGCGCTCCTGCGCGGCTGGCAGCGCTGGCTGGGCGGGCTGCCGGACCCGTTCTGGAGTCAGGTGGAGTTCACGGTCGGCTCGGGGCCCGAGGCGGCCCCGGCCGTACGGGTGGTGTGCCTCGACGGGCGCGCGGAGCTCGAGCGCCAGCTGACCCGGCTGTCCGACCTGGTCGGCCGCCCGGTGCGGGACAGCTGGGTCGTCGTACGGAGCCACGGCGACACCGTACGGGCCATGTCGGGCTGCCTGGACCGGACTCCCGCGCAGTGCCGCCTGCCGGGCACGCTGCCCGGGAGGGACCCGCTGGGGCGGCTCGGCCGGGACTCGTACGCCGCCCGCTCCGACTTCTGGGCGGGGGCGGGGCTGACGGACGCGGCCGTCGGCGCGGTGCTCGACGCCGTCCGGCGCCACCCCTCCGAGGTCCCCCGGGGCGGCACGGGGGTCGTGCAGTTCGACGGGGTCTGCGGGGGCGCCGTGAACCGGGTCGGGCCCGCCGACACCGCCTTCGTGCACCGCGGCGGCGCCTTCCTCGCCCAGTACCTCGTCTACTGGCCCGACTCCGCCCCCGCCGCCGAGGCCGCCCGGCACCGGGCCTGGCTGGACGGGCTCTGGGAGGCGCTGCGCCCCTGGGCGAGCGGCCGCGCCTACCAGAACTACGCCGATCCGAAACTCACCGGCTGGCGCGCGGCCTACTACGGGCCGAACCTTCCCCGCCTGGAGGCCGTCCGGCGCGCCTACGACCCCGACCGCCTCTTCCGCTTCCCCCAGGCCGTCTAGTGCTGCGCGCGGAAAGGTTCACCGTGTCGCGGCGCCCGGCACGGCGGCTCGCCGCGTTGTCGGAGCACACCGGTACGTCCAGTACGAGGCGTGGCCCTCCGCCTTGCGACGCACCGCACGGGACCGGACCGCACCGCACCGGACCGCACCGGACCGGACCGCACCGGACACCACGACCCGGCACACCCCTCCGGCCCCAGCACTGGACGTGTCGTCACACGCGCCCGGCGCGCACTCCAGGACACCTCGGGGCGTGCCGCGCCCGGCCCCGCGACACGACCTCGACGACGCGGCGCGGGGCAGGCCGCTCGCTCCCTCCGCATCCCCCCACGTCCCCCCACGTCCCTCCGCCGTCCCCCACATCCCTCCGGGCCCGGCGCCGTACGGTCCGTTCCCGCCCGTACCGGGGACACGGCACGGCCGGTACCCGCCCCCTCGCCCGAGACCCCCTTCCCCTGGGAGCTGCGCATGCGACGTACGTTGATCCTGGCCGCGGCGGCCGCCGCGCTGTTGGTCTCCGCCGGGCCGCTGCCCGCCGCCGAGGCCGGGAGCCCCGGCACGGCGGCCGCCGGGCTCTGGTCCGCCCGCGAGGCGTCGGCCTTCTGGACCGCAGAGCGGATGGCCGCGGCGGCACCGCTGCCGGACCCGGCGCCCCTGCCGGACCCGGCGCCCCTGCCGGACCCGGCGCCACTCCCCGACCCGGTGTCACGGCCGGACCCGGCGCCACTCCCCGACCCGGCGCCACTCCCCGACCCGGTGTCACGGCCGGACCCGGCGTCACTGCCCGACCCCGCGCCACTGCCCGACCCCGCGCCACTCCCCGACCCGGTGTCACGGCCGGACCCGGGCGCCCCGCCCGCCGCGGACGTGAGCCCGCCACCGGTCGCCGCCGAGCCGGTCGCCCCCGGGACGCCGGCCCCCGCTCCGGTCCCGGTGGCGCCCCCCGCGGAATCCGGGGCCCCGGCCGCGCCCACCCCCTCACCGGTGACGGAGCCCTCGTCCACCCCGTCCGAACCGCCGCCGCCCGTGGTCCCGAAGTCGCCGCTGAGCCCGGTCGTACCGACGCTGCCCGGCGCGGCCGGCCCGGGGGTCGGGCAGGACTTCGGGGGGCTCCCGGTCGTCGGCCGGATGTTCGTCATGAAGGCGGGCGGGGCGTACTTCTGCACCGCCAGCGTCGTCGCCTCCCCCGGCCGCGACCTGGTGCTCAGCGCCGCCCACTGCCTGCTCGGCCCGGACTCCCGGCAGGTGGCCTTCGTACCGAAGTACACGCGGGCCGCGCCCCGGCCGTACGGCCTGTTCCCCGTCCTGCGGGACGCGGGCAAGCGGCCCAGGATCTGGATCGACCCGCGCTACCGCTCACGGGGGCCGAACCGCGCCGCCACCCTCGACGTGGCCTTCGCCCAGGTGGGCCCGGACTCCCGCGGCCGCCGCGTGCAGGACGTGGTCGGCGGCAACCGCCTTGTCACCGGCGCCGCCTACGCCCAGAGCCGGGTCTCGCTGATCGGCTACCCGGCCTCCGCCGCCCGGCCGCGCCTGTGCGTCAACCGGACGACGAAGTTCACCAGCCGCGACGCGCGGATCCCCGGATCGTTCCTGCGCGTCAACTGCACCGGCTACCCCGGTGGAACCAGCGGCGGACCGTTCCTGCTGCGGCTGGACGCCAAGCGCGGGACCGGTGACGTGATCGGGGTGATCGGCGGCTGGAAGACCGGCGGCGACACGGCCGACACGTCCTACAGCTCCTACTTCGGCGCGGACGTCAGGAAGTTGTACGCGAAGGCGGTTGCCGGGGCGAAGGCGGGGTGAGGCCCCGCACCCGTCGGGTCCGCCGCGGGTTGCCGACGGTCCGCGGGGGCACCGGGAGCCCGCCGTCGCTCAGCACGTCCGCGGGCGGCAGCCCGAGCCGGCGCCGCAGGTCGGCGAGGGCCGCGTGGACCGGCGCGAGTACGACCTCGGCGCCCGGGCCGATGTGCGCGAGGGCGTGCGCGGTGGTCTCGATCGCCTCGGCGGCGTCCTCGGCGGCGGTCCGGCTCCAGCCCGCGGGCCCGTCGGCGCCCCGGGGCGCGACCGCGTCGTAGAGGTGGCAGGCGGCATCGGCCGCGGCGTCGGCCCGCGGGCCGACGCCCGGTGCCGCGGTGGTCGGCAGTTCCATGCCGGGTCAACGAGCGGAGCCCGCCGGGGGAACGAGCCCCGCCCCGGGGCCGGGGCCGGGCCCGTCCCGGTCTCCGGCGGCCCGGCCGTCACGTGACGACGTGCAGCCACAGCGGCAGCAGCGGGAGGGAGGCCAGCGAGGTCTTGATGACGAGGGACGCGGAGAGGTCGACGCCCACGTCGAAGCGCTGGGCGAAGACGAACAGGTTCTGCGGGGTCGGCATCGCGGCGATCAGGACCAGGTAGGCGAGCCACGGCCCCCCGATCCCCAGCAGCGGCCCGCACACGGCCCAGGCCAGCAGGGGGAAGGCCAGGCACGTGAAGCCGATGAGGGCCGGCTCCTCTCGCGTGGTGCCCCGCAGGCCGAGGCCGAGGCCGCCGAGGTGGAGGCCGAGGGCGAACAGCGCCACCGGGGAGGCGCTGTCCCCGACGAAGCCGGCCGCGTCCAGGACCACGCCGGGCACGTGCACCGAGAGCAGGTTGAGCAGGATCCCCGCGTTGCAGGCCAGGACCAGCGGCGTCGCGAGCGAGGCACCGACGACGCGCGCGAGGCGGCGGCCGGGACCGCCGGCGGCGGGGCCGGGGCGGCCCAGTTCCATGAGGGAGATGACCACCGGGGACAGCACGCGGACCTGGAAGAGCAGGACGGGGAAAAGCGGGGCGGCCGTGCCGAACACGGTGATGAAGACGGGGACGGCGAAGTAGGCGGTGTTCGCCTGCACTCCGGCCATCACGCGCAGCGCGACGGCGCGGGGCTCCCGTATGCCGTGGGTGACCGCCGCCAGCGCGACGGCGGTCACCGCGAGGGCGGCCGCGGCCGCGTAGCCGCCGAGCGCCCGCCAGTCGAACAGGGCGGCCAGGCCGCTGCGGGTAGATGTTGCCGAAGAGGTAGCAGGGGACGGCGAAGAGGAAGGCGTAGTCGGAGAAGGCCTAGGAGGCCTCGGCGGGCACGGCCTTGCGGCGGGCGAGCAGCACTCCGGCGCCGAAGGCCGCCATCACCGGCACCAGCTTCTCCAGTGCGGCTGCCCCACCCATGCGTACCGGCCCTCCTTGATCGACCGTCGGCAGCCTACCCGCGCCGCCCGGGGCGCATAGGCTGGGCGGATCATGAGCGACAGAGCCCGCAATCGGCCGCGCGGCCGGACCAGTCGACGCACGCCCTCCCGGGCCACCTCTTCCGAGGCAGCCTCCTCCCCGGCCGGCCCCTCCTCCTCCGTCTCCTCCCGAGCCGCCTCCTCCCCGGCCGCCGGCGCCCGCGTGCCCGGCGCGCTTGCGCAGCTCTCCGTGGTGCTGCGCACGCCCGCGAGGGCGGCCGAGCCGCTGCTCGCGCGGGCGCCCAGGACATGGCAGCGGGTGCTGCCCTTCGTGGTCGTCGGCCTGTTCACGCTGACACTGCTGCCGGTGACCATCGCGGTGCTGACCAACGTCTACAAGGCGGGCGGCGGGTGGTCGGGCGCCCTCGGGGTGGCCCAGACCGTGCCGCTGCTCCTCGCCGTGACCCGGCCCATGCGCGCATGGGCGATGGTGCTGGTCGCGGACACCCTCGGCGCCGTGCTGCTGATCCAGGCCGACGACGTGGCGGGCCGCGCCTGGCCGTGGACCCCGATGGTGATCATCGGCTATCTGGCGCTGATGGCCTGTCTGGGGCTGCGCGAGTCCATCCGGACCCTGGTCGGGGTGTGGCTGGCGACCGGGGCGGTGGGCGCGCTCCTGGCGTTCTTCGAACCGCCGGGCGCCATGAACACGGCCGCGCTCCTCTTCGTGCTCAGCGGGGTGGTGCTGGCGCTGACGGGGGCGCTGCGCGGGCTCGGGGACGCCCAGCAGCGGATCGCGGAGCAGAAGAGCATCAGCGAGGCGGAGCGGTCCCGGCGGACGCTGCTGGAGGAACGGGCCCGGATCGCCCGGGAGTTGCACGACGTGGTGGCGCACCACATGTCGGTGATCACCGTGCAGGCGGATTCCGCGCCGTACCGGCTGCCGGGTATGCCGGAGCCAGTCCGGGAGGAGTTCGCGGCAATCGCGGCGAGCGCCCGCGAGTCGCTGGGCGAGATGCGGAGGCTGCTGACGGTGCTGCGCGGGGACGGGGCGAACGGCGCGGACGGGGAACGGGCCCCGCAGCCGGGGATCGACCGGCTCCAGCAGCTGGTGGAGGCGACCGTACGGGCGGGCCAGCCGGTGGAGTTGTCGCTCGCGGCGGGGGCCGCGGGGGCGGCGCCGCCGGCCGTCGGCCTGTCGGCGTACCGGATCGTGCAAGAGGCGCTCGCGAACGTGGTGCGGCACGCGCCGGGGGCGCCGGCCTCGGTGTCGGTGACCGTCGACGCGGACGAGGTCCTCGTGCTCGTGGTGAACGGCCCGGCCCGGGACGCCGTGGTGGCGCTGGAGAGTTCGGGCACGGGGCACGGTCTGGTCGGAATGCGGGAGCGCGTACGGTTGACGGGCGGGACGCTGGACACCGGTCCGCTGCCCGACGGCGGCTTCCGGGTCGCCGCCCGCCTGCCGTTGGACCACCCGACCGAGGACGCCAGTTGACCATCCGCGTGATCATCGTCGACGACCAGGCCATGGTGCGGGCGGGGTTCGCCGCACTGCTGTCGGCGCAGGCCGACATCGACGTGGTGGGCGAGGCCCCCGACGGGCGGGAGGGGGTGCGGGTGTCCCGTTCCACCCATCCGGACGTGGTGCTGATGGACGTGCGGATGCCGGAGATGGACGGGCTGACGGCGGCCCGGGAGCTCCTGGATCCCCCGCGCGGGGTGGTGCACCGGCCGAAGGTGCTGATGCTGACCACCTTCGACATCGACGACTACGTGTACGAGGCGCTGCGCGCCGGTGCCTCGGGGTTCCTGCTGAAGGACGCCCCGCCGGCGGACCTGATCGCGGCGGTCCGGGTGGTCGCCTCCGGCGAGGCCCTGCTGGCGCCGTCGGTGACCCGGCGGCTGATCGCGGAGTTCGTCCAGCAGCGGCCGGCTCCGCGGAAGGATCCGGCGCTGCGGCTGAACGGTCTGACGCCGCGTGAGACCGAGGTACTGGAACTCATCGCGCGGGGGTTGTCGAACCAGGAGATCGCCGGTCATCTGGTCCTCGCGGAGCAGACGGTCAAGACGCACATCGGCCGGGTGCTGGCCAAACTGGACCTGCGGGACCGGGCCCAGGCGGTGATCTTCGCGTACGAGGCGGGGCTGGTGCGGCCCGGCGACGCGGGCTGACGACCGGCCCCTTCGCATTCTTCGTCCGGCTTCGTCCGGCTCCGCCGCCGCGGCCCGACCGGGCGGGCGCGCGCTGAACTCCCGTGGCGGCCGGGTTCGGCGGCCGTCTCCTCCACCCCCTACCGGGGTATGACATCGACGTTGGCACCACGGTCCGACGTGCCGCCGGGTACCTCCTTCCTACCTTCCTCCTCGTCACGAGGAGAGGAGAAGGGGCATGCGCCGCTTCGGAAGGACAGTGGTCACGGCCGCGCTGGCGGTGGCCGTTGTCGCGGGGACCGCCGGCTGGGCCTCCGGGGACAGCCAGCGGGCGGTCACCGGGCCGCCGCCGGGCACCGCGGCCTGGCGGGCCGATGCGGTCGCGGGCCGTCCGCTGCCCGATCCGGCGAGTGCGCCGCCGGCCGGGGTGGCCCGGTTCTTCGCCGGGCTGGACACCGCCGCGCTGCGGTACCTCGTACGGACCCACCCGCTGGTGGTGGGCAATCTGGAGGGGGCGCCGCTCCGCCTGCGGTACGAGGCCAACCGCGCCGCCGTCGCCGCCACGAGTGACGCGCGCTACGCCTCGCTGGCCGCGCCGGACCGGCAGGTCCTGGCCTTCGACCCGAGGGGGCGGGGCCAGGTCGCGGAGGTCTTCGGTGACCTGGAGCACGCGGCGCACGTCTCGGTGGTCGTGCCCGGGGCGGACAACGACGCCAGCACCCACGACGCCCGGCGCGCGCCCCACACCGGACCGGCCGGGATGGCCCGGAGCCTGCTCGCGGCGGCCGGCGGGGGCTCCGCGGTGATCGCCTGGACCGGGTACACCACGCCGGTCGGAGTGGGCCTGGACACGGCCGTGGGACGGCTGGCGGAGGCCGGGGCGGATCGCCTGGCCCGGTTCACGGCGGGCCTCGACGCGGTCGGCGCGCCCGATCCGGTGCTGTTCTGCCACAGCTACGGCTCGGTCGTCTGCGGGCTGGCGGCCCGGCACACGGACGCCGCCGACATCGTGGTCCTCGGCTCCCCCGGCGTGCGCGCCGACACCTCGGCCGCACTGCGCACCGGTGCCCGCGTCTGGGCGGCCCGGAGTCCCTCCGACTGGATCGCCGACATCCCGAACGTCGAGTTCGCCGGTCTCGGCCACGGCGCCGACCCCACGTCCGCGGCCTTCGGCGCCCGCCGCGTACCCGCCGCCGACGTACGGGGCCACGCCGGCTACTTCGCCCCCGGCACCCAGTCCTTGGCGGCGTTCGCCGCGATCGCGAACGGAGAGGTCCGATGAGTACGAGCACGCTCACGACGCTGCGCGAGGCCGCCGGCCGGATCGACGCGCGGACCCCGGCCCACCGCGACCGGGCGGTCGACGGGCTGCGGGCCTTGGCCCTGCTGGCCGTGCCGACCGGGCACTGGCTGCTCGGCGGCTTCACCCTCGACGCGGACGGCGGCCTGCACAACGCCAGCCCGCTCTCCGCCTTCGGCGGCCTCGCCCCGGCGAGCTGGGTGCTCCAGATGCTCGGCATCTTCTTCCTCGTCGGCGGCTACGCCTCGGCCCTGTCGTACGGACGCCGCGAGGGCTCGACCGGAGCCTGGCTGAAGGGCCGGATCGTACGGCTCGGGCGGCCGGTGCTCGGGGTCACGGCGGTGTGGGCACTGGCCGCGCCCGTGCTGTACGCGGCCGGGGTGCCGGAGGCGACGCTGCGGACCGGGGCCACGCTGGTGGTCCAGCCGCTGTGGTTCGTCGGCGTGTACGTGGTGGTCACCGCGCTGACCCCGTACTGCGTCCGGGCGGCGCGCCGCCTCGGCGGATGGGCGGCGGCGCCGCTGCTCGCCTCGGTCGCGGTGGTGGACTTCCTGCGGTACGGGCCGCTCGCCGACTCGGTGCCGTCCTGGCTGGCGCTGGTGAACATCCTCCCGGGCTGGCTGTTCGCGTACCAGCTGGGCGTCTCCTGGGGCGAGGGCCGGCTCGGCCGGCGCGGCGGCCGGCTGCTGCTGGCCGGCGGGGCGCTGCTGTTCGCGGCGCTGCTGGTGGTGTTCCACTACCCGGCGTCCGTGGTGGGCGTACCGGGTGCGGTGCGGACCAACTCGCACCCGCCGTCGTTGCTGGTGCTCGCCTTGGCGGCGGCGCAGTCGGGGGCCGCGATCCTGCTGCGCGACCGGCTCGCGAAGCTGCTGGCGCGGCCCGCGCTGTGGGCCCCGGTGGTCGTGGTCAACCTGTGCGCGATGACCATCCTGTGCTGGCACCAGACGGCCATGCTGGCCGCGGCCGTTCCCGGTTCCTTCGCGGGCGCGGTGGCGGGACTGACCACGGCGCCGGACAGCCTGGGCTGGATCGCGGCGCGGGTGGCGTGGATGCCGGTGTTCGCGGTGCTGCTGGTCGGTATCGCCCGGTACGCGCGCCGGTTCGAGGGCCCGCCGCGGGAGGGGCGCGGGGCGCCGGTGGTGCGCCGGGCGGTGGCGGGGGTCCTTGCGGCGGGGTTCGCGGTGTTCGCCCTGGGTCTGGCGTAGCCGCGGTGCGGGCCCGGCCCCCGGATACGGCGAGAGCGCCGCTCCCTTCGGGGAACGGCGCTCTCCTCGTGTACGGGTGATCCGCCGTCAGGCGATCGAGGCGGCGACGATGGCGGCGACGGCGAGGTTGCAGCAGGCGGTGACCCAGACCGCCGGGTGGGGCTCGGGGTCGACGACGATGGCGCCGAGCCTGCCCGGGGTCACCAGGTCCAGCACGAGGAAGGCCACCGCCATCAGGACCAGGCCGAGGAGGCCGAAGGCCGCGGTCGACAGCAGGCCCTTGCCGAAGTCGTCGTACGTGGTCCAGATCGAGGTGAAGACGATGCCGCCGATGCCCAGGAGAGCGGAGCTGAGCAGGAGCGCCGCGTTGCGGTTGCGCTCCTCCCAGATCTGCTTCGGGAGCTTCCCGGGCGTCAGCACGTCGACGAGGACGATGCCGAGGATCAGCAGCACCAGGCCGAGGGCGCCGAAGGCGCTGGTGCGGCCTAGTCCGTTGATGATGTCGCTCATGGGGAAGCCTGTCTCCGCGTGGTGGGAAGGATGTGCCGTGGGGAGGCTGGCCGAATCTATCGCACACCCTTGCCCCGGACCACGGGGAGGTCGGCACGTGGTAGAGGTCAGGGCCGTGTCGTCCCCTATCGTCCCTGTCGTCCGTGTCGTGGAGGGGCGGCCGGTCTGAGCCGGTGGACTCGAATCCCTGCGTCATGAACCGGTGATGCACCGGGGCACCGACAGCGGAGGAGGAACGGGGACGTCGAACACCCTTCAGATCGAGGGGAGTTGCCGACACGAACGGGCGAGCCGGCACCGGGTCCTTGACCTCGAGCTTGATTGAGGTTCTACCGTTCGAGTCATGGATATGGAAGTCACCGCCTGGACCTCGCTGCACAGCGCGATCAACGCCGAGCAGGACCGGCGCCCGTTCTCCCGGGCGACCCTGCGCCGCATCGCCGCTTTCGCCCGCCCGCACCGCCGGGGCCTCCTCTGCTTCCTGCTGCTCAGCGTGGTCGGGGCACTGCTGGCGGTGGCCACTCCGGTCCTCGCCAGCCAGGTCGTCGACACCATCGTGGACGGCCGGGAGAACGGCACGGTCACCCGGCTCGCCCTCCTCATCGCACTGATCGCGGTGGCCGAGGCGGGCCTGGGACTGCTGACCCGCAGGCTCTCCGCCACCCTCGGCGAGAGCCTGATCCTGGACCTGCGGACCGCGGTCTTCGACCACGTGCAGCGGATGCCGGTCGCCTTCTTCACCCGGACCCGGACCGGCGCCCTGGTCAGCCGGCTCAACAACGATGTGATCGGCGCCCAGCGTGCGTTCAGCAACACCCTGTCCGGGGTGGTCGCCAACACGGTGACCCTGCTGCTGACGCTCGTCGTGATGCTGGGCATCTCCTGGCAGATCACCCTCCTCGCCTTGGTGCTGCTGCCGGTGTTCGTGCTGCCCGCCCGCCGCATGGGGGCGCGGATGGCCTCGATGCAGCGCGAGGCGTCGACGCTGAACGCCGCGATGGGCACCCAGATGACCGAGCGGTTCTCCGCCCCCGGCGCGACCCTGGTCAAGCTGTTCGGGCGGCCCGCCGACGAGTCCGCGGAGTTCGCCGCCCGGGCGAGGAAGGTCCGGGACATCGGCATCCGTACGGCGATGGCCCAGTCGGCGTTCATCACGGCCCTGACCCTCGTGTCCGCCCTGGCCCTCGCGCTCGTCTACGGGCTCGGCGGGTACTACGCGCTGCGCGGGAGCCTGGACGCCGGCGCGGTCGTCGCCCTCGCCCTGCTCCTGACCCGGCTGTACGCCCCGCTGACCTCGCTGGCCGGGGCCCGCGTCGAGGTGATGAGCGCGATGGTGAGCTTCGAGCGGGTCTTCGAGATCCTCGACCTGAAGCCCCTCATCGCCGAGAAGCCGGACGCCCGCCGGGTCCCGGAGGGCCCGGTGGCCGTCGAGTTCGACCGGGTCACCTTCGGCTACCCCGCCGCGGACAAGGTCTCCCTCGCCTCCCTGGAGGAGGTCGCCGCCCTCGACGCCCGCGGCGGCACCGAGGTGCTGCGCGAGGTGTCCTTCCGCGCCGAGCCCGGCCAGATGATCGCCCTGGTCGGCTCGTCCGGCGCCGGCAAGTCGACCATCGCGCAGCTGCTGCCGCGGCTGTACGACGCCGACGCGGGCACGGTCCGCCTGGGCGGGGTGGACGTACGGGACCTGACGGCCGACTCCATCCGCGAGACGCTCGGCATGGTCACGCAGGACGGGCACCTCTTCCACGAGTCGGTACGGGCGAACCTGCTGCTGGCCCGGCCGGAGGCGACGGAGGCCGAGGTGTGGGAGGCCCTGCGCCGCTCCCGGCTGGAGGGGCTGGTCGCCTCGCTGCCGGACGGGCTGGACACGGTCGTCGGGGAGCGCGGGTACCGGCTGTCCGGCGGCGAGCGGCAGCGGCTGACCATCGCGCGGCTGCTCCTGGCGCGGCAGCGGGTGGTGATCCTCGACGAGGCCACGGCGCACCTGGACTCCACCTCGGAGGCGGCGGTGCAGGAGGCCCTGGGCGAGGCCCTGGCGGGGCGGACCGCGGTGGTGATCGCGCACCGGCTGTCGACCGTGCAGGCGGCGGACCTGATCCTGGTCGTCGAGGACGGCCGGATCGTGGAACGCGGTACGCACGGCGAGCTGCTGGCCTCGGGCGGGCGGTACGAGGAGCTGTACCGCACCCAGTTCGCGACGGCACCCGCCGGTCCGGGCGGCGCGGGGGCCTGACCCGCGGCCACCGCCCCCGGGCGGCGCCCCCGGGCGGCGGCCGGGGGCCCTCGTCGAGCGGCTCCGATGCGGCGAACCGGCCGGCACCCGCGTACGGTCGGCGTCATGCGCATTGTCATCGCAGGTGGACACGGACGGATCGCCCTGAGGCTGGAACGGCTCCTCGCCGCGCGCGGGGACGAGGTCACGGGCATCATCCGGTCGGAGGAACAAGCGGACGCCGTACGGGCGGCCGGCGCCGAACCCGTCGTACTGGACCTGGAATCCGCCCCGGTCCGGTCGGTCGCGGCGGTCCTGCGGGGCGCCGACGCCGCGGTCTTCGCCGCGGGCGCCGGCCCGGGCAGCGGCCACGCGCGCAAGGACACCGTGGACCGCGGCGCCGCGGTCCTCTTCGCGAACGCGGCCGAGCGGGCCGGCGTACGCCGCTACCTCACCGTCTCCGCCATGGGCGCGGACGTGGAGCACGAGGGCGACGAGGTCTTCGACGCGTACCTGCGGGCCAAGGGCGCGGCCGACGACGACCTGCGGTTCCGCTCCGGCCTCGACTGGACGATCCTGCGCCCGGGCGCCCTCACCGACGGGGCGGGAACCGGACTGGTCCGCCTGGAGGCGAGCACCGGCCGCGGCCCGGTCCCCCGCGACGACGTGGCGGCGGTCCTCGCCCACTTGATCGACACCCCGGAGACCGCGGGCCTGGTCCTGGAACTCACCGGCGGCACGACACCGCTCCCGGCCGCCGTGGACGCCCTCACGGGCCGGTCCCGGTAGGCCCTGCCGGTCGCGGGGCCCGGACGGTGGGTGGTCAACCACGCTCACGCCCTCAGAGGGAGCGGGCGGCGCCGCCGTCGATGCGGACGGACTCGCCGTTGATGTAGGCGGCGTCCTGCGAGACAAGGAAGCGGACGAGCCCGCCGATCTCCCGGACCGTGGCGTAGCGGCCGGCCGGGATCCTGGCGAGGAAGGCGGGGTCCTCGGGCCAGCTGTCGACGAAGCCGGGCATCACGCTGTTCATCCGGATGCCGCGGGCCGCGTACTGGTCGGCGTACAGCTTGGTGAAGGCGGTCAGGGCGGCGCGGAGGCTGGAGTTGACGGGGATCAGGCCCATCGGCTCGAAGGCCGTGTAGGAGGAGAGGTTGACGAAGGCCCCGCCGCCGGCCGCCTCCATGTGCGGGGTCACCAGCCGCGCCATGCGGACCACGCTGAGCAGCAGCATGTCCAGGCCGTCGTGCCAGTCCTCGTCGGTGACCTTGAGGAGTTCGTCGTTGCGGGCGTGCCCGGCGCCGTTGACCACGGAGTCGACGCGTCCGTAACCGGCAAGGGTGGCCTCGACGAGGCGGGCCAGGTCGGCGGGGTCGGTGAGCGAGCCGACGGTGGCCGTGCCGCCGAGCTCCGCGGCGAGGTCCTCGACGCCAGGGTCGATGTCGAGCAGCGAGACGCGGTGGCCGGCGGCGGCCAGCTCGGTGGCGATGCCCCGGCCGATGCCGGAGCCGGCGGCGGTGACGATGGTGACGGGGCTGTCGGTGGGGGTGGGGGCGGGGGCGGGGGTGATCACGACGGTGCCTGCTGCTTCCGTTCGGGGTACTGTACGAGATTTACCGTACAGTCGTATTGAAGGTCGGGCAAACCCGGCGGCCACGGCCCGGCGGGTACGCCGCGCGCCGTACCATCGGAACCATGGCCACGTACCACCCCGTCCGCGAACAGCTCCTCGTCGAGGACGTCCTCGCCGCCCTCGGCAATCCCGTACGCCTCGGCATCGTCCGCGAGCTCGCCTCCTCCCCCGACGGGCGCACCTGCGGCAGCCTGCCCCTGGAGGTCACCAAGGCCACGGCCACCCACCACTGGCGGGTCCTGCGCGAGTCCGGGGTCACCCAGGAGCACAAGGTCGGCCGCTACAAGGCGGTCTCGCTGCGCCGCGAGGACCTCCAGCACCGGTTCCCGGGCCTCCTGGACGCCGTGCTGGCCGCCACCCCGCCGACCGTCGGCTGACCCCGGGGGCGACTTCCGGCCGACGCCGGGGCCGACTGCCCCGCAGGCCTCCGAGTTGACCTTCCAGTGGGATGAAAGTCGACAATCGGCGGCATGGACAACGCCACACCCGATCTGATGAGCATCAGCGCGTTCGCCCGGCGGGTCGGACTCGCTCCGAGCGCCCTGCGCTTCTACGACGACTGCCGCGTGCTGACCCCCGCCCACGTGGACGGCGCCACCGGCTACCGCTCCTACTCCCCCGCCCAGGAGACCCGCGCCCGGCTGCTGCGAGGCCTCCGCGAAGCCGGGCTGGCGCTGGCGGACGTGGCCGCCGTACTGGACGGACCCCCGGACCGGGCCCGGGAGGTGCTGGAGCGGCACCGGGTGGCGGCCCGCGCCCGCGGACGCGCCGCCGACGCGGCGATCACGGCGGTGCTCGCCGGGCTGCCCGGCGGTCCGCGGACCACCGAGTTCACCTTGGGCGGGGCCGAGCTGGCGAGCGCGGCCCGGCAGGTCACCCCGGCCGCCGGACGCGACGCCGCACACCCGGAACTGGGATGCGTACTGGTGGAGTTCGATCAGGACGAGGTCCGCTTCGTGGCCACCGACCGGTACCGGCTCGCACTGCGCACCCTGCGGCCGGCCGCGCTGACCGGGCCGGCGGGCCGCGTGCTCGTCGAAGCCGACGCCCTCCTCGGGCTCGGGGCCTGGGCCGCCCGCATCGCCGAGGTGACCCTGGCCGTTGGACCGGCCGGCGTCACACTGGCTGTACGCCACCCGGGCGGCTCGCGCGAGGTGGCCGGCGCGGCCGGGGAGTACCCCGCCTACCGGGACGTGCTCGCCGCGCTGCCCGCGCCCCGGCACCGCGTGCTCGTGGACCGGGCCGCTCTGCTCGGTGCGCTGGAGGCCTGCGGCGACGCTCCGGCCGTCGCCGTCGAACTGGGCAGGGACCGGCTGCTCGTGGCGGACCACGAGCTGCCCGCCCTGCGCGCGGAGGCCGAGCCCGTACGCCTCGGCTTCGACCCCGCGGTGCTCGCGCCGGCCCTGGAGGCGAGCGTCGGCCCGGACGTGCTGCTGGAGGTCGCCGGGCCCGCGCTGCCCGTCCTGGTGCGCTCCGCGGACCAGGGCAGCTTCACCGCGCTCGTGATGCCCGTCGCCCTGCCCGCCCGCCGAGCCTGAAGGAGACCACCCCCGTGAACACGGATCAGCAGACCGTCAGGCTGTGCGCCCAAGGCATGGCCGCCGAGGCCGAGGGACGCGACGACGACGCCCGGGACCTGTTCCGGGAAGCCTGGGACAGCGCCGGCGACGACTACGAGGCCTGTGTCGCCGCGCACTACCTCGCACGGCAGCAGCCGACGCCCGAAGCCGCGCTCCACTGGAACCGGACCTGCCTGGAACTGGCCGACCGGGTGGGGGACGCGCGCGTCGCGGGCTTCCGCCCCTCCCTGCACGGCACGATCGGCCGGGCCCTGCTCGACCTCGGCCGGCCGGCCGAGGCCCGGTACCACTTCGAGGCGGCCGCCGACGCGCTGGGCACCCTGCCGGCCGGCCCGTACGCCGACTGGCTGCGGCTGTGCGTCGCCCGCGGCCTGCGCACCACAGGCGCCGCCACCGACGGCACCGACACCGCCACCACCACCGGCGCCGCGGACGGGGGCGGGTACGAACACGGGTACGCGGACGGGCCGCTCCGCCCGCTGCTGGCCCTGCTGTGCGAGCGGGCCGACCTGGAGGCCCTGAGCCTGCTCCTGCCCCCGTACACGGGCAACCTCCACCGCCCCGAGGACGAGGAACGGCTCACCACCGCGCTGCGCATGCTCCACGCCGAGCGGCGCCTCCCGGAGGCCGAACAGGCGCTGCTCGGCGAGGCCATCGGGCTCCGGGCGGCGGCCGGCGCCGCGTAGGCGTCAGGCCTGCGCGGCGACAGCGGGGACGGCAGTGGGGGCCGGGACGGCGGCGGGTGCCGCGTCGAGCTCCCAGGCGTGGCGCTTGAACTCCCGCCGGAAGTCGGCGTGGTCCTCCCACTGGCGGGCGACCCCGCGCAGGACGTCCCAGTGGAGCTCCACGGTCTGGTCGATGACGCGGCGCACCGCCGGCTCGGCCGCCCCGCGCGTCTCGAGGAGGCCCTTCGTCACCGAGGCCTCCAGCACGGCGTTGCGCAACGCGCGCAGCGCGCGGGAGGTGTCGTCCATCCCGAAGCCGTTCTCGCTGCCCGTGTCCGCCGCGAACAGCGGGGTGAGCCGCGCTTCGATGAACGCGGTGATCCGCTCGAAGTGCTGCACGTCCATCAGGGGGCTCCGCTCCTGCCGGTCCACCACGGGCCCCGGCATCTTGATCGTCAGCTGTACGGCGTCATTATGCGGGCCCGGGCCACGGTCCGGCGCTCGTCGACCGCTCGGCAGGCCTGGTGACGGCGCCGCTCGGCAGGCTGTTCCCCGGACGGCCCCGGTCCGCGCACGGACCGGGGCGTTAGTCTGCACCGCATGGACGAGCTCGACGGAGTGGAGATCATCGCCTTCGCCGACGTCGCGGCGTTCGACGCGTGGCTGGCCGGACACCACACCCGCCACGAGGGGGTGTGGGTCAAGGTGGCCAAGAAGGGGTCCGGCATCGCGTCGGTGACCTCCGACGAGCTGGTCGACGCCGGGCTCTGCCACGGCTGGATCTCAGGACAGCGGCGCTCCCTCGACGACCGGCACTACCTGCAGAAGTACGTGCCGCGCCGGCCCAGGAGCCTGTGGTCGCAGGTGAACGTCGACAAGGTCGCCGCGCTGACGGCGGCCGGGCGGATGCGCGAAGCGGGGCTGGCCGAGGTCCGCAAGGCGCAGCAGGACGGCCGCTGGGCCGCGGCCTACGCGTCGCAGCAGACGGCGACGCCACCGCCCGACCTCGCGGCGGCGCTCGACGCCCGCCCGGAGGCGAGGAAGGCCTTCGACGCCCTCGACCGGACCGGGCAGTACCAGCTGATCCTGCCGCTGCTGCAAGCGCTCACTCCCAGGGCGCGGCAGGCCCGCCTCGACAAGGCGGTGGCCTCGCTCACGCACGGCTGAGCCTCTCGTACGTGTCCCTGGCCCTGTCCCCGGTCCCCGCCCCTGACGCGGGCGACCGGTTTCGCTTACGTACGCACGGGCTGACGATTGCCCTCTCCGTGTGCGCCGCGGCTGGAGTCGAACGGGGGGTGCGGCGGCGGCTGACCGGCTCTCACCCGGCGTCGTACGGCGGACCGCCGGCCCGCTGGGCGTGGCCGTGGCGGACCCCCTCGCGGAAGGCTTCCTCGTACGCCTGGTCGCCGAGCGCGCCGCGGGCCGTGCGCTCCAGCTCGGCGCGGACCGGCTCCAGTTCCGGGGTCCCGCGCTGGGGGTGGCCGACCGCCTGCCAGTAGGCGTGCCCGGTGCCGTACGCGCGGACCGCTCCCTCCTCGTCGCCGTCGGCGGCGCGCGCGGCCGCGAGCAGGTCGAGGCCGAGGGCGGTGCCGAAGCTGTCGTCCAGTTCGCGCTTGCTCTCCAGCATGGCGCGGGCGTGCCCGGCGGACTCGGCGGGGCGGCTCTCGAACAGGCAGATCAGGGCCAGTTGGTAGTCGGCGTAGGCCCGGGTCCAGTGCTCGCCGCGCTCCGCGCAGCCGGACCGCAGCAGCTCGGCCTCCGCGCGGGCGTCGTCGAAGAGACCCATGCCGGTCAGGGCGAACACCCGGACGAGGTGGCAGCGGACGCGCGGCCCGGACGCGAACGGCGAGGCGGGGAAGGCCTCCAGGACGTTGTCGGCCACGATCCGCGCGGCGAGCGGCCGTCCGGCCAGCAGGTGGCTCAGCCCCAGCAGGTACGCGGCGTCCAGGGCCGGCCGCAGGTCGTCCGCGGAGCCGCTGCCCGGGCCGCCCTCCGCGGCCAGGGCCTCGCAGCCCACCGCGAGCCGGTGCGCCTGGTCGTGCTCGCCCCGCAGCAGCAGGGTGACGCCGAGGGCCCACAGGGCGCGGCCGCGGCCGGCCCGGTCCACCTCCTCCGGCCGGGTGGCCGCCAGCGCCCGCTCCAGGTAGCGCCGGGCGGTGTGCAGGTGGCCGCAGCAGGCCCAGAAGAATCCGACCCGGCCGGCCAGCTCCAGGGCCCGGGCGGGGGCGGTGCTCTGGTAGTGGTCGAGGGCGGCGCACAGGTCCCCGTGCACCGCGGCGACGCGCCGGTAGGCCTCGCGCTGCCCCGGCCCGAGCCAGTCCCGTTCGGCGGTGCGCACGAGGTGCAGGAAGTAGGCCGCGTGCCGGTCCCGCAGCGCGTCGGCCTCGCCCAGCCCGGCCAGCCACATGGCCCCGTACTCCCGGATCGTGTCCAGCATCCGGTACGTCCCGTCCCCGGCGGAGCGTACGACGGACTTGGCGGCGAGGGCGGCCAGCAGCGGCGGGACGTCCGCCCCGGTGAGCGGCGGGGCGGCGCAGACGGCGCGTGCGGCGGCCTCGTCGAAGACGCCGCCGAAGACGGACAGCCGCAGCCACAGCAGCCGTTCGCGCGGTTCGCACCACTCGTGGCTCCACCCGATCGCGGTCCGCAGGGCGCGGTGGCGGAGCGGCTGGACGGGGCGGGTGGTGGACAGCGGCCCGATCCGGCGGGCGAGGCGGTCGGCGAGTTCCTCGACGGTGTGGTCCGCCAGTTGCGCGGCGGCGAGTTCCAGCGCGAGGGGGACCCCTTCGAGACGGGCGCAGATGGTCCGCGCGGCGACGAGCGACCCGTCCGACCACGGAGGCCGCCGTCTCGGCGGGGCGTCGGCGGCCCGCGCGGTGAACAGCGCCAATGCCTCGCCGCCGCCCGGGGGGTGCGGCAGCGGCCCGAGCTCGGTCACCCGTTCCTCCGCGAACCCGAGCCGCTGGCGGCTGGTCAGGAGCAGGGCGAGGTGCGGGGCGGCGTCGAGCAGGTCCCGTACGAGCACGCGTACGGCGGGCACCAGATGCTCGCAGCAGTCCAGTACGAGGAGCAGCCGGCGCTCGCCGATCCACTCGCGGACGGCTTCGGCGAGGGTGCGGGGAGTGTGGTCGGCGAGGTCGAGCGCGTCGGCGACGGTGTCGACGAGCAGCCGGTCGTCGGGCAGCGGCGAGAGGTCGGCCCAGTGGATCCCGTCGGGGAACGGCCCGTCGGGGCCGGTGAGTCCTGGCGCGCCCTCCAACAGCTGCCGCACCAGGCGGGTCTTGCCGACGCCGCCCGGTCCGGTCAGGGTGGTGAGCCGGCCGTCACTCAAGGCCGTTCGCAGCGCGGCCAGTTCACCGCCCCGCCCCACGAAGGTGGCGGCTCCGCCGTCGTTCGCCCCGTCCAGTCCCAGCACGGGTCCAGTGTGGCCTACGGGGCGGGGCCCGCGCGCTACGGAGCAAGGACGTCCAGCTCTTCCAGGGCGCCCACCGCGATCTGCCGGGTCAGTGCCTCGGCGCGGGCCGCGTCGCCCTCCCGGACGGCTTCCGCGACCTGGACGTGCAGGGTGACGGCGGCCGGATCGGGGTCGTGGAACATCACCTCGTGCCGGGTGCGGCCGGTCAGGACCGCGGCGACGACGTCGCCGAGCCGGGCGAACATCTCGTTGCCGGAGGCGTTCAGCACGATGCGGTGGAAGGCGATGTCGTGGCGGAGGTAGCCGTCGAGCTGGTGTCCGCGCGAGGTGCGGACCATGCCGAGGGCCGCCTCGGTGAGCTCGGCGCACTGCTCGGGGGTCGCCAGGGTCGCGGCGAGCCCGGCGGCGACCGGCTCGACCGCGGAGCGGAGCACGGTGAGGGAGCGCAGCTGGCGGGGTCGGTCGGTGCCGGCCAGCCGCCAGACGATCACGCGGGGGTCGTACACGTTCCACTCGTCCGTGGGACGCACCGTGACGCCGACCCGGCGGCGGGACTCGACCAGCCGCATCGACTCCAGGACCCGGACGACCTCACGGACGACGGTGCGCGAGGCGTCGAACCGCTCGGCGATCTCGTCGGTCCGCAGGACGCTGCCCGGCCGGTGGTCCCCCGCGGTGATGGCGAGGCCGAGGGTGTCCAGCACACGGGAGTGGAGCCCCTGCCCAGGGCTGCCGTCGGTCGTCATGGGCGTAAGCGTAGGTGACGCCGCAGCGAACGGCGGCGAACAAAAGATGCGACGTTTTCGGTCCACCACTTGAATACGTCGTACTTAATAGGCTTCAGTGGTGCCACACGAACCGATGTCGACGAGGACAGCGAGGTACGGCGTGAGCACCCAGCGCGTCATTGTGGTGATGGGCGTGGCCGGTACGGGCAAGACGACCGTGGGCCGGCTGATCGCCGAGGCACTCGCCCTCCCGTACGCGGAGGGCGACGCGTTCCACCCGGCGGCCAACGTCGCCAAGATGTCGGACGGCATCCCCCTGGAGGACGCGGACCGGTGGCCGTGGCTGGACGCCATCGGCGACTGGATCCGCGGCCGGGCCGGACGCGGCGGCGGGGTGGTCGCGGCCTCCTCGCTCAAGCGCGCCTACCGCGACCGGCTGCGCACGTCGGGCCCCGGGACGGTCTTCGTCCACCTCACCGGGGACCGGCCGCTGATCGAGGAGCGGATGGCCGCCCGCAGGGGCCACTTCATGCCGCCCGCCCTGCTGGACTCGCAGTTCGCCACCCTGGAGCCGCTCCAGCCGGACGAGGCGGGCGTCGTCGTCGACGTGTCCGGCTCGCCCGAGGACATCACCGCACGGGCGCTGGCCGCCCTGCGCCGGCTCGGCACGCCCGAGAACCCCAGCACGCCCGAGAACCCCAGCACACCCGAGAACTAAGGAATCGTCACAGTGACCGGTCTCAGCGTCGAGACACTGGCAGCGGCGGGCGGCGAACCGATCACCTCGGCCGGGAACGCCCAGCTCGGTATCGCCGTACTCGCCGGCATCGCCGTCATCGTCCTGCTCATCACCCGCCTCAAGATGCACGCCTTCCTGGCCCTGACGCTGGGCTCGCTGGCCCTCGGGGTCTTCGCGGGCGCACCCCTGGCCAAGACCATCGCGAGTTTCACCGCGGGGCTGGGAGCCACGGTCGCCGGTGTCGGCGTACTGATCGCGCTCGGCGCGATCCTCGGCAAGCTGCTGGCGGACTCCGGCGGAGCGGACGAGATCGTGGACACGATCCTCGCCCGGGCCAAGGGCCGGGCCATGCCGTGGGCGATGGTGCTGATCGCCTCGGTCATCGGGCTGCCGCTCTTCTTCGAGGTCGGCATCGTGCTGCTGATCCCGGTGGTGCTGCTCGTGGCCAAGCGCGGCAACTACTCCCTCATGCGGATCGGCATCCCCGCGCTGGCCGGCCTGTCGGTGATGCACGGGCTGATACCGCCCCATCCCGGGCCGCTCGTCGCCATCGACGCGCTCGACGCGAACCTGGGCGTCACCCTCGCGCTGGGCGTGGTCGTGGCGATCCCCACCGTGATCATCGCCGGTCCACTGTTCTCCCGGTACGCGGCCCGGTGGGTCGACATCCCGGCGCCGGAACACATGATCCCGCAGCGCCCCTCGGAGGAGCTGGAGCACCGGCCCCGGTTCGGCGCCACCGTGTTCACAGTGCTGTTGCCGGTGGCCCTGATGCTGGTCAAGGCGCTGGTCGACATCATCGTGGACGACCCCGCCGACCCGGTCCAGCGGGTCACCGACGTCGCGGGCTCCCCCCTGATCGCCCTCCTCACGGCGGTGCTGGTGGGCATGTTCACCCTGGGCCGCGCCGCCGGCTTCACCCGGGCGAGGATCTCGACGACGGTGGAGAAGTCCCTGGCCCCGATCGCGGGCATCCTGCTGATCGTGGGGGCGGGCGGCGGCTTCAAGCAGACCCTGATCGACGTCGGTGTCGGGCAGATGATCCTCGACCTGTCGGAGAGCTGGTCCATCCCGGCCCTGCTGCTGGCCTGGCTGATCGCGGTGGCCATCCGCCTCGCGACCGGTTCGGCGACGGTGGCCACGATCTCGGCGGCCGGCCTGGTCGCCCCGCTCGCCGCGGGGATGTCGACCACCGAGACCGCGCTCCTGGTCCTCGCCATCGGATCGGGTTCGCTGTTCTTCAGCCACGTCAACGACGCGGGCTTCTGGATGGTGAAGGAGTACTTCGGGATGACGGTCGGACAGACCCTGAAGACCTGGTCGGTGATGGAGACCATCATCTCGGTGGTCGGGCTGGGCTTCGTCATGCTCCTGTCGCTCGTCCTGTGACCCCCGGGGCGCGGCCGCCGAAGCGGCCGCGCCCGAAGACGTCAGCGCGGCGTCGTCAGCGCGGCGTCGTCAGCGCGGCGCGCGGTCCGCGTCGAGCTGGGCGGCGGCGAGGGCGAGGCCGTTCGCCGCGGTGGTGCACCGGTCGGCGAAGGTGGTGACCTCGTCGCGCAGCGCCTCGGACCGCAGCCCCGGCCACACCGCCACGGCCGGGGTGACGGTGCCGTGCAGCCGCCGGGCGTGCGTACGCAGCGCGTCGGCGTGGGCCCGCAGGCCGGCGGCGGGCCCGGCCCGGTGGGGCTCCGGCCCCGGCGGCCCCTTCGGCGGGCGGGCGGCGGGGGGCTTCGGCTCCCCCGCGTCCGGGCCGCGCGGCGCGGCGGGGCGGGACGGTATGCGGGACGGCCCGCGGCGGCCTGGCCGCCGACCTCGCCACCGACCGGGCCGCCGGCCGGGCCACGGCCGGAGCACGTGCCCGCGCCCCCGCCCGCGCCCTCCTCCTCGTGGCCCCCGCTTCGGTCGCGGTCGCACAAGGCCCGGAAGGCGGCGCCGAGTCCGAGGAGCGGGTCGGCGGTCACGGCCCGGCCGGTGGCCACCTGCCAGCCCGCGTGGTCGTTGAAGGGATTCGCGTCGGTCAGCGCGTTCCAGGCGAGGACGTCGGCGAAGGCGGGGCCGAGCAGCGCGTAGGCGTATCCCGCTCCCCGGTCGCGCACGATGGCCCGGAAGAGGCGGACGGCCTCGGCCTGCCGGCCCGCGTCGGCCGCGGTGAGGACCGCCGCGGCGGCCGGGTCGAGGAGCAGTTCGGGGCGGCCCGCGCTCGCGGCGCCGATACGGACCCGCAGACCGCAGACGGCGACGCTGACCGCGAGGTTCTCCCGGCCCGCCAGCAGCCCGGCGAGCCGGCCGGCGCCGGCGACGCCCCGGCCCCGCGGGGCCCAGCCGAGGCCGCCCGGGTCGGTGAGGGTGCGCATCAGGGTGCGCCAGGCCAGTCGGCGGCGGCCGCCCCGGGCCAGTGCGGCCGAGGGCAGCCGGGCGCCGAGGGCCAGCCCGGAGGCGTGGCGGGCGGCCTCGCCCACCGCGTCGGCGGTCTCGGCGAGTTCGCGGCACAGCGTGTCGAGCAGGACGACGTCCGGGGCGGTGGACGCGGAGGTCGCGGCGTCGGGCATGGGGTCCTCTGTCGTTCGGCAGGGGGTACGGGGCGGATCGGGGCGGGGCCGGGCCGGTGGCGTTCCGTCAGCGGCGGCCCAGGGTGAGCCGGATTCCGTGCGGATCGAGCGTCTCCGGGAGGGGGCCGACGGGATCCAGGACCGGTCTGGTGGTCTCGATCCGGTGGCTGCGCAGCACTTCGGCGCAGAGCGCGGCGGTCACCAGCAGACCAAGCTGGTCGCCGGGGCAGCGGCCGGCGCCGTGGCCGAAGGGGGCCATCCGGATGTCCTGGTCGGCTCCCCGGCCCTTCCACCGGCCCGGTACGAAGGCGTGGGCGGCCGGTACGTGCTCCGGGTCGCGCTGGTGGAAGGCGGCGGGCAGCAGTACGGCGGTGCCCGCCGGGTGGCGCACGCCGTGCCAGTCGGTTTCGGTGCGGGTGACGCGGATCAGGTCGGGGACCACCGGGTAGAGCCGCAGGGATTCGCGGACGCAGGCCCGCAGCCACGGCAGTTCACCGGGAGCCGCGGCGGCGGTGGCTTCCGCGGCGGCCCGGCGCTGCTCGGCGGGGTGCGCGCCGAGCAGCAGCAGGGTGCGCAGCAGCGTCTCCGGGAGGGTGTCCAGGGCGGCGAGCCACTGGTGTGCCCGGCCCGGGGCTCCGGGGTGGCCGGCGGCCCGGCCGAGGAGGGTGTCGCGGCCGGCCCGGCGGGCGTACTCCCGGATGCGTTCGTCGGCCTTCCCGTACAGGGAGCGGGCGGTGGCGCGGGACCTGCCGGTGCGCGGGCCGGGCTCAGCCCCGGGTCCGGGGCTGCCGCCTCCGGCGCGCAGCTGCCTCAGCCAGCCGGTGAGCCGCTCGTCCTGCGCGGCCGCGTGGCCCAGTACGATCCGGCGCGCGACCCGGTCCACGGTGTGCCGGACACGGGTGAGTTCGAGGGTGCCGGAGGCCGTCAGCTGCCGGGCCTCCTCGGCGAGGAGGGTGAGGATCGGCTCGTAGGAGGGGTGTACGGGGAGCCCGGGGACCAGGGCCTGCGTGTCGGTCCGGCGCGGTTCCGGGCGGGGTGCGCCGTGTCCGCAGCCGGCGCCGGCGGGCTCGGCGGCGTACGGGCTGCGGCACTTCTCGGGGGGCTCGGCCGCGAGGACACTCGCGGGCTCGGCGTAGAAGCGGCCGAGGTCCCGGGGGTCGAGGAGGACGAGGACCGCCCGGCCGCTCCGGGTGCGCAGCAGGAGCGGCGCGTACCCGTGGCGCGCGCGCAGCGCGTGCAGGGCGTCGGCCGAGGCGTGGACCGCGTCGGTGCGGCGGGGGCGGGTGCCGACGAGGCCGCGGACGAGGGCGCCGAGGCCGCCGAGGGCGGCCTCCTGGACCGTGCGCATGCGTGTACCTCCGCGGCCGGAAAGGGACGGTCGGTGACGTCGGGATCACCGTACGTCGACCGGGGAGGCTGCGCGCCCCGAGCGCTACGGGGGCGGATCCAGCCCGGCGAGCAGGGCGGCGATGTCCAGGCCGTCGGCCAGGTAGGCGGTGAAGATCTCGTTGTGCAGGGCGTGCGGGGACCTCCTGCTCCGGACGAGCGCGACGGCCCGGTCGGGCGGCAGACCGCGGTCCACCAGGCACTGGGCGACGACGAGGCCGGACCGGTTGTAGCCCGAGCGGCAGCGGACGAGCGTGGTGAGACCCAGGTCGAGGGCGAGGGAGACCGCGCCGGCGAGGTGCTGGACGGCGCGCAGCTGCGCGGTGGTGAGCGGCGCGTCCGGCAGCTCCGTGACCACGTGTTCGGCACGCGGACCGGGGCCGTGTCCGGAACGGGTGAAGAGGCTGACGACGAGGTCGAACTCGTCGGTCACGACGGCGGGACGGCGCTCGCCGGAGGGGCCGGTCCAGAAGTGGCCGCCCATCCAGAGCCCCGGGGTGATCTCGTCCCACGGGGTGGCCGGGTCGGGGATCCCGTGGTCCTGCTGACGGGTCTTGCTCATGGGACGGGACCTCCCGGGCGCGATGGCGCAAGCGTATCCCGCCCGGCCTACGCCCCTTCAGCCGCACCGGGCCCGGCCCCCTCAGCCGGCCGGGGCCCGGGTGAACGCGGCCTCGCGGAAGGCGGTGCGGACCGGGGTGTGGGCGGAGGCCGGGAGGAGGACCGCCCAGCGGCGGAGGCGGGGCGCGACCCAGAGGGCGGGGGCGTCGGCCGCCGGGGCGTGGTGGGCCCAGACCCCGTGGGGCGCCGGGTGCCAGAGGAGGCCGCGGGCGGGGGTGAGTTCGCCGGTGCGGATGCGGAGGGACTCGGCGGTCCAGGCGGGGCTGACGCCCGGGCCGTCCGGGGCCAGGAGGTGGCACGGGAAGCGGACGAGGTCGGTGAGCGGGGCCCGGAGGGTGCCGTCGGCGAAGCGGGTGCGGGTCATGCCTAGGGGCTGCCAGACGCGGGTGGCGGCGAGTTCGGCGAGGGAGGTGCCGGCGAGGCTCTCGGCGAGCCGGGTGAGGGCGGCGGTTCCCTCGGGGTGGGTCAGCAGGTGGTGCGCGGTGGTCCCGGGGGCGGACGTCGTGTCCCCGTACGCGGTCAGGGGGGTGTGCAGTTGGAGCGCGCCCTCGGCGACGAGGCTGCCGAGGGCCGGCCACAGGGCCAGGACCGTGGCGAGCCCGCCGACGTCGAGGTCCCCCGGCGCTGCCCCGGCGCCGCTACCGTCGCCCGGCGCACGCACGGTGGCCGTGATGTCCTGGCCGCCCCGGTCGTCCGGGGAGACAGCGGTGTCCGCGGAGCCGCCGAGGCCGCGGCCGGCGGACGCCGCGTGGACTCCCTCGGGTCCGCCGACGGCCCAGACCGCCCCGGGGTCGGCGGACTCCACGAGTGCGCGGATGTCCTCGGCCTGGTCGCTCAGGAGCGTCATGGTCGGTCACGCTAGCGAACCGGCCCGGGCCCGCCCGTCGCGTCACGCCGGAGCCCCGGCGCCGCCACCCGAATGCCGGGCCGGGCGCGGGGGGCGTACGGGAGGGGGCGGGGTGCCGTCCGGCGCCCCGCCCCCCGTCGGACCCGTGCGGCTAGCTCTTGTCGGGGCGGTCCGTCACCCGCAGCGAGTTCAGCAGGGGCTTGCCGAACCCGCCGTGCGTGACGAAGCGGATGTTGAGGACCCCGTCGGTGACCGTGACCGTGTACGTGCGGGTCAGGGCCGTGTAGGTGCCCGCCTCCAGCGAGATGTCGAGGGAGGGCAGGACCTGCGTACCCTCGGCCAGGACGTCGAAGACGCGCTTGTTCGGCTTGGTGGAGGAGAGCTCCGCGAAGCCCAGCTCGACCGTGTAGGTGCCGTTCGGGACGTTGTCGAAGCGGTACTCGTACATGCCCTCACGGGCGTTGCGGTACAGCTTCTGGTCGGCCGTGCCGGCGATGGTGCGGCCGGTGGCCTGGACGGAGGCGTTGCCCTGGTAGCCGTAGGAGCCGGCGGTGTACTTGCGGTCCGGGGACCAGGGGTCGCCCAGGGCGTCCGTGCCCGCGTAGTCGGAGCCCGCGTCCAGGGCGACCTGGTAGCGCGGGACGATGACCTTGACCGGGACGGTGAGGACCGGGCTGCGGCCACTCACCGAGGTGATCCGCACGTCGGCGGTCAGGACCGTGCCCGGGGCGAGGCCGGCGGTGTCGACGGCGAGCGTGACCGGCGCCTTGCCGCCGGTCGGGAGGTTCCCGGTGGCGGGGGTTGCCGTCAGCCAGGCCGCGTCCTCGGCCACGCTGAACGCCGTGCCGAGGCCGGGGTTGGTCAGGTCGAGGGTCCGGGTGCGCTTGCGGTCGGCCGGCAGGACGACCTCCACGGCCGGCTGGGACGCGGTCACCCGGCCCGTGCGCAGGGACCGCGTCACGGCCGTGACGTCGGCGGCCTTGACGTCGACCGCCGCGGTGACTGCCTCGTACTGGGGTGCGGAGACGGAGACGGAGGTCGGGCCCGAGGGGCTCTGGACCACGTACCCGCCGTCCGCCGCCGTGGTCGCCGACACCGCCGAGCCGCCCGCGGCGACGCTCACCGTGGCGCCCGCGATCCCGTTGCCGTCGTTGGCGTCGAGGACGCGGCCGGCCACCACGCCGCTCTTGGTGGTGCGGAAGGCGATGGAGAGGCCGTCCGTGATGACGGCGGTGTTGAAGGAGTACTTGAACGCGTCGGTCCCGGTGGCGTTCTCCACACCGACGGTGGCCGTGGAGCCGCCCTTGATGCCGGTGCCGCCGGTGCCCTTGTAGGCGTACGTGACGGTGCCGTCCTCGCCGATCGCGGCCGAGAAGGAGAACTTGTCGGCCTGCGCCGACCAGTGGGACACCTCGCGCCACTCGATCACGTAGCTGCGGTGCGGGGCGGTGCCGGTGACCGCGGTGAAGACGCCGGAGCCGCTGCCGGCCGCGCCGACGACCAGGTCGTCCCAGAACGGGTAGAGGGCGGCGTTGGGCGTGGCCGTGCTCGGGATGTCCCCGTTGATGTCACCGGTGTTGTTGCCGCCGAAGCTGACGGTGCCGTTGGTGCCGATCCAGGCCTGCCCGTACGTCTTTCCGTACAGCGGGAGCGGGAACGGCAGGTCGACGCGCTCGGTGGTGTTGTCGCCGGTCAGGGCGAGCTGGCGGCTGCCCGGGGTGTACGGGCGCTCGCCCGAGGCGGCGCAGGCGTAGCCGTAGCCGTCGGTGCGTTCGGGCAGGCTGACCGCGACGGTCGTGTCGCCCGCGACGGTCACCTGCGCCGAGCCGCCGGTCACGCACCGCGAGGTGTGGGTGGCGTTCACGGTGTACGTGCCGTGCGGGAGGGTGACCTCGAAGCGGCCCTGCGCGTCGGTCGTCGCCGTCACCGGGGTGTCGGCGAGGGTGACGGTGGCGCCCGCGGCGGGGCCGGCGGCGGAGGAGACCGTGCCGGTGAGCTTGCCGGAGGCGGCCTGGGTGAGGGTGAAGTCACCGGTGGCGGTGGCGTTCTCGGTCACCGTGGCGGTGGCGCTCTGCTGTCCGTAGCCGAACTTGGAGGCCGTCAGGGCGTAGTCGCCGACCGAGAGGGAGGCGAAGGCGTAGCTGCCGTCGGCGCCGGTGGTCGTCGTACGGTCGATCGGGCCGTCGGCGGTGACCTTCACGCCCGCGACGGGCTCGCCGCCGGAGCGGACGGTGCCGCCGAGCGCGCCGATCGCGCCGCGCGGGGCGGCGTTCACGGCGGCGAGGGCGTCGAGCTTGCCCTCGCCGAAGACGTTGTTGTCGGCGGCCGTGCCGCCGCACTGGCCGTTGTCGGTGTCCTGGGCGGTGCCGTCGAGGAGCGACTCGGTCTGCGCGATGTCCCCTTCGAGGGCGGGCGCGGCGGACCAGAGCAGGGCCACGGCGGCCGCGGTGTGCGGCGAGGCCATGGAGGTGCCGGAGAAGGCCTCGTACCCGCCGCCGGGGACGGAGGAGCGGACGTTCACGCCGGGGGCGGCGATGTCCGGCTTGATGATGCCGCCGGGGCCCGCGCCGCGCGAGGAGAACGAGGCGATGGTGTTGTTGATGTCGAAGGCGCCGGAGCTGTAGGAGCTCGCGTAGTCACCGGGCGAGCCGCTGGTGGAGCAGCCGGGGCCGGCGTTGCCGTTGCTGAAGGCCGGGAAGATTCCGGCGGCACGCCAGGCGTCGACGATCTGCTGGTACCAGTCGTCGTGCGCCGAGCTGCCCCACGAGTTGTTCACGATGTGCGGGGCCAGGTCGGGCCGGGGGTTCTGGCCGTTGAGGTCGGTCGGGGCGACGATCCACTGGCCGGAGGCCAGCAGGGAGGCCTCGGAGCACGAGTTGGTCTCGCAGCCCTTGGCGGCGATCCACTTGGCTCCCGGGGCCACGCCGATCTTGTTGGCGCCGCCGTCGTCGCCGACCATGGTGCCCATGGTGTGGGTGCCGTGGTCGTTGTTGTCGCAGGGGGCGGCGGTGGAGCAGACGCCGGCCGGGTCGAACCAGTTGTAGTCGTGGCCGTAGGTCCCGTCCGCGCTCTTGCCGCGGTACTGGTTGTTGACCGCCGGGTGGGTGTAGTCCACGCCGCTGTCGATGTTGGCGACGACGATGCCCTCGCCGCGCACGCCGGCCTGGTCCCACACCTGGGGGGCCTTGATCCGGTCGATGTTCCACTCGACGGCGTTGGCCGCCGCCTTCTCCCGCTCGCCGTCGGCGGGCTTCGGGAGGGCGACCTTGTCGTCGGCGTCGATCCGGGCGACCTCGGGACGCTGGGCGAGCGTACCGGCGAGCTTCTCGCTGCCGACCACGCGGATGGCGTTGACGATCCAGTACGAGGTGTACTCGGCCTTGGCGCCGTCGAGGGCCTTGAGGACGTCGGCCTGGCTGCGGGCCGCGTGGGCCTTCTTGCTCCGCAGCACGGTCTCGGCCTTGGCGGCGCGGGTCTGCTGTTTACCCGCGGCGGTCAGGTCGGCGGCGCTGTCCAGGTAGACCCAGAAGACGGCTTTGGCGGACTCGTCGAGCTGGGCTCGGAGCTTCGGCTCGATCTTGCGTTCGGCCGCGCTCGGGGTGGGGCCGGGCTCCGGAGCGGCCGCGGCGGCGCCCGCGCCGACGGGTAAGAGCAGGACCGCGGTGAGTGCGGCGAGTGCCGCGCGCAAGGGTCGTCTGGCGAGTTGTGCCACGTGTTGTCTCCTCGTACGCCATGTGCGGGATGTGCGGGAAAGATGTGCGTGTGACGTGCGCGGGTCATGGTGATCGAGGTGCCATGCTCATTACAAGAGGCCCAAATGAGCCGTCCTGGTCGCCGCCGGGGGCGCCCTCGGGGCGCCGGGTGGCCCTTCCCGGCCGCGCGGGCCAGCCTGAAGGCATGACAGCGCCCGCCGATCCGCCTGCCGATCCACCTGTGGAACCGCCTGCCGATCCGCCCGTGGAATCGCCTGCCGATCGACCCGTGGAACCCCCCGCCGATCCGCCGGCCGAGCCCCCCGGAGGCTCCCGCGGGCCCGGCGCGGGGCCGTCCGGCCAGGTCCCCGGCGTCCGGCTGGCGTCCGCGCGCGGCCGGTGGATCCTGCTGACCACCGTGCTCGGCTCCGCCATGGCCCTGCTGGACTCGACGGTCGTGAACGTGGCCCTGCCCGCCATCGGCGAGGACCTCGGCGCCGACCTGGCCGTGTTGCAGTGGACGGTCAACGCCTACCTGCTGACCCTGGCGGGTCTGATCCTGGTCGGCGGGGCGCTCGGCGACCGCTTCGGGCGACGGCGGATCTTCGTGCTGGGCGTGGTGTGGTTCGCGGCGGCCTCCCTGCTGTGCGGGATCGCGCCGAACGCCGGGGTGCTGATCGCCGCCCGGGCCCTGCAGGGGATCGGCGGGGCCCTGCTCACCCCCGGCTCCCTCGCCCTGATCCAGGCCTCGATCCGGGCCGGCGACCGGGGCCGCGCGGTGGGCCTGTGGTCCGGACTCGGCGGGGTGGGCGCGGCCGTCGGGCCCTTCCTCGGCGGCTGGCTGGTGGACGGGCCCGGCTGGCGCTGGGTGTTCCTGCTGAACGTGCCGGTGGCCGCGCTGTGCGTCCCGGTGGCGCTGCGGCACGTACCGGAGTCGCGTGACCCGCGGGCGCACGGACGGTTCGACGTCGCGGGCGCGGTGCTGGCCGCGGCGGCGCTCGCGCTGCTGACCTACGCGCTGATCGAGGCGCGGTCCGGCAGCCCCCTGGTGCCGGCCGCCGCGGTCGGCGGGGTCCTGCTGGCCTGCGCGTTCGTCTACGTGGAACACGAGCGGGCGCACCCGATGGTGCCGCCGGACATCTTCGCCTCGCGGCAGTTCACGGCCGTCAACCTGGTCACCCTGTGCGTGTACGCCGCCTTCGGCGGGTTCTTCTTCCTCGTCGTGCTCCAGCTCCAGGTCGTGGCAGGCTACTCGGCCCTGGCGTCCGGGGCCGCGCTGCTGCCCACCACCGTGCTGATGCTGTTGCTCTCCGCCCGGTCGGGGGAGCTCGGGGAGCGGATCGGGCCGCGGATCCCGCTCACGGTGGGGCCGCTGCTGTGCGCGGCCGGAATGCTGCTGATGCTGCGGGTGGGGCCGGACGCCTCGTACGTACGGGACGTGCTGCCCGCGCTGCTGGTGCTGGGTGCGGGCATGGTGACCCTGGTGGCTCCGCTGACGACGACCGTGCTGGCCTCGGTGGACCCGGGCCGGGCCGGGCTGGCCAGCGGCATCAACAACGCCGCGGCCCGGGCGGCCGGGCTGCTCGCGGTCGCGGCGCTGCCGCTGCTGGCCGGGATGGGGCCGGAGGCGTACCGCTCGGCGGAGCAGTTCGACGCGGCCTTCGACCGGGCGATGCCCTGGTGCGCGGGCATCCTGGTGGCCGGTTCCGTGCTGGCCTGGGCGACCGTACGGACGCCCGCGCCCGGGACGCCGTACCCGCGGCCGCAGTGCCGTACGCAGTGCGCGGTCACCGCTCCGCCGCTCGAACCCCCGGGCGCGGCGGAGCGGTGAGCCCTACCAGCGGGAGGGCGGCGGTGGGGGCACGACCGGCGGGCGGTCGTCGCAGGTGAGGGTGTTCGGCAGCTCCCAGGCGGCGAGCCAGGGTCCGGTGGTGGTGCCGCCGCCGTCGTTGCCTCCGAGGTCGGTGAGGGCGAACTCCGATCCGGTCGCGGGGAAGTTGAAGGAGCCGCAGTTGTTGACCCCCACCGCGCCGACGTTGCGGGCGTCGACGTTCTCGAACGTCGCGGAGCCGGCCGAGCGGACGCTGACCACGGAGGTGCCGGTGCCGTCGACGCGGGTGTCCTTGAAGTGGACGTGTCTGATGCGGTGCGTGTCCTTCACCGGCCAGTCGGTGACGAGCATGATCGCGTTGTAGGTGTTGTCGAGGAAGGCGTTCCCCCCGGCCCGGATGTCGGCCCGGTCGATGCTGCGGTCCAGGGCGTAGAACCAGATCGCGCCGAGCCCGATGTTCCAGTTCAGCTCGTAGGTGCCCGCGCGGACGGTGGTGTTGTCCGCGATCCGCAGGGACCCGGTGAAGGGCTCGGCGCCGAAGCGGGCGCCGATGTGCAGGGCGCTGCCCTCGCGGACGGGGTCGGCGACGAGGTTGGCGGAGAGGGTGGTGTCGGCACCGCCGTAGACGGCGATGCCGTTGGCGAGGCTCGGGCTCTGCACGGTGTTGTGGTCGAAGGTGTTGCGGGTGTTCGCCGTCTTCTCCGACCACATGGCGAGGCCGTCGTCGCCGGTGCCCCGGACGAAGTTGTCGCGGACCAGCGAGTCGGTGACGCCGGTGTGGAAGTTGAGGCCGTCGGCGATCTGGTCGGTGATCACGTTGCGCGTGACCCTGACGTTGCGCATGGGGCCGTCGAACCAGATGCCCACCTTGGTGTGGTGCAGGTACATCCGGTCCACGGTCGAGTCGCTCATGGCGCCGCCGATGGCGTTGACCTGGTCGGTGTCGACGCGTTCGCGGACGTCGCCCTCGATGGCGAAGCGGGAGAGGTGCACGTCGCGGCTGCCGCCGACCGAGGCGTCCTTGCCGTAGAAGCCGACGCCCTTGCCCTTCACGGTGGTGTACCAGCTGCCGGCGCCGGTGATCGTGACCCGGTCCACGATGACGTGGCGGTTCACCCGGAAGGTGCCGGGCGGCAGGTAGACGGGGAGCCGGTGGCGCTGCGCGAAGGCGATCGCCCGGTCGAAGGCCGCGGCGGAATCGCGGACGCCGGTCGGGTCGGCGCCGAAGAGGAGCACGTTGGCGGCGACGGCCTCGACGTGCGGCGCGCCGACGACCTGGGAGTCGAGCAGGTCGATCACGGTCCACGCGGCGGCGGACCCCGCGGGGACGGTGAGGCGCACCTTCTCCCCGGCCCGGTGCGTGCGGCCGAGCGGCAGGCGCTGCTCGTCGTACATGTGGTGGGGGCGGAAGGGCTTGGTGATCACCGGGGCCGGGGTGGTGGCCGCCGGGACGCAGCCGCACTCGGTGATCCACCAGTCGGGGTGCAGCAGCTCGGCCCGCGGGTCGTTGGTGAAGGGGTACTGGTTGTACAGCCAGGAGTATTGGGAGGTCAGGGTCATGGTGCGGCGGTTCTGTCCGCCCACGGTGACGTCGAGCGGGGCGGTGATCCCACCGCCGTCGGGCGCATCGGGAAGGCTGTAGCGGACCGTGACGGCATCGGCCGCGGCGGGCAGGGTGAACTCCACGTACTGGCCGGGGGTCAGCTTCACCGCCTTGCGGCCGGAGGCCTCCGCCGGGAGGGAGTACGCCGTGCGGTCCGGGCCGATCACCGTGCCGTCGGTGGCCGCGTTCTCCGCTTCCTGCTCGGCGAAGTCCACCCGGGCGCCGCGTCCTTCGACGAGCGCCGGGTCGAGACCGGCCCGGGTGACGACGGGAGCCGCGGCGCGGTCGGCGCCCGGACGGGCGAGAGCCGGGCCCGCGCCCAGCGCTCCGAGGCCGAGCGCGGACGCTGTGAGCACCGCCAGCACGGCGGCCGTTCTTCTAGGGGGCATGGCCGGGACAGTAGGGCGGCCCGCAGGAAGACAGCAAGAGTCGCGCAGGAAATATTCGCCGGACTGTCGGGAATTTGCAGCCAGTTGTGGCATGACGGACCGCGGCCCCCTTCGCGCCGGGCAGGGAGCCCCCGGTGAGCCGGCCGCCCGGCCGCCGCGGCCCCCCCGGGGCGGCGGGCGGCCGCCGGGCACGGCGCTCCGGCGGCGCCCCGGCGGCCGGAATCCGCCTGTGCCCGAAGCGCGTTCACCACGGCCGCGTCCCTGCCGGCCCTGGGCCGGGTGCGCCGCCGCGAGCCCGCCAACCCTGTTGCGCGATCGGCTTGAAGTTACGAAGTTACCAATAGGTATGTAGTGACTTCACACGCACGTAGCAGTAGAACTCGTTCTCATTCAGCCGAGAGTGAGGAACGTCACATGAGTGACAACGCCCTGCCCAGAAACGGCTCCAACGGCTTTTCCCGGCGTGGATTTCTTGCAAGAACAGGTTCCATTTTGGGCGCGGTGGCCCTCTCTGCCCAGGTCCTCCCCGCACACGCGGCACATGCGTCGGCCGCCGGCGCCGCCATCGACAACGGCGCCCACGTCCCGGTCCTGGTGATCGGCACCGGATACGGCGGATCCGTCGCGGCCCTGCGTCTCGCGCAGGCCGGTGTCAACGTGCACATGGTCGAGATGGGCATGGCCTGGGACACCCCCGGCAGCGACGGCAAGATCTTCGCCCACACCACGAACCCGGACTACCGCTCGTACTGGCTGCGCACGAGGACGAAGGCGCCGCTCAGCAACTTCCTCGGGTTCCCGATCGACAAGAACGTGCCCAAGTACACGGGCATCCTCGACGCCGAGGAAATGGGCGGGATCATCGTCTACCAGGGCCGCGGCGTGGGCGGCGGCTCGCTCGTCAACGGCGGCATGGCCGTCACGCCCAAGCGGCAGAACTTCAGCTCCGTACTGCCCTCGGTGAACGCCGACGAGATGTACGCCACTTACTACCCCCGTGCCAACGCCGGGCTCGGGGTGGGCCTCATCGACCCGGCCTGGTTCGACACCGTCGACTGCTACCAGTACGCCCGCGTCGGCCGCAAGCACGCCCAGCGCTCCGGCTTCCCCTTCGTCTTCGTCCCGGACGTATACGACTGGGACTACATGAAGCAGGAGGTGGCCGGCACCGTCCCCAAGTCCGCGGTGAGCGGCGAGATCCTCTACGGCAACAACTACGGCAAGAAGTCGCTCCAGCAGACGTACATCGCGTCCGCCAAGGCCACCGGCAGGGTCAGCATCTCGCCCCTGCACCAGGTCACCTCGGTGGCCCCCGCCCCGGGCGGCGGCTACACGGTCTCCCTCAACCAGCTGAACACCGACGGCACCGTCTCGGCCTCCAAGAGCGTCACCGCCGACCGGGTGTTCTTCGCGGCCGGCAGCGTCGGCACCAGCAAGCTGCTCGTCAAGCTGAAGGCCACCGGCGTCCTGCCCAACCTGAACAACGAGATCGGCAAGGGCTGGGGCGACAACGGCAACGTCATGTGCGGCCGCGCGAACCACATGTGGGACGCGACCGGCAAGGTCCAGGCCTCCATCCCCTGCGGCGGCATCGACAACTGGGACGCGGGCGGCGCGTTCGCCGAGGTCGCGCCCCTGCCGACCGGCATCGAGACGTACGCCTCCTTCTACCTGTCGATCACCAACAACCCGCACCGCGCCGAGTTCTCCTGGAACGCGGCGGCGGGCAAGGTCGACCTCAACTGGCAGACGGCCTGGAAGCAGGCGTCCATCGACATGGCCAAGACCATCTTCGACAAGATCAACAGGAAGGAGGGGACGATCTACCGCACCGACCTCTTCGGTCTCAACAAGATCTGGGGCGACCACCTCACCTACCACCCGCTGGGCGGCGCGGTCCTGAACAAGGCCACCGACAACTACGGCCGCCTGCACGGCTACACGGGCCTGTACGTGATCGACGGAGCGCTGATCCCCGGCAACACCAGCGTCAACCCGTTCGTCACCATCACGGCCCTCGCCGAGCGGAACATCGAGAAGATCATCGCCACCGACCTGTAGCAGGACGGGCGGGCACGCAAGCCGGGGCCGGTCGGACACACCGAACGGCCCCGGACCCATGTCAGTGGCCCGGCAGCATGCAGACGCTGTCGAGGCCGAGCACGTGGTTGAGCCGGCCGAAGGCCAGCCAGGACCCGATGCTCATGGTCAGCTCGACGATTTCGAGCTGGCTGTAGTGGCCCGTCATGCGGTCCCAGAACGCGTCGTCGAGGCCGTGGTGGTCGAGGGTGTAGCGCTCGGCGTACTCGGCCGCGAGCCGGGTCCGCTCGTCGAAGCGGTCCGTGGTCCGCCACTCGGTCACCGCGTCGGAGAACTCCTCCTCGACCTGCTCCCCCTCGCGCTCGGTGCGCCAGTCGAGGCAGAAGACACACCCGTTGATCTGCGCGACGCGCAGCCGCGCGGCCTCGAACTCGCGCAGGCCCAGGGTGGTGTGGGCGTACACGGACAGGGAGAAGTTGGCCGCCGCCATGCCGATGCCGGGGACCATGTCGCCCCACACGTACTCGATCGGGTGCTGGCCTTCGGGGATGTCGATCTTCATGGCTGTTTCCTTCCGAGTTTTCCGACGGCGGGGCGCATCGGGACGTCGAGGGCGTCGTAGAGGCCCGGTTCCGCCTCGGCGAGCCAGTCGATGGCGCCGACCAGGCGGCCCACGGCGGTGGCGTTCCCGCCGGCGGAGCGGTTCTCCCCCTCGTCGGTGGCCTCGATGGTGACCTCGATGCGGGGACGGCCCTCGATGACGACGCGGTGGGCGCCGTCGCCCCCGTCGGGCGGCGACGGCCAGTCCGGGGCGCAGGAGGCGTGGATGCGGGTGACGTGCTCGATGACGATGCGGGGTTCGCCCTCGACGATGCCCTGTACCTCGAAGCGGACGGCGCCCTGGGTGCCGGCCTCGAACTCACCCATGGTCCGGGTGGTGACGGTGGTGTCCAGCGCCCGCCGCTCCAACGTCTCGCGTATCTCGTCGAGTTCGACGCCGAGCGCCCGCGCCATCATCCGCACCTGGCCGCCCCACACCATCGTGGGGATCGAGGGCAGGAGCATCATGGGCTCGTAGTCCATGGGCTGGCCCATGCCGATGAGGTAGCGCACGGAGTCCGGCTGGTCGTACGTGGAGTAGTCGAAGATCTCCTGGCAGCGGATCACGTCAACGGTGGTGCCGAGCCCGCTGAGCAGCAGCGGGAGCACGTCGTTGCCCCAGCCCGGGTCGACGCCGGACGCGAAGAGGGAGCCGCCGCCCTCGGCGATCGCCGCGAGCACCGGGTCCCGGAACTCGGGTGGGGCGCTGCGGTGGTCGTAGAGCGGGTAGAGCGCGGGGCTGACGACGACGGCGCCGGAGCGGACCGCCCGGGTGATGTCGGCCAGCGCGTCGTCGGGGCGGACGTCCCCGGAGGCCGCGTAGACAACGGCCCGGGGGCCGGCGGCGAGGACGGCGTCGATGTCGTCGGTGGCCGCGACCCCCAACGGGCGGTCGAGTCCGCCGAGTTCGCCCGCGTCGCGGCCGACCTTGGCTGGATCGTGGACGATGACAGCGGAGAGTTTCAGTGCTGGATGGGCCTCGACCGCGCGGATGGCCAAACGGCCGACGTTGCCGGTACCCCAGACAACCGTGGAAATCATGCGCGGAGGGTAGCGACAGGACCTGCAGGTTCCTAGCTCGAGTTTCGCCCTTTTCGCAGGGTCGCTCGGGTGGTTGGGCTGTTGGCGTTTGGGTCCTGTGGCTTTGGCGGCGGCCGTAGGGTGGGGCTGTGGATGAGCGGCTTGTAGCGCAGGTACAGCAACTTGATCAGCAGGGTCGGTCAGCGAAGGCGATCGCCAGGACGCTGGGGGTGGGTGTCTCGGATGTCGTCGGCGTGCTCAACAGCGCCGTGCAGGTTTCGGTGCCGGGTCGTGGCGAGCCGCGTTGCTGGGTGAACGCCGGCTGGAGCCGCAGTGTGGATCTTGAGGCTGCGCCGCAGTGGACGGGCTTGGACCCTGGAGCTTCCGATGCCGAGGAGGTACGCGGCCTTGTCGCCGTGCTCGTTGCCGCGGACAGCACGCGCTCCGCGAAGGCGCAGGTTGCCGGGTTCCTGCTGGACGTGTGGTGTCTGGGGGTGAAGAACGCGCTGCCTCCGGAGCCGATGACCCCGAGTCGGCTGGCTGCGCATCGGCACGCCTACTTCAGTGCCTTCGAGGGGCATGTGCAGGTTCCCGCCGAGCTTGTCCGTGCCCTGGTGTTCGGCGCCGCCGCCTACGCCCGCGAGCTCGGGTTCGATCCCGAGGCCGACTTCAATGCCGCCGCCGCTGTGCTCGGCGAGCCCGCCGGCCCCAGCCCGATCCGCTTCGGCCGTGACGGCAAGCCCTTCTACGTCAACGGCCCCTACGACGATCCCGAGGCGATCGTGCGGACTTTGCGAAACGCCGTCGGCGACGACGGCTTCGACTACGCCGTCGCCTTCCCCGAGCAGCCGCGGCGTCGGCTGTTCCGAGCGCGCCGGTAGCCCTCGGGGCGGCCGATGATCCCCCCGGCGGGTGACGTGCGGGCCGGTTGGGGCTGTCCGCAGGCCGGACGGCGGCAGCATCGGCGGTGTTGTTGACCGCTTCCGGCAAGGGAAGAAGTCCGCCGATGCTCCCGGATCCGACCGTACCCACTTCGCTGCTCGCTGTCCTGGAGTTGGTCGGGGGTAGCTTCACCACTCCAACCTTCCGTACGTTCGTCGCGCTGGTCACCGGGATGATCGCGCAGACCGGCCGGTCAACGGTGACCGGGATGCTCGGCGGCGTCGGCTTGACGCGGCTCTGGTCCCATGACCGGGCGCACGCCTTCTTCTCCAGGGCCCGCTGGAACCCCGACATCCTGGGCATCTCCCTGTCTCACCTGATCGTGCGCCGACTCCTTGCCGAGGGGGCAGCGCTGACCGTGGCGGTGGACGACACTCTGTTCAAGCGGCGCGGGAAGAAGGTGTTCGGCGCGGCCTGGCAGCACGACGGCGCCGCGACGGGCCCGAAACCCGTCGGACGCGGGACCTGCTTCGTCGTGGTCGGCCTGGTCGTCGAACTACCCATGCTGGCCCGGCCGGTGTGCCTGCCGGTGATGGCCCGCCTGTGGCGTCCGGGCCAGGAGCGGTCCAAGGTCGACATCGCCGCCTCCATGGTTCGCTTCCTGGCCGCCTGCCACTACGGCCGACTTCTGCACGTCGTCGCCGATGCCGCCTACCACGGCAAATCTCTGCGTGACCTGCCCACGAACGTCACCTTCGCCACCCGCCTGCCCGCCACGGCGGTCCTCTACGACCTCGCCCCACCCCGCACCGGAAAACGCGGCCGGCCCGCTCTGAAGGGCAAGCGGCTCGGCACCGCCAAGGAAGTCGCGGCCACCGCGGTGTTCGCACCCCACGATGTCGCTCGCTACCAGCGCACCGACACCGTGTTTCTCGCCGAGATCACCTGCCTGTGGTACGGCTCCTTCCACACCCAAACGGTCCGACTGATCCTCCTGCGCGACGATGCCACCGACACCGGCTACGACCTCGCCCTCCTCACCACCGATCTGACCACCCCTGCCCCACAGCTGATCACCCGATACGCATGGCGCTGGTCCATCGAGGTCACCTTCGCCGAAGCCCGCCACCTGCTCGGTGTCGGCCAGGCCCACAACCGGACCCGCCAAGCCGTCGAGCGCACCGTCCCCTTCGGCCTGTACTGCTACACGATCACCGTCATCTGGTACGTCCTCCACGGCCACCAGCCCGGCGATGTTGCCGACCGCCGTCAGCAGGCGCCCTGGTACACCACCAAGACCGAGCCGTCACTGTCCGACATGATCGCCAAGCTCCGCCGCACGATCATCGCCGCCCGATTTCTACCCACCCACCCCGGTCAGCCCACCGCACAGGAAATCCGCACCGTCCAACAGGCATGGGCCACAGCCAGCCCCGACTACGCCGCGTGACCCAACCGGCCTGCCAGAACGACGAAAGTCGAGTTCCTAGAGCCGCGAGCGGAAAGTTGGGCCCGCGGTCACTGGTTCTCGGCCCCCAGGACGAAGAGGAGGTAGACGAAGAAGGCGAAGAGGTGGCCGACGAACAAGTAGGCGATGAGCCGGATCACCAGACCGCGCGGAAACTTCGACTCGATGCGGGACCGCACGCCCGTCGGCGCGGACGCCTCCGCCGCCTCGACCGCCTCCACCTCCACCGCCGCCCCGGGCGCCCCGGGCGCCCCGGGCGCCCCGGCGGGCTTCGCGGCGGGCTTCGCTGCCTCTGACACGTACGGCATGTTCTCTCCCTGGGACACGGTTACGGCTCCTCGGCTATCGGTCGTGCGTGCTCGCGCCGCCGAGACAGAGCCCGGCGAGGCTGCTCTGCAGCAGGGTGTGGACGAACAGCAGGTCGGCCCCGTCGGGGCCGGCCGCGGCGATGCGGTGCGGGGTGAGCGAGTCGAAGTGCGCGCTGTCCCCCGGCTCCAGCAGGTGCTCGGCCTCGCCCAGGTGCAGCCGCAGCCGCCCCTTCAGGACGTACAGCCACTCCTCGCCCGGATGGACGCGGACCAGGTCGGCCCGGCCGTGGGCGTACGGGACGTGCACGCGCAGCGCCTGCATCCCGCGCCCGGAGCCGCCCGCCTGCCAGTACGTCCACCCGTCGGCCTCGCGGGCCCCCGGTGCGCCCGCCCGTACGATGGGGTCGGCCACGGCAAGGGTCTCGCCGAGCAGTTCGGAGACGGTCGTGCCGTAGGTACGGGCGAGGCCGAGCAGGAGCGGCAGCGAGGGCTGGCGCCGGCCGGTCTCCAGGCGGGACAGGTGGGCGGGCGAGAGCCGGGCCCGGGCGGCGGCGGCTTCGAGGGTGAGCCCGGCGCGGCGGCGCAGCTCGCGCAGCTGCGGGGCCACGGTGGGAAGCTCGTCGGGGCCTGCCGCGTCGGCCGGGCGGGGACGTGCCGCGTCAGCCGGGCTGGAGCCGGGTGCGTCGGCCGAGCTGGAGCCGGGTGCGGGACCGGGTGTCATGGACCGATTGAGCCAGAATCTTGCCTGTCTGGCAATCCGCCTTACCTCTGAGGCAAATCGCCGTTGGGCCACCCCGGCCGCGCGGACCCGGACGCCGCTCCGGCGTCACTCCACCGTGCCCTGCCCCAGCACCGTCTCCACGGTATCGGCCTGCTCCGCGGTCTTGTCCGGGCGGTGCCTCAGCACCCGTGCGAAGCGCAGGGCCACCCCGGCCGGGTAGCGCGGAGAGCGCTGGAGGCCGTCGTAGGCGATCTCCACCACCAGCTCCGGCCGCACCCGGACCGTGAACCCGTCGTCCGAGACGGCCAGCTCGCCCAGCGCGCCGGTCTGCCAGCGCAGCATCTCGTCGGTGAGCCCCTTGAAGGTCTTGCCGAGCATGGCGTATCCGCCGTCGGCGGCCCGCGCCCCCAGGTGCAGGTTCGACAGCAGTCCGGTGCGGCGTCCGTGGCCCCACTCGGCGGCGAGCACCACCAGGTCCAGGGTGTGCACCGGTTTCACCTTCAGCCAGTTCCGTCCGCGCCGGCCCGCGGCGTAGGCGGAGTCGAGGCCCTTGACCATCACCCCCTCGTGGCCCCGGAGCAGGGTCTCCCGCCAGAACTTCTCGGCCTCGGCCGCCTGCGCCGCGGGGTCGTCGACGACGAGCCGCCGCACCCGGGCGGTCTCGGGCACGAGGGCGGCCAGGGCCGCGTGCCGCTCCCGCACCGGCAGGTCGAGCAGGACCTCGTCCCCGGAGGCGAGGACGTCGAAGAAGCGGGCCTCCAGCGGGAGCGTCTGGCGGGCCGCCGCCACGTCGGTACGGGAGCCCACCCGGCTCGCCACCTCCTGGAAGGGGACCGGGCGCCCGTCCGGCGCCCGGCCGATCACCTCGCCGTCCAGGACGAACCGCTCCCCCGGCAGCGACCGGGCCAGCTCGGCCACCTCCGGGAGCCGCCCGGTGATCTCGTCCAGGGAGCGCGTGTACACCCGTACGTCGTCCCCGTCCCGGTGGACCTGTACGCGTACGCCGTCGAGCTTCTCCTCCACCGCGCAGGGGCCGAGGGTCTCCAGGGCCTCTCCGACCGACGCGGCGGTGCCGGCCAGCATGGGCTGGACGGGCTGCCCGACGCGGAGGGTGAAGCCGCCGAGCGCCGCCGCGCCCCCGGCCAGGACAGCCGCGGCCACCCGGGGCAGCGAGCCGTCCAGCATCACGGCCCGGCGCAGGCCCGCGGCCGGCACTCCGGCGGCGGCGGCCACCCCGTCCAGGGCCACGGCGTCGAGCGCGCCCTGGCGCACCTCGCCGGAGAGCAGGCTGCGCAGGAACGCCTGCTCGTCCCCGGTGGCCGCCCCCAGCAGGGCGTCGAGGACGCGGCGGCGCTCGGCCTGCGACCCGGGTCCCGCGACGGCGGCCAGGGCGGTCACGGCCTCGTCGACCGCGCGCACGGTCAGCGTGGGGGCAGCGGCCGGTTCGACCTCCCGGCCCAGCGCGCGCCAGCCGACGCCCGGGCGGCCCTGCGGGAGCCGTCCCGCGAGGTAGGAGATCACCAGCGCGGCCTCCCCGGGCGCCGCGGCGGCGAAGACCTCCGCGAGCAGGGCGGACTTGCGGGAGCGGGCGGAGGTCTGGGCGACCTCCCTGGACACGCGCGCGACCTCGGCCAGCAGCATGCGGCCATCCTCCCGCCCGACGGCGCGCCCCGCAGGTCGGCTCCGGAACCCGGGCGCGCCACCGACCGCGATTACGCCCGGCCCGTACGTGGAAGCGATCTCCGCATGACGGAAAGCGCGAGTCCCTACATCTCCTCGGCGCGGGTCAGCGTGGGCGGCGTACAGCCCGGCAACCCGCCGTTCCGCATCGTGGAGATCGACGGCGAGGTCGTCGGCACCGCGAGAGCCATGACGGACGTGCTCCTGGCCGCGGCGGCCCTCGGCATCACGATCCACGACCTTGACGACCCGGGCGAGGTCCGGTGGGTCAGCGGCGGGAAGTTCCACTGGCACACGGGCTGACGGGGCCGCGGCGGGCGGATGTACCGCAGGCGCGGTACACGGGCCGCCGCGCGTACTCCTCGGGAAGGGCGGGACATCCACCTGCGGGCGCTCGGGTGCGGCGCGGCCTGCGACTAGGGTTCCCGTATGAAGCTCCGACTGCCCCGGCGCCGCCGCAGCCGCCTGATCGCGGGCGCCGCCGCGCTCGCCGTCGTCGCGGGAGCCGGTACGTGGACCGTCGCGGCCGCGGCCGGCGACGCGCCGGCCGTACACCGCGAGGACCGCGTACTGGACATGCCCGGCGCCGGCATCGACACCTCGTACTTCACCGCGGGCGGCGGGGAGGACGGTGGGGGGAAACGGCCCGCCGTTCTTCTCGGGCACGGCTTCGGCGGCAGCAAGGACGACGTCCGGGCCCAGGCCGAGCAGCTGGCCCGCGACGGGTACGCCGTCCTGACCTGGTCGGCGCGCGGTTTCGGCCGCTCCGGCGGAGAGATCGGGCTCAACGACCCGGAGCACGAGGTCAAGGACGTCTCGCGGCTCGTCGACTGGCTCGCGACCCGGCCCGGGGTACGCCTCGACGCGGCCGGCGATCCGCGCGTCGGCGTGTCCGGGGCCTCCTACGGCGGGGCGGTGTCGCTGCTGGCAGCCGGGTACGACGCGCGGGTGGACGCCATCGCCCCGCAGATCACCTACTGGAACCTCGCCGACTCGCTCTTCCCCGGGGACGTCTTCAAGAAGTTGTGGGCGGGGATCTTCTTCACCACCGGATCCGCCGAGGGCCTTCAGCAGTCCCAGCGGGCACCCGACCCGCAGGCACCGGCCGGGCAGGCGCCCGCTCAGCGGGAAGCGCCCCGGCAGGACGCGTCGCCGGGCGGAATCCGGGCCGCCGGCCCCGCGGCCGCTCCCGGCTGCGGCCGGTTCCAGCCCGAGCTGTGCGCGATGTACGAGCGGGTCGCGGTGGCCGGGAAGCCCGACGCCGAGGCCCGCGCCCTGCTGGAGGGCCGCAGCCCCTCCGCCGTCGGCGGCCGGATCAAGGTGCCGACGCTGATCGTCCAGGGCCAGGACGACTCCCTGTTCCCGCTGGACCAGGCCGATGCCATGGCCACGGCCATCGCGGCGAACGGCGCGCCCGTCTCCGTGGACTGGGCGGCCGGCGGCCACGACGGCGGGATGCGGGAGGCCGGCCGGACGAACGCCCGGGTCGCCGCCTGGTTCGACCGCTACCTGAAGGACGACGAGGGCGCGGCCACCGGTCCGGCGTTCCGCGTGTCGCGCTCCGGCGGCATCGACTCCACCGACGGACAGGTGACGCTGCGCGGCGCGGCGGGCGACCGCTACCCGGGCCTCACGTCGGGCCCGGAGCGGTTCGCCCTGTCCGGGCGCGAGCAGAGCTTCGCCAATCCGGCGGGCGGCGCGCCGCCCTCCCTGTCCTCACTGCCGGGCATCGGCGGCCAGCTCGCCGCGTTCGGGGCCGGGCTGTCCCTGGACTTCCCGGGGCAGAACGCGCGGTTCGAATCGCAGCCGCTGGCCGAGGACGTGACGATCACCGGAACCCCGACCGTAACCCTGAACGTGAGGTCGACGGCTGCCGACGGCTCGGCCGTCCTGTTCGGCAAGGTGTACGACGTGGGGCCGGACGGACGCCAGCAGGTGCTGCCCAGCCAGCTCGTCGCGCCGGTACGGGTGGAGGACGCGCAGCGGGGCAAAACCGTCGCGCTGCGGCTGCCCGCGATCGACCACGCGGTCGAGGCGGGGCACCGGCTGCGCCTGGTGGTCGCCGCGACCGACCTCGGCTACGCGACTCCGGCCGCGCCCGCCGTGTACACGGTCACCGCCGAGGGACCCCTGACCGTTCCCGTCGCCGCGGGGGTGCGTACCGCCTCGTCCGGACTGCCCGCCTGGACGTGGGGACTCCCGCTGGGCGCGGCCGCGCTGGCCGCGGCGCTGCTCGGGATCCGGCGGACCGGCGGCCGGAGCGGTGGCGGCGGGCGGGGCGGGGCTCCGGCTCCGGACCCCTCGCTGGCCGGCGTACCGCTGGAGATCACCGGGCTGACCAAGCGGTACGCCACGGCGCAGGACCGGTACGCGGTGCGGGACCTGTCGTTCCGGGTGGAGAAGGGCCAGGTCCTGGGCCTGCTCGGACCCAACGGCGCCGGCAAGACGACCACCCTGCGGATGCTGATGGGGCTCATCTCCCCGGACGCCGGTGAGATCCGGGTGTTCGGGCACGCGGTACGGGCCGGGGCGCCGGTGCTGTCCCGGGTCGGCGCGTTCGTCGAGGGCGCGGGGTTCCTTCCGCACCTGACGGGCCGCGCCAACCTGGAGCTGTACTGGCAGGCCACCGGCCGGCCGGCCGAGGACTCCCAGATGGCGGAGGCCCTGGAGATCGCGGGCCTCGGCGACGCGCTGGAGCGTGCGGTGCGCACGTACTCGCAGGGCATGCGGCAGCGGCTCGCGATCGCGCAGGCCATGCTCGGCATGCCGGACCTGCTGATCCTCGACGAGCCGACGAACGGTCTGGACCCGCCGCAGATCCGGGAGATGCGGGACGTGATGATCCGCTACGCCGCCGGCGGGCGGACGGTCATCGTCTCCAGCCACCTGCTGTCGGAGGTGGAGCAGTCCTGCACGCACCTGGTCGTCATGGACCGCGGCCGGCTCGTCCGGGCGGGCGAGGTCGCGGAGATCACCGGCGGCGGGGACACCCTGTTGGTGACCCTGGCGGGACCGGTGGACGAGGTGGCCGTCGAGAAGGTGGCGGCCCTGGAGGGAGTGGGTTCCGTGGTGGCCGCCGACGACGGGCTGCTCGTGGGACTCGAAGGCGCGACGGCCGCGGAGCTGATCGCCGAACTCGTACGGCTGGAGGTGCCGGTGTCCGGAGTGGGGCCGCACCGCCGGCTGGAGGACGCGTTCCTGACGCTGATCGGAGGTTCGGCATGAGTGCCGTCCAGGAGACCGCGCCCGGCTACCGGCCCGGCCGGACCCTGCCGCTGCGGGTGGAGGCGCTGCGGCAGTGGCGGCGGCGGCGGACGCTGGTGATGGGCGGGGTGCTCGCCGCACTCCCCTTCATCATGATCGTCGCGTTCGCCGTGGGCGGCGGGCCCGACGACGGTCCGGGGGGCGGCAACGGCCGGATCACCCTGATCGACACGGCCACCGCCTCGGGCGCGAACTTCGCCGCGACCTGCCTGTTCGTCTCGGCGGGCTTCCTGCTGGTGGTGCCGGTGGCGCTGTTCTGCGGGGACACGGTGGCCTCGGAGGCGAGCTGGTCCTCGCTGCGATACCTGCTGGCCTCGCCGGTGCCGCGGGCCCGGCTGCTGTGGAGCAAGCTCGTGGTGGCGCTGGGGTTCAGCCTGGCGGCGATGGTGCTGCTGCCGGTGGTGGCACTGGCGGCGGGCACGGCCGCGTACGGCTGGGGGCCGCTGAAGCTGCCCACGGGCGGGGCCCTCGCGGCCTCGGAGACGGTGCCGCGGCTCGCGCTGGCGGTCGCCTTCATCTTCGTGTCGCAGCTGGTCACGGCGGGGCTGGCGTTCTGGCTGTCCACCCGGACGGACGCCCCGCTGGGTGCGGTGGGCGGCGCGGTCGGACTGACGATCGTCGGCAACGTGCTGGACGCGGTGACGGCCCTCGGGTCGTGGCGGGAGTTCCTCCCGGCGCACTGGCAGTTCGCCTGGGCGGACGCGCTTCAGCCACAGCTGGAGTGGGGCGGGATGGTCAAGGGGACCGCGGTGTCGGTGTCCTACGCGCTGGTGCTGTTCGCCCTGGCCTTCCGGGGCTTCTCCCGCAAGGACATCACGTCCTGACCGGGAGCGCCCCGACCCGGCGGGACCCGGGCCCGCGGGCCCGGAGCGGACGGGGCCCGCGCGGGCGCGCCCCGGTCCGTCACGGCAGGACGCGTACGGGCGAGCCGTCGAGGAACGCGGCGATGTCCTCGACGGCTTCGCCGTAGTACGTGGCGTAGTTGGCCCGCGTCACGTAGCCGAGGTGCGGCGTCGCCAGGAGCCGCGGGGCGGTGCGCAGCGGGTGGTCCCCCGGCAGCGGCTCGGTGTCGAACACGTCGAGGCCGGCGCCGGCGATCCGGCCGGCGTGCAGGGCGTCGAGCAGCGCGTCCTGGTCGACGATGGCCGCCCGCGAGGTGTTGACCAGGTAGGCGGTCGGCCGCATCAGGGCGAGCTCGGGTGCGCCGATCAGGCCCCGGGTGCGGTCCCCCAGGGCGAGGTGGACCGAGACGAAGTCGCTGCCCGCCAGCAGTTCCTCCTTGGATCCGGCACGGCGTACGCCGACCTCCGCGGCCCGCTCGTCCGTGAGGTTGCGGCTCCAGGCCACCACGTCCATGCCGAAGGCCAGCCCGACCCGGGCGACCCGGCTGCCGATCCTGCCCAGCCCGAGGAGCCCGAGCCGGCGGCCGTGCAGGTCGGCGCCCAGGGTGCTCTGCCACGGCCCGCCGGTGCGCAGGGCGGTGTTCTCCGGGACGATGCCCCGGGCCAGGCCGAGCAGCAGCGCCCAGGTCAGTTCGACGGGCGGGGTGCCGGAGCTGGCCGTGCCGCAGACCGTGACACCGTTGCGCGCGGCGGCGGCGTAGTCGATCACCGAGTTGCGCATGCCGCTGGCGACGAGCAGTGCGAGGCGGGGCAGCCGGTCGAGCAGGGAGGCCGGGAAGGGCAGTCGCTCGCGCAGGGTGACGACGATGTCGAAGTCGGCCAGGCGGGCCGCGAGCCGGTCCTCGTCGGAGAGGTGGTCCGCGAACGTCACCACCTCCACCCGGCCCGGGGACCGTTCACGCCGGGGCGCCCGGTGCCACGGCGTCGATCGCGGCGAGCAGCTCGGCGTCCAGGGGCCGGTCGGCGACGGCCGCGTTGGCCCGTACCTGCTCGGGCGAGGTGGCTCCCGCGATGACGGAGGCGCAGCCGGGCTGCGCGGAGAGCCAGCCGACGGCGAGTTCGAGCACGGTGCGCCCGTGCTTCTCGGCAAGCGCGGCCAGGGCTTCGACCACGTCGAGGCGTTCCTCGGTGAGGTAGGCGTCGCGCCCTTCGAGGCGGGAGCCGGCCGGGACGGGCGCGCCGCGGCGGATCTTGCCCGTCAGGAGGCCGTTGGCGAGGGGGAAGTAGGGCAGGACGCCGACGCCGTAGTGCAGGGCCGCGGGTACCAGCTCGCGTTCGGAGGACCGTTGCAGGAGGGACCACTCGTTCTGCGCCGACACGAAGGGGGCGGCGCCCGTTTCGCGGGCGACGTGGGCGGCCTCGGCGAGCTGCCAGCCGCTGAAGTTGGAGTGGCCGATGTAGCGCACCTTGCCCTCGGCCACGAGCTCGGTGAGCGCGGCGAGGGTCTCGGCGACGGGGGTGGCCGGGTCGGGACTGTGCAGCTGGTAGAGGTCGATGTGGTCGGTGTCCAGGCGGCGCAGGGACTCCTCGACCGCCCGCCGGACGTAGGCCCGGCCGCCGCGCGAGCCCGCGGCCGGCCCGTACTCCATGTCCATGCCGGCGAAGCCGAACTTGGTCGCGAGCACGACCTGGTCGCGGCGGCCCTTGAGGGCCTGGCCGAGGTGGCGTTCCGAACCGCCGCCACCGCCGTAGATGTCGGCGGTGTCCAGGAGGGTGATGCCCGCGTCGAGGGCGGCGTCGACGACGGCGCGGGTGGCCTGGGCGTCGAGGCGGCCGCCGAAGTTGTTGCAGCCCAGTCCGACGGCGGAGACCTTCAGGCCCGAACTGCCCAGGGGGAGATGGCGCATGGGTTCCGTTGCTCCGCTCTCGTGAGGTCACGTGATCACCGCGAAGTTACCCCACCCGCGCCCTGACGGGGGGGGCGGCCGGGAGGTGTGGCCGGGCCCCTGCCGGGGCGCCCCGGCCCGGCGCCCCGGCCCGCGGCCCCGGGCGGGCGGCTACCGCAGGCGGGCCGCGCCGGCCGACGGGGCCGCCGTCGTGATGCGGGGCGGTGCGTGGCCCGCCCCGCGGAAGGCCTCGGTCACCGCCCGGGCCACCTCCGGCTCCGCGTCCGCGTCGATCAGGGCCAGCGCCGAGCCGCCGAACCCGCCGCCCGTCATCCGGGAGCCGTACGCTCCCGCCGCGTTGGCCGCGGCCACCGCGAGGTCGAGCTCCGGGCAGGACACCTCGTAGTCGTCGCGCAGGGAGGCGTGCCCCTCGGTCAGCAGCGGACCGGCCTCCCGGAACGCGCCGGAGCGCAGCAGCTCCACGATCCGTACGACCCGTTCGTTCTCGGTGACGACGTGCCGGACGCGCTTGCGGTGGAGCGGGTCGGCGAGACCCGCCAGGGCCCGCTCCAGTCCCTCGTACGGCAGGTCGCGCAGGGCCGGCACGCCGAGGACTGCCGCGGCCTCGTGGCACGAGGACCGGCGCCGCGCGTACGCCCCGTCGGCCAGGGCGTGCTTGACCCGGGTGTCGATGACGAGCAGGCGCAGGCCCGCCGCCGCGCAGTCGAAGGGGATGTGCCGCTGTTCGAGGCTCCGGGTGTCCAGGTGCAGGGCGTGCCCGTCGGTCGCACAGGCCGAGGCCGTCTGGTCCATGACCCCGCACGGGACCCCGACGTACGCGTTCTCGGCACGCCGGGCGAGCGCCGCCAGTTCGGGACGGCTGAGCGCGAGCCCGTACAGGTCGGTGAGGGCCAGTCCGACGGCCACTTCCAGGGCCGCTGAGGACGAGAGCCCCGCCCCGGTCGGAACGTCGGACCGGACGTGGAGATCGGCGCCGCCCCCGGCCGGAAGGCCCGCGTCCAGCAGGGCCCACACCACCCCCGCCGGGTACGCCGCCCAGCTCGCGGCACCCTGCGGTGGGTGCGCGGGATCGAGTCCGGCGATGTCGAGGCACACCACCCCGGAGGGGGCGTCGGCCGAGTGGAGCCTCAGGAGCCCGTCGCCGCGCCGGGCGGCGGCGACCTCCGTGCGCTGCGGGAGCGCGAAGGGCAGGACGAAGCCGTCGTTGTAGTCGGTGTGTTCGCCGATCAGGTTCACGCGCCCCGGGGCCGCCCAGACCCCCTCGGGCGCGTACCCGTACAGCTCCCGGAACTCCCCCGCCGCCGCGTTCACCGGCTCGCCACCTCCCGCAGGCGCGCGGCCGCGTCCTCGGGCCGGACGTCGTTCATGTAGGCCTCCATGCCGGATTCGGTCCCGGCGAGGTACTTGAGCTTGTCCGCGGTGCGGCGGACCGTGAAGAGCTCCAGGTGGAGCGCGAAGTCGGCGCGTCCCCCGCCCGTCGGGGCCTGGTGCCAGGCGGAGATGTACGGGGTCGGTTCGGGCCGGTCGAAGAGCCGGTCGAAGCGGCGCAGCAGCTCCAGGTAGACGCGGGGGAACTCGGCGCGGGCCTCGTCGCCGAGGGCGGGCAGGTCGGGGACCCGGCGGTTCGGGTAGAGGTGCACCTCGTACGGCCAGCGGGCCGCGTACGGTACGAAGGCGGTCCAGTGCTCCCCGGCCAGCACGATCCGCGAGCCGTCGGCGCGTTCGCCGGCCAAGACCTCGTCGAAGAGGTTGCCGCCGGTGCGGGAGCGGTGCTCCTCGACGGTGGCCCGCATCCGGGTGGTGCGCGGGGTGACGAACGGGAAGGCGTAGATCTGGCCGTGCGGGTGGGCGAGGGTGACGCCGATCTCGGCGCCCCGGTTCTCGAAGCAGTAGACCTGGCGGACGCCCTCGCGGGCGGAGAGCTCGGCGGTGCGGTCGGTCCAGGCGGCGAGCACCAGGGCGGCGCGCCGCTCGTCGAGTTCGGCGAAGGAGGTCAGGTGCTCCGGCGTGAAGCAGATGACCTCGCAGCGGCCGGTGTCCCCGGCGAGGGAGGGGAAGCGGTTCTCGAAGACGGCCACCTCGTAGTCGGGCGCCGGGATCTCGCTCGTGCGCCCGCCGGTGGAGGGGCACAGCGGGCACTCGTCGGCGGGCGGGTGGTAGGTACGGCCCTGCCGGTGCGAGGCGATGACCACCTCATCGCCGAGCAGCGGGTCGCGGCGGACCTCGGAGGCGCTCGCGGGGGCGCCGAGGGGACGGGTGTCGGGGAAGGCGCGGGCCGCGCCCTCGTCGGTGTCGTAGTAGAGGATCTCGCGGCCGTCGGCGAGGCGGGCGCTCGTGCGCTTCACGTGCGGGGCTTCTCTCATTGGAGGGTGACGACCTTGGTGCGGCCGAGGTCGGGCCGGTCGCACAGCGGCAGTCCGGTGCCGGGGCTTTCGAGTTCGAGGACGATGATCTCGTTCTCGCCGGTGTGCCAGAGGGGTCCGGGCGCGTAGAGGGTGCGCTGCGGGCCGCGCGGGGTGTCGTAGTGGCCGAGGAGGAATCCGTTCAGCCAGACCAGGCCGGTACCCCAGCCCGAGACGTCGACGAAGGCGTCGGCGGCGGCGCCCGGGGCGTGGAGGTAGCGGTGGAAGACCGGCTCGCCCGCGGCGGCGCCGGGTCCGGCCGGGCCCGCGGACCAGTCGAGCGTGGTCGGGTCGGTGAGGGGCAGCGGGCGGATCTCCCACTCGAAAAGCTGCTGGTGGCCGTGGCGCACCCCGCGCCATATGCCCTTGCGGTCGTCGAGGAGCGGCCCGTAGTTGACCCGCCCCTGGGCCCGTACGAGTACGTCGAGGACCACGCCGTCCTCGCCGACGGGCAGATCGAGGCCCTCGTCGGGGGCGTTGCGGTCGAGCACGCCGAGCGGGACTCCGTCGGCGAAGACGTACGCGCGGTCACCGAGGCCGTCGATCCTGACGGGCATCGCGGGGCGCGGGCCGGTGATCGTGGTGCGGTAGTGGATCAGGCCGTGGCTCTGGCCGAGCCGCTCCATGGACTCGGGGGCGGCCCGCAGCACGGGCGGTCCGGCGAGACGGTCGAGCGCGGCGAGCAGCGGCGCGGAGCCGGCGGGTGCGGCGAGGGCGGGGACGATGCGGGGCAGCGGCTCGGGCAGCGGCTCGTCGGGCAGGGGCAGGTACTTGCCGATGACCTCGCGGAACGCGTGGAACTTGGGGGTGAGTTCGCCGGCCTCGCCGATGGGCGCATCGTAGTCGTAGCTGGTGACGGTGGGCTCGTAACCGGCCTCGCCGGGGCGGGACCCGGTGTGGTTGGCGCCGGCCCAGAAGCCGAAGTTGGTGCCGCCGTGGGCCATGTAGAGGTTGACCGAGGCTCCGGTGGCGAGGAGTTCGTCGAGCGATCCGGCCGCGTCCTCGACCTCGCGGACGTGGTGGTCCTCGCCCCAGTGGTCGAACCATCCGATCCAGAACTCCATGGCGGCGAGCGGGCCGGTGCGCTGGTAGCGGCGCAGGGCGTCGAGGCGTTCGGCGGGCCGCGCGCCGAAGGTGGCGGTGGCGAGGCGGCCGGGGACCATCCCGCCCTGGAGCATGGCGTCCTCGGGGCCGTCCGCCGTGAACAGCAGGCAGTCGACGCCGCGTTCGACCAGTGCCCGCTCCACGTGGGCACGGTAGCGGGTGTCGTCGCCGTACGAGCCGTACTCGTTCTCTATCTGTACGGCGACCACCGGGCCGCCGCGGCTCGCGAGCAGGGGCAGCAGCTCGGGAACGACCGCGTCGAACCAGCCGTCCACCTCGGCCTCGAAGCGCGGGTCGGAACAGCGCAGGTGCAGGCCATCGACGGCGAGGAGCCGCGCGGGCAGGCCGCCGAAATCCCATTCGGCGCAGATGTAGGGGCCGGGGCGCACGATGGCGTCGAGACCGGCGTCCCGGGCGAGGCGCAGGAAGCTGGGGAGGTCGCGCGGGCCGGTGAAGTCCGCCTCGCCGGGAGCCGTCTCGTGGAAGTTCCAGGGGACGTAGGTGTCGACGGTGTTCACGCCCAGGGCGCGCAGCCGGCGCAGTCTGTCCTCCCACAGGTCCGGGTGGACCCGGAAGTAGTGCAGGGCCCCGGAGACGATGCGGTGGGGCCGGCCTGCGCGCCGGAATCCGTCCTGGTCGTGCGTGAGCATGCGCTGACTCCCGGGAGAGGTCGAGATGTCGTGAAGTGAAGTGCGGGCGCCATCGAATATATGAACGTTCCGACCGCACCGTCAATGACCAATTGATCAGATTCGATCGATTCGATCGAATCAAATGCTTATGATGTCACCGGGCGCCCCGCACACCCTGTACCACCCCCCACGCACCGCATCCCTCCCAGGCGCCCGCCCGTACCCGTACGTCCGGCACGTACCCGTACCCGTACGTCCGGCACGTACCCGTACGCGTACGCTCCGACTCCCGGATCAGCCGAACGTAACCGCGCAGACAGCAGGGGGACATTTGAGACCGCACGTAGACCAGCGCCAAGCCCGCGTACTCACCCTCGTCCGGGCGCGCGGCAGCGTCCGCGTGGCGGACCTGGCACGGGAACTCGGCATCTCGCCCGTCACCCTGCGACGGGACATCGAGGCGATGACCGCCCGGGGCGAGATCCAACGCATGCACGGGGTGATCAGCCGGGTGGATCCGGCGCACGGTCCGACCGCCCCCCGGGCGGCAGCGTCGGCCCCGGCCACCCCCACCGCCCGGGGCGCTGCGGGCCCCGGCGGCGGCGGGGAGGGGCTCGTGGTCGGGATGGTGGTGCCCACGACCGAGTACTACTACGCGGACGTCGTCCGCGGCGCCCGCGAAGCGGTCGAGGCGCGCGGTGCCCGGCTGACCGTGGGGCTGACCCGGTACCTGCGGGGCGAGGACCGCACCCAGGCGGACCGACTGGTGTCGACCGGGGCGCACGGACTGCTGCTGACGCCGAACTGGGAGGCCGGTTCGCCGGACCCCGGGGAAGGCGCCTGGGTGGCGGAACTCCCGGTTCCGACGGTCCTGGTGGAACGCTGGGCACCGCCCGGGCATCCGGCGGCGGCACTGGACCGGGTGGCATCGGACCACGCCCACGGCGCGGCGCGGGCCGTGCAGCACCTGGCGGGACTGGGCCACCGGAGGATCGCACTGGCCAGCCGGACCACCCCGACGACGGCGCGGCTGCGGACCGGGTACGAGGCCGCGGTGGCCGCGCTCGGACTCGAGCCGGCCCCGCCGTGGCCGGCGGCCGGACCGGCCTCCTTGTCGGAAGCCGACCTCTTCGCCCGGACCCTGGACTACCTGTGCGACGCGGTGACCGCGGGCGGGGTGACGGCCGCGCTGATCCACAGCGACACGGACGCGATCATGCTGATCCCCCGGCTCACGGCGCGCGGCGTACGGGTGCCGGAGGACCTGGCGGTGATCGCGTACGACGACGAGGTGGCCGGAATGGCCGACGTCCCGCTCACGGCGGTGGCACCCGCCAAGCACGAGGTCGGCGCCCGGGCCGCCGGGCTGCTGCTGGACCGGCTCTCGGGCGGGGAGCCGGAGGGCGGCCCGCGTCTGCACCTGGAACTCCTCCCGAGGCTGACCATCCGCCCCTGACGGCGCGGCGGCGCCTCCCCCAAAGCCGATCGTTTCGATCGAACCCGGCCCCACGGGGAGGACCGGGCCGAGGCGGGGTACATCCCAGCGGCAACCCTCCCCGGAGCGGCACCGCACAGCAACCGTCACCACACCGGAGAGCGTTGCGCCCCGGCGAAGCCGCGAAGCCGGAACGGCACGCCCGCGGCGGAGCGGCGAGGCCGCAGCGGAACACCCCGGCGCGGGCACGAATCGGGAGCCGAATCCCGACGGAACCATAAGACCGCAGCGACACGCCCCGGCGCGGGCACGCCGCCGGGGCGGCACGGTCCAGCGGAGAGATGAAGCCGCGTGCGAACGCCCGGCGGAGCAGCGAAGCGGGAGCGGAATCCCCGGCGGAAACGTGAAGCGGAAGCAGGGCGCCCTGGTACCGCCTGGGATCGGCGCGTGGCGAGCCGCGGCAGGATCGCCTACTCGGCAGCGGTCCCCGGGGCCCGTCCCGGCTCCAGCCCCTGGAGGTACCTTCGGCCCCGTGCGAGCTGCCCGGCCAGCTCGGCCGCGTCGGGGTACCAGCGTTTCTCGTACTCCCAGCAGACCCACCCGTCCGACGGCAGCACGGCCAACGCCTCGGCCAGCGGCAACACCCCGGCGCCGAGCCCGATCGGGGTGAGTTCCCGGGCCGACGCCACGTCCTTCACCTGGACGTAGCCCAGGTGTGCGCCGAGGGCCCGCCGTGACTCGGCGGGAGTCTCGCCTCCCAGCCAGGTGTGCAGTACGTCCCACAGCGCGCCGGCCCCCGCACGCGCGACCCGGTCCAGCACCCGGGCAGCCGCCGCCGCCGTCCGGTGTGAGTCGTGCGTCTCCAGCAGCATCCGTACCCCGTGGCGCTCGGCGTACGGCGCGGCGGCCAGCAGCCGCCGCACGGCGTTGTCGTCGGCCGCCGCCGACGGCAGCTCGGCGCCGCCCGGGAAGACCCGTACGTAGGGTGCTTCGAGGTCGGAGGCGAGTCGGACCAGCCCCCGCAGGGCGGCGAGGACGGGCTCGTCGGTGCCTTCGGCGGCCACCCGTACGTACCCGGCGACCCCGAGGACAACGACCCCCTCCCGGGTGAGGGCCCGCAGCCCGGCGGCACGCGCGGCGGGCGGGCTGTCCGGATGCAGGGGCTCCTCGGGGTGGGCCCGCAGCTCGAGGCCGTCGAAGCCGTGCGCGGCCGCCAGGCCCGCGCTGCGGTCGAGCGGGATGCCGGGCACTCCGAGCGTGGAGAAGGCGTACCTCACGGGCGGCTCCCTCCGGCTGGAGGCGGCCCGGTGGAGCCGCGCACCATCAGCTCGGTGGGCAGGGTGGTGAGGCCGCCCGGGGGCAGGGGTCTGCGGCCGGTGACCAGTTGGGCGGCCAGCGCCCCGGCCTCGCGCAACGGCACCCGGACGGTGGTGAGGGCCGGTGCCGTGTCCACGCAGAACGGCAGGTCGTCGAAGCCCGCGACCGACACCTCCTCGGGGATCCGTATTCCCGCGTCCCGCAGGGCGGCGGCGGCACCTGTGGCGACGGTGTCGTTGGCTGCGGCGACGGCGGTGAACGGCTCCCCACGGCGGAGCAGTTCGCGGGTGGCGTCATAGCCCGCGGCCCGCTCGAATCCGGCGTGGACCGTGAGCGGGGCACAGATCCCGGCCAGGCCCGGGTCGTGGCGGACGAGGGCCGCGCGATGTCCCGCCAGCCGCTCCCGGGTGGTACTCAGTCCCGGAGGCCCGGCGATGTAGGCGATGCGGCGGTGGCCGAGCGCCAGCAGGTGTTCGGCGAGCCGGAAGGCGCCGCCGCGGTCGTCGAACATCACGGTGGCCACGGGCAGTTCATCGGGAAGGGGCAGCGGAGGACGCCCGCACAGGATGACGGGAACACCGCCCGCGGCCATGCGTGTGACGCGGGCCGCGAGCGCTGCCGTGTGGCCGGGGTCCTCGGCGGCACCACCGGTGAGGACGACTCCACCGGCGCGCTGGCCCTCCAGCAGCGCGAGGTAGGCCAGTTCGGCCTCGGGGGCACCCTGCGTGTTGCAGACGACGGCGAGGCGGCGGGCATCCGACGGGCCGGCCGGGGCGAGCGCGCTCTGCAGGGATCCGGCGAGGATCCCGAAGAAACTGTCCGCGACGTCGTGGACGAGGACACCGACGAGGTCGGAGGTGGCGGCCGCGAGCGCGCGGGCGGGTCCGTTGGCCACGTACCCGAGGTCTTCGATCGCCTGCTCCACCCGGGTCCGTGTGCCCCCGGCCACTGGGTATCCGCCGTTCAGTACGCGAGAGACCGTGGCCGGCGATACGCCCGCCCGCGCCGCGACCTCCGCGAGAGTCACCGCCATGCTGCACCCCTCCTCTTCCGATCCCGGGTCATCGTCTCATCCGGGCGTGGGTCCATACTGCACGATTCAGAAAGCGCTTTCTATCACCCGTTGGGGTGTTGCACCTGCACCATTCCGCGCCCTAGCCTAACGAGTGTGAAAGCGCTTTCTATCAAGCGCTCACCGACAGCCGAGAAGGAGGGGACACCGTGGAGCGCAGGACGATCAAGATCGCCATGAATGGCGTGACCGGCCGCATGGGATACCGGCAGCACCTCGTCCGGTCCCTGCTCGCCCTGCGCGAGCAGGGCGGTCTGGACCTGGGAGACGGCACGGTGCTGTGGCCGGAGCCGGTGCTCGTGGGGCGCCGGGAGGGGGCGCTGCGGGCCATCGCCGAGCGGCACGGCCTCAAGCACGTCAGCACGGACCTCGATGCCGTACTGGCGGATCCCGAGGTGGAGATCTACTTCGACGCGCAGGTCACCAGTGCCCGCGAGTCGGCGGTGCGACAGGCCGTGGCGGCAGGCAAACACGTGTACTGCGAGAAGCCGACCGCCCTGACCTTCGCTTCGTCGATGGAGCTGGCCAGGCTGGCGGCCGCCTCCGGGGTCAAGCACGGCGTGGTCCAGGACAAGCTGTTCCTGCCGGGGCTGCTCAAGCTGAAACGGCTCATCGACGGCGGCTTCTTCGGCGGGATCCTCTCCGTGCGCGGCGAGTTCGGCTACTGGGTGTTCGAAGGGGACTGGCAGGCCGCCCAGCGGCCGTCGTGGAACTATCGCGCGCAGGACGGCGGGGGCATCGTCGCCGACATGTTCCCGCACTGGGAGTACCTCCTGCACGAGCTCTTCGGCCGTGTCCGCACGGTCCAGGCCCTGACGCGCACGCACATCGGCCGGCGCTGGGACGAGGAGGGAAGGCCGTACGAGGCGACGGCCGACGACGCGGCGTACGGGATCTTCGAGCTGGAGGGCGGCGCCGTCGCGCAGATCAACTCCTCCTGGGCGGTCCGGGTCCACCGCGACGAGCTGGTGGAGTTCCAGGTGGACGGGACCCACGGGTCGGCCGTGGCCGGGCTGCGCGGATGCCGCGTCCAGCACCGCGGGACCACACCCAAGCCGGTGTGGAACCCGGATCTGCCGCAGGCCGACTCCTTTCGCGCCCAGTGGCAGGAGGTTCCGGACAACTCCCCCTCCGACAACGGCTTCAAGGCGCAATGGGAGCTCTTCCTGCGGCACGTCGTACTGGACGATCCGTGGCAGTGGGACCTGCTGGCCGGGGCGCGCGGAGTGCAGCTCGCAGATCTCGGTCTGCGCTCCTCGGCCGAGGGCCGTCGGCTGTCCGTGCCTGAGGTGTCCTTGTGAGCATCCGACTGCCCGCGGCGGACGGCGGACTGCGCCCCTACCGACCGAACACCGCCCCGTTCGCCCCACTGGCGCACGCACCGGCCCGCAGCCGTACGTTCTACGCGGCGGCGCACGTGGTCGCCGATCCGCTGGCCGCCTCGGCGGAAGCGGGTCCCGTACTCGACTGGGGGTCCACGCTGGCCTTCCGCCGCCGCCTCTGGTCGCAGGGGCTCGGGGTCGCCGAGGCGATGGACACGGCGCAGCGCGGAATGGGCCTGGACTGGCCGACCGCCGCGGAGCTGATCCGGCGCTCGGCGGCCGAGGCCCGGGCCATGGGCGGGCGCATCGTCTGCGGGGCGGGCACCGACCAGTTGGAGCCGGGCCGGACGCACTCGCTCGACGCGATCACCCGGGCGTACGAGGAACAGCTCGCGCACACCGAGGCCTGTGGGGCGGGCGTCGTCCTCATGGCCTCGCGTGCCCTGGCCCGAGTCGCCCGCGGGCCGGAAGACTACCTCGAGGTCTACGGCGCCTTGCTGAGACAGAGCGCGGGGCCGGTGGTTCTGCACTGGCTGGGGCCGATGTTCGATGCGGAACTGGCGGGCTACTGGGGCCACGAGGACCTCGACGATGCCATTGAGGTCTTCCTGAAGATCATCTACGAGTCACCGGGCAAAGTGGACGGGATCAAGGTCTCCTTGCTGGACGCGGAGCGGGAGGTGGGCATCCGGCGGCGGCTTCCGGCCGGGGTGCGGTGCTACACGGGCGACGACTACCACTATCCGCAGCTGATCGCCGGGGATGGGGAGCTGGCCAGCGACGCACTGCTGGGGATCTTCGACCCGATCGCCCCGATCGCGGCCCGGGCGGCTCTCGCCCTCGACCGGGACGATCAGGCGGGCTTCCGGGAGCTGCTCGATCCCACGGTCCCTCTGTCGAGACACCTCTTCACCGCGCCGACGCGCTTCTACAAGACCGGGGTGGTCCTGCTGGCCTGGCTGGCAGGCCACCAAGAACACTTCGCCATGGTGGGCGGCCTGCAGTCCGGCCGCTCGCTCCCCCACCTCGCCACTGCCTACGAACTGGCTGACGGACTGGGGCTGTTCCCCGACCCCGAGCTCGCGGAAGACCGCATGCGCCGGCTGCTCTCGGTGTACGGGGTGGCGTCGTGAGCGGGGACCGGGCAACGGCCCCGGCCCGGTTCAGCCTCAACCAGGAGACGATCCGCCAGTGGTCGCTGCCCGAGCTCGTCGCCGGGTCCGCGGCGGCCGGGGTGGGCGCGGTCGGGCTGTGGCGCGACCCGGTCCGGCTGTTCGGAGTACGGAAGGCGGCGAAGCTGCTCGCAGGGGCCGGACTGCGCGTCAGCTCGCTGTGCCGGGGCGGGTTCTTCACCGCAGCCGATCCGGCCGGCCGGGCGGCCGCGCTCGAGGACAACCGCCGGGCCGTGGAGGAGGCGGCCGAGCTGGGCGCCGAGACACTGGTGCTGGTCTCGGGCGGCCTGCCCGCGGGCGACCGCGACCTGCCGGGAGCCAGGATCCGGATCGCCGAGATCCTCGGTGAGCTCGCCCCGTGGGCGGGTGCGCACGGCGTGCGGCTGGGACTCGAGCCGCTGCATCCGATGTTCGCCTCGGACCGCTGCGTGGTGTCCACGCTCGGGCAGGCCCTCGACCTCGCGGAGCAGTTCCCGGCCGAGCAGGTGGGCGTCGTAGCCGACTCGTACCACCTCTGGTGGGACGAACGGCTGCCCGCCGAGCTGCTGCGGGCGGGCGCGGGCGGGCGCATCGCGTCCGTACAGGTCGCCGACTGGGTGACGCCGCTCCCCGAGGGTGTGCTGCTCGGGCGGGGGCAGCTCGGCGACGGCTCCATCGATCTGCGGGGTTTCCGCGAACTGACCGACGCGGCGGGGTACCGGGGGTCGGTGGAAGTGGAGATCTTCCACCCCGGCCTGTGGGCCCGGGACGGCGCCGAGGTACTGCGGGAGGTGATCGAGCGCTACCGAGAACACGTCGGCTGAGGGGATCACACGCGGCGGGGGTACCCCCAGGACCCGCTGGTGCTCCGCTCCACGGCAGCGCCTCGCGGTCGCCGGCCGTCGCCTTCGACCGACCGTACGGGTGTGACGACGGCTGGGTCCGTTCCTCGCGTACGAGCCCCGCTGATAGCACTCGCCGAGTGGCTCGGCCTTCCCTTGGCCTACGGCGACGACCAAGGAGGAGACCCGGGAGAAGCCCCCCTCTGGAGGGGCGTCGGCCGGGTCATCCGGCGACGGCGCTTCGGCGCAATGGGTGTCCGCGACCGGCGCGATACGGCGGGGTGAGGCCTCGGGCGCCCGCGGAGGCGGCTCCGGCGGCGCCGACCGATGTCTGAACGCACGGGCGGGGCCACTTTCCACCCGGGGCGGAGGGATCGGCGGGACGGCCGGAACCGGACCACCCTGGACGTCCCAGGGCCCGCTGTCTAGGATCGATCACGGCATCGCGTGCCGGTCACCGACCGGGTGAGGCATGGAGGCGCCGGGACGTGCCTTTCGGAGGCATCCACCCATGGCAGTACAGCTGAACCACACGATCGTCCACTCCCGCGACAACCGGGAATCAGCCGAGTTCCTGGCCCGCGTGCTCGGCCTCGAGGTCGGGACCGAGTGGGGTCCTTTCATCCCCGTAGACCTCGCCAACGGCGTCGTGCTGGACTTCGCGACCATTCCGGCCGGGTCCATCACCCCGCAGCACTACGCGTTCCTCCTGTCCGAGGAGGAGTTCACCGCGTCGTTCGAGCAGATCAGGGCGGCCGGAGTCCCGTACTTCGCCGACCCGTACGGCAAGCACCCCGGCGAGATCAACCACAACGACGGAGGCCGCGGGGTGTACTTCACGGACCCGGCCGGCCACTACATGGAGATCATCACCCGCCCGTACGGGTACCAGGAGGACGCGGACTCCTAGCGGGTGTCGTCGCGCAGCCGCACCTTCCCGCTCACACCGGGGGCGCGCAGCCCTCTTCGCGGATTGCAGGTCTGTGGGGACCCATCAGGCCTGCGAACCACCCTCCGCCCCGGAGGCCGTGACCTCCCCAGCGCGTGGAAACGCCGTGGGGCCGGCTCCAGGAAGGAGTCGGCCCCACGGCGTACGGCAAGAAGGGATCACGCGAACTGATGGCAGGGGCGGCAGGATTCGAACCTGCGACCTTCGGTTTTGGAGACCGGCGCTCTGACCAGCTGAGCTACACCCCTTCGGTGGGACCAACCATGACACGGCACGGCCTGAAGATCCACCGTTTATTGCGGTCAACCGGGTGGGAATCCGTCGGCGAGCTGTCCGCCGGACGCCTTGAGCCAGGCAATCAGTTCGGCGTCCTCCCTGGTCAGAGCGATGTCGAGCGGCGTCATCCGGTCATGGCCGATCCAGTTGAGGTCCGCCCCTTGGGACAGCAGGTATCGCGCAGTGGACAGTTGGCCGCCGTGACAAGCCGCCCAGAAGCCGCTCGTGACGTCCTCGCGAGAGGTCCCGCACGCCAGGAGGTCGACGACCCGGTCGAGGAGACCGAGAGCCGCCGCCTCCTGCAGGCCGGGGCGGGCACCATGGTCGAGGAGCCGGCGCGCCGCCCGCCACTGGCCGAAGCCGCAGGCGTCGGTGAGCGGGGTACCGCCTCCGAGGACCGCACCCGGGGCCTCGATGTCGGCTCCCGCGGCGACGAGGGCGTCGACGGCGTGTACGTCGTCGTTACTGGCGGCCCAGTGCAGCGGAGTCTCGGCGGGGGCCCCCACGAACCGGGCCCCCGGGTCGGCGCCGGCCGCGACGAGGGTGCGGATGACCTCTGCTGTGTGCGGGCGATGGCCGGGCCAGTCGGTCGCGACGTGCAGGAGGCTTCGCTCGCCGGCCGCCTCGCCGCGCCGGACGATACGCGCGGTCGCGAGCGCGGGGTGGGCGTCCAGGAGGCGGCGCAGCGCGGGCAGGTCGCCGCTACGGATCGCGGCCGTGACCGAGATGGCGAGCGGGTCGCCGAATTCCAGCGGCTGGGGCTGCATGGGGCGTCCTCCCGTGGGCTGCCGACCAGCCTACGAGTCCGCCGGGCCCACCGCACGCGCCACCCTGCTCCGGGGCGCCGAAGGGCCACCGGAGAGCCGGAGAAGGGTCAAAGAAGAGCCGGAGAAGAACCCAACGGAGAGCCACCTGAGGGATGCCGGACGGCCGCCGGAGAGCCGCCGGGGGAACGGTCCAGTAGGGCGACCGCCACCACCACAGCGGCCCGTGGGGCGCGTTGGTCGGTCCGTCCGCGCACCACCGAGTTTCGGCCGCCCCCTTGACCGTTCTGGTCCAGACCAATAGTTTCCGGCATACACCGCGCACGCGCTCACGCCCCAATCCCCGCATCCGCAAAGGAAGCCCATGCGCCGCAGCATGCTCGGCAGACTGGCCGTCGCCGCCTGCTCCCTCTCCCTGCTGACCGCCTTCGCACCCTCCGCCGACGCGCAGGGCGACGGGGCGAACGGACACCACCGCTCGTACAAGAAGGTCGGCTACTTCACCCAATGGGGTATCTACGGCCGGGACTTCCAGGTCCAGGACCTTGATGCGAACGGCTCCGCCGGCAAGCTCACCCACATCAACTACGCCTTCGGCAACGTCAGCGCCGACGGAAAGTGCTTCACGGGCAACGTTCCCGGTGAGGCCGATGCCTGGGCCGACTACTCCCGGCCCCTGGACTCCGCGAACTCCGTGGACGGCGTGGCGGACACCTGGGACCAGCCGCTCGCCGGCAACTTCAACCAGCTGCGCGAACTGAAGGCCAAGCACCCGGACCTCAAGGCCCTCATCTCGCTGGGCGGTTGGAGCTGGTCCACGCACTTCTCGGACGCCGCGCTGACGCCCGCCTCCCGCAAGGCCCTCGTAACCTCCTGCATCGACCTCTACATCAAGGGGAACCTGCCGCAGGACGGCACCCGCGGCGGTGCGGGTGCCGCGGCCGGCGTGTTCGACGGGATCGACCTCGACTGGGAGTGGCCCGGTTCGGCCGGAGACGCGGACACCAAGTTCCGGCCGGAGGACAAGGCCAACTTCACCGCGCTCGTCAAGGAGTTCCGCACCCAGCTCGACGCGTTGGCCACGAGCCAGAAGAGGAAGTCGAAATACGAGCTGACGGCCTACGTGCCGACGGCGGCAGCCAAGATCGACGCGGGCTTCGACGTCCGCCGGATCATGCGCGACTTCGACTTCGTCAACCTCCAGGGCTACGACTTCCACGTCTCCGGCGAGGCGACCACCGCCCAGCAGTCCGCGCTCCGCGCCCGGAACGACTTCAGCGTCGACGGCACGGTCGAGGCCTGGAAGCGGCGCGGCGCCCCCGCGCACAAGCTGGTGGTGGGCATGCCGTTCTACGGGCAGGGCTGGACCGGCGTCAGCGGCGGCGGGGACGGCATGGGCCAGCCGGCCACCGGCCCGGCCCCGGCCACCTGGGCCGCCGGGTATGAGGACTACAAGGAGCTGAAGAAGCTCGCGGACTCGGGGTCGTACCAGGTGCACCGCGACCGTCGGGGTGGCCACGCCTGGCTGTTCGACGGCACCACGCTGTGGACGTACGACGACCCGCAGGTGCTGCGCGCGAAGACCGCCTACGTCCGTGAAGAGGGCCTGGGCGGCGCGATGTTCTGGTCGCTGGACGCGGACACCGCCGACGGCGAGCTGATCACCGCCGTGGACCGCGGCCTGCGCGGCCGCTGACCGGGCTCCCCTCGCGGGGACCCACCAGACCGGCGCCGCCGGGCCGCGGACATCGATCCGGCCCGGCGGCGTCACACCACGTACCGCACCGCAGGCTCCCGTACCCGCCGGCTCCCGTGCACCAGGCTCCCGTGCACCAGGCATCCGGCATCCGGCATCCGGCATCCGGCATCCGGCGGGTACGGGAACCCCTGCGGACCTGCCGGGACGCGCCACCCACCGCGCGTCCCGGCAGGTCCGCGGCGCGCGGGCGGACGCGCGGGCCGGACCGGAGTACCCGGTACGGTCACCCGATGACCACAGAAACGATCACCGCGTCCTCCGCGGGTACCTGGCAGCTCGGCGACCTCACCGTCAACCGGATCGGCTTCGGCGCGATGCGCCTCACCCACCTCGCCGACGGGTCCGCCTCCGACCGCGCGCGCGTGACCGGGGTGCTGCGGCGCGCCGTCGAACTCGGCGTGAACCACATCGACACCGCCGCGTTCTACTTCTCCCCGCTGCGCTCCGCGAACGAGCTGATCAACCGGGCGCTCGCGCCGTACGCCGACGAGCTCGTCATCACCACGAAGGTCGGACCGGGCCGCGACCCGTCCGGCGAGTGGTGGTGGGCCGAACCGGAGCAGCTGCGCGGACAGGTGGAGGAGAACCTGCGCCAGCTCGGCCGCGATCACCTGGACGTGGTCAACCTGCGCGTCAAGCGCCGCGAGACGACCGGTTCGATCGCCGAGCACTTCGGCGCGCTCGCCGAACTCCGGACGGCCGGGCTCATCCGTCACCTCGGCCTGTCCAACGCCCGGCCCGACCACCTCGCCGAGGCGCTGGCCATCGCGCCGGTGGTGTGCGTGCAGAACCCGTACGGGATCGGTTCCCCGGCCGAGGACCACGCCTTCCTCGACGCGTGCGGGGAGCGGGGCATCGCCTTCGTCCCCTTCTTCGCCATCGCCGGAGCCGGCCGGGAGGCGGGAGTGATCGCGGACGACGGCGAGCGGGTACGGGCCGTGGCCCGGGCCCACGGCGTCTCGGCGGCGCAGCTGCGCCTCGCGTGGACGCTGAGCCGCGGGGCGCACGTCCTCGCGATCCCGGGCACCGGCAACCCGGACCACCTGACGGAGAACCTCGCGGCGGGCGCGGTCGCCCTGTCGCCCGAGGAGATCGCGCTCCTGGGCTCGGCGGACCCGACGGCGTAACGGTCCCGCAGGCCCCGCAAACCACACCGGCCCGCAAACCACACCGGCCCGCAAGCCCGCAGGCCCCAACGCCCACCCCCCGGCCCCCGCTACCGGGCCGTACCGGCGCCGGCGCCCCCGCCGTGGGCCGCGGCCAGCGCCGCCGTGGCGGAGAACGCGGGGACGTACCCGGTACCGCCGCGCCCGGAGACCGAGAGGGAGGCCGCCGCCATGCCGTACGCCACGGCGTCCCCGAGGGGGTCCCCGAGCGCGATCCGGGCGGTGGTGGTTCCGGTGAAGCAGTCCCCCGCGCCGGTCGCGTCGACGGGGGCGGGGTTGACCGGCACCGGATGGTGGGCCACCTGCCCGCCGTCGTCGAGCAGCAGCCGCCCGGCGCCCGCGGTGACGGCCACCGTACGGGCGCCGAGCGCGCGGCAGCGGGCAGCGGCGGTCCGCGGGTCGGCGGTGTCCAGGAGCGCGAGCGCGTCCGCGGGGCAGGACGTCTTGAGCAGTCCGGTCAGCGGGGCGATCCGGGCGAGGAGTTCCCTGGCCTCGGCCCGCCCGGTCAGCCGGGAGCGGAAGTTGGGATCGTACGAGAGGTGCCCCCCGGCCCCGTGCACGGCCCGCGCGGCGGCCAACACCGCGTCTCGGCTCCCGGGTGAGAGCGCGCCGGTGATCCCGCTGGTGATGAGGGCTTTCGAGCCGGTCAGCAGCGTCCGCCAGGAGTCGACATGGGCGGGCGACAGAGTGGAACCGGCACTGTGGGTACGCCAGTAGACGAACTCGCGGTCGCCCTCGGTGTCGGCGCCGAGCAGATAGGCGCCGTTGGGGCGCGGGGCGCGGCGGACGTGGGAGATGTCGATGCCGAGGTCGCCGGCCCGGCGCAGCAGCGGGATGCTGAGCTCGTCGTCGCCGACGACCGCGAGCAGGGCGGTCCGGGCCCCCGCGGCCGCGGCGGCGGCGGCCGCGTTGAGCGCGTCACCGGAGTAGGAGAGACGGGCCGGGGTGCCGTCCCCGGCCGCGCGCAGGGCGGCGTCGGCATGGATCTCGACGAGGACCTCGCCGAGGACGAGCACGTCGTACCCGGTCACGCCCGCCCCTCCCGGACACGGCCGCCGACGTCCGAACCCTCCACACCGCCCGGACCCTCCACACCGCTCGCGACGCCCACACCGTCAGCACCGCCCGCGACGCCCGTGCCATCACCAGCGCCCGCACCGCCCGCAACGCCCGAACCACCCTCCCCATCACCAAGGCCCGCAGCGCCGGAGCAGTCGGCGCAGCAGCGGCCCGCCAGTGCGGCGAACACGGCGGCCAGTTCACCCGGATCGGCCGGCAGCCCGCTTCCGATGCCGACCGCGGCGGCGCCGGCGTCGAGCCAGTCGCGCACCTCGTCGGGCCGGATGCCGCCGGTGGGGATGATCAGGGCGTCGGGGAGGACGGCTTTCAGGGAGCGGATGAACTGCGGGCCGCCCACGTGGGCCGGGAACACCTTGGCCGCTCCGGCGGACCGGACGGCCGAGGCGATCTCGCCGGGGGTGAACCCGCCCTCGATGAAGACCGCCGACCGGCGCCGGGCGACCGCGCGGACCTCGGGAGCCGGGTACGGGGAGATCAGGAAGGCGGCGCCCGCGTCCAAGGCGGCCTCCGCCTGTGCGGAGGTGACGACCGTGCCGACGCCGACGAGGGCGGGGCGGCCGTGCGCGTCGGAGAGGGGGACCGTACGGCGGACGGCGTCGGCCCAGCCGGGGGTGGAGGTGGTCAGCTCGACCGCGCGGCAGCCTGCGGCGAGCAGGGCCGAGGCCCGCCGGACGGCCGCGTCGGCGTCGGGGCTGCGCAGCACCGGCAGCAGCCGCTGGGCGGCTATCACCGCGTACGGGTGGCAGGACAAGGAACCCTCCCATTCGTCCCACGTAGTGGAACGAGGTATCGTGTACCGGAACCAGTTGGTCTAGACCCTACACAGGACGGGAGTTCTCGTGTCGACGAACGGCCCAACGAACGACTCAACGAACGACTCAACGAACGACCCGGCGGACGGTCTGGCGGACGGCACGGCGGACGACCCGACAGACGGCCCGGCGGACCAGCAGGCGGACGGCGCCGCCCCTGGCGGCGTGCGCGGCGGACGCACCTCCGCCGCCGGGTCGGCGCTGGAGAAGTCCCTCCGCGTCATGGAAGCGGTGGCGGCGCCCGGCGGGCCGCACCGGCTGGCCGACGTCATGGCGGCGGCCGCCGTGCCGAAGTCGAGCACCTTCCGCATCCTGGCCTCGCTGGTCGACCAGGGCTTCGTACGCCAGGACGCCGAGAGCCGGTACGGCGCGGGCCCGCGGCTGCGCGGGCTCTCCGCCCTGGTCGCCGGTGGGGAACCGGCGAGCATCGGACGCGTCCTCGGCGAACTCCAGCAGGCCACCGGCCAGACGGTGCACCTCGCCCTGCACAGCGGTGAGACCATCACCTACATCCAGAAGCTGGAGAGCGACCAGCCGTTCCGCACCGCCTCCCGGGTGGGCATGCGCATGCCGCTGCACACGACCGCGATCGGCAAGAGCATCCTGGCGCACCTGCCCGACGCGGAGGTTCGGGACCTGATCGCCGCCGCCGGCCTCCCGGCGCGCACTCCGCACACGCTGACCACCGCCCGGGAGCTGAGCGCGCAACTGGCGCGGGTCCGCGCCCGGGGCTTCGCGCTGGACGACGAGGAGAACGAACCCACGATCCGCTGCATCGGCGCGGCGGTGCTGCGTCCGGACGGCCGCCCGGTCGGCGGGGTCAGCGTCACCACCGTCACCTTCCTGGTCTCGCGCGAGGAGATCGAGGCGTACGCCCCGGCCCTGCGCGCCGCTACGGAGGCTCTGGCGCCGCTGCTGTGAGCCCGGCACGCAGTTCACGGGCGAGCCGCAGGTGGCGGTGGCCCGGTTCCAGGAACCGCCCCGCCTCCCCCACGACCCGCAACAGCAGCTCCGACGCCTCGCGCCGCCGCCCGTCGGCGATCAGCGCCCGCGCCCACTCCAACCGGGAGTGCACGACGTGCGGATGGTCGGAGCCGAGGACGCGGGCGCGGTCGGCGGTCAGGGCCGCCCAGGCCCGTACAGCCTCGGCGGTGCGCCCGGTACGGGCCGCCAACGCCGCCTGACCGGCTCGGACGGCCAGGGTGTGCGGGTCGTCGGGGCCGAGGTGCCCCTCCGTGTCCGCGAGGAGCGCGGCCCACTCCCGCCCGGCCCCGGCGGGTTCCGCCGGGCGGTACCAGATCAGGCCGCGCCGCACGGCCAGTACGCGGGGGTGGTCCGCGCCCAGCACGGGCAGCGCGTCGGCCAGCAGGCACGCCAACTGACTGGCCGCCGCGCGGGGGTCGCCCGCCTCGCCGGTGAAGAAGGCCAGCTGGTGGCGGGCGGCCAGGGTGTCCGGGTGGCCGGGGCCGAGCACGGCTCCGGCGTCGGCGGCGAGCAGCCCGAAACGTGCGGCGGCGGCGCCCGCGTGCCCGGCCTCCCCCGTGAAGAACGCCAGCTGGTGGCGGGCGGCCAGGGTGTCGGGGTGGCGGGGGCCGAGCCGCAGTTCGCGGCGGCGGGTGAGCGCGGCCAGGTCGGCGGCGGCCCGGCGCGGCCGGCCCGCGTCCCCGACCGCGAGCGCGAGGGGCAGCTCCGCCTCGGCCACCCCGCCCCGCCGGGCCGCGGTGAGGGCCCGGACCGCCCGGGCCGGCCGCCCCTCCTGACGGGCCACGAGTCCGAGGTCGTACGCGTCGCCGGGCCCGGCGCGGGCCAGCAGCCCCCGCCACAGGTGCTCGGGAACCGGCCCGAGGCCCGGCGCGTCGAGCAGGCAGCCGTCGGCCGTGTACCCGAGGACGTCGTTCCCGGCCAACAGGCCCCCCACGCCCGCACCGTGGACCGCCGCGCACGCCCACACCAGGGCCTCCCCGAAGGCCTCCCCGAAGCCCTGCCCCGTTGCGCCGCCGGAACCCCTGTCGAAGCCCTCCCCGGCCCCGGCCCCGGGTCCCGACCCCGTTGCTGGCCCCGGCTCCGCCCCCCGGCCGGCCCCCCGCGCCCCGCCGTCGCGCCCCGCCAGGTAGGCCGGGTACAGCGCCCGCAGCCATGCGCGGGCGACCGGGCGGCGCAGTCCCGCGCGTCGGCAGTCCACCGCCGCGGCGACCACGGCGGCGCCGGCCGGCTGCGCGCCCGGCGTCCAGCCGCCGGTCCACCGGGCCACCGACCGCTCCCCGCCCGCCAGGACTTCGGCGGGACCGCGGCCCTCCCCCGCCTCCAGGGCGGCTCCGATCCGCGGGTCGTCCCGGCGGGCGGCCGCCCGGCGGCGCTCCCGAGGAGACCAGGACCGGGCGACGGGGACGACGGCCGCGCGGCCGAGCAGCTCGCCCTCGGTCCGCCAGGCGCCCCGGTCGCAGCCGGTGAGACGGCTCGCCTCCCGGGCCTGGTGGCGCCGGTACTCCGCGGCCCTCATGGTGGCGACGACGACCGCCCCGCGCAGGCCGTCCAGGTGCGCGGCCGTGAGGCCTCCGGCCCCGAGGTGGTCGTCCAGGCCGTCCAGCCACAGCACCGCGCGGCGCCGGCGCGAGGCGACCCGTACCGCTTCGGGCAGCGCGGCTCGGGACAGCGGCCGGACGAACGCGTACCGGGGGTGGACGGCGCGCACCACCTCGTAGGCGAACCGGGTCGCACCGGCCCGGGCCTCCCCCACCACCAGCACGAACCGGGGGCCCGGCGCGGCGAGGGCGGCGCGCAGCAGGGCCTCGGCGTCGCGCGGCACGTACGCGGGCGGCCCGCCCGGCCCCTCGGCCGGGTGCACCCCGGCCCGCCCGGGCGTCACCTCCCGCAGGAGCGGGATCCGCCCGCCCGGGGTACGCCAGACGTCCGCGGCCCCGGGGGAGCCGCGGCGCGCGGACTCGCGCCCGTACCCGGGTGTGAACATGCGCGGTGTGGACAACCGCGGTGAGAACGACTCCGGTAACAGCCGTGTGGTCAAGAACGATGCCGGCATGCCGCCCCCCACACGTCCCGTTTCGTCCTATGGTTCCCCGTCAGTCCGTTCGACTACCCCAACGAACGCACCGAATCCGGCAGTTCCCCCCGGAACGGTCGGCCCCAAGCGACCGGCCCGAAGCGACCGGCCCCGAGCGGCGGCCCGGACCCGCGGCCCCGAGCGGCGGCCCGGACCGGTCACGACGGTGCCCGGGGTCAGCGGCCGGGAGCCCGCGCCCCTTCCGGGACCGCCTCGGCCGGAGCCCCGCGGCCGGTCCGAAGGACCAGGAGCACCCCCGCCGCCACCACGACGGCCAGTGCGGCCGCCGCCCCCAGCGTGAGGGCGTCCGGGGAGGTCAGCGCCTGGCCGCGGAGGGCCTGCCAGGCGGTGAGGGCCACCAGACCGGCGTACCCGGCCCCCGAGACAAGGATGAGGCGGACGCGGGCGTTGTCGCCGAGGGCCCAGCCGTAGCGGCCGGCCGCGAAGGCGAGGGCCAGTGCGAGCAGCGGCAGCGGCTGGAGCGCGTGCATGCCCACGAAGTGGGCGATCCGCAGGTCTCCTCCGGTCGCGGACCAGCCGGTGACGGGCAGGTGCGGGCCTCCGTCCGGCACGCCGACGCTGTGCGCGCCGACCGTGTCGGTGATCTGCCGCGCGAGCTGCGCGTCGGTCGGCGAGGTCATCAGGAAGCCGAGTGCCAGCCCGCCGAGTCCGATCACCGAGCCGAGCCGGATCGCCCAGGTGGCCGACCGGTCCACGAGCGGCCGACGCCACAGCGCCACCGCCAGCACGAGCGTGCCCAGCCACAGCACGACCACCGTCGTGCCCATCACGCTGAACAGAGCTTCGTCCAAGGGGGTTTCGTTGTCGAAGTGGCTGCGGCGCCCGCGGATCACCTGGCCTACGATCACGGCCATCTCGACGACGGCCGCCACCACGATCACCAGCCCGGTCCACCATCCGGTCCGCCGGCCGCGGGAGAGCAGGGAGTCGGGCGTTCCGGTGCCCACGATCAAGTTCTATCTGCGGGAAGGACTGCTGCCCGCAGGCGAGTTGAGCAGCCCCAATCAGGCGCACTACGGCGAACGGCACGTCCGGAGACTGAACTTGATCCGGGCCCTCACCGATGTCGGCGGCCTGCCGCTGGCCTCCGTAAGCAAGGTCGTGGAGGCCGTGGAGGACCTGGACCGGCCCGTGCACAAACTGCTGGGCTCGGCCGCCCGGACCGTGGACCCCGCGCCGGCGCCCGAACCCGGGCGCGAATCGGGTGACCGGGCACGGGCCCTGGTCGGGGAACTGATCGCCCGGCGCGGCTGGCAGGTACCCGGGGACCACGCCGCGGCGGTGTCCCTGGCCACGGCCCTGGCCGCCCTGCTGGAGGTCGGCCACGGGGACTACCTGGACTTCCTGGACGAGTTCGCGTCCGCGTCCGAGCAGATCGCCGAGGCCGACCTGGCGTTCGTGGCCCGCCGGCAGAGCCCGGAGGAGATGGTGGAGCGGGTGGTGATCGGCACCGTCCTGGGGGATGCGATGCTGGCCTGCCTGCGGCGGCTCGCCCAGTCGGACGCGTCGGCCCGGCGCTACCCGCGGCCGGACGGCCCGGAGGCGGGCCGGACGGCTTCGCGATAGATGTTCAGGAAAAGCGTTCGGGAAAAGTGTTATCGAGGCCCATCTCGACGGTCTCCCAGGTATCGGGCATCATCGACCGCCGGTACGGACAGGGAACATCACATGAGTACTCAGCACACGGCAGCGCTGGTGGCAGCGGCCCGCGCGGGCGATCCCCGCGCTCAGGACGAGCTCGTCAGCACCCACCTGCCGCTCGTCTACAACATCGTCGGGCGGGCCCTGAACGGCTCCTGCGACGTGGACGACGTGGTGCAGGACACGATGCTCCGGGCGCTCGACGGGCTGGGCGGCCTGCGTGCGGACGACAGCTTCCGCTCCTGGCTGGTCGCCATCGCGATGAACCGTGTACGGGCGTTCTGGCAGGCCCGCCAGAACGGTCTCGGCGCGAGCGGTCTGGAAGCCACCGAGGACGTCGCCGACCCCGGGGCCGACTTCGTGGACCTGACCGTCGCCCGCCTCAACCTGGCGGGCCAGCGCCGGGAGACGGCCCGCGCCACCCGGTGGCTGGAGCCGGACGACCGGGCACTGCTGTCACTGTGGTGGCTGGAGTGCGCCGGTGAGCTGACCCGGGCCGAGGTGGCCACCGCGCTGGAGCTGCCCCCGCAGCACACGGGGGTGCGGGTGCAGCGGATGAAGGCCCAGCTGGAGGCGGCCCGGGTGGTCGAGCGGGCCCTGGACGCGCAGCCGCCGTGCGAGGGGCTCCGGCAGGTGACCGCGGGCTGGGACGGCGCGCCCTCCGCGCTGTGGCGCAAGCGAATAGCCCGTCATGCCCGGGAATGCGTACGATGCTCCGGCTTGTGGAGCGGCCTGGTTCCGGCGGAGGGCCTGCTGGCCGGACTGTCCCTCGTACCGGTCTCGGCGGCCCTGCTGGCAGGGATGCGCACGGCCGGCGCGGCCGGCTTCGACCCCGCGGGCGCCGCCTTCGCCGACGGCTCCGGGGCGGACTTCACCCACGGCTCCGGGACGGACTCGGCCCAGGGCTCCGGGGCGGAGTTCGCGAACGCCGCCAGCCAGCTCACCCCCACCGTGTCCGGCCCCGGCCGGGCGGCCCGGCGCCGCTCGGGCGGCCAGGGCGTACCGGGTGCCGGCGGGCACGCGGGGGGTGCGGCGGCGGGCCACGCCTCCCGCGGGGCGCTGCGCAAGCGCCGGCGCAGCCGCCGCCGGGTGATCGGCGGCGCCGTGATCGCCGCCTGCGTCGCGGGCGGCGGGCTGGCGTACCTCGGCACGCTCCCCGGCTCCGGCAAGCCCGAGGCGGGCGGCAGCACGTCCCCGGCACCGCTGGCCGCGCTCTCGGCCACCGACCCCGGCGCGCCGCTCCCCAGCGCGTCGGCCTCCCCCTCGCCCTCACAGTCCCCCTCCCCGTCACCGTCCGCCTCGGCGTCGGCCTCCGCGTCGGCGTCGCCCTCCACCGCCCCGAGCCCGAGCGCGAGCCCGACGCCGCAGAAGAGCCGCTCCAGCGCCCCCGCTCCGAAGCCCTCGGCCCCGGCGCCCGCACCGGCTCCGCCGGGTGTCGCGGGCCAGGTCGTCGCACTGGTCAACAAGGAGCGCGCCACGGCGGGCTGCGGTCCGCTGAAGGATGACGCGCAGCTGCGCGCGGCCGCCCAGGGACACTCCGAGGACATGGCGAAGCGGGACTTCTTCTCGCACACCAGCCCCGACGGCGCGGACCCCGGCAAGCGGACGACCGCGGCCGGGTACCGCTGGTCGACGTACGGGGAGAACATCGCCAAGGGCCAGCAGACGGCGCAGTCGGTGATGGAGTCCTGGATGAACAGCTCGGGGCACCGCGCGAACATCCTCAACTGCGCCTTCAAGGACATCGGCGTCGGCGTCCACCAGGGTGCGGGCGGCCCCTGGTGGACGCAGAACTTCGGGGCCCGCTGAGCGGCCCCGGGACCTCGACGGCCCACGATCCGGGCGGCGCCGAGGGCGATCCGACAACGCGGCGAGCGTCCGTGCCAGGCGCCGCGCGGCAGGAACGAGTGTGACGGCACCCCCTAGTGGTGGAAGCCCGACCGCGGCACCGTGGCCGGGACCGGCGGCGGCGAGGCCGTCAGGTGCTCCACGGCCCGGCGGAGGTCCTCGACCAGCAGGGCGATCTGGTCGCGCGTCACGCCGTGCCGGACGAGGACGCGCTGGATGACCGTGTCCTCGCGGTCGGCCGGCAGCGGGTACGAGGGCACCTGCCAGCCCCGCATCCGCAGCCGGTCGGAGAGGTCGTAGAGGCTGAACCCGGCCGCGGCCGGGTCGGTGAGGGTGTAGGAGACCGCGGGAAGGGCGCCCTCGCCGTCGTACAGGAGGGTGAAGGGGCCCATCGCGGCCACCTCGCCGGCCAGGTACTGGGCGGTCTCGGCGCAGGCCTGCTGGACGCGGCGGTAGCCGCCCCGGCCGAGGCGCAGGAAGAGGTAGTACTGGGCGATGATCTCGCCGCCGGGGCGGGAGAAGTTGAGGGCGAAGGTCGGCATGTCGCCGCCGAGGTAGTCGACATCGAAGACGAGGTCCGCGGGGAGCAGGTCCGCGGTGCGCCAGACGATCCAGCCGACCCCGAGGGGCGCGAGCCCGTACTTGTGGCCGGAGGTGTTCACGGAGGCGACGCGCGGCAGCCGGAAGTCCCACACCACGTCGGGGTGGAGGAACGGCGCGACGAAGCCGCCGCTGGCACCGTCGACGTGGATCGGAACGTCCCATCCGTGCTCGGCCTGGATCCGGTCGAGTTCGGCGGAGAGCTCGGCGACCGGCTCGTAGTCGCAGGTGTAGGTGACGCCGAGGATGGCGACGACGCCGATGGTGTTCTCGTCGACGTGCGCGGCGAGCTGGTGCGGCCGCAGGCCGGTGGCGCCCTCCTCGAGGGGGACCTGGCGCAACTCGACGTCGAAGTACCGGGCGAACTTCTCCCAGCAGATCTGTACCGGCCCGCAGACCAGGTTCGGCCGGTCGGAGGGCAGCCCCTGGGCCCGGCGGCGCTCGCGCCAGCGCCATTTGAGGGCGAGGCCGCCGAGCATGGCGGCCTCACTGGAGCCGGTGGTGGAGCAGCCGGCCGCGGTGGTGCCCGCCGGGGCGTTCCACAGGTCGGCCAGCATGTTGACGCAGCGGGACTCGATCTCGGCGGTCTGCGGGTACTCGTCCTTGTCGATCATGTTCTTGTCGAGGCATTCGTTCATCAGGCGGTGCACGCCGTCGTCCGACCACGTGGTGCAGAAGGTGGCCAGGTTCTGGGCGGCGTTGCCGTCGAGGAGCAGCTCGTTGTGGAGGAGTTCGTAGACGACCTCGGTGGGCGAGTGGTCGTCGGGCATCCGGTACTTCGGGAGGATCTGGCCGCTGAGGGCGGACGTGAACACGTCCGCATCGGCGTCGGGGCCACGTACGTCCTTCGTCTCATGGAGAGCCATATCGGGACTATAAGGGAATGCGGCGCATACCACCCTGAAGCCCTCCCGGGGACCTTCGCGCTGGAACGCGGGCGAGGCCCCGGGGTGGGCCGCCGCGCCCGTACGGCGTCCCGCGGACCCCGCGACGCATGACCCGCGGGGCCCGCGGGTGTTTCGCCGCATGGCTTCCGGCCGACTCTGCGGTGTGACCCCTCCCATAGAGTCCCGTAACCGCCGCAGAACTTACTGTCCAGTAGTGTTACCCGCGTAGATCTTCCCGTCCGAGCCGCCGGAGCCGGTACGGACGGGAAGATCATCCAATTAGTTCTACCGGCAACGTATCCACACATGTCTGGATACAGGCCAAGCGTGCCCACTGCACTGATACCTCTTCGCTCCATGAACACGATCACCCGCCGGCAGGCTCTGGGAACCTCTGCCGGTGTACTCACCGCACTCGGCCTCGCCGCTGCCGCCACAAGCGCGAGCGCGAGCGCCACCCCCGCCCCGTCCACACCCACCGACGCGGGCACGGTCGACGAGGTCTACAAGGGCCGCCGCATCCAGATCACCCCGGGCGGGGGCGGCCACCACGGCGGCCACCACTCCCCCGGCCAGCCCACCGTCCGAATAGACGGCCGCGAACTGCACGTGATGCGGAACGCCGACGGGACCTGGATCAGCGTCATCAACCACTACGAGACCTTCGCCGATCCGACCTCGCTGGCCCGCGCCGCCGTGCGCGAGCTCCAGGGCGCCACCCTCGCCCCGTTCGCACCGATGGGAGGCGCGGCATGACCGTGCGCAAGAACCAGGCCGCGCTCACGCCCGAGGAGAAGCGCGCCTTCACCAACGCCCTGCTGGAGCTGAAGCGGACCGGCCGCTACGACCGGTTCGTCACCACCCACAACGGCTTCATCATGAGCGACACCGACGCGGGCGACCGGGTGGGGCACCGCTCCCCGTCCTTCCTTCCCTGGCACCGCCGCTTTCTTCTCGAGTTCGAGGCGGCGCTGCAGGCGGTGGACGCGACGGTGGCGCTCCCGTACTGGGACTGGACCGCGGACCGCACCTCCCGCTCCTCCCTCTGGGCCGCCGACTTCCTCGGCGGAACCGGCCGCGCCCGCGACGGCCAGGTCCTCGACGGACCATTCGCGTACGCGACGGGCAAGTGGAACGTGAACGTGCGCGTGGACGGGCGCTCGTACCTGCGCCGTGCCCTCGGCGAGGGCGTCGCCCAGCTGCCGTCCAAGGCCGAGGTCGACGCCGTGCTGGCCATGCCGGTGTACGACGCGGCGCCCTGGAACAGCTCGTCGAGCGGCTTCCGCAACAACCTGGAGGGCTGGCGCGGCGCCAACCTGCACAACCGGGTCCACGTATGGGTCGGCGGCCAGATGGGCACCGGCGTCTCGCCGAACGACCCGGTGTTCTGGATGCACCACGCCTACGTGGACAAGCTGTGGGCCGACTGGCAGGCCCGCCACCCGCAGTCCACCTACCTGCCCGCGGCCGGCACGGCGAACGTCGTGGACCTGCGCGACACTATGCGGCCGTGGAACGACGTGACCCCGGCCGACCTGCTGGACCACCGGAAGTTCTACACGTTCGACACCGAGCCCGCCGCGGCCGCCAGCCAGCGGTAGTGCAGTTCGGGGCGGCCGACCTGGCCGTACCGGGGGGTGCGGTCCGCGCGGCCGCTGTCCACCAGGTGCTCCAGGTAGCGGCGGGCGGTGATCCGGGAGATCCCGGCCGCCTCGGCCGCCCCTGCCGCGGTCAGCCCCTCGGGCGCCGCCCGCAGCAGGGCGGCGACCCGGTCCAGGGTGGGCGCGCTCAGCCCCTTGGGCAGCTCGGCGGGGCGGGGCGCGCGCAGGGCCGCCATGGCCCGGTCCACGTCGTCCTGCCCGGCCGCCTCGCCCGCCGTTGCGCGGAACTCGGCGTAGCGCAGCAGCCGTTCGCGCAGCGTCGGGAAGGCGAAGGGCTTGAGCACGTACTGGACCACGCCGAGGGAGACGCTCTCACGGACCACGGCCAGGTCCCGTGCGGAGGTCACGACGATCACGTCGACGGGGTGTCCGGCGGCGCGCAGCCCGCGCGCGAAGCGCAGGCCGTGCCCGTCGGGCAGGGTCAGGTCGAGCAGGAGCAGGTCGACGCGGGTCCGGTCCAGGACCCGGGTGGCCTCGGCGAGCGAGTGCACGGCGCCGACGGCGGTGAACCCGGGCACCCGGCCTACGTAGAGCGCGTGCGCGTCGGCGGCCACCAGGTCGTCCTCCACGACCAGCACCCGCACGTCCCCGCCCGTCACGCCGGGCCCCCTTCGGACCGCGCGGTCCCGGACTCCGGCCGCGCGGTCCCGGATCCCGTCCCCGCGGTTCCGGACTCCGTCCCCGCGGTGCCGGGATCCCGCCCGGCTGCCCGGCTCACCCGCGCGCCCGGGGCCTCGCGGAGCGGCCCGGCGGCCTGCTCGGGCACCCGGACTACCGTCTGCCCGGGCACCCGACCGGCGGCCCGGCGCTCCCCCGCCGGGTCGCCCCCGGCCTCCGGCGCCGAACCCGCCGGCGGCAGGCGTACGGTGAACTCCGCGCCGCCGCCCGGACCCTGCGCCGCGGTGACCTCGCCGCCGTAGCGGTCGGCCACCTGCCGGACCAGCGCGAGGCCGAGGCCGCGCCCCTCACCCTTGCCCGACCAGCCGCGGCGGAACACGTCCACCCCCTCCGGGAGCCCGGGGCCGTTGTCCGCGACCCGCAGGAGCAGTTCGCCGCCCGCCGGACGCAGCGTCACCGCGATCCGCGCCGCCGGTACGCCCGCGACGGCGTCGACGGCGTTGTCGATCAGGTTGCCCAGGACCGTGACGAGGTCGCGGGCCGGCGGCAGTCCGCCGCCCGCGGCGAGCCTGCGGCTGTCCGGGGTGACGACGAGTTCCACGCCCCGTTCGTGGGCCTGGGCGGCCTTGCCGAGCAGCAGCGCCACCAGGACCGGTTCGCCGACCGCGGTGATCACCTCGTCGGTGAGCGCCTGCGCCAGCTCCAGTTCGGCGGTGGCGAACTCCACCGCCTCCCGCTCGCGGCCGAGTTCGATCAGGGAGACCACCGTGTGCAGCCGGTTGGCGGCCTCGTGCGCCTGGGAGCGCAGGGCCTGGGTGAAGCCGCGTTCGTGGTCCAGCTCGCCGGTCAGCGACTGGAGCTCGGTGTGGTCGCGCAGCGTGATCACGGTGCCGCGGCGGCCGCCGCCCGCGACGGGCGAGCTGTTGACGACGAGCACCCGGTCGGCGGTCAGGTGCACCTCGTCCACCCGCGGCCGGTCCGCCAGCAGGGCCCCGGTGAGCGGCGCGGGCAGCCCCAGGTCGGCGAGGGACGCCCCGCGGATCCCGCTGCCCAGGCCGAGCAGTTCGCGCCCGGCGTCGTTGATGAGGGTGATCCTGCGCTGGCCGTCGAGCATGAGCAGCCCCTCGCGGACCCCGTGCAGGGCCGCCTGGTGGTAGTCGTACATCCGGCTCAGCTCGGCCGCGTTCATCCCGTGGGTGTGGCGGCGCAGGCGGGCGTTGACCACGTACGTGCCCATGCCGCCGAGGGCGAGCGCGGCGGCGGCGACCCAGGCGAGGGCGGCGAGCTGCTCGGCGAGCCGGTCGCTGATCGCCCGGACCGTGATGCCGGCGCTGACCATGCCGATGACCCGGCCGTCGTCGTCGAGCGGGGTGACCACGCGGATGGAGGGGCCCAGGGTGCCCGTGTAGGTCTCGCTGAAGGACTCGCCGCGCAGGGCGGGGGCGGTGTTGCCGAGGAAGGGCTCGCCGATCCGGCGCGGGTCGGGGTGGGTCCAGCGCCGGCCGTCGGGAGCCATGATCGTGACGAAGTCGACCCCGGAGTCGACCCGGACCCGCTCCGCGTAGGGCTGGAGCCGGGCGGAGGGGTCGGCGCCGCGTACGGCCTCCCGTACGGCCTCGCGTACGGACGGGGAGTCCGCGACCGCGTGGGCCACGGCTCCGGCCTGGCGGCGGGCGGCTTCCTCGGCCTGGCCGCGGGCGGTCGCGTACGCGAAGACGGCGCAGCCGGCGACGACCACGGCGACCAGCAGCACCTGCATGGCGAAGAGCTGGCCGGCGAGGCTGCGCGGAGGCCGGGGCAAACGGAACATGACGCTCAGTGTGCACCCGGCCGTGAACTCAATGAACGCAAGGGTGACCGGGGTCACAGCGGCGCGCGATGGTCCTCCCGGGACGTAATCACCACCAGGAGGCATCGTGGCCGCCAGGCGCGACAGAACGCACTATCTCTACATCGCGGTGATCGCCGCGGTACTGCTCGGCATCGCCGTCGGCTTCGCCGCACCCGGTGTGGCCGTGGAGCTCAAGCCGCTGGGCACCGGCTTCGTCAACCTCATCAAGATGATGATCTCGCCGGTGATCTTCTGCACGATCGTGCTGGGCATCGGATCGGTCCGCAAGGCCGCCAAGGTCGGGGCGGTGGGCGGGCTCGCCCTCGGCTACTTCATGGTGATGTCCACCGTGGCCCTCGCCATCGGCCTGCTGGTCGGCAATCTGCTGGAGCCGGGCAGCGGCCTGCACCTGACCGAGGCCGCGCGCAGCGCGGGCGAGGCGCAGGCCAAGGCGGGCGGGGCGCAGAGCACTCCGGAGTTCCTGCTCGGGATGATCCCGACGACGATGGTGTCCGCGTTCACCGGCGGCGAGGTGCTCCAGACGCTGCTGGTGGCGCTGCTGACCGGATTCGCGCTCCAGGCCATGGGCGCCGCGGGCGAACCGGTGCTGCGCGGGATCGGACACGTGCAGAAGCTGGTGTTCCGGGTGCTGGCGATGATCATGTGGGTCGCCCCGGTGGGCGCCTTCGGGGCCATCGCGGCGGTGGTCGGGGCCACCGGCATGGACGCGCTGAAATCGCTGGCCGTCATCATGATCGGCTTCTACACGACCTGCCTGCTCTTCGTCTTCGTCGTCCTGGGCACGCTGCTGCGGGTGTGCACCGGGGTCAGTGTGTTCGCGCTGCTGCGCTACCTGGGCCGGGAGTTCCTGCTGATCCTCTCGACCTCCTCCTCGGAGTCGGCGCTGCCCCGGCTGATCGCGAAGATGGAGCACCTGGGGGTGTCGCGCCCGGTCACCGGGATCACGGTGCCGACCGGGTACTCCTTCAACCTGGACGGGACCGCGATCTACCTCACGATGTCCTCCCTGTTCGTCGCGGAGGCCATGGGCAAGCCCCTCGCCCTCGGCGAGCAGATCTCCCTGCTGCTGTTCATGATCATCGCCTCCAAGGGGGCGGCCGGGGTGACCGGCGCCGGGCTGGCCACCCTCGCCGGCGGCCTCCAGTCGCACCGGCCGGAACTGGTGGACGGGGTCGGGCTGATCGTCGGCATCGACCGGTTCATGAGCGAGGCCCGGGCCCTGACGAACTTCGCGGGCAACGCGGTGGCGACGGTGCTCATCGGAACGTGGACGAAGGAGTTCGACCACACGCGCGCCGGCGAAGTCCTCGCGGGCCGGTTGCCTTTCGACGAGAGCACCCTGCTCGACGACCCGCACGGCGGCGACTTCGGCGAGGCCGGCGCCCCGGGCCGTGGCGCCGGGAAGGACACCGGGAAGGACACCGGTGAGGGCGCCGGGAAGGATGCCGTACCGGTGCAGTCGTACGGCGACAAGGACGGCGTCCCGGCCTGACCGGAACGCCCGCGCGGGAAGGCCGGGCCGGGCTCGCCCCCACGGTGCCCAGCCCGGCCGGACCCGGCACAGACCACACATCTCACCCATACTCGGTTAGCCGCCACCGATAAACGAACCCCCGTGTTGCAAAAGGTACTTCCGCACCGGGGCATGCGTCTGACATCTTGCGTCCACCACTCGTTTCGTACGGCCCGGTAGGTGCGACCCACCGGGTCTTCGGAGGACGCCTTGATACCCCACATATCCAGCAGACCTCGACGTACCCTGGTGCTGGCCGCCGCCCTCGGCGCCGCACTGGCCTTCGGGGCCCCCGCCGCTCTCGCCGGTACCGCCCCGGTCTCCCCCGGCGCACCGGCCCCGGCCCCCGCGCCGCAGGCGGCGGCACCGGCTTCCCAGAGTGCGACCTGGGCCGCCGGCACCCGCGCCTACCTCGTGATCACCGCCCCGGGTGACAGTTCGGCGGTACGCTCCGCCGTCACCGCCAACGGCGGCACGGTCTTCGCGAACTACGACGCCATCGGCGTCATCGTCGCCCACTCCTCCTCGGCCTCCTTCGCCGCCACCCTGCGCGGCGTCAGCGGGGTCCAGCAGGTCGGCGCCACCCGTACGTCGGACGTGCCGGCGGACGCCTACAACCCGGCACTGCCCGCCAACCCGGCGCAGTCCACGACCGGTTCGGGCGAGCCCGTCCGCGCCGACATGACCCAGATCAAGGCCGACCAGGCCTGGGCCGTCACCACGGGCTCCGCCACCGTCAAGGTCGGCATCCTGGACACCGGTGTGGACGACCAGCACCAGGACCTGGCGCCGAACTTCAACGCGGCGGACTCCGCGTCCTGCGCGTACGGCAAGGCGGACACCCGCGCCGGAGCCTGGCGGGACGTCGGCACCCACGGCACGCACGTGGCCGGTACGGTCGCCGCCGCCAAGAACGGCAAGGGCGTCATCGGCGTGGCCCCGGGCGTGAAGATCTCCTCGGTGCGCATCGCGGAGCCGGGCTCCTCGCTCTTCTTTGCCGAGAACACCGTCTGCGGCTTCATGTGGGCCGGCGACCACGGCTTCAAGGTCACGAACAACAGCTACTACACCGACCCGTGGCAGTTCAACTGCCCGGACAACGCCGACCAGGCCGCGATCATCGAGGGCGTCAAGCGCGCCCAGGAGTACGCCGAGGGCAAGGGCTCGCTCCAGGTCGCCGCGGCCGGCAACTCCAACCTCGACCTGGCCAACAAGACGACCGACACCGAGAGCCCCAACGACTCGACGCCGGTCACCCGCACCATCACCAACGCCTGCCTGGACATCCCGACCGAGCTCCCGGGCGTGGTCACGGTCTCGGCGATGGGCACCACCGCGAAGGCCTCGTACTCCAACTACGGCCTGAACGTCGTGGACATCACGGCCCCCGGCGGCGACGCCACCGGCATCTACAGCACCCTGCCGGGCGGCAAGTACGGCAGCATGAGCGGTACCTCGATGGCGTCCCCGCACGTCGCGGGCGTGGCCGCGCTGCTGGCGAGCACCAACCCGGGCATCACCCCGGCGCAGCTGCGCGACAAGCTGGCCACCCAGGCCAACGACGTCGCCTGCCCGTCGGACAGCCGCTGCAAGGGCACCACCGCCAAGAACGGCTTCTTCGGCGAGGGCCAGACCGACGCCCTGAAGGCCGTCGGCTCCACCCCGCCCCCCGGCAAGTTCTTCGAGAACACGGGTGACTTCGCCATCGGCGACAACACCACGGTCGAGAGCCCGGTCACGGCCTCCGGCGTGACGGGTAACGCCCCGGCCACCCTCAAGGTGGGTGTGAACGTCGTGCACACGTACATCGGCGACCTGAAGGTCGACCTCGTGGCTCCCGACGGCACCGTGTACACGGTGCACAACCGCTCGGGCGGCAGCACCGACAACATCAATCAGACCTACACCGTCAACGCCTCCTCGGAGGTCGCGAACGGCACCTGGAAGCTGCGGGTGAACGACAACGCCGGAGGCGACACCGGCAAGATCGACTCCTGGAGCCTGACCTTCTAGTCGGGGCCAGGACACCGGGACGGCCGTCACAGCACGCCGGCCGGCCAGTCGAGGACGACATCGCAGTGCTGCCGCGGGCCATCGGGGAACAGTGCAACTGTGCCCCGGTGGCCCGCGTCGGTTTCACGTACGCGCGCCGCGAGCGGAGCAGGTCGTACATCCGCTGCGGCCGGCCCGGGCAGAACTCCTCGCGGTGCTCCGAACGGCCCCCCGTCCGTACCCCGCCCGTCCGTGCCCTGCCCCTCCGCGCCCGGCCCGTCCACTCGGCGACGCGGGGCGGGGCGACGGGAGGGGTGGCCTACCGGGTCCGCAGGACGCAGTCCCCGCAGAAGCCGCCGCCCGGGACCTTGTAGTAGAGGCAGCAGCTGCCCCGGACGAAGGCCACGCCGATCCCCGGCTCGTGGAGGAAGGTGCCGGTGCCCGCCAGCGGCCCGCCCTCGGCCAGCAGGGCGGCCGCCGCGACCACGGCGGCGTCCCCCTCGACCCGGTCCGTCAGCACCCGCAGCGCCCCCACGAGTCCCGACGCGGTGTTGCCCCGCAGGACCTTGGGCGAGACCCCGAACCGCTCGCGCAGGCGGGTGCCGAGCAGGTCCAGGTTGTCCAGGACGGTCAGCGCCAGCGCCTCGGCCGGCAGCCCGCCGGGCTCGGGCAGCCACAGTTCCAGCGAGCCCGCGCGGGGCAGCCTCCACCACACCCGGCCGGGGTCCAGGTCCGGCACCCGTCCGGCCAGCGCGAGACACCCGAGCCCGAGCGACCACAGCCGCGAGGCGATGCCGAACTGTGCGGTCGAGGCGGCGACCCGGTCCGGTCCGGTGCCGATCCGCCGGCCCACCTCGGCCACGTACGGTCCCAGGTGCTCCCCGTACAGCTCGGTCAGCGGCCGGAAACCGGGGCCGGGCGGTTCCTTCCCGAACGGAACGGCGAAGAAGGGGCCGACGGCGGCCAGCCGACGCAGTGCTTCGTCCAAGGTCAGGCTCCCGGTACGGCCGCGGCTGCGCGCCCGGCGCCCGGATCCCTCACGCAGTCCATCCCCCGATGGTCTCAGGCGCCGGCCGGGCTCAGCTCACCGGGGAGTACGCCGCCACCTCGAAGTCGGACAGGTCGAGCCCGCGCCCGCCCTCCGTGGTGTCGTCGTGTCGGACAGGACGAGGGCGCTCACCGGACACGGGTGGCGCAGTCGTTTCTCCATCGCTGTCCGCCCCCCATGGACACACCGCCGACGATCACTCGTTCGATTTTCGGACCGGCGGGCAGAGCAGCCAGGTCGTCTGCGGGACCGGCGCGCGGGGCCTTGCCGGGGATCACCGGACTTTCCCCGTATCCCCGCAGGTCAGGAGCGTTGACCCGATAGCCCGCCGCGGTCGGTGCGGCCGGCTGGGGGGCCCACATCGCGCGGTGGGGCGGATGTCCGTGGATCAAGAAAACGGGCGCCCCGGTGCGGGGTCCGAGATCGTCGAAAAAGAGTCGCGCGCCATTGCCGAATCGGGGGTTCATGAGAGGACTTCGAGGGGCTACATTGAGCCACTCGCGTTCACCTGACAGCCCGTTGCCTTTCACTCGTGTTTTGCACGGGGGGCGACGTCAGGGACGCAGACTGTGCAACCACCCCACCGCCCAGAAGGACCGAAGGCTCCGTGCCCGTACCCGTACTCCTCGCCGGCCGCACCGTGCGGCTCGAGCCCCTCGCCCCCCACCACACCGAGGCCTTGGCCGTGGCCGGGGCCGAGGATCGTACGACTTACGCCTTCACCCCCGTGCCGCACGGGCTGCAGGCGTCCCACGAGTACATCGACCGTGCCCTCGCCGATCAGGCGGCGGGTCGATCGCTCCCGTTCGCGGTGGTCAGAGCCACCGACGGACGGGTGGTCGGTTCGACCCGGTTCCTGGAACTCGACTACTGGCAGGGGCCCCTGGTGTGGCCCGCCGTGCCGGGAGTCCCGTTCGGCGATCCGGCGACGGCGATCCCCGATGCCGCCGAGATCGGCAACACCTGGCTGTCCCCGGGCGCCCAGGGAACCGGCATCAACACCGAGGCGAAGCTCCTCATGCTCCGCCATGCCTTCGAGACCTGGGGCGTCCGGCGCGTCTCGCTGCGCGCGGACGCCCGCAACGGCCGATCCCGGGCCGCCATGGAACGGCTCGGCTTCACCTCCGAGGGGGTCCGCCGGGCCCATTCCAGGGGGCTGGACGGGGCGGTCCGCAGTACGGCCTTCTACTCGATCCTCGACGAGGAGTGGCCGACCGTGCGGTCGGTCATCGAGCTGAAGCTGTCGCCCGCGGCGGGGCGCAAGCGGCGCCGCAAGACCCTGGTCCCGGCCTGAGCCATCCCGGCCCGCGCCCTCCCATACCGGCCCGCGCCCTCCCGCACGCGGACGGAACGGCCCCGCCGGGCCGTCCCGTCCGCGTCCCCTCCCCCGGCTGATCACTCGAGGAAGGCCGGGCCGAGGGCCGACGCCATGAGCGGGGCCGGAGCGCCGCCGCCGTCGGCCGGCACCGCGTACAGGTCCGCCCCGAAGTCCCCGGGAAGGGAGTAGACGACGGTCCGGTCGTCCGTCCAGACGACCTGGTCGTCGACGCTGCGCTCCTCGGCGAGCGGGGTCTGCGTCCCGGTGGCCAGGTCCAGGGCGTACAGCCGCCACGGTGCCTCGGCGGGCCGCCCGGGCACCCGCTGCTTGAACACCACCCGGGTTCCGTCGGGTGACAGCGACGGGCACTCGGCGTTCTCGCGCAGCGTGGTCACCGTGCGCGCCGCAAGGTCCCCGCGGACCAGGTGGGTCCGGCCGCCGGTGGCCAGGGTCGCGTAGAAGGTCCGTTCGTCGGCGGTGAAGGTGACCCCCCAGAAGTTCACGTCGGCGCTGCGGTACGGCTTGCCGTCCCTGACCACCGCGAAGTCCTCCAGCGAGGCGTCGAGGCGGCCGGTGCGCAGGTCGACCACGGAGGTCCGCGTCGAGAAGTCGGTGCCGGCGTACGAGTCCCCGCCGACGAAGACCGTCCACGCGGCGAGGTGCCCGCCGGGCGAGACCCGGGCCCGGGTCGGTATGCCGGCCAGGGGGTACGCCGCGACCTCGGCGAGCCGGGCGTCGAGGACGACGGCCCGGTAGCCGTCCTGGACTGCGCCCCCGGCCGCCTGGAGGCAGATCCCGGTGCCGGCCGCCGCGTGGAAGCGCAGGCAGTTCACCCCGGAGGTGGTGCGGTCGCCCCCGGGCGCGGCGGCCGGGACGGTGGCGAGTTCGTCGCGGTGCGGGCCCCAGGCCATGTTGCGGAACACGATCCGCCGGCCGCCGTCGCCGGGGGCCAGGGACACCGCGCCCCGGGTGGCGCGGGGGCCGCCGTCCCGGGCCCGGTCCTTGTCGTCCGCCCGGGAGGAGGCGCGCAGTACGGCGCCCACCCCCACCGCGGCCAGCAGGACGAGCACGGCGGCGAGGATCAGCATCCGGCGCTGGAGGGTCATGGGGGCCTCTCGGTACGGGTGCGTGCCCGGGAGCTCCGGCCGGGCGGTCCGGCGGCCGGTGCGGACGCACCGTACCGGGGGGACCCCGCGGGGGCCAGGGGCGGTCGGCCGGAGGACCGGAAACTCCGGGGACCGGCGGGCGCCGGGCAAGGTCCTGGCCTAGGGCACCCCAAGAGAAGGAAAAATGCGGAACCCTGGCATGCTTTCGTACATCCTTCGAACGGAAGGAACCCACGCCAGACCACCCCGCCCCATCGGGGCAGCACCAGCCGGAGAGCCACCGCACATGTCGTACGCACCCGACGGGCAGCAGTACCAGCCGTACCGGCCGGAAGGGCGGCAGCCGCAGCCACAGCCGCCCCACGGCGGACAGCAGTACGGGCAACAGCCATACGGGCAGCCGTCCTACGGCCAGGAACCGTACGGGCAGCAGCCCTACGGGCAGGAGCCGTACGGCCGGGAACCGTACGGGCAGGAGCCGCCGGAGGCCCCGCGCCCCCGGAAGTCACGGCTGCGCCGCTGGGTGATCGCCGGCACGTCCGTCCTCGCCCTGGCGGGCATCGCGGCGCTCGTGATGAACCACTACGAGATACCCCCGTTCACCGACAAGGGCGCGGCGGTCTCCTTCGGCCGTCCGCCCGCGGGCGGCCCCGGCAAGACGGGCGCGGAGACGCCGCAGCCGGTGAACTCGAAGATGCTGATGCCCACGGGCCCGGCCGCCGACTTCAAGAACGCGGCGACCCTGGCCGACGGGACGCACATCGCCGTCACCACGCTGGACGGCAAGAAGTCGGGCTTCAAGGGCAAGGTCTGGGTCTGGGCGCCCAAGGAGTACAACGACCCCAAGTTCGCCAAGAGCGGCTTCCCGGTCATGATCGCCCTGCCGGGCGGCGCCGGTTACCCGAGCAACTACTGGATGGGCACCGACCTGGGCCTCCAGAGCAGCATCGGCAAGTGGTACGCGGAGGGCAAGAGCAAGCCCTTCATCCTGGCGATGCCGGTGCTCAACCCCGGCCCGGACGACAAGGGCGTCTACTGGGACGCCTCCGACATCCCCGGCCAGCCGAAGATGGGCACCTGGCTCACCGAGGACGTGCCGGACCTGATGAAGGCGAACTTCCGCACCGTCAAGTCCCGTGACGGCTGGGCGTTCATGGGCTCCTCGACCGGCGGGTTCGCGGGTCTGAAGGCCGTGCTGAAGCACCCGGACAAGTTCAAGGCCGTGATCGCCTCCGGCCCGGACGTCGTCCCGGACTCCTCGCTGTGGAAGGGCCACGACAAGGAGAAGGCCGAGAACAACTGTCCACGGACAGTGGGACATCCGGGTGAGCGGACAGTTCAGGTCCTCGTGTGCGGACAGCTGATCTCCCTGTCCGGTATGACTATTTGTCCCTCGGTCGGGCTCAGGCCAACGGGGTGACACCCTGGCCTGTGGTGGCTTGGGTGAGCCGAAGCGAGGAGCCCTCGGTGAGGATGATGTGGGCGTGGTGCAGGAGCCGGTCGACGGCCGCGGTCGCCAGGGTTTTGGGCATGATCGAATCGAATCCCGAGGGGTGCAGGTTCGAGGTCACGATCACCGAGCGGCGCTCGTATGCGGCGTCGATGACACGGTAAAACGCTTCGGCGGCGGCCTGTCCGGACGGGAGCATGCCGATGTCGTCGACGACGATCAAATCGCACCGGGTGATCTTCGCGATGGCCTTGGTGACGGTGTTGTCGACGGTGGCCCGCCCCAGGTGGGTGGTCAGCGATTCCAGGGTGAACCAGGCGACCTGCATCCCGGCGTCGATGGCCTTGTGGGCCAGGGCCTCCGCCAGGTGGCTCTTGCCCGTCCCCGACGGCCCGGTGACAGCCAAATTCTCCGCGCGGCCGATCCATTCCAGGGTCATCAGTGCGTGCTGGGTGGGCAGCGGGATCGAGGAGTCGGCTTCCTTCCAGGACTCGAAGGTCTTGCCGGAGGGCAGGCCGGCCTGGCGGTGGTGGTTGCGGCGGGTGGCCTCGTTGCGGCCGTGGGCCTCGGCCTCCAGCAGGATCCGCACGACCTCGGCGGGGTCCCAGCGTTGGGCCCGGGCGGTGGCCAGTACGTCGGGGGCCGCCGCGCGGAGGTAGGGGAACCGCATCCTTCGCAGCACCGCGTCCAGCTCGGCCGGGATCGGCGGCGCGAGAGGCGCGGGCGGGACCGGGGACGGGGCGGGGATCAGCTCGGGCGGATCGATGACGGCTGTGGTGGCCATGGGCAACTGCCTTTCCTTGCTGGATGGTTCGGGACTGTCCGTTCCCGGGCCGCTTCGCGGCCCGGGAACGGGGGATCAGGTGGCGGGGCGGCCGAAGTCGGACCAGGCGCCGGTGCCGGGCTGCGCGGAGTGTGCCTCGTCGGCGACGACCAGGTCGGCGGGGCGGGCGGCCTCTTTGCGGTGCTGGACGATGGACATCAGGTCGCCCTCGGCGAAGCGCCGGTTGATGGCCGCCAGTCCGAGTGAGAGGTCGACTTCGGCGGTGCCGACCAGGGCGGCGAGCTCGACGGCGCCCGCCATCTTGACCCGGATCCGGGTGGTTCCGGCCGCGGCGGCCTCGATCAGCCAGGACTTCGCCCCGGGGCCCAGTGCCAGGAAGGCTTCCTCGGCGTCGTTGCCGGGCTTGACCTTGGGCGGGCGCGGGGACCCGTCCATCTCCTGGGGGTGGTCGGGGTAATGGGCGGTGTCGATGACCGGACGCCCGGGCAGGGCGATCTGGTGCCGGGCGACCTCGGCCAGGCCGGCCGGGCCCTGCATCCACTCGGGGCGGTGGGCGAGCTGGGACAGGTCGCAGACCACGACGAGCTCGTCGCCGTCGACGCGCACCCACGCTTCCTGGCCGACCAGTCCGGGCGGGGTCGAGTAGCGCACCGACCCGAAGCGCACCGTCTGGTCCCGCAGCACCTGCCTCGACTCGCCCAGTGCGAGGGTGTGCGGGCCGGCGGGCAGCGCGTGCAGGCGGGTGCGCTCGATGTCGAGCATGGTGGAAGGGGCCCGGCCGGTCTCACGGTGGACCCGGTTGTTGACCTGTTGGCAGAAGATCGCGCAGGCCCCGCGCAGTTCGGCGAACGAGTCGTAGGCGGGCCGCAGGTTGGCGTCGGTGGGCACCAGGTCGGCCTTCGCGACGCGGACCGTGGCCTCGCTGCCGCCCTTCGATTCGGGGTCGAACGGCACACACGTATGTACTTGAAGGCCGTAGTGCCGTCCCGCGGCCACGATTTGGGGGTGGCGGACCGCGACACCGGCGACCCTGTCGATGGTCACCGTCTTCTCGTTGTCGGTCAGCGCATAGGTCGGCACTCCGCCGATCGCCCGCAGCATCGAGTCGACGCAGGAGATCAGCGTGGGCAGGGTCCGGTCCCAGACCGGGATCACCACCCGGAACCTGGACCAGGCCAGCCATGCGCAGAACAGCAGTGTCACGCGGGGCGCACCGCCGCCGGGACCAGGGACTTTCGGGCCCCATCCCCAGTCGAATTGGACCCACAGCCCCGGCTCGGTGATCCATGGGCGATACGTTCTGCGGTGCCCTGCCTCCCAGCGGCCCTTGGCGACCGCCACCGCCCGGCGCGTGGTGCGTTCATCGCCGGTGAACCCCAGCAGCACCAGGCGCTCGTGGAGCTTGTCCGCGCGGGCCTTGCCTTGCGAACGTTCCACCCATTCCTCGATCTTGGGAAGGAACGGGTCGATCAGCTTCGGCCGCATCACCGGTGCGTCAGATGGCTGACCGGTGTCCCTCATCCGTGCGTACCTGCGGACGGTCTTCGGGTCGACCCCGGCCAGTTGGGCAGCCGAATGCGCACACCCGGTGGCGTCCAGGGCCTCGTAGATTTCCATGATCTCCCTGCAAGACTTCTTCACGGTCCCTCCGGCGCGGTCCAGCTCGTTGTCCTCACACCAGCGAGCAAACCCCCGGAGGGATCACCAGTTCGGTACCTGGGTTCGAAAGCACACGAACGGCCGTACCGACAGGGAGATCAGCTGTCCGCCAAGCGGGATCCAAAATGTCCGCCTACAAGGATCTTGCGCTGTCCGCTCTCAACAACCCGGAACTGCTGGCGAAGCAGCTCATCGACAGCAAGGGTCCCGATGTCTACCTCGCCTTCCAGGTGGGAGACAGCGAGAACAACAAGAAGACCCTGCCCGACGTGCAGAAGTTCATCGCCACGTACGGCAAGGGGCCGGTCCACACGACCCTGAGGGTCATCAAGGGCGGCCAGCACAACGCCAAGACCTACGTCCCGAACATGGGCGAGGGCCCCATCCAGGAGATCAGCAAGGTCATGGAAGGACCGGTGGAGTAGCGTCCGCCCCGCAGGTCCCGCGCGGCGGCGCCCCGACCGCCGACGCCGGCTCCCGCTCCGGCCCGCCGAACACCTTCGGCGGGCCGCTGCCGTTCCACGGCTCCCATCCCGGGTCGCCGGTGAGCGCGAAGCGCACCCAGGCCGCGTGCATCTCCCGCGCCAGCTCCCGCGGGGCGTCCGGGCCGGCCAGCCAGGCGGACTCCGGCACGTCGAGGGTGTCGAACACGAAGCCCAGCTCCAGCGCGTGGCAGGAGCCGAGGCCTGGTACGCCCGAGGGCCAGGCGAACTCGTACAGGAAGCTCGGCGCGCTCCGCCGCGCACCCGCGAGCCGCCGCAGCGGGTCGCGCAGCAGCCGGTCGGTGAGCAGCTGCCCGGCGAGCTCGGCCGGGCTCGCACCGGGCAGGACGGCGCGCAACCGCCGTACGGCGGCCCGGTCCTGGCCGGCGCGCAGGCGCGCCAGCTCCACGGCGGCCGGACCCATCCGGTCGAGAAGCCGCATCCCTCCCGTGGGGGCCAGCCAGAGCCGGTACTCCTCCCGGGTCCAGCCCGCCAGCAGGGGCACGTCCCCGGAGGCGCCCCGGCCGGTCAGGGCGTCGAGGGGGTCCTGCGGCAGCGTGTCCGGGTCCGCGACCAGGCCGAAGGCCGGTCCGCCCAGCAGCGGCCCGGACCGGCGCAGCACGGCGCCCTGCGCGGCGAGCAGGGCCGGGAGGGGGGTGGCGGCGAACGCCACGGCGGTGGCCGGCGTCTTGAGCAGGGACGCCATCCGCCGGACCATGGTGCGCACCCCGTCGCGGGGCAGCACCTCGGGGGCGCCGCTCTGCAGGACGGCCCGGGCGAAGAGCCCGGCGGCGCGGGGGGCGGCGAGCAGGGCGCCGATGCTGATGGCACCCGCGGACTCGCCGAAGACGGTGACGCGGCCGGGATCGCCGCCGAAGGCCGCGATGTTGTCCCGGACCCATTCCAGGGCGGCGATCTGGTCGAGCAGGCCGCGGTTGGCGGGGGCGTCCGGGAAGAGCCCGTAACCGAGCACGCCGAGACGGAAGTTGAAGGAGACCAGCACGACCCCGTCGCGGGCGAAGGCCGAGCCGTCGTAGACCGGGACGGCGGAGGAGCCGCGGGTGTGCGCCCCGCCGTGGATCCACACCATGACGGGCAGCCGGGCGACCGGCGCCGGATCGGGGGTCCACACGTTGACGCCGAGGCAGTCGTCCCCGGGGATCTCCGGGTCGGGCAGCAACGCGGCGAAGGTGTCCGGGTAGGGCACCTTGGGCGCGGTGGGGCCGAAGGCGCCCGCGTCGCGTACGCCGTCCCAGGGGGCCGGGGGCGCGGGCGCCGCGAAGCGGAGCGCTCCGACGGGCGGCGCGGCGTACGGGATCCCCCGGAACACGGCGGTCCCCGCGGCGCCGGTCCGCCCCTCCACGAGGCCGTACCGGGTCCTGACCCGGGGCCGGGACCCGCCGCCGCGGGATCCGTCGCCGCCGGGTCCGTCGCCGCCGGGTCCGGTGTCCGCGCCGCCCGCTGCGCCCATCTCGTCCTCCTGGAATCGGTCGCTCCGCACAGGTGTGGTCCGCGCACGTTCGCACAGCCGTACCACAGGTGACAAGGCGTGACCGTGTCCGGGCGCGCCCCGGTTGGTCCGGCATGCGATCCCTCATGCGATCCCTCATGCGACCTCTCGTGCGACCCCTCGTACGACTCCTGCGAATCCACCCCACCGCGCGCGGCCCCGTCCGCGCCGGGGCGGTGCCCGTCCTGCTGCTGGCGGCCGCCGCGCTGGCCGGCGGCCCGGCCCGGGCCGCCGCCGGGCCGGACTTCCAGTACCTCGGCCAAGACGACCGGGTGCACGGGCTGACCGCGCCGAAGGGCTGCGTCGAGGCGGAGGGCGGCGGCGCCCGGGCCGTCACGAACCACACGCGGGGTACGGCGACCCTCTACCGGGAGCCGGGCTGTGCGGGCCGGGTCGTGGAGGTCCTGCGCCCCGGGGCCGTCACACAGGTGCGGCCGTACTTCGCGTCCGTCCGCTTCTCCGTCACCGGGTAGGCGCAGGAACCGTGACCCCTTGGCCATCCCTGCGTTGTATGCCATGTCAAACGCCGCAGATTCTGCGGTGCCCCACATTTCTCACGAGGAGATCTTGATGTCGCGTATCGCGAAGGCAGTCGCCATCACCGCTGTCGCCGGTAGCGCCATGGCCGCCGGCGCGGGTCTGGCAGTCGCCGACGCCGGAGCGCACGGTGCGGCGGTCGGCTCCCCCGGTGTCCTCTCGGGCAACCTGCTCCAGGTCCCGGTGCACGTCCCGGTCAACGTCTGCGGCAACACCGTGAACGTGATCGCCCTGCTCAACCCGGCGTTCGGCAACACCTGCGTCAACCAGTCGGGCGGTGGCGAGAAGCACACCGAGCACCACACCGAGGGCTACGGCGGCTGAACACCGCTCACCGATCGTCGGATCGACTGATCGACGAAGGGCCCCCGCCGTGTGGCGGGGGCCCTTCCCTTGCTGTCTTCCTCTCACGCGTAGCGGTAGAGGCCGTCGTGGCCGAGCAGCTCGCGGGGGGTGACGTCCCACGGGGGCATCGGCTCGTCGAGCGCGATCACCCGGCCGCGCTGCGGGTCGCCGAGGGAGGGGGGCACGGCCGGGAGGTATCCGGATCGGGGGTGCTTGCGCTGCCAGCGGTCCCAGATCAGGTCCACGAAGGCGTGGTGCAGCCAGAAGGCGGGGTCGTTGGGCGCCGTACCGCCCGTCATGTGCCCGCCGATCCACTGGTGGACCTTGTTGTGGTTGCGCCACCGCTCGCTCCTGGGCGCGGCCCAGCCCTCCAGCTTGTTGCGGAATCCGCCTCCCGTGGCCGTGGAGTCCCACGGCGCGACGTCGTAGACCGGGTCGTCGACGGCCCACTGGAGTTCGGCCGGCGTGGGCAGGGCGATCGGGTTCTGCGGGCGGCCCAGGTTGCGGGTGAGGAAGCGGGACTCCGTGATGCCCACGGTCACCGTCCAGTTGCCTTTGTCGTAGGCGAACGGACCGGTCATCACCTGCCGGTCGGCGGTCCGGCCGGTTCCGCCGAGGAAGTCGTCGGCCCAGAGCGAGGAGACGGGGCTGGTGTCGGTGGTCCAGTCCCAGTACGGGATCGAGACGCCGGGGTCGACGGCCCGCAGTTGCTTCTCGAACTCCAGCAGGTAGCGCCGGTGCCAGGGGAAGAACGACGGGGACATGTGCCCGACGCGCAGTTTCCGGTCCCGGTCGGGAACGAAGAACTTGTCGTGGGTGCGCACGAAGGCGTCATAGGTGCCGTCGCGCTTCAGCTCCAGCACGGCCGCCGTGAACCGCTTCTTCTGCGCGCTGGTCAGGTCCTTCTGGTTCTGCCGGGTGTACACGTCGGGACTCCTCGCCTCAGCCGTGGTGCGGGGCGGACGCCAGCGCCAGCTGGGCGGAGCCCAGTTCGTCGACGGCGGCGCGGGCCAGTTCCAGGCGCGTCGGATAGGACTGGAAGTGGTTGACGCCGCTGAGGTAGCTGCCGTCCGCGCGGCGCATCACGTGCAGCGGACGCCCGTCGATGCGGACCCCGGCCCGGTCCACGGCGATGTGCCGGCCGCGGTACGTCTCCTCGGCGAGCGGCGCCGGGGTGAGTGTCTGGCGGGGCCGCCGGGAGCGCAGTACGGGCCCCAGGGCCGCGGCCGTCCCGGCGAGCACGGCAGCGGTGAAGGCCGTGCGCAGGACCGCGCGGCGGGTCACTGGTACGGCGGCGGATGCTGCGGACATACGGTCTCCCTCGCTCGGTGGCCGGCGCCGATGGGTCTAACGCGGCGCGGCGGGCGAGGTCACCCTGCGGCGCCCCGCGGCCTCTTGTAGTAGAGGGTGGTGGGGTGCAGGCGGCCGTCCGGGCCGGTGGCGTAGTCCGGGATCGTGCCGGCCTCGGTCCAGCCGGCGGAGCGGTAGACGCGCTCGGCGGCGCTGCCCGTCTCGGTGTCCAGGAACAGCAGCAGCACCCCGGCGCGGGCGGCGGCCGCCTCGGCCTCGGCGAGCAGCGCGCGGGCGGTGCCGCGGCCGCGGGCCGCCGGGTGGACCATCAGCTTGCGCAGCTCGGCCCGGTGGCGGCCGTTGGGCTTGGACTCCCGGTACCAGCTGACGGTGCCGTCGAGGCGGCCGTCGTCCGCGCGGGAGACCCAGAGCGCGAGCGAGCCGTCCTCGACGGCGGGCAGCAGGGAGTCCCACCAGGCGGCGGCTCCCGCGTGGTCGAGGCCGGCGAGGAAGCCGAGCGAGGACCCGCCGGCGACCACGTCGACGAGGAGGGCGGCGAGTTCGTCGCGGTGGTCGCGCAGGCCGGGGGCGGGGAGCGCGGTGATGGCGGCCGTCATGCCGCGAGCATAGGGATCCGGCGGTGCCGCGCCGCAGACGGGGCAGGTGCAGACCCCTGTCACGGTGACCACGGCGAGCCCGACGGCGTCCGCGGCCATCAGGGTGCGGTGCGGGAGCTCCCGGCGGCGGAGGTGGAGCGCCCGCGGCCACGGCGACGGACACGACGAGGACGAGCAGCAGCCGGTCGCCGGTCCGGTAGAGGATCGCGTCGCCTGCCGCCGAAATACCCGCGCCACCCCATCCACCAGGGACCCCGGCAAGGCCGCACGGCGCCCACTGGGGCACGTAGACCCGATTCGCTCAGGGGGGATAGGGCGATGGTTTCACGTCGCACCACAGGGGCGTCCAGGCCTGCCGTTGACCCTGCAACTCACCTACACACGCCTCGCGTTGAATAGAATGGCGGTCCGGATGTCGGCCCCGGAGCCGGGCATCCGTTCACGACCGCGTCCGGCCGTCCGCCGCGCGTCCAGCCGCATCCCACCCCACGGACCGCTCCCGCCCGCCTGCGGGAGCGCGGTTCGTGCTGTGCCCGAAGGAGCACTCCGTGACCGATCCCGGCAATCCCCCCGAGCCCGCCTACGGCGCCCGCGAAATCAGCGTCCTCGACGGGCTCGACGCGGTCCGCAAGCGGCCGAGCATGTACATCGGGTCGACGGGCGAACGCGGCCTGCACCATCTGGTGCAGGAGATAGTCGACAACTCCGTCGACGAGGCCCTGGCCGGCGTGGCCGACACCATCGGGGTCACGATCCTCGCCGATGGCGGCGTCCGGGTCGCCGACAACGGCCGCGGCATACCCGTCGACATCGTGGCCTCCGAGGACAGACCGGCCCTGGAGGTCGTCCTCACCGTCCTGCACGCGGGCGGCAAGTTCGGCGGCGGCGGCTACGCCGTCTCCGGCGGTCTGCACGGTGTGGGCCTCTCCGTCGTCAACGCCCTGTCCACCAGGGTGTCGGCGGAGGTCCGCAAGGACGGTTACCGGTGGAGCCAGGACTTCGAGGCCGGCGCACCCGCCGCCCCGCTCGCCCGGCACGAGGCAACCACAGCCACGGGCACCACCATCACCTTCTGGGCCGACGACAGCATCTTCGAGACCGTCGACTACTCCTTCGAGACCCTCTCCCGCCGCTTCCGGGAAGTCGCCTACCTCAACAAGGGCCTGACGATCTCCCTGACCGACGCACGCGCCGCGCCGGGCGCCGCCGAGCCGGCCGGGCCGACCGCACCGGCCGGCAACGGCGCCGACCGGCGGCAACAGGTCCGTACGGCGGCCTACCACTTCGAGGGAGGCATCGCGGACTTCGTCACCCACCTCAACTCCCGCAAGGCCGGGACCGTGCACCCCCACGTCATCTCCGTCTCCGCCTCCGACCCCGGACGAACCCTGTCCGCCGAAATCGCGATGCAGTGGAACACCGGTTTCGGCGAGAGCGTCCACTCCTTCGCCAACACCATTCGCACCCACGACGGCGGCATGCACGAGGAGGGTTTCCGTGCGGCGCTGACCGGGCTGGTGAACCGTTACGCGCGGGAGAAGAAGTTCCTGCGGGAGAAGGACGACAACCTCGCCGGCGAGGACATCCGCGAGGGTCTGACGGCGATC
>NZ_JAPNLM010000049.1 GCF_026627255.1 Streptomyces antarcticus | reverse complement strand
GGGGGCGGGGGGTGGTTCTAGGCGGCCGCCGTGCGGCGGGCGTCGGCGATGAAGGTGTCGATGGCCTCGACGCTGCGGAAGTTGTTGGGGTCCAGGTCGGCGTCGCCGATGGCGAGCTCGAAGCGGTCCTCGACCCAGGCGATGAGCTTGAGGACGCCGAGGCTGTCGATGACGCCGTCGTTGAGGAGGTCGTGGTCGACGGCGAGTTCGCCGGCCGGGGTGCCGGGGAGGAACTCGGTGATGACGAAGTTCTTGATGGTGGTGACGTTGCTCATGACGGGATTCCTTCGGCGAGAGGTGCGGCGGGTGCGGTGGCGTGTGCGGTGGTGGTGGTGAGCTGGTCGAGGCGGTCGAGGGCTCTGCGGTCGACCTTTCCGGTGGCGGTCTTGGGCAGGGGGGTGTCGGTGAGGGTGAGCTGGTGGGGTACGGCGGCCCGGGGCAGGTGGCGGGCGCAGTGGGTGCGCAGTTGCAGGCCGGTGAGGGTGGAGCCGGGGGCGCGCTGGACGCCGGCGATGAGTTTGCGTCCGGCGATGGGGTCGGGGAGGGCGGCGACGCCGGCTTCCAGGACGTCGGGGTGTTCTTGCAGGACGCGTTCGATCTCGGCGGTGTTGACGGCGACTCCGCGGACCTTGACCTGGAAGTCGGTGCGTCCGGTCAGGTGCAGGGTGCCTGCGGCGTCGCGGCGTACGAGGTCGCCGGTGCGGAACCAGCGGCGGTCGTCGAGGCCGAGGGGGTGGGCGGTGAACTTGTCGGCGTGGCGGGTGCGGTCGAGGTAGCCGCGGGTCTGGAAGGGGGTGGAGACGTAGAGCTCTCCGCTGCCGGGTCCTTCGACGGGCCGGCGGGTGTCGGGGTCCAGGACGAGGGCGTGGACGCCGGGCAGGGGGCGGCCGATGGGGACGGGCGGGAAGGGGGTGGTGGTGGTGTCGAGTTCGTGGATGAAGCTGTCGTTGGTCTCGGTGCAGCCGTAGATGTTGTGGATGCGGGCGGTGGGGAAGAGGACGGGCAGGGCGGCGAGGGTGCGGTCGGGGATGGCGTCGCCGGTGAACACGACGTGGTCGACGCCGGGGAAGGTGTCGGCGGTCTTGGCGGCGGCGTCCTGGAGGAGTCCGAAGGCCATGGGGACGGCCTGGACGATGTCGACGTCGTGGCGCAGGACCAGGTCGCGCAGGTGGCGGCCGTGGGCGGCGAGGGCGGGGTCGACGAGGACGACGCGTCCGCCGCGGGCCAGGGTGGTCCATACGTCCAGGAGGCAGAGGTCGAAGTTGAGGGGGGCGTAGTTCAGGACGGTGCGGCCGGGGCCGATGTCGAAGGTGTGGCCGGCCCAGCGGGTGAAGCGGTCGACGGCGTCCAGGCCCAGCGGGACGATCTTGGGGAGGCTGGTGGAGCCGGAGGTGGTGAGCATGAGGGCCGTGTCGGCGGCCTCGTCGGCGGGGAGCGGCTGGGCGGGGGTGTCGGGGCTGGGGGCCAGGCGGGCGGGTTCGCCGCCGGGGGCCAGGACGTGGGTGCAGCCTGCCTGGGCGAAGAGGTCGGCGAGGAGGGTGTCGGCGAGGGCGGGTGAGGGCAGGAGCAGCGGCCGGTGGGCGAGGAGGCAGGCCAGGACGAGGGCGACGGTGGCCGGGGACTTGTCGGCGAGGATGCCGACGGGGGTGTGCGGGGGCAGGCTGAGGCGGGCGAGGCGTTCGCGTTCGCGGCCGGCGAGTTCGTAGAGGGCGCGGTAGGTGGTCTCCTCGCCGTTGAAGAGGAGCGCGGTGGCGTGGGGGCGGTCGCGGACCTGGGTGAGGAATCCGCCGAGGAGGCCGAGTTCGAGGGCCGGGGTGGTGGTCACGGGTGGTCGCCTCCCTGGGGCCGGGCGGGCTGGGCGAGTTCGATCCAGCCGCTCTTGACGGCGGTGCCGGCGGGGGTCTTGCAGGTGAAGCGGACGACGCGGGCTTCGGCGTCGGGCTGGAGGGTGATCTCCAGGGGGATGCCGGGGGGTACGGGGGCGGAGAAGCGGCAGCCGAGGCCGCGGACGCGGGCGGAGTCGCCGTCGGCGAAGCGGTCGGCGGCTTCCTCGACGGCGAGGGCGACGACGCTCATGCCGTGGGCGATGACGGTGTCGAAGCCGGCGGCGCGGGCGGCGCGGGCGTCGAGGTGGATGGGGTTGAGGTCGCCGGAGGCGTGGGCGTAGGTGCTGATCCAGTCGGTGGTCAGGGCGTGTACGGCGCTGTGGGGGGTGCCGGTGCCCTGGGGGGCGGGGGCCGGGGGGGCGCCGCCGGTGATGTCGCCGAAGGGTTCCAGGGTGGTGGCGCCGACGAGGAGGGCGGAGATGAGGAGTTCGGCGAAGGGTTCGGGGCCGTCCTCGCCGGTGAGGCGGATCCTGAGGGCGATGCGGGCGCCGCGGGGTTCCTTGCGGATGCCGGTGACGTCGAGGCGGGCGGTGACTTCCTCGCCGGGGCGGACGGGGCGCTGGGTGCGGATGTCCTGGCCGAGGTGGACCACGGAGACGGGGCCGGGTTCGCCGGCGGTGAGGGCGGCGACGGTCTGTTCGGCGAGGGTGTGGGCCAGGACGAAGGTGTGGACGGGTGAGGCCTGGCCGGGGCGGGCGGTGGGCAGGCCGGGCCGGGCGGCGCCGCGGTAGTCGGTGATCTGCGGTTCGGTGACGGTCAGGGTGCGGACCGGGGAGGGGAGCGTGAGGAGCGTCATGCGGGGACCACCACCACGGAGGAGTTGTGGCCGCCGAACCCGAAGGAGTTCGTGATCGCGGGTCCGGGGCGCACGGCGCGGGGGGCGCCGTGGACGACGTCGATGTGCATTCCTGGCTCCTGCTGTTCGTGGTTGGCGGTGGGCGGTACCTCGCAGTGCCGCATGGCCTGGACGGTGGCGATGAGTTCGACGGCGCCGGCGGCGCCGATGAGGTGGCCGATGACCGACTTGGGGGCGGTGACGGGGGGCTGGGCGGTGCCGAAGACCTTGGTGAGGGCGGCGGCTTCGGAGCGGTCGTTGTGGGGGGTGGAGGTGCCGTGGGCGTTGACGTGGACGATGTCGTGGGCGTCGAGTCCGGCGTCGGCGATGGCTCCGGCCATGGCGGCGGCGGCGCCCGCGCCGTCGGGCAGTGGCATGGCGAGGTGGTGGGCGTCGGCGGTGGCGGCGTATCCGGCGACCAGGCCGTAGGTGGTGGCGCCGCGGGCGCGGGCGTCGTCCAGGCGTTCCAGTACGACGAATCCGGCGCCCTCCCCCATGACGAATCCGTCGCGGTCCTTGTCGAAGGGGCGCGAGGCGTGTTCGGGGTCGTCGTTGCGCAGGGAGACGGCGTTGAGGTTGCCGAAGCCGGCCAGGGTGACGGGGGTGAGGGTGTGTTCGGCGCCGCCGGCGATGACGAGGTCGGCGCGGTGGGTCTGCAGGAGCATCAGGGCGTGGCCGATGGCGTCGGCGCCGCTGGCGCAGGTGTTGGCGACGGTCAGGGCGGGGCCGGTCCAGCCGAGGCGGATGGCGATGTGGGCGGCGGCGGCGTTGGGCATCGTCATCAGCGGCATCAGCGGGTTGACGCGGGCGGGGCCGCCTTCGGTGAAGTGGGCGGACTCCAGGTCGCTGGTGGCGCGGCCGCCCACCGCGTTGCCGACGACGATGGCGGTGCGGCCGGGTTCGGCGGTGGGTGAGCCGGCGTCGCGGTGGGCGGCGAGGGCGGCGGCGGTGCCGTAGTGGGCGAAGGGGTCCATCCGGCGGGCTTCCTTGGCGGGGACGAGGCCGGCGAGGCCCTCCAGGCCGCGGACGCGGCAGCCGATGCGGACGCGGTGGCGGCTGAGGTCGAAGTGGGTGAGGGCGGCGGCGGTGGACCGGCCGGCCCGCAGTGTGTCCCACAGGTCGTCGGGGGTGCACCCGCCGGGGGTGACCACGCCCATGCCGGTGATGGCTACGGGCGGCCGCGCCGAACTGCCCCTGGACGGTCCAGGCATGTGTGCTCCCTTGGGTGGGTGGGGTCGTCGTGGGGGCGTCAGATGATGCGGCACTCGCGTGCCGACTTGATGAAGGCCTCGGCGGCGAACTCGAGGTCGGCCTTGGTGTGGGCGGCGGTGATGGCGATGCGCAGCCGGGCCAGGTCGTTGGGGACGGCCGGGGTGACGACGGGGAGGCCGATGACGCCGTTCTTGCGGCAGACGGTGGCGTAGTCGTAGGCGGCGGTGTCGGAGCCGGCGATGACGGGTACGACGGCGGTCTCGCTGTCGACGGTGCTGATGCCGGCGTCGTGGAGGGTGGTGCGGAAGCGCTCGGCCTCGCGCTGGATGAACTCCACGCGCTCGGGCTCGCGCTGCAGGATGCGCAGGGATTCCAGGGCGGCGGCGGACTGGGCGGGGCCCAGGGCGGCGGAGAAGAGGAAGGGGCGGGCGGCGTACTTGAGGTGGTGGATGAGTTCGGCGGAGCCGGCGACCCAGCCGCCCATGGAGGGGATGGCCTTGGAGAGGGTGCCGAGTTTGACGTCGACCTTCACCTCGTAGTCGAAGTGCTCCTCGATGCCCTTGCCGGTGGCGCCGATGACGCCGAGGGCGTGGGCCTCGTCGACCATCAGGAGGGCGTTGTGGGCGTCGCAGACCTTGCGGAGGTCGACGAGGGGGGCGATGTCGCCGTCCATGGAGTAGACGCTGTCGACGATGACCAGGCGGACGCCGGTGTCGGGGGCGGCGGCCAGGCGGCGCTCGAGGTGGGTGACGTCGTTGTGGCGGAAGCGGGTGACGGTGGCGCCGGAGAGCTTGCAGCCGTCGACGATGCTGGCGTGGTCGTACTTGTCGATGAAGACGGTGTCGCCGGGGCCGACCAGGGCGCCGACGGTGCCGACGTTGGCGGCGTAGCCGGAGCCGAAGACGAGGGCCTGCTGGCGGCCGGCGAACTTGGCGACCTCGGCTTCCAGTTCCTCGTGGAGGGGGGTGGAGCCGGCGAGGGCGCGCACTCCGTGGTTGCCGGTGCCGTAGCGGTCGACGGCTGCCTTGGCGGCGGAGACGACGCGTTCGTCGCCGGCGAGGCCGAGGTAGCTGTAGCCGGACATCATGAGGAGGCGCTGGCCGTCCTGGTCCGCGTAGGCGGAGTCGCGCTCGACGGTGTAGGCGACGAAGCTGTTCTTGCGGTTGGGCTCGTATTCCAGGGATTGGACGCGGTCCCTGAAGTAGGCCAGCTTCGGCTCGAGTCGGCTCCAGGCAGCGGATGCGTTCACGTTCTTCTCCTCGTTCGCGATCGTCCGGCGGACCCGGAACTCCCTCTGTGCTCCGCCGTTGTTCCGGCGGGGCTCTAGTGGAATTCCATTAAGACTCCTGGGGCGCAATAGCGGCGCAAGAGCGGGGCGACAGTGGAACCACAGGGGGGCTACAGCGGCGCTCGAAGCGGTAAAGGGGCTGCCCGGACCTGGGGTTTCATTCGCGGGGAAATGTTTGCCGGCCGCTGTTGACATGCGGAGACGGCCCGCCGGTATCCTCTGAATCGCACGAACTAGGGGGACACGGCCGGAAGCCGACCGTTTCGGAGAGTGCATTGTGCTGATCAGACTGATAGGTCTTGTCACGATCGAGCCGGACGGAGCACCGCCGCAGCACCTCTCCAGCGCGCAGGCGCAGGTGGCGTTCGCCCGGCTGCTGATCGAGCGCCACGGGGGGACGGACCGCGATCAGCTGGCCGAAACCGTGTGGCCCGAGGGGCTGCCGGACACGTGGGCGTCGGCGCTGCGGAGCCTGGTGAGCCGGGTGCGTACGTTCGTCTCGACGCCGCAGGACCAGCCGGGGGTGATTCCGCTGGTCGCGCAGAGCGGCCGCTATCTGCTGCGGATCCCGCAGGACGCGGCGGTGGACGTGGAGTGCGCGGAGGCCGCGGTGGCCGAGGCGTCGGAGGCGTACGCGGAGGGCGCCTTCGCGGTGGCGCAGCAGCTGGCGTCGGGCGCGGTGTCGAATCTGCGGGGCTCGTTCCTGCCCTCGCACGAGGGTGAGTGGGTCAACGCGATGCGTGAGCAGTTGGAGGAGCTGCGGCTGAAGGCGCTGGAGACGGCGAGCCTGGCGTCCTCGGCGCTGGGTGACGAGCACCACGCGCTGCGGTACGCGGAGGAGGCGGTGCGCCGGGCGCCGTTCCGGGAGAGTGCCTACCGCTGCCGGATGGCGGCGCACACGCGGGCCGGGAACCGGGCGGAGGCGCTGCGCAGTTACCAGCAGTTGCGGGAGGTGCTGGCGGAGGAGCTGGGCATCGATCCGGCGCCGGAGACGGAGGCGGCGTACCTGGAGCTGCTGCGGACGCCGGAGCCGCGGCCGGCGCTGCGGTCGTTCACGTGTCTGGACCCGGTGCTGATGGGGGTGTTCGAGGTGGACCACCGGGCGCCGCGGCCGTGCTCGCTGGCGGACCACGGGTGCGTGACGCACCCGGTGCGCTCCTCCCCCGCCGCCTGAGCGGCCGGCCGCGTACGGGAAGGGCCGCCGCCGCGGATCGTCCGCGGCGGCGGCCTTCGTGTGCCCGTACGCCGGTGTCCCCCGCACGCGGGTACGCCGGTACCCCGCCGGGCGGCGGGGCCGGGCGGGGACGTGGGGCGGCCCCGGCCTCCCTGGGGGGTGGGGGGCCGGGGCCGGTGGTGCGGCGGGGGTCAGGTGATGGAGACGCCGCTGTCGATGCTGATGACCTGGCCGGTCATGCAGTCCTGGTCGAGGAAGAGGCCGGCGCTGCGGGCGACTTCCTCGACGGTGACGAAGCGGGGGATGGGGGCCTTGTCCTCCATGCCCTCGATCACCCGGTCCGGGAGGGTGTTCGTCATGCCGGTGATCATGAAGCCGGGTGACAGGGCGTTCACCGTCACCCCGCGCCGGCCGCATTCCGCGGCGAGGGTGCGGGTGAAGCCGATGAGGCCTGCCTTGGACGCCGAGTAGGCGGTCTGGCCGGCGGTGGCGATGATGCCGGACGGCGACACGATGTTGATCACCCGGCCCCAGCGCTGGCGCAGCATGTACGGCACCGAGACGCGGGCGGTGTGGAACGAGCCGATGAGGTTGGTCTGGATGACCTGCGCCCAGTCGGCGGGGTTCTGCATCGCCATGAGGCTGTCCTTGCGGATGGCCCCGTTGTTGACGAGGACGTCCACCGGGCCGAGTTCGGCGGAGATCTGCTCGTAGAGGGCCTGCGTGGCCTCCCACGAGCCGACGTCGCCGGTGACCAGCACCGAGGGGTTGGACAGTTTCTCCCGGACGGCCTCGGCGGCCTCCCTGGAGCTGTTGTAGTGGACGGCGACCCGGCAGCCCAGCGCGTCCAGCTCCAGCGCCAGGGCCTGGCCGAGGCCGCCCGAGGCGCCGGTGACCAGGGCCACCGGGGCGTCCGGGCGCCGGCCCGTGCTCTTCTTGCTCATGCGGCGACACCGCCCCATTCCATGAGGATCGAACCCCAGGTCATGCCGGCTCCGAAGCCGGCCAGCAGGACCTTGTCGCCGGCCTTGATGCGGCCCTCTTCGAGGGCCTCGGTCAGCGCGATGGGGATCGACGCCGAGGCCGTGTTGCCGTACTTCTGGAGGTTGGTGATCAGAGCCTCCTGCCGCAGCCCGGTGTGCGAGAGGATCGAGTTGATGATCCGGATGTTGGCCTGGTGGGGTACGACGTGGTCGATGTCGGCCGCGTCGACCTTGGCGCTCTCCAGCGTCTCGCGGACGGTGCGCACGGTGTAGCGGACGGCGTTGAGGTAGATCTCGTTGCCGTTGATCTGCGCGTAGTGCAGGCCCGCGTCCAGGGTCTCCTGGGTGGTGGGCATCCGGCTGCCGCCGGCGAGGACCTTCAGGGAGCCGGTGCAGGCGCCGTCGGCGCCCAGGTTCCACGCCTTGACGCGGTTCTCGGGGCCCGGCTGGAGGACGACCGCGCCCGCGCCGTCGCCGACGAGGATCGACAGGTCCCGGTCGGCGGGGTTGGCCGTCAGGGTGTGGGTGTCGGAGCCGATGAGCAGGATCGGGCGGGGGTCGATGGCGATGAGGGCCATCGCGGACACCAGCCCGTAGACGAATCCCGCGCACTCGGAGTTGACGTCGTGCGCGCTCCCGGAGATGCCCAGTTCGTGGTGCACGAACGCGGACGTCGCCGGGGACGGCTGCTCGGGTGTGGCGGTCGCCACGATGAGGTGGGCGATGTCGGCGCCGGTCAGGCCCGCTTTGTCCAGCGCGCGCCGGCCGGCCTCGACGGCCAGGGAGGCGGTGGTCTGCCCCGGGTTGACCGCCCGCCGCTCGCGGATGCCGCAGCGGCTGACGACCCAGTGCTCGTCGACGCCGAAACGCGTCGCGAGCTCGGCACTGGTGACGACGCGTTCGGGTACGGACATGCCCCACCCGGTGATGTCGAAGCCGGTCACGTCACCCCTCGCTACGCCTGAGCCGGGACGAGGTCGACGATCTTCGCGTACACGTCGCGCAGAGTCGTCGTGTCGTCGAGGTCGGCGAAGAGGGACTCGTCGGCCGGGATGTGCGGGTACTGGTTCTGGAATCCGTACAGCCACTCCATCAGGTCAAGCGAGTCGACGTCCGCGATGTGCTGGAGCGGGGCGTCGGGGCTGACCTCCGCGGCACCCGAAACGGCCTCGAGCTGGCTCGCCAGTTCTTCGATGGTGGGCAGCGACATGGGGTCGGTCCTCTCTCGGCAATGCAACTCGGCAGTGCGTGTCTGGTTTCGATAGCGATGAAATATCCGCCCCCGCAAGGAAGGCGCAACACGGGCCGCTGTCCTGAATGCGTTCCGTCTTGCGCGGGCCTTGCGGGGCATCGGGTTTCCTCGGACGCGAATTAGGAAATACGGCCCGCCGGACACGCAGGAAAGAGGATCAGGATGACAACGGTCGCCCCCAAGTCGGTGGACCCCGAGGTCGATGCGATCAGGCACCACTACGAGGTCAGCAACGATTTCTACCGGCTCCTGCTGGGCCCCTCGATGATGTATTCCGGCGGTTACTGGGAGGCCGGCGAGGACCTCAACGCCGCGCTCGACGAGGCGCAGTACCGCAAGCTCGACAAGTTCGCCGAGCTCGCAGGCGTCAGCCCGGCCACCGGGCGCGTCCTGGACATCGGCTGCGGCTGGGGCACGATGCTCAACCGCCTCACCACCGTGCACGGTGCGGGGCAGGCCGTGGGCCTGACCCTGTCGCGGACGCAGGAGGCGTTCATCGCCGGCCTGGACAACCCGCGGATCACCACGCTGGTGCAGAGCTGGGCGGACTACAAGGTCGCCGACGACAGCGAGAAGTACGACGCGGCGTTCTGCATCAACGCGCTGGAGCACTTCGTGTCCTCCAACCTGCCGCCGAAGGAGCGCACCAAGCGCTACCGGTTCTTCTTCCAGCAGGTGGCGGGCGCCCTGAACCCGGGTGCGAAGTTCGTGCTGCACACGATGACGGCCGAGGCGCTGCCGATGACGCGTGGACTGCTGGACGACCTGAAGTTCCTGCAGCGTTCGGAGTTCGAGGGCTGCCACATCCCGCACCTGAGCGAGCTGAGCGCGGCGGCGGAGGGTCTCTTCGAGATCGACGAGGTCGTCAACGAGCGCGAGTCGTTCGCGATGGCGTGCCGGGCGTGGCTGGTGCTGCTGGCCGAGCGCCGGGACGAGGCCGTGGCCCTGGAGGGCGAGGAGGTCGTCTCGCGTTTCGAGCGCTACCTGGACATCTTCGCGTACACGCTCGAGGACAAGTTCTTCAACAACTTCCGCGTCACCATCACGCGCCGCTAAGGAGCCAGACGTGACGAGCATTCTCGAGCCGGCCAAGGACGGCGGGGCACGTACGGGCACCGAGCCGGCTCCCGGCGGCCGCGGCCCGACCCGGCATCTGCGGGTCGCGGTCATCGGCACCGGGTTCTCGGGCCTGGGCACCGCCATCCGGCTGCTGCAGTCGGGCATCGACGACTTCCTGGTGTTCGAGCGGGCCGACGAGGTCGGCGGCACCTGGCGCGACAACAGCTATCCGGGTTGTGCGTGCGACGTCATGTCCCACCTCTACTCGTTCTCCTTCGCCCGGAACCCGGAGTGGAAGTCGACGTTCGCCTCGCGGGACGAGCTGTACGCCTATCTGCGGGACACCGCCGACCGCTTCGGGGTGCGCCCGCACATCCGGTTCGGCCACGAGCTGGAGGCCGCCCGCTGGGACGAGGGCGAGCGGCACTGGATCATCGAGACCTCGCAGGGCCGGTACACGGCCCAGTTCCTGGTCACCGGGACCGGCTACCTCAGTGAGGCGGCGGTTCCGGACATCAAGGGGCTGGACGGGTTCGAGGGCACGGTGTTCCACTCCTCGGACTGGAACCACGACCACGACCTGGCCGGCCGCCGCGTCGCCGTCATCGGTACGGGTGCCTCGGCGATCCAGTTCGTGCCGAAGATCCAGCCCGAGGTCGGGCAGCTGGACCTCTACCAGCGCACTCCCCCGTGGATCGGGCCCAAGCCCGACAAGGCCAACAGCGAGCTGCACACGAAGATGCTCCGCTCGCTGCCCGGCTACCAGCAGTTCCGGCGGGGCTTCAACCAGTGGGGCCGGGAGGTCCTGGCGTTCTTCTGGAAGCGGCCCAAGCTCGCCGAGAAGGTCCAGAAGATGGCGAGCGACCATCTGGCGAAGTCGGTGCCGGACGAGGCGCTGCGGGCCAGGCTGACGCCCGACTACCTGGTGGCGTGCAAGCGGCTGCTGTTCTCCAACACCTGGTATCCGGCGATCCAGCAGCCCAACGTGGAGATCGTCAGCGAGGGCATCGCGGAGGTCCGCGCGAAGTCGATCGTCGGGTTGGACGGTGTGGAGCGCGAGGTCGACACGATCATCCTGGGTACGGGATTCCTGGCCACCGACCGGCCTGTGGCCCGCCGGATCTGGGGGCGGGAGGGGGTGCGGCTGCGTGATGCGTGGCAGGACGGCATGTCCGCGCACCGGGGGACCACGATCGCCGGTTTCCCCAACCTGTTCATGCTGCTGGGCCCGAACACGGCGCTGGGGCACTCCTCGCAGACCGTGATGATCGAGGCGCAGGTCCAGTACGTCGTGGACTCGCTGAAGCAGGCCGAGAAGCGGGGCCTGGCCAGTATCGAGGTGCGCCGGGAGGCGCAGGACGCCTACAACCGCAAGCTCGACGGGCATCTGGCGGGCACGGTCTGGATGTCGGGCGGCTGCAAGAGCTGGTACCTCGACGCGAACGGCCGCAACACGTCGATCTTCCCGACGTACACCTGGCGCTTCCGCCGCGGCACCAAGCGCCTGGACCTGAGCGAGTACCAGCTCGCTTCCCGGGTGCGCAGCACCAAGCCGGTACCTCACCAGTAGGAGACGCACGCAGATGAGCAGCACCCCTAGAACCGACGTCGGCGCGAGCGCCGAGCCCTCCCGCCGCCGGATCCTCGGCGGTATGGCGGCGACGGCCGTGGCCGTCGTCGGCTGGAACGTGGTGGACCAGACGTGGGCGACCGCCGCCGAGGCGGCGGGCAACCCCAACGTGGTTCCGGTGCCGGGCCTGACCGGCACCCTGGAGACGACACCGGCCACGGTGGACGCCTTCGCCAACGACTTCGGTCACCTCTTCGACGGTGCGCCGAGCAAGCCGTGGGCGGTGCTGCGCCCCGGTGGTGTCGAGGACATCGTGACGATCGTCAACTACGCCCGTGCCAACGGCATCAAGGTCGCCGTCAACGGTCAGGGCGGTACGGGTGACGACATCGAGTCGCACTCGGTGTACGGCCAGGCGCGGGTGCCGGGCGGCATCTCCATCGATGCCAAGGGCATGTCCCGGATCGTGTCCATCGGCGGCGACCACGCGGTGGTCGAGGCCGGGGTGACGTGGGGTCAGCTGACGGACGCCACGCTGCAGGTGGGCAAGACCCCGCCGGCGCTGCCCGACTACCTGTACATCTCGGTGGGCGGGACGATCAGCATCGGCGGGATCGGCGGGACCGTGCAGCGTTACGGCCTGCTGTGCGACACGGTGCAGTCGATCGACATCGTGACGGGTGACGGCAGGCTGGTGACGGCGACCGCGTCGGTGCGCCCGGACCTGTTCAACGCGGCGCTGTCGGGCGGCGGTCAGGTCGGCATCATCGTGCGGGCCAAGGTGAAGCTGATTCCGGCGCCGAAGCGGGCCGTCATCTTCAGCCTGTACTACAACACGGTGGAGCAGTACCTGATCGACTCCGAGCGGGTGCTGGCCGACGGCCGGTTCGAGGTCCACGCGGGTGAGATGCAGCGCACTCCGGACAACTCGGGCTGGCGGTACAAGCTGGAGGTCGGGGCGACGTACAACACGACGCCGCCGAACCGGGCGCGGCTGCTGTGCGACCTGAAGGACGTGCGGGCGGAGGCGGTCATCGAGGACGTGACGTACCGGGACTACATGTTCCGGCTCGACGCGTACGAGGCGTACCTGAAGGAGGGCGGCCACTGGTACACGCCCAAGCCGTGGCTGAGCATGTTCCTGCCGGCGTCGAAGACGAAGGCGTTCATGAAGCTGGTGGAGCAGGAGCTGGACGCGAGTTCGCTGGGCGGGGGGTTCCTGCTCTTCTACCCGTTCCACTCCTCGAAGATCAAGCGGCCGCTGGCGGTGATGCCGAACGAGTCGGTGGTCTACCTGTTCGACCTGCTGCGGTTCCCGAACCCGGGTGAGCCCAACATCCAGGGCATGATCGACCAGAACCGGCGGCTGTACGACATCGCGGTGGGTCTGGGCGCGAAGCGCTACCTGGTGGGTTCGATCCCGATGTCGGGTGCGGACTGGCAGAAGCACTTCGGCACCCGGTGGAGCGGGTTCGTCAACGCCAAGCGGAAGTACGACCCGAACAGCATGTTCACGCCGGGCCAGGGCTTCTTCGCCTGACGGCGGCCGGCGGCGCCCGAGGGCGGCCGTGTGGTCCCGGCGGCGGGGGCGGGGTGAGGCATCCCCGTCCCCGCCGCCCCCTTTTTTTGTCCCGTACCGAGTGGAGGCCTGGAGATGACGACGTACGACCTGATCGACGAGGCGGTGATCGACGCCCCGGCGGATGACGTCTGGGCGGCGCTCGTCGCGGAGTTCCGCGGCGCGAAGCAGTGGTGGGTGCCGCACAACACGTTCACCTCGGTGTCCGGTGCCCCGGACGCGGTGGGCGGCGAGGTCGGTGTGACGGTGCACACCAAGGGGTCCGACAAGGGGGGCCTGAAGCTGCGCTTCACCTCGCGGACGGTGGCGGTGGAGCCGGGCCGGCGGCTGGACGTCGAGTACGTGTCGGGGGTCTTCCGCGGTCCGGGCAGTTTCGTGCTGGAGCCGCTGGCGGGCGGCCGGACGCGGATCGCGATGCACTTCACGGGCAGTCCGCACGGCTGGCTGAAGGTGCTGGCGAAGGTCGCGGACCTGGGCGCGGAGCACTCCAAGGGCACCCTGGCGGCGTTCGAGTCGCTGAACCGGCGGCTGTCGGGGGTGCCGCGGTGAGTACGGCTTCGGAGGTCACGCACGAGGTGACGGTCCGTACGGATGACGGCGCGGAGCTGGCGGTGACGGTGCTGGCGCCGCTGGCGGGTTCGGTGGCGGCCGGTGACGTGGTGCTGGTGCACGGCTGGGCGCACTCGCGGCGGGCGTGGGGGACGGTCGCGGACCGGCTGATCCGGGCCGGGCACCGGGTGGTGCTGTACGACCAGCGCGGGCACGGTGCCTCGACGCTGGGCCGTACGCCGGTGTCGGTGGAGCGGCTGGGTGCGGACCTGGCGTCGGTGCTGGGCGAGACCGGTGCGCGGGAGGCGGTGGTCGTGGGGCATTCGGGCGGCGGGTTCGCCGCCCTGGCGTACGCGGCGACGTCGCCGTCGGCGGGCCGGCTGCGCGGGCTGGTGCTGCTGGGGACGGCGGCGCACGGTCAGGACACGCCGGAGAGCGAGGTGAAGATGATGGGCAACCCGCTGTTCTCGTGGGCGCTTCGCCGGCGGTGGCTGGGCGGGAAGCTGCTGGGGTCCACGATGGGCAAGGGGGTGGATCCGGTGGTGCGGGATGTGAACCGGCAGCTGTTCGCGGCGACCGTGCCCCGGGTGCGGGCGGACTTCTTCCGCTGTACGCGGGGCTGGGACGTGCGCGAGGCACTGAGGTCGGTGCGTGTTCCGGCGGTGGTCCTGCACGGCGAGGGCGACAAGGTGATCGGTGCCGGGCTGGCCGAGGCGCTGGCGCAGGTGCTGCCGGGCGCGCGTTTCGAGCGGGTTCCCGGTGCGGGGCACATGCTGCCGCTGGAGCGTCCGCTGGTGGCGGTCGCGGCGGTGGTGGAGCTCGCCTCGAGATGATCGAGGAACTCCTTCCCCCGGGCGTCACGTCGTCGGAGGCTTTCGACGACGCGGCGCCCGCTGTGCTGTTCGCGGCGGAGGCGGCCGTGATGGAGGGCCGCCGGGAGGGCCGGCGGCGGCAGTTCGCGACGGCGCGGGCGTGTGCCCGGCGGTGTCTGGCGCAGTTGCGGCGCCGTCCGGTGGCGGTGCTGCCGGGGGCGGGCGGTGCGCCTGGCTGGCCGGCGGGGGTGGTGGGGAGCATCACCCACTGCGAGGGCTACCGGGCGGCGGTGGCGGCGCCGGCGTCGGTGGCGGCGGCGGTGGGGATCGACGCGGAGCCGGCCGGGCCGCTGCCGGCCGGGGTGCTGGGGCTGATCGCGTCGGAGGCGGAGCGGGCGCATCTGGCGGCGCTGGCCGTAGCGGATCCGTCGCTGCCGTGGGAGCGGGTGTTCTTCTCCGCGAAGGAGGCCGCGTACAAGGCGTGGTATCCGGCGACGGGGATCTGGCTGGGGTTCCGTGACGCCTCGCTGGCCCTGTCCCCCGCGGGTACGTTCGCGGTCACGATGCGGCCGCCGGTGCCGGTGCCGGTGGACCCGGTGTACGAGGGCCGCTGGCTGGCGGGCGGGGGGCTGGTGCTGACGGCGGTGGTCCGCCCGCCCGGCCGGTGACCGGCCGGGCCGGTGAACCGCCGCCCGGCTGGTGAAGCGCCCGGTCCGGTGGCCCGCCCGGGCCGTGGCCGGCGTACGGCGAGGGGTCCGGCCGTGGGCCGCCGTGGGCGGGGGGCGGGTGTCAGGGGGCGGGCAGGACGACGGTGCGGGGGGTGCGGGGGGCTTCCTGCGGGGTGTCGGGGCCGGTGTTGGTGCGGAACTCCTGGGGGCTGACGCCGCGGACGCGTTTGAAGGCGGTGGAGAGGGCGAAGGCGGAGCTGTAGCCGACGCGCCGGGCGACGGTGGCGACGGTGGCGTCGGGTTCGCGCAGCAGGTCGGCGGCGAGTGCCAGGCGCCAGCCGGTGAGGTAGGCGACCGGGGGTTCGCCGACGATGTCGGTGAAGCGGCGGGCCATGGAGGCGCGGGAGACGCCGACTTTCAGGGCGAGTTCGGCGACGGTCCAGCCGTGGGCGGGGTTCTCGTGGAGGAGCCGCAGGGCGGGGCCGACGACGGGGTCGCCCTGGGCGCGGTACCAGGAGGGGGCGCCGCTGGCGGGGGCGGCGAGCCAGGTCCGCAGGACGCCGATGAGGAGCAGGTCCAGGAGGCGGTCCAGGACGATCTCCTGGCCGGGTTCGTCTTTGGAGATCTCCGAGGTGAGCAGGGTGACCAGGGTGTTGTCGGCGGCTTCGGCGGGGCGTACCAGGAGGGAGGGCAGGGCGCTGAGGAGGCGGCGGCCGATCTCGCTGGGTGCCTGGTAGGTGCCGCTGAGCATGACGGCGGAGCCGGCGTCCTGGAAGGTGTCGCCCCAGGTGCGGACGCCCAGTGCCATGGTGTCGGTGACGTCCTGGCCCTCTTCGGTGCTGCAGCGCTGTTCGGGGCCGACGGTGATCTGGACGGGGGTGGTGGGGGTGTCGGCGACGGTGTAGGGGTCGGGGCCGCGTACGACGGCGACGTCTCCGGGGCGGATGGGGACGGGGTCGCCGTGGTCGGGGATGAGCCAGGCGTCGCCGTGGACCATGGTGACCACCGAGAGCGGGGCGCGGTCTTCGACGCGCAGGGACCAGGGCGGGTTGAAGACGGATTTGAGGAGGAAGGCGCCCCGGGCTTTGGGGCCTTCGAGGAGGCCGGTCAGCGTGTCCATGTGTACATCCTCTCCGGGAACACGGCGAAGCGCCCGCTCTCCCGCGGGGGACGGAGAATAGAGAGCGGGCGCCGTTCACGGGGGTGGTGCGGGTGGTGCCGGGTGGCCGTGGCGGCGTGGGGGCGCCGGTGTGCGGCCGGGGCGGGGCCGGTTACGCCGATCCGCGGCCGTGGAGGGTCAGGGCGCGGCCGAGTGCGGCCAGGGCCGCGGTGCAGGCGGCGGTGCGGATGAGGTTGCCGGTGGCCCAGCGGCCGCCGAAGCGGGTGCGGGCGGCGGCGGCGTCGGCGCCGGCGCGGGCGAGCTGGTTGTTGAGGGGGATGTTGACGGCGGCGGTCACGGCCAGGGAGAGGCCGTAGAGGGCGAAGGCGGTCCAGCCCCAGCGGGCGGCGTCGGGGCGGCCGCCGCGCTGCTGCTGGACGGCGGCGACGCCGGTGGCGAGGAACGCGCCGAGGAACAGGAGGCCGAACAGGCCGTTGTCGATGGCTTCGTTGATGTTGCGCATGGCGGTGACGTAGGTGTGGTCGTCGCCGCGGCTCAGGCCCGGCATCACGGAGATGTCGAAGGCGAAGTAGAGGCCTGCCATCAGTCCGGTGCCGACCGTGGCCGCCACCAGGGTGGCGGACTGGGTGGTCGTGGCTGTCACTTCAGGATTCCCTTCAGGGTGCGCTCGTAGCGCCGTGCCAGCAGCGTCGCGCCGATGAGGCGGACGGGCGGCGGGATGGTGGCGGAGACGTGCGCGACGGACCGGCGTGGTGCGCCGTCGAACATCCAGGGCTGCAGGTGGGTCATCACGCGCATCGGGGCGCTGGCGACGACTTTGCGTTCCTCGGCGAGGTAGGCGCGTTCACCTAGGCGTTCGAAGACGGGGAAGATGATCCGTTCTTCGTCGCGGAGGTGGTCGCGGAGCACCGACTCGAAGGTGTGGGAGGCGCGGACGAGGCCGTCGCCGCGGCGGGCGATGGCGGTGGAGACGGCGTCCATGGCGGCGTCGAGTTCCTCGTGGTCCTCGTGGAGTTCGCGGGCCTGGGCGTCGAAGTCGGGGTCCTTGCGGCGCAGTCCCGGCCACAGGACGTCGTCCTCGCTGGTGTGGTGCCACTCGATGGTCTCGCGCAGGCGCTGCCACCAGGGGGCTCCCGCCGTGCTCCACTGGGGGGCGGCGGTGCGCAGCCGGGCCGCGTCGCGCCGCATCGCGATGTGCATGAGGGCGAAGCCGTGGAAGTACGGTGGGAGTGTTTCCAGGCCGTGTTCGCTGGAGAACGACTTGGGTGCGGGCATGGCAGCCTCCTGCCGGTCGGTCGTGCGCGGTGCGCGTGTGCGTCCCCCGGGGTGTGTCCGAGCACCGGGCGGCGGCCGTACCAGAGTCGCCGCCCGGTCAGGGAGTGACGGGGGTGCTGCCGGCGGTGCCGGCGGTGCCGGCGGTCAGACGTTCCAGACTCCCGCGGCGGCCGCGTCGCGGGCGAAGTCGGCGAAGTCCTTGGGCTTGCGGCCCAGGGCCTCTTCCACGCCGTGCACCAGGTGCGCGTTGCGGCCGTCGAGGATCATGGTGAACAGGTCGGCGAACTCCTCGGGGAGGTCGTTCTCGCGCAGGACGGCGCGGTACTCCTCGTTGGTGACGGAGATGTACTTGATGTCGCGGCCGGTGGCCTTGGACAGTTCGGCGGCGACGTCGGTGTAGCTGAGGAGGCGGGGGCCGGACAGTTCGTAGGTCTTGCCGATGTGCTTGTCGTCGGTGAGGGAGGCGACGACGACGTCGGCGATGTCGTCGGCGTCGACGAAGGCCTCCACGGCGTCCCCGGTGGGCAGGGCGATCTCGCCGGCGAGGACGGGCTCCAGGAAGAAGCTCTCGGAGAAGTTCTGGTTGAACCAGCTGGAGCGGACGACGGTCCAGTCGGCGCCGGACGCCTTCAGGTTGTCCTCGCTGACCTCGGCGGCCTCCTCGCCGCGGCCCGAGAGCAGGACCAGGCGGCGGGCGCCCTTGGCGACGGCGGCCTGGGAGAACGCGCCGACCTGCTCGGCGGCGCCGGGGAAGGCGAGGTCGGGGTAGTAGGTGACGTAGACGCGGTCGACGCCTTCCAGCGCGGCGTCCCAGGTGGCGGGCTCGTGCCAGTCGAAGGCGGGCTCGCCGGTGCGGGAGCCGATACGGACCTGGCGGCCCTGGGCGGTGAGCTTCTCGGCGACGCGGCGGCCGGTCTTGCCGTGACCGCCGATAACGAGGGTGATCTGCGTGTTCTGAGTCATGAGTACAGTCAAGTCCAGTCTCGTGAGACGGGCCATAGCCACAAAGCTCAGTTCCATGTGCGTGCGTCTACGAGTGGTCTCTCGGAGCGCGACGGGGAGAGTGTGGCTTCGGCATGAGCCAGGGAATCGTAGGCATGCCCCGCGGGGTCGGGCCATAGCCTTCCGAGTGGTCCTCGACTCTTCGTGGAGCGGCCTTCGAGGGGGTCTCGAGCGGGTGCCGAGCGGTCCTGTACGGCGAGACTTGAGCGGTTCTCCGGCGGGGCGCGGCACGATCGGCGCCGGAGTACCGACCCTCTCGCTGGAGGCCGCATGAACGCCACTCCGGACCATCCGGAGCTCGACCAGTTGTCTGCCGACGTGGCCGGTCTGCTCGGAGGGATCGGGCTCGACCCGGCCGACGGGTGGCCGGCGCGCCGGCACCGCATCGACATCCGCTTCGCGGCGTCGGCCGCGCGCCATCCGGGACGGGTCGCCGCCCGGGACGCGGAGGGACAGGCGACCTATCTGGAACTGGAGTGGCTGGCGGACGACATCGCGCGGCGGCTGTCGGGGCGCAGTGGTCCCGGCGGGGCGGTCGCGGTGCGGGTGCTGCGCTCGTGTGAGGCGGCGGCGGCCGTGGTGGGTGTGCTGCGGGCGGGTGCGGCGGTGCTGCCGCTGGAGCCCGGGCACAACGCGGGGCTGCAGGAGTTCTTGATGCGTGACGCGGGGGCCGGGATGGTCGTCTCGGACAGCGGGCTGCTGCGTGATGAGATCCCGGTGGCGAAGGCGGGCCGGTTCGTCATCGCGGTGCGGCCGCAGGCGGTGGTGCGCCGGGAGATCGCGCCGCAGGCGGCGTTCCTGGCGCTCCCTCAGGGCGGTGCGCCGGGGCGGGCGGCGGCCGTGCGGCCGGTGAGCCACCTGGACGTGCTGTCGTGGGTGGACGGCTGTGTGCCGGTGCTGGGGGTGGGGCCGCAGGACGTGTGGTCGTGCTTCCACTCGCTGAGCCTGGACCTGGGCATGCGGGAGATGTGGGGTCCACTGCTGTCGGGCGGGTGCGCGGTGATGGTGGACCGGGACACGGCCGGCGAGGCGGGCGGATTCGCCCGGCTGCTGGCGGAGCGGCGGGTGACGGTGCTGACGCAGCTGCCGTCGGCGTTCGCGCGGCTGGCGGCGGCGGCGCGGCCGGGGAGCCTGCCGGCGCTGCGGCACGTCCTGCTGGCGGACGAGCCGGTGGACGCGCGGGTGGTGGGCGGCTGGCGGTCCGCGGGGATCGCCCCGCGGGCCGTGGTGCGGGATGTGTCGGGGGCCGCGACGGTGCTGTGAGGGGCCCCTCCTCTCGTGTCCGTTCCGCGGGCGCCTCCGCGCGGGCGCCCGCGCGGGTCGTTTCGCGGGCCCTTCCCCGGGCGCGTCTCCGTGCGGGTCGTTTCGCGGGCCTGTTGTGGGCCGGGGTGCGGGCGGGGTGTGTGCCGTGGGGCGCGGACTGCCGTGCGGGCGGGGGGGTTCAGGCGTTGCCGAGGCCCCCGCAGACGTTGAGGGCCTGGGCGGTGATGGACGCGGCGAGGTCGGTGGTGAGGTAGCCGACGAGGCCGGCGACCTCCTCGGAGGTGGAGTAGCGGCCCAGGGGTATCTTCGCCTCGAACTGCTCCTGTACGTACTCCTCGGTGGTGTCCCACATCTGTGCGTAGCCGCTGCGGACGCGGGCGGCCATGGGGGTTTCCACGTAGCCGGGGCAGACGGCGTTGACGGTGGTGCCGGTGGGGGCGAGTTCCTTGCCGAGGGCCCTGGTGAAGCCGATCACGGCGTGTTTGGAGGCGGAGTAGGGGGCGCCGAGCAGGACGCCCTGCTTGCCCGCGGTGGAGGCGATGTTGATGATGCGGCCCCACGGCTCGGAGCCCAGGCCGCCGTTGTTGAGGACTTCGCGGGTGAGGCGGAAGACGCTGTTGAGGTTGGTGTCGATGACGTCGTCCCACAGTTCGTCGGTGATGCCGGCGGTGGCCCCGCCGCCGCTGCGGCCGGCGTTGTTGACCAGGATGCTGACGGGCTCTCCGTACGCTGCGACGGCTGCGGCGACCAGGGCCCGCACGGCGGCCGCGTCGCGTACGTCGGCGGCGGCGCCCTCCACGCTGAAGCCCTCGGCCTGCAGGTCGGCCACGGTCTGTTTGACCGCGGTCTCGGTGCGGGCGCACAGGAACACCCGGTGCCCGCGGGCGCCCAGGTCGCGGGCGACGGCCAGGCCGATGCCGCTGGTGGCGCCGGTGACCAGTGCCACGGGCCTCTCGGGGGCCTTGTCGATCGCCTTCACCGTCATTCCTCGTATCCCTTCATCGCTCGCCAGGACGCTCTGAGCGTGCCGGGGGGCACTCGGGGCGCGGCGGAAGGCGGATGGAGGCGGCGCGGGCGGCGGCGGGGCGGGCGTGCCGGTGCCCCGCCGGGGGTGTCCGCGGCGGGGCGTGCGGGGGCGCGGGCGTGCGGGGCGGGGCGTGCGGGGCGGGTCAGCGGCCGCGCCAGGATCCGGGGCGGCGGGGCCGGGGGGCGGCGGGGGCGCGGTCCCAGGCGGAGGGTGCGGTGCGCGGGGTCGGGGGCGGGGCCGGGGGTTCGGCGAGCACGGCGGTCAGGACCGTCAGGAGGGCGGCGGTCTCCGCGGCGTCGGGCCGGCCCCGGGTGATCTTCCAGTGCGGCGGCGGCCCGGGGACCGGCGTGTCCCCCGCTGCCCCGCCCGCGGGTGCCGGCGCGGTTGCCGGCGCGGTTGCCGGCGCGGTTGCCGGCGCGGTTGCCGGCGCGGTTGCCGGCGCGGTTGCCGGCGCGAGTGCTGCCGCGGTTCCGCCCGCGGTTGCGGGCGTGGTTGCGGGCGTGGTTCCGGGCGTGGTTGCGGGTGCTGCCGCGGTTGGTGGCGCGGCGGTGGTGCTCATACGGGCGGGTTGCCGTGCTTGCGCGACGGCAGGTCGGCGTACTTGGGGCGGAGCATGTCGAGCGAGCGGATGAGGACCGAGCGGGTTTCGGCGGGGTCGATGACGTCGTCGACGAGGCCGCGTTCGGCGGCGTAGTAGGGGTGCATGAGCTCGGCCGTGTACTCCTTGATCTTCTGTGCGCGCATCGCGTCGGGGTCGGCGGCGGCGGCGATCTCGCGGCGGAAGATGACGTTCGCGGCGCCCTCGGCGCCCATGACGGCGATCTCGTTGGTGGGCCAGGCCAGTGCGAGGTCGGCGCCGATGGAGCGGGAGTCCATGACGATGTACGCGCCGCCGTAGGCCTTGCGCAGGACGAGGGAGATCCGCGGGACGGTGGCGTTGCAGTAGGCGTAGAGCAGTTTGGCGCCGTGGCGGATGATGCCGTTGTGTTCCTGGTCGACGCCGGGCAGGAAGCCGGGGACGTCGACGAGGGTGACCAGGGGGATGTTGAAGGCGTCGCAGAACTGGACGAAGCGGGCCGCCTTCTCGCTCGCGTGGATGTCCAGGACCCCGGCGAGGCTGGCGGGCTGGTTGGCGACGAAGCCGGTGACGTGGCCGTCCATCCGGGCCAGCGCGCACACCACGTTGGTCGCCCAGGCGGGCTGGATCTCGAAGTAGTCGCCGTCGTCGACGACTTCCTCGATGACGCTGCGGATGTCGTAGGCCTGCTGGGGGTTGGCGGGGACGGTCCGCGACAGTGCGTCGGTGCGCCGGTCGGGCCGGTCGCCGCCGTGTTCGCGCGGCGGGGTCTCACGGTTGTTGGAGGGCAGCAGCGAGAGCAGGTGCCGTACGTCTTCCAGGCAGCTCGGCTCGTCGTCGTAGGCGAAGGCTGCCACGCCGGAGACCGCGGCGTGGACGTCGGCGCCGCCGAGGCCGTTGTGGGTGATCTCCTCGCCGGTGACGGCCTTGACGACGTCGGGGCCGGTGATGAACATCTGCGAGGTGCCGCGGACCATGAACACGAAGTCGGTCAGGGCCGGGGAGTAGGCCGCGCCGCCCGCGCAGGGGCCGACCATCACGCTGATCTGCGGGATGACGCCGGAGGCGCGGGTGTTGCGCTGGAAGATGCCGCCGTAGCCGGCCAGCGCGGAGACGCCCTCCTGGATGCGGGCGCCGGCCCCGTCGTTGAGGGAGACCAGCGGGGCGCCGGTCGACTCGGCCAGGTCCATCACCTTGTGGATCTTCTCGGCGTGGGCCTCGCCGAGGGCTCCGCCGAAGATGCGGAAGTCGTGGGCGTAGACGAAGACGGTGCGGCCCTCGACGGTGCCCCATCCGGTGATCACCCCGTCGGTGTAGGGGCGTTTGTCCTCCAGTCCCAGGCCGGTCGCGCGGTGCCGGCGCAGGGTCTCGATCTCGTGGAACGAGTCCGGGTCGAGCAGCAGGGCGATCCGCTCGCGGGCGGTGAGCTTGCCCTTGGCGTGCTGGCGTTCGGTGGCCCGCGCGTCGGGGCCGGCCAGCGCCAGGGCTTTGATGCCGGCCAGTTCGGCCGCGCGGTCCGCGGCCGGCAGGGGTGGCGCTTCGCTCGTGGTCATGTGGCTCCTCCAGGTCTGGGGCCGGATCCGGCCACCGTCGCGCGCGGTGCTCAAGACATCGTGGAAGTCCGCTCGAGCCCCGCATGAGACGGGGGTTGGGCGGCCCGCGGTCGGCGGCGGGTGATCCGGTGGTCCGGGGTCGGGCGGTCCGGGGTCGGGCGGGGGCGCGCGTGCGGGCGGGCGCCCTCAGGTCGCGCTGTGCAGGGTGAGGTGTCCGCGCCGGACCGTCCGCCCGGCGTACGGGGACGGCCGCCCGCGGCCGCCGGCGCCCCCGGCCGCCGCGGCGGGGGCCGCGACCGGAGCCGGGGCGGGGACGGTGGGGGTGTGCCGTTCTTCGCGGAGGGCGTCCCGCAGGGCCCGTGCGAAGTGGTCGATGTCCTGTGCGGTGGTGCCGCGGTGGACGGACGCGCGGACGGCGGGGGCGCCGCCGGCGGCTGCCGGGTGGAGCGGGTGCTCCTGCGCGACGGTCTTGGCGAGGACGGCGCCGTGGCGGGCCAGGGCGCGGCGCAGGCGGGCGGCGGGGACCTCGTGGTGGCGGAAGGCCAGGATGCCGGCCCGGTCGCGGCCCGCCGGGAGGAGTTCGACGCCCGGGGTCCGCTCCAGGACGGCGCGCAGCCGCGGCAGGAGGTCCTGGAGGGGCGGGGGGGCGGCGGCGTGGTGGGCCAGGGCGGTGTTCAGCGCGGCGACGGCGGCGGGCGCCGGTACGGGCGGCTGCCCGGGTGCGGGGCGGGCGTGCGCGCCGGGGCCGCCCGGGCTGGTGGGACTGGTGTCCCGGGCTCCGGGGCGGGTGTAGGCGAATCCGGTGTCCTGCGGGCCGCGCAGGAACCTCCAGCCGTCCGCGGTGAGCAGGTCGCAGCCGATGCGGGCGGCGTCGAGGGGGAGCTGGCCGGCGGAGTGGGAGGCGTCGACGGCGTAGCGGGCGCGGTGGGGGGCGAGGATGCGTCCGATCTCGTGGACCGGGTTGGCGGTTCCGCAGGCGGCGGAGACGTGGACGGCGCTGACGAGGGCGACGTCGGGGCCGATGTGGGCGCGCATCCAGTCCAGGTCGAGGTCGCCGTCGGGGCGCAGCGGGACGACGTCCAGGCGGCAGCGGGTGCGGTCGCGCAGGGCGTGCAGGGAGGTCAGCTGGGCGACGCCCTCGTGGGGGGTGGTCCAGATCCGGTCGCGGGGGCCGGGGTCCAGGCGGGCGAGGAAGGCGTCGAAGGCGTCGGCCGCGCCGGTGACCGGGAGGGTGTCGCGGGCCGGTACGCCCAGGAGGCGGCCGAGGCGTTGGCGGATCCCGGGGCCGGGGCCCGCGGCGAGGTGCTCGTCGAGGGCGCGGGCTCCGAAGCGGTCGTCGCGGGCGGTGCAGTCGGCGAGCACGGCGCGTACGGCGTCCGGCATCGGGCCGGTTCCCGCGGCGTCCAGGTGGGCCGTTCGCTGTCCGTGGTGTGTCGGCGCGTTCATGAGGGGCCTCCCCCGCTGTCGGCCGCGGCACGTCCACGACCCCGTTGTCCCAGGTGTTGCCATATCACTTGGCAATACATTGCCCACCCCGTGGCGGCTTGGCAATGCCCGCTCCGGTGAAACTCCAGCCGAGGGCTCTTGGCACATTCCGGCAAGTCCGGGAACGGCTTCTGTCACATCACGGTGTGTGCAGGTCAGGGCAGTTGGAAGGGGACGGCCGGGGTGGTCGGTGGTGTGTTCCGGGGTAATTCTCTGCCGTGCTCCAGTATTTCTCCAGTGATTGACGAGCAAATCCCCAGCGGGTGTTGCCAATCTTCTTGGCAGAAGACTTGCCAAGCAGAATCAAGCAATTGCTCTGGAGGGGTCACCATGAGGAACATCGCCCGCGTCGTCGCCACCGCCGCTCTCGCCACGGCCGCCGTCCTGACCGCGGGCGGCGTGGCCGCCGCCGACGGCGGCGGCGGCTCCATCGACTGGCCGGTGGCCCCGGCCTCGGCCCCGGCCGCCGGCCCGTACGCCGGCCCCGCGGGCGCCCCGGCCGCGGGCCGTATCGACTGGCCGTAGCCGTACCGCCCGCATCGCCCGCATCGTGCAACGCCCGTACCGCGTCCCGCCCGCCTCGCCCGTACCGCGTCCCGCCTGCCTCGCCCGTACCGCCCGTACCGCCTGTGTCCGCCGGGGTTCTGGTGCCCGCCCGTGCGTGGGTCCGCCCGCTCGTGCCCGGCCGCGTCCCGTGGGTGATCCGTACGCCGCGGCCTGCTCAACACCGTTGCTTGGAAGGCGACTTGAGGCCCGCTACAGGAAGGGGCCGGGTGCCGTCCACCCCGGCTAGCGTGCCCGCAACGGGGGCGGTTCCCTGGCCATCTGAGAAAAAGAGCCAGGGGACTCGACGAGTACGGAGGAGACCATGAGGATTCGGGTGCTGGGTCCGTTGAGCGCCGAGGTCAACGGGGGGTCCATTGTCCCGACCGCGGGCAAGCCGAGGCAGGTGCTGTCGCTGCTCGCGCTCTATCCCGGTCGTGTCATGCCGGTGCCCACCCTCATGGAGGAGATCTGGGGGACGCAGCCGCCGCAGAGCGCGCTGACGACCCTGCAGACGTACATCCTCCAGCTGCGCCGCCGGCTGGGCACCGCGATGGGGCCCGACGCGCCCGGCGGCGCCAAGGAGGTGCTCGCCACCCGGCACGGCGGCTACCTGCTGCAGATCACCGAGGACAGCGTCGACGTACACGACTACGAGCGCCTGGTGCGCGAGGGCCAGGCCGCCTTCGAGACGGGCGACAGCCAGGTCTGCGCCGACCGCCTCCGCGCCGCGCTGGACCTGTGGCGGGGCCCGGCGCTGGTCGACGTACGGGTCGGGCCGATCCTGGACATCGAGGTGATGCGGCTGCAGGAAAGCCGCCTGGTGACGGTCGAGCGGCGCATCGACGCCGATCTGCGGCTGGGCCGGCACAGCGAACTCCTGGCCGAACTCGCCGACCTGACGGCCCGCCACCCCCAGCACGAGGGCCTCCACTCACAGATCATGGTGGCCCTCTACCGTGCCGGACGCCAGGCCGGCGCCCTGGACGTCTACCGCAGACTCAGAGCCCGCCTCATAGAAGACCTCGGCGTGGAGCCCTCGCCCCAGCTCCAGCGCCTCCACCAGGCCATGCTCGCCGTCGACCCCGCACTGGACGTCCTCGCCGGACCGCGGCGCACCTCGACGTTCGACCTCTTCGCCGCGTAGACCGCCCCCGCGCCCCTGACCCCGCCCGCCCCCGCCCCCCGCCTGCTGACTACGCCCGGCCCGCCCGGCCGGCCGGCCGGCGCGGTCAGGGGCGGACGCCGTCAGGGGCCGGCGGGGTCAGGGGCGGGCGGGGTCAGGGGCGGTGCGCCGGCAGTGCCGCGACGCCGCGGGCGAGCGCGTCCGCGCTGTCCTCGGGGCCGGCGAGGCCGGCCATGACCACGCTCACCGGGACTCCCCCGGCGTCCGCGAGGGCCCGTGCGAGGCCGTACGCCGCCGCCGCGCCGGGACCGCAGCCGGCCAGTACGAGCCGTCCGCCGGGCCCCCGCAGGGCGGTGAGCGCGGCGGGCACGCCGGCGCCCGGGGCGGCGTCCCACTCCAGCACGACGACCGTCTCGGGGCCCCGGTGGCGCCGCGCGAACAGCTCGTAGCCGCCGGCCGTGACGCCCGGGGCGGCGAGGAGGCAGAGCACGCCGGCCGAGGGCTCCCCCCGGCGCAGCGTGCTCAGCGCGGGGCGGCGGGGGGCGGGCGGGCGGGGCGCCATGGCGGGGGGCCGCGCGTCCGCGAGGAGGTCCAGGGCCCGGCCGACGGTGCAGTGGGGGTCGGCCAGCACGGCCAGCCCCCGCAGCAGGCGCACGCACTGGCCAAGGACGGCCGAGGCGTCCGCGTCGGCCAGGCGCGCCCGGTCGTAGACGGCGTCCAGGACCAGCGCGCCGGCACTGTCGTGGCGGGCGCCGACGGTGACGGGCAGGGCCGCCGCGGGGCCCGCGGCGCGCGGCGGGCCCGCGGTGACGCCCAGGACGGCCAGCTCCCCGCTTACGGCGGGCGGCAGTTCGGCGGGGCCGTCGAAGGAGACGGCGCTCTCGGCGAGGCGTCCCGCGCCGGGCCGGCCGGTCCACTGGCGGATCAGGTCGCCGCAGACCCACGGGTAGGCCGTCATGTCGAGCAGGGCGTCGCGGACCTGGTGCAGCAGTTCGCCCAGCGGCGCCGCCGGGTCCACCCGCACCGTCAGCGGCAGCGGTCCGGGGGGCGGCCCTGGCAGGCCCGCGGCGCCGGGCAGGGCGGTGTCCCGGCCGCGGAGGCGGACCCCGAACGTCACCCGCAGCGGGCCCCGTACGGCCGCCGCCCGGTACAGCAGCAGCGCCCACGCCGCGTGCAGGGCGCTGCTCTCGCCGGTGCCGCGGTCCGCGGCCCAGGACCGCAGCCGGGAGCTGTGCGGCTCCCCGAGGTGCCGGCGCAGGCGTCCGGCGCCGCTGTGGCCGGTGCCGGGGCCGGCTGCGGGGCGGCCCACGGCGGTCGCGGGGCGGGCGGGGGGCGCGGTGCGCGTCCACAGTTCGCGGGCGCCGGTGCTGTCCTGGCGGGCCAGCCAGCGGGCGTGGTCGCGCAGGTCGGGCCGGCGCTCGCCGCCCGGCAGGTCTCCCCCGGCCAGGTAGGCGCGGTAGAACTCGCGGAGCAGGAGGTGGACTCCGTACTCGTCGAGCAGGGCGCGGTGGCAGGTCAGCAGTATCCGGGCGGGCTCTCGCGCCTCCCCCTCCAGCACGGCCAGGCGCAGCAGCGGCGGCCGGGCCGGGTCCAGGGCGCGGCCGCGGTCCGCTTCGAGGAGGTCCTGCCAGGCGGTGGTGGTGCGGGTGTGGTGGGCGATGGCGACGGCGGCGCGGGGGTGCAGGACGAGGCGGGGCAGCGTGGTGAAGTCGAAGGCGGCCCGCAGCACCGACTCCCGTGCGCACAGGGACTGCCAGGCCGCGTGGAAGCGGTCCCGGTCCAGGGGGCCGGACCAGTTCCAGTACACCTGTTCCAGGTCCTGGCCCCGGCCGGGAGGGCCGGCGGCGGCCTCCAGGAGCAGCTCGCGCTGGTACCCGGTCAGGGCGATGGGCTCGCCGGCGGCCGGGCCGGGGCCCAGGAGGTCGGCCAGCAGGGTGGCGCCGAGCGGCGCGGGGGCCGGCGCGGTGCCCCGCGGGGGGTGTCCGGGCAGGATGCGCAGGGTGTGCCGGGCGGGCCCGCCCGCCTCCACGGTGATCTGGAGGCGGCGGTGGCGTCCGGCGATCCACGCGGCGAACCGTTCGGCGTCAGCGTCGTCGCGCAGCCCGCGCAGTTCCAGGGTCAGGACGCTCCCGGGCGCCCCCGGGGCCACCTCGTGGACCACCGCGAGGACCGTCCCGGACCCGTCCGCGGCGCCCGCACCGCTCATCCGGCGCCCCGGGCGGTGCGGGCCGGCGGGCGGGTGCGGCGGCGCCCCTCAGACCCCGGCACGGACACGGTCCGGCGGGCACGCCAGGTCCGGCGGGTTCTGCGGGTCCGTCAGGTCCGGCGGGCTCGGCAGGCTCGACGGGCCCGGCGGGTTCTGCGGGCTCGGCGGGTTCTGCGGGTCCGTCAGGTCCGGCAGGCTCTGCGGGCTCGGCAGGTCCGGCAGGTCCGGCGAGTTCTGCGGCCCCGGCAAGTTCTGCGGGCCCGTCAGGTTCTGCGGGCTCGACGGACTCTGCCGGCTCAGCAGGTCCGGCAAGTTCTGCGGGCTCGGCAGGCTCGGCGGACCCGTCAGGTTCTGCGGGCTCGACGGGCTCGACGGGCTCTGCGGGCAGGGGGCCGCGGCGGGTTCCCTCGGGTTCACGGCGTACGCCTTCCCTCGCCCCGGCCGGAGGTGACCGGTCGCGGGAAGCGTAGTAGCGCCCCGGTCCCGGGCCCCTGTTCCTCGAGCGGGCCTGCAGCACTCCGCGAACCGGCGTCGACCCCCGCCGCAGGACCGGCCGGGACGGCGGAGGCGGCAGGGACGGCCGGGACGGCGGGGTGGTGGTGGGCCTCGCTGACCAGGTAGCGGTCCTGGACGAGGTGTCCGGCGACGCTCCACTCCCCCGCCGCGGCTTGCGCGCCGCCCGGCACGGTGGCCAGGACCAGGCGGCCCCGGCCGTCGCGGGCGAACCCGAAACCGGTCAGCGAGAGCCCGGCCCCCGGCCCCAGGGCCCGGGCGCAGGCCTCCTTCAGGCCCCACAGGGACAGCAGGCGGGCCCGCCGCTCGTCCTCGGGCAGCGCTGCCAGCAGCGCTCCCTCCCGCGCGGTGCACACCCGTTCCAGGAGCGGCCCGAAGGAGGCGTCGGGGCCGGTGCGCTGCGCGTGGACGCCGATCGGCCCGGTGCGGCTGACGCCGACCACGATCAGCTCGCCGGCGTGCGCCCGGCTCACCTCCACCTCCCCGCCCGGCCCCCGCAGCACGGGCCGCCCGCCCGGGTGGCGGCCGAGTTCCAGGGTGTGCGCGGGCGCGTCCAGGGCGGCGGCGGCCGCGTACTTCACGACGGCGCGCGAGACGGCGAACCGCATCCGTCCGGTCCCGGCGGGCGTCTGGCGGTAGCGCGGCCAGTCGTCCCCGAGCAGCGGGCGCAGCGCGGGGTCCAGGAGCACGGCGGTCAGCCACTGCCCCCACGTCGTGCACACGACGGCCCGGCCCGTGTCGTCGAGCCGGTCGCCGACCTCGTCCCAGGGCCCCTCCGGGCCCGGGACGTGCAGGGGCGCGTCCGCGGCCGGCGGCGCGGCGGCGTCCGCGTCGGGGGCTCCGAGCGGACCGGAGCGGGCGGGGATCATCCGCGGCCTCCTTCTCGTGCGCGTACTCGTCGCGCCCGCGCTCGTGCGCGTGCCCGTGCCCGTCGCGGGCCGGTCTCGTGCCCGGCGCGGGCCCCTCGCGTGTTCATCGCAGGCGGCGCACCGTGTTCTGCGCGTGCCAGCGGGCCAGGCGCAGTGTCTGGGCGCCCGCGCGCCCCAGCCAGGTCCGCACGTACCGGCGGGCCTCGGCGAGGCCGGTGCCCGGGCCCAGGACCTCCTCGACGGCCTCTTCGCGGAGCATCACCTGCTGGGCGCAGACGGCCCGTACGCCGTCGCGGTCCGGTACCAGGGACCACTCGCCGCTGTGCGCGGCGATCAGGCGGGGTGTCACCAGTTCCTTGTAGACGATCCGGGCGGCGGAGGGGAAGCACAGGCGTACCGCCCGGGTGCTGAGGGTGCGGCCGTCGGGGGTGGCGCAGGTGTCGAGGGAGGCGATCTGCACGCCGGGGGCGTCCTCGACGACGGTGGCGGCCTCCACGTGGGGGAGGCGTTCGGGCCAGTCGCCGATCCGGTAGAGGAAGTCGTAGGCCGGCTCGGCGGGGCCCTGGAAGTGCACGCTGTCCTCGAAGGACAGCAGCGTCGCGTCGAGGTGCTCCCAGCGTTCGGCGGTCTCCTTCAGGCGGGCGAGTTCGGCGGCCGGCTCCTGCTGCCACCGGTGGCGGCTGCGGGCGGTCTCGGCGGCGGGCAGGTGGTCCAGGGTGCGGTCCTGGCGCAGTGTCAGCAGGGACCGGCCAGCGTCCAGGGCCTGGACCGTCCAGGTCCCGGTCGTGGGCGCGCCCGGCAGGGCGGTGTCCTCGCGCTCGAACTCGACGGTCCGGGAGCGCGGGTGCAGCACGCGGCGCAGGTGGAAGGAGCGGACGCGTTCGCCCTCCACGTCCCACATCCGCAGCCGCTCGCGCACCCCGTCGAAGTCCATCCGCTCGACGTGGACGGGCGAGGGCAGCAGCAGCGGCCAGCGCACCGCGTCGGCCAGCACGCCGTAGACCACGCCGGCCGGGGCGGCCACCGGCACGGTCTGCTCGCTGGTGTGCACGCGCTGCGAGGACATGGGCCGGCCCCTCCCTGGTCGTTGGTGCGGGTGCGCTCCAGCCTGCGCCAGGGAACTCGAGGCTTCCTCAACTCCCGGCGGCCGCCACCCGGCCGGACGGAACGGCCCGGCCGGCCGCGGCGGGCGATGCGGGCGATGCGGGCACACCGGTCGGGGCGGGCGATGCGGGCCCGGCGGCCGCGGCGGGCACGCCGGGCGGGGCGGGGGGTCCGGCCTGGGTGAGGGCGTCGGCCAGGACCCGCCAGATCTCGGCGGCGAGGTCGATGTTGGCGTCGTCCTGGGCCTGTTGGGCCAGGGTGCGCAGGCCCTGTACGCCGGAGGGGTCGCCGCCCAGGATGAGCAGCTGGTGGCGCAGGATCTCCAGCCGTACCTGGCCGCGGTAGGTCATCCTGGGCTGGTCTGCCGCGAGTTCGGCGAGCAGGGTGCGGGCCTGGTCGTAGTGGCCGGTGGCGAACGCGAGGTCGGCTTTGAGGGCGGTCAGGTCCTGGCGCAGGGCCGGGGTGCCGGCGAAGGCGAGGGCGGCCTCCGCCTCGGCGGCGCGGTGTGCGGCCGAGGCGGGGTCGGCGGGCAGCCGCTGCAGGTGCAGGCGGGCGGTGGTCAGGCGCAGCCGGATCCACAGGATCAGGTCCTCCTGGCTGGCGAAGCGGTCGAGGGCCTCGTCCAGGCAGGCCAGCGCGCCGGCGTGGTCGCCCTGGCGGACGCGGACGGCGGCGGAGGTCCACATGGCCTCGGCCCACAGGGCGTCGGTGCGGCCCTCGAGGAGGGCGGTCAGCTCGTCGGCGTACACGCGGGCGTCGCCGACCCGGCCCGCCTCGGCCTGTACGGAGACCAGGGCGAGCAGGGCGGCGGCCCGGTCCTCCACGCCCAGCTGCTCGCCCAGGGCGATGCGGTGGGCATCGACGGCGGCGTCCAGGGCGGGGGTGATCTCGCCGATGGAGCGCAGGCAGCGGGCGAGGCGGGTCAGGCCGCGGACGCGGAGTTCGCTGACGCCGGCTTCCTCGCCGAGTGCGACGAGGCGGGTGAGGTGGTCGCGTTCGGCCGTGTGGTCGCCCTGGAGGCGGGCGGACTGGGCCAGGAGCCACAGGGCCTGCCAGCGCAGTACCGGGTCTTCGTGGCCCTCGGCGGCCAGGGCCCGGCGCAGTGCCTCGACGGTGTCGCCGGAACCGGTGGACGCGGCGAGGGTGAGGGCGTGGACCAGGGATCCGGTGGCCTGTTCCTGGAAGTCGCCGGGTTCCAGGCCCAGCCGTCCGGCCAGGTAGTCCACGGCCCGGCCGGTGGGCCGGCGCGCGCCGGACTCCAGGCGGGAGAGGTAGCTGGTGGACATGCCCTCGCCGGCCAGTGCCGTCTGTGACAGGCCCCGGGCCGTCCGCAGCTTCCTCAGGCGGTGTCCGAAGGCGGGCTGTCGCAGCATGAGCATCCCTGGGGTCGCGGGGAAACAATTCTGTCGGGAACCGGCACCGAGCGTAGGGTCCCGGCAACACGCGGGCAAACCTTTGCCACCGGTTCCCCGCCCGTCTCGTGCGCACGTCATGCGGTCCTTGAGCGGTCCTCCACCAGACCGAGGCAGACTCTCCAGAACCGGCCGTCGGACCGGCCGGTGACCTGCTCTTCTCGTAATTCAGCGCCTTGGAGTCGACGATGAGGCCACCGGCGTGCGCACCGCACGTGTCCCGGACACCCGCAGCCCACGCCCCGGCCCCGCCCCGCGCGGCCCGGACGCCCGGACGGGCCCGCGCCGCGTACCCCGACGACGACATCGACTGGCCGTAACAGCCCCCGGCGGCGGGGACCGCAGGGCCGCGGAGGCAGGCCGGGCGGCGGGGGGCGGCCGAGGCCGTGCGGCGGGGCGTGGGGTGGGGCCGTGGGGTGGGCCGGCCCGCCGCGGGCGGCCGGCGGTCCTGGCGGACGGCGGCGGCGATGGCGGCCGGGGGCACCGCGCGGGAGGTGGCCGCGCGCGCCGGGCCGCGAGGCCGCCAAGCCCGGTGACTTGGTGGCCCGATGGCCTGGTGACTTGGTGGCCTGGTGACTTGGTGGCCTGGTGGCCTGGTGGCCTGGTGGCTCAGGCTGGGTGCGGGTCGCGTCATATGATCACATGGCGGTATGACCACGAGGACGCTCTACCTGTTCTGTTCCGCAGCCCCGCCCGTCTTCGACGTGGCCCATGTGATCGAGGACGCCCAGATCCGCGGCTGGGACGTGTGCCTGGGTCTGACCCCCACGGCGGCGCACTGGCTGGCCGGGAGCCTGGACGGCCTGGCCGCGCTGACCGGGCATCCCGTGCGCTGGCAGTACAAGCTGCCCGGCGAGGACGACGTGTGGCCCGCGGCCGACGCGCTGCTGTTCGCCCCCGCCACCTTCAACTCGGTCAACTCCTGGGCTCTGGGCCTGACCGACCGGTTCGTGGCCGGTGTGGCCGCCGAGGCTCTCGGCAAGAACACCCCCGCCGTCGCCGTGCCCTGCGTCAACACCGCGCTGGCCGCGCACCCCCGCTTCGAGCAGTCCCTGGCCCTGCTGCGGGGCGCCGGCGTCGATGTCCTCTACGGCGAGGGCGGTTTCACTCCCGGCCCGCCCGGCCAGGACGCCCCGCCGCACTTCCCCTGGCAGGCCGCGCTGGACGCCGTGGACCGGGCGGGCACCACCCAGGCCTGACACCCCGCCGGGCCGGGCCGGGGGCCGCTCCCCCGCCGCCCGCCTGCCCCGCACGGGCGGGCGGGCGGCGGGGGTTCAGGGGGCGGCGGGGTGTCAGGCCTGGGT
>NZ_JAPNLM010000048.1 GCF_026627255.1 Streptomyces antarcticus | reverse complement strand
GGCGCCGACGTCCCTCGGCGGTCAGCCCGCCCCCATCTGCATACCTCACACACCACGGAATACAGCCAACACCTCAGCCCCGTCAGACACTCCGTGGAGAATCACCCTGGCGAGCCGAAGTCAGTAAGCGGTGGCCTTGGCGTACAGCGAGGCCGCGTACGGCCCCAGGACGGTGCTGGTCGACACGTCGTCGGTGTCGCCGCCCGTCAGGATCCCGATGATCTTCCCGTCGCGGGCGATCCAGGCGCTGCCGCTGGTGCCGCCGGGAAAGTCCGCGCAGTCGAAGCGCTGCTCGGTGGCGCTCTCGCGGACCGCGACCGCCGTGCAGGTACGAGGCACCTTGCGGTCGGCGGGGTAGCCGGTGACGGTGACCTCCTCACCGGCGCGGCCGCTCGTGTCCAGCGCGGCGGCGCCGGTCACGTCCTCGATGTCCCGGCCCCGGGCGTCGGGGGCCAGGCGGGCGAAGGCCAGGTCGTAGTCGTCGTCCGTGCCCTGCGCCCAGCGGTCGTCCTCGAAGACCCGCTCGAGCTTCCACGTGCCGTACGGCGCGACGCCGTTCGCGTACGCCGGTGCGAAGACGGCGCCGTCCTCGCCCTGTTCGCCGTCGAGCAGGCAGTGCCCGGCGGTGACGATGAGGTCGCGGCCCGGGCTGTGCACGACGGTCGCGGTGCAGAAGTGGTCGCCGTCCAGGCCCTTCGTGAACAGCGCCCCGGTGAACGCCGCGGGCCCGCCGGGCTGCGGCACCACGGCGGGCGGCAGCGTCATCCCCGGCGGGGGCGAGAGCTGCGGCTTCGCCGTTCGCGAGCGCGACGGGTCGTTCGCGGCGGCGCTCCCGGTGGCGTCCCTGGTGGCGTTCCCGCTCCCGGCCGCGGCCGCGGTCGCGGTCGGTGCGGCCTTGGCCCGTACGGTTGCCGCCCCCTCGGGCGGCGGCACCAGCTCGGCCACGGCGGCGGAGGCCCCCAACGCCGCCGCGGCGCACAACACCGCCGTCACCACGGACCGCCTGTCCACCGGCATGATGATCACTCCCCTTTGCCCCGGCGAAGCATGCCCCGCACCCGACACCCGGTGCAAGGTGGAGCGGCCGGCTTCACCGAACTGGCACAGCGGTCGTCGTGCCCGTCACCCCGCCCAGCCCTGCGCGCACCCCGCACCATATTCGTCACTGTGACGCGAATTGGCGCGAACGCAGGCGTAGTTCAGTCTGGCTCTGCGATGCTGGAGACCGATCGAGAGGGGCCGCAGCGATGCAGTGGAAGATCCACGGGGAACGTCCGATCTACGAGAACAAGTGGGTGAACCTGTGGCTCACCGACATCGAAACGCCGGACGGCCACCGCTGGGAACACCACGTCGTCAAGCTCCGCCACCTGTCCGTGGCCGCCGTGCTCAACGACCGCCAGGAGGTCCTGATGATGTGGCGCCACCGCTTCATCACGGACGCGTGGGCCTGGGAGCTGCCCATGGGCCTGGTGGAAGCGGACGAGACCCCCGGCGAGGCTGCCGCCCGTGAAGTCCTCGAAGAGACCGGCTGGCGTCCGGGCCCGATGAAGCCGCTGATCTACGCCGAACCGGCGAACGGCATCACGGACTCCCAGCACCACCTGTTCCGCGCGGACGGTGCGACGTACGACGGGCCGCCGACCGAGAAGAACGAGTCGGACCGGGTCGAGTGGATCCCACTGGCGAATGTCCGGGACATGATCGACCGCCGCGAGATCGTCAGCAGCGGCTCCCTGGTCGGCCTCCTCTACGTCCTGATGGACGAAGGGGTCCGCTGATCCTGCGGGGGAAGCATCGCTCGTAGACGTGCCTCGAAAGCGACCGCGGCCGGCACTTCGCGATAGGGCGCAAGCTGCTCGTAGAACTCGCGAAGGTGCCCGGCCACCCGCTCGGATGACACCGCTGCGGCAGGCACCAGGGCCTCTATCGCCGTGTGGCACGCCTGGTCGAGCTCGCCCCGCTGGAGCTGCGTGCGGGCCAGCCAGAAGGCATGGAACGCCCGGCCCCGCTGGTTCGCAGGATCCTCCCGCGCCAGCGCATCCGCGATCAGGGGCTCGGCAATCGCAGCCTCCCCGAGACGGCCGTGCGCAATGCCGGTGTCCACGATGAGCTTCGGCTCATCGAAGTACGTCACCCATGCCGGGTCCGGGTCGCCCTCGTGGATACGCTCGAACTGGCTGTGAGCCTCGGAGATCGCGTTGTGCGTGGCCTTCCGGTCTCCCAAGGTCGCGTGGGCGAAGGCTTCGCGCATGGCCAGCATCGCCCGCACCCTCGGCGTCGCCCCGCTGGCGGCACGGGCCTGGTCCTGGGCAGCAGACACCAGTGCGAGCGCGTCCGCCGGCTTCTCCTGGTAGGTCGCTTGAAGGCTCATGCAGGCCAGCACGTTGGCCATGAACGGATGGTCGTCGATCTCTCTGGCCAGTTGCAGAGCCTCCGAGAAGTACGCGCGGGCCTGCTGGTACTGCCGGGCGTCGAAGTACGTCCAACCCGTCAGCCGCGCCAGCTCTGCCGCGATGCCGTAAAGGCCGTTCTGTATCGGCGTCGGACGCTGACCCTTCAGCAGTCCTTCGACGTATCGAAGCTGGCCGACGACGGCCGGTCGGAGGGTCTCCCCTCCGTGCTCGTCATCGCGTCGCCAGTAGTCCTCGATCGAGGACCGGAGCGCCTGGAGAGTGGAAGGGCTCGGATTGGTCCCGGCAGCCAAGACGAGGACGCTGTCCACCTCCACCCCGGGTAAGGCTGCAAGCGGCCTGAGCCCGGCGGGCGGATGCACCGGCTCCGGTGGCTCTCGCTCTGCCACGGCAAGCGCGACCGGTGTTTCCCACGCCCGTCGGGCAAGTCCGAGCATGTGCCCCGGGATGCGCAACCCGTCGGCGATCCGCTCGATCACGTCCATGTGGAGGAGCTGCCGTCGGCCCGCGATCACCTCCCCCACCCGGCTCGGCGTCAGCTCGCACCGGCGCGCGATCATCGACGGGTAGATGCCTGCGCGCGCCTTGACCAGGCGAAAGACCCTCGCGAAGTCGCGCACGCGGCACGCGTCGATCATTTCGGGATCGGCGAGCAGACCTGCCGGTAGTTCCTTCGTGCGACGTGGCTCGGGCATCGGGCACGCTCCGGAGGACGGCTACGCATCGCTTCAAGGTCTCAACCGACGGTAATGTTAACCACGTTGGGTAATCCGCTGGGCCTTTCTGGCCCGTCGTTCTGATCGCGATGCTTCCGGACATGGCGAAGCGACCGAAAACGACCGCCTCGAACGATTCGGCGGGCACTGCTGACACAGAGCGAACGGCAGTCGGGGACGATCCCTGACCTGGTCATGGAACGCCGCGTCCGGATGAGCGTCCGGGTATCGCGGGACTCGGGCCGTACGTGGTCGCCGAGCACGCGGGTCCTGGAAGGCGACCCGTTCGACGTCCTCTCCAACCCCGGCCGCTACCCCCCGTGCGAGTGCCCCCGCTGTGGCGGTACGTCGACATCGGCCGGTGCCCTTCGGCCGGCATCCATCCCGCCGGGGGCGGCGTAGTGACCACTGCCCGAGGGTGAAAGCCCCTTTGGATCGGGATCCCCGGGTACGTGGTCGAGCCCCGTGGGGCTGGCGCCAACAGCTCACCGTGCTCGTCTGCGCCGCTGCCGTCATCATCCTGGTGGTCGCCCTGGCCATCGCTGGTGATCCCCGTCTCTGACCGGCGACCGGCTTCCGGCACGAATCCCGCCTTCGCTCCATCCGTGGCCTCGCGCCACTCCCCGTCTCCTCACCGGCCCGGAAACAACAGGGCTGGTGAGGCACGCCCCTTCGGGGCTGGGCCGACATCCGTCGGCCCTGGACTTCCAGGAAACGGAGACACACATGGCAGCGCAGAAGGAAGACCTGCTGATCGGCGTCGAGAGCCTGATCAAGGTCCAGGACCGCTTCACCGCCGCGGCGGCGGAGTCCGACTCCACGGGCACCTCCGCGGGCGACGACGGCGAGAACCGCGACGGCCTGAACCTCCCGCAGGAGTAGCACCACCAGCACGCCACAGCACCGACCGGGGGCCCGGCATCCACGGCGGGCCCCCGGCCCTCACCTCATGACGCTGACCGGAGGAACACGTGGACCACCACTTCGTCACCGCGATGGAGAAGGCCCTCGGCTGGGACGGACCCAGGGGACTCGGAGCCGCTTTCGCCCGGGGAACGATCGAGGATCTCGATATGCTCGATCGCCTGCTCAACCCCAAGAAGCTGCTGGACCTCGTGATGCGCCGCAGCGTCACCACCCCCCAGTTCCGCATCTTCCAGGACGGCGCCGAACTGCACCCTGGCCGCTACATCCACCCCTCCGTCACCCGGCGGGGACAAGCCATCCCCATGGCCGACATGCACCGGGTCGGCGCGCTGATGCGCGAGGGCTGCACCATGGTTCTGGACGAGGTCGACTTCTTCGACCCGGCCATGGAAGCCACCTGCCGCGCGCTCCAGTGGTGGGCCCGTGAGCTGGTGCAGGTGAACGCCTACCTGACCACGCAGAACGCCAGCGGCTTCAAACTCCACTGGGACGACCACGACGTCGTGATCGTCCAGCTCGCCGGCTGCAAGAGCTGGGAAGTCCGCGGTACCTCGCGCAAGGCTCCGATGTACCGCGACTCCGCCCCCAACTCCGAGCCCAGCGACGAGATCGTGTGGCAGGGCGTCATGGAGCCTGGCGACGTGATGCACATCCCGCGCGGCTTCTGGCACCAGGCCACACGGGACGACCAGGGCGACGGCTACAGCCTGCACGCCACCTTCGGCATCGTGAAGCGCGTCGGCGTGAACTGGCTGGCCTGGCTCGCCGACCAAGCCCGCACGCAGGAGCTGTTCCGGTACGACCTGGACCGCTGGAACTCCCCTGGCCAGTGGGAGGGGCAGCAGCGGCTCCTGGCCGACGCCGTCGCCGAGATGGCTACGAAGCTGACCCCGCAGGACTTCTTCGATGCGCGGGAGCGGGAACGCCTGGCGGCCCGGCATGCCCCGGCCACCGGCCTGTTCGGCAAGCCCGCGGCCGTCGTGTGCGTCACCGACTTCGAGCCCGTGATCGAACAGCACCACGACACCGTGGACGTCCTCGCCGCGGGCAAGAAGCTCTCCTTCTCCGGCAAGGCGTACCCCGCCCTCGCCCTGCTGCTGAGCGGCCACCCCGTCGACATCGCCGACGCCGCCGAGAAGACCGGCCTGGACGTGGAACAGCTCGCCGAGATCCTGCTGAAGGAGGAACTGTGCACGGAGCTGACCCCCGCCTTGTCCTCGGTCTACACCGGTCTCGTCACCACCGCGACATCCTGACGACCGCACTCGACCTCGGCGTCACCGCCCTGGACACCGCGGCTCCCTACCTCGGCTTCCGCTCGCACGCGGTACTGGCCGAGACGGCTGCTGATCTGCTGCCGAAGTTCGCCCTGTCCACGAAGGTGGGCTTCTTCCCGGGCGCCGGGGGTGCTGAGCACTCCCTCGATCCAAGTCGGCTGCGCCTGGCCATCGAGAAGGCGGCCCAGGAACTCGGCAGAGAACCTGACACCGTGCTCCTCCACAACCCCGAACGGAGCCTCACGCGCCTGTCCCCAGCCGATGGCAACGCCCTCCTCGGCAGCGCTTGCACCGCCCTGGTCGACGCGGCCCGCGAGGGCCTGTGCCGCACATGGGGTGTGTCTTCCTGGGACACCCGGCCGCTCGGCATGGTCGGGGTGGACGACCTGCCGTCTCCGGACGTCCTCATGGTCCGGGCCGGGCTCCTCGTGGGCATCGACCTCCTCGAAACCACGGCCGTCCTGCGCAATGTCTGGCAGGCGGGCGAGACCTGGGGCATGAGCCCCTTCGGGGGTGGCAACGGGAAGGTCTGGGAGGACTTCGACCCTCGCCCCTTCCTTCGACCGCCCCACGATGGCTTGTCCCGCGTGCAGGCAGCATTCCGTACGGCGTTCCACCTACCGAGTGCCGCCGCAGTGGCCGCCGGCACCGACAACCCCGGTCACCTGGCCGAGCTGGTCCAGTCCCTGGGCGCCGATGTGAACACCACCGCCGTCAGTCAGTACCTGCGCGCCCTGCATGGGCACCGTCAGAGCTGAAGCTCAGCCACCAGGCTCTCGGCCTCCTTCCGGGCCGGCACCAGCAGCGGATCCTCCTCGTACGCGTGGGGTCCGACGACCTTCGACAGGAAGAACAGCGACATCAGCTTGCCGTCCCTGCTCTCCAAGTCCGCACGCCGCTCCTGGCGGACGCGGTCCGCGAGCGCCGGGACGGCCAGCGCGTTGCCCCACAGCGTTACGGCGTCCAGGCCCCGGGGAGCCATGCCCCAGTCCTCCCAGTCGATGATGGAGAACTCCGGTCCCATCACGTTGGCCCAGGTCAGATCCGCATGAGCCGGCGCCCACCGCTCGATCCGCGTATCGGTGATGCCGGGGAAGACCTCCCCGAGCGTCTGCGTCACGTGCTCCTGCGTGATCGTCACCGTGTCCGGCGTCGCGATCCGCGGTGTCTGCTGTTCAGCGAGGGCGTCAAGAGAGGCGTTCAGCGCCTCCCACCACGCATCCGGCAGCCCCGGGTCTTCGAGCACGAGGGCGCCCTTGGCGACAGACGGCGACGCAATCAGCTCCAGCTCATCCGCCCGCCACATCACCGGTTCGCCCGGCTCGCGCCACGCCACGCCCTGATACCACTCGGGCATCGCGACCCCTTGCAGCACGGCGGCGGCCTCGGTCCCGTTCCAGCCCTGCGGGCCGATCCGTTCGAATCCCCGCCGTTCGATACGCACCCACGTATCCCGCTCCGTCCGGCCACCCACGGAACGGCGCTTACGTACCAGCGCCTGCCGATCCAGTCGCACGCGCAGGGCCTGCTCCACGCGCCCCAGCACGTCTTCGACCGGCTGACGGCGCAGGTCCACCCGTGCAGCGACAGGCAGGGAAACAGTCATCACGACCTCCTCGGCGGACGCGTGACCGTAGCAGGAGCGGGCCCTCCCACACGACCCGCTCGTCAGCTCCCGCGGCGGCCACCCCGCTTCCGTCTGCGCATGTTGCCGAGACGGCCCTCGCCTCGGGCTGGCCGCCCCCGGCCACGTGTGGGCGGACGGCGATCCGCGGTGACCTGTGCGGGCTTGGCGTGCGTCCCGCCCGGCGAACGCGCCCCCGCACGTATCAGGCCTCCCTCACGCCCCCGGTCCCGCCCACAGGCCGTCCGGGGTGAGGCTCAGGAGGTCGATCGCGTTGCCGCGGACGATGCGGTCCACCACGTCCGGGGCGAGGTGGCCCATCTGGGCCTCGCCGACCTCGCGGGACTTGGGCCACGTGGAGTCCGAGTGCGGGTAGTCCGTCTCGTACAGGACGTTGCCGACGCCGATCGCGTCCAGGTTCTTCAGGCCGAAGGCGTCGTCGAAGAAGCAGCCGAAGACGTGCTCGGCGAAGAGCTCCGACGGCGGGCGCAGGACCTTGTCGGCGACCCCGCCCCAGCCGCGGTTCTCCTCCCAGACCACGTTCGCGCGCTCCAGGATGTACGGGATCCAGCCGATCTGGCCCTCCGCGTACATGATCTTCAGGTTGGGGAAGCGCTCGAACTTGCCGCTCATCAGCCAGTCGACCATCGAGAAGCAGCAGTTGGCGAAGGTGATGGTGGAGCCGACCGCCGGCGGGGCGTCCGCCGAGGTGGACGGCATGCGGGAGGAGGAGCCGATGTGCATGGCGATGACCGTGCCGGTCTCGTTGCACGCCTCCAGGAAGGGGTCCCAGTCGTCCGTGTGGATGGACGGCAGGCCCAGGTGCGGGGGTATCTCGGAGAAGGCGACGGCGCGCACGCCCCGGGCTGCGTTGCGGCGGACCTCCGCGGCGGCGAGGCGGGCGTCCCAGAGCGGGACGAGGGTGAGGGGGATGAGCCGGCCGCGGGCGTCGGGGCCGCACCACTCCTCCACCATCCAGTCGTTGTAGGCCCGTACGCCGAGGAGTCCCAGCTCCCGGTCCTTGGCCTCGGTGAAGGTCTGGCCGCAGAAGCGCGGGAAGGTCGGGAAACAGAGGGCCGACTGGACGTGGTTGACGTCCATGTCCGCGAGCCGTTCGGGAACCGAGAAGGACCCCGGGCGCATCTGCTCGTAGGTGATGACTTCCAGTTTGATCTCGTCGCGGTCGTACCCGACGGCCGTGTCGAGGCGGGTGAGCGGACGGTGCAGGTCCTCGTACACCCACCAGTCGCCGATCGGGCCGTCGTCGCCCCTGGCCCCCATGACGGGGGCGAACTTGCCGCCGAGGAAGGTCATTTCCTTGAGGGGGGCGCGGACGACCCGGGGGCCGGTGTCCTTGTACTTGGACGGGAGCCGGTCCCGCCAGACGTGGGGGGGCTCAACCGTGTGGTCGTCCACCGAGATGATCTTCGGGAAGGTCTCCATGACCCATACGGTAGCGCTGATCTGACGAACCGTCAGCTAGTTGGACGCGTATCGGAACGTGACGGGCTGACGTGTACGCGCGACACAGGGCAGACTGGCCCTCACAACGACGGAAGGCAGGGGGGACGACAGATGGACGGCGTACCGGCCATCCCGCAGCCGCGGAACCACCCCGAGGCAGCCCGGACCAGCTCCGCGGGCAGCAGCCCCACGGTCACCGGCGCCAGCCCCGCGGTCACCGGCGCCGGGACCACGGCCGCCGTCACCCGCGCCGCAGCCCCTTCGCAAGCCGCCCGGCCCACCGCCGACAGAGCCCGACCCGCCCCGGCCGGCCCCCCGACGGCCGGTCCCGGCCCCGCCGCGCCCGGACCCTCCGGACCGGCAGCCGCAACGCCGGGCGCCACCGCGCCCCCGGCCGGAGCCGCCGCTCCGGGACCCGCGCCCCGGGCCCCCCACGGGCCCCGCGCCCACCCCGGGACCCGGCCCGCTCCCGGGACCCGGCCCGCCGACACCCCCGGGACCGACACCCCCGGGACCGACGGCCCCGAAGCCCCCCAAGCCCCCGTCTCCGGCTCCCGGTTCGCCGTCCTCGGTCCCGTCCGGGCCTGGCGCGGAGCCGAGGCGCTGCCCTCCGGCACCCCCCAGCAGCGCGCCCTGCTCGCCGCGCTCCTGCTCCGCGACGGCCGTACCGCCACCGCGCCCGAGCTGATCGACGCCATCTGGGGCGAGGACCCGCCCCAGCAGGCCCTCGCCACCATCCGTACGTACGCCTCCCGCCTCCGCAAGGTCCTCGACCCGGGACTCCTCGTCACCGAGTCCGGCGGCTACGCCATCCGCCTGCGCGCCGGCGCCACCCTCGACCTCGGCGTGGCCCGCTCCCTCGCCGCCGACGCCGAAACGGCCCGTGCGGCGGGCGACCGCGCCCTCGCCCGTACGCTGCTGGCCCGCGCCCTGGACCTGTGGGACGGCGAACCCCTCGCCGCCGTCCCCGGTCCGCACGCGGAGACCGAGCGGACCCGGCTCGCGGAATGGCGGCTCCAGCTCGTGGAGACCCGGCTCGACCTCGACCTGGAGGTCGGCCAGCACGCCGAGGCGGTCTCCGAGCTGACCGCGCTGACCGCCGCCCACCCGCTGCGCGAGCGCCTGCGCGAGCTGCTGATGCTCGCCCTCTACCGCAGCGGCCGCCAGGCCGAGGCCCTCGCCGTGTACGCCGACACCCGCCGGCTCCTCGCCGACGAGCTCGGCGTCGATCCCTGCGTCGAACTCTCCGCGCTCCAGCAGCGCATCCTCAATGCCGACGCCGACCTCGCCCGCGCCGAGGACCCGGCGCGCGCGGCGGCGTCCGTCCAGGTAAGGCCCGCCCAGTTGCCCGCCACCGTCTCCGACTTCACCGGCCGAAACAGCTTCGTCGACGAGCTCGGCAGCATCCTGGCCGGCACCGCCGGGGCGGGCCAGGTCATGGCCGTATCCGCGCTCGCCGGAATCGGCGGCGTCGGCAAGACCACCCTCGCCGTGCACGTGGCCCACGCCGCCCGCCCGCACTTCCCCGACGGCCAGCTGTACGTCGACCTCCAGGGCACCGAGCCGCGCCCCGCCGAACCCGTCGCCGTCCTCGGCTCCTTCCTGCGCGCGCTCGGCACCCCCGACACCGCCATCCCCGACTCCCCCGCCGAGCGGGCCGCGCTGTACCGCTCCACCCTCGACGGCCGCCGCGTCCTGGTCCTCCTCGACAATGCACGCGACGCCGCGCAGGTCCGCCCGCTGCTGCCCGGCACCGCGGGCTGCGCCGCGCTCGTCACCAGCCGCGTCCGCATGGCGGGCCTCGCGGGGGCCCACCTCGTCGACCTCGACGTGATGAGCCCCGAGGAGGCCCTCCAGCTGTTCACCCGGATCGTCGGCGCCGAACGCGTCGGCGCCGAACGCCAGGCGGCCCTCGACGTGGTCGGCGCCTGCGGCTTCCTACCGCTCGCCATCCGCATCGCCGCCTCCCGCCTCGCCGCCCGCCGCACCTGGACCGTGTCCGTCCTCGCTGCGAAGCTCGCCGACGAGCGCCGCCGCCTCGACGAGCTCCAGGCCGGCGACCTCGCCGTCAAGGCCACCTTCGAGCTGGGCTACGGCCAGCTCGAGCCCGCCCAGCAGCGCGCCTTCCGCCTCCTGGGCCTCGCCGACGGCCCCGACATCTCCCTGGCCGCCTCCGCGGCCGTGCTGGACCTGCCCGAGCAGGACACCGAGGACCTCCTCGAGGCTTTAGTCGACTGCTCCCTGCTCGAATCCGCCGCCCCCGGCCGCTACCGCTTCCACGACCTCGTACGCCTCTACGCGCGTGCGTGCGCCGAGCGCGACGAGCAGCCCCCGAGCGGGCGCGAGGCCGCCCTCGACCGGCTGCTGGACTTCTACCTGGCCACCGCCTCCGGGGTGTACGCCCTGGAGCGCCCCGGCGACCGGCTGCCCGCGCACCTGTCCGCCACCCGCCACCCCGGGCTCGTCTTCACCGATCCGCGCGCCGCGCTGGACTGGCTGTACGCCGAGGCCGACCCGCTGCTGGCCTGCGTCCGGCAGGGCGCCGTACGCCAGGACCGGGAGGGGACGCGGGTGCTGCGCCGGGCCGTGGACCTGCTGTGGGCGGCCAAGGACCTCGCGGAGTCCGGCGCGAACTCCAAGCAGTACGAGTCGGCCGCGACGGCCCTGCGCGACGCCGCCCGCTGCGCCGGCGACCCCCGCGCCGAGGGCCGGGCGCGCACCACGCTCACCAACACCCACCTCGTCGCCGGACGGTTCACCGAGGCCGACGACGAGGCCCGGCAGGCCACCGCGCTCGCCCGCGAGGCCGGCGACCCGCTGCCCAGCTGCTGGGCGCCCAACGACCGCGGGATCATCGCCCTCTACCAGGGCCGGCACGCGGACGGCGAGCGCTACCTGCTGGAGGCCATAGAGAACTTCCGCGCCGACGGCAACCACATCGGCGAGGCGAGCGCCCTGTGCAACCTCTCCCGCATCCACGTGGAACTGGGCCGTCTCACGAGCGCCATCGACCTCGCCCGGCAGGGCATCGCCGTCTACGACCGGATGGGCCTGACCCTGCGCCTGGCCAACGGCCGCTACGCGCTGGGCATCGCGCTCACCCAGGCGGGCCGGCTCGGCGAGGCCCTGGCGCAGCTCACCGAGGCGCTGTCGCTGTTCCACGACAACCGCCAGCCCCTGTGGGAGGGCGTGACGCACTTCCGGCTCGCCGAGGCCCATCTGGCCGCGCGCCGGCCGACGCTGGCCGCCTCGCACGCCGAGCAGGCCATCGCGCTGCGCGGCATCGGCGGGGAGTGGCGCCGGGCCACCGTGCTGATGGTGCTGGGCAAGGCGCTGCTGCGGCTGGGCCAGTCGGACCGGGCGCGGGCGTGCTGGCGGGACGCGGAGGCGGTGTTCGAGCAGCTGGACTCCTCGGAACTGTCCGAGGTACGGGCACTGCTGGACCCCGAGATCGCCGCCTGACCGGTCCGGAACCGGCCCCCGCACCCCCGCACCCCCCGTACACGGCTCTGACCTGCGCAGCCGGGCGATGAACGGGACGTTCATCGTTCGTTTATCGCCGCACGGCACGATAGGTACATCGACCCGCCGCACGGGGGACTGGAGGGTCGGTTGGAGGACCACCCGTTCGGCGGTCCGCGGGGGAATCGCCGAACGGGCCCTACCCACCCACCAGGAGAATCCGATGACGACGAACGAGAACATCGTGCCGCTCGACAACCACGCCTCGGGCGTCGAGATCAAGCCGCTGGAGAAGCCGGCGGAGAAGCCCGCGGAAGTGCCGCTCGACGGCGCCCTGGCCGCGGACGAGCAGATCCAGACGCTGGACAACCACGCGTCCGGTCCCCGCCCGTAACCAAGGCGGGCACGGCACGCGGCACGAGGACTTACGGGGGAACACGGGGGAACGGCGGTCGCGGTGGCCCGGAGGGGGAGCCATCGCGACCGCCGCACGCCCGCGTCCGGGCGCGGCGGCGGTACGGGTGCCCGTGCGGCGGCCGTACGAGGGTCCGCCTCCCCTGCTTCCAGATCTTGCGCTCAGCCGGCGCCTTGTCGTCATCGGTCCTGGCTCTAGGGTGGAGCCGTGTTCACCTCCCAGGGGCCGAGCGTCCGCGAACTCGCCGTGCAGGCCCTCTCCTCCGTCGAGCGCGGCTACGACCTCCTCGCGCCGAAGTTCGACCACACGCCCTTCCGCACCCCCGACCGGATGCTCGACGCCGTCGAGGAGACGCTCGCCGCGCGGGAGGGCTCCTTCGGCTCCGGCCTCGACCTCTGTTGCGGCACCGGCGCCGCGATCGGCATGCTGCGCCGGCTGTGCCGGGAGCGCGTGACCGGAGTGGACCTCAGCGCGGGCATGCTGGCCGGGGCCGCGCGGGCGTACCCGGACGAGCGGGTCGACTTCGTACGGGCCGACGCGCTGGCGCTGCCGCCCGTGCTCGGGGACGCGTACGACCTGGCGGTGAGCTTCGGGGCCTTCGGGCACTTCCTGCCGGCCGAGCGGCCCGCCCTCTTCGCCGGGGTGCACGCCGCGCTCCGCCCGGGGGGCCTGTTCGCCTTCCCGATCGGCGCGCCGATCCCGCCCCGCCACCCCGCGTGGTGGGCGCTGGCGGGCTTCGACGCGGCGATGCGGGTGCGCAACGCGCTCTGGCGGCCGCCGTTCGTCATGTACTACCGGACGTTCCCCCTGGGCGCGGTCCGCGCCGACCTGGAGGCGGCCGGCTTCACGGTGGAGACGGCCCCGCTGGAGCACTTCGGGCGCCTGCCCTCGGGCGCCCCGCGCTGGCGGCTCGTACTGGCCCGGAAGGCTGCCCCCTAGACCGTCGCCTCCGGGTCCCGGCGGATCCGGAGTTCCCGTTTGAGGACCTTGCCGCTCGCGTTGCGGGGCAGTTCGGCGACGAACTCCACCGCGCGCGGCACCTTGTAGTTCGCCATCTCCCGCCGGGACCAGGCGATCAGGTCGTCGGAGGTGAGGGTGGAGCCGGGGCGCCGGACGGCGTACGCCTTGCCGACCTCGCCGAGGCGCGGGTCGGGGACGCCGACCACCGCGACGTCCGCGATGTCCGGGTGGAGACCGAGGAGCTGCTCTATCTCGGCGGGGTAGGCGTTGAAGCCGCCGACGATGAACATGTCCTTGATCCGGTCGGTGATGCGCAGGTTCCCGGCCCGGTCCAGGACCCCGACGTCGCCGGTGCGCAGCCAGCCCTCGGGGGTGATTGCCGCCGCGGTCTCGGCCGCGTCCTCGAAGTAGCCCCGCATGACGTGGTGGCCGCGTACCCACACCTCGCCCGCCGTTCCGGCGGGCTGCGGCGTGCCGTCGGGGCCGGCGATCCGCAGCTCGGTGCCGGGTATGGGCCGGCCGGAGGTCTCGGCGATGACGCGGGCCGGGTCGGCGCGGCGGCACATGGTGACGATGCCGCTGGCCTCGGAGAGCCCGTAGGCGGTGAGGACGGTGGCGATGTGCAGCTCGCTGCGGAGCCGTTCGACGAGCTGGAGCGGGACGACGGCCGCCCCGGTGACGACGAGGCGCAGGGCGGACAGGTCGTGGTGGTCGCGCTGGGGGTGGTCCAGGAGCGACTGGTGGAGGGTGGGCGGTCCGGGGAGCACGGAGATCCGCTCGGCGGCGACGTTGGCGAGGACGGTGTCCACGTTGAAGACGGGCTGCGGGACCATCGTTGCCCCGCGCATCAGGCAGGCGATGATCCCGGCCTTGTAGCCGAAGGTGTGGAAGAAGGGGTTCACGATCAGGTAGCGGTCGCCCTCGCGCAGTCCGGCGAGCTCGCTCCAGACGGCGTAGCAGCGCAGCGACTGGGCGTGGGTGATGACGGCGCCCTTGGGGCTGCCGGTGGTGCCGGAGGTGAAGATGATGTCGGAGGGGGCGTCGGAGGGGATCGCCCCGGCGCGTGCGCGGACGGCCTCGGCGGACACGGCGTCCCCGCCCGCCAGGAAGTCCTTCCAGGTGCGGAAGGAGTCGGGGGCGTCGTCGGCGAGGACGACGACCTGCTCCAGGTGCGGCAGCCCGGGCAGCGGCCCGTCGCCGGGCCCGTCGGCGGCGGCGCGGCGCAGGGAGGCGACGTACGAGGTGCCGAGGAAGGTGCCGGTGACGAAGAGGAGCCGGGCGCGGCTGCGCTGGAGGACGTACGCGGCTTCGACGCCCTTGAAGCGGGTGTTCAGGGGGACGAGCACCGCGCCCGCCGAGACGGCTCCGAGGGCGGAGACGATCCATTCGAGGGTGTTGGGTGCCCAGACGGCGACCCGGTCGCCGGGCTCGACCCCGGCTGCGACACAGGCGGCCGCGGCGCGCTCGACGCGCTCGCCGAGCTGGGCGTAGCTGACCCGCACGCGGCCGTCGACGACGGCCTCGCGGTCGGCGTACCGGGCCGCGGCCTCCCTGACCAGCCCCGCGATGCTGCCCCAGCGCAGGTCGCCCCGCGGGTCTCCGCCGGGGCCCGCGGCGTCGTGGCCCGCAGTGTCGTGGCCCGGGCCTGCGGCGTCGTGGCCCGGGCCCGCGGCGGGCCCGCCCGCGCCGTCGGCGTGCCCGTCCGGGGGCCCCGCGTGCCCGCCTGCGGGCCCCGCGTACCCGCCGCCGTCCGTGCACCCGCCCTGACCTGCGCCGCCCGGGCCCGCGCCCCGGTCTTCGCCCCGGCCATCGCGCGGGCCATCGTCCCGGCCATCGCGCAGGCCCTCGTGCGGGCCCTCGTGCAGCTCTTCGTTCGCGCCCTCGTCGTCCATCGTCCGCCCTCCCCGACACCAGTAGCTGACTATCCGTCAGATTAGCTGTAGCCTTCGCGGCTGTCAGTACTGGTGCACCCGGAGGTGGCGATGGCGGCAACGCTCAAGGACGCTTCGGCGATAGTCGGCATCGGCCAGACCGCCTTTGCCAGACAACTGCCGCAGTCCGAGAAGGAACTGGCCTGCCGGGCCATTCTGGCGGCACTGGCCGACGCCGGCATAGAGCCCGCAGAGGTCGACGCCTTCTCCTCGTACACCATGGAGGAGACCGACGAGGTGGAGGTGGCCAAGGCCATCGGCGCCGGCGATGTCACCTTCTTCTCCAAGATCGGCTACGGCGGCGGCGGTTCCTGCGCCACCGTCGGCCACCTCGCGGCCGCCGTCGCCACCGGCCAGGCCACCGTCGGCGTCGCCTGGCGCTCGCGCAAGCGCGGCTCCGGACCGCGTCCCTGGAAGAACACCGCCGTCCAGCTGCCCACCCCCGGGCAGTGGACCCGCCCCTTCGGCCTGCTGCGCCCCGCCGACGAGATCGGCATGCTGGCCCGGCGCTACATGCACGAGTACGGCGCCACCCGCGACCACCTCTTCAACGTGGCGATGGCCTGCCGCAACCGGGCCAACGAGAACCCGGCCGCGATGATGTACGAGCGCCCGCTGACCCGCGAGATGTACATGACCTCCCGCATGATCAGCGACCCGCTCTGCCTCTTCGACAACTGCCTGGAGACCGACGGCGCGCTGGCCTGCGTGATCGTCTCCGCCGAACGCGCCCGGGACTGCCGCCAGAAGCCCGTCTACGTCCACTCCGCCGCTCAGGGCCTGCCCGCCCAGCACCACGGGATGGTCAACTACTGGAACGACGACCCGCTGACCGGGCCCGCCTGGACGGCCGCCCGGCACCTTTGGAAGCAGGCCGACTTCGGCCCGCAGGACGTGGACGTCGCCCAGATCTACGACGCCTTCACCCCGCTCATCCCGCTCTCCCTGGAGGGCTACGGCTTCTGCGGCCGCGGCGAGGGCGCCGCCTTCACCGAGGGCGGCGCGCTGGAGATGGGCGGCCGGCTCCCGATCAACACCGGGGGCGGCGGGCTGAGCGAGGCCTACGTCCACGGCTTCAACCTGATCAACGAGGGCGTCAAGCAGCTGCGCGGCACCTCCACCGCCCAGGTGCCGGACGCCGCGACCTGCCTGGTGACGGCGAGCGAGGGTGTCCCGACGTCCGCGATCCTGCTGAGAGCCTGAGGAGCCGACCCATGACCGCGCCCCAGACCACGCCCGTGACCACGCCCGTGAGCGCTCCGGCCGCTCCGGCGGTCCCGGCCGCCCAGCCCGCCCCCGCCGCCGACGCGCTGCTGTTGCCCGTACCCGACGAGGACGGCGCCCCCTTCTGGGAGTACGCCGCCCGGGGCGAGCTCCGCGTCCAGGCCTGCGCCGACTGCGGCAGGCTCCGCTTCCCGCCCCGCCCCTGCTGCCCGCACTGCCGGTCCTTCGCGAGCGAGTGGCGGCCGATGAGCGGCCGCGGCCGCATCTGGTCGTACGTACGCCCGCATCCGCCGCTGCTGCCCGCGTACGCCGCGCAGGCCCCGTACAACGTGATCCTCGTGGAGCTCGCCGACGCCCCGCAGATCCGGCTGGCCGGCAACCTCGTCACCTCCGCCGACGCCCCGCTGGACTCGGTGGACCCGGCCCGGCTGCGCATCGGGGCGCGCGTCCAGGTGGTCTTCACCGAGACGGGCGGGATGGCCGTGCCGCGCTGGGTCCTGGAGAAGCCGTGACGCTGCGGGTGGAGCGCGACGCGTCGACCGGGGTCGCGGTCGTCACCCTGGACCGGGAGCACCGGCACAACGCCATCGACCTGGAGACGGCCGCCGAACTGAGCGCGGTATGGCGGGAGTTCCGCTTCGACGACGCGGTACGGGCCGTCGTGCTGACGGGCGCGGGGACGGCCGCGTTCTGCACGGGCATCGACCGGGGCGTGGACGTGCCGCAGCCGGGGTCCCCGTACTCGGTGGACGATCCGCTGGTGGCGATCGGCCCCAAGGCGGCCGACCTGTGGAAGCCGGTGATCGCCGCCGTCAACGGCATGGCCTGCGGCGGGGCCTTCTACCTGCTGGGCGAAGCGGAGTTCATCGTCTCCTCCGAGAGCGCGACGTTCTTCGACCCGCACACCGCCTACGGCATGGTCAGCGCGTACGAGGCGGTCTACATGGCGCAGCGGATGCCCTTCGGGGAGGCCGCCCGGATGTCCCTGATGGGCACGGCGGAACGGCTCTCCGCCCGGCGGGCGTACGAGATCGGCCTCGTCTCGGAGCTGACGGCGCCCGAGGAACTGCTCCCGGCGGCGCTCCGGTCGGCGCACACTCTGGCCGGCTTCCCGACGGAGGCCGTACAGGGCACCGTACGGGCCCTGTGGTCCGCGAAGCGGGCCGCGCTCCGGCAGGCCCTGGACCAGGCCCCGGCACTGATCACGCTCGGGAACCTGGCGCCGGAGCGGCAGGCGGAGCTGTTCGCCTCCCGGCGGCGGCCGGGAGGCGAGTACCGCCTGCGCTGACCGCCGCCACGGACCGGGCCGGTACGAGCCGGCGCTACGGGCCGGGGCTGCCGGGTTCAGGAGCGCCGCTTGGTGGCCCTCGGCTTGGGCTTCGAGGTGGACCCGCTCGTGGACCCGCCCGACGACGAGGTCGGCGCGGGGCTGCCGGTGGCGGACGCCGAGGAGGACACGACGGAGACCGTGCCGATCCGGCAGGTCTTGACCTCGGCGGCGCGCGCCGGTTCCTTGAGGGCGACGTCGACCGTGCCGGTCGCCCGCGCCTCCAGGGTCACCCGGGCGGTGGTCGCCTCCAGGACGGTGCCGGACGCGGTCTCCCGGTACAGGTTCACCTCGAAGGTGGCCTTGCGGTCCAGCCGGGAGGTCACCTTCACGGTGGTGACCGGCGGGGTCGCGCCGGCGCACGAGGCGACCACGGCCGTGGCCGGGTCACCGCTCGGGCTCGTGGACGGCGTGGCGCTCGCCGAGCTGCCGCTGCCACCGTTCCCGTTCCTGCTCCCGCTCCCGCTGTGCGTCTTCTTCTTGCTGCTCTTGGAACTGGAGCAGCCGCCACCGCCGCTCTTGCTCTTCCCGCTGCTGCCGCTCCCGCCGGTCGACGAAAAACCGGTCAGCGCGAAAACGACGGTGATCAGCACGGCCGTGAACCGCATACGACGTACGGCCACCATGGCCCCACCCCTCCCCCTGGACAACGGCGGGTCACGGTACCAGCCTCCGGCCGGCGCGGACCGGGCCGCACGGCATCTCCGCGACCCGGACGCCCGGCTCCTTGCGCGTGCGGCGACGGGTACCCGGGCGTAGCGTCGGGACGGGGTCGCCATCGGGAAGGGCCGGGCATGATCCGCAACGCACTCGGTTCACTGTTGGGGCTGATCGGCGCGGCCGCCGCCGTCTGGAGCCCGTTCCGCGCCTGGTACGGCTACCGCCAAGGGCGCGACTACCGCATCGAGGAGCTGTTCTCCGGCGCCGGCATCACCGACGACCGGGCTTCCCTGTTCGGGTCGATCCTGCTGCCCTTCCTCTTCGCCGCCCTCCTGACGCTGGTCGCGGTCGTGCTCCGCTCGCGGCTGCTCATGGGGCTGGCCGGGGTCGTCGTGCTCGGGTTCGCCGTGCTGTGGATGGTCCGCCAGGGCCAGGCCGCGGGCAGCCTCTCGGTCGGCGGTGACGGTCAGGGCCTCGGCGACGGCCTCGCCAACGCCTTCGGCGGAGGCGCGCTGCTGCTCCTGGGCGCGGCCGTGATGAGCGGCCGCCCCTCCCGCCGCCGCCGCACGGACGCTCCCGCCGCCCCGGACGAGGCACCGTACGGCACCCCGTACCCGCCCGCCCACCAGGACCCGGCCCCGTACGCGCAGGCCCCGCAGGACCCTCCTCGGGCGTACCCGCCCACCCACCAGGACCCGGGCGAAGCCCACCCGCCGGAACCCTCAGGCCCCTCAGGCCCCTCCGGCCCCACGGGTCCGACCGGCTGGGGCCCGAGGCCCCCCAGGGACCAGCAGCCGTAGCCCCGGCCCTCCCCGCACCCCCCGGGACCGACCCGCCCCGGATACGGCGGCGGCCCCCCCCCCCGGGAGGGGGCGGGGCCGGCCGGCACGTGGGTGCGGGGATCAGGCGGCGTCGACGACGCCCGAGGCCGCGATCTCGACCTTGCCCTTGGGGGCGCCGGACTGGGAGCCCAGGGCCTCGATCTGGTCGACCAGCGCCTGGCCCTCGACGACCTCGCCGAAGACGACGTGCTTGTTGTCGAGCCAGGAGGTGACGACGGTGGTGATGAAGAACTGCGAGCCGTTGGTGTTGCGGCCGGCGTTCGCCATCGACAGGAGGTACGGGCGGTCGTGCTTCAGCGTGAAGTTCTCGTCCTCGAACTTCTCGCCGTAGATGCTCTTGCCGCCGGTGCCGTTGTGGTTGGTGAAGTCACCGCCCTGCAGCATGAACTGGGGGATGACGCGGTGGAAGCCGGAGCCCGCGTAGCCGTAGCCGTTCTGGCCGGTGGCCAGCTCGCGGAAGTTCTGCGCGGTCTTCGGGACGACCTCGTCGAAGAGGTTGAAGACGATGCGGCCCGCGGGGGCGCCGTTGATGGTGATGTCGAAGAAAACGTTGCTCATGGGGTCCATCCTGTCACTCCCGGTGCGTTCCGCTACCGGGAGGGGCCGAGTCGCCTCAGCCCGCCGTACGGGTTCCGGTGCCCTTCGCCGCGTCGAGGGCGTACACGCAGCGGTCCTTGCTGCACGCGTAGACCACGCCCGCCTCCGCGACCGGGGCGCCCGTGATCTCGCCGCCCGTGGCCAGTTTCCAGCGGAGCTGGCCGCCCGCGGCGTCCAGCGTGTAGAGGCAGTGGTCGGCCGAGCCGAAGTGCACCCGGCCGTCCGCGACCGCCGGGAGGCCGGTGATCTCGCCGCCCGCCGCGAAGCGCCACTTCGGGGTGCCGGTGACCGCGTCGAGGGTGTACAGCGCGCTGCCCGCGCCGAGGTGCACGTTGCCGTTGGCCACGAGCACCGGGTCGGCGGAGGACCGCGACTCCGTCGCGATCCGCCAGCGGTCCTTGCCGGTGGCCGCGTCGAGGGCGTAGACGGTGCCCAGGTAGTCGGCGAGGTAGACCCCGCCGCCGGTCACCGCGGGCCCCGGCGCGAACGCGGGGGCGGCCAGGAACACCGCGGGGGCCTCGAAGTGCCAGCGGACCCGGCCCGAGGACCGGTCCACGGACAGCACCCGGGTGCCGGCGCTGACGTAGACGTTGCCGTCGGGGGCGGGCGTGACCCGTACGGGCACGTTCCCGCAGGAGGCCGCGTCGCCGACCGGGTACGACCAGGACTCGCGGCCGCTGCGGGCGTCCACGGCGCGCAGCCGGGCGTCCTGCCACACGTACACGGTGCCGTCGTGGAGGACGGGGGCCGCCTCCGGGGTCTCGAAGTCGGTCTGCGCGCCGGACAGCTCCCACAGCCGGTGCCCGGTGGACGCCTCCCAGCCCTGTACGTCGCCGCCGCGCGTGGCGGTGACGACGGTGCCGCGCTCCGCGCTCAGCGCGTACACCCAGGCATCGGTGGACAGCCGCCACCGCTCAGAGCCGTCGGTGGCGTCGAGCGCGTAGAGGGACGGGCCGTCGGAGGCGTGGATGCGGCCCTCGGAGACGGCCATGGACCAGGCCACGTCGCGGGTCTTGAACTGGCGGCGGCCGCTGGCCACGTCCAGGGCGTGGACCTCGAAGGAGGTCACGTACAGCAGGTCGCCGGCCACGGTGGGGGTGCCCCACACCTCGTTGGACATGCGGAAGCGCCACGGGCGCCAGCGGCCGCTGTCCGGGGCCGGAGCGGGATTCGGCACGGCCCCCACCGCCGAGGGGGCCGCGGTGGAGCCGCCGGGCGGGCGGATCCAGCCGGTGGCGGAGTCCGCGGCGACGTGCGGGACGGGCGCCACCGCCGTCGCGCGCGGCCCGGGCCCGATCGGCACCGGGGAGCCGCCGAGCCGTACGGGCTCGCCGGACGGCACCGGGGCCATCGGCGGGTGGTGGGGGCGCTGCGGGACGGCGTGCCCGGTGCGCGGGTCCGCCCACGGGTCGGCGCCGCGCTGGCGGCGGTGCGTGGCGGACCCGGAGTCCGGGCCGCGGGAGCCGCCGGGGCGGGGCGCGGGGGCGCGGACCACGGCGGCGGGGGGCGTACGGTTCCCCGACCGGCGGGCCTCGATCATCGCGACGACCCGCTCGGGCAGCCACGCCGAGGCGGTGCCGCTGTCGTCACCGCCGTCGAAGAGGTGCGGGGCGAGCTGCGCCTGGAGGTCGGCGGGCGTCGGCCGCTGCGTGGCGTCCATCTGCATGCAGGAGTCGATGAGCGGCCGCAGCTCGTCGGGGAGCCCCTCCAGGTTGGGGCCCTCGCGCAGCAGCATGAAGACGGTCTCCACCGGGTTCGCCCCGTGGTACGGCGGGTGTCCGGTCGCGGCGAAGACGAGGGTGGAGCCGAGCGAGAACACGTCGCTGGCCCCGCGGACGCTGCGCGAGTCCTTCGCCTGCTCCGGCGACATGTAGGCCGGGGTGCCGACGGCGACGTTCGTCATGGTCAGCCGGGTGTTGGAGACGCCGCTCGCGATGCCGAAGTCGATCACGCGCGGCCCGTCCTCGACGACGAGCACGTTCGACGGCTTCAGGTCGCGGTGGACGAGGCCGGCGCCGTGGATGGACTGGAGCGCCTCGGCGATCCCGGCTGCGAGCCAGCGCACGCCCTGGGCGGGCATCGGCCCGCACTCGTTGACGATCTCCTCCAGGGAGGGCGCCGGGACGTAGGCGGTCGCCAGCCACGGCACGGCGGCGCGCGGGTCGGCGTCGACGACGGCCGCGGTGTAGAAGCCGGAAACGGCGCGGGCGGCTTCGACCTCGCGGGTGAAGCGCACCCGGAACAGCTGGTCCTCGGCGAGCTCGGTGCGCACCGTCTTGATCGCGACCCGCCGTCCGGACGCGGACCGCGCGAGATAGACCAGCCCCATGCCGCCGGCGCCGAGCCGTCCCAGCACCTCGAAGGGGCCGATCCGTCTCGGGTCGTGCTGCGTCAGCTGCTCCACCACTCGCCTCCACACGTCCCCGTACGGGCCCTCGCCGGGTCCGCTTCCACCAGCACGCGCGAGCCGGGCCCGGGGCCCGGCCCCGTGCAGCGTCTCACCCCCGGGCGCCGCCCGGGGTCGCGCAACCCCGATTCTGTCAGGCCCGCGCCCGGTCCGGCCCCGGGACGGCCCCACGACAGCCCGGGGACGGCCCCACGACGGCCCGGGGACGGCCCCTGGGCGCCGCTCGGCTACCCCGCGGGGCGGGTCCGCGGCTCCGAGAGCAGCCCGAAGACCGCCCCCTGATCGTCGGCGACGACCGCGATCCTCCCGTGCGGGGTGTCGAACGGATCGGCGGTGACCCGGCCGCCGAGCCGCTGCACCGCGGCGACGGACGTGTCGCAGTCCGGGACGGCGAAGTAGGCGAGGAAGTGCGCCGGCATGACCTCCGGGAAGGCGTCGGTGATCAGGCTGCGCCCCATCACCGCGGTGTGCGTGCCGGGGGCGCTGCCGGGCGGGGACCAGATGCGGTACTCGACGCCGGCGTCGTCCTGGTCCTGGGGGACGTAGCCGAAGACCTTGGCGTAGAAGACGTCCACGGCGTCGCGGGCCCGCGTGTAGACCTCGGTCCAGCAGTACGAGTACGGCTCCTGCTGCACGTCGAAACCGTGGTGGGTGCCCGGCTGCCACAGCCCGAAGACGGCGCCGCCTGGGTCGGCGGCCAGGGCGGCGGTCCCGTACGGGCCGACGGGCATGGGGTCCATCACCATCTGGCCCCCGGCGGCGCGGATGCGCTGGGCGCAGGCGTAGGCGTCGGTCGTGTAGAGGTAGATCCCCCAGACGGTGGGCATGCGGCCGTCCGGTTTGGGGGCGAGGGCGGCGACGTTGCGGCCGCGGCTGTAGGCCTGCGTGTAGTGGCCGTACTGGGCGCCGGCGCCGTCGGCGAAGGTCCACCCGAAGAGCGCACCGTAGAAGCGCTTGCCCGCCTCCACGTCCGGAAGCGAGGCGTCGACCCAGCAGGGTGCGCCTTCCGCGAATGCGGCCATGAGCCCGGTTCCTTCCGTTGTGCGGGGGTTTGTGCCCTCTTCGCCCCTCCCCGCCATGATCCGCCCGAAAACTTGTCCACAGCCTGTTGATAAGACTATTCGGGGGACGGCCGCGGGCAACCGGCCGGTACCCGGGCGGCGGCCGGGCGGGCACGGGCGGCGGGTGTGCGCGGGGCGGCGTGCGCGCGCCCCGTACGGGCCTTACGTACGGCCCGTACGGGGCGCGGCGGCCCCTCAGGACCGGCTCCGGGCCAGGCCAGCGACCCCGTGACCCCATTTGCAGGCGGCCGAATAGCGCGCCGATCACCCCTCGGTAAGCTGACGGCATGACAGGACAAGTACGCACCGTCGACGGGCGTGTCGCCGGCCGGCGCGGCCAGGCGACGCGGCAGAAGCTGCTCGACTGCCTCAGCGAGATGCTCAGCTCCTCGCCGTACCGCGACGTCAAGGTGATCGACGTCGCCCGCAAGGCCGGCACCTCCCCCGCGACCTTCTACCAGTACTTCCCGGACGTCGAGGGCGCCGTCCTGGAGATCGCCGAGCACATGGCCAGCGAGGGCGCGCAGTTGACGTCGCTCGTCGAGGGCCGCACCTGGGTCGGCAAGGCCGGGTGGTCGGCGGCGGAGGAACTGGTCGAGGGCTTCCTGGAGTTCTGGCGACGCAACGACGCGATCCTGCGGGTCGTCGACCTCGGCGCGGCCGAGGGCGACAAGCGCTTCTACAAGATCCGCATGAAGATCCTGAACTCCGTCACCAACTCCCTCACGGAGTCGGTCAAGGACCTCCAGGCCAAGGGCAAGGTCGACAAGGACGTCAGCCCCGCGGCGATGGCCGGCTCCCTGGTCGCGATGCTGGCCGCGGTCGCCTCGCACCAGAAGGGCTTCCAGACCTGGGGCGTCAAGCAGGCCGAACTCAAGCCGAACCTGGCCCTCCTCGTCCACCTCGGCATCACGGGCAAGAAGCCGACCAAGTGACGACGGACCCTTCCGGGGTCCGTCGTCCCGGGGCGGTCTCGCGCCGCCGTACGCCTGCGATCAGCGACGCTCCAGGCGGAACAACCGGATCTCGCGCTCGATGCGCGCCTGGTACGTCGCGTACGGCGGCCAGAACACCAGGGCCGCCCGCCATGCCTCCGCCCGTTCCTCCCCCTCCAGCAGCCGGGCCCGTACCGCGATGTCCTGGCCCTTCCAACTCACGTCCGCGTCCGGGTGCTTGAGCAGGTTCCCGGTCCACGCCGGGTGCCCGGGCCGGCCGAAGTTGGAGCCGATCAGCAGCCAGGCCGCCCCGCCGTCCTCCGGCATGCAGGCCAGCGGGGTGGAACGCGGCACGCCCGTCTTCGCCCCCTTGGCGGTGAGGATCACGCCCGGCAGCATCTGGGCGCTCAGGATGACCTTGCCGCGGGTCAGCCTGTGCACCGCCTTGTCCATGGCGGGGATGAAGTGGGGCGCGACCTTGGCGAACAGCCTGGTCGAAGAGACCTTCCGCATCAGCTTGACGCCGACGCCGGGATTCACGGCCATCAGACGGCCACCTTCTCCTTCTCGGGTTCCGCGGACGGGGTGAAGAGGCCGGCCCGGTGCGCGGCGTGCGCCCGCAGCCGGTGGACCGGCCCGAACAGCAGCTCGTCGGCCGCCGCCCGCTTGAAGTACAGGTGCGCGTCGTGCTCCCAGGTGAAGCCGATGCCGCCGTGCAGCTGGATCGCCTCGCCCGCGGTGACGCGCAGCGCCTCCAGGGCCTGGGCGAGGGCGAGTCCGCCCTGCGCCGGGTCCCACGCGGCGTAGTGGGCGGCCGAACGGGCCGCCTGCACCTGGACGTAGAGGTCGGCGAGCCGGTGCTTGACCGCCTGGAAGGAGCCGATCGCCCGGCCGAACTGCTCGCGCCGGCGTACGTACTCCACGGTCCGGGCGAGGGCCTGGCCGGCCGCGCCGACCGCCTCGGCGGCGAGCACGGCGGCGGCGGTGCGCCCGGTGGCGGCGAGGGCCCACGCGACGTCCGCCTCCGCCTCCCCGCCGCCGAGCAGTTGCGCGGGGACGTCCCTGAGCTGGATCGCGGCCTGCGGCCGGGTCTCGTCGAGTACGGCCTGCCGCGCGCGTACGAGGCCGGGCGCGTCCTCCCGTACGAGGAACAGCAGCGTGCGGGCGCGCGCGAAGCCCCCGGTGTGCGCGGCGACCAGCAGCACCGACGCGCTGTGGCCGTCGAGCACCTGGGCCGCCTCCCCGTACAGCCGCCAGCCGCCGCCGTCGGCGTCGGCGCGGGCCTGGACCCCGCCCGCGCGGCCGCCGCCGGCCCACTCGCCGGCGGTGTTGTCGCCGGTGAGCGCGAGGGCGGTGGCGAGCACCGGGCCGGGGACGGCGAGGGCGGCGGTCAGACCGCCGGCCGCGAGCGGCGGGAGCAGCTCGGAGCGCTGGGCTCCGGTGCCGAGCGCGGTGATCAACGGTACGCAGAGCCCGGCGGTGGCGAACAGCGGCGAGGGCAGCAGCACCCGCCCGGCCTCCTCGCAGGCCAGGGCCAGGTCGGCGGGGGTACAGCCGACGCCGCCGTACTCCTCGGCGACGGCGAGGCCGGGCAGCCCGAGCCGCTGGGCGAGCTGCTGCCACAGCTCGCGGTCGTGTCCGGCGGCGGTGCGCACGGCGGCCTTGACCTCGTCCGGGCCGCAGCGTTTGCCCAGGATTTCGCGCAGGGTGCGGCGTATCTCTTCCTGCTCCGCGGTGAAGGCGGCATCCATCGTCGGGCTCCTCCCCGTATCTGACGGGCCGTCATGTTAGGGCGGCGGGAGCCAGATGCACAGGGGGCCGACGACGAGGCGTTGCCGCCGGGGGCGGAGAGGCGGGCGGGGCGGCACGGGAGGCCGGGCGGCGCGAGCGGCACGGGCGGCACGCACGGCACGCACGGCTCGCGCTCTAGCGTCTGACGCATCGTCAGATATACCGTCTCCCCATGCCTGGACCGTCGGGACAGCCCCGCCCCCTGCCCTCCCCCGCACCGCGCCGCCGGGTCGCGGTCGTCGGCGTCGCCCTCTCGGACTGCGGCCGCGTGGACGGCCCCACCCCCTACGCCCTGCACGCCCAGGCCGCCCGGCGCGCCCTGGCCGACTCCGGACTGGACCGCTCCGTCATCGACGGCTTCGCCTCGGCCGGACTCGGCACCCTCGCCCCGGTCGAGGTGGCCGAGTACCTGGGCCTGCGCCCCACCTGGGTCGACTCCACCTCGGTCGGCGGCTCCACCTGGGAGGTCATGGCGGCCCACGCGGCGGACGCCATCGCCGCCGGGCACGCCAACGCCGTCCTGCTGGTCTACGGATCCACCGCCCGCGCGGACATCAAGGCCCGCCGCCGGACCTCGAACCTCTCCTTCGGGGCGCGGGGACCGCTGCAGTTCGAGGTCCCGTACGGCCACACGCTGATCTCCAAGTACGCGATGGCCGCCCGCCGCCACATGCACGAGTACGGCACGACGCTGGAGCAGCTCGCCTCGGTGGCCGTGCAGACCCGGGCGAACGCGGCCGCGAACCCCGACGCGATGTTCCGCGACCCCATCACCGTGGACGAGGTGCTGTCCGGCGAGATGATCGCCGACCCGTTCACGAAACTGCACTGCTGCATCCGCTCGGACGGCGGCTGCGCGGTGCTGCTGGCGGCGGAGGACTACGTACCGGACACCGCGAAGGCGCCCGTCTGGATCCTGGGCGCGGGCGCCTCGGTCTCCCACACCACCCTGTCGGAGTGGGAGGACTTCACCGTCTCCCCGGCGGCGGTCTCCGGCCGCCTGGCCTTCGAACGGGCCGGTCTGACCCCGGCGGACGTCGACCTCGCCGAGATCTACGACGCGTTCACGTACATGACCCTGGTGACCCTCGAGGACCTCGGCTTCTGCGCCAAGGGCGAGGGCGGCGCCTTCGTCGAGAAGGGCCGCCTGCTGCGCGACGGCGAACTCCCGGTCAACACCGACGGCGGCGGCCTCTCCGCCTGCCATCCGGGCATGCGCGGTCTGTTCCTGCTGGTGGAGGCCGTCCGCCAGCTGCGCGGCGAGGCGGGCGCCGGCCAGGTCGTGAAACCCGGCGGCCGCCTGCCGGAGGTCGCCCTGGCCTCGGGGACGGGCGGCTGGTTCTGCTCCTCGGGAACGATCCTCCTGGGCCGCTAGCCGCTGGCCGCTGGCCGCTCTCCGCCGGAAGCCGGAGTCCGGCCGCCGGCGGCCGGAGCCGTCAGTACTGCCAGCGCGGCTGGCTGCCGTCCAGGCGGCAGTGGATCAGCCGCCCGTTCCCCGCGTGCGTGGACCGGCCCAGGTCGGTCTTGCGGCAGAACTGGCCCGCGTTGTAGCAGTTGCCGGCGTTGGAGACGATCTCGCAGTCGGCGGGCACCGGCCGGGTCGGTGCCCGCGTCGTCGGCCGGACCGCCGGCTTCGTCGAGGGCCGGGGCGCCTGGGTGGTGGCGGACGGCTTCGGGTCGGCGGCCGGGGCGGCGGTGCGCGGGGCCGCCCGGGTGGGCGAGGGGCTCGGTACGGCCGCGGGGGCGGCAGAGGGGGACGCCGTCGGGGAGGGCGTCGGGGACGCCGCCTCGGGCGTGGGTGTCGGCGTCGGGCTCGGGCTCGCGGTCGGGGCCGCCGACGAGGGAAGCGAGTCCGGCGCCCCCGCACGACGCGGCGCGCCCCCTTTCACCGCAACCGGTACGGAAGGCGGCAGCCATGAACGGCTCAGCGCACACACGCACGACCGGTACCACCGGTACCACCGGAGGTGGCATCAGGTCACGCACGTCCGTCGCCGTGCTGCTCGCCCTGCTCTTGGGCGCGTACGCGGGAATGGTGACGCTTCCCAACGCCAGGCACCTGCGCTCGCTCCACGACGGCGTACAGGCCCACGCGACGCTCCGCACGGGCGGCTCGTGCGTCCTGGGCCGGTGAGAGGTCGAATTCGAGGCCGGCGGGCGCACCGTGGTGGCCGCCCTCCCGGCGGGCAGTGGCGGCGGGAAGTCCCCAGTCGGCACGCGACTCACCGTCCGCTACCGGGCGGACGATCCCCAGGTGGTCGCCCGCCAGAGCGACGTCGACGGCGGCGCGGCGGCCGTGGGGACTGCGGCAGCGGCCGTCTCCGCCCTCGCCCTTCTTACCGTGGCGGCCCTGGCGACGCTCTCCCGGGCGCGGCAGCGCGCCCGCCCGGCCCGGCAGGACCCGGCGGGGACGACGCCCTAGCCTGGGGCAATGACTGGTGAGATCGGCAGCGAAGAGTTCCGTGCCACCCTGCACTCCCTGCGCGTGTGGGACGGACCGCTCCCCACGTTCGACCCCGGAGCGGCGCCCGCCGGGCCGTTGCCGCTGTTCCGGGAGTGGCTCACGGACGCCGCCAGGGCGGGGCAGCCGGAGCCGCACACGATGAGCCTGGCGACGGCCGACGCGGAGGGGCGGCCCGACGTGCGGACGCTGATGCTGCACGACGCCGACGCCCGCGGCTGGCACTTCGCCACGCACGCCACCAGCGCGAAGGGCGAGCAGCTGGCCGGACGGCCGGATGCCGCGCTGGGGTTCTACTGGCCCGCCGTGGCCCGCCAGATCCGCCTACGGGGCCGGGTCACCGCCTGCGGCGCGGGGGAGAGCAGGGCCGATCTGGCGGTCCGCTCGCGCGGTGCGCTGGCCGCCGCGCTGACGGGCCGGCAGAGCGAGGTCCTCGGGTCCGTCGAGGAGCTGGCGCGCGCGTCGGCGGCGGCCTGGGAGCGGGCCGGGGCCGAGCCGGACGCTCCGGTGCCCACGTGGACCCGGTACGTCCTGGCCCCCGTCGAGGTCGAGTTCTTCCAGGGCGACGCCGCCCGCCGCCACACCCGCCTGCGCTACCGACTGACCCCCGACGGCACCTGGACCCGCGAGCTGCTCTGGCCGTAACGGCCGCGCACGCGACGGGCGCGGCCGCCGGTTGCGCCCACCCAGCGGCCGCCCCGGTCCCGGCCGCCCCGGCTCCCGACCCCCGGCCGCCTCGCCTACCCCGCCTACCCCGCCGCCGCCCGGCGGAAGACCGCCACCGCCACCCCGTCCGCCGCCTCGCGGAAGGTCACCGTCAGCGGCATGCCGATGGCCAGGTCCGCCGCCTCGCACTCGACGACCTCCGTCATCATCCGCGGCCCCTCCGCCAGGTCGACCACCGCCGCCGTGTACGGGACCCGCTCCCCGAACGGCGGGAGGTCGTTGCGGTGGACCACCGACCAGGTGTAGAGCGTCGCGCGGCCGCTCGCCGCCTCCCACGTCACCCGGTCCTCCCCGGCCCAGCAGAACGGGCAGAACTCGCGCGGGTAGTGGTGCGCCCGCCCGCAGTCCGCGCAGCGGCGCAGCAGCAGCCGCCCCTGGGCCGCCGCGTCCCAGTAGGGGCGGGTGAAGTCGTCCGCCTCCGGGAGGTCGTACCGGGCGGTCACAGGAAGAGCCCGAAGGCGGCGTCGAGGGACCAGGCCTGCCAGCCCATGGCGAAGAGCGCGACGAGGGAGATGAGCGCCATCATGGCGTTCTGCCCCTGCTCGGCCCAGTCGTGGATCATCAGCACCAGGTAGAGCAGGTTCAGCAGCAGCCCTCCGACCAGGGCGACCGGCGTCAGCAACCCGAGCACCAGGCCCAGCCCGAGGGCGAGTTCGGCGTAGACGACGAGGTACGCCATCGCCTTCGGCCGCGGCCGCACCACCTTCTCGAAGCCGCCCTTCACGAACCCCCAGCGGTGCTTGCCCGCGACGTCGGCGGCCCACGCGATGCCGGTCCCGCGCTCGAACCAGCCCTTCTTGTCCTTGTGCCGCCAGCTCTCCAGCCACCACAGGCCGAGGCCTATCCGGAGCACGGCGAGCCATTCGGCCCCACTGAGCCAGATGGTCTGCATCGGCAGCCCTCCACCCCTCCACCACGACGAGCACTAGATCTGACGGTACGTCAGTTCAGCGGATCCGAAGCGTTCCCGCAAGGCCCCGGCCACCCCCACCCGGACCCCTCACCCCGCGCCCCACCCCACACCCACCCCGCCCCCACTCCTCTTCCGTGATCGATCCGCAATCGATTCCCTCCTCGTCCGAGACCCATCAACCCAGCGTGGCGATACGATCACTCCTCATGCCCGGACCCCCCACAGCACCCGACATGACCACCCAGCCGACCCCCGTGTACGTCATCGGCGCCGGCCCCGGCGGCCTCGCCGCCGCCGCCGCGCTGCGCGCCCGCGGGGTCCGTACCGTCGTCGTCGAGAGGTCCGACACGGTCGGCTCCTCCTGGCGGGGCCACTACGACCGGCTCCACCTGCACACCACCCGCCGCCTCTCCGCCCTGCCCGGCCTGGCCATGCCGCGCCGCTTCGGACGGTGGGTCTCGCGTGACGACGTCGTGCGGTACCTGGAGAAGTACGCCGAGTTCCACGAGCTGGAGCTGGTCACCGGCGTCGAGGTGACCCGCGTCGAGCCCGCCGCCGGCGAGGACGGAAGCCGCGACGGCTGGACCCTGCACGCCAGCGGCGGCCGGGTGCTGACGGCCGCGGCCGTGGTCGTCGCCACCGGCTTCAACCACACTCCCCACGTGCCCGCGTGGCCCGGCCGGGACGGCTACACCGGGCGGCTGCTGCACGCGGCCGAGTACCGCGACCCCGCCCCGTACGCCGGGCAGGACGTCCTCGTCGTCGGCGTCGGCAACACCGGCGCCGAGATAGCCGTCGACCTCGCCGAGGGCGGCGCCGCCCGCGTACGGCTCGCCGTACGCACCGCCCCGCACATCGTGCGCCGCTCCACCGCCGGCTGGCCGGCCCAGCGCACGGGGATCCTCGTACGCCGGCTGCCCGTCCGGCTCGTCGACCGGCTGGGCGCGCTCGTCGCGAGGGTCTCCGTCCCGGACCTGTCGGCGTACGGCCTTCCCCGCCCCACCACCGGCCTGTACAGCAGGGTCCGGGAGGGGGCCATCCCCGTGCAGGACGTCGGCCTGATCGACGCGGTCCGCCGGGGCGCGGTCGAGCCGGTCGCCGCCGTGGAGTCGTTCGACGGAGCCGCGGTCGTACTCGCCGACGGCGCGCGGATCACCCCGGACGCGGTCGTCGCGGCCACCGGCTACCGGCGCGCCCTGGAGGGCACGGTCGGCCACCTGGGCGTGCTCGACGAGCGCGGCCGCCCCCGCACGCGCGGCGGCCGCGCCCCGGACGGGGCGCCGGGCCTGTACTTCACCGGGTTCACCAACCCCATCAGCGGGGCCTTCCGCGAGATGGCCCTGGACGCCGACCGGATCGCGAAAGCCGTGGCCCGACACCTGCGCACCCGAACCTGAACCTGAACCTGAACCGCACGGGGCAGCACCGGGCCCGGGACGACACCCCCACCACAACCGAACCCACCACACCGAACCGGCCCGAACCGATCCGGACCTCACCCAGAACCGAACCTCACGACCCGAACCGAACCTCACGACTCGAACCGGGCACCTCGGCCGGAACCGCACTCTGGACCCGCCCCGAGGGCGTCTGACACCGTTCCACACACCACCTCCACCACTTTCCTGCGCAGCCCTGTTCCTGACGACACGTCAGTTCAGTAATCTGACTACGCGTCAGTTATTGAGGTTCATCGAGCAGGAGCGGGCGGAACGATGCTTGGATCTACTCACGGCACCCTCACCACCGACTTCCGCGCACGTGTCGAGGCCTGCGGGGAGACCCCCAGGACGGCCGTCCACTCCTCGGCGGCGCCGTCCGCCGAGGACGCGGTCGCGCTGGACGTCAGCGGGCGGCCCCTGCACTCCGATGTCCCCGACCTGGACCGGTTCTTCCGGCCCGAGTCGGTGGCCGTCATCGGCGCCTCGGACGCCGAGGGCAGACCGAACACCGGGATCACCCGCCAGCTCATCGCCTGGGCGGAGCGCGTCGGCGCGCGGCTCCATCCCGTCCACCCGACCCGGACGACCGTGTTCGGCCTCGCCTGCCACGCCTCCGTGGCCGACCTGCCCGAACAGGTGGACCTCGCCGTCCTCCTCGTCGCCGACCCGCTCCCCGTCATCGAGGAACTCGCCGAGACGAAGGTGAAGTTCGCCGTCGCCTTCGCCTCCGGCTTCGCGGAGACCGGAGACGCGGGCGCCGCCGCCCAGGACCGGCTGGCGGCCGCCGTACAGCGCTCGGGCCTGCGCCTGCTCGGCCCCAACACGAACCTCAACGCCTTCGAGGCGTTCCGCCAGGACCTCGACGGGCCCGCCATCGCCCTCATCACCCAGTCCGGCCACCAGGGGCGTCCCGTCTACTCCCTCCAGGAGCTGGGCATCCGCCTCTCCCACTGGGCGCCGACCGGCAACGAGGCAGACCTGGAGACCTCCGACTTCATCTCCTACTTCGCCGAGCAGCCCGAGGTGGGGGCCATCGCCTGCTACGTCGAAGGCCTCAAGGACGGCCGGTCCTTCCTCCTCGCCGCCGACCGGGCCGCGCGGGCGGGCGTACCCGTCGTGGCCGTCAAGGTCGGCCGCACCGAGACCGGCGCCCGGATGGCCGCCTCCCACACCGGGAAGCTCACCGGCGCCGACACCGTCGTGGACGCCGCCATGCGGCAGTTCGGCGTCATCCGCGTCGACGGCCTGGACGAGCTCCAGGACACCGCCGCCCTGCTCGCCCGGGCCCGCAGGCCGCAGGCCGACGGGGTCGTCGTGTACTCCATCTCCGGCGGCACCGGCGCCCACTTCTCCGACCTCGCCACCGAGGCGGGCCTCACCCTGCCGACCCTCGACCCGGCCAAGCAGGACGAGCTCCACCAGTGGATACCGGAGTACCTGAACGTCGCCAACCCCGTCGACAACGGCGGCCATCCGGTCGGCGACTGGCGCGGCCGCAAGATCATCGACGCGATCCTCGCCGACCCGTCCGTAGGCGTCCTGATCTGTCCGATCACCGGCCCCTTCCCCCCGATGAGCGACCGGCTCGCGCAGGACCTGGTGGACGCGGCCGAACAGACCGACAAGCTGATCTGCGTGATCTGGGGCTCCCCCGTCGGCACCGAGGACGCCTACCGCACCACCCTCCTCGGCTCCTCCCGCGTCGCGACCTTCCGCACCTTCGGCAACTGCATCACCGCCGTACGCGCCTACCTCGGCCACCACCGCTTCACCGCCGCCTACCGCTCCCCCTTCGACGAGGCCCCCCGCACCCCCTCCCCCTCCTTCCGCAAGGCCCGGGCCCTGATGCGGCCCGGCCAGCAGCTCAGCGAGCACGCGGCGAAGCAACTGCTGCGGGCGTACGGGATCCGGGTCCCCCGGGAGCAGCTCGTGACGAGCGCGGCGGCGGCCGTCCGGGCCGCCGGGCTGGTCGGCTACCCCGTCGTCATGAAGGCGTCGGGCCCCCAGCTCGCCCACAAGACCGAACTCGGACTCGTCAAGGTCGCCCTCACCTCCGCGAGCCAGATCCGCGACGCGTACCGGGAGCTCACGGACATCGCCCGCTACGAGGACGTCCCCCTGGACGGCATCCTCGTCTGCCAGATGATCGAACGCGGCGTGGAAATGGTCGTCGGCGTCACCCAGGACGACCTGTTCGGCCCCACCGTCACCGTCGGCCTCGGCGGGGTCCTGGTGGAGGTCCTGCACGACGCGGCGGTCCGCGTCCCGCCCTTCGGCGAGGACCAGGCCCGCGCCATGCTCACCGAACTGCGCGGGCACGCACTGCTGGAGGGCGTCCGGGGCGCTCCACCGGCCGACGTGGACGCTCTGGTGGAAGTGATCCTGCGCATCCAGCGGATGGCCCTGGAACTGGGCGACGACCTATCGGAGCTGGACATCAACCCCCTGATGGTCCTCCCCCGCGGCCAGGGCGCGGTGGCCTTGGACGCCCTGGCCATCTGCCGCTGACCACCCCCACCACGGTCACGTCACCCACCCACCCACCCACC
>NZ_JAPNLM010000047.1 GCF_026627255.1 Streptomyces antarcticus | reverse complement strand
GGGTACGGCTTGCGTTCACTCACCCCGCCACCCCAACAGACCACCAGCTGCGGACCAGCGGATTCCGCCCGCACCCCACACCATCAGGCGACGACACAACCACTCAAAGAGTCACGAACCGCCCTCTGAGAGAAGGCCTGCCCCTTGTTGCCGGCCCATGGGTAGTCGGCGGGGAAGGTCTGCAGGACGCCCGCTTCGGTGGCGGTGATCCGGATCGACTCCGGCGCCGGACTCTCCTCGTCGGCCTCGAGGGAGTGGGGTTCCGCGACCCACAGGCATTCGTTCGCGCGGTGCCCGAAGAACAGCGTCCCAGCTGGCTCGTTCGCTCCCCGGACGGTGGCGTTGGCCTGGTTGCTGCTGCGCAGCGACCAGGACCAGCGGTGCTTCCCACAGGTGCAGACGGGGCTACCGGTGTCCGGCGGGCGCAGGCGGCCGGGACGTGTCCTGCGGCTGGTGCGCTGCCCGGGTGCGGGCGGCTTCCAGGTACCGCGGTCGCGGGCGTCCGTCAGGGTCTTGCGGGCCCCGGAGGGGAATGGTTCGGGCCCGCCGCCCGGACCGCCGCCGGCGCAGACGGTCGGGGTGGGCCGGTCGGTGGCGCCCCAGCCGAGGGCCTCGGCCATGGACACCCACCGCTCGCGGCCCGGCCCGAACAGGCTCTCCGGTTCGGCGGTTTGGGCATGGGTCGGTGGCGGCGGTTCGGCGGTGCGGGTGCGGGAAGCGAGCAGGATCGCTCGCCGCCGGGTCTGAGGCACGCCGTAGTCGGCGGCGTTGAGGATCCCGGTCCAGACGGAGAAGCCCCAGCCCCGCAGGATGACGGCGTACTGCCGCCACAGCGGCAGGACGTCCGGGACCTCCTCCATCGCGATCCACTCCGGCTCGCCGACCTGGTGCAGGGCGTGGAGGTAGCGCATCGGCTCCGCGGCCAGCAGGCTCCGGGGGTCCTTGCAGGAGGCCAGCAGCTTCGCCCGGGTGTCCCGTCCGAAGGCGAGGTCGGCGACGGCCTGGTGGACGAGCGGCTGGTCGACCAGGCCGAGCCGCTTGCCGGCCATCGACCAGGCCTGGCAGGGCGGGCTCGCTATGAACCCGCGGGTGCGGCCGACCAGTGGCCACACTGGGTACATGGCCACATCGGTACGGATCGTCAACTGGCCAGCACGCGCGCGGGTTTTGCACGCCCACTCGTCCCATTCCAGACCGACGTCGCGCACGCCGAGGACGTGCAGGGCGTGGCTCCAGCCCCCAGGGCCGGCGAAGAGGTCCACCACGAGTCTGTCCATCACGAGGCAAGCCCGAAGTCGCCCTGCTCCGGTGCCTCGCCCCGGCAGGCCCAGGGTGAGCACCCGTTGACCACGCCGTTCTCCAGCTCGTCGGATTCGGCGGCATCGCGTTCCGAGCGGGTGACATGGTCGATCGGGGCCATGTCGAGCGGGATGCGGGAGCGGTGGAGAAAGGCTTCGCCCAGCAGAGGATTGCCCGACGCGTTGGCCCTTGCGTTTCCCTTCCGGATGGCTGCGTCGAAGGCGACGACGTCATCCCATTCCGTCGGGGAAGTATCCCTCAGGCTTCGCCACTGCGCATTTCCGTGGAACGGGCACCCAAGGCAGCTCGACTTAGGTGTATCCGCCAGGCCGGCGCTGGAAAGGTAGCGTATGCAGTCGGCGCGCGACCAGTCGAGATCATTGATCAGTGGGTGCCGATTGCGCATGTAGTTCACGTCGGAGTCCTTGGCGCGATGGAACTCATCCGTGGATATGCCGACCCACTGCTCGACGTAAAGACCCTTGGGGACCCGCTGCGGATGCGGGAATCCCAGCAGGTCGCGCACCTGTCGTTTAATCGGCTTAATTATATATTCGCCCGTACACTGGCGCCTGGTCATTCCCGGCCGGCCATCTCGGTTGAGAATATAGAGCGGCATGGACGCGAATCTGTGTTCCGGATTCAGGGCGTCGTCCCTAATGTTCCCTGAAGAAACTCGAAGGATGGGTATACCGGCCGGTTTGGCCACCTCTTGTTCGAGCCGGTCGAGGTGATCATAAACAGCCTGGGGTTCCCAGCCTGTGTCGGCGAAGACCGCGAAGTCGATTCGCGGGAGTATTCCTTCGGCGGAAAGTGCGAGCAGGCAGGACGACTGCACTCCGGCGCCCAAAGAAAGGATGCGGTAGCGGGGGTTTTCCAAGAGGGGGGATCCAGAGGTGGTGAGGCGCAGGGGAAAATTACGGCGCGGGGGAGGGGTGGGCGGCGAGGAAGGCTGGGTGGGTTAGCGGACGCGCGGGAGACCAGGAAGCGGCGCGCTGGGCGGTGGCAGGGCGGGCGCTGGACCGAAGCGGTCAAGGGTGCGGCGGCCGGCAGCAGTGGTGTGGAGGCGCTGTCCGACGAACAGGCTCCGTCGCGTGTCGCGCTGGACCAGGCCCATATCCACGAGCTGATCCACGGCCTGGGCCGTGATCTCTCCCGGGAACGCGCCGGCCTCGCCGGTGGCGTGGCGCTGCTCCTCCGGGATGGAGACCGACACGGACCGGGTCACAAGGCCTTCCGGACCCCTTGCCTGTGTTGTGGGGTGCTCGCGTGGCAGCTGTGAGAGCGTGACCGTTGCCTTGTGGATGAGGCGTAGTGCCTCCCGCTGGGCCGGGGTGAGGGGTGTGGCGGGAAGGCCCGTCTGGCCTTCTTCCGTGCTGGTCGGCAGCTCCTGGCCGGTGGGGGCGGCGGGCTCGGGGGCCGTGGTAGCGAGCCGGGTGAAGTCGGCCGCGGAGTGGCAGATGACCACTGCGCGCTGGAGCAGCGTGGTGGCGTCCGCCAGGTCCTGGTGCAGGAGGGCCGTCTTCCAGGCGGGCAAGGGCTCCCGGCCCAGGCGACGGCCTTCCGCCGCCAAGGTTGTTGCGCTGGCGATCCGGACGGTGGCCTCGCTGGCGGTTTTGGCGAGCCGACCGAGGTCGGACGCGGCTTCCTTTCCGTCTGCGCTGCTGCGGGCGAAGGGCTCCTCGGCCACGTCCAGGAGGAGGTGCAGTGCTGCTGTCGCGAGGCTCTGGGCAGTGCCGTACTGGGTGGCGAGAGCTTGCGGGGAAGGGCTGGGGGCGGTCAGGGAGCCGATCCGGATGGCTATGTGCAGGACGGTGAAGTCTTCGCTCAGAACCTGCAGTCTCTTGATCGTCTGCGTGGATGGCGATTCGGGGTCGGTGGGGATGGAGTCTCCTGGTGGTGGGTGCGGCGGTTGGTGCTGTGACCGGCTGGGCTGTTCAGCGGGCCCTTGTCGGTGCCGCTCCGGTGCGGGCGGGCACAGCTCCTGGGGCGGAGAGGGCTGGTGTGCGGGGGCTGCGTCCGAGGAAGACCGTCATGGCCGTTGCCCCGCTGAGGGGGAGGCGGACTCGGTCGTGCGGGGGACCCCCGCTGAAGGCCGGTGGCGCGGACCCGGGCTCGACCGCGACGAGTCCGGCGTGTTCCAGAGCGCGCAGGGTGTCGATGTGCACGGAGCTGCCGCGGCTGTGAACGAACTCGCGCCCCTCCCGTCGGCCGATCACGACGTGTCCCCGGGCGGTGGCGTGAAGCGCAGCCCGCTCGGCGGGGGTCAGCGCATCGTTCCCGATGGTCGTCGCGGGCCGACGGCGGTGGATCTCGGAAGCAACAGCGCTCGCTGACTCCAGGGCCATGACCGGAGCCAGCGCTGTCAGTTCCCGTGCGAGCTGTATCTGGTGTGTGACTTCTCCGCTCCTGGATGGCGGGTCCGAGGGCGAAGCCGGGGCGCTGAGTTGTGCCTTGGCCTGGGCAAGGTGCCGTACCGCTTGTCCGGTGAGGACAGCCAGGTGCTTGATCCGGACCGTGGCCTCGGTCAACGCCACACCCGCGCACATCGGCTGGCCGGCGATGGCCTGTACGGCCTCCAGGCACGCGCTCACCAGGACTTGCGCTGAGGTGTGCCCCCAAGTGGCACCGTAGGCCGGCTGGAGCCGGGCGAGCTGATCGTTGTGCTGGGTGAACTGGTCGGCGAGTGCGAGCAGACGCACCACGGGTGAAGGCGGGGCGGGGACGGACGGCGGTCGGGCGGCCTGCGCGGACGGCGGGGGAGGAGCGGCTGCGGACGGCACCGGAGGGCCGGGTGCGGTCTTCGAGGGGCGGTCGGGAGCGGAGGGCGGGGGTGGGTCGGGCAGGGAGAAGAGGGCGTCATCGGTCATGAACGGGGGGCCTTCGTAGGGGCATCGCCAGGCGGGACTGTTCGCCACCGGGGCGGGTTTGGTCAGCGGGCTCGGAAGGGTCCGGACGCGGTGGGTGCGTGCGGGACGGCTAGAGCAGTGGGCGCCGCGGTGGCCGGGGGAAGCGTGAGGACGCCGATGGTGGCGGTCACTCCGTCGGAGGTGAGGCGGATGCGGTCCTGGGGCGGGCCGCTGTCGAAGGCCGGTGGTGCGGTGGCGGGGTCGCGTGTGATGAGGTGCTTGGCCTCCAGAGAGCGCAGGGTGCTGATTCGGACGACGACGTTGCGGCTGTGGACGTACTCACGTGCCTGGCTCTGGGTGACCACGACCTGGCCGAGGGCGGTTGCGTGGAGTGCGGCGAGTTCGGCGGTGGCAAGGCCGGCGGTCGCCGTTTGGACGGTGGGGTGGCGGCGTTGGGTCTCGCGGGCGATACCGGTGGCGGAGGCGATGGCGGCTTCCGGTGCGAGAGCGGTCAGCTCCCGCGCCAGCTGTACCTGCAGATTCACGGAGTCGGGCAGGCTGGTGAGGTCGGGGTCTGCGAGGGCGGCACCGGTGACTGCTTCCTGTGCTTCGTTCAGGTGGCGGCCTGCTTCACCGCTGAGGTAGGCGAGCTGTTTGATGCGGACGGTGGCGTCGACCAGTGCGGGGTTCAGGTAGGGCTGCTGGTCGTGGACGGTTTGGACGGCCGCCAGGGCTGCACGTGTCAGGCGTGCTGCCGAGGCGGCGTGCGCGTCCAAGGCGGGTGCGGAGGCGGCGGTGGGTCGGAAGAGGCTGAGCGCGTCGTTGTGCCGGGTGTACTTGGCGGCCAGGTGCAGGAGTTGCTCGGCGGGGGTGCGTGAGGCGGGTACGTCGAACAGGAGGTTATCGGTGGGTGAGCTCATGGGCAGGGAGGGCCTTCGGGCTGGGGCAGGGCGCGTGGATGGCGGCGTCCGACGTGCTGGTCCCGGTCACCGTTCAGCGCCCGGGGCGGGCGGTGGCCACGGCGGCGGGGATGGCAGGAGCCGGGGTGGGAGGGGATTTCGTGCTGGCCTGGGTGAAGGCGGGCGCCAGGCGGTGCAGGCCGGCGGCCAGTTCGGTGGTGAGGGCCTGACTGGTGACGAGCTGGGCGGCCAGGGCCTCGGGCATCTGTTTCCAGCGGGCGGCGTGCCGGGCGCGCTCGATGAGCAGGGCGGCGACTTCCATCTGGGCGGCGACTTGGGAGAGAACGGCTGCTTGGTCGTCGTCGTACCCGGTTGCCTGGAGCAGTTCGTTCAACGCGGCCGGGAGCGACGGTTGTTCGAGAGGGAGCCCGTACAGCTCGGCGTGTACTGCGTTGGCGACGCCGAGTGCGGATCCGCCGGAGGATCGGAACTGGTAGCGGGACTCGGCACCGCGCACGAGTCCAAAGCTGACGGTCACGAGGTGGGGCGGGGGCGGGGGGTTCGTGGAGATCCGGCTCGCGAGTGCCCTCGCGATGTCGACGGGCGAGGGAGTGTCGGTCAGGTTGACCGGCTGGTCGCCGTCGGCGTCCGGCGCTGCCGTCATCGCCTGATCCCGGCCGACGCCGACAGGTTCACGGCGGCCGGGACCCGGCTGGCCGTCACGGCGTTGTCGGCGGCACGCGCCTGGGTCCGGTCCGGGACGGGGAACGCGTTGGCGAGGTGATCGGCGACGACCCGGCATCCTTCGGCGCAGATGGCCAGGCTGGCGGTGGCATCGTCGAAGTGGGCCGCGATGGCGTCGCGGGCATCCATGTGCCGAAGCCCGCGGCCGATGACGTCGGCGTTCTCGACCGGATCCCAGGGTGTGCCCTCATAGGCGTTGGCTGCGACAGCAGTGGTCAGGCTGTCGCTGACGTGGCCGCTGTGCTGGACCGTCTGGGCCAGGCAGTCCAGCGCGGCGAGAGCGCCGGTCATCTGGGTCACCTGGCTGCCGTCGATCGCGGTGAGCCGGGTGAGCGCTTCGACGGTGAGTTCGTGGGAGGTACGCAGGTGCCGGGTGAGCTGGTGCAGTCCCTCGGTCCCGGTCAGCGGTGCGGTGTTGGCCAGTTCGCTGCGGAAGTGATCGAACTGATCGGCGAGAGACCGAAGGCGGTCGGTGTGGATGGGAACGGAGATGTTCCGCATAGAGCGGGGCTCCTTCGGGCGAGAGGGTCAGCGGGTGGGAGCGGTGGCGGGCTTGGCCGGTGCCGAAAGGGCGGGCCCGGTTGTCTGCGGGGGCTACCGCTGGCGGACAGGGGCGGAGAGCTGGTGCGAGGGCGGAGAGGCCGCGGGTGTTGCACCGATGGCGTGAGGTGACCCTGAGGCGCCTGCCGACGGACCGGTGTCCTTGAGCTGTGCCGCGTGTTCCTTCGGCGGGTTGGTCACGCCGGGGCTGAGCGCTGCACGGGCGATGAGTTGCTGGTCCTCGCGACGTGCGCCGAACGAGGCCAGGCGATGGGACAGCCGCTGTGCCAGCCGGTTGTACGTCTTCGCCGCTCGATCCAGCTCCTCGGTGGCCTCGGCCAGCCTGCTGCGGCTCGCCGCCGGGGTCTCATCGGCGCCTTCGTACAGCAGGACTTCGGTGCGGCGGTGGACGGCGAAGGTGCACAGGGTGGCCGCGAGGGATATCTGGGTGGTGGCTTCCACGAGTTCGGCGAGGTTCTCGTGGCCGCCCTTCATGGCGGCGTACTGGCTGCTCGACAGGGCGAGGGCTTGCTGGGTGCACTGCATCGCGAGTTCTTGTACACGGATGGCGGTCGGCCCGATTTCGCGAAGTGGTTTGGATATCTCTCCCGCCCTGACGTTCTCCACCTCCTCGCGCAGGGCCTTCAGGGCAGGGGCCACTTGGCTGAGGAGGCGGGTCTGTTCTGCAAGGTCGATGATCTGCAAGGCGAACTCCCATGAGCGATCGGGCACGGGGCTGGGTTCCCGGGCGCGGGCATGAAGGTGTGGATGCCCTTGCCGACGGGCGGTCCGAGGCGTTGTCTCGAAATCCGGCTAGCGGGTGCGGGCCGTCGGCGGTCGGACAGGGCGTACGGGAGCCGAAGCCGGCGTGGGCAGCGGGGCCGGGCCGAGGGCGTCGAGGGCCTGTTTTCCGGTGGGAGTGAGTTCCAGCCGCTGTCCCATGACGAGGCTGGTGGCCCTACTGCGCTTCACCAGGCCTTTCGCCTCCAGGGCTTCCACCGTGCGCATGGTGAACCGGTTGGGTCCGGGTTGCCCGGAGAGGCCCATCTTGTGCTTGCTCAGGTACACGACGATCTCGTGCTCGGCGATGGTCTGGAGCGCGCGGTGCTGGGCCTCGTTCAGCTTGGGCGAGACCTGCTGTGTGGGTGGCTGCGGACCGCGTTCGGCGTTCGGGTCTGCCGACGGAGGGGCGGGGTGCTCGGACGTGTCACCGATCGCGGCCGCCTTGGTGGGCGGGTTGGGCGCCGCCGGCGGCTGGGGGGCGGTTGCTTCCGGCTTCACGTGGTCACGGGCGTCGGTCAGAGCCCGGCGGATGAGGGGAAGGTGCTCCTCGACGGCCTCGTGGAAGTCGATCCGGTCCATGGCGTCATCGACGGTGCCGTACGGGGTGGGCTCGCAGGCGATGGTCAGGGGGGCGAGGATCTTCGTGTAGCTGGACAGCGCCTCGGCCAGAGAGACCGAGGCCATGGAAAGGATGTGGGTCGGCCTCCAGAGGCTGGGCTCGGGGTGACGACGTGTGTGGTCGCTGTGGGCGTGAGCCTCGCCGGCTACCCGTGCGAGGAGTGCACTGACCTGGCTGATGTGCCGGGTGACGATGGTGACGGAGACGTGGTCGATGCTGATCGGGTGGCTGCGAAGATCCCCGATGATCTCGTCGATGGCGTCGGACAGGCCGGGATATTCCAGGGGCGGCGGGTTCGAATCAGGCACAGGGGTCCTTCTGTTGGTGGGGGCAGGCTGCCGTTGGCCGGGGCGAGATCCTTTCCGGTGCTTCCGGGGAGGTCAGCGGATCCGGCCCGGTGCGGGTGTCGACGGGCGGGCGGGTTCGTTCACGCGGCCTTCCCGAAGTCGGTCTTCTTCGGGGCGGCTTTGGCGACCGCGCGGTCGGTGATGCCCTTCGACGCGGCGGCGGAGGCAGCGGAGAGGGTGCCGGCGCCGGGTTCCAGGTACCAGGGGCGGAGGTCGAGCATGGCGGCCCGCATGCCGGTGGCGAAGCAGAGGGCGGTGCCCTTGGGGAGCGCGCGGATCGCGTCGGCGGGCAGGATCCTCTCCTGCCGCATGCTGATGCTGGTGGACTTCCCCGAGTCGGAGATGGAGGTGGACTTCGTCTCGACGTCGTGGTCGCCGATCAGCCGGGAGAGCTTGTCGGCGAAGTCGGGGTCGTCGATGCCGGAGCCGATCACCTTCACGGTGCTCGCGGACCACATGGCGTCCATGCCCGCGTCCCCCCACACCTTCTGGCCCTGGCGGTAGGACTGCAGGATGGTGATCGGGATGATCCCGCGGGACCCGAGGTGGGAGTACAGGTCGGGCAAGTCGCTGATCTTGCAGACGTTGGCGGCCTCGTCGAGGATCGCGAGCATGGGCGGGTCGAGGCGTCCGCCGGCCCGTTCCGCCTGGGTGGTCGCGGCCCGCATCACCGAGTCCGCGCACGCCGCGATCAGCGCGCTCGCACCGCCACCGCCGTCCTTCGACAGGAGGTACAGCGTGTCCAGACTCGTCACGAACTCGGCCGGCTTGAACTCGCGGACGCCTTCCTGCGGAGTGACCCAGGCGGCGATGTCCGCGTTCAGCAGGGCGGAGGCGTACTGGCGGGCGGTCTCGTAGATGCCATCCCGGGTCTCCGGCGGCCCTTCCACGGTTCCCTTGAGCTGGGCGGCGACAGCCGAGAATCCGTGATCGCGCAGGATGTCGAGGGGGCCGCGGTCGGCGGGGAAGGCCAGCCATCGCATGACGTCGGTGATTGGCCGCTCGTCGAGAGCGGCTGCCAGGAACAGCTGGCTCAGGATGTTGGATCCGGCCTTGGACCAGAAGTCGCCCTGCTGGGAGGCATCCACGCTCGCGGCGAGGAAGTGGCCGGCCAACCGTCCTGCGCCGTCGAGGGACTTGGCGGTGGCGAGTGGGTTCCACCACATTTCGCGGGCTGCGTGGGCGATCTGCTGTGGATCCATGCTCCAGGTCCGGCCGTCCTCCCCGCGCGCGTCGAGTGTCGCGGTGTAGGCGTCTCCGGCGGCCTTGTTCGAGGTGAGGAGTACGGGGCCGGGTGCGGCGAGGATCGCGGGGATGGCCAGGCAGGTCGTTTTGCCGGATCGGGGGGCCATGATCGCGACCGCGACGTCCTCGTATCCCATCCGGACTTCGTGACGGCTGCCTTGCAGGTTGCCGAGGAGGACACCGGTGTCCTTGGCCTCGATCGTCTTGGCGTCCTTCAGGCTCGGCCGAAGGGACCGGGCCTTGGCCGTGATGGCCTTGGCGAGCAGTGGCTCGATGTCCTTCTGCTTGGCCATCCCGGCGACGCGCTTCTTCTTGCCGATCGTGCCCTTGTGTCGAGACCACCACAGGTAGCCGCACACGGTGAGGGCGAGGAGGACCGCGGCGGGCAGGATCCGGGTACCGATCAGCAGGGACGTTTCCCCTGCCGCAGGCCAGAGGCGTTCGGGGTGGAGAAGCGCCTCGGCCGGCTGGTAGGGGACCCAGGAGCCGCTGCCGGTGATCCAGGCGGTCGCGTTGCCGCCCAGCCAGGCCAGGGTGGACAGGGGCAGGGCGACGGCGAAGGCGCCGAGGAGTGCTTTGAAGGCTATGTCGTAGCCGTCGGAGTTGGAGTTCGGGGAAGGGCTGGACAAGAGGGCGGTTCCAGGGGAAGGGAGTGGTGGACTCGGCGGTGGAGGGCGCCTACCGGCGGGGCCTTGCCGGGTTGGCGTCCCGGCCAGGTAGCGCGGTGACGGGGGCAGTGGCCGGCCGGGACTGACTGCGCCGCAGAGCGCTGTGGATATCGAGGACGGCCTGGCCGTGGAGGGACCATTCGTCCAGGTAGTGCCAGGCCTCGGCGTTCCGCTCGGCGAGCGGCCCGTCGTACTCCTCGACCCCGGGCCGTACGGACTCCGGCAGACTGGCGCGGAAGTCGAGCCACTCGCTCTGCAGGGCGCCGATCCGTTCTTGGGCGGTGCGGAGAGCACCGATCTGCCAGGCCCAGTGGTGGTGGATGCTCCGCTCCGGAAGCTTCTGCAGCTGGACCTCGGCTGTGGCGACCAGGTCCTTGGCTCCGGAGCGGATCCGGTTGAAGGACCGCCACGTGTCGGCGTCGCGCTGGGCCTGGCGAAACCCGTAGGCCCTCTCGTCGTGCGGCCAGCCGTCAGGGTGGCTGTGCTCGTCGGAGTAGGTGTCCCAGGCAGTGAGGATCTGCTCCGCCTCGCGGAGGTAGAGGGCGAGCTGGCGCAGGAGGAGTTGGTACCCGGCGTGGGGGTCGGGGTTCATCACGGGGGCCTTCGGGGAAGGGGGGTTCGTGGCCGGCGGCTACCGGGCGGGCCGGGCCGGTGAGGTGGTACTCGGGATCGGGGGCGCAGCCATCGCGGTGGTGGTGAGGTGAGGCTTGGGACGGTGGCGGCGGGCCTCGGCCAGACGCTGCTTGTGTGCGCCGACGACCTCGGCGCCGATCGCGAACTCCACGCCCTGCGTGAGGTGCGCACTGTCGTTGATCTTGAATCGGGCGCGCAGGACCGGCGCGGGGTTGGAGATGGCCTCGGCGACGGCTGCCAGCAGGTGGGCGGGGGTCGCCGAGTCGAGGTGGGCCCGCCAAAGGCGTTGCTCCGGGCCGTGCTCACCGTGGTGGTGGGCGGCCTCGATCTCCCAGCCCATGACGCCCAGGGAAGGCGATGCGTACAGCTCCACCTGGACGATGGCGTCGGGGGAGGTCAGCTTCTGCGAGCCGGTCTCGGACGTGGTGTGCTCCCAGCCGCGGCCGGTGAGGACGTCGGCCACCGTGGGGGCGGGTTCTTCGGGCTCGGGCCGGATGAGTGCGTCGGTGAGGCCGGCGACGATCTCGGCGGGGGTGTCGCCGTTGAACGTGGCGTACCAGAAGCCGGGACCGTAGTTGTTGTCGATGCGCCACCAGCGGTGAAAGGCGCTGGGCGTCGGGGTGAGGTCGAGACGGAAGGAGTGGTCGGGGCTGGTCATGCGGATCGCTGGGTGCAGCGGGTCGGAGTTCAGATTCCATCCGCGTGCCCGCAGCGCGTGGGTGACGTGGCGGGGGTCTCCGGCGTCGGCGAGGTAGCGCGGGGTGATGGCCGAGCCGAGGTTGTTCTCGTGGTCGTGGGCGAAGGCGGCGAGCTGCCGTTCGGTGATGGACAGGGGGACGGCTCCTTGAGGGACCGGTTGGTGCCCGTGTCAGCGGCGGGGCCCGGCGGCGGCAGGCGCCGCCGGGGTCGGGCTGGTGACGGGTTGGGTGGTGAGGGTGGTCCGCCGGCGTACGGCGGTGGCCCGGGCACGGGTCAGGCGCGCGGTGTGTTCTTTCGCGAGGTCGTCCGCCTGGCGGCCGCCCGGCTTCTGGGTGACGAGGCCGCTGTGCGGGACGTCGAACTCGGCCCGTGCGACGGGAGCGGGATCGACCAGCGCGGTGGCGAACGCGGCGACGAGATGCGGGGCGTTGCCGAGATCGGCCTCCCACACCGCTTCGAGCCCGCCCAGGCCGTCGGAGAGGAGTGCGGCCGCGTTCCAACCGGGGTTCCAGTTGCGTGCTGTGTTCCATCGGCGTAGTTGCATGATGCCGTCGGGGTGTTCGGCGAGCTCGTGTCCGCGCTCGTCCCGTTCGTAGGTCCAGCCCGCGGTGGTGAGGATGGACCACACGTCGGGGGTGGTCTCGGGTGGGGGAGTGAGGAGGGCGTCGGTGAATCCGGCGAGGATTTCCACGGGTGTGTTGCCGCCGAATTGGGAGTACCAGTTCTCGTCGTCGCTGGTGCTGCTGATCCGCCACCACTTGGAGTACGACTCGGGCTCCGGCTCCAGGGCCAGGGCGTAGCGTTGGTCGGGGCTGGCCAGGATCACGTGCGGGTAGTCGGGGGCGGAGTGGTTGGACCATCCGGCTGCTCGTAGGGCTTGGGTGATGTGGCGGGGGTCGCCGCGGCCGGCGAGGTGGCGGGGGCTGGTCTCGAACCAGATCCTGTTGTGCGGTTCGTCGGCGCGGGTGGAGATGAAGGGCCGCTGGTTCAGGGCGTCGCCTCAGGCGTGGTGGCGGTGGCGCGGGCCAGGCGGCGGACCTCCCAGTGCAGGCTGTGCCACTGCATGATCTCGGTGGCTGCTTCCCGAAGGGTGGTGACCACCGAGTTGACGTCGCTGCTGTACGGCTCGGCGTGGGTGGCGACGGCTCGGGCGGCGGCGCGCAGGACGTCGGACAGCAGCATGGGGATGCCGTCGTCCTCGTCGAGGAGGGGTGTCAGCAGCGGCAGGACGTCGGCGGTGGGCGGCTCGGTCCGCAGGTAGTCCACGAGCTGGGCCAGGGTGTCGGTGGCCTGCTCGATCTGTTCCGGGGTGGGGACGGTGACGGGTGCGGTCATGGGGCTCCTCGGTTGTAGTGGCGTGGGCTGGATGGGTCAGCGGCGGGTCTTGGTCGTGCCGGTTGCCGTGTAGGGGTTGGCGGGAGTGTGCTGGCGGGGGCGGTTGGCGGCCCAGGAGTTGCGGGCCCAGGTGGCGGCGCGGGCGGCGGTGATCCGGGCCTGCTGCCAGCCCCCGAGTTCGGAGGGGCGTACGGATACTGAGGTGGTGCGGATCCACTTACTTGCCGGGACGCTGCCGCGGGGGCGCATGACCGGGGTCGGGTCGGCGAGCGCGGCAGAGAATCCCTGGATGAGGTGCATTGGCGTCGTGGGGGTGAAGACGGCGTCCCAGGCGCGGCCGTGTTCGGTGCGGGCGCCGGCCCACCAGTGCGCCTGGCCGGGTTCGTTCTGGTGGTACTGCAGCCAGGCGTTTCGGTCCGGGGAGACGGCGGTGAAGTGCTGTCCGCGTTCGGTTTCCCACCCGTTCTCCTCCAGCGGTGCCCACACGTTCGGGGCGTGGGCTGAGCGCGGTTGGGTCAGGGTGTCGGTGAACCCGGCGACGATCTCGATCGGCACGGCGGTGGTGAACGTGGCGTGCCAGGCGGGCTGCTGCCCGACGGCCTGGCCGGAGATGGTCCAGCCGCCGGGCATCGCCGTGGGGTCGAAACCGACCCGTACGGAGCGGTCGGGGCTGTCGAAGACGATCGGGCCGCCTGTGCGGGAGATGTCCTTCCAGCCGGAGGCGCGCAGGTACTCGGCGACGAAGCGGAGGTCGCCGCCGCCGCCGAGGTGGCGGGGCTCGACCAGGTAGTGCTGCTGGGGCTGGTCGGCGGTCGGTCCCCAGCCTGTCCAGGTCTTCTTCACCGGTGCCTCCTGGCGACGAGCGCCGACGGGGCAGGCGGGAGCACGGTGGTCGGCGGGCTCTGGGTGAGCCGGTGGATGTCCTCTGCGTGGTCGTCGAGGTCGAGGGCGATGTCGTGCAGTTCGTTCGCGGCGCGGCCGAGGGCGAGCCACACTTCGGGCGGTAGAACTCCGGTGAGGGCCCGGCCCTGCGCGAAGCGTGATCCGGTGGCCACCAATGTGGTCAGCGATCCGAGGACGCCTTCTTCGGGGTCGAGGACCTGGCCCAGGATGCGGGCGGCTTGCTGGGGCGAGGCCACGATCAGGTGCTCGTTGAGCTCCGCGATCTGCTGTGCGATCTGGCGGGCCAGGGCTTCGGGGTCGTAGACGGTCATGCTCCTCCAGGGATGGTCGGGGCCAGCTGCTCTGCCTCGGGACGTGACCGTGTGGCCGGATGGGCCGGGACGAGCGGGGGTGTGCCGGCCGGGGTTCCGGCGGTCACGGCGCGCAGGTAGCGGCGCAGGAGGAAGACGGCCAGGCGCGGGCGCCGGGCGGGGGAGATCGGCGGTAGTCGGTTGGGGGTCTGCTGGATCGTGATGCTCCAGGTGGGTCGGGCCGGAGCCGTCCCCGGCCCGGGAGGGCCGGGGACGGTGTGGTTAGCGAGAACGAGGTGGGGAGCCGGGTGCCCCCTGCGGCGGTACTGCGGTAGCCAGTCCGGCCTGGGCTTTAGCCTGTCGCGTGCGGTGCTTGGCCATCTCCTGAGCCCAAGCGGTCACGTCGTACACGTCCGGGTCGATGTTGACCACGTAGTCGGCGAGGAGGAGTGGGAGCACCGCGCGGGTGGCGAGCTGTTTCTGGGCCTGTTCGCTCAGGCCTTCAGGGGTTTCGTGCCAGACGTAGGCGGGGCCGTCGGTCTTGCGTTCCAGGCCTGCGCTGTCGAGGAGCACCAAGAGCTCCTCGGGGGCGTTGCTGCGGCTGACGATGTGGATGGTGTCGGGGTTGAGGGCTCGGCGGTAGATCTCGATGTCGGTGCCGGATTCATCGGCCAGATTGCCCATGGGGAGCTCCTTGCGGTGGTGGGTGGATCAGCGGGCTACCGAGGAGGTGACGGGGGCCGGCGGGCGCACGGGCAGCACGGAGGGCTTCGGGAGTGGGTGGGCCGGACGCATGGTGATGCCGACGCCGAGCCGGGCCAGTCGCTGTGAGGCGACCTGGATGCGCGCGATCTGTTGGCGGTCCCCGTACGACGCAGGCAGGAGGTACTGCTGGTGGTAGGGGCTGTACTGGAATCCCACGGCGTAGAGAACGGCGGTGGCTTCGGGGACTCCGGTGACGGCGCCGACGCTGCCGTCGGGGTGCCAGGCCATGCTCACCATTCCGACGGCCAGGGCAGGGGCGGCACGGCGAGGAACCGGACGGACGGCTTGACGCCGGACCTGGAGAAGCGCCTCGTCGTAGAGGGGCAGCAGGCGGCGGGCGATCTGCGACGCCGCACGTGGCGGGTCGCAGGAGATCGCGATTCCGTTGGGCTCGGCAACCCCGTAGAAGGCATCGTGGTGGAGGTCCGGCTCCAGAGCGCAGATCAGGAACTGGCGCGGATGCCGGAGGCGGTCGAAGATCAGGAAGTGGGCGCCGTCGGCCCGGCGCAGGAAGACCTCACGGGCGAGCGGGAAGTTGGTTGCGACGTATCCCGCATGCCCCGCATCCCAGGGTGTGTCCAGGGTCAAGAACCGGTCCTGGTAAGCGGGGTTGAGGCTATCCGTGCTATTCCAGGTACCGGGCAGACGGGCGGCGAGCGCTTCGCCGAAGGCGGCGAGGCCGTCGGGTGTGCTCACCGTGCGCGGACCGTACGTGGTGCGGAGTGCGGGGCGGCGACCGCAGTGGTGCCCAGTGGTACCCGCTGGGGTGCGTGCCGCAGGGCGAGACCGGTGCCGAGCGCGGTCAGCTGGGCGCCGGCTGCTCGGACGGCTCGAGCCTGCTCGGCGGTGTCGTCGCCGGAGAGGGAGTACAAGGTGCTGTCGGGGCCGTGGACGAAGCCGTGCTCGGTGAGGATCTTCGCCACGTCCGGGTCCTCGGTGGTGGTGGTGAGGTCTCCGGTCTCGGTCCAGGTCAGCACCAGGGTGTCGGGCTGGGCGGAGGCGCGGGCGATGCGGGCGGCGTTGTCCTGGACCTGGGCGAGGGCGGACTCGTAGCGGGGCAGGAGCTGGGTGGCGATGGTGTCGGCGGCCTGCTCGGGGTCGCCGGTGATCGTGATTCCGTCCGGCTCCACGACCCCACGAAACGCCTCAGCGTGGGTGCTTGCGGGGGCCATGGCTGCGACGAGGAACTCGTCTTCATAGCGGGGGTGGTCCATGAGGAACAGGCGCCGGCCGTCGTCGCGGGTGAGGATGACGTCCTGCTTCAGGGGGTGCTGGGCGAGGGCGTCGGCGACGCGGTTCATGTCCCACACGTCGGCGGTGAGGAAGAACTGGTCGTCGTGGGCGGTGTGCTGGCGCAGTTCCCGGGTCCAGGTACCGGGCAGGAGCTGGGTGAGGATGGCGGCGAAAGAGTCGAGCTCTTCAGGATCGTGGTCGGGCATGGGTTCCTCGGGCGGGATCGGGGCGGTCAACGGCGGCGGCCGGCCGGGGCGGGCGGAGCGGCAGCCGGTGCGCTGGGCGTGGTGGGGATGCGGGCGGGCGCGGGACAGGGACAGGAAGCCGACTTCTCGCGCTCGTCACCGGCGACTTCCTGTGGGCACGGGGATCGGTGAGGGTGTACGGCCTGCCGGTCGGCGAGATCGTTTCGGACGTGCCGCAGATCGGAGACGAGGACGTGAAGGCGCTCGTCGGCCAGGTGGCGCAGCCGGACGGCCGTGTGCGGGTCTGCGGGATGCCCGAGGTCCTGGAGGAACTCGGCTGTGGCGGCCAGGATTTCGGCGAGGGCCGGGAGGATGCCGTCGTGGGTGGCGGTCAATTCCGTCAGGGCGTCGGCGACCTCTTCGGTGCTCTCGGCTTCCCGGATCCGGGTCGCAAGGTGTGAGACCTGGTCGCCGAGGGTGAGGTAATGGGGTTCGCGTCGCTCGGTGGCGAAGACGGGGTCGGTGTCGAGGTCGTAGCCGACGGCTTGCAGGTGGGCCACGGCCCGGGTGGCGAGGCGGATTTCCTCGTCCTGGTCGAGGCCGGTGGGCAGGCGGTGGTAGGTCTCGTGGCGGCGGACCACGGGGATGAACCTGGTGCGCTGGAGAACGCTGTGGGCTTCCGGATCGCCTCCACGGGCGAGGACTTCACCGGAGTGCGGATCGCGCCGGATGGTCAGGACACGGTGGGCAAGGGCCAAGAAGAGAATGCTTTCTGCAAGGGAGAGGCCAGTCAGCGGCCCCGGGGGGAACCGGGCGCCGGGAAGCCGGCGGGGAGATGTGGGGAAGGGCTTGCGACCGGGGCGCCGAGATGCTGACCTGCCTTCTCCATGAGGCGGCGCGCGGCGGCGAGGTGCCGGTCCGCCTCGTCGGACAGGTGCGCCACGATGCTGGGGTCGAGGCGCTCGGTGGTGGGCTGCGTGGCGGCGGCCAACATGTTGGCTTTGAAGGGGCTGACGTGGTGCTCTCGGGGGGAGAGAAGGCCGAGGTCTGCTTCGATACGCCGACATTCCGCGGCCAGGACGTGATGGATTTTCCTGGGCACGGCCGCGCGGACGCCGTCCTCGCGGATCAGATTGGCCAGCAGGTCGAGACGGTGGGACTGGTCTCGAACAGCGATCCAGCGGCCGGAATGCCGGTCGCCGGGCGGTGCGATACCTGCGACGCGCGCGAGCCGGTTGCCGACCTCGGACCATTCGGCGGGAGTGAGCTCCCGGTCCTTGGGGTGCAGGCGAACGCTGACATGGAGGATGACGCGACGGTCGCCCCGGTAGGTGGCGGCGAACGGATGCTGCCTGTGCGGGTCGTCGAGGTGCTGGGCCCACTCGGCCGAGGTCCAGATCCGGTCCTCGTCGGTGAAGAAGTCGAGGTCGGACCAGTGGGCGACGATCGTGCCCTCGGTGGTCAGACCCTCCTGGTCGCTGACGGGCCGGCCCAGCGCCTCGGCAAGCCCGTCCACGCAGGACGTGCTCAGCCCGTGCACCGCGGGGATCATCGGCTGCCGGCCCGGCCGTCGGTGACGTGGACGAGCTGGTTCAGCTCGGTGATCGAGTACCAGCCCACATCGACGGACTCGCCCCCGGGGAACTTCGGCACCAGGTAGTCCTGCAGGGCCCGCTGGTAGATCAGGCAGTCGGGGCAGTGCTGGGAGAGGTGGACGAGGTAGCGAGGGTGTCCGGTGATGAAACTGAGGGCGCCTCCCTCCGGGTTCCGCAGGCGCCACCCGTCCTCGTTCGTCGGGGTGTGCCAGGACGGGGTGACCACCGTCATCGCGTCTCCCCACAGGGCGCCGTCGTCCACACCCTTGATGACCACGATCCGGTCGCCGGGGGCGAAGTGTTCGTGGGTGATGTCCCGCTCGGGGGTGATCGCATCGGCGGGTATGAACGCGGCGCGGCTGGCGTCGGGCACGGCAGAAGTCCTTCCACGAAAGTGCCGCAGGTAGCGGCTGGTGAAGTACTTCAATGGTCTGGAGAATCCCCGGTTTGGCTGACCGGGGATCGTCGGCTATATATGGGCCCCGCCCCGGCTACCGGAACGGGTTCTCCGTCCCACGGTCATCGGCCGTGGCCGCGTCCAGCAGCTCGGGAAGGTCCGTGCCCTCGGCATCACGCTGGTCGATCCACCAGCCGGCCCGGGTCACCGCACGGATCCTCTCCTCCAGAGCGGACCAGTCCGCCTCGTCCCAGGATCCCTCGGCGACGAGGGCGGTGTAAGCGCTGGTCACCAGCTGGTAGCGGGAACGCTCACCCCAGGCCAGCGCCCGCTCCGGGCCCTCCAGCGGCGGCATGTCGAACTGCTGCGTCCAGGCGCGCGCGGCCTGCTGCTCCTCGGCGCGCTTCGCGGCGAGCCATTCCTCCTTGGCGACGGTGTCGGAGTCACGGGCGGTCTTCCAGCAGTCGGAGCAGTCCCGCCCGCCGAGCCAGCGGGCGAACCCTGCCCGCTTGTCGGCGGGACGGTCCGACAGGTTGTGCGTGATCTCGTGTCCACAGCTGTGGACGATCTTCCATTCGGTTCGTACGGCCATGCGTGAATCTCCTTCGGATGCAGGTGAGTTGGGGTGTTGGGCCTGGCGGGGGCGCCGGTGGCGGCCGAGCCGACGGCCGGGGCCGAGCTTTCGGCGGGCGAGGGTGAGGATGGCCAGCGAGGTGGCGGCTCCGGCGGCGGGGAGCCCGGCGAGTACGTGCGGGCGCTCGGCGAGGGCTCCGGCGAGCGCGGTCCCTGCGGCCTGGCCGGTGCCGACCGACAGGATCAGCCAGGCGTACGCCTCGGTGGTGCGGGAGGCGGGGGCGAGGGAGTCAACGGTGTGGAAGCCGTTGGTGATGATCAGGGTGAGGAAGAGTCCCGGGACGACCGCGAGGGCGATGGCGGTCCGGGGTTCGGGCTGGGCCAGGAGCGGAACCCAGCCGAGGAGGAACAGTGCGCTGGTGGTGATGAGTTGGGTGGCGGTCGTGCCGGGCCACGCCCGGCGGGCGTAGACCAGGCCTCCGAGGAAGCTGCCAGTGGAGAACGCGGCGGGGAGCACCCCGGAGAGCATGGCCAGCCCGTGGGTGCTGGCCATGTCCGCGGCCCACACGGTCATCGCGCCGAGCGCGAAGCCCGTTCCCGCCAACGCGGTGCACAGCAGGACCAGACCGGCTCCCATCAAGCGCCCGCTTCCCGCAGACCCGTCTGCGATGGCAGGACGCCAGGTCCGTGACGGTGCGGCGGTCAGGACGACCGCCGTGCCCACGAGCCCGAGTGCGGCGGTCGCGGTCAGGGCGGTGTCGGGCCCGTGCGCTGTGGCCAGCCAGGAGGCGAGCAGGGGGCCTGCGATGTAGAGGAGTCCTTGCGAGCCGGTGTCGAGAGCCTGGACGACTCGGCGCCGACCGAGATCGGGCACGACGGTCGGCCACAACGCCCGCAGGCCGGCCTCCAGCGGCGCCGTGACCAGGCCCGCGAACCCCACCACCGCGGTCACCGCGGCCGGATGCCCGCCGGCTCCGATCAAGGGGAGCGCGGCCAGGCAGCCGGAGTTCAGCAGCACCGCCGGGGCCGACACGCGGGTCTGTCCGTAGCGGTCCATCAGCCTGCCCTTGACCGGCTGGGACAGCCCGGACGCCAGCCCGTACAGCGCGGCGAGCAGTCCGGCGAAGGCCAGCGACCCTCCACCTCCGGTGATCCACAGGACGAGTCCGACGGGGACCATGCCGTTGGGCAGGCGTCCGGTCAGGGTGCCGCCGAGCAGGCGCAGGACATGCCGGCTGCCCAGGACGGCGCCGTACGTGGCGGGCGGTGGGGTGGTGGTCGGGTGATCGGCCAGGGTCAACAGGGCAGGGCTTTCCGTCAGAAGGCGTGCGGGGAGTGGGAGCCGGGCCGGTCGCTATCGGCGGTGCGCGGAGGTGGTGCTGACCGGAGGCGCTGCCGCCACGGGCGTGGTGGCGAGGGCTGGTGGGCGGGGCGTGGGCAGATGCCGGGGGGAGGGGGTGCGGTGCGGTGGCAGGACGGCCACGGCTTCCTCCAGCTGCTCTCCGACGTGCGTGAGGTCCTGGAGCAGGTGACCGGTCTGGGCCGAGAGCATCCGCAGGCGGACGGCGATCTCGTGCCCGGCCCGGGTGTCCAGCGCGGCCGCCCAGGTGGCGCAGGTGTCGAGGAACTCCGTGAGCTGGGCGATGTGACCGGCGGGAGCGTGGGGTGGCCGATCGGTGACGTAGGAGATCGCCTCGGCGACGTCGCCGCTGTGCTGCGCGTCGATGACGTCGCGAGTCAGTTGGGCGAGGGGAAGTCTGGTGGGCGCGGTGGGTACCGGCGCTTGTCCGTCGGGGAAGAGCACCCCGGGCGGGACCGCTGGCGGGAGGTCCCGGATGGCTTCGTCGTCGGTGTCGTAGCAGCCCAAAACCTGCATGTGCGGGCTGTCGATGTCCCCGGCGAGGATCAGGACGACCTCTTCGTCCTCGTCCGGGTACGGGATCAGGGCGACGGTGAGCTGGCGGCCTGTGGCGTCGTACCGCGACTCCTGGGGCTGGAGCAGATCACGGCTGCGGGCCGCGCGGGCCCGGGTGGTCCACCACTTCTGCTCCTCCCCCGTGAGCCGCGGCCCCGGGGGCGGTGGATTGGCCGGCTGGAGGGCCAGGTCACGCAGGAGTTGGTCGTGCTCGCCCCAGGTCTGCAGGTAGGGCCACAGCTGTGCGTCGCGAGTGGTGGTGTCCCGGCCGTCGGGGTGCTCGTCCAGGATCTGTTCGGCGACCTCTGCTGCGTGGGCGAGGTCGGAGATCAGCAGATGCCAGCGGCCGTGGTGGCGGGCGGGAGGTATGGCCTCGACACCGGCGCGCGCGTGGGCGATCAGCGTGGTGAGGTGGGGCCGGAGGCCGACGAAGAGGCCGGCGAGTTCCCGGTTGCGGTCGGCCTCGGCGGCCTGGACCGCCTGGCCGTCGCCTATGTCGCCGTGGCGGTTGCGCAAGAGGTCCAGGGCCGTCTCGCAGCGGAGCGTGATGACCGAGAACTGGATGGCCCAGCCGGTCAGGGCGTTGATCGCCTCGTGCGGAGGCGGCGTCGAGGGGAGGGAAATAGCGGCTCCAGTGGTCTATCGGCGGTTGAGGGCGGCGCCGGCCCGCGAGGGCGGAGAGGGAAGCACTCCGGGTGCGCCCAGAGGACGGACGAGGCCGAGGGTGGTCTGCGCGGGTGCGGTGCGGACGGCGGCCCGGGCAAGTTCGACCAGACCTTCGCCCTCGCTCATCCACATCGACAGCAGATCGAGGCTCGGGTTCTCTCGTGCCTTCCCCGCGTCGTCGGCGCCCGGGACCGGCTGGCCGAACGCGGCCTCCATGTCCTCCAGGAACGCCTTCTCGTGCGCGTCAAATGCGTGGGCGTCGCTGGTACGCAGGGAGGCGATGATGTGCGGCGCGATGGAGGTGAAGCGGTCGAAGGCCTTGGCCAGGTCGCGCTGGGGAGGGTCCTGGACGGTACCGGGCTCGAACTCCTCCTGCGCCCAGGCCAGGTCATCGCCCAGGTGGTTCAACTGCATCTCGAAGACGGCCCGGTGGTAGTCGGCCAGCAGGCTGGAGACGATCTTCCGGGCCGCGGGGACGGGGGCCGGGTGCACGGTGATCACGGGCGGCGGCGTGACGTTCTCGTCCAGGTACATGTCCTTCGGGACGAGCATCCCGATGTCGTACACGCGGTGGCGGGCGTTGTAGACGATGGCGAGTTCGGCCCCGTCCTCGGCCTGCAGGATGGCAGCAGCTGGTATCCGCCGGTTCTCCAGGAAGCGGAGGTTGGGGCCGGTCGTCCACAGGTATGAGAAGAGGTCGCCCTGCGCCGCCGGGTGCGGATAGTTCTCGACCTGCACCTTCCACTGGCCGGGCAGGTGCTTGCTGACATCGAGCGCGAAGTCGCCGATGTAGCGCTGGTCGGCCGCGGTGACGGTGCTCTGGCATGAGCGTGAGGTCTCTGCGAGGGCGGCCAGGGCCTGGCGGGCACGGTCGGCGTCGATCAGCGGCATGACGTAGTTGCCGTCACTGTCCTTCTCGAATCCGGCGAGTTGAAGGGCGGTGCGGGCCCAGCGGAAGGATTCGCCGGAGACCAGGGCGACGATGCCGTGATGGTGGCTGGTGTAGAGGGTGATCTCGGAGGACTTCAGGTGGACGCTCCCTCGTCGCAGCCGACCGAGGCCGGAGGGGGATTGGCTATGTCCGGCCCGGCGTCGTAGGCACTGGCCAGCAGGTCGACACCGAGCTGGAAGAGGGTCCGGTCGGCGATATCGAGCAGGTCACCTGTGCGCTCGTAGCGGGTAGCGAGCTGGACTTCGCCCTGCTCCCGGCAGCGGGCGCCGGCGGCGCGCAGCAGGTTCCGCAGCGCGATCAGCCCGGCATCCTCGCCACCGGCGGCCAGCTCGGTCAGAGCGTGGATCTCGGCGGGTGTCGAGGCCTGGGACATGGCTTCGGTGCAGGCACGCAAGGGCGCGGCGGGGTCAGCGGGCACGGGCAGGCCGCGCAGAAACCTCGCGGCCTCCCGGCGGGCCCGCAGACGCAGCTCGCTGCTGCCGGGGCGGTTGTGGACGGTGGGGGGCATGGGTGGAACGGGTCCTTGTCGAATCAGCGGGTGCGGCTCACGTGGGTGGTTGCGCTCGGTGAGAGAGGTGCGGGCGAGGTCTGCGGTGGCCTGGATCCCCAGGCCCGTGCGGTCGCGTACTGGGGCGAGGCGGTGGCGGCGGCCTGCGAGATTCCGGTCCGGTACCAGGTACGCGGGTCCTGGACCGGGGCCGCCGCCCGCGCGGACGGTGTATTGGCGGGGTCGAGGGAGTAGTCGGCGTGGACCTTGTAGCCACTGCGGCGCAGGCTCTCGACGGCCTGGCGGGTCCGCCGGGGCCCCTCATGAGTGGGGGCCGGCAGGAGGTAGACGCCGTGCAGACCGTGCAGCGGTTGGAACCCGAGACGGGTCAGGTACCACTGGCTGATGTGGTGGGGGATTCCTTGCGCGGAGGCGACGTACCCGTACTGAGGGTGCGTGCCCACGACGAACTGGCCGGGCAGAAAGACTCCTTGTAGATCAGCGGCGCGTGGAGCGGGACGGGGAGGCCGGGACGGATGCGCTCGCAGCGACCGGGGTGGTCGACAGGTTCGCCGAGGCCCGGGGCGGACGGCCCGGGACAGGCCCAGTCGGCAGCCACATCGCCGGGTGGTCGCTGAAGTGGGACAGGGGGTCTGTCGCCCACCCGACTACGGGACCGCGATGATGTTCGTCCAGGCTGATGACCTCGACGCCGTACGGGTGCAGCACGTAGCCCCACTCCAGCTCGTCTGTGGCTTCGGGGGTGACGGTCATCCGCCGCGGGGGCGAGCCGTCCAGGGTGAAGAGGTTCTTGGGCTGGCTGCTTGGCCAGGTCTCGCCGCCGGTGAGGGCGAGGACCAGCTCCTTGGGAGCGTGGTCGAGGAGGTCAGTGCCCAGCTCATCCCATCTGACGGCCACGTCGTCGACAAGGTGCCGGGACATGGCCTCCAGGTCGCCGTTGAACCTGTGCCGGTAGGCGGTTAGCAGGAGGGGAAGGCAGTTGCTGGGGATCCCGTCTTGATGGACGTGGATGCCGTCGTATCCGTCGGCGTCTGTGGGCCGGGCGATGAAGGAGCGAATGGTCATGCGGCGACCGCGGGGTGGTGAAGGTGGGCTACAGGAAGCCCGAGCGGCTGGAGCGCGTGCACGGCCTGGTGCACGAGGTGCTCCTGCTGCTCGACGGGCAAGGAGACCGGCGCGGTGTACGCGTCCAGCCGGGAGCAGTAGGCGAACCCCCTTGACCACAGAACGCGTTGCACCGGGTCGGTAAGGGGCAGGGACATCGGTCCGGCGGCATGCAGTCCTATGTGGATGCTGACGGGGTGGTGCACGGGACACCTTCCTGAAGGGCGGGGACGGGGGCGGTGATCAGCGGCTGCGGCTGCGGGTGCCGCGTACGGCGGGCGGAGGGGCGGGGACCTCGGCCACGTGCACGCCGGCGGTTGCGGGTGTCGACGGGGCGCGGGGGAGCCGTGCGAGAAGTGCGTCGATCGCGGAGAGCAGTGGGCCGATGTTGAGAAGATCAAGGGGTTCAGTCGACGCGGTGGAGTCGTAGAGGACCGTCATCGAGGTCCTGTCCTCGGCGGGAGCCTCGTGTGTGGCCAGCCATCCGCCTTGTGCTCCGATGATGACAACGGAGTCGTGGCCCGGTGGCCAGGCGTAGACGAGCCAGGCGCTCATCCCGTACTGAACATCGCAGGTCATGCCGCGCTCGCGTAGCGGGGTGGTCAGGCGGGCGTACCTGGCCCACACCTCCTGCCATCGGGGGTCATGGACGTTTCGGTGGTCCGGCAGAGGTGCCGGGGCTTGGGGTTCCCCGTGGGGTGTCATCAGGCGTCCGCTGCGAGTTGCACACCGTTGGTGACGGGGTGGTCCAGCTGGTCGGCGTTGCTCCGAAGCTGCTTGGCTGTCTTTCGCATTGCGGTGCGCGCGCCGGCCAGCTCTCGACGGAGCGGGCGCAGAAGGTCATCGGGAATGGGGATATCCGCATCGGCCGCCCTTGAGCCGAGGACCGGGTAGAAGGCGCTGAGACGGTCGATGGCCTTGACCAGACGGGTCAGGGCGGTGCCCAACGGAACAGCGCACTGACTGACAGCCACAGCGCGCCGGTCATGCCCATCGACCGGAGGCCGCTTGGTCTTGCCGTTGTAGCAGAGGTTCACTTCGGTGGTGACTTCCTCCAAGCACCACGTGATGTAGGAGATCGCCTCGTCGATGCGGTCGACGCAGTGGAGAAGCCCTGCGCCCCGAACGAGGTCACCACCCTGTGGCAGCCTCTCGGCGTGCTGGTCGACGGTCCGCGAGAACCGGCGTAGAAAATCAGGGTTGGTAAAGCGCAGATCCTCGGGATAGACGTCGTCCTTGTAGAGCAGCAACTAGCGGCCTTTCAGTGCATGCGGGAATCGGTATCGAACAGGGTTTGTTCGGCGGGGTGGAGCAGGTGCTGGACGATGAAGGACCTGCCGGCGACCTTCCAGAGGCCGCGTCCGCGGGTGAGGTGGGAGATCGCTTCGGTCTCTACGGAGGTGAGGCCGAGCAGGGTGGCGGCTGCGTGGACCTGGTCGGTTTCCTGGCGGTAGATGATGCGGGTGCTGCAGTCCGCGAGGAGTCCTTCGGCCAGGGCGCGGCCCTGGGATCCGGCGTCACCGGCGGTCAGTAGGTCGGACAGCCGGTGGATGACCATGAGGTTGGCGATGCCGAGGCCGCGGGAGAGCTTCCACTGGGACTGCATGCGTTGCAGCAGGGCGGGGTGGCGCATCAGGCGCCATGCCTCGTCGTAGACGATCCACCTTCGCCCGCCGCGCGGGTCGGTGAGGGCGGACTCCATCCAGGCGGAGGCGCAGGTCATGGCGAGGACGAGTGCGGTGTCGTCGCCGGATCCGCCGAGGCGGGACAGGTCGATGGAGAGCATCGGGGTGTCCGGGTCGAAGGCGACGGTGGAGGGGGCGTCGAACATGCCGGCCAGGTCACCGTGGACGAGGCGGCGCATGGCGTGCGCGAGGTCGCGGGCTGCCTCTCCGAGGTGGCCGGAGACGGTGCCGGCTGCCTGGTCGAGGAGGGCGGGCTGGGCCAGGGTGTGGGCGATGTCGCCCAGGAGCGGGGTCCGGCCCGCCGCGGCTGCGGCCTTGACGACGCCGTCGAGGGTGATGTCGAGGGCGGTGTGTTCCATCGGCATGAGGTCGCGGCCCAGGACGGTGCGGGCGAGGGAGCCGAGAAGGAGCAGGCGGCGCTTTCGGACCTCGCCCGCCCAGTCGGCCTCCGTTACGGACGGGGGCCGTGGGGCGGCGTCCAGGGGGTTGAGGCGGCCGGGCAGGCCGGGGCCGAGCGCGATCGAGGTGCCGCCGAGGGCCTGCGCGACGGGCGTCCATTCGCCCTTGGGGTCGCAGGGCACGTAGACGCGGTATCCGAAGGCGACCGACCGCAGCGCGAAGGACTTGGCCAAGGCGGACTTGCCCTGGCCAATCACGCCGGCGAGCAGGATGTTCGGGTTGGTGAACCCGTCGACTTTGCCGTACAGGGTGAACGGGTCGAAGACGAAGGCGGCTTCGGCGTGGACGTCGCGGCCGATGTAGATGCCGTCGGCTCCCAGGCCGCCTTCGGCGAGGAACGGATAGGCGCCGGCGGCGACGGCGGTGGTCATGCGGTGGGCGGGCAGCCGGAGCTTGTTGCCGCGGGCCGAGGCGGCGCCGGGCCGTCCGGCGGCGGGATAGAGCGACGCCGGCATTGCCGCTTCGGCGGGCTCGTGTTCGCCGGAGGGGGAGGTGGATTCCGCCCGGGCTTTGGCCTGAGCTTCGGCGAGCTGGCGGCGGGCGGCCTTGCGGGTGTTGCGGTCGGTGCCGTGGGGGGTGAACAGGGGGCTGGCGGACGCGCGGCGGGCGCGGCGTCCGGGGCGGTGCTGAGACATGGGGGCGGATCGTTTCTGCGGGGGCTGCCCTCAGGCGGTACGTGCCGGGCGGGGGCCGTGGTCGGCGGGGGTGGTCTTGCGGCGGATGGCGTGGCCGGAGGCGAGCTGGCGCTGGCAGATGGTGAGGACCGGCGGTCCCTCGGGCAGCCGGTCGGGACGGCAGCCCGTGTCGGAGCCGGTGGCCTCGGCGGCGGGGAGGGTGTGGAAGGCGTCATGCACTGCGGCTGCGGCCTGCCACAGCCGCAGGTGCGCCGAGGCGAGGTGCCGTCCGGCGGCCGGGTGCTGCGGCCGGGTGGTCTCGGCGAGCCGGTCCAGGAGCAGGTGCAGCCCGGTGAGGTGGCCGTGCAAGACGTCAAGGTGTGTGCGGTCGGCGGGAGCGCCGGTGGTTGCGCTCTGGCGGGTGTGGTGGCGGATGCCGGCAGTGGCGGCCCGCAGGTACGGGTGTGCGTCGCTCACAGCGGTGAGGTAGGGAGCCAAGAAGCGGGCCTTTCTGTGGGTCAGCGGTGGCGGTGCGGGGGGCGGTGGGCAGCGCCCGGGACGGCCGGCTGGGAAGGAACCGTGCTTGAGCGTGTGTTGGTACGGGCGGCCTGCTCGGCGCGGAGGTCGATGCACTCGCCTGGTGCGCGAAGCCCGGGGTGGCACTGCTCGGCCACCAGTGCCACGTCGGGCTCGGTGCTCGGACCGCCGACGTCGCGCAGCCAGCGTTGGAAGGTCGGCAGCTCGGGGAGTGTGTGGAGGGCGTCGTCGAGGCCGGTTGCGTATACGGCGAAGCTGTACGGCCGCTCGCCGTCGTGGCGTTCGCGGCCGGCGATGGTCACGGTGAAGGGCAGGCGCGCGGGCGGGCCGGTGAGTAGGCCGAGCTGGTTGAGGAGGGTGTCGAGCCGGTCGGCGGCCTCAATGGCCGTGGTGATGCGGGCGTCGCCGTATTCGCGTAGATAGTCCTCGTTCACGTCGCCGTCGGCGGTCAGGTACGGAGCGAGCTCCGCCTGTTGTTCGGCCCTGAGCGTGCGGGCCTCATCGATGAGGGCCTGGAGTTCGATGGCCAGGCGGGCATGGTCGAGGGTGTGCATGGGTGTGGAAACTCCCGGGGGTGGGGGCCGATCCGTGCCGGCGGGCTACAGGGCGGTGCGGGCCAGGGGGAGCGCTGCGAGGGTGAGGGCTTCGGGCTGCTGGTAGATCAGGCGGCGCAGGTCGACCTGGGCGCTGACGGCGGCGGTCTCGATCTGCGCGCACGCGGCGTCGAGCTGGGCGTCGGTCTCTGCGGAGACGGTCAGCAGGCCGGTGAGGGCGACGTCGGCGTGCCCGGCGATCAGCTGGCGCTCGCGTTCCTTGACGTCCCCGTACTCGACGGAGTCGGCCTCGGAGTCGACCTGTCCGCGGCGCTGGCGCTCGGCGGCGTCGGCGATGATCGTGGCCTTGGTGCGCTGCACGTCGCGCAGCGCGGACTCGAGTCCCTGGGGCACGTATATAAGGGAGAAGGAGCGGCGCACGCCGGCGGTGAACATCAGCCCATGCAGGAAGCCGGACGTCGTCTCGGTCCGCGGCCAGTTCTCCACCCAGTAGGTGGCGTGACGGGCGGAGTCGGTGATGACGCGGTCGTACTCCTCAACCTGGACGACCGGGCCCGCGGCGGCCGGTTCGGCCTCGGCCCTGCCGTGCTCGGACCACTGCTGCAGCCCGGCCAGGGCCTTGGGGTCGTACGCAGTGCGGACCACGGCGGCGATCTCGCGGGCGGTGAGCCAGCCGGTGACCATCAGTCCGGCGCCGCGCGCGGCCTGGGCGACGGACGCGGTGGTCTGGCCCAGCACCGTGAAGGCGCCGGGCAGTCCGCCGCCGGCCTGGGAGATGAGCCGCTTGGCGGCCTTCAGGTCCAGGGAGATCGCCAGGTAGCTCTCATGCGGGGCGGCGGCCGGACCGGCCGAGGAGACGAGTTCGGAGTACACCTGCCCCGCGACCGGGGCCTGGGGGTGGCCGTGGGTGGTCCAGTGCCGAGTCAGGGTGTCACCGGAGTCGGGGACGGTACGTTCCAGGACCTGCACGGTGGCGATGTGCCCGCTGCGGGCGATGCCGGCCAGGGCCCGGCCCCAGGCGGCCACGTTGGAGTTCTGGGTGGCGGGGTCGAGGAGGGCGAAGGCCCTGCTGGAGACGCGGGCGATGGCGGTCAGAGTCTGGGCATGGGGGTCGTGGACGGCGGCGGCCTGCGAACCGGAGGGCGTGACCACGCGCAGCGAGGCGGCGGTGCCGGGCAGGTGGAGCATGCCGTCGGTACGGGGCCTCGACACCGCGCGGGCCAGCCACAGGCTCTGGCCGGTGCGCCGGCGCTGGGCGTAGCGCAGGACGATCGGCGCCCAGTCGATCAAGGAGCGGCCGTGGCGCCGGATGACGACGAAGGCTGCGACCGAGGCCCACAGGGGGGTCAGTGCGAGGGCGCCAACCAGGCCGGTGGACACCACGGTGGCCAGGAGCAGGGCGAGGGCCGTGGAGGTGAGGGTGAGCTGGGGCAGGGACAGGCCGAGCAGGATGCCGCGCCGCGACCTGTGGGGGAATTTGATGGTGAGGGGGAGGACAAGGTCAGACAAGGCGGAATCCGCTTTCGAGGCACGGGGGTTGGAGCCCGGGCGGGACACGGCATCGTGGTGCGGCGTGTCCCGCCCGGGCGGCGTGGACGGGTCAGGTCAGGAACCGGTGGGCGAGGGCCCGCTCGCGAAGGGACTGCTCGCGGTGGCCGGGCCCTGCGCGGGCGCGCCCTGCGGCGGGCCTTCCTGGGTACTGCGGGGAACGGGACCCGTACCGCCAGAGCCGGAGGTGCCGGACGGGGAGGATCCGGAGCTTCCGCCGAGCTGGCCGCTGGTGTCCTGGCTCGCGCTGGTCGGCGGAGGCTGAACCGCCTTGGACAGCGCGTCGGTCGCCGCACCCCCGCCGGAAGACGGCATCGGGGCACCGTTCTGCTCGCCCCCGGATCCGCCGGTGGGGTTGGCGGCGATGTCACCGGGGAACCCGGCGGGGCCCTGCGGCGCTGCGCCGGCTCCGGCCGCGGCACCGGCTCCGCCTGTCGCGGCCATCGCGGCGGCCTTACGGGCTGCCTGCTCGGTGTGCTGCTTTGCCATCTGCGCACCGGTGCCACCGGCCCGGTGGATCGACTCGCCGTCGGTGCCCTCCGCCGCCCAGTGCACGAACTTGAAGGTGGCGTACGGGCAGAGCAGGACCATCATCATGATCACGACTCCGGCGAGGCAGTCAGCCAGTGCGCCCAGTCCGTCCTTGGCCTGGGTCTGTCCGAGGGCGGAGATGCCCAGGAGGAACACGATCGTCATCAGCAGCTTCGATACGACCAGAGTGGCGGTGGCTTCGATCCAGCCCCGGCGCCAGCGCCGTGCAGCTTCCCAGCCGCCGCCGGCCCCGGCAAAGACGGCCAGGGTCACCAGGACGAGGATGCCGACCTTGCGGACCATCATCACGCACCAGTAGAGGATGGCCCCGATGCCGGCCCCGAGGCCGACGATGCCGGGGATCATCCATCCCAGCGGCACCATCGAGGCGACGGAACTGGCCTTGACCATGCGGCGCACCGCCTCCTCAATCGAGGTGTGCGCTGCCGCGAACAATCCGTCGGACAGCGCGTCGACGACTTCGATGGCGACGGTGGTGCCGGCGATGGCGACGAAGCAGAAGATGACGCCGCCGGCGGTGCCGGTGAAAGCCTGGGTCAGGGCCTGGCCGTCGCGCCGGATCGCGGCCCGGATGAGCTGGGCGCAGAATGTTGCGACCAGGATGGTCAGGCCGATCGGCAGCAGCAGCTCGTAGTTGTCGACGAACCAGCCGGCTCTCAGGTCCACCTTGGTGGTGGCGTTGACGGCCTCGGCTGCGAGGTCGGCGGATGCTGCGGCGAACTGGCCGGCCGACTTGGCGATCCAGTTGCCGATGCCCTCGGTGATGGCCTTGCCCGGGTCGTTGACGAAGTCGATGGCGTCGGCCGCGGAACACAGCTTGCTGGCGAGGGGTATGGAGCAGAAGTCCACTGGAGGCTTACCTCCTTTTCTTCAGTGGCGTGTTACGGGGCGACGCTGGGAGCGAGGGAGACCAGGGCGCAGTCGGAGCTGGGGCGGCACTGGACGGCGAGGGTGACGGCGCGGTCCTCGGCACCGCCCCCGCCGCCCTTCCAGGCGATGGCCTGCTTGCCGGTGACGGTGACCGCGTAGATGTACGCCTCGGTGATCGCGGACGGGTTCTCGGCGAGGGCCTGCTTGAACGCGGAGGGGAAGTGGGCCTCGGCCACGGCGGCGGTGGCGTACTGGGCGTTGTCGGCCATGCGCGACCACAGCACCGGGTCCGGGACCTGCCCGGAGATCGCCGTCCAGTCGGTGTACTTCGTCTCGCGGGTCATCCACGCGTTCATGCCGGCGAGGTGCTGGTCACGGCTGGTGGTGCGGGTGTCGTACGACCAGAGCATCACCGCCGCCGCCCGGGCGTAGGCGAGTGGGTCGGTCAGCTTCGGCGGGGCCGGGACCGCGCCCGTACCGATGGGAGGCTTCGGGGCTGTGCCGGCGGGCGAGCTCGGAGCAGGGGCCGCGGGTGAGGCGTCGGCCTTCCTGTGGCCGCCGCGGGCGGTGAACCAGGCGGTCAGCCCGGCGGCCCCGAGGAGCGCTGTGATGACCACAGCGGCGACGAGGATCCGTCGGCCGGCCGACCAGTGCGTGGTGGCCCGGTGCAGGGGGGAGAGGGAACGTTTCGGCACTAGTTGACCTGCGTCCCCAGGGTGGAGAAGAAGGCCACGATGCCGTTGGCGGCGCCGAGGCCGAGGGCGGCGCCCGCGGACACGACGGCGCCCTTCTTCCCGTTGGCCTCGGCCTGGTGGCCGCCGCTGTGGTGGCCCCAAGCCCACACGCCCAGCGATACGGCCAGGGCGCCGACGACGGCGATGATGCCGAAGAGGTTGATCGAGCTGACGACGTTGCGCAGGACGGAAAGTCCGGGAAGACCGCCCTCCTTTGGAGTGATTCCGGGGTCGTAGGCGAGGTAGAGGACGCGGTCTGCGAGTGAAATGGGTATGGCGAAGCTCCTTGCGGCGCAGGCCTAAGAGGCCCTGCGGGTATGCGGGGAAAGGGAGAGGGGCGCTCGGGGCGCGGGAGAGAGGCCCGGCGCGGGCCCGCCTCTGCGGGCGGCGGGCGGTTACTTGCTGAGCGCGGGGATGCGGCGGACGGCGAGGATCTGCCAGTCGCCGACCTTCTCGATCCGCACCGGCTTCGTTGTGCGCGGCGCGTTGATCACCAGGCCGGCGCCGATGTACATGCCGACGTGCTCGGGGACGGCGGCGGTGCCACGGGTGAAGAGCAGGTCACCGGGCTTAAGGGCGTTCGCCGGTACGGCGTCACCCTCCTTGACCTGCGTGTACGTGGTGCGGGTGAGCTGGATACCGGCCTTGGCGTAGGCCTGCTGCATGAGGCTGGAGCAGTCGCAGCGGCCCATGGGGTCGGGGCCGCGCGGCGCCGTGCAGGTGCCGCCCCACTGGTAGAGGGTGCCGAGCTGGTGCATCGCCCAGTCGATCGCGGTACGGGCCTTCGGTGAGGCATCAGCCGGGATCTTGTACCCGGTGGGGACGGTGCCTTCGGGGATGGAGCCCCAGTCGGCGCCGTCCTCGCCCGGTTTGCAGCCTCCGGCGCCGCCCGGAGGGGTGCCGGGTTCCTGGCCTGCCTGGCCTATGCCGCCGTTCGGCAGCGTCTTGACGATGGCCTGCTGCAGGGCCCGGGCCAGCGGCTCCCACTGCGCGTACGCGTTTGGGAAGCCGGAGAGCTGCACGGCCTGGGCGGCTTGGGTGATGGTCATCTGGTGCCACCCCTTGACCTCCAGCAGCCCCTTGTAGAACTTCGTGGAGGCGTAGACGGGGTCGCGGATCTGCTCGGGGGTGCCCCAGCCCTGGCTGGGCCGCTGCTGGAACAGGCCCAGCGAGTCCCGGTCGCCGGAGTTGAGGTTGCGCAGCCGTGATTCCTGGATGGCGGTGGCGAGCGCGATGACCTGTCCGCGCTCGGGGACCTTCAGGGCGATGCCGGTGGCGACGATGGTCTTGGCGTGGGGGATCTGCTCGGCGGGCAGTTCCAGGCCCTCGACGCGGATCGAGCTGTCGCCGCCCTGACCGCCGAGGATCGCCGCAACCTGCTTGGCGACCGCGGAGGCATCGACGTTCGCGCCGCCTGGGGTGCAGGGGGCGCTTCGGGCGGCGGCGCTTCCGGCCGCGGCCATGGAGACGGTGGTGGCGAGGGCGAGAGGGGAGAGGCACAGGAGGCCGATGGCGGCGGCTGCGGCCTTCAATCCGGGATGCCTCCGCGCTCGCCGGGCGGGGCCGGCGGCCGGATTTCAGGCAGGGGAGGGCGTGGGGAGGGCATAGGGGGTCCTTCGGTGTGTGAAGTCCCGGCCGCGCGGTGCCGTGGAGATGTGAGAAGGGCGCGGCAGGCCGGGTGATGGGTGAGCTGTGCGCCTGGACGCTGCTGCGAGTTGCCGCTCGCGACGGCGTCCGGGCGGATCAGGTGTGCCGGGACAAGGGGGTGCCTCCGTGTGGGCATGACGGGGGAATACGACCAGCGGCGCTGTGTGCACCGGGCAGTTCCAAAACAGTAAGTGCGGATCCCCGGTTGACCAAGAAAATGATGATCAAGGCTCTATTTCAAGGGTTTTGGCGGCGACCGTGGTCAACCGGGGATCGTGCCCTACAGTTTTGGAACTCCCCTCGCACAACCGCCTTATGGCCCTATGGCACACCTGTGTCCGCATCCGGACAGGCGATGTCATTGCCGCGAGTAGGAGTCCACCCTCGCCTCTCCCGAACCGATATTGGGGTACCTCTTTGCCTTTCTCCCTGCATCAGGGCGACGCCCTCAGCGTCCTGTCCACCCTCCCGGACAACTGCGTCGACTCCGTCATCACCGACCCGCCGTACAACTCGGGCGGGCGGACGGCGAAGGAGCGTACGAGCCGGACGGCCCGGCAGAAGTACACCTCCGCGGACGCCGGTCATGTCCTGCCGGACTTCACCGGCGAGAACATGGATCAGCGCAGCTACGGGTTCTGGCTGACGCAGATCATGACCGAAGCCCAGCGGGCAACCCGTCCGGGCGGTACGGCGCTGCTGTTCACCGACTGGCGTCAGCTGCCTATCACCACCGACGCGATCCAGGCCGCCGGCTGGGTATGGCGCGGGGTGCTGGCCTGGCACAAGCCGGCCGCCCGCCCGCAAAAGGGCCGGTTCACCCAGAACTGCGAGTTCATCGTCTGGGGGTCCAACGGCGACATGGACGGCTCCCGTAACGAGGTCTACCTCCCGGGCCTGTACTCCGGCTCGCAGCCGGCGGGCCGAAAGCGGCAGCACATCACGCAGAAGCCGGTCGAGGTGATGCGCGAGCTCGTCAAGATCAGCCCGCCGGGCGGCACCGTCCTCGATTTCTGCGCAGGATCGGGCTCCACCGGTGTCGCCGCTCTGCTGGAGGGCCGGGACTTCATCGGCGTCGAGAAGACCAAACACTACGCCGAGATCGCCTCCGACCGGCTCACCGAAGCCCTCCAGCAGACCCATTCCCAGGACGACTTCGTCCTTTCCGCCTGAGGCCTCACCCGCTCGCGGCGGGGGCAGGAGTCGGTATCTCGTCTTTCTGTCCCCGCCGCGCGGGGGCTTTTTAGCACGCGATCCCCGGTCAGCCAAACCGGGGAATGTGTGGATGGTTGAACTCCAGCCCCTATTTCGAATTCCGACGTGCCGCATGCGGCTGCGAGGAGAGACCTTCGTGCTCGAACCCATAGACGGCCCCGACGGCCAGCCGATGGATCCGATCCGCGTTCCCGAAGCCGACCTGGAGAGCATCGAGGCCAGCGTCCGCAAGCTCCTGGACCAGTCGGCCCAGCAGGCCAGGCAGCTCGACAGCCTGGCCGCCGCACCCGACCCGATTCCGATGCCCTTCGCCGGCTTCTCCATGCCGGGGCTTCCCGGAATGCCCGCCCCCGTGATGCCACCCGAGCCGAAGCCGATCCTGGAACTGGACGGCGAAGAGCGGGAGAACGAACTCGACTCGCTGACCGACTGGGTGGAGGACTTCCTCAGAGGGCGGTTCGCGAGTTGATGTCCATTTCCGGGTGAGGCTGGGGCGGGGCTGCTGGTCACGGTGCTCGGTCGGCTACTGCTTCCTGGCGAAGCTGCCGGTGTCGACTTCGGTGAGGATGCCG